>NC_016943.1:1218835-2437670 GCF_000284015.1 Blastococcus saxobsidens DD2
GTACCCCGGGCGGGGGCCGTCGGTGGAGGAGCTGAACGGGGAGGCGTTCCCGTACTCGCCGTACGTGCTGCGCCGCCCCCAGCTGCTGACGCCGGCCGCGATGAACGCCGCGCCGAAGGCGACCCCGCCCGCACCCCAGGCCGCGGAGCCGTCGCCGACCCCCGCTCCGAATCCCGGTGACCCGCTGAGCGCCACGGGGGTGGCTCGTGCCGTCGCGGCCTCGGTCGCCTCGGCGCACGCCGCCGCGGTGGCCGCCGCGGCGCCGGCCGCCCCGGCTCCCGGCCGCACCGGGCAGCGGGACACCGTGGAGGTGGATGGGGAGCCCGCGCCACCGGCCGGTGACGCCGGCATCGGCGGGCTCTTCGGCCGCGAGAGGGAGAGCGCGGGGGCGACCGACGGTCCCGTCCCGCCGCCGTCGCCCCGCACCGCCGTGCTGCCGGCCACGCCGGGTGCCGAGGAACCGCGGGTGCGCCCGCCGCTGTCCCCGGCCTGGGGTGCGACAGCCTCGGGCAACCGCGCCGAGGGCGGCCCGTCGGACGGGGCTGCCCGGACCCGCTGGGTGATCGCCGCCGTCGTCCTCGCCCTGGTGGTGCTGGGCGCGACCGCGGCCGGGGTGCTGTTGGGCGGCGGCGACGAGGGCGCCACTCCCGGGACGACGGCGCCGGTCACCGAGAGCGCGCCGTCCGGCCCGGCGCCGGGCGAGGTGCGGACCGTCGACGGCACCGCGTACACCCTCCAGGCGGTGCAGGTGGACGACACCTGCGCCGGTCACGCGTACGGGCAGGTGGCGGAGTTCCTCGCCGCCACCGACTGCACGGGGCTGGCCCGGGCGCTGTACTCGGCGAGCGTCGAGGGCGCACCGGTGGTCGTGTCGGTGTCACGGGTGGCCATGGCCGATACGGCGATCGCGCGGGAACTGCGCGAGCTCACCGACACCGACGGCAGCGGCAACGTCAGTGATCTGCTGCGCGAGGGCGTCACCTACGCCGGCGGCCCGGCGAAGCTCTCCTCGGCCCAGTACGCCAGTGCGGTGTCCGGTCCCACGGTCACCGTCGTCGAGACCGCGTGGGCGAATCCGGCCACCACGGGGAGCGTCGCGGCGCTGGACAAGGCGGCCTCCGACGGCCTGGCGCTGCCGGTACCGCCCCCGCCCGGGGGCTGAGGGGCCGACGTCAGCCGGTCGCGGCGGCCCAGGCCATCCGGCGGAGCAGGTCGCCCGTCGCCGGCCGCCCGAGCCGGCCGGCGCTGTGCGGCGTGGAGTTGATCAGACCGAAGACGGCATGCGCACGGACCCGGCAGGCGGCGGCGTCCGCGCCGGGGTGCAGGCGCGCCAGCACCGCCACCCACTCCTCGACGTAGCGCCGCTGCAGCCGGCGCACCTGCGCGGCGTCGGCGTCGGCCAGCGACGGGAGGTCGCGGTCGTGGACGACGATCAGCGCCGGGTTGTCGAGCGCGAACTCCACCTGGAAGTCGATCAGCGCACGCAGCTCGTCGGCCGGATCGGGCCCCGCCTCGGAGATCCGCTCCCGGGCGCCGTCGGCCAGCCGTTCACTGATCCGGACCAGCATCTCGGCGAGCATCGCGTCCTTGCTCGCGAAGTGCCGGTAGATGGCCGGACCGGTGACCCCCACGGCGGCGCCCACGTCGTCGACCCCCACCGCGCGGGCCCCGCGCTCGGCGAACAGCTGCGCCGCGGCCTGCAGGATCTGCTCCCGCCGGGAGGGCCGTCGGGTGTCGGCGATCAGCGCCGTGTCGCGCGCGGACCGGGCGGGTCCCGCCTGCGACCGGGCCGTGGTCATGGCACGAATGCTAGCCGCGACGTGAACGGTCGTTCACCCCCGACGTGCGGAGTGGACCGCGGCTGTGAACGACGGTTAACCTGCTGGGCGTGGACGCACCGGTGCTGCCCCGGACCCTGACGGCCGACCCGGCCGCGGCCGCACGCAACGCCGCCGCGCACGCCGGGCTGGTCGCCGATCTCGCCGACCAGCTGCGGCGGGTGGCGCTCGGCGGCGGTGAGCGGGCCCGCGAGCGGCACACCGCGCGCGGCAAGCTGCTGCCGCGGGAGCGGGTCGACGCCCTGCTCGACCCGGGCAGCCCCTTCCTCGAGCTCTCGCCGCTGGCCGCCCACGGTCTGTACGACGGTGATGCGCCCGCGGCCGGGATCATCACCGGCATCGGCCGGGTCGCCGGCCGAGAGTGCGTCGTCGTCGCCAACGACGCCACGGTCAAGGGCGGCACCTACTACCCGATGACGGTGAAGAAGCACCTGCGGGCGCAGGAGGTGGCGCTGCACAACCGGCTGCCCTGCATCTACCTGGTCGACTCGGGAGGGGCCTTCCTGCCGATGCAGGACGAGGTGTTCCCCGACCGCGAGCACTTCGGCCGGATCTTCTTCAACCAGGCGAATCTCTCCAAGGCGGGGATCGCCCAGATCGCGGCCGTCCTGGGCTCCTGCACCGCCGGGGGCGCCTACGTGCCGGCCATGAGCGACGAGGCGGTGATCGTGCGCGAGCAGGGCACGATCTTCCTCGGCGGGCCGCCGCTGGTGAAGGCAGCGACTGGCGAGGTGGTGACGGCGGAGGACCTCGGTGGCGGAGACCTGCACAGTCGGGTCAGCGGGGTCACCGACCACCTGGCCGACGACGACGCGCACGCCCTCCAGATCGTCCGCCAGATCGTCGGCACGCTGGGCCCGCGGGAGCAGCGGCCGTGGGACGTGGCACCGGTGGAGGAGCCGCAGTACCTGCCGGAGTCGCTGTACGAGGTCGTGCCGCCGGACCCGCGCACGCCCTACGACGTCCGCGAGGTCATCGCCCGGCTGGTCGACGGCAGCCGGTTCGCCGAGTTCAAGCCGCTCTACGGGCAGACGCTGGTCACCGGCTTCGCGCGGCTGCACGGGCACCCGGTCGGCATCATCGCCAACAACGGCGTGCTGTTCGCCGAGTCCGCGCTCAAGGGCGCACACTTCATCGAGCTGTGCGACCGGCGCGCGATCCCGCTGCTGTTCCTGCAGAACATCACCGGGTTCATGGTCGGCCGCGACTACGAGGCCGGCGGCATCGCCAAGCACGGCGCGAAGATGGTCACCGCCGTCGCGTGTGCCCGGGTGCCCAAGCTGACCGTGGTCATCGGCGGGTCGTTCGGCGCCGGGAACTACTCGATGTGCGGCCGGGCGTACTCGCCCCGGTTCCTCTTCACCTGGCCCAACGCGCGCATCTCGGTGATGGGCGGCGAGCAGGCGGCCTCGGTGCTGGCCCAGGTGCGCCGGGACGGGCTCGAGGCCCGCGGCGAGGAGTGGCCGGCCGAGGACGAGGAGGCGTTCAAGGCGCCGATCCGCGACCAGTACGAGTCGCAGGGGCACCCGTACTACGCCACCGCACGGCTCTGGGACGACGGCGTCATCGACCCCGCCCACACCCGCACCGTGCTCGGCCTCGCCCTCTCAGCGTGTGCCAACGCCCCCCTGGAGGAGGTCGGTTATGGCGTCTTCCGCATGTGACGACCGCACTCATGGCCATACGTACGGATCGGACGGGGAGTGGTGAGCGGGATGTTCGACACCGTCCTGGTCGCCAACCGCGGCGAGATCGCCGTCCGGGTGATCCGCACGCTGCGCGAGATGGGCATCCGGTCGGTCGCCGTCTACAGCGACGCCGACGCCGGAGCGCTGCACACCCGGCTGGCCGACGTCGCCGTCCGGCTCGGCCCCGCCCCTGCGGCGCAGAGCTACCTGTTGGTCGAGCGGGTGCTCGCCGCCGCGGCGGAGACGGGCGCCCAGGCGGTCCACCCCGGCTACGGCTTCCTGTCGGAGAACGTCGAGTTCGCCCGGGCGTGCGAGTCGGCGGGGATCGTCTTCATCGGCCCGCCGGTCGCGGCCATCGAGGCGATGGGCGACAAGATCCGCGCCAAGCAGACCGTGATGGCCGCCGGCGTCCCGGTCGTGCCGGGCCGGAGCGAGCCGGGGATGAGCGACGAGGAGGTGGCCGAGGCCGCCGTCGCCGCCGGTTTCCCGGTCCTGCTCAAGCCGAGCGCGGGTGGCGGTGGCAAGGGCATGCGCGTCGTGCGGTCGAAGGACGAGCTGCCCGATGCGATCGCCGGTGCGCGGCGCGAGGCGCGCAGCTCGTTCGGCGACGACACGCTGCTGGTCGAGCGCTACGTCGGCAACTCGCGGCACATCGAGGTGCAGGTGCTCGGCGACACGCACGGGACGGTGATCCACCTCGGTGAGCGCGAGTGCAGCCTGCAGCGCCGGCACCAGAAGGTGATCGAGGAGGCGCCGTCGCCGCTGCTGGACACCTCGATGCGGGCGTCGATGGGCCGCGCGGCGGTCGAGGCGGCGAAGGCGGTCGGCTACACGGGCGCGGGCACGGTGGAGTTCATCGTCGACGCCGACCGGCCACGGGACTTCTTCTTCCTGGAGATGAACACCCGGCTCCAGGTCGAGCACCCGGTCACCGAGGCCATCACCGGGCTGGACCTGGTGGAGCAGCAGATCCGGGTGGCGGCCGGCGAGCGGCTGCCCATCGACCAGAGCGACGTCTCGCTCGACGGGCACGCCATCGAGGCGCGGCTCTACGCCGAGGACCCGGCCCGCGGTTTCCTGCCGCAGGCCGGCACCGTGCTCGCCCTGATCGAGCCGGCGGGCCCCGGTATCCGGGTCGACAGCTCGCTGGCCGTGGGATCCGTGGTCGGCACCGACTACGACCCGATGCTCGCCAAGGTCATCGCCTGGGGTCCCGACCGGGAGACCGCGCGGGCCCGCCTCGTCGGCGCGCTCGGGCGCACCGCCGTCCTCGGCGTGAGCACCAACGCCGCGTTCCTGCGCGCACTGCTCACCGACGAGGACGTCGTCGCCGGCCGGCTCGACACCGGGCTGATCGAGCGTCGCGGGAACGACCTCACGGCGGCGGACCCGGTGCCGGAGTCGGTGTACGCGTCCGCCGCCCTGGCGCTGCAGCTCGAGGCCGAGCCCACCGGTCCGGTCGTCGACCGGTTCGACGTGCCCGACGGCTGGCGGCTGGGTGAGCCGGCGTGGACCGTGCGGCGCCTGCAGGCGCCCGGTGGCGAACCGGTCGTGATCCGCCTGCGCGGCCGGGCTGCCGATGCCGAGCTGTGCATCGGGGACGGCGCCCCGGTGCCCGCCCGGGCGGCTCGGTACGGGGACGACCTGGTGGTGACCGTCGGCGACTGGACGGCCCGCTACGCGGTCGTGCACGTGGGCGGTTCGGTGTGGCTGGCGGCCGACGGGCGGGTCACCGAGCTGCGCGAGCAGGAGCGGCTGGCGTCGTCCGCGGCGGGCGCGGCGGCGGGTGACGGCGTCGTCACCTCGCCCATGCCGGGCACCGTGACGGTGGTGCAGGCCTCGGTCGGGGACGAGGTGGAGGCGGGCACCCCGCTGCTCGTCGTCGAGGCGATGAAGATGGAGCACGTGCTCACCGCCCCGGTCGCGGGGACGGTGGCCGAGCTCGGTGTGACGGCGGGCCAGACGGTCGCGCTGGACGAGCGGCTGGCGCTGGTGATGCCCAAGGCGCCCGATCAACAGGAGCTCTGACCCAGATGTTGGACTACCGGCTCAGCGACGAGACCGAGGCGCTGCGGAAGACCGTGCAGGAGTTCGCCCGCGAGGTGATCGCCCCGCAGATCGGCGAGTTTTACGAGCGCGACGAGTTCCCCACCGAGATCGTGCGGCAGATGGGCGAGCTCGGGCTGTTCGGTCTGCCGTTCCCCGAAGAGTACGGCGGGGCGGGCGGCACGTACTTCGACCTCTGCGTGGCGCTGGAGGAGCTGGCCCGCGTGGACAGCTCGATGGCGATCACCGTCGAGGCCGGCGTCTCCCTCGGCGCCATGCCGATCTACCGGTTCGGCACGCCGGAGCAGAAGCAGGAATGGCTGCCGCGGCTCTGCTCGGGCGAGGCGCTGGGTGCCTTCGGGCTGACCGAGCCGGGCGGGGGGTCGGACGCCGGGGCGACCCGGACCACCGCGCGCCTGGAGGACGGGCAGTGGGTGATCAACGGCTCGAAGGCGTTCATCACCAACTCGGGCACCGACCTGACCCAGCTCGTCACGGTCACCGCCGTCACCGGGACGCGGCCGGACGGCGGCAAGGAGATCTCGGCGATCATCGTCCCATCGGGCACGACGGGTTTCACCGTGGGCCAGCGGTACTCGAAGGTCGGCTGGAACGCCTCCGACACCCGGGAGCTGTCCTTCGACGACGTCAGCGTGCCCGAGGAGAACCTGGTGGGGGAGCGGGGCCGCGGCTACGCGCAGTTCCTGTCGATCCTCGACGAGGGCCGGATCGCCATCTCGGCGCTCTCGGTCGGGCTGGCCCAGGGGTGCGTGGACGAGTCGGTGAAGTACGCCGGGGAGCGGGAGGCGTTCGGCCAGCCGATCGGGAAGAATCAGGCGGTCCAGTTCATGATCGCCGACATGGAGGTCCGGGCCTCGACCGCGCGGCTGGCCTACTACCGCGCCGCGGAGAAGATGCTGCGTGGTGAGCCGTTCAAGCGCGAGGCCTCGATCGCCAAGCTGTACAGCTCCGAGATCGCCATGGACAACGCCCGCTACGCCACCCAGGTGCACGGCGGCTACGGGTTCATGAACGAGTTCCCGGTGGGCCGGTTCTACCGGGACGCGAAGATCCTCGAGATCGGCGAGGGCACCAGCGAGGTGCAGCGGATGCTCATCGCCCGGGATCTCGGCGTCGGCTGACGCCGCGAGTCCGCGCTGACGGCAGGACGTCCGCGGCTCGGCTCTGCCTACCGGGATGCCCGGCGCGCGATGCGCTCGCGTGCTTTCCGCTTGAGCTCAGCCAGACCCTTCGTGTCACCCTCTGGACTAGCCATCAAATCCGGGTCGGCGGGGAAGAGATTCTCCCAGTCCGGGACAGGGGCGTGATCGTCCGCTGCGGATCTCGGCGTGGTCTGTGACATGGCAACCTCCCTCCTCAGATCAGGTTCACGATAGCGCCGACCAGAATGGCCACGCTGGCGCCGAGGCGCAGCGCCGCGGCCAGGCGGAGAAAGCGGAGTTTGACCAACAACTGCTGCTCGTCCCGGGCCTGGAGGTCGATCCGGGTATTAAGCAAGACCAGACGCGCGGTCGTCGGATCGACGCCAAGGTATCGGTCACGCAACAACCCGACGTCGATCGCCTTGTCGACCCGCAGGCCCAGTGACCGCACCGCTGCGGCACCGGCAGCGACGGCAATGACCTGACCGATCAAGCCGGCGATCTCCGGCCGGGCGCCGACGAGAGCGACGAGGACTCCCGCAGCAGCCAGCACGAGACCGTTCTTGGTATCCAGGCTCGACGCCCGAGTGCGGTACGAGCCCTCCACGCGGACGAGCGCCGACTCTACGACGTCGAGCGACGGCACCGGATGCGGATCGATCCGCGGTGGCGTGGTCATGAGGCGAGCTGCTCGCGGAGCGAGATGGCCTGGCTGACCACTGCTTCGTGATGGTCCACGCGGCGACTGTAGGACCAGGGTGAGACGCTTTCGACTGGGCAGCACCGCCAGTGGTACCTCGTCGGCCAGATCAGGGGGCTCATGTCCATCACGCAGTGCTCCCCGCGTCCGCGGGGGTGAGCCCGTGTACATCGGCCCGGACGAGCCCCACTGGGCGTGCTCCCCGCGTCCGCGGGGGTGAGCCCACGTCGTCGGGCAACAACCACTCTGGACGGGAGTGCTCCCCGCGTCCGCGGGGGTGAGCCCGCCACCGCCCGGTCCTGGGGCAGCGCGCCGAGGTGCTCCCCGCGTCCGCGGGGGTGAGCCCGCGCGGCTGAACTCGTCAGCGGTGACCGCGGTGTGCTCCCCGCGTCCGCGGGGGTGAGCCCACCCCGAAGCGCGGGCAGGACGGCTACCACGAGTGCTCCTGCGTCCGCGGGGGTGAGCCCCGCTCACATACTGGGCCAGCAGGTCACGTGCCGTGTTCCCCGCGTCCGCGGGGGTGAGCCTCTCGGGCGCCGCCGCCCCAGAGGACGACAGGTGCTCCCCGCGTCCGCGGGGGGTGATCCCCGCCGGCGCCGGTTTTCGGACAGGCGGTTCGGCGCCTGCGACGGCCGGCCGGCGGGGCGGTCGGCCGTGGCAGGGGCCCCGTGACGTCAGGGGCCCGTGGGAGTCACAGGCAGTTCGTGCCGGCGAGCTTGGCCTCCACGTCGTCCAGGACGATTCCCGCGCCGATCGGCCCGATCCCCAGCATCCACTCGTCGTCGTCGACCTCGAAGGCACAGTCGGGCACGGCCTCCAGGAAGTCCCACACGGCGGTGACGCTGCCCTTGGTGGTCGCCCCCGGGTCGCCGTAGGCGGTCGAGAACACGATGTCCGCGTCGGCCTGGTCGATGAGCTCCGGGCTGATGTAGACCATCGAGTACTCGTCGTAGGGCAGCTCGGGAAGGGTGAATCCGACGTCGGCGAGGATGCTGCCGGAGAAGGTCTCGGGGCCATAGATGCGCGTCTCGTCGGGGAGGAAGCGCACGATCGAGGCGCTCGCCCCGTCCGCGCCGAGAGCATCGCCGATCTCCTGGGCCCGGCTCTCGTACTCCGCCAGCGCCTCCTCGCCTTCCTCGGCCATGCCCAGGGCTTCGGCCGTGGTGCTGAAGATGGCCTGCCAGCCTTCCTCGTAGTCGGTGAGGACGGTGGGGGCGATCTCGCTGAGCTGGTCGTAGATCTCCTCGTGCCGCACGGAGGAGGACAGGATCAGATCGGGTTCCAGCGCTGCGATGGCCTCGAGCTCGGGCTCCTCGATCGACCCGACGATCTCGATGCCCTCCGTGCGGTCACCCAGGTAGTCCGGCAGGCCGCCGGCGACATCGGACTGCACCGACCCCACGGGCGTGACCCCCAGGGAGAGGGCGGTGTCGAGGTGCGGGGTGTCGAGGGTGACGATCCGCTGGGGCTCGGCAGGGACCTCCGTCGTCCCCATGACGTGGGAGACCGATCGGGTCTCCACCGCATCCTCCTGGGCAGAGGTCTCCGGGGCGTTCTCGGAGGAGGAGCCACAGGCGCTGAGGGCGGTCACAGCGACTGCGGCGGTGGCGAGCATGCGTAGGCGCACGGGGCGCACTTCCTTTCGGCGGCACGAGCCGCGCGGACGAGGGCGGGGCTCGCAGCCGTCGTCGACCTGCTGCTGCCCCAGGGCCGTGAACGCGTCTATTAGGCCAGGCTTACCTCAGTCCACTCCAGCCGGGTCCGCCCGCGGGGGGACGGTGGGCCGCTCGACGGAGCCGCTGGTCGTCCGCCGCGGTCAGTGGGTGACGTCGATCAGCACCTTGCCGACGGCGCCGTCCTGCACCGCCTGGTGCGCCTGCGCGGTCTCCGCCAGCGGGAAGACGTGCAGCGGCAGACCGGCGCCCTCGCCCACCCCGACCGCGCCGTCGGCCACGGCGGTGGTGACGTCTTCGATGCCGAGCGCCTTGGCGCGCTCGGGCTCGGTGTAGACGAGCACGAACTGCCAGCGGGCGTTGAGCCCCATCTGCGCGCGCACCGGCACGGTCACCTCGGCGCCGCCGTCGTCCGCGTACATGGCGACGGCGCCGTGCGCGCCGATCACCTGCGCGTCGACGCCGGCGTTGACCGCGGCGGACACCTCGACGATGGCGTCCACGCCCTTCTGGGCGACCGTGCGCACCTCGGCGACGACGTCCTGCTCCTGGTAGTTCACGACGTGGTCGGCGCCGGCCGCGGCGGCCAGCTGGGCCTTGTGCGGGCTGCTGACCGTGGCGATCACCGTGGCGTCGGACCAGCGGGCCAGCTGGATGGCGGCGTTGCCGACGGCGCCGGCCCCGCCCTGGACGAGGACCGTGTGCCCGGTCAGCGCGCCGGGGCCGAGCCGGTCGGGCAGCGACTCGGCGACGGTCAGGCAGCGGTGCGCGGTGAGGAACGGGATGCCGAGCGCTGCGCCCAGCTCGAACGACGGGTCGGCGCCCAGGAGGACGACGTGCCGCGCGGGCACGACGGTGGACTCGGCGGCCGTGCCCCAGGGGCGCTGCCAGGCGGCCTCCCAGATCCACACCCGCTGGCCGAGCATCGCCGGGTCGACGCCCTGCCCGACGGCGTCGACGGTGCCGGAGCCGTCCTGGTTCGGCACCTGGCCGTCGGGACCGGGTCGGGCGGTGGTGCGGGACTTCCAGTCGGTGGGGTTCACCCCGGAGAAGGCCACGCGGACACGCACCTCGCCGGGTCCGGGCTCGGGCACGGGGCGGTCGGTGAGCTGGAGGACGTCGGGACCGCCGGGCCGGGTGTAGGTGATGGCACGCACCGTAGGCCGCTACCCGCGGATGGCTCGATCACCCCCGAGGTGCGGCAACGACGGCGGGCCGGCCGCCGATCGAGCGGGGAGGAACTCAACGGTCGTACGGTTCTGCCACCACCGCGGAGGGAGCAGCATGGCCATCACCGTGAGCGCGGCCCGTCAGCGTCTCGGTTCGCTGATCGAAGAGGTCGACGCCGATCAGGTCGCGGTCGCGATCGTCTCGAAGCGGGGGACGGCGTTCCTCGTCTCCGCACATGAGTACCACTCGCTGAAGGAGACCGTGCACCTCCTGCAGTCGCCGAAGAACGCACAGCGCCTGCGGGAGAGCCTGTCCGAGGTCAGCGCCGGAGGGTTGGCGGAAGACCAGGCCGCCCGCTGAGGATGCGGCACCAGCCCTGCGCCGAC
Source organism: Blastococcus saxobsidens DD2 (assembly GCF_000284015.1). Lineage (NCBI taxonomy): Bacteria > Bacillati > Actinomycetota > Actinomycetes > Geodermatophilales > Geodermatophilaceae > Blastococcus > Blastococcus saxobsidens. The sequence continues at coordinate 1,229,500 of NC_016943.1, forward strand.
CGGGGCTCCCCGGTGGTCAGCCGGGCGGCGCGTCCTCATCGGTGGGCCACTCGGGGACCGGGAGCCCCGCGAGGACCAGCAACCGCTCGACGGTCTGCTCGACGACCTCGTCGGTCGGCGGCACGCCGCCGGGGGAGGCCATGAGCCCCCGCAACTCGGCCGGCTCGACCTCGGTGCCCACCGCGTCCTTGACCCACCGGGCGAACCCGGCGGCCTCCGCATCGGTGTCCACCGGCACCGAGGCGTCGGGCTCGTCGAAGTACACCCGCGGCTCGTAGCCGAGGAAGAAGCGGCCTCCGGTGGCATCGGCCGCCCGGTAGTCGACGGTCGCGATGTCGCTGTCGTGCACGTCGACCATGAGGAACGGCACCGCGGTCGGCCGACCGGTGCGCCAGCGTCCCTCGCTGTAGACGAGCGTCCCGAAGTACCCCATGCATCGAGGCTAGCCGCAAGGCCGTTCAGTTAGCGGCAGCGGTGAGGTGTCAAGGACGTCGTTGTTGCGGCGTGTCGATGCGGGAACAGGCAACGGAGCTCCGGTAAGAGGGGACGTCCGCCAAGACGATCTCCACCGGGAGCTCCGTTGCCCGTCGAGTCTGACATCAGCCAGGTCGTTCGTGTGGTCAACGTCGCCGGAGGCCGGTTCGCGCCGGGTCATCTGGGTGAGCTGACCCAGATCGTGCCGTTCGAGATGGTCGACGCCGTGCTGGCCAAGACCGGCACGGTGCAGCAGCGGGTGCGGGACCTGCCCTCGCGGGTGGTGGTCTACCTGCTGCTGTCCGCGGTGCTGTTCGCCGAGTGCGGCTACCGGCAGGTGTGGGATCGGATGACCGCCGCCCTGGACGGGCTTCCCGTGCCGGCGCCGACTCCTGCGGCGCTGGCCGCGGCGCGCCGCCGCATCGGTGCGGCACCACTGCGAGCCTTGTTCGACCTGCTCCGCGGGCCGGCCGCCGGCCCGGCCACCAAGGGCGTGTGGTGGCGGGGCCGGCTGGTGACCGCGATCGACGGCACCACGATGTGCTGCCCGGACACCCCGGCCAACCTGGTCGTCTACCGCAAGGGCGGCGGGCACCACGGCGGCACCGGCTATCCGATGATCCGGCTGCTGGCCCTGGTCGCCTGCGGCACCCGGGGGCTGCTGGCCACCACGTTCGGGACAACCGGCCGCGGTGAGACCGGCTACGCCACCGACCTGGTGCCGGCCATGCGCGCGCCGATGATCGTGCTGGCCGACCGCAACTTCGCCGCCGCCGATCTACTCGCCCAGATCGCCGACCGGGGTGCGGACCTGCTGGTCCGGGTCAAGACCGGACGCCGGCTGCCGGTCTGCGCCCGCTGCGCCGACGGGTCCTGGCTGTCCCGGATCGGCCCACTGGAGGTCCGGGTCATCCGAGCCGAGATCACCATCACCACCCCCGGCGGGCAACGCACCGAGGTCTACCAACTGGTCACCACGGTGACCGACCCGGACTGCCCGGCCACCGAGCTCGTCCGGCTCTACCACGAGCGGTGGGAGATCGAGACCGCCTACTGCGAACTCAAGCAGACCATCGGAGACGGACGGGTCCTGCGCGCACGCACCCCCGCCGGCCTCGAGCAGGAGATCTACGCCCTGCTGGTGGCCTACCAGGCGCTGCGGATCACCATCGCCGACGCCACCCTCACCGCACCCGACGTCGACCCCGACCGGGGCAGCTTCACCATCGCCCTGAACACCGCCCGCGACCAGCTCATCAAGGCCGCTGGGGTCATCGCCGAGACCACCGTCGACCTCCTCGGCGGCATCGGCCGGCAGGTCCTTGAGCACCTGCTGCCCGACCGCCGCTGCCGGACCAGTCCGCGCGTGGTCAAGCGGGCGATTTCCAACTACGCCCCACACACCGCCAGCGGGCGCCTCCGCGGCCCCAGCCACAAGGCCACCATCAGCATCGACGTCCTGGTCCACCCCGACCCTTGACAACCGAGCCCGACGCCTAACTGAACGGTATTGAGGCTAGCCGCCGGGCCGCCGCATCCCGGGCCCTCGTCAGACCCGCAGGCGTTCCCGCGGGAACGCCCGGAGCACCCGCTCGTGGTTCTCGAGCTAGGCGAGCGAGCCCGGCGGCAGGTTGACCACGATCGCCTCCTGGCTGCTGCGGGCCAGGACGACGACCGCCTCCTCGTCGCCCGGGTTCTCCTCACGGTGCGGCGTCCACGGCGGTACGAACACGTAGTCGCCCGGCTCGGGGGTCAGCCGGACCTCCTCGCCGTCGCGGGCGAAGACGAACACCGGCCGGCCCGAGACCACGTAGATGCCCGTCTCGGAGTCGCCGTGGTGGTGGTTGGCCGAGGCGGTGCCCGGCGCGACGTGCGCCTCGCCCATCCAGACCTTCTCCGCCCCGACGCTCTTCCCTGACACGGCTTCCTTGCGGGTCATGCCGCTGCTCTGGCCGGTGTCGCCCGACAGCTCGGCCGCGCGGACGTGGCGCAGCGGCCGGTGCCAGTGGTCGGTCGTGTCCGAGGACTGGTCCTGAGCCATGTGCGGACGTTAGCGCCGATCCCGGTGGCGGGCCATCCTCCGCCGACGGCGGGCCGTACTCCGTCGTCCGCTGGCGGGCCGGTCGGCCGATCGCCTACAGGTGAGGGTCGTCGCGGCATGCGGGTGGAAGCCTCACCCGTGCCCGAGGCCCGCCGCCCGGGCCCGCTCCTCGACCGTCCGCACGGCGGTGCGCAGGTCCTCGAGGTGGCGCTGCACCGCCGTCGGCAGGGAGAGCACCTGGCGGCGCCAGGTGAGGTTGATGCACCCCACGACCCGGCCGTCGACGCGGACGGGCATCGCGATGGACTCCCGGCCGTCGTCGACCTCCGACCGCGGCCGGTCGTGGTCCCCGCCGAAGTCGGGTGCCCGGACGCCGTAGCCCCGCCGCCGCGTGGTCTCGACCATCCGCCGGACGGCGGCGTCGTCGCGGGCCAGCCGGTAGGCGGGGTCCTTCTTGAGTCTCAGGCGGGCGAGCACCGCCTCGAGTTCCTGCTCGGGGCAGAAGGCCAGGTAGGCCCGCCCGGACGCGGACCCGAGCATGTTCACCCGGAACCCGTGCGGCCGCGGCGGAAGACCGTCGAAGTAGGTGCGCGAGCTGTTGGTCTCCAGCGTCTCCATGTGGTCGAGTCGCGGCACCGAGAAGATCGAGGGCCACTGCAGCCGCCGGGAGAGCTCGCCGAGGACCGGTGAGGCGATCTCGACCAGCCACTCGCTGTCGTCGGTCTCCATCCGGCGCTGCAGGGTGTGGCTCGGGAGGAAGGCGCCGTCCACCATCCGCTGCCAGACCAGGCCGTGCTGGTAGGCGGTGACGAGGATCCGCGTCAGCGTCGGCTTGGAGATGCCGGTGGCCAGGTGGAGGTCGTGCAGGCTGGCCGCCCGCACCTCCTGCAGGACTCGGAGCACCTCCAGCCCGCGGGCCAGGGAGTCGATCGTCTTGACCCGGTACTCGCGCACGGAACCTCGATCCACCTGCTGCTTTTCACTGCGTGAAATCGGCGCGCACGAGTGTTGCTCATCACACTGCTGCTGCGCCACTGTCTGCCCATGGCTTCGTCGGCGGCGGACCCCGCCACCTCCCCGGCGGTACGGGAAGGCGACCTGCTGTGGGCGCCGCCGCCGGATCGGGCGGAGCGGACGAGGCTGGCCGAGTTCACCCGCTTCGCGGAGGCGCGCACCGGCCGGTCGTTCCCGGACTACGCCGACCTCTGGACGTGGTCGACCGTCGAGCTCGAGGAGTTCTGGCAGGCGGTCTGGGACTTCTTCGACGTCCGCTCGTCGGCGCCGCACACCGCCGTCCTGGAGAGCCCGGAGATGCCCGGCGCGCGGTGGTTCCCCGGCGCCCGGCTGAACTTCGCCGAGCACGTGCTCGCCCAGGAGCGGCCCGGGCAGCCCGCGCTGCTGGCGGTCAGCGAAAGCAATCCGCTGCGCGCGGTGCCGTGGGAGGAGTTCACCCGGCAGGTCCGCGCCGTCGCCACCTACCTGCGGGAGCGGGGCGTCCGGCCGCGGGACCGGGTCGTCGCCTATCTGCCGAACGTGCCCGAGGCCGTCGTGGCGATGGTGGCGACGGCGAGCGTCGGCGCCGTCTGGGCCAGCTGCTCGCCGGACTTCGGGTCGCGGGGCGCGCTGGACCGGCTGGGGCAGCTGGAGCCGACGGTCCTCTTCGCCGCCGACGGCTACCGCTACGGCGGCCGGGACTTCGACCGCCGGGGCGAAATCGCCGAACTCGTGGCCGGGCTGCCGAGCCTGCGCGAGGTCGTGCGGGTCCCGGTGCTGGGGCTGGAGGCGCCCGGCACGCCGTGGGCGGACGTGCTGGCCGGGCCGACCGTGCCGGCCGCCGAATTCGTCTGCGAGCAGGTGTCCTTCGACCATCCGCTGTGGGTGCTGTTCTCCTCCGGCACCACCGGCCTGCCCAAGGCCATCGTGCACGGGCACGGCGGGATCCTGCTCGAGCAGCTCAAGCTCCAGGCGTTCCACCTCGACCTGCGCCCGGGTGACCGTGCGTTCTTCTTCACCACCACCGGCTGGATGATGTGGAACTTCTGCGTCAGCATGCTGCTGCAGGGCATCGTCCCGGTGCTCTACGACGGCAACCCGTCGCATCCCGACGTCGACGTCCTCTGGCGCACCGCGCAGGACAGCCGAGCCCGCCTCTTCGGCGCGAGCCCCACGTTCGTCGAGCTGATGCAGAAGGCCGGCGTCGTGCCGAAGGAGCGGTTCGACCTCTCCGCACTGGAGATCGTCATGCCGGCCGGCTCCCCGGTGTCCCCGGCCGTCACGACGTGGTTCTACGAGGCGGTCGGGCCCGACCTCTGGATCGCGACCGGGAGCGGCGGAACGGACTGCTGCACGGGGTTCGTCGGTGGCGTGCCGACGCTGCCGGTGCGGGCCGGGGAGATCCAGGCCCGCTCGCTCGGGGTGGCGGCCGAGTCATGGGACGACGCGGGGCACCCCGTCGTCGGCCGGGTGGGCGAGCTGGTGATCACCGCCCCGATGCCGTCGATGCCGTTGTTCTTCTGGGGTGACGACGACGGCAGCCGCTACCGCGCCAGCTACTTCGAGACCTTCCCGGGCGTGTGGCGGCACGGGGACTTCTTCGAGCTCAACGAGCGCGGCGGGTGTTTCGTGCGCGGGCGGTCCGACGCGGTGCTCAACCGGCAGGGCGTGCGGATCGGCACCGCGGAGATCTATCGCGTGGTCGAGGACGACCCCGCCGTCCTCGGTGCGCTGATCGTCAACCTCGACCTGCCGGACGGCGGCTTCTTCATGCCGCTGTTCGTCTCGCTGACCCCGGGTGCGCAGCTGGACGGCGAGCTGGCCGGGCGGCTGCGCCGGAGGCTGCGGGAGGAGTGCACGCCCCGGCACGTGCCCGACGCGATCGTCGCCGTCCGCGCCATCCCGCTGACCCGCAGCGGCAAGAAGATGGAGATCCCGGTCCGTCGGCTGCTCCTGGGCGCCGATACCGCCGCCGTCGCCGACCCCCACGCCATGGCCGATCCCGCCGCCCTGGACGACTTCGTCGAGTACGCCCGCACCCAGCGCGACTACGCGCTGCGCTGACCCCGCACCGACAGGAGCACACCATGCCCGAGCGCTCGTTCCCCCTGCCGTCCCAGATCGAGGCCGTCCCCGGCGCCGAGGGGTGGGAGGCGATGTACCCCTTCTTCTCCCGGTTCCAGCCGGAGGACGACCAGCGCTTCTGGTTCTACAACTCGATGCACTTCCCGGAGGTGATCCCGGCCTTCGACGGCATCACCTCGGAGATCCCCTACACCGCGATCGGCGCCAACACCGCCCGGCTGTTCTCGTTCCCGACGACCATGGGGATCGAGTACCGGATCATCAACGGACGGGTCTACATCACCGCCAACCCCGTGCTCGACGAGGCGGAGCAGGGCAGGCGGTTCGCCGACTTCCAGGAGCGGGCCGGGCACTACTACGCCAACTGGGACCGGATCTACGGCGAGTGGCAGCAGCGCATCGAGGCGCTGATCGCCGACATCGAGGCGGTCGAGGTGCCTGAACTCGGTGAGCTCGACCCGCTCGAGGTGGTCACGGGCGGCCGCGGGTTCGCCTCCAACCACTACCTCCGCGAGAGGTTCCACCGCTGCATCGACCTGTACTCGAAGATGTGGCACCACCACACCGAGCTGCTGATGCTCGGGTACGGCGCCTACGTCGTCTTCTTCGAGTTCTGCAAGCAGGCCTTCCCGGAGATGGGCGACCAGATGGTGGCCCGCATGGTCGCCGGCATGGACGTCACCATGTACCGGCCGGACGACGAGCTGAAGAAGCTGGCCGCTCTCGCCGTGGAGCTCGACCTCGGCGACCTGTTCGTCGAGGGCGCGGACCCGGCGAAGGTGCTGGCGTCGCTCGGGGAGCGCGGGGACGCCGGAGCCCGCTGGCTGGCGGCGCTGGAGGCCGCGAAGGACCCGTGGTTCAACGTCTCGGTCGGTGACGGCTTCTACCACCACCACCTGTCCTGGGCCGACGACCTGACCGTGCCCTTCGCCGCCCTGCCGCGCTACGTCGAGCAGATCGCGGTCGGTGAGGACCTCACCCGCCCCACAGAGCGGCTGGCCGAGGAGCGCGACCGGATCGCGGGGGAGTACCGGGCGCTGCTGGACTCCGAGGAGGAGAAGGCGGCCTTCGACCAGATGCTGGGCCTGTGCCGGCAGGTGTTCCCCTACATCGAGTCGCACAAGTTCTACTGCGAGCACTGGTTCACCACCCGCTTCTTCCAGAAGATCCGGGCGTTCGGGGCGCTGCTGGCCGAGCGCGGCGTGCTGCTGGCAGCCGACGACGTCTTCCACCTGCGGCACCTCGAGGTCGAGGACGCCCTCGTCGATGTCTCGCTCGCCTGGGCCTCGGGTGGGACGGAGCTCGGCGCCCGGCACTGGCAGCCCATCGTCGCCGAGCGGAAGCGGATCGTCGAGGCGCTGTCGGGCTGGTCGCCGCCGCCCGCGCTCGGCGCCGTTCCCGAGGCGCTGAACGACCCCGCCGTGAAGATGCTCTGGGGCATCACCCAGGACACCATCGAGGCCTGGCTCGGCGGTGACGACGACGACGAGTCCACCGTCCGCGGCTACGCCGCCTCGCCCGGCGTGGTGGAAGGCATCGCGCGGGTACTGCTCAACGTCAACGACATCGGCCAGATCCGTGAGGGCGAGGTGCTCGTCTGCCCGGTGACCGCTCCCAGCTGGGGCCCGGTGTTCGGCAAGATCGCCGCGGCCGTCTCCGACATCGGCGGCACCATGTCGCACGCAGCGATCGTGGCCCGCGAGTACGGCATGCCCGCCGTCGTCGGCACCGGCATGGCCACCGCCCGGATCAAGACCGGCGACCGCGTCCGGGTCGACGGCGACCGCGGCGTCGTCACCGTGCTGAGCTGATGGGAACGGTCATGACCACCCGCTCCGTCCTGCACTTCCGCGACGTCGGCCTGGGTGACGTCGCGACCGTCGGCGGGAAGGGCGCCAGCCTCGGCGAGCTGCTGCGCGCCGGCGTCCGCGTGCCCACCGGCTTCGCGGTGACGACGTCGGCCTTCCGGCAGACCGTCGAGCACCTCACCGTGCACGGCGAGTCGATCCCCGCCCGGGTGGCCGCGCTCGACCCCGCGGACGCCGAAAGGCTGGCCGCGGCCACCGCCGAGATCCGCGCGGTGCTCGAGTCCGCACCCCCGCCGGACGAGGTCGCTGCGGCCGTCACCGCGGCGTATGCGGCGTTGGGCGAGGAGTGCGGGGACCCCGAGCTGCCGGTCGCCGTCCGGTCGAGCGCGACGAGCGAGGACAGCGCCGAGGCCAGCTTCGCCGGGTTGCAGGACACCTACCTGTGGGTGCGCGGGGCCGACTCGGTGCTGGAGCACGTGCGCCGGTGCTGGGCCAGCCTCTACAGCGTGGAGTCGGTGACCTACCGGCTGCGCCGCGGCATCCCGGAGACCGACCTCGGGATGGCCGTCGTCGTCCAGCGGATGGTCGGCGCCCGCAGCTCGGGGGTGATGTTCACGCGCAGCCCACGGTCCGGCGACAAGTCGGTGGTCGCGATCGACGCCAGCTGGGGCCTGGGGTCGGCCGTCGTCAGTGGCGACGTCACACCCGACTCGTTCGTCGTCAGCAAGGTGACCGGCGAGGTGAGACGCACCGTGGCCACGAAGACCCGCTGGCACCGCCCCGACCCGTCCGGCTCCGGCGTGGCCGAGTCCGACGTGCCGGCCGAGCTGCAGGACCAGCCGTCGATCTCCGACGAGGAGATCGCCGAGCTGGTGGCGATCGCCCGGCAGGTCGAGGCGCACTACGGGTGCCCGCAGGACATCGAGTGGGCCGTGGCGGAGACCGCGCCGGCCGGCGAGAACGTCTTCCTGTTGCAGAGCCGGCCGGAGACGGTGTTCGCGGAGAAGGACCGCGCGGCCAAGGCTGCCCCGGCGGCCCGCCCGTTCGACCACGTGTTCAACCTGCTGGGCGGCCAGCGCCCGTCGAGGGGCTGATCGAGGTGGAGCTGACACCCGATGACGTCCGCGACGTCCTGCGGGTCCTGGACTCCAGCGGTCTGGCGGAGCTGCACCTGGAGTTCGCCGACCTGACTCTGACCGTCCGCCGGGAGGACGCCGGCTGGACCGCCGAGGAGCAGGTCCGGCGGACGCCGCAGGTGGAGCAGGCGGCCGCGCCCGCGGCCGCCGCCGAGGCGGCGGCGCCCGCTGCAGAGGTGGGCGAGGGCCTGATCGCGGTGCGCCCGCCGCTGCTGGGCACGTTCTACCGGGCGCCGCAGCCGGGGGCCCCGCCGTTCGTGGACGTCGGCGACCAGGTCGACACGGAGACCGTCGTCGGGATCGTGGAGACCATGAAGATGATGACGCCGGTGCACGCCGGCGTCCGGGGCACGGTGGTCGAGTTCCGCGTGGGCAACGGCGAGTTCGCCGACGCCGACGCGGTGCTGCTCGTGGTGGAGCCGGCGCGGGTGGGTGGGGCGGGTGACTAGCCCACGGCGGATCCGCCGGCTGCTGATCGCCAACCGGGGCGAGATCGCCGCCCGGGTGATCCGCACCTGCACGCAGCTGGGCATCGAGTCGGTGCTGGCCGCCTCCGACGCCGACCTGGAATCTCTCCCCGCGCGGCTGGCCGACCGCGTCGTCCGGCTCGGTCCCGCGGACGCGGCGCGCAGCTACCTCGACCCGGCGGCCGTCGTCCGGGCCGCGCAGGCGGTGGAGGCGGATGCGGTGCACCCCGGCTACGGCTTCCTGTCGGAGAACCCGTCGCTGGCCCGCGCCTGCGCGGCGGCCGGGATCGTCTTCGTGGGGCCGACGCCGGAGACGCTGGAGGCGGTGGGGGACAAGCTGACCGCCCGCTCGCACGCCGTGGCCGCCGGGCTGCCCGTCGTCCCCGGTGGGGAGGCCGCCGACCTGGCCGGGGCAGAGGCGGTGGCGGCCGAGGTGGGCTACCCGCTGCTGGTGAAGGCCGTCGGCGGTGGTGGCGGACGTGGCATGAAGCTCGTCGCGGGCCCCGGCGACCTGGCGCACACCCTCGACCTCGCCGGCTCCGAGGCCGCCGCCGCGTTCGGCGATCCGCGGGTCTACCTGGAGCGCTTCGTGTCGTCAGGTCGACATGTCGAGGTACAGATCCTGGGCGACGGCGCGCGGGCCGTGGCGCTCGGGGACCGCGACTGCTCCGTCCAGCGCCGCTACCAGAAGCTGTTCGAGGAGGCGCCGGCGCCGTTGCTGTCCGACGCCCTGCGCGCGGAGATGGCCGCCGCCGCCCTGGCCCTCGCGGAGCACCTGCACTACCGCGGTCTGGGCACCGTCGAGCTGCTGGTGGACCGGGAGCGCGGCACCTTCTACTTCCTGGAGATGAACGCCCGCATCCAGGTCGAGCACCCGGTCACCGAGCTGGTCACCGGCCTGGACCTCGTCGCCGAGCAGCTCGCCGTCGCCGAGGGCGTGCCGCTCCGGCTGCGGCAGGAGGACGTCGTCCTCACCGGGCATGCCGTGGAGTGCCGGATCAACGCCGAGGACGCGACGCTGGGCTTCCGCCCCTCGCCGGGCCGGATCGACCGGGTCGTGCTGCCGGTGGGGGAGGGCGTGCGGGTGGACACCCACGTGCAGGAGGGCTCCGTCGTCCCGCCCTACTACGACTCGCTGCTGGCCAAGCTGATCGTGCACGGCACCGACCGGGACGACGCCGTCGCCCGGGCCCGTGCCGCCCTGGACCTGCTGCGCATCGAGGGCGTGACGACGACGGTGCCGGTGCACCAGGCGCTGCTCGCGGATCCGGAGTTCGGCGCCGGGGGAGTGGACACGACGTTCTTCGAGCGGTTCCTGGAGCACCAGTTGGTGGGGGTGCGCTGATGGCCGACGTGGAACTCGTGGACGTCTCGATCCGCGACGGGAACCAGAGCCTCTGGGGTGCTACGGGCCTGCGGACGGCGCACATCGCGCAGGTCGCCCCGCTGATGGAGCGGGTGGGCTTCCGGGCGCTGGACTACAGCTCCAGCACGGCGATGGGCGTCGCGGTCCGCACCCACCGGGAGGACCCGTGGGAGCGGTTGCGGCTGACGAGGGCCGCGATGCCGACGACGAAGCTGCAGTTCATCGGCACCGGCTTCCGGTTCATCAGCTGGCAGAACTCCCATCCGGAGACGATGCAGCTGGTGTACGACCGGCTGGTCGCCAACGGGATCGACCGGGTCGTCGTGCTGGACCCGATGCATGACATGGACGCCGCCCGGGAGACCGCGCGCCGGCTCAAGCAGGCCGGCGTCGACGAGGTGATCGGCGCGCTGACGTTCACGATCAGCGTGGTGCACGACGACGCCTTCTACGCCGACCTGGCCGGGCAGTTCGCCGCGGACCCGAACTTCGACCGCGTCTACGTGAAGGACCCGGCCGGCATCCTCACCGCCGAGCGGGCCCGGACGCTGCTGCCGGCGATCGTCGGACGGCTGGGCGGCATGCCGCTGGAGCTGCACTCGCACGCGACCATCGGGCTGTCACCGCTGACCTACTCGATCGCCCCGGAGCTCGGCGTCGCGGTGGTGCAGGTGGGCAGCGGGCCGCTGGGCAACGGCTCGTCGCTGCCCGAGGCGCGGCGGACGGTGGCCAACCTGCGGGAGATGGGCCACCGGGTGGACGTCGACGACCGCGCGCTGGGGCTGGTCTGCGACTTCCTCGACGGGCTGGCGGTGGCCGAGGAGCTGCCGGCCGGGCAGCCGCAGGACTTCGACGCGGCGTTCCTGCACCACCAGATCGCCGGCGGCGTGATGACGACGACGCGGCGGCAGCTGCAGGAGATCGGCATGGAGCACCGGTTCGAGGCCCTGGTGGAGGAGGTCGGCGTCGTCCGGGCGGAGATGGGCCACCCGATCATGGTCACGCCGTTCCCGCAGATGGTGGTCTCTCAGGCGCTGTTCAACGTCATCGGCGAGCGGTACGCCACCGTTCCCGATCAGGTGATCCGGTACGTGCTGGGCAGCTTCGGCCGGCCGACCGCACCCATCGACCCCACCGTGAAGGACCGCATCCTCGACCGGCCGCGGGCCCGGGAGTTGGCGTCGGAGCCGCCACCTCCGACCCCCGCCGAGCTGCGGAAGCAGTTCCATCCAGGGATCAGCGACGAGGAGTTGCTCCTGCGCGCCCACATGCCCGAGGACCAGGTCGACGCCATGCTCGCGGCCGGGCCGGCGCCGCGGCACTTCAACCCCTCGCTGGCGCCCGTGCTCACGCTGCTGCGGGAGCTCGGGTCACGGACGTCGGTCCACGATCTCGCCGTCACCACGCCGGGCCTGCGGATGTCGGTCCGCCGGGCCTCCGAAGGGACCTCCGTTGCCTGACACTGCTGTCCTCGACCGGCTGCGGCAGGTGCGCGGGTTCGTCCTCGACATGGACGGCACGCTGGTGATGGGCGACCGGAACAACCAGGGCCTGGTGCCGCTGCCCGGCGCGCTGGACCTCGTGCCGGCCCTCGTCGACCTCGGGTTCGGGTTCTGCGTGTACACCAACGGCACCGTGAAGACGCCGGCCCAGTGTGCCGACGCCCTGCGGCGGCTCGGCCTGCCGGTCACCGCCGAGCAGGCGCTGACGCCGGCGTCCACCGCGGTGGACGTGTTCCTGGAGCGCGGTCACCGGCGGGTGATGGTGCTGGGCGGCAAGGGGATCACCGAACCGCTCGAGGCGGCCGGCATCGAGACGGTGCCCCCGCTGCGGGGGACGGACTGCGACGCGGTGATGGCCGGCTGGTACCGGCAGGAGCTGAGCTTCGAGGCGCTGGAGGCGGCCTGTTTCGCGGTCTTCGACGGAGCGGAGTTCTACAGCGCCTCGCAGTCGCTGTTCTTCGCGACGGCGGAGGGCAGGTCGCTGGGGACGTCGCGGGCGATCAGCGCCGTCGTCCGCGATGTCACCGGGTGCGAGGTGACCGTCGTCGGCAAGCCGTCCCTCCGCGCACTGCAGACGGCGGCGCGGCGGCTGGACGTGTCGCCGGCCGAGCTGGCGGTGGTCGGCGACGACCCGGAGCTGGAGGTGCCGATGGCACACGCCGGAGGCGCCTTCGCCGTGGCCGTGCACACCGGGATCGGGCACGCGGAGTCCTACGCCGAACTGCCCGCCGAGGTGCGCCCGCACCTGGACCTGCCGGACGTCGGGGAGCTGGCCCGACTGCTGCGGAGCTGATCAGACGAGCCTGCGCCGGACGGCCGGTGCCGGCCCGCTCAGGACGGTGTGATCGACAGCGAGAGCCGGCGGCGGCCCTCGTCGGAGCGGGCGGTGGCGATCCGCTCGGCCGACGGGGTGCCGTACTCGGTCGTCCGCTGGCGGGCGGGCCGGCCGATCGCGGCGGCCATGGCCTCGAGCTCCGCGATGGTCTTCAGTGAGCCGTTCTCGCTGCCGGCCATCCGGCTGATGGTCTCCTCCATGAGCGTGCCGCCGAGGTCGTTGGCCCCGCCCTGCAGCACGGCTTTCGTGCCGGCGTCGGCGAGCTTCACCCACGAGGTCTGGATGTTGGGGATCCGGCCGTGCAGCAGCAGCCGGGCCACCGCGTGGATCGCCCGGTTCTCCCGCACCGTCGGACCGGGGCGGGCGACGCCGGCCAGGTAGATGGGCGAGTTGTGGTGCACGAACGGCAGCAGCACGAACTCGGTGAATCCGCCGGTGCGGTCCTGCAGGGCGGCGAGGGTGCGCAGGTGCCCGACCCAGTGCGCCGGGGTGTCCACGTGGCCGTACATCATCGTCGACGTCGTCGGGATGCCGACCTCGTGGGCGGTGCCGATGATCTCCAGCCAGGTCGCCGTCGGCAGCTTGCCCTTGGTCAGCACCCAGCGGACGTCGTCGTCGAGGATCTCCGCCGCCGTCCCCGGGATCGAGTCCAGCCCGGCCTCCTTGAGCTCGGTCAGGAAGTCGCGGAACGACAGCCCCGTCCGGGCGGCGCCGTTGACGATCTCCATGGGCGAGAAGGCGTGCAGGTGGATGCCGGGCTGCCGCTTCTTCACCTCGCGGGCCAGGTCGAAGTAGGCGGTGCCGGGCAGGTCGGGGTGGATGCCGCCCTGCATGCAGATCTCGGTCGCCCCGGCCGCCCACGCCTCGTCGACCCGGTCGCCCACCTGGCTCATCGACAGCGTGTAGGCGTCGGCGTCGGTGCGCCGCTGGGCGAACGCGCAGAACCGGCAGCCGGTGTAGCAGACGTTGGTGAAGTTGATGTTCCGGTTCACGACGTAGGTGACGTCGTCGCCGTTGACGTCGGCGCGTACCGCGTCGGCGAGCGCGCACAGGTTCTCCAGGTCGGTGCCGTCGGCGCCCAGCAGCGCGAGGTACCCGGCGTCGGTCAGCCCGGCCGGGTCCCGCTCGGCGTGCAGCAGGCCGGCCAGCACCTCACGGTTGCCGGCCGCCAGCGCGGTGGAGTGCCCGTCGCGGGCGGAGGTCGTGCGGTCGCGCAGTTCGCCCCAGTCGCCGTAGACGGCGTCGAAGTCGCTGCGCCGGTCGCCGGTGCGGCCGACGGTGTCGACCTCGACGTGCAGGTCGACCCGGCCCGACGACGTCCACGACTCGTCCGGCTCCTGCCACGGCAGGCCGACCGGCAGACGCCCCTCGACCGCCAGCCCGTCGAGGCCCGCGAGCGCGGAGACGTGCGGGCGCACCCGCGGGTCCAGCCACGGCTCGTGCTGCAGCACGTAACCGGGTTGGGCGGCCAGCCGCTCGCGCAGCTCGAACCCGGCGTAGTCGGAGAGCTTGGCCAGTTCGGCCAGGTTCGGCCACGGCCGCTCGGGGTTCACGTGGTCGGGGGTCAGCGGGCTGACGCCGCCCCAGTCGTCGACGCCGGCGCGCAGCAGCAGGCCCAACTCGCCTGCGTCGCTCAGGTTCGGCGGCGCCTGCACCCGCGCCTTGGGGCCGAGCAGCAGCCGGGTGACGGCGACAGCGGCGACGTACTCCTGCAGCTCCAGGTCGTCGTGCGCCTGCATCGCCGTCCGCGGCTTGGCCCGGAAGTTCTGGACGATGACCTCCTGCACGTGCCCGTGCCGCTGCGCCGCGGCCCGGATCTCCAGCACGGCGTCCACCCGCTCGGCGTAGTCCTCACCGATGCCCAGCAGCACGCCGGTGGTGAACGGGACGGCGGAGCGCCCGGCGTCCTCCAGCACCCGCAGGCGGACGGCGGGCTCCTTGTCCGGGGAGCCGAAGTGCGGGCCGCCGGGCTCGGACCACAGCCGGGTGGCCGTCGTCTCGAGCATCATCCCCATCGACGCGGAGACAGGCTTCAGCCGCTGGATCTCCTCCCAGGTGAGCACGCCGGGGTTGAGGTGGGGGAGCAGCCCGGTCTCCTCGAGCACCCGGATCGCCATCGCCCGCAGGTAGCCCAGCGTCGAGTCGAAGCCGTGGGCCGCCAGCCACTCGGCCGCCACCGGCCAGCGGTCCTCGGGGCGGTCGCCGAGGGTGAACAGCGCCTCCTTGCAGCCCATGGCGGCGCCGGCCCGGGCGATGTCGAGGACCTCGTCGGGGGAAAGGTAGGGCGCCTTGCCCTGGTCCCGCAGCTGCCCGGGCGTCGTCACGAAGGTGCAGTAGTGGCAGCGGTCGCGGCACAGGTGGGTGAGCGGGATGAACACCTTGCGGCTGTAGGTGACCAACCCCGGCCGCCCGGCCGACGCCAGCCCGGCGTCGCGCACCCGGCCGGCGGCCGTCAGCAGCCGGTCCAGCGGCTCGCCGTCGCCCAGGCCACGGGCGTGCAGCAGCGTCTCGGCCTCGGTCGCATCGAGGCCGACCCCCCGCTCGGCGCGCACCAGGGCACGGCGGACGGCGGACTCGGACGGTGCAGGCAGTGCGCTCATAGCGCGTCCGACGCTAGCCCGCCGGGATGACGGCGGCGTTGCCGACCCGCTCGGGGGGTGGGGACGCCGACAGTCCGGCTCTGCCCAGCCCGGGTGGGCAGAGCCAGACTTTCCGGAGAACCGAACTGGCTCAGGCGTCCCGGCGCTGGAACGACAGCGCACGGTCCACGCGTCCGACGCCCTGGGCTCCCCGCCCCGCGACGGGCCGCACGGACTCTCGGCGCAGGGCGCCGGCGACCACCTCTCGGCGGCCGGCGAGCGCGAACCGCTCGTCCGCACGGTGCTCGACGGTCTGCCAGGTGCCGGTGCCGGTGCCGGTGCGGGCTCGGCCACCGGCGGCGCGGCGTTCAGCTCCGCGGCCGAGCAGGCGGTCAGCAGGAGGGCGCCGGGCGGGCTCTCAGATGTCGCGGCGCTGGAACGACAGCGCGGTCAGTCCCCAGACCACGGCGATCCAGACCGCCGCCCACGCCAGGTAGGCCGGCGTCAGCGGAGCGTCGCTGAGGAACGGGAAGCCACCTTCCGGGCCCATCTGGATCAGGGCGGCGGGGTCCTGGAAGGCGTTCATGGCGCCGCGCCACAGGCCGTCGGTGGGCACCAGGATCCGCGACACCGTGCCCACCCGCTCGACGCCCTCGTTGCCCAGGGCTCCGCCGATCCCGCCGACGACGCCCGCGACCCAGGTCGCGCCGAACAGCCCGACCGCGACGATGCCCGACGCCATCGGTGAGACGACGCTGGACAGCAGGAGGGCCAGGGTCAGCAGGACGATGGTCTCGGCGGCGAGCAGCGCGAGCCCGGTGGCCGGCGCCGGGGGCCAGTAGCCGACCACCGCCCGCACGATGAGGATCTGGGCCAGGCCGGCGAGGATCACGTAACCGCAGCCGAAGGTGAGCAGGCCCAGCCACTTGCCCAGCAGGATCGACGAGCGGCGGACCGGCCGGGCGAGGATCGCCAGCGCCTGCCCCGACTCCACCTCACCGGCCAGCGTGGGCCCGGCCAGGAGCGCCGTGCCGATCGCCGCGATCAGGCTGAACCCGAACATGATCAGGTTGAGCATCATCGAGGCCACGAGGCGGGCCTCGCCGCTGGTCATGGTGCCGAGGTCGGTGTCCAGGCCGATCAGCTTCGAGAAGCCCCAGCCGCTGAGCGCGAGCAGCGCCACCGTCAGCACGAGCAGCGCCCAGACCACCCGCCGTCGGAAGGCCTCGCGGAGGGTCAGCCCGGCAACGGTCAGCGCGATCACGTGTCCTCCTCGTTGACGCTCGGCAGCCACGTGCTCGGCGATGCTGCGTCCTTGCGTGACCTCGCCAGCCCGGTCACGGCGCCGGCTCCTCGTGACGCAGCACGGCGAGCAGCCGCTCCTCCAGGCTGATCCGCACCGGCTCGACGGCGTGCACCCGTACGCCGAGGGCGACCAGGTCACGCACCAGGTCCGGCACGGTGACGCCGTCGTCGTCCGACGAGAGCTGCACGGTGAACCAGTCGCCGCTGCGGGCCATCGACCCGGCCGCCCGCATGCGGTCCTCCGCCCGGGCGTCGGAGCCGGCCAGCCGCAGCCGCACCTCGCGCTGGCCGAGCAGCTCGGCCAGCGTGCCCGACGCCGCCACCCGGCCCTCGTCGAGGATCACCACCCGGTCGCAGACCCGCTCCACCTCGCCGATGAGGTGCGAGTTGAGCAGGACGGCGACGCCGCGGGACTTCAGCGAGAGCACGATGTCGCGGACGTCGACCCGGCCGATCGGGTCGAGTGCGCTGGTGGGCTCGTCCAGGACCACCAGCTCGGGGCGGGCGACGAGTGCGACGGCGAGCCCGAGGCGCTGCTGCATGCCCTTGGAGAACCCGCCGACCCGGTCGCCCGCCCGCGCGGCGAGCCCGACCAGGGCCAGGCACTCCCGCCGCTCGGCGGGTGCCACCTCGGCACCGGCCAGCTTCACGTGCAGGTCCAGCACCTCGGCCGCGGTCAGCCAGGGCTGGTAGCGGAACAGCTCGGGCAGGTAGCCGACGGCGGCGCGGGACCGCGGGTCCGAGGACCGTCGCCCGAGCAGCAGCACCTCGCCGGCGTCGGGCCGCACGAGGCCCAGCAGCATCTTGATGACGCTGGTCTTGCCGGCGCCGTTGGGGCCCAGCAGGCCGAGCACCTCGCCGCGCGCCACGGTGAAGGAGACGTCGTCGACGGCGGTCCGGCGTCCGTACCGCTTGCGCAGCCCGGAGCACCAGACCGCCGGGGACGGCGGCAGCCCGCCGAGCCCGTCGGCCGGGGCGTCGGAGGTCACCCCGCGGACGGTAGCGGCGTCAGCGGAGGTCACGGGCGACCGACAGGAGCTCGTCGGCGCTGAGCGACCCGGCGACGCCGGTCAGCACGCCGTCCTCGACCCAGACCACGCCGGCGAACAGCCCGTCGCGCGAGGTGAGCACGGTGGCCTCCGCGCCGTCGACGTCGGCCGTCGAGCTGGTGACCAGGTCCGCGGGCACGGGCAGCGGCAGCGTCGCGGCGTCGGTCGAGAGGTTCCGCAACTGGTCGGCGAGACCGTCGGGCAGGCCGGGGAGGGACAGCAGGTAGTCACGCACCGTCTCGAACGGCACGCCCTGCGAGTAGACCGTCGGCGCCCCGGCCCTGGCGACGACGAGCGTCGGCACACCGGTCGGCTGGGACCAGATCGCCGCGACGCCGGGACCCGCCTGCAGCCGGAGCTGGCTGCCGTCCAGGCCGGGCGGCGGGGGCGGCAGGACCTCGCCCTCGGTGCCGGCGGCCTGCGCGGCCTTGGCGGCGGAGAAGGTGAAGGTGGCGGTCACCCGGTCGGCGGCCAGGTAGGCCGGGTCGCCGGTCACGCCCTCGGGCAGCTCGCCGACCTGGGGGACGGCGAGTCCGGTCCGCTGCTGCGCCGTCGCGGCGTCGGCCACCTGCTCGGGCTCCGGCGCCTCGGTGAACTGCAGGTCGCCGTACGCGGACAGGTCCGGCACCTGGACGAGGTCGCCGGCGGTGACCTGCACCGGGTCGACCCGCTCGGCCTGGAAGATCGGCAGCCAGTCGTTGGCCGCCGCCACGCCGGCGCCGGTCAGCAGCACCACCGCGCCGGCCGCGGCGACCGCGGGACGCCGGATGGTCGTCCGCCAGCGGTTCCGCGCGGCGGGCGCCGGCCGGAACGCGGGGGCAGTCGCCGCCGGGGCGGCGGCCGTGGCCGAGAGGCGGGCCCAGGCCGCCTCCGTGTCGACGGTCCCGCCGCCGGACGGCGCGAGCGCGGCGCCGACGAGCCGGGCGTCGGCGCGGGCGGTGTCCAGCGCGCGCAGGCAGGTCGGGCAGGACGCCACGTGGGCGCGGTCGTCGTCGGTCACGCCGGCCGGCTCGTCGACCAGTCGGCGCAGCACGCCCTCACTCGGGTGACGCATGGCGGTTCAGCTCCTTGAGCAACACGGATTCGGCGCGGCGCACGGTGGTGCCCACGCTTCCTGGGGACAGATCGAGTGCGGCGGCGACCTCGGCGTAGCTCAGGCCGCTGTGCCGGAGCACCAGCGCGGCCGCCTGCTTGTGCGGCAGCCGGGCGAGCGCGGCCCGGACCGAGCTGCGCTCGTCCCGGGTGATGACCAGGTCGGCGACGTCGGGGACGACGGTCGGGCCGTCCCCGGCGAGCTCCTCCCGGGCGCTGCGACGGCGGCCCGAGCGGAGCAGGTTCAGCGCGGTGTGGGTCGCGGCGACGGTCAGCCAGCCGCCGGCCTCGTCGGCCGGCACCGAGGAGCGGCTGAAGGAGAGGAAGACCTCTTGGGCGACGTCCTCGGCCTGGTCGCGGGAGCCGAGCACGCGAGCGGCGACGGCGACGACCCGCGGGTAGTTGCCGCGGAAGACCTCCTCGAGGTCGGTCCGCGCGTCGACCCGCTGCTGTGACATGTCGACGCCCCGCTCAGTCCGGGCCGCGGCGGGGAAGGGCACTGCCGCGGTGGCCGATGGCCGTACGAGTTCCACACCAGGGAAGCACCGCCGTCGCCCCGGATGTGACAGCCGACGGCAGATTTCTTCGGCGGCCGGTCACGGCCGGGCGAGGGGGCGACCGGACTCGTCGACGTACCGGCCCCGGAGCCGCAGCAGCGGACGGGCGTCCGGGTTCACCACCGGCACGTCCTCCACGGTCAGGAACGCGAGCACGTGGCTCCCGGCCTCGACGAGTCGCTCCAGCCGGCAGTCCAGCGCGGCGAGCCCGGCCTCGAGCACGATCGCGCCGCTGCCGGCCGCCCGCGTCCACGGCACCGCCTCCAGCAGGTGCCGTGCGCTGGGCCGTCCGGCGGAGGAGAACCGGGACGCCACGATCGCGTGCTCGGTGGCCAGCACGGTCAGCGCGCACCGGCCCACCTCCTCCAGCACCTCGGCCGGATAGCCGCCGGCGGTCAGCCCCACGGCGACCAGCGGTGGCGACGCCGAGACGCTCATCACCGAGCTGACCGTCGTCCCGACGTCGTCGATGTCGTCCTGCACGGTGAGCAGGCACACCCCGGCGGCGTACTGGCCCAGGGCGGCGGCGTATTCGCGGGCGTCGACCGGCATGGCGGCCAGTCGACCACACCAGCAGGATGACCCAGTGGATCAGACTTGTGACGTCGTCGTGCTGGGCGCGGGATCGACCGGGGAGAACGTCGCCGACATCGTCGTCCGGGGTGGCCTGTCGGCCGTCCTCGTCGAACCGGAACTGGTCGGCGGGGAGTGCTCCTACTGGGCGTGCATGCCGAGCAAGGCGCTGCTGCGGGGCACCGAGGTGCTGGCCGAGGCGCGGTCCGTGGACGGCGCGGCGCAGGCGGTCACCGGTGAGCAGGACGTCGCGGCGACCCTCGCCCGGCGGAGCTCGTTCACCTCGCACTGGGACGACTCGGGTCAGGTGGAGTGGGTGGCCGGCGCCGGCATCGACCTGCTGCGCGGTACCGGCCGGCTCGACGGCGAGCGCACCGTCGTCGTCACCGCGGAGGACGGCACCCGCACGAGGCTGACCGCGCGGCACGCCGTCGCCGTCTGCACCGGGTCGCAGTCGGCGACGCCGCCGATCGACGGACTGGGCGACGTCGATTCGTGGGGCCCGCGGGAGGCCACCAGCGCGACGGCGGTCCCGGCGCGGCTGCTCGTCCTCGGTGGCGGCTACGTCGGCTGCGAGCTGGCCACGGCCTGGCAGGCGCTCGGCTCGCAGGTGACCGTGCTGCAGCGCGGCGACCGGCTGCTGCCCCGGCTCGAGCCGCAGGCCGGGAACGCGGTCGCCGAGTCATTGCGGAAGGCGGGGGTCGACGTCCGGCTGGGCACCGAGGTCACCGCCGCCCGCCGGGACGGCACCGAGGTCGTGCTGACCACCGGCGACGGCGAGGAGTTCCGCGGCGAGGAGGTGCTGGTGGCGACCGGCCGGGCGGCGCGGACCTCCGACATCGGGGCGGAGACCGTCGGTCTGGAGCCGGGGGAGTACCTCTCCGTCGACGCCACGCTCCAGGCAGAGGGCCGGCCGTGGCTGTACGGCGTCGGCGACGTCAACGGGCGCAGCCAGCTCACGCACATGGGCAAGTACCAGGCCCGGCAGGCCGGCGCGGCGATCGTCGCGCGGGCCCGGGGTGAGCGGGTCGGTACCGGCTCGTGGTCGCCGTTCGTCGCCACCGCGGACGACGTCGCCGTGCCGTCGGTGGTCTTCACCGATCCGCAGGTGGCCAGCGTCGGGCGCACCGCCGCCGAAGCGGAGGAGGCCGGCCTGCCGCACCGCGTCGTCGAGTACCCGCTCGGCAGCGTGGCGGGGGCGTCGCTGTTCGCCGACGGCTACGAGGGGACGGCGATCGCCGTCGTCGACACCGAGCGGGAGGTGCTGCTCGGGATGACCTTCGTCGGTCCGGCGGTGGCCGAACTGCTGCACGCGGCGACGATCGCCGTCGTCGGCGAGGTGCCGATCGCGCGGCTCTGGCACGCCGTCCCGGCGTATCCGACGATCAGCGAGATCTGGCTGCGGCTGCTGGAGACCTACCGCGGCTGAGCGGGGGCGGTCGCACCCCGGTCGCCCGCCGCGTGCGCTGCGCGCGGCCCTCGCCGAGGAGGCCGCCTGGGTGCGCGGCTTCGTCGCACCCTGGATCGGCCGTCGGCTGCGCGGCCGGTCCTCCGGTGACGGCCGCGAGCCGAAGCGGCCGGTGCCGCTGGCGCTGCCGAGGGCCTGAGACGCGCGGCCCTGGAGGGAGGCCTCTCCTACTCCTCCGGGTCGGCGAGCTCGTCGAAGAGCGTCCGGGCGGCCAGCCGGCCGGTGTCGGTGACGTCGTGCGCCTCGGGGCTCGAGGGCGGCCGCTGGCGGGGGAGTGCGGATGGCGCGGCAGGCGCCGACGGCTCGGGCAGCAGCTCGCCGGCGACGTCCTCGGCCGGGGTGTCGGTGACCTCCCCGATGAGCACCTCCGCCGGGTTGGGCAGCGGGGCCGGGCGGCCGAAGGCGTAGCCCTGGGCCATGGCGCAGCCGTGGTCGAGCAGCCAGGCGGCCTGGTCGAGGTCCTCGATGCCCTCGGCGATCACCTGCAGGCCCATGCCGCGGCCCAGCTGCAGCAGGCCGTGCACCAGCGCGGCGGTCGAGGGCTGGGTGACGACGTCGGCCACGAACGACCGGTCGATCTTCACCGTGTGGATGGGCAGCCGGTGCAGCGCGGTGATGGCGGAGTAGCCGGTGCCGAAGTCGTCCAGCGCCAGGGTGACGCCGGCGTCGGTGACGACCGCGACCGCGTGCAGGGTCGCCTCCGCGGCGAACAGCGCGGTGGACTCGGTGATCTCCAGCTCCAGCCGGTGCGGGGGCAGCCCGGACTCCTCCAGCGCCGCCGCGACCAGCTCGCTGAACCCGTCCTCGGCCAGGTGCCGGGCGGAGATGTTGACGTGCACCCGCAGGTCGTCGGCCCAGGTGGCGGCGTCCAGGCAGGCCCGGCGCAGCACCCACGCGCCCAGCTTGGAGGTGAGCCGGTTGTTCTCCGCGGCGTCCAGGAAGGCGCCGGGGGGCAGCAGCCCGCGGGTGGGGTGCTGCCAGCGGATGAGCGCCTCGTAGCCGAGCAGCGTCTCGTCGGCCAGGTGCACGATCGGCTGGTAGAACAGCCGCAGCTCGTCGTGGTCGAGGGCGTGCCGGAGATCGGTCTCCAGCTGCAGCGCGTCGACGTCGCTGTGGGTCAGCGCCCCCTCGTACACCTCGATGCGGGCGCGGCTGCCGTCGGCCTTGGCCTTGGTGAGCGCGCTCTGCGCCTGGCGGAGCAGGTCGTCCGGCGTCATGTCGGCGCCGAGGGTGAGCCCGACGCTCGCCGACAGGGTGATCTCCCGGTCGGCGACCACGAAGGGCTCGTCGAGGACGCCGAGCAGCCGGTCGGCCAGGGCGCGCAGGCCGTCGAGGTCCTCGACGTCCTCGGCCACCACGAGGAACTCGTCGGCGCCCAGGCGTACGGCGGTGTCCTCCACACGGGTGCTCCACCGCAACCGGTCGGCGAACTGGCTGAGCAGCAGGTCGCCGGCCTCGTGGCCGAGCGCGTCGTTCACCGCCTGGAAGCGGTCGATGTTCAGGTGCACCAGGCCGACGTGCAGGCCGCGGCGGCGGGACAGCGCGACGGCGTGGCGCAGCCGGTCGGTGAGCGCGCGGCGGTTGGGCAGGCCGGTCAGCGGGTCCATGAACGCCCGGCGGACGGCGTCCTCCTCCGCACGGCGCCGGTCGGTGACGTCGACCAGCGAGAGGACGACGAACTGCGGCGTCCCGTTGTTCTGCCGCACCACCTCGTGCGACTGCACCACCCACAGCTCCGTGCCGTCGGACCGGCGCAACCGGCGCTCGCCGTCCAGGAGGAGATTCGGGTCGAGCGCGGGCTCCCCGGGAGCGGGCACCAGGCCGAGATCGCCGACCGGAGGGTCGTCGGGGTGGGCGAGCAGGTCGACGTGCCGGCCGGCCAGGCTCTCGGCGGTGCGGCCGGTGAGGGCGCACATGCGCGGGTTCGCGACCAGCACGTGCCCGTCGAGGTCCACCATGGCCTTGGCGATCGGGGCGGCCATGAACAGGGCCTGGAACAGCTGTCCCCGGTCGGCGAGCAGTGTGTCGATCCCCCGCAAGCGCTGCCCGGCGGCGCCAGGCGTGCCCGGGGAGCGGGGCATCTCTGATCCGGGAAGGCTCACCTGGACAGGGTCACGCATCGCAGGCAAGAAGTGACGGAACCGGATCACGGAGAGTCGTGATCGGCCCGTCACAGTCTGTCGCATTCGGACTCACTCGTCCCACCGGTCGCGCCCGTGGCGAGCGATCTGCCATCCCGTCCGGGAATCCGGGCCGATTCTCGTGCGCTGCTCAGCACACATCGACGAGAGGTAAGAGTCGTGGAGAAGCGGATCGGGTTCCTGTCCTTCGGGCACTGGCAGCCCATACCGGGGTCGCAGGTGCGCACCGGGCGGGATGCCCTCGTGCAGAGCGTGGAGCTGGCGGTGGCCGCCGAGCAGCTCGGCCTCGACGGGGCCTACGTGCGGGTGCACCACTTCGCCCGCCAGCTGGCGTCCCCGTTCCCGCTGCTGGCGGCGATGGCGGCGCACACCAGCCGGATCGAGCTGGGCACCGGGGTCATCGACATGCGGTACGAGAACCCCCTCTACATGGCCGAGGAGGCGGCGGCGACCGACCTGCTCGCCGACGGCCGGCTGCAGCTGGGCGTGAGCCGGGGATCACCGGAGACGGCGCTGCGCGGTTCGGAGGCGTTCGGCTACGTGCCCGGCGAGGGCAGCAGCGACGCCGAGCTGGCGCGGCAGAAGACGGGGCTGTTCCTGGCGGCGATCTCCGGTCAGCCGATGGTCGAGGCCGACCCCCGCATGACCGGCGGCGCGACGGGCAAGCTGCCCATCCAGCCGCAGTCGCCGGGGCTCGCCGACCGCATCTGGTGGGGCTCCGGCACCCGCGCGACGGCGGAGTGGACGGCGCGGCAGGGGCTGAACCTGATGAGCTCGACGCTCCTGGTCGAGGACACCGGGGTGCCCTTCGACGAGCTGCAGGCCGAGCAGATCGAGCGTTACCGGGCGGCCTGGGCCGAGGCCGGCTGGGAGCGGGAGCCGCGCGTCTCGGTGAGCCGCAGCGTGCTGCCGATCGTCAGCGACCTCGACCGGCAGTACTTCGGCGACGGCGGCGACGGCGAGGACCAGGTCGGCATCCTCGAGGGGGTCCGCGCCCGCTTCGGGAAGAGCTACACCGGTGAGCCGGACGTCCTCGCCGAGGAGCTGGCCAAGGACGCCGCCGTCCGCGAGGCCGACAGCCTGCTGCTCACGGTGCCGAACATGCTGGGCGTCGACTACAACGCCCACCTGCTGCAGACGATCGTCGAGCACGTCGCGCCGGCGATCGGCTGGGTGCACCCGGAGCAGCGCCCCGCCTGAGCCTCCGGACCCCAGGCATAGGAAGCTATGCCTACGGTTTTCGGTCGCGATCCATAGGCAAAGCTTCCTATGCCCAGAGCGGGCGGGTCAGTGCAGGTCGAAGCCCAGGTCGAGCACCGGGGCGCTGTGGGTGAGCGCGCCGACGGCCAGGTAGTCGACACCGGTCGCCGCGACCTCGTGGGCCCGGTCGAGCGACAGCCCGCCGCTGGCCTCGAGCCGCACCCCGGCCGGCCGCGCCAGCGCCACCGCAGCGCGAGTGTCGGCGATCGAGAAGTTGTCCAGCAGCACCAGCTCCACCCCCGCCGCGATCGCCTCGCGCACCTGGTCGAGGGTGTCGCACTCGACCTCCAGCGGGATCCCGGGGAACTGGGTGCGCACCGCGTTCACCGCCGCGGTGATCCCGCCGGCCGCGGCCACGTGGTTGTCCTTGACCAGCGCCGCGTCACCCAGCGCCATGCGGTGGTTGATGCCGCCGCCGCAGCGGACCGCGTACTTCTCCAGGGCGCGCAGCCCGGGGGTGGTCTTGCGGGTGTCCCGGACGGCGGCGCCCGTGCCGGCCACCGCGTCCACCCAGCGGCGGGTCAGCGTGGCCACGCCGGACAGCCGGCTCACCAGGTTCAGCGCGCTGCGCTCCGCCGTCAGCAGCGCGCGGGTGGGTCCGGACACGCTGAGCACCGGCGCGGAGGGGCGGGCCGCCATGCCGTCGGCGGCATGCAGCGCCACGGTCACCTCCGGCCCGCCCACCAGCTCGAAGACCGCCGCGGCCACCGGGACGCCGGCGAGCACGCCGGGGGACCGGGGCACGATGTCCCCGCCGGCACGGGCGCCGTCGGGAACGGTGGCCAGGGTGGTGACGTCGGGGCCGAGCGCGAGGTCCTCGTCCAGGGCCCGGCGGATCACCCGCTCCACCGCCGCGGGATCCAGACCGCCGTCGGCCAGGACGTCGGCGAGCTCCGCGCGGAGCGGGAACCACTCGGGGCCGGTCATGCCACTCCCTGCTTCTGGTCGGTGCGCGGCGCGGTCAGCGGCACGGTGCGGGTGTGCAGGTGGCCCGACACGTCGATGCGGTGCGCCAGCCGTACCTGCCACTCGGGCCGCGGGCCGGGGGCGTCGGCGCGCCGGTGGCAGCCGCGGCTCTCCGGGCGGGCGAGCGCCGCGGTGGCGAGCAGGGTGGCGACGGTGTGCACGGCGGTCGCCTCGACGGCGGCCAGGTCCAGCGGGCGGCCGGCGGGCAACCGGTCCGCCCTCGCGAGCGTCGTGGTGAGCTCGGCCAGGCCGTCCGCGGTGCGCACCACGCCGGCGTAGCGGCTGGTGGCGGCGCTGACGCCCGGCCGCGCGGCGGGATCGATCGCCCCGCCGGCGAAGGAGGACGTGCGGGCCGGCTCCGCGGGAGCGCCGGGCGGCAGTTCGGCGTCGACGACCGCGGCGCACCGCCGGGCGGCCACCAGGCCCTCGGTGACCGAGTTGGAGGCCAGCCGGTTCGCGCCGTGCACGCCGGTGCAGGCGACCTCGCCGACGGCGAACAGCCCCGGCACGCCGGTGCGGCCGTCCAGGTCGGCGAGCACCCCGCCGCAGGTGTAGTGCGCGCCCGGCGCGACGGGCACCGGCTCCGTCGCCGGGTCGAACCCGGCCGCGCGGCAGGCGCGCAGGATGCCGGGGAAGCGGTTCTCCAGGAAGTCGGCCCCGAGCCCGGTGGCGTCGAGGAAGACGAAGTCCGCCCCGGTCGCGGCCAGGTGCGCGGCGATCGTGGCGGAGACGACGTCGCGCGGGGCGAGGTCGGCCAGCGGGTGGGCCCCGGGCATGATCCGCCGTCCGTCGCCGTCGACCAGGACGGCTCCCTCACCGCGCACGGCCTCGGAGATCAGCGCCTGCTGGCCGGTGGCGCCCGGGCCCTGCCAGAGCACGGTCGGGTGGAACTGGACCATCTCCACGTCGGCGACCTCGGCGCCGGCGCGCAGCGCGAGCGCCAGCCCGTCACCGGTCGTGCCCGCGGGGCTGGTCGCGGCCGCGTAGGCCTGCCCGTAACCCCCGGTGGCGAGGACGACGGCGTGCGCCCGCAGGTCGCCGGCGTCGGTCAGCGTGCCGTCGACGGCGACGCGGGCGACCCGCAGGCCGACCACCTCCCCGAGCCGGCCGCGCAGCGCCTCGAGCGCCACGGTCTGCTCGAGCACCTCGATTCCCGCGGAACGCAGCGCCTCGGTGAGGGTGCGGGTGACCTCCGCACCGCTGGCGTCCCCGCCGGCGTGCACGATCCGGTCCCGGCTGTGCCCGCCCTCGCGGGTGAGCGCGGGCCGGCCGTGCGGGTCCAGGTCCAGGCGCGCCCCCAGGTCCTGCAGCAGCCCGATCGCGGCCGGCGCCTCGGTGACCAGCGTGGCCACCGCGGCCTCGTCGCAGAGCCCGGCGCCGGCGGTGAGCGTGTCCTGCAGGTGGAGTTCGGCGTCGTCGTCGGCACCGAGGACGGCGGCGAGCCCGCCCTGGGCCCAGCGGGTGCTCCCGTCACCCAGCGCACCCTTCGTGACGACGGTGACCCGCCGACCGGCTTCCGCCAGCGCGAGCGCGGTCATCAGGCCGGCGGCGCCGCTGCCGACGACGATGGCGTCGACGTCGGTGGACCAGCCCGCCGCGGGAAGGGGCAGGGCAGGGACGACGGCGGGGGCGACCGGCGCGGTGCGGCGGGGCCCCACGGTCACTCGCCGACCAGCGACGGCGTGCCGAGGGTGATCATCGCCTCGACCGCGGAGCGTGCCCGGGCGGCGACGCCCGCGTCGACGGTGACCTCGTCGCGGCCCTCGCGCAGCGCGCGCAGCAGCTTCTCCGGCGTCGACATCTTCATGTAGGGGCACTCGGCGCGCGGGTTCACCGCCTCGAAGGCGGCCGCGGGGTTGGCCTGGCGGAGCTGGTGCAGCATGCCGATCTCGGTGGCGACCAGCACGCGCTTCGCCGTCGTCCGCCTGGCCTGGTCGAGCATCGCGCCGGTGGAGAGGACGTGCACCCGGTCCTCGGGGAGGTCGCCCTGGCCGACCATCCACAGCGCGCTGGTGGCGCAGCCGCACTCGGGGTGGACCAGCACCTCGGCGTCCGGGGCGTCCTCGATGCTTCGCCGCAGGTCGGTGGGGGAGATGCCGGCGTGCACGTGGCACTCGCCCATCCAGATCCGCATGTTCGTGCGGCCGGTGACCCGCTGGACGTGCGCGCCGAGGAACTGGTCGGGGAGGAAGAGCACCTCGCGGTCGGCCGGGATCGACTCGACCACCTCGACGGCGTTGGAGGAGGTGCAGCAGATGTCGGTCTCGGCCTTCACCTCCGCGGTGGTGTTCACGTAGGAGACGACGGCGGCGCCCGGGTGCTCGGCCTTCCAGGCGCGCAGCTGGTCGGCGGTGATCGTGTCGGCCAGTGAGCAGCCGGCGGCGGCGTCGGGCACCAGGACGGTCTTCTCGGGCGCCAGGATCTTCGCCGTCTCGGCCATGAAGTGGACGCCGGCGAAGACGATCGTGCTCGCGGTGCTGGCCGCGGCGATACGGGACAGGGCCAGCGAGTCGCCCACGTGGTCGGCGACGTCCTGGATCTGCGCGGCCTGGTAGTTGTGCGCCAGGACGACGGCGTCGCGTTCGGCGGCCAGCCGGCGCACCTCGGCGCGCCAGTCCTGCCACTGCTCCGGCGTCCACGCGCTGGTGGTGGGGGCGGGGAGCGTCGCGGTCACCGGGACCTCCGGAGGAGTTGGTTTCGTACTCAAAGGCGAAAACCTCTGCCGCGAAATCTAGCATGGGTTCCGTGACATCCGTGTGGTCCTCGCCCGAGCGACCGGCCTATCCGCACCAGGCGCTGGCGGTGGTGCTGCAGGTCAAGGATGCGCGGCTGCACGTCATGCTCTGGCGGCGCGCCGGTGAGCCGTTCGCCGGCGCCTGGGCGCTGCCGGGCGGTCCGCTGCTGCCGGAGGAGACGCTCGGGGCCTCGGTGGGCCGGCAACTGGCGTCCAAGGTCGAGGTGGCGCAGCTCGCGCACCTCGAGCAGCTGGAGACCCGCAGTGATCCGCACCGCGATCCGCGCAGTCGCACGGTGGCCACCGCCTACCTGGGGCTGATCCCCAGCGACCTGGATCCCGTGCTCCCCGAGGACACCGCCTGGCACCCGGTCGACGCCCCGCCGGAGACGGCGTTCGACCACGGCTCCATCGTCGGCTCGGCGCTCGAGCGGCTGCGGGCGAAGCTGTCGTACACCAACGTCGCCTTCGCCCTCGCGCCGCCGGCGTTCTCCATCGCCGAGCTGCGCGAGATCTACGTGGCCGCCCTCGGCTACGAGGTCACCGCCACCAACCTGCAGCGGGTGCTGCTGCGCCGCGGCGCGCTGGAGCCGACGGGGGAGATGGCCGCGTCCGGCCGGTCCGGTGGCCGTCCCGCGACGCTCTACCGGTTCTGCACGACGGGGCTGGAGGTCACCGACCCCTTCGCCGTCCTCCGGCCGCCGTCGTCCCGGCGGAGCTGAGCGCTTCCTCCCGGGCCGACGGCGTCGGGTCAGGCGAACTTGGCCTTCGCGTGCTCGCTGAACTGCCGCATCGCCGCCACCGGCCCGATCTCCATGACCGCGGTGTCCTCGTCCATCCGTGCGGTGTGACCGGCCGGCCAGTAGTAGGCGTGGCCGGCCCGGGTGACCTCTTCCTCGCCGTCCGCGCCGGTGAGCCGCACCGCCCCCTCCAGGACGAGCCCCCAGTGCGGGCTCGGGCACCGGTCACCGGGCAGCCCCTCGAGCACCGGGCTCATGTCCGTTCCCGCGGGAACGCGCGCGAAGCGCACCGCCATGTCACCCCACTCCGTGTACCGGGTGACGATGCCGCCTTGCTGCACCTCGATGGGGAGTTCTTCGAGCGCGCCGTTCATGGTCGTCTCCTCTCCTCGTCCGGGGCCGGCCGTCCGGCCGGTCGTAGGGAGAGGCGGAACAAACGCTGTGACGGCGGGGAGGTCGCCCCGCTGTCGCCGCGTCGGTCCCGCCCCTACGCTCGCGTGGACCTCGGCGGCGGAGGTGCGATGACGTTGGGCGAACTCGGCCAGGTCGTGGCGGACGGGCGAGTCGACGCGGCCCTGGAGCGAGGGGAGTGGTCGGCGGCCCTGGCGCTGCTGCGCGCACTCCAGCAGCAGCAGCCGCTGACGCCGGCGGAACTTGAGCTGCTGGGCCGCGCCGCCTACGGGGCCGGTGAGTCCGAGGCCGCGATCACCGCCTAGGAGCAGCAGTGCGCGGTGTGCCAGTCGCTCCGGGACGACGCGGGCGCGGCGGCAGCGGCCGCGACGGTCGCCATCTACCTGATGATGGACACCGGGCTCATGGCGCCGGTCCGTGGCTGGCTGGCCCGGACGGAGCGGCTGCTGGGCAACCGGCCGGAGTCGCCGACCCACGCCCCCGTCGCGATGGCACGCACCTACGAGCGGTTCATGTGCGGGGACGCGGAGTCCGCCGTGCGCTGGGCCGAGCGGGCCATCGAGCTCGGCGGACGCCAGGGCGTCCCGTTGGCGGCCGCGCTCAGCCGGGTGGCGGCTGCGCGGCTGGTCATCCTGGATGGCTCGGTCGAACGCGGACTGGAGCTGCTGGACGAGGCGGCCGTGAGCGTGGTGTCCGGTGAGCTCGATCCGCTCGGTGCCGGGATGGTCTACTGCGAACTGATCTGCGCGATGCAGGGGCTGGCGCAGTACGACCGCGCGGAGCAGTGGACCGAGGTCATGGAGCGCTGGCGGGTGGGCCACGCGTACGGAGGCATCAACGGCCGCTGCCGCGTGCACCGGGCCGAGATCCTGCGGCTGCGCGGGTCGTGCTCGGCGGCCGAGGAGGAAGCGCTCAAGCCCTGCCGCGAGCTGTGGCCGTGGATGCGCCGGGAGTTCGGCCGGCCGCTCACCGAGCTGGGTGCCCTGCGCCGGGCGCCGTTGCTGGCGGCTCAGGTCGAGATCGGCATCGCGGCAGCGGACGTCGGGACGGCGCGGACGGCGACTGCACAGCTGTCGGGCATCGCGGAGACCTTTCCCAGCCGGGCCCTGACCGCCGCGGCTGCCCTGTCGCGTGGCCGCGTCGCCCTCGCCGAGGGAGATGCCGAGGTCGCCGTCCGGGAGTCCACGGAGGCACTGACCGGCTGGAGCGAGGTGGGCGCCCCGTACGAAGCCGCCGTCGCGCGGCTGGTCCTGGCCGACGGCGAGCGGCTCCGGGGGCGGACGGAGCAGGCCCAGGTGCAGGAGCAGGCCGCTCTCGCGACGGCCGACCGCATCGGTGCCCTGCTCCCGACGCGGGGCCCGGTCCCGGCACAGCACGCGCCCTCCGGATAGGCGTGCGTGTTCCGCCTCGACGGGGATGTCCGGACCATCGCCTTCGCGGGCCGGGCCGTCGCCCTGCGGGACCTCAAGGGCATGCGTTACCTCGCGCGGCTGCTCGCGGCGCCGGACCGGGAGTTCCACGTCCTCGACCTGGTCGGGGGCGAGATCGGCGAGGTCGCGCGGTCGGGGGCAGACCTCGGCCCGGTCCTCGACGGCCAGGCGCGGGCGGCCTACAAGCGCCGCCTGGCCGAGATCGACGAGGACATGGACGAGGCCACGGCGGTGGGTGACGACGTGCGGCTCGGGCTCGCCCGGGCCGACCGCGACTACCTCATCCGGGAACTCGCCGGCGCCTTCGGGCTCGGCGGGCGGAACCGCATCGCGGGATCGCCGTCCGAACGGACCCGGGCCAGCGTCACGCGGTCCCTGCGCTACGCCCTCTCTCGCATCGCCGAGCACCACCCGGCGATGGCCGACCATCTGGAGCGGACGGTCCTGCACCGGGACCTACTGCTGCTACGCCCCGGACCCGCGGATGTCGACCTCCTGGGAACTCTGACGACCTGGCCGCCGGTCACGGGCAGGCCCGCAAGTCAGGCAGGAGCGGTCGGCCGAGCGGGCCGAGCAGCGTGCTCTTTCCTCGACGCACAGAGATGGAGGTCGAGACGGGAGCAGGCGCGAGACCGACGACCAGAGCCTGGGGCTCTGCGATGGTTGGTCTCGCGCCTGCCGCTATGCCGATGCCGCGCCGTGCTGTCCGCCGGCACCTGTCACAGCGATGGCTCGTCTGCCGGCGGAGGGCTTGTCCGTGGTCAGCGGCTCATCTCGATTTCGCCGCACGCCACGGGAAGCGAAGCGACGTAGGTGTCCGGCCGGCCGTCGCGGTCGAATCCGTCGACCAGTCCGCCGTGGATCACGATGTGCCGGTTGGTGAGCGCGACCTCGTCGAGGTTCAGTGCGTCGAGCTCGTCGCCGGTGTACGTCTCGACGAACAGGTAGTCGCGGTCCTCCGGCACGGGGAAGGGCTGGAGCGGAAGGAGCACCGGTCCGTACTCGTCGAGGCCTTCCTCGAGCGCCAGGGAGCGGTCGGGTCGCTGCGCCTCTTCGGGCAGACCCTCGATCTGGTTGCGGCTGCCACCGGTCGGGCAGGTCGCGTCGTCCTGCGGACCCTTGCCTTCCACCGGGCCATCCGCGGTGAAGCCGTGGATGTGCTGGGGGTGCAGCTGTCCGGGGATGACGTTGTTCACGTCCAGCCGCACGGTGAGCACGGGCTCGTGCCCGCTCTCGTCGAGGATCAGGGTGCCGGTGCCGTGGACGCCCGAGCCGTTCAGCGGCGTCAGGCGCACCTCGAAGGTCTCGGTCGCGGTATCGGTGACGTCGCCCGCGCCCCAGGCCGGCAGTGGTGTCGCCAACGCGACGGCGGCCGCGCCCAGTGCGGCGACGCCGATCCGCGGCCAGTTCCCTGTGCTCATGGTGTTCTCCTCTGTTGTCCGGACTGGGAAGAGCTTGTGTGGTTCGGCTGGTCCTCCGAGCGAGCCGGACCGGTGGAATCAGCTTCCGTACGACGGGAGGCCGATCGACATCCGCGTTACTCGCGCCGCGAGTTCCCTGGTCAGGACAGCAGAGCCCGTAACAGCCCGCTGGGCGGATGGACTTTCGTCACACAACCGAAATGCTGCTCTCGCGGGTCCGCGATAGCATGACCGCCGCAGCTGTCCGCACCGTGGCCGCACGGATGTGCCCGACCGGGACGCCATCGGTCCGGGACACCATCGGTGACGTCCCGCTGGGCCCGTCAGTCGCAAGGCCAGGCCGACCGGTCAATCCCGGCAGATGGTCGTGAGCGGCCCACTCGATGCGCCAGGTGCCGCTTCGCCGATGTGCCCGGACGTGCTGACCCGGGCGGTCACGGCGCCCGGCTCCTGTTCCGGTGACCGCCGTCTGGCCAGAAATCGGCGCCCGAGCGGAAGCGCAGCCCGATGCCATGGGAAGCGCGCCCGGCAGGGATCGAACCTGCGACCAAGTGCTTAGAAGGCACCTGCTCTATCCGCTGAGCTACGGGCGCTCGGGCTCGATCATCGCATCGCTCCCCGCCGAGGCGCCGTCGCCGGCCGTTGCGTCGTCCACAGGGGGGAGGTGCATCCACAGATCGGGGAACGGTCCGCTCCCGGGCGGGTGGAACGGCGAGGGTCGACGGCACACCGGCACCTCGCCGGCCGCGCCGACCGGCGCCACACTCCCCGAGGAGCACCGTGAACGACACGATCATGACCGTCGTCGGCAACGTCGCCGACTCCCCCCGCCGCACCCCCACGCAGAACGGGGTGGTCACCAACTTCCGCCTGGCCTCGACCGCCCGGCGCTTCGACGCGGCCAGCCAGACGTTCGTCGACTCCGGCACGTACTGGGTCGACGTCGAGTGCTGGAACACGCTCGCCGGCAACGTCTCCGCCTCCATCAGCAAGGGCGACCCGGTGATCGTGCACGGCGTGATCACCACGCACAGCTGGGAGTCCGAGACCGGGCGCCGGTACAAGGACCGGCTCAAGGCCTTCGCGGTGGGCCCCGACCTCACCCGCGGCCGGTCGGTGTTCAAGCGGGACCGTTCCGAGCGCGCGCCTGACGGCATCGACGCCGCCGGAACCGCTGAGCAGAGCCCGTCGGACGGTGCGGCCGGGCTCGACGACACCCCGTCGGCCGAGGAGTTGCGGGCCGGCCGGGACTACGTGGGGGAGGAGGAGACGTTGACCTCGGTGGAGGACCCCGACCTCTCGCCGGAGCCTGCGCACGCGTAGTTGCCCCGGGCTGGGAGGATCGGAGGCCAGCACGTACGGGGTGGGGCCGCGAGCCCGCGGCCCCACCCCCCGCTCGCAAGACGACGGAAGGCTCCGAAGCCCAGTGGCTCAGTACATCTACACGATGGTCCGCGCGCGCAAGGCGCACGGCGACAAGGTGATCCTCGACAACGTCACCCTGTCCTTCCTGCCCGGTGCGAAGATCGGTGTGGTCGGGCCGAACGGCGCCGGCAAGTCGACCGTGCTCCAGATCATGGCCGGCATGCAGCAGCCCTCCAACGGCGACGCCACGCTGGCGCCGGAGGCGACGGTCGGCATCCTGCTGCAGGAGCCGCCGCTCAACGAGAACCTCGACGTGCGCGGCAACGTCGAGGAGGCGGTCAAGCCGCTGCGCGATGCGCTGACCCGGTTCGAAGAGGTCAGCGCTGCGATGGGTGAGCCGGACGCCGACTTCGACGCGCTCATGGCGGAGCAGGGCGAGCTCATGGAGACCATCGAGAACCAGGACGGCTGGGAGCTCGACGCCCGCATCGAGCAGGCCATGGACGCCCTGCGCTGCCCGCCCGGCGACGCCGACGTCACCGTCCTCTCCGGTGGTGAGCGCCGCCGCGTCGCGCTGTGCCGACTGCTGCTCGAGGCGCCGGACCTGCTGCTGCTCGACGAGCCCACCAACCACCTGGACGCCGAGAGCGTGGCCTGGCTGGAGCAGCACCTGGAGAAGTACGCCGGCACCGTCGTCGCCGTCACCCACGACCGGTACTTCCTCGACAACGTCGCCCAGTGGATCCTCGAGCTCGACCGTGGCCGGGCCTACCCCTACGAGGGGAACTACTCCACCTACCTGGAGACCAAGGCCGCCCGGCTCCAGGTCGAGGGAGCCAAGGACGCCAAGCGCGCCAAGCGGCTCAAGGACGAGCTCGAGTGGGTCCGCTCGGGCGCCAAGGCGCGTCAGGCCAAGAGCAAGGCGCGGCTGGCCCGGTACGAGGAGATGGCCGCGGAGGCGGACAAGTTCCGCAAGCTGGATTTCGAGGAGATCCAGATCCCACCGGGCCCGCGGCTGGGCAGCGTCGTCGTCGAGACGAACAAGCTGACCAAGGGTTTCGGCGACCGCGTGCTGATCGACGACCTGTCGTTCACGCTTCCGCGCAACGGCATCGTGGGCGTCGTCGGCCCGAACGGCGTCGGCAAGACCACGCTGTTCAAGATGCTGGTCGGCGAGGAGAAGCCCGACGACGGCGAGATCAAGGTCGGCGAGACCGTGAAGCTCTCCTACGTCGAGCAGAACCGCAGCGGCATCGACCCGAAGAAGACCCTGTGGGAGGTCGTGTCCGACGGCCTCGACCACATCAAGGTGGGCAACGTCGAGATGCCCTCGCGCGCCTACATCGCCGCCTTCGGGTTCAAGGGCCCGGACCAGCAGAAGCCGGCCGGCGTGCTGTCCGGTGGCGAGCGCAACCGCCTCAA
Organism: Blastococcus saxobsidens DD2; assembly: GCF_000284015.1. Lineage (NCBI taxonomy): Bacteria > Bacillati > Actinomycetota > Actinomycetes > Geodermatophilales > Geodermatophilaceae > Blastococcus > Blastococcus saxobsidens. The sequence goes on from NC_016943.1 coordinate 1,264,720, forward strand.
CCTGGCCTTGACCCTCAAGCAGGGCGGCAACCTGCTGCTGCTCGACGAGCCGACGAACGACCTGGACACCGAGACGCTGACCAGCCTCGAAGGCGCCCTGCTGGAGTTCCCCGGCTGCGCCGTCGTCGTCAGCCACGACCGGTGGTTCCTCGACCGCGTCGCGACGCACATCCTCGCCTACGAGGGCGACTCCAAGTGGTTCTGGTTCGAGGGCAACTTCCAGGACTACGAGAAGAACAAGGTGGAGCGGCTCGGCCAGGAGGCGACGCGGCCGCACCGCGCGACGTACCGCAAGCTCAGCCGGGACTAGCAGGCCCCAGAGCGTCACCACCGACGGCCGGCCGGAGCATCCGCTCCGTGCCGGTCGTCGCTGTCCGTGAATCCCTCAGCCGCCGAAGGCGGTGACGAACCGGCGCTGCCCGCGGGTCTCGACCGCCCCCGCACGCCACCTCCACCCGCTCCAGCGCCGCCCGCTCCCAGGCCTCCGACAGGGCCCGGCGCAGTCCCGCCGGATCACGCGGCAGCCGGAAGTCCGGCCGTCGGACCCACCGGCTGTCCCAGGGCATCGGCTCCGGTGGCCGGCCCAGGAGGTAGACGCCGAACTCGGGCTGGGCATCCGGCGGACGCCCGGCCCGGAGCCCGCGTCCGCAGATCAGACGGCCGACGGCAGCGTCAGCACACCCGGTGCCGCGGCGTCCCAGGGGTCGCTCACGCGCCGAGGCCAGAGCGCGCGGCCCGGGGCCCGTCACGTCCTCCGAGCCGGATACGGCAGGGTGGCGGCGTGAGGCACACGGTGCAGGTCCCCATGCGGTGGTCGGACATGGACGCCTACCAGCACATCAACAACGTCGCCTTCCTCGGCTACTTCGAGATGGCGCGGGTGAACCTCTTCTTCGAGCAGCCCACGCACGATGAGCGGACCGGCATGCGCCGTGGCCTGGTCGTCGCCTCGCACGAGATCGCCTACAAGCGGTCGGTCGTCTACGACGCCGAGCCACTCGAGGTGCAGGTGTGGGTGTCGGGCATCCGCGCCGCGGCGTTCACCTGCAACTACGAGCTGTTCGACCACGGCGTGCTCGCGGTCACCGGCAGCACCTTGCTCGTGCCCTTCGACTTCGCGCTGAACCGGCCGCGCCGGATCACCCCCGAGGAGAAGGAGTTCCTCGCCCGCTGGGCCGACGTACCGGCCGGCGTGTGAGCGTGTCCGGTCCCGGACGGCGCGGCAGGGATGCAGACCCGAGGGAAGTCCGACTCTGCCCAGCACGGGTGGGCAGAGTCGGACTTCCCCGGAACACCTGTAGTGCAGGCCGGCGGCGCAGCGGTCGTGGTCAGGTGGTCAGCCGGTGACGATCCGCGGCACCGGCCGGGCGGCGCCGGTGGGCGCGCCGCGGCGGGCGGCCTCCTCGTCCGACACCGGCCGGACCACCGCACCCTCGGTCACCAGCCCTCCGCCGAACACCGCCGCGTTGATCCCGCCCCGGTGCACCATCGCCTTGACCAGCTTCAACCCGGTCAGTCGCTCCAGGTGGGTGCACGGCGGGCAGCGCTTCATCCCGAACAGCAGCGCGTCTCCGACGGCGAACCAGCGGCCCACCAGAGAGGGCAGGTCGACCCCGGTGGTCACCAGGTTCCGCCGGGCGTCCGCGGTCGTGAACGCCGCGCCCACCTCCGTGGCGACGGCGGCGACGCCGTCCCGGTCGATCAGCGTGAGCTGCTTCTCCAGGTCGGGGTACTGCGCCCACGTCCCGCCGCCCAGGGCGTAGCGGTCGCCCTCCAGCCCGATCCCGGGGAGCAGCCGCGCCGACGGCCGGCGACACATCGGTGTTGCGGCCTCGGACGTCGTCCAGATCTCCAGCAGCGAACCGGTGTCCATCGGAGCCTCCACGGTCAGCCGGCGGCCGGGGCGCGGCGGACCCGGGCCGGAGGAACGTCGTCGGTGCCACGGGCGTCCAGCGCCTCGCTGATCGTGTGCGCCATCTGCAGCAGCTGCACCAGCAGCGGGGTCACCGTGGTGCGGAGCCCGCGCACGCCCCGGGCCGAGCCCCCGCGGGCGGCCTGTGCCTGGCGGATCCGGTCGGTCCGCTCGGCCAGCACCGGGATGAACCGCAGCGCCATCGAGATCACCAGCCCGATCCGGGCGGGCCGCACGCCGACCAGCCGCAGCGGCGCGCACAGCCGCTCGATGACGGCGACCATCTCCGTCACCCGGGTCGTCGAGGTGACCACCGCCGCGGCCAGCACCAGCGCGAGCAGCCGCAGCACGGTCAGCGCGGCGGTGGCCACGTCGCTGAAGAGCGCGTGGAACACGAACAGGCCCGCGAGCCACCACGACACGGTCCGGGCCTGCCGGGCCAGCGTGGCCACCGGCAACCGGGCGAGCACGAGCCCGACGGCGAGCACACCGACGAGCGCGCCGCCGACCACGGGGAGGCTCGGCGCAGCGAAGAGCACGACGGCCAGCACGGCGAGCGCCAGCAGCTTGGCCCCCGCAGGCAACCGGTGGACGAGGCTGCGCCGCGGCACGTAGAGGGAGAGGGTCACCGTCGCTCCATCAGCGCGCGGTAGGCCGCGACCGCAGGGCCGGGCGCGGCGTCCTCCACTAACCGGCCGCCGTCCACCACGAGCACGCGGTCGAAGCCGTCGAGCAGGTCCAGCTGGTGGGTCACCACGATCACCTGCTGCTCCAGCTCGTCGATCACCCGCGCGACCCGCCGCGCGTTCACCAGGTCGAGCAGCGTCGTCGGCTCGTCGAACACGACGCGGGCCGGCCGCATCACCAGCACCCCCGCGATGGCCAGCAGCTGTTTCTGGCCGCCCGAGAGCAGGTGCGCCGGGTGGTCGGCATGTCCGGAGAGCCCGTAGCGGTCCAGCACCTCGGCCACCCGCTCGGCGCGTTCGTCGGCCGGCACGCCCTGGTTCTCCAGCCCGTAGGCGGCGTCCTCGGCCACCGTCGGGTACACGATCTGCGCGTCGGGGTCCTGGAACACGAAGCCGACCCGCCGGCGCACCTCGCGCAGCTGCGTGGCGGTGTCCAGCCCGTCGACCAGCACCTGGCCCGTGGTGGGCGGCACCAGGCCGTTGAGCAGCCGGGCGAAGGTGCTCTTGCCCGAGCCGTTCGCGCCGATGACGCCGATGCGCGCCTCGGTCAGGTGCAGGTCGATGTCGTCGAGCACCGCACGGTCGCCGTAGCGGTGCGACACCCCGCGCAGCTCGATGCCGCGCGCGGGGTCGGCGACCGCAGCGGACCGCGGCTGCGGCCGGCCGAACCTCACCGGGTGGCGAGCGCCTGCCGCGGTCGCTCGATCACCGGGTAGCTGCGGCGGACCTGGGCGGCGATCGCGGCGGCGAGAAAGGCCTTGATCGCGTCCCCGATCAGAAAGGGCAGGGCCCCGGACACGATCGCCGCGCCCAGCGAGAGGTTGGCGACGGCGGCGAGCACCGGCACGCCGATCAGGTAGATGACGACCATCCCGCCGACGACGTTGGACAGCACGCCCCACGCCACGTTGTAGCGGGCCCAGAACCGCTCCGTCAGCCACCCGATGACGAACGCCGCGATCGGCCAGCTGAACAGGTAGCCGGCGGTCGGCCCGGCGAAGACCGCGAGCCCACCGGAGCCGCTGGCCAGCAGCGGCAGCCCGATCGCCACCAGCACGAGGAACAGCAGCACGGACAGGAAGCCGCGGCGAGCACCCAGGACGCTGCCGGCCAGCATCACGCCGAGGGTCTGCGCGGTGATGGGCACCGGGCCGATGGCGACCGCCGGCAGGGTCCCCAGCACGGCGATGACGGCCGCGAAGAGGGCGATGTAGGCCAGGTCCCGGGTCTTCATGTCAGCTCCTGCGATGCGCCGGTGGTGGGGCGTCGCCGGCCCGGCGTCACCTGCGGCAAGGTACCCGAGCGCCCAGGGGCGCCCGGGTACCGGCCGGTCGGCTCAGGGCTGGAGCCACACCGCGGCGTCGTCGGGCAGCAGCCCGTCCTCGACCGGTGCGCTGCTCACTAGCACGCGCCCCTCGGGGAGCGGGGTCGGAGCGCCCGAGAGGTTGAGCACGCAGACCAGCCCGCCGGGACGGCAGAAGGCGACACAACCGTCGGGTGACTGCAACCACTCGACCTGTTCCCCCGCGAACAGCGGGGAAGTGGAGCGCAGAGCGAGAGCGGCTCGGTACAGCGACTGCATCGAGTTGCCGTCGGCGCGCTGGGCGTCGGCGGTCAGCGGCCCCCAGCCCTCGGGCATGGGCAGCCAGGTGTCCGCACGGGACGAGAAGCCGTAGGGGGGCTCGGCGCCCGACCACGGCATCGGGATGCGGCAGGCGTCGCGGCCGCGCTCGGCGCGCCCGGACCGTTCCCAGATGGGGTCCTGGAGCGCCTCGTCGGGCAGCTCGACGTCCGGCATGCCGAGCTCGTCCCCGTTGTAGAGGTACGCCGCCCCGGGCAGCGCCAGCTGCAGCAGCGCCGCGGCCCGCGCCCGCCGGATGCCCAGCTCGCCGCCGCCGTAGCGGGTGACGTGCCGGGAGACGTCGTGGTTGGACAGCACCCAGCAGGCGGGCGCCGGCGTGCCGGCCACGGTGGCGAGCGAGTCCTCGACGGCGGTGCGGATCTCCTTCGCCGTCCACCCGGCCGTGACCAGCTTGAAGTTGAACGCGAGCTGCAGCTCGTCGGCGCGCAGGTACCGGGCCAGTCGCTGGTCGTCGCGCAGCCACACCTCGCCGACGGCCATCCGGCCGGGGTACTCCTCGACGACCCGGCGGATCCGCCGGTGCATCGCGTGCACGCCCTCGGAGTCGAACCGCTCGTCGCCCGGCGCGTGGTCGGCCAGCAGGCCGGTGTCGTCGAGCGGCACCATGTCCGGCAGCCCGTCCGGCTTCGCCATCCCGTGGGCGACGTCGATGCGGAACCCGTCGACCCCTCGGTCGAGCCAGAAGCGCATCGTCTCCTCGAGGTCGGCCACCACCTCGGGGTTGGCGAAGTTCAGGTCCGGCTGCTCCGGTGCGAACAGGTGCAGGTACCACTGGCCGTCGGGCAGCCGGGTCCACGCCGGTCCGCCGAACACCGACGGCCAGTTGTTGGGCGGCCGGCTGCCGTCGGCTCCGTGGCCGTCCTGGAAGTGGTAGCGCGCCCGCTCGGGGGAGCCCGGGGCGGCGGCCAGGGCCGCCTGGAACCACTCGTGGTCGTGCGAGCTGTGGTTGGGCACCAGGTCGACGGTCACCCGGATCCCGCGGGCGTGGGCCTCGGCGAGCAGGGCGTCGAACTCGGCGAGATCGCCGAAGACCGGCTCGACGTCGCGCGGGTCGGCGACGTCGTAGCCGTGGTCGGCCATCGGCGAGGGGTAGAACGGTGTGATCCACAGCGCGTCGATGCCGAGATCGGCGAGGTAGGGGAGCCGTGCCCGGATGCCGGCCAGATCACCCACCCCGTCGCCGTTGCCGTCGGCGAAGCTGCGGATGTAGATCTGGTAGAAGACCGCGTCCCGCCACCAGTCGGCGTCGATGGTGGACGGGGTGGACGTCGCCGGGCTCACCGGGCTCCTCAGGTGTTCTCGTGGATGTGCAGGCGTGCGACCACGGCCGGCGCTGCTGCGTCGGCGGGCGGTCGAGGGAGGCGGGCGGCTCAGCGGTTCTGCATGCTGTGCGCCGCCATCTCCAGGTAACCCCACAGCGTGGCGTCCTGCTCGGGCGGCAGTTGCAGGGAGTCGACGGCGTCGCGCATGTGTGCCAGCCACGCGTCCCGCTCGGCCGGGCCGATGGCGAACGGCGCGTGCCGCATCCGCAGCCGCGGGTGCCCACGCTCCTGGGAGTAGGTCGTCGGCCCGCCCCAGTACTGCTGGAGGAAGCCGCGCAGCCGCGTCTCGGCGCCCTCCCAGTCGTCCTGGGGGTACATCGGGACGAGCACCGGATCGGTGCGCACGCCCGCGTAGAAGCGGCTGACCAGGCGACGGAACGTGGGCTCGCCGCCGACCTCGTCGTAGAAGGTCCGCGCCGACGGCAGCGACCGCCTCGACTCGCTCATGCCCCGGATCCTCCCTCGCTGCCGACCGTGGCGTCCGTTCCTGTCCGCGTCCGCCGATAGGCCGACAGCGCCGGGGCGACGGCGATCATTCCGAGCCCGCCGGAGAGCGCGACCACGTAGCCCGGCGAGAGCCCCTCGGCCGCGAGCCCGGCGGCCAGGGCGCCGAGGCCCTGCACGCCGGCCAGACCGCTGGCCGCGACGCCGAACGCCCGCCCGCGGTAGGCGCTCGGGACCGCCTGCACGAAGGCCACGTTGAGCGGGATGGACCAGGCCGCTCCCAGCCCGGAGAGGAACAGCATCCCGACCAGCACCCAGAACGGCAGCGCGCCCGGTCCGGTCACCGCCGCGACCAGCCCGCCGACGAGCACCGGGATGAGCGACAGCACGACCAGCGGGACGACCAGCCGTTCCCGCCGGGCCGGGGGGACCAGCCGGGCGATGACCAGCCCACCGATCGTGACGCCCAGCGGGTTCGCGGCCAGCAGCACGCCGACCGCCGTCGCGCCCTGGCCGAGCGAGTCGACCAGCGGGGCGGCGATGCCCTCCGAGGCGTAGACGAACCCGGTGGTCACCCAGAGCACGCCGACGATGGCCAGCAGCCGGGGGCTGCGGCGGATGAACCGCAGGCCGAGGGCGGTGTCGCGCCACAGGGATCCGCGGTGCCCGCCGCCCTCGGCGATCGGCGCCGGGCGCGGCTGCAACCGGGCCCACAGCCAGATGGCCGAGACCACGAACGTGGCCGCGTCGACGAGCAGTGCCGCCGAGGGGTTCAGCACCGCCACCAGCGCCCCACCGGCGAGGAAGCCGGCGACCTGGGCGAGCTGCAGGGTGATGCCGGTCAGCGAGGTCGCCACGGCGTACCGGTCGCCGTCGAGGACGTCGGCCATGAGCGCCGAGCGGGCCGATTCGAACGGCGGCGCGCACATGCCCACCACGAACAGCAGCGCCAGCAGCACCGGCAGGGGCGTGCCCGGGATGGCCATGATCGCGACCAGACCGGCGCGGGCGGCGTCGGTGGCGATCAGCACGCGGTGCCGGGGCAGCCGGTCGGCGAGGGTGGACAGCAGCGGACCGCCGACCAGCCAGGGCAGGTGGCTGATCGCGAAGGTCAGCGCCGCCAGCAGCGGGGAGGAGGTGCGGTCGTAGACGAGGACGGTCAGGGCCACACGGGCCAGTTCGTCACCGGCCGCGGACAGCAGGAAGGTGCCGAACAACGGGCGGAACTCGCGGACGGCGAAGACCTCGCGGAACGTCGCCTGCCGCAGTGTCGCGCCCTCGGGGGGTCCCTCCGGCGCCCCAGCGGTCAGCGGGGCCCCGTTCCGGCGCCGGAGACGCTGCCCAGCAGCGGCAAGGGCGTGCGGATGCCCTCGGCGACGAACCGCTCCTTGAGCCGCATCCGCAGCTCCCGCCCGACCCGCCACTGGTCGGTGTTGGTGGTGCGGACCATCAGCCGCAGGAAGACACCCTCGGTGGTGATCTGCTCGACGCCCAGCGACTCCGGCTCGGCCAGCAGCACGCCGATCCACTCCTCCTCGGCGTACATCGCGTCGGCGACCTCCTGCATCACCGTCCGGGCGCGTTCCAGGTCGGTGTCGTGCGCGACGGGCATGTCGATCACCACCTGGGCATAGCCCTGGCTCTTGTTGCCGACGCGGAGGACCTCGCCGTTGCGCACGTACCAGACGACGCCGTTGACGTCGCGGAGCCGGGTGATCCGGAGGCCGACCGCTTCCACGGTGCCGATGGCCTCGCCGAGGTCGACGACGTCACCGACGCCGTACTGGTCCTCGAGGATGATCCCGATGCCGGCGATGAAGTCCTTGATCAGGTTCTGCGCACCGAAACCGAGCGCGACGCCCACGACGCCGGCGCTGGCCACGATCGGCGCCAGGTTGAGGCCGAGCTCACCCAGCACGAGCACGACGGCGATTCCGAGGATCACGATCGAGGCGAAACTGCGCAGGACCGAGCCGATGGCCGCCGCCCGCTGGGTGCGCCGGGCGGTGATCTGGTCGACCGCGTCGCCCGGCTGCGGGACCCGGTTGCGCAGCGGGCGCAGGATCGTGGGCATCGCCCCGGTCGCCGTCCGGTCGGTCAGCCGCTGGATGGCCCGGTGGGCGAGCGCCCGGGCGACCGCGGCGAGCACGACGACGAGCAGGATGCGCCCCGGGGTGACGATGAGCGTGCCGGCGTTCTCGGCGAGCCAGTCCAGGCCGAACCAGTCGTAGACCTTCTGGCAGAGCCAGTAGTCGGCGCAGTCGGGTACGGACGCGTCGTCGTCCACGGCGAGCACGGCGGGTGATCCGGTCATTACCGGAATCTTCTCAGGTGCTGGTGACAGTGCCGGTGGACGCCACGCTGCGTGTCCGGAGGCTGACCGAACGCACTGTCAGCCGGGAAGCCCCGTGTGCGCCGCGAGGAACGCCAACTGGTCGGCGGCCAGGCCCACGGTCCGGCTCACCGCCCGTGCGCCGTGCCCGACCGACGTCTCCCGGCGCAGCACGACCGGGGCGTCGGAGGCGGTGGCGTGCTGCAGCGCGGCGGCCAGCTTCCGCCCGTGCAGCGGGTCCACCCGGGTGTCGGACTCGAACGTCGTGACCAGCACCGCCGGGTAGGCCGTGCCCGCGCGCACCGCGTGGTACGGCGAGTAGCCCAGCAGCCAGCCCAGCTCCACCGGGTCCTCCGCGGTGCCGTACTCGTCGTTCCAGGTGCGGCCCAGACCGAACAGCTCGTACCGGACCATGTCCAGCAGCGGCGCGCTGCAGACGACGGCGGCGGCCAGGTCCGGGCGCTGGGTCAGCGTGGCACCGACCAGCAGGCCGCCGTTCGAGCCACCCATGACCGCCAGCTGCTGGTGCGTCGTCCAGCCGCCGGCCACCAGGTGCTTCCCGGCGGCGGCGAAGTCGTCGAAGACGTTCTGCTTGCGCTCGCGCATCCCGGCGCGGTGCCACTCCTCACCGTGCTCGGAGCCGCCGCGCAGGTTCGCCACCACCCAGACGCCGCCCGCGGCGACCCAGGCCAGCGCCTGCGCCGAGTAGGCGGGGGTGAGGGAGACGTTGAACCCGCCGTAGCCGTACAGGACCGCCGGACGCGGGCGGTCGGGTTGGCCCGTCCCCGAGAGCACGAACAGGTGCACCGCGGTGCCGTCCTTCGACGTCGCGTGCGTCTCCACGACGGTCAGCGCCGGCACCTCGCCGGCCACGTCGGCCTGCTCCCAGGGGACCAGGTCGGCGGACGGGCCGGCGTCCCAGCGCAGCACCGACGGCGGGGTCGCGTAGTCGGTGTAGCCCACCCACGCGCTGGTGCCGCCCTCGGGCGGCGCGCTGACGCCGGAGATGCTGCCGGCGCCCGGAGCGGCCACCTCGGCGAGCCGGCCGCCGCCGTCCCCGGCCCACAGCGACAGCCGGTCGGTGGCGTCCACCGCGTGCACGGCGAGCACCTGCAGCGCGCCGTCCGGCCCGTCGACGAGCGCGACGTCGGAGAGGACCGCGCCCTCCTGCTGCGGGATCACGTCCTGCCAGCGCTCCGGGGCCCAGGTCGCGGGATCGGCGGGGTCGGCGACCGCCAGCCGCCAGCGCGGGGCGTCCCGGTCGCTCATCAGCCAGAGCCGCCCGTCCCGCGCCACCCAGGCGGCGGTCTGGGCGTCGACGCCGAGCTGCAGCTCCCGCAGGACGCCGTCCCCGCCCAGGTCGGCCAGCCAGACGTCGTCCCGCGGCGCGGTGCCCACCGACCGGGAGACGACCAGCCAGCGGCCGTCCCGGCTGGTGCGCACGCCGAAGTAGCTGGCCGGATCGCTGCCCTCCCCGTGCACGAGGACGTCGTCGTCGGCCGGTGCGCCCACCCGGTGGCGCCAGACGCGGCGGTGGAACTGCTCCTCCCCGGCGGGCACCAGGTCAGGGGCCAGGCGCCGCACGTAGAACAGCTCCTTCCCGCCGGGCAGCCACCCGACGGGGGAGTAGCGGCACCGGTCGACCGGCCCGTCGAGCAGCTCGCCGTTGGCGACGTCGAGGACGAACAGCTGCGACTCCTCGTCGCCGCCGGTGGAGACCTGGTACGCCAGCCGGTCGCCCTCCCAGGACGGCGACCAGGCGTCGAGCGTCGTCGTCCCCGCGGGGTCGAGGGCCATCGGGTCGACCAGCACCCGGACCGCGCCGTCGGCCTCGCGCACCCGCAGGACGGCGTGCTCCTGACCGGGGTCGCGGCGGGTCGAGAAGGCGCGCTCCCCGCGCCACACGGGCACGCCGACGGCGCCCGACCGCACCAGGTCGCCGAGGCTCGCGGCGAACCGTTCGCGCAGCGGCAGGGCGGAGAGCACCTGGGCGGTGAGCTCATCCTGCGCCCGCGACCACTCCTGCGTGCGGGGATCGTCCGGGTCCTCCAGCCAGCGGTAGGGATCGGCGACGCGGTGGCCGTGCAGGTCGTCGACGAGGTCCAGGCGCGGGGCCTCCGGGTAGCGCATTCCCGGCACGCTAGTGGCGGTCCGGGGGGCCTGCCGGGCGCAGTGCGCGAAACTCGAGTGCGCCGACGGCGCGATCACGGGTCAGAATGGGCCTGCCCGCGGGTCGTGCAGCACCCGGCGGTCCGGGGCGTCCGGAGGTGATCCGTGCCGCGTTCCGCGCCCGGGTCGACGTCGGCGGGTCACCCAGGCCCGCGGCGCGACCCCGTCCCGCCGCTCGTCCCCGTGCCCTCACCCGCCACCACGGGCGCCACCCTGCTGCTCAACGCCACGTACGAGCCGCTGTGCGTCGTCTCCAGCCGGCGGGCGATCGTGCTCGTCCTCGCCGAGAAGGCCGAGTCGGTCGACGTCACCGCCGAGCTGGTGCGCGCCGCGACCCTGAGCGTCCCCGTCCCCGTGGTGGTCCGGTTGACCCGCTACGTCCGGGTGCCGTACCCGGCGTCGGTGCCGCTGTCGCGGCGGGCGGTGTTCACCCGCGACGGGCAGACCTGCGTCTACTGCGGCGGCTCGGCCACGAGCATCGACCACGTGGTGCCGCGCAGCCGGGGCGGGACCCACACCTGGGACAACGTGGTGGCGGCCTGCCGTCGGTGCAACCACACCAAGGCCGACCGCTCCCTGGCCGAGCTGGGCTGGAAGCTGCCGCACCCGCCGAGCACACCCAGCGGTGCGGCCTGGCGGCTGCTCGGCCACCGGACGGTCGATCCCCGCTGGCGGGAGTGGCTCGGCGTGCCGGAGAGCGTCAGCGCCTGACGTCACCGGCCGCCGGGCGGTGGCCCGGCCGGCGAACGCCGGCGAGAAGGTGGTGTAGCGCACGAGCACCGTCGGCAGCTCGCCGGTTCCGGCGACGCGTTCCTGCGGTGTTCCGCCCGAGCCTGCGGTTCTGCGCCTATGGCCGGACGCCGATCCGATCGGCGTCCCGAGCCGGGCCGACGTGCGAGCGAACGAGGGCAAGAATATGCCTGCCATGTGCGTGCTGAAGGTGGCTCTTGACACACATCGCCACAACGAATGCCCGATCGTCGGCGAGACTTGGTAGGTGCAGCCATATTGCACGTCACACTCTGATGACGCCCTGCCCCACGCGTATCGGCATGCGTGTCATGCACGCACGTGAACTGACCGGTGACATTACGTTTCCGCAGCAGTCAGCGCCGCTGGGGCGCTGCGGTCGCCGGAAGGTGTCCCTCCATGTCCAGCCCCTCCCTGTCCCGCCGGCCGCAGATGCAGCGCCTCGGCCTCGTCGGCATCGGCGCCGCCGTCCTCCTCGTCGGCATCACGCCTCCCGCCGGCGCCGCGACCGACGTCACCATCCCGCTCGAGCCCGCCGAGGTCGCGCTGGATGCCTTCCCGGTCGAGAACGTCGGCGCGATGGACCCCATGGCCGACCCGGCCACCGGGCCCGTCGTGACGCCCGTGCTGGTGCAGTACAGCGGCACGATCACCGTCGACCTGCCCGCGGAGCTCGACGACTCCGCCGTCGAGGCCGCGCTGACCTTCGACGACGACGGCGACGGCACCCCCGACGTGGTGTACGCCTCCAACCCCACGGGCGCCGAGCTGCCCCTCACGATCAGCGGCGCGGGCACCGGCAGCATCACGGTCACCCTGCCTGCCGACGACAGCGTGGGCGTTGATGCCGCCAGCCTGTTCCTCGAGCCGCTCACCTCGACCCTGGGCCCGGCGTTCACCTACTACGACCCGGTGTTCTACGAGCTCGCGTTCGACCCCTCCGCGCTTCCCGCGGAGAACGTTGCGCCCGAGCTGGTCGCGGTGTCGCAGGTGCCCTGCGCGCTCTCGTCCGCCACGTCCTGCCCGGTGCCGGTGACGGCCGGCTCGACCGTCACGCTGGACCTGACCGCCGCTTCGGTGCTGCGGGAGCTCGACCTCACCGACCTGACCGGCGTTCTGGTCGGCCTGCAAGCGCTCGACGCCAACGGCGACGCCACGGGTGCGGCAGTGCCGCTGACGGTCCAGGTCAGCGGCTCGACGGCGACCTTCGTGCTGCCGGCTGACACGACGGCCGGCTCCTACGGCCTCGTGGTCGCGCAGCAGACCCCGTCCGGCGGCATCTCGATCGTCGCCGTGGAGCTCACCGTGGCCGCGGAGGCCGTGGTCGCCCCGCCGACGGCGCCGCCGACGGCCGCGCCGGTGGTCAACGACGGCCTGCGCTCGAACACCGGCGTCGAGGCGGTCGAGGCGGGCTCCACCGGCATCCTCGCGGTCGCCGCGGGCGCCGGGCTGCTGGTCGCCGCGGGCGTGGGTGGCGTGACCGCCGCCCGCACCCGTCGCCGTGCGGCGGTGGGCGGCACGTGCGCCGACTGACGGCCACGAGTCCGCGCGCCGGCGCCGTCACCGCGGTCGCCGCCGTCGGGCTCGCCGGGGCTGCGCTGCTCGCCATCGGCCTGGCTGATGGCGAGCAGCCGGTCGCCGCCATCGGGCCCGCCCCGATGGTGGCGGCCACCTCGGCTCCGCCTCCCGAGGAGGTCCCGCCGACCCTGCCGCCCGAGGGGGTGACGCTGCCGACGCCCTCCTCGGACGTGCACGTGACCGTCCCGGCGGCCGACCTGGACCTGCCCGTGCTGCCGCTGACCCCGCGTGGCGGCGCCATCAACCCGCCGACGCTGACCGCTGCCTACTGGATCGAGCCGTACGGCGACCCGGTCGGCGCGGCGGGGGAAAGCGACAACACGCTCTACCTCGCCGCGCATTCGACAGGGACCGGCGAGTACGGCTTCGACCCGTTGATGGAGTCCGACGGCGGGGGCAGCAAGCTCGCCGCGGGGGACGTCGTCGAGGTCAGCACTCCCAGGGGCACGGTCAGCTACACCGTCGAGCGAACGAAGCGCTACGCCAAGGGCGAGCTGCCCGGCGCCACCGAGGTGTGGGAGGCCTCGCCGGGGCGGCTGGTGCTGATCACCTGCTTCCAGCGCGGTGGTGGCCGGGCCTCCACCGAGAACCTCGTGGTGTTCGCCGAGTCCTGATCAGGTGACGCGGGTGCGCACGCCGGGGAACCCCTCGTGCGCCCCGCTCGCCGGCACCTCGCCGAGGCGACCGACGGGTCCGCCCGGGGTCAGTGCGCCGCCGGCGTCGAGTGCCTCGGCAGGCGAGCAAGCACTCCGCACTGCGCGCTAGCGTCCCGTACGTGACCTCCTACACCCAGCTGCACGACCTCACCGCGCTCGAGCAGGCTGCCGCCGTCCGCGCGAAGGAGGTCAGCCCGACGGAGCTGGTGGAGCACGCGCTGCGCCGGATCGACGCGCTCGATGCCGGCCTCGGCGCGTTCATCACCGTGACCCCCGAGCGCGCCCGCGCCGCCGCGTCGGCCGCCGAGGCCCGGCTGCGCGAGGGCGGGGAGCTGCCTCCGTTGCTGGGCGTCCCGACCGCGATCAAGGACCTCAACAACACCGCCGGCGTCCGGACGACGTTCGGTTCGTCGACCATGGCCGACTTCGTGCCGCGGGTCGACGACGCCGTCGTCACGCGGCTGGCCGACGCCGGGACGATCAGCGTCGGCAAGACGAACACGCCGGAGTTCGGCTTCCCCTGCTGGACCGACAACGACCTCGTCGGGCCGGCCCGCTCACCCTGGGACACCTCCCGGCTGGCCGGTGGCTCCAGCGGCGGCGCCGCGGTCGCCGTCGCGGCCGGGTTCGTGCCGTTCGCCCAGGGCAGCGACGGGGGCGGCTCCGTCCGGATCCCGGCGAGCATCAACGGGTTGTTCGGCATCAAGCCCACCCGCGGGCGGATCAGCAACGCCCCCTACGCCAGCGAGACGACGGGGCTGGGCATCAACGGCCCGCTGGCGCGGACGGTGCGCGACGCCGCCGCGATGCTCGACGCGATGGCCGGCCCGGAGATCGGCGATCCCTTCTGGGCGCCGCCGCTGCCCCCGGGTGAGACGTTCCTCGGGTGGGCCGACAGGGAGCCGGGCCGGCTGCGGATCGGCCGGTACCTGGAGTCGGCGGTACCCGGGGTGGAGCTGGAGCCGGAGGTCGCCGAGGCGCTCGACGCCGCCGCCCGGCTGCTGGAGAGCCTGGGCCACACCGTCGAGGACGCCCCAGCCGGCCTGCTGGACCCCACGGTGCTGCCGTCCTTCGAGCGGGTGTGGGCGCTGAGCGCGACGACGCTGCCGGTGCCCCCCGACCGGGTCGACCAGCTGCGGCCGCTCACCCGGTGGATGCGGGACCGTGGGCTGGCGATGTCGGCCCAGGACGCGATGGAGGCGATGTTCGCCCTGCGGCTGTTCTCCCGGCAATTCATCCGCGCCACCGCGGGCTTCGACGTCCTGCTAGCACCGGTGCTCACCATGACCCCGCGGCCGATCGGCTGGTTCCAGGCCGACGGGGAGGGTGCGCCGGACTTCGAGCGGCAGAAGCGCTACGCCGCCTTCACCGCGCTGTTCAACGTCACCGGCCAGCCCGCGGTCAGCGTGCCGCTGCACTGGACGGCCGACGACCTGCCGGTCGGGACGATGCTGGTCGGCCGCCCGGCGAACGAGGCGACGCTGGTCTCCCTCTCGGCACAGCTGGAGGCCGCCCGGCCATGGGCGCACCGCCGCCCCGCCGTGTGGGGCGACACCCGATGATCACGAGCAGCTGCCGGTAGGTTGTCCCCGTGTTCGACGCTGAGTGGTACCTCGTCTTCGCCGGCATCCCCCTGGCCATCACCGCGGTGCTGGCGCTGCTGACCCTCCGGCCGGGCAAGGACCGGCGCCCCCGGTACAAGCCGGGCCAGCCCTGGAACTACGCCCCGGTCTGGTACGAGCCGCACCCGGCGCACGTCGGCGGGGACTCCGAGCACGGTCCGGCGCCGACGCACGGGCCGGCGGCCGTCCCCGGCAGCGGTACCTCCGCGCTGGGTTCTTCCATGTACCCCGAGCAGCCGGGGGAGCGGGCGCTGGACGCCGAGACCGGGGCCGGCCCGGCCGTCGCCGACGCCGGTGCCGACCGGCCGCACGGTGGCGCCACCGCCGCCCGCATGCCGTCGCCCGCGGGCCCGCTGGGCGGCGCGCGTGGCACCTGGTGACCAGCCCCGTGATTTTTCCTGACCTCCCGACGACCCCCTCCGGAGACCGGCGATGAGCACCGCGCTCGACACTTCCTCCTACGACACCGCCACCAAGTCGACGGCGCCTTCCCGCAACGAGGAGCCGCCCGTCGACCGGGTGTTCAGCTACCAGGAGCTGGCCCGGCTGGACGAGGCGCTGACCATGTCCTCCCGCGAGACGGGGCTGCGGTTCACCCTCTACGTCGGTGAGCTGAGCACGCCCACCCGCGCGCACGCCGAGGGGTTGCACGCCCGCTCCGGCGCCGATCCGGCCGATGCGGTGCTGATCGCCGTCGCGCCGGGGCAGCGGGTGGTGGAGGTCGTCACCGGTGCGGGCGCCGCCCGCCGGTTGCCCGACCGCGCCTGCGCCCTCGCCGTCCTTTCCATGACCAGCGCCTTCACCGCCGGTGACCTCGTGGGCGGCATCGTCAACGGGCTGCGCCAGCTGTCCGACCAGGCCGGCCACCCGGCGGCGCTGCGCGCTCACTGAGCGACGACGAAGGCGCCGCACCCCCTCGGGAGTGCGGCGCCTTCGTCCTTCCACCCCGCTCGGCGGAATGATCAGGTGACCTGATCATTTCGGGTCCTGGCTCACCACCGGTGCTGAGCCAGGACCCCTGGTGATCAGGTGACCTGATCACGATGGGCGGCGGGGGTGGGAACGACGGAGCCCCGCCCACCAGCAGGTGGGCGGGGCTCCGTCGTCCGGTGCGTGCTGCTACTGCGAGGTGTGGGCGTCGCCGTCCCGCTCGCGGGCGCGCAGCGCCCGGGCGATGCCGTCCCGGCCCTCGAACACCAGCCGGCGCAGCGCGGGGGGCTGCTCGGCGTCGGCCAGCCACGCGTCCGCGGCCGCGATCGTCCGCGGCTCGACGACGGGCGGGAACAGGTACTGCACGGTGTTCTTGGCGATCTCGCCCGGACGGCGCTCCCAGACCGGCCGCACCTCGGCGAAGTAGCGGTCCACGTACCCCGCGGTGAGCTCGCGCTGCGCGGGGTGCCAGAAGCCGGCCACCACGGCCTCGTGGACGGCGTTCGGGATGGTCTCGTCGTGAAAGGCCTGCCGCCAGGTCGTCTCTTTCGACTCCGGCGTCGGCCGCAGCGCCCGCGCGGTGGCCGTTCGCCGGGCGCCGGTGGCCGTGGCGTCCCGCCCGGCCTCGGCGTCGATCTCCGCATCGCCGGCCGCCCCGATGGACACCAGCCCGTGCAGGAACGCCCACCGGGCGTCGGTGTCCACCTCGAGGCCCTCGACGACCCGTGAGCCGTCGAGCAGGCCGCGCAGCGCGGCGGCGTGCTCGTCGGTGCGGGCGGCGCTGGCCAGGGTGCGCGACCACAGCAGCTGCTGGTCGCTCCCGGCCGGCGCCGCGTCCAGAGCGGCCAGCGCGTGGTCGGCCAGCTGCGCCCAGCCGGTCGGCGCCCAGGCCGGGTCGGCGAACGAGGAGAGCGCGCTCTGCACCCGGGCCAGCAGCGACTGGAGAACGCTGCTCTCGGTCTCCGCGCCGATGCCGGCCAGCACCAGCCGCACCCACTCGCGGGCGGGCAGCTCGGCGTCGCGGGTCATGTCCCAGGCCGCCGACCAGCACAGCGCACGGGCCAGCGGGTCGGGGATGGCGCCGATGCGGGTGCGCAGCGTGGCCAGCGACCGCTCGTCGAGCCGCAGCTTGGCGTAGGTGAGGTCATCGTCGTTGACCAGCACCAGGTCCGCGGCCGGGTGCCCGACCAGCTCCGGGACCTCGGTGCGCGCTCCGGCGACGTCGAGCTCCACCCGGTGGCTGCGGGTGAGCCCGTCGGGGCCCTCGCTGTAGAGACCCACCGCGAGCCGGTGGTTGCGCAGCACCGGGTGCTCGGCGACGGCGGTCTGCTCGATGGCGAAGGAGGCGTACCGGCCGTCGTCGGTGATCTCGTACACCGGCCGCAGGGTGTTGACCTGGCTGGTGCGCAGCCACTGGTCGGCCCACTCGGAGAGGTCGCGCCCGGAGCTCTCCGACAGCGGGCCGAGCAGGTCGGCGAGCGTGGTGTTGCCGTACTCGTGCCGGCGGAAGTACCGCTGCACGCCGGTGAGGAACTCCTCGCGTCCGACGTAGGCGACCAGCTGCTTGAGCACCGAGGCGCCCTTGGCGTAGGTGATGCCGTCGAAGTTGACCTCGACCGCGGCGACGTCGGGGATGTCGGCGGCGATCGGGTGGGTCGAGGGCAGCTGGTCCTGCGCGTACGCCCACGCCTTCTCGGTGTTCGCGAACGTCGTCCACGCCGTCGTGTACTCGGTCGCCTCGGCCTGGGCCAGCGTGCTGATGTAGGTGGCGAAGGACTCGTTGAGCCACAGGTCGTCCCACCAGCGCATGGTCACCAGGTCGCCGAACCACATGTGCCCGAGCTCGTGCAGGATCGTCTCCGCCCGGCGCTCGTAGCGCGCCCGGCTGACCTTCGACCGGAAGACGTAGTCCTCCAGGAAGGTCACGGCCCCGGCGTTCTCCATGGCACCGGCGTTGAACTCCGGCACGAAGAGCTGGTCGTACTTGTCGAACGGGTACGGGTAGTCGAACACCCGGTGGTAGAAGTCGAAGCCCTGCTTGGTCACCCGGAAGATCTCGTCGGGGTCCAGGAATTCCGCCAGCGAGGCGCGGCAGTACAGGCCCAGCGGGATGCCCTCGTGCAGATCGGTGACCTTGGCGTACGGACCGGCGATCAGCGCCACCAGGTAGGTGGAGATCCGTTTGGTGGGCGCGAAGTGCGCCAGCTGCGACCCGCCCTCGCCGGCCTCGATGGTGCGGCCGCCGGTGTTGGAGATGACCTGCCAGTCGAACGGCGCGGTGACGTGCAGGGTGAACGTCGACTTCAGGTCCGGCTGGTCGAAGCAGGTGAACATCCGCTTGGCGTCCGCCGGCTCGAACTGGGTGTACAGGTACACCTGGCCGTCGACCGGGTCGAGGAAGCGGTGCAGCCCCTCGCCGCTGTTGGTGTAGCGGCAGTCCGCCGTCACCACGAGGGTGTTCTGCTCCGCCAGGCCGGGCAGCGGCAGCCCGCCCTCCTCGGTGTAGGTGCTGATGTCGAGCTCGGTGCCGTTCAGCGTCGCCGAGTCGACCGTCTCGGCCACCAGGTCGATGAAGGTGTCGGCGCCCGGCCGTCGGCAGGTGAACTCGACGGTCGTCGTCGACCGGAAGGTGTGCTCGCCGGGATGCCCGGCGCCGTCGGTGACGTCGAGGGAGATGTCGTAGCTCTGGACGGCGAGCAGCTCGGCGCGCGCGGCGGCATCGGTGCGGGTCAGGTTGGGTACAGCCACAGCCGCAGCTTGTCATGCGGGGACGACGGTCCGCCCGCCCGTACGCGGGCCTCCCCGGGGAACAAGCCCACCCCCACCTGGCTTGCCACCAGCAGAGACGGCCCCGGGCGCGCCTGCCCGGGCCACGGAACGAGGAGAACGCATGACCGACGCAGTGCAGAGCGCCCCCACCAAGGCCCGCGTGGACTTCTGGTTCGACCCGCTGTGCCCGTGGGCCTGGCTGACCAGCCGCTGGGTGCTGGAGGCGGCCAAGGTGCGCGACATCGACCTGCACTGGCACGTCATGTCCCTCGCCGTCCTCAACCGCGGACGGGACTTGTCCGAGGACTACCAGGAGATGATGAAGCAGGCGATCGGGCCGGTCCGGGTCGCGACCGCCGCCGCCCAGCAGCACGGCGACGAGGTGCTCGGGGACCTCTACACCGCCATGGGCACGCTGCGGCACCACGAGGGCCGCGAGCTGGAGGAGATCATCGCCCCCGCGCTCGAGCGGGTCGGTCTGCCGGCGTCGCTGGCCGAGGCCGCCACCTCGACGGAGTACGACGAGGTGCTGGAGAAGAGCCACCACGCGGGCATGGACCCGGTCGGCGACGACGTCGGCACGCCGGTCATGCACATCGACGGGGTCGCCTTCTTCGGCCCGGTCATCAGCAAGGTGCCCACCGGGGAGGAGGCCGGCAGGGCGTTCGACGGCGCGGTCCTGCTGGCGAACCTGCCCGACTTCTGGGAGCTCAAGCGCACCCGGCTCTCCGGCCCCGACATGGACTCCGTCCCGGCCGATGCCCTGGAGCTCACCCGCCGCTGACCCCTCCCGCACTCATGGACATGAGTGCGGGTCCGGTGGGGTGCGGCATGCTGTCGGGGTGCCGCACCCCACCCGCCAGCGCATCTTCATCTCCGGGGCCAGCTCCGGCCTGGGCGAGGGCATGGCCCGCCGGTTCGCGGCCATGGGCCGCGACCTCGCCCTCTGCGCCCGCCGCCTCGAGCGGCTCGAGGCGCTCCAGGCCGAGCTGCGGTCCGCCCACCCGGGAATCCGGGTCGAGGTCGCGGCCATGGACGTCGACGACCCGCGATCGGTGGCCACCGTCTTCTCCGAGCTGGCCGACCGGCTCGGCGGCTTCGACCGGGTGATCGTCAACGCCGGCATCGGCAAGGGCGCCTCGGTGGGCACCGGGGGAGAGGCGGCCAACCGCGCCGTCCTGCACACGAACGTGCTGGGCTCGCACGCCCAGTGCGAGGCGGCGATGGAGCTGTTCCGCCGCCAGGGGATGGGTCACCTGGTGCTCATCTCGTCGGTGGCCTCGGTCCGCGGCATGCCCGGCAGCCGGACCGCCTACGGGGCGAGCAAGGCGGCACTCAACGCACTGGCCGAGGGCATCCGCTCCGACGTCTACGGGTCGCAGATCGAGGTCTCCACGATCCTGCCCGGCTACATCGCCACCGACATCAACGTCGGCCGGCGCGGACCGCTCACCGTGGGCCTGGACAAGGGCGTCGACGCGCTCACCGAGGTGATCGAGCGGGAGCCGGTGCGCGGCTACGTGCCCCCGTTCCCCTGGCGCCCGGTGGCCCGCCTGCTCCGGGTGCTGCCGCTGTCGGTCGTCCGGCGGGTCACCGGCTCCTAGAGGGACCCCGTCCTCCTCACCCCGCGCAGGCTCGCGGCGAGCCTCCGGATGGAGCCTGACTACCAGCAGATGCGCATCGGCCGGCCCCGGCTGTCGGTCGTGCCGTCCCCGATGCACTCGCCCGCATCGCGGGCCAGCCGGTGTGCCGACCAGGCAGCGGCGCAGGCGTCCAGGGCATCGATCACCGGGACGCCGACGGGGGCCCCGGCGAGTGCGGTCTCGACGTCCATCACCGCACGCAGCGCGTGCAGCCGCTGCATCGTGCCGCGCGCACTGCCCTTCCGGTCCCGGACGGCGCGATCGAGGGCGCGGAAGGCCAGCTCCGGGTGCACCTCGACCACCCGGTCGGTGGGCGGGTCACCGAGTGCGTCGTCGAGGTCGCGGATGGCCTTCACCAGCTGGAAGGCCTGGGCGGAGGGCGCGCGGGGGGGAACCGTCGCCGCCCGCGACAGCCGGCGCGCCTCGGCGTAGTCGTCGGTGGCCAGCACCGCGCGCACCGGCGTCGGGAAGACCGAGCCGGCCGCGCCCAGGCCCTTGAGGCGGTCAGCCGCCGCCACGTCGCACGCACGGACCCCGTCGTCCGAGAGCCCGATCGGCATGTCGATCGCGATCAGCTCGACGTCGGGGACGCCGAGCACCGCGGCGACGTCGTCCAGGACCAGCAAGCGCACCGACCGCTCCCGCAGCAGCGCTCCCACCCAGCGTCCCCGCCAACCGTCGACCCCCAGGACCGCCACGGCGGGAGCCTGTCAGACTCGCCGGCATGCGCGTCTTCATCGGCACCGACCACGCCGGCCTGGAGTTCAAGGAGCACCTGAAGCAGGTGCTCGCCGAGGCCGGTCACGAGCCGGTCGACTGCGGCGCCTTCGAGTACGACGCACAGGACGACTACCCGCCGTTCTGCTTCGAGGTGGGGGAGCGGACGGTCGCCGAGCCGGGCTCGCTCGGCGTCGTCATCGGCGGGTCGGGCAACGGCGAGCAGATGGCCGCCAACAAGGTGCCCGGGGTCCGCGCCGCGCTGGTGTGGAACACCGCCACCGCACAGCTGGCCCGGGAGCACAACGACGCCAACGTGGTCTCCATCGGCGCTCGTCAGCACAGCGACGAGGAGGCCGCGGCGCTGGTGCTGGAGTTCCTGAAGACCCCGTTCAGCGGGGACGAGCGGCACGTCCGCCGGATCGGCATCATCAGCGACTACGAGCGCGACCGGCACCGCCCGGCCGGCGGCCTGCCCACCCGCTCCGCGCACCCCTGACCCGTCAGAACGAGTCCGGGCACCACGGCGTGACCGGCCAGCCGAACGCCGCGCTGGCCAGCGTGACCGCGCCCGGGCTGACCTCGGTGACGCGGCCGGCCGCCTGCAGCGTGGCCAGCGAGACGCCACCCAGGTAGGCGGCCGACAGCTCCTCGATCCCGAGCACGATGTCGGGGTCGCGGTCGGTGCGGCCGCAGTACCCGCCGGCCGGGTGGCCGGACAGCCGCCAGCGGCCGTCGTTCCACGGGCAGAACGGGTCCCGCACCTCGAGCACCAGGTCGATCGGCGTCGGGTAGCGGCGGGTGGCCAGCGCCCGGTCGACGTCGACCAGCCGGACCCAGAGCCCGTCGACCGGCGTGCTGTGCAGCGCACGGCCGTCGGTCACCAGCCAGCGCAGCGGGTCGTCCGGGGAGGACGCCTGGTACTTCAGCGTGCGGACGAGGTCGACCGACAGGAGGAGCTGCCAGAGCGCGGCGTAGGCCGGGGTGCTGGTCGCCCGCACCTCCTCGACGATCAGCGTGCCGTCGGGCTCACCGGTGTCGGTCCAGGAGTCCGTCACCCGGTACGTGGCGTACCCGGTGACCGTGCCGTCGGCCTCCCGGTGCAGCAGGTACCGGCGGGCCGTCGCGCCCTTGCGCTGGGACGGGTCGTCGCGCAGCTGCCGGTCCCACCAGCGCTCGTCGCGCGCCATGTTCCCGGGCACGAACCGGTGCACCGCCCGGTGCACGGCCACGGCGGCGGGCCGGTACTCCTCGACGGAGACCTGCTCCACCCGGCCCGTCCCCAGGTCGACGTCCGGCCGCAGCCGCAGCCGTTCCGTGCGGCCGGAGAAGCGGGCCTCCACGGTCGCCGGCGCGTAGCCGAAGCGGCCGTAGATCGGGTACTCGGCCGCCCAGAGCCCGGCCACCGGCTCCCGCTGCTGCTCGTGCAGCTCGGTGAGCTGGCGGCGCATGATCGCGGTGAGCACGCCGCGCCGGCGGTGGGTCGGCGCGACCGTGACCCAGGTGACCCCGGCGCAGGGCACCACCGCGCCGGGGACGGTGAGGGTGCGGCTGTAGATGCCGGCGGTCGCGGCCACCCGGTCGCCGTCCCACAGTGCCAGGGACCGGTCGAGCTCGGCCACCGGCGACGGGCGCTCGGCGAAGTCGGCGGGCGGATCCTCGGCGAACACGGCATGCATGGCCTCGGTGAAGGCCGGCCACTCGTCCGCGGTGATCGGGCGCAGCTGGGAGAAGACGTCGTCGGCCACGGGTGCTGTCTACCTGGCGGGGCCGACAGGATGCCAACGAGTTCCGGCGGTCAGCCCCGGAGATCGGCGAGCGTGGCCGGGAAGCGGCGGTGGCTGAGGCCTGGCACCGGCGGGCGGAGGGACCCATCCCGGTGGCCGGCCGGTTCCGGGTCGGGCTGACCCGACTGCCGCTCCGTCGTCATCTCGGCGCGGATGGTCCCCGCCGCGCGGGGGCGGTGTCCAGCCACCGGGCCGGTTGCCATCGCCCGCTAGGCTCGGACTCTCCGACGCCGTCGTCGCCGTGCTCCGCGCACCGTCGGCGTGCCCGACCGACGGAGGCTCCCGTGCGCTCTCGCGCGTTCCCGCTCGTGCTCAGCGCCACCCTGCTCGCCGCCTGCACGTCCTCGTCCGGAGAGGAGCCGGACGAGGGCGCGACCGAGGCCCCGGTCGCCGAGGTCGCGGTCTCCGCGCCCGACGAGGCCCTGACCGTCGTCGCCGACACCGATCCGGTCGGCTCGGCGATCGGCACCAGCCGGGCGCTGTTCGACTCCGCCGACGTGGCGGTGCTCGCGGCCGAGGACGACCGTCCCGGGATGCTGCTGGGCGCCTCGGCGGCGGTGGCGCTCGGCGTCCCGTTGCTGGTCACCACCGGCCAGGCGGCACCGGAGCCGGTGACCGCCGAGCTCGAGCGGCTCGGTGTCGACACGCTGCTCGCCGTCGGCGAGGCCGCCGGTGCGGTGCCGGAGAGTGGCCCGGAGGTCGTGGTGGTCGACGCGGACGCCGGCGCCGTCGCCGCGGTGATCGGGACGGACCTGGCCGAGGGCGAGCCGGTGCCGGCCGACGGAGCGGCCGGGGCCGTGGCGGCGCTCGATGCGGAGGCTCCCGTGGCGCTGCAGCCGGACGCCGGGGCCCCGGACGCCGAGACCGAGACCGAGGCCGAGACGACCGAGGCCGAGGAGACCGAGCCGGCCACCACGGACGAGGTCCTGCCGGAGGTGGACCGTCCCGAGCCGCTCGAGGACACGATGGTGCTGGCGACGGGTCTTCCGGAGTCGGTGGCCGGGATCGCGACCGCCCGGGCGGCCGGCGCGCGCGTGCTGCTGACCGGGGGGACGACCGACCCGCGTGCGTCCGAGGCGGTCGTGGACGCCATGGCCGAGCAGTCGCCGGAAACGGTCGTCGCGCTCGGGGCGGGCTTCGCCGCCGAGGACGGGCTGGACTGGAAGGTGGCCACGGCCGCCACCGGGGTCGAGCTCCCGGGGGGCGGGCAGCTGCTCTTCCCCGGCCGGCTGCTGGTCGCCCTCTACGGGCACCCCGGCACCGGCGCCCTCGGCCTGATGGGGGAGCAGCCCCTGGAGGCGGCCATCGAGCGGGCGCGGGCGCACGCCGCCCCGTACGAACCGCTGGTCGACGAGACCGTCGTGCCGACGTTCGAGATCATCGCGACCATCGCCTCGTCGTCGGCCGGCGCCGACGGCGACTACTCCAACGAGGCCGACATCGAGATGCTCCGGCCCTGGGTCGAGGCGGCGGGGGAGGCCGGGATGTACGTCGTCCTGGACCTCCAGCCCGGGCGCACCGACTTCGTCACCCAGGCGGAGCTGTACCGGCCGCTGCTGGAGATGCCGCACGTCGGGCTGGCCCTCGATCCCGAGTGGCGGCTGGGGCCGAACGAGGTGCACCTGGTCCAGATCGGCTCGGTCGGGATCGAGGAGGTCAACCGGGTGGTGCACTGGCTGGCCGACCTGACGAGGGAGAACCGGCTGCCGCAGAAGCTGCTCGTGCTGCACCAGTTCCGGCTCGACATGATCCCCGGCCGCGAGCGGCTGGACATGAGCCGCGACGAGCTGGCGATCATGGTGCACGCCGACGGCCAGGGTGGGCAGGGTGCCAAGCAGAGCACCTGGGAGGTGCTGCGCCGGGATGCGCCCGAGGGGCTGCGGTGGGGATGGAAGAACTTCTACGACGAGGACATCCCGATGCTCACCCCGGAGCAGACGATCAGTGACGTGGAGCCCGACCCGGAGCTGATCACCTACCAGTAGGCGCCGTGCCCCCTCCCGTTCTGTCGGTGGGCTGTGGTCTGCTGACGCGCACACCGACCGGGAGGGGACTCAGGTGACCAGCGTCGCGCTCGGCCCGACCGACCAACTGGACCCGCGCCTGCTCGAACACCGCCGCGAGCTGACCGGCTACTGCTACCGGATGCTCGGGTCGGTGTTCGACGCCGAGGACGCGGTGCAGGAGACGATGGTCCGCGCGTGGCGCGGGCTGGCGGACTTCGAGGGACGGTCGGCGGTCCGGTCCTGGCTCTACCGGATCGCCACGAACGTCTGCCTCGACCAGCTGAACGGCCGGCAGCGCCGGGCGCTGCCGATGGACCTCGCCGGCTCGCCCTACCCGCCGGTCGAGGCGTCGCTGGCCGGGCGTCGCCCGGCGGCGGCGTGGATCGAGCCGGTGCTCGACCGCCAGGTCCTGCCCGAGGACGGCGACCCGGCCGACCAGGCGGTGGCGCGGGAATCGGTGCGGCTGGCGTTCGTGGCCGCGCTGCAGCACCTGCCCCCGAAGCAGCGGGCCGTGCTGATCCTCCGCGAGGTCCTGCGCTGGAAGGCCGAGGAGGTCGCCGGGCTGCTCGAGACCACGGTGGCGTCGGTGAACAGCGCGCTGCAGCGGGCGCGGGCCACGCTCGCCGACGTCGGCGGCCGGCCGGCGCCGCGCACCCTCGACGACGACGACCGGGCGCTGCTGGCCCGCTACCTCGACGCCTTCGAGCGCTACGACATCGACGCGTTCGTACAGCTGTTGCACGACGACGCCACCCAGCACATGCCGCCGTTCGAGATGTGGCTGCGCGGCCGGGACGACCTGGCCACCTGGATGCTCGGCCCGGGCGCCGGTTGCCGCGGGTCACGGCTGATCCAGACCTCGGCCAACGGGACGCCGGCGTTCGCGCAGTACCGGCCTGCGGAGGGCGGTGGTCACGTGCCGTGGGGCCTGCACGTGCTGGAGATCGAGGACGGCCGGATCGTCCACATCTCCAGCTTCCTCAACCTCGACTGCGAGCTGTTCGCCGCGCTCGGCCTGCCGACCGCGCTGGACTGAACGGGTCACCGGCGAGTCCGCCGCGTTCCGCTTCCGCTTGACCCCGGGCCGCTGCGCGGCCAGCCTGGGGTGATGACGGCTGCGGTGCTGCCCGTGCACGGGCGTTGGACGTGGGATGCGCGTGGTGAGGGACGAGCGGTCCGGGTCTCGACCCACGTCGAGCAAGGTCTGGTCAACCTCAGCCTGTGGCGCGGTGAGACCTGTGTCGGCACCGCGCGGCTCGCTCCCGACGACGTGGCGGGTCTGGTCACCGGGCTGACCGAGGGCCTGGCCACACTCGCCGCCCGCCCGCGGGTGGTCGGCCCGGATGCCACCCGGGTGGCCGACCTGGAGGCCCGGCTGGCGGTTCTCGAGCGCCGGCGGCAGCCGGTGTGGCGCCGGGCAGCCGACGCCGTCACCGGCTGGGGGATCCGCGCTGCGGTCCGCTCGAAAGGCTGACCGCACTCCCCGCTCAGGCACCGGGGTCCGGCCAACTGGTTCACCGCGACGTGGTCGTGCAGCAGATCGATGGGCACCAGTGGGGGCTCGACCGATGAAGCCGTGACATGTGCCCGGTGCGCCCCGATCCCGCTCAGGACGCATCCGGGCGGACGCCGTCCGGCGGTGGTCCCTCCGTCGGCGCCTGCGCCGGTGGGTGCATGGCCGGGCCGGTGATGCCGCACTGCGGGCGCTCCTCCATGGGGGTGCGCTCTGACCCGGCGGGGTCCGTCGGCGCCGGGGCCGGTACGCCACCCAGCGGGTGCCGGACGAAGGCCACGGCGACCAGCGCCCCGGCGGCCAGGAGCCCGGCCAGGATGAGCAGGGCGGTCCGGAAGCCGTCGGCGAACGCCGGCGGGTCGGTGTAGTCGTCGCCGCCGAGGCCTGCGGCGACCGGGACCACGGCCACCGCGAGCAGGCCGGCCGCACGGGCCACGGCGTTGTTCACCCCGGAGGCGACGCCGGCATAGCGGTCCTCGGCGGAGGCCAGCACGGTCGCGGTCAGCGGGGCGACCAGCAGGGTGAGACCCGCACCGAAGAGGACGGCGGCGGGCAGCACGTCGAACAGGTAGGAGGCGTCCGGGCCGATGCGCAGCATGAGCAGCACCCCGGCGGCGGCCACCAGCGGCCCGGCGGTGAGCAGCGGACGCGGTCCGATCCGCTGGGCCAGCGCCCCGACCCGCGCGGAGAACAGCAGCATCAGCGCGGTGACCGGGAGCAGGGCGGTGCCGGCCAGCAGCGGGCTGAACCCGGAGACCACCTGCAACTGCAGGACCAGGAGCACGAAGACGGCGCCCAGGGCGGCGTAGACGAACAGCGTCGCGGCATTGGTGGCGGTGAACTGCCGGTTCGCGAACAACGTCGGCGGCACCAAGGGATGCCGGGACCGCCGCTCGACCTGGACGAAGGCGGTCAGGGCAAGCAGCCCGGCCCCGCCCCACAGCCAGATCCCCGCTCCGGCGCCGTCGTCCCCGGCGGCGGTGAGGGCGTAGGTGAGGGCGCCGAGCCCCGCGGCGACCAGCGCCGTCCCGGCCCAGTCCAGCCGGGCGGCGGCCGCCGGGTCGCGGGATTCGGGTACGTACCGGGCCGTGACGGCGACGACGAGGACAGCCAGCGGGAGGTTGATCAGGAAGACCGCCCGCCAGCTCCACTCCACCAGCCAGCCGCCGACGAACGGGCCGATCGCGGCGGCCACGCCGGACAGGCCGGACCACGCGCCGACGGCGGCGGCCCGGTCGGATCCGGAGAACGACGCCGAGATGAGGGCCAGGCTGCCCGGGGTGAGCAGCGCACCGCCGACGCCCTGCAGCGCGCGGGCGGCCACGAGGGTGCCGATGTCAGGGGCCAGCCCGCACAGCAGCGAGGCGAGGGCGAACCAGCACACCCCGATGAGGAAGATCCGGCGGCGCCCGTAGCGGTCACTGAGCGAACCGCCCAGCAGGATCAGCGCGGCGAGCGTGAGGGTGTAGGCGTTGACCGTCCACTGCAGGCCGGAGAAGTCGGCACCGAGATCGGCCCCGATCCGCTCCAGGGCCACGTTCACGACCGTCGCGTCCAGCATGGCCACGCCCGAGCCCAGGACGGTCGCGAGCAGGACCCAGCGCGCCTGGGGCGTACCCATGCGCAGACCCGTGCCGACCGGGGGCGGCACAGCCATGAGGGCACCTCCTCCGCCGGCTTCGGACAGCATCAGCGCGTTGGTCGCCGCTCGCTCACTGGGGACCGGCGATGCCGAGCAGTCCTTCCAGGTGGCGCAGGCGCGCGGGAACGGGGCATCCGGTCGCATCCAGGATGCGGTTCATCATCTCGAAGTTCGCGCACACGCCAACCGCAGCGGCGGTCACCCGCCTGTCGGCCACGCGGATCAGTGCGGAACGGCTCTCGTCGAGCCGTTCACCGGTCGCCATGGCCGTCGCGAGATCGCGGAGCTCGGCTCCCCAGGCGATTCCGGGGTCGATGCCGGCGTCCGCGACCGCGCGGAGATCCACGGAGGTCCCGGTCGTCGTCTGCACACTCGCACGGAGCATGTCGGCGTGCGCGAGCAGCTAGTAGAAGCAGTTGTTGAGCAGCGAGACACGTGCGGCCAGGAGCTCCATCTGTGCGCGGGACAGCCCGTCCTGGTACGCGAGATCGGCCATCTGCTCCGTGCTCAGGTAGAGGGCGGCATGGAGCCGGTTCCGGGCCTCGTTCTCCGCGGGGACAGCCGAGAGGGCGTACAGGGCGCCGTCCTCGGGGTCCGTGGGGACGAACGCATTTCGCCACCGGACCTGCCCGTTGCGCCGGCGGCTGGCCTCGCCCGGCACGGGGTCGGGGAGCGGCTCCTCCGCGGATCCGACTCCTCGGACGTAGGAGTCCACTGCCGCCAGCCTGCTGACGACGCCGACGACCTCGACGTACTGCTCGGTCTCCAGACCCCGGGCGCGCAGGTCGGACACCCACTCCCGCGTGATGAGGTCTGCGGCGGCCGACACCGAGTGCGCGGCCTCGGTCAGCAGCGGCGGGAGGTCCGTGTCGGCGTCGGTGAACGAGCGTGCGGCCCGCGCCTCCCGGGCCACGGCCACCCGCTCGCGTCCTGACAGCCAGGTCCCGGGCCGTGCCAGTCGTACCCACTCGCGGCGCAGCTCAGCCCGGACCCCGTCGGGCACGGGCAGCCCGGCACCGGTCAGCTCGAACGCCACCTGCGACACCTTGCCGCACAGCTCCCCTGGGTCACCAGGGGAGCGGGAGATCCACCGGCCTCAACCGAGGTCCGCGATCCGGGTCGTGGGATGGAAGGCGGCCCAGGCGAACCAGAACGTGTCCAGGTGGTCCACCGGTTCCAGGCGGGTGCCGGCCAGGGGTCCGTCGACCGCCTGGCCCAGGACGTTCCACCGGGAGCCGGTCCCGGCGTCGACGAAGTGGTCGCCGTCCCGGGTGAACCGCAGGGGGTCCCCGTCCACGACCGGGTCGAACGCCCCGGTGGCACCGACCGAGCGGCCCTGGTGCACCCGCTGTTCGTCCAGAGGCGAGCGCAGGCCCTCGACGGCCCAGACGACGACGGGACCGCCGCCGACGGTCAGCTCCACCACGCCGGTCTCGACCAGATCGGCCAGCGGCACCGCGACCGGGTCCTCCGCCGCGCCGAGCCCGGCGACCCGTTGCATGGCCGGCAGCCGGGGGTCGGGCTCGCCCTCGAAGAGGAACGGGGATCCGTCGGGGGAGTCGTAGCCGGTGTAGGGGTTGGCGCCGTAGTCACGCGAGACGCCGGTCTCCCGGCTGAGCACCCATCCGTCCGGGTTGGCCTGCTGCCACTGGGCCCAGGTGACGGTCTGCACGGGGATCCGCTCGAGCTCGGCGCCCGCGAGCACCCCGGCGATCGCCCGGCCTTCGATCTGGGAGAACAGCGACTCGGTCTGCCGGTCGTACATCACCAGGTCCGAGCGGTAGAGCAGGCCGGAGGTGCCGAACGTCAGCACCCGGTCGCCGAGCCGCCGGTCGAACGCCAGCGCCGAGTTGCACAGCGGGCAGTACGTGACGACGACGGGCCGGCCGTCGATGCTGTCGTTGACGACCTCGTGCCAGATCATGATCCGCACGGGATAGGCCCGGGCCGTCTCGCCGATGGCGGGGGCGAGCACGGGCTCGTCGGGGGTCAGCCAGTTGACGCTCGCGGCCGGGACGAAACGGGGAGTGTCGATCGGCGGTATCCCGTCCGGCGGTGGACCTCCGCTGATCACCTCGGCCGGATCGACCAGCGGCTCGGGCAGCGCCGGGTCGTCGATGCGCTCCAGTGCGGAGGGGACCTCCTCCGGCGGGGAGCCGGTGACCTCCTCGAGCAGCACGGAGTTCGTGGACACGATGCCCGTCTCCGTGCCGGCGCTCGCATCCGTCGGGTCGTCGGCCGGGCTGCCGCAGGCAGCCAGCAGCAGCAGCGCCGTCGCCAGCAAAGACGCGCGGCGGCTCATCGGAGGGACTCCACGGCCCGGCGGCTCCGGGATCGGCGGAGCAGCAGCACCAGCACCACGACTGTGACCAGAGCGACGGCGACCAGCCCTTCCGCACCGAGGCCGGCGACCCAGCGGCTGAGCGCGGCCTGCACCTGGACGGCGGCCGACACGACCGGGTCGCTGGTCGACCGGCCCGAGAGCACCCGGATCTCGAACCACCCGTACCAGGCGACGTACGCGCCGGCCAGCACGAGCAGCAGACCGCTGCCCCGGCTGATCAGCGCCGCGGCACGGCGCATCGAACGGACGACGGACGTACGGGCGAGCGCGACGGCGACGCTCAGGGCGAGGACCACCGTGCCCATGCCGACCGCGTAGACGACGAAGGTGAGGACGACACCGAACGAACCGCCGGCCCGCAGGGCACCGGCGGTGACGGCCAGGAAGGGAGCCAGCGTGCAGGACAGGGACGCCAGGGCGAACGACACCCCGAAGCCGACCTGCGTCGTCCACCGCGACGTCGGTGGCCTGCCGCGGCCGGCCAATCCCGGCACGGCCACGCTCCGGCCGGCTGCCAGCCACAGCCCGATGAGCACGAGGGCGACGCCGATCGCCACCGTGAGCACCGGCAGGTACTGCTGCAGCGTGGACAGGACGGGCATCAGGACGAGGCCGACCGTGCCGAAAGACGAGGACGAAGCCGGTGGTCATCCCCAGTGCGAATCGCACCGCTCTGCCTGCGGCTGCGCCGCGGTCGGGCTCGGGTGCGGCCACGAGCAGGCCGAGGTAGGCGGGCAGCAGCACGAACCCGCACGGGTTGAAGGCAGCCACCGCTCCAGCCAGCAGTGCCAGGGTGAGCAGTCCGGGGTCCATGACGGTCTACTCCCGGTCCAGTTCCTCGACCATGGCGCGCAGCTGCTCGCCACCCAGCGAGCCCATGAAGCTCTCCGTCGTGCCGTCGCCGGTCACGAAGACGAACGCCGGCTGGGTGATCACCCCGAAGCGCTGCCACAGGCTGCCGTCCTCGTCGACGAGGTGCCGGAGACCACCGGTGCCCGTCTCGTCCACGAAGGCCTGCATCGCCTCGAGCTCGCCCCGGCCGGCCACGCCCAGCACCTCGACGCGGCCCGCGTACTCGGCCGCCACCTCGGCGACCTCGGGCGCCTCGGCCCGGCAGACGGTGCACCAGGGCGCCCAGAACCAGAGCACGACCGGCGTGCCGGCCAGCTCGGCGGCGTCGACGTTCCCGCCGTCCAGCGTGGTGCCCGAGGGGGCCAGGGCCGGGGCGGTCCCCTGCTGCGGCCCCTCCGCCACCGTTCCGCCGGCCGGCGAGGCCGGGCCGCTCCCGGTGCCCGGAGAGCAGGCGGCCGACGCGACGGCGAGTGCCGCGAGAATGGCCAACAACCGCCCTCGCACCCGTCGGTCGTGGCGCACGACGTCCTCCCTGTGCTCGGTCAATTTCGGCGCCTCTCCACCAAGGCGAGCAGTTCCGCCGGCGACGGGTTGCCCAGCCAGCGCACCCGCCCGTCGACCGTGTACGTCGGGGTTCCGACCAGCCCGGCCGGGAGTGCTCGCTCCAGCGGGGTCCGGCTGAGGTCCACCACCTCGACGGCGGCACCGGGGTGCCTGAGCAGGAGTTGCGCGACGAGCTCCCTGGCCCGTCGGCAGCTGCCGCAGCCGTCGGCGACGTATACCTGCAGGACCGGGTCCGGCGGCGGATGGGCGATCTCCGGCTCCCGCCGCGGACTCGACACATCCCTCACCGAACGGCCCGTCCTACGGTCGCGCGGTGCGGTGGCGGAGCATCGCCCCGACGATCGCGCCGAGCAGCAGCCCGAAGACGAGGTGCCCGATCAGACTGTTGACAGCCATGTCGTTGACCACGAAGACGGGCATCCCCATGCGGGCCGGCATCAGCAGGAGAGGTCCCACCACCCACAGGACGGCGCCGTAGCCGAGCCCCAGCAGCGTCGCGAGGACCACGCCCTTGAGGACCGGGCCCAGCAGCACCGCGAACGCGAGGCCGGAGACGGCGGAGATCAGCAGGTGCACGACCCAGCCCACCGCAGGGGAGCTGCTCCCCACCAGCGCCGCGACCATCGGGATCATGCCCCAGGCCTGCATCATCAGCCCGAAGACCAGACCACCGGCCAGTCCACCGGCCACCCCCGCCGTTCCCCGAGGACCTGACCGCTCAGGAGTTGGCAGGTCTGGCCGCAGCCGCCCCGATGCGGACGGTTCCGGCCGGCACGCTGCTGTGGTCGCCGCACGACCCGCACACGGTGTTGTTCATCGTGAAGGCCGGGTCGGTGGGCCTCTACCGCTTGTCGCCGGAGGGCAGGCGGTTGACGCTGGCTGTCCTCGGCCCGGGAGCGCTGTTCGGCGAGATGGAGCTCGTCGGTCAGCGCATGGGGGACGGGTTCGCCGAGGCCCTCGAGCCCAGCGTGCTCTGCCTGATGAGCGAGCACGACGTCCGGAGCATGCTGCTGGCCGACAGCCGCATCGCCGCCCGGATCATCTGCGGCCTCGGCCGGCGGGTGGCCGAGGTCGAGCAGCGGCTCGCCGACACCGTGCTGAAACCTGCTCCCCAGCGGCTGGCCGCCGTCCTGTGCCAGCTCGTGGAGGCCGCTCCGCGAGCGGGACTCCTCGCCTACCGCGGGCCGGAGATCCGGCTGACCCACGAGCAGATCGCCGACCTGGTGGGAACCACCCGGGCGACGACCACCAAGCTGCTGGGCGACCTGCGGGAGGCGGGTCTGGTCGGACTGCGTCGTGGCGGGGTGGTTGTCCTCGACCGGGACCGGCTGCGCGCCGTCGCCGACCACGGTTGATCACCCGGGCGCGCCGCTCGCTGCACGGGGCAGGCCCGTAGGAACCGGCCTTGTGGTCCGATTCGTGCGTGTGGGCCCGTGGCAGGGTCTCGTTCTCCGGGCGACGGCGGGCAGCCCGCCCGCCCCCCGGCTGGCCAGGCGCGCGGTCCACAACAGCAGAGATCGTGGTCCACGGCGGAGCATCAGGAACGTGTCGGCGGACTGCGGCCCGTCGAGGGAGGCTCCCGGAGACCTCCGCCGGCGGCGCGCAGGACCCATCCAGGGTCCTCGTGTCGCCCCTCGCGAAGTCTGGTTCAGTGTGCTCGTTGGGACGACGGAAGGCTGGCGCATGAGCATCCTGGGCACTCGAGTGGTCCGCACCGAGGACCCGCTCTTCCTCACCCGCGGCGCGATCTACACCGACGACCTCGTGGACGAACGGCTCGCCGGAGCGCTGCACGCGACGTTCGTGCGGTCCACCGTCGCGCACGGTCGGCTGCTGTCGGTCGACACCTCCCCAGCACTCGAGGCGCCGGGTGTGGTGGCGGTCGTGACGGCGCAGGACGTCGCCGAGCTGATCCCGCTGCCACCGCCCTTCCCCTTCGTCAACCCGGCCATGACCCGTCCGTGGCTGGCGTCGGACCTGGTCCGGTTCGTCGGCGACCCGATCGCCGTCGTCCTCACCGAGGAGCGGTATCAAGGGGAGGACGCCGCCGAGCTGGTCTCGGTCGACATCGACCCCCTGCCCGCGGTG
The DNA here is from genome assembly GCF_000284015.1 of Blastococcus saxobsidens DD2. Classification (NCBI taxonomy): domain Bacteria; kingdom Bacillati; phylum Actinomycetota; class Actinomycetes; order Geodermatophilales; family Geodermatophilaceae; genus Blastococcus; species Blastococcus saxobsidens. The sequence continues at coordinate 1,298,688 of NC_016943.1, forward strand.
GTCGGCACGGCCGAGGCGGCCAGGGACGAGGTGCTGCTCTTCCCCGAGGCGGGCACCAACGTCATGGCCACCTTCGGTGAACCGGCGCCGGCGGACTTCTTCGACGGCTGCGAGGTCGTCGTCACCCAGCCGATGGTCAACCAGCGGGTGGCACCGGTACCGCTGGAGACCCGCGCCGCCGCGGCCGCCTGGGGCGAGAACGGCCGGGTCACCGTCTGGTGCACCAACCAGGGCGCCCAGCAGGCCAGGGGACAGCTCGGGGACTGGCTGAAGATGGACCCGGACCTGATCCACCTGATCACCCCCGACGTCGGCGGCGGTTTCGGGGCCAAGATCGGTGCCGACCCGGAGTACGCCCTCGTCGCCTGGATGGCCCGGCACGTCGGCAGGCCCGTCCGCTGGTCGGAGAGCCGGTCGGAGAACCTGATCGGCATGTTGCACGGGCGGGGCCAGGACCAGGTGGTCACCATCGGGGGTCGCCGGGACGGCACCATCGAGGCGTACAGCCTGGTGGCGGACCAGGACTGCGGCGCCTATCCACGGATCGGCGCAACCCTCCCGCGGCTCACCATGCTGATGGCCCCTGGCGTCTACGGCATTCCGCGGGTGCACGCCAAGGCGCGCGCTCTGGCGACCACGACGACGTCCATCGGCGCCTACCGCGGCGCCGGTCGGCCGGAAGCGACGGCGGCGCTGGAGCGCGCGGTCGACCGGTTCGCCGCCGAGATCGGGATGGACCCGGCCGACGTGCGCCGGAAGAACCTGCTGCCGGCGTTCAGCGAGCCGCACACCACACCCATGGGCGCGAGGTACGACACCGGCGACTACGTCGTGGCCCTGGACAAGGTGCTGGAGGCGGCCGGCTATGCCGAACTGCGGGCCGAGCAGGCCCGGCGGCGGGAGCGCGGCGACGTGCGTCAGCTGGGCATCGGGATGTCGGTCTACGTGGAGATCACCGGGGCCGACAACGGTGCCGGCACCGGGGAGGCCGCCGAGCTCGAGGTCCACCCGGACGGCACGGCCACGGTCCTCACCGGAACCTCGCCGCACGGCCAGGGTCACGCCACCGCGTGGGCGATGATCGCCAGCGATCAGCTGGGCATCCCGGTGGAGAAGATCACCGTGGTGCACGGCGACACCGACCGGGTGCCTCAAGGCGGCGGGACCATGGGGTCCCGCAGCCTGCAGCAGGGCGGGGCTGCGGTGCACCAGGCAGCCGATGAGCTGATCGACCTGGCCCGTGCGCGGGCCGCGCAGAAGCTGGAGGTCGACTTCGCGGACCTCGTCGTCGACCTGGGTCTCGCGGGGCTCGCCGTCCGGGGCACGCCGGGAGCGGGGGTCACCTTCGCCGAGCTGGCCGCCGACGAGCAGCTCCTGGTGCAGACAAGGTTCGACGCCGCGGCCCCGACGTTCCCCTTCGGCGCCCACGTGGTGGTGGTCGAGGTGGACGTCGAGTCCGGCAAGGCCGAGGTCAGCAGGCTGATCGCCGTCGACGACGCCGGCACGATCCTCAACCCGCTGCTCGCAGAAGGCCAGCGGCACGGCGGCTACGCCCAGGGCGTCGCCCAGGCGCTGCTGGAGGAGGTGCTCTACGACGAGGACGGCAACCCGACCACCTCCACGCTGGCCGACTACCCCTTCATCTCCGCCACCGAGCTGCCCAGTTTCGAGCTGGTCGACATGGCCACCCCGACGCCGATGAACCCCCTCGGTGCCAAGGGCATCGGCGAAGCGGGAACCATCGGCTCCACCCCGGCGGTGCAGAACGCCGTCATCGACGCCGTGGCCCATCTCGGCGTGCGACACATCGACATGCCCACCACGCCCATGCGGGTGTTCCGAGCGATCCAGCGGGCCCAGCAGGGAGGCAACTGATGCAGGTGTCGATCACGGTCAACGGCACGCAGCGCACCGACGAGGTGGAGCCGCGATTGCTGCTCGCGCACTACCTCCGCGAGGCGTGCGGGCTGACCGCCACCAACATCGGCTGCGACACCACGTCCTGCGGCGCCTGCACCGTCATCGTCGACGGGTTGTCCGTGAAGAGCTGCACCGTGCTGGCTGCCCAGGCCGACGGGGCGCAGGTCACGACGCTGGAAGGCCTGGCCGGTCCGGACGGCGAGCTGCACCCGGTGCAGGCGGCGTTCCGGGCCGAGCACGGGCTGCAGTGCGGCTTCTGCACCTCCGGCATGGTGATGGCCGCCGTCGGCGTGCTGGCCGACAACCCCGACCCCACCGACCGGGAGGTCCGGGAGGGGCTGGAGGGCAACCTCTGCCGCTGCACCGGCTACCACAACATCGTCCGCGCCGTCCGGGCGGCGGCACAGGCCGGTCCCGCCGCCGGCCAGGTCCCGCAGGCGCAGGCATGACCGGGTGCGCCAGGTCGTCGACGAGCGTTGCATCCCGGGTTCCGGGCCCGCCGAGCAGCAGGGAGGTGGAGGAGTGATCACCTCCCCGTTCGACTACGTGAAGGTCCGCTCGGTCGACGAGGCGCTGGCGGCCCTGGCCGAGCACGGTGAGGACGCCAAGCTGCTCGCCGGTGGCCACTCGTTGCTGCCGATCATGAAGCTGCGGCTCGCCGTCCCGAGCGTGCTGATCGACATCGGCGGGATCGCCGACCTGTCCTACGTGCGGGTCGAGGGCGACGAGGTGGCGATCGGTGCCTGCACTCGCCACCACGAGCTGGAACGGGACGACGTCGCCCGTGCCGAGGTGCCGCTCCTGCCGCGCGTGGCCAGCCGGGTGGGCGATCCGCAGGTCCGGCACCGCGGCACGATCGGCGGCACCACGGCGCACAGCGACCCGGCGTCCGACCTGCCCACCGCCTTGCTCGCCCTCGGTGGCACCGTGGTCCTGCAGGGGCCCGGTGGACGCCGCGAGGTACCGGTGACCGACTTCTGGACCGGCTTCTTCGAGACGGCGATGTCGCCCGACGAGATGGTCGTCGAGCTGCGGGTGCCGCGCACCGGCTCCGCCGGATGGGGCTACGAGAAGTTCACCCGGCGGGAGAACGACTGGCCGATCGTGGCCGCGGCCGCCGTCGAGGGACGGGTCGCGCTGGCCAACATGGCCGGCACGGTGCTCCGCGCGACGGCGACCGAGGAGGCGCTGGCCCGCGGCGCCTCGATAGCCGAGGCGGCCGAGCTCGCCGACCAGGGCACCTCGCCCGGAGCCGACATGCACGCCGACGCCGACTACCGCCGGCACCTGGCCCGGCTGCTCACCCGTCGTGCCCTGGAGCGGGCCGCTGCGGCCTGAGCGTCGGTCGGATCGCGGTCAGGAGCCCGGAGACCATGCCCGGCGAGCTGGAGAAACGACCGGGAGACAACTTCTATGACGGTCTGACCTGAGGGCTCACCCGTGCACCGGCCCACGGCGGGGAATGTCTCCCCCCATGGCGGCCGGCGATTCGGAGAAGTCACGCCACGGCGCCCCGGTCTCGGACTGCCACGTGATCACTTCGATCACCTGTCGCTTGGTCACGCCACCACACATCCCGCCGACCAGATGTCGGCCCCGGCGGTCCTACTGCTCGCGCACAGCGTGCCTGCAGTAGCTGCGGGTAAGAGGTCCGCCATGTCCGACTTCGAGATCACTGCCCTCGTCCTGGCCGAGCACGAAGTCTTCCGGCGGGAGTTCACCGCGCTCGATGACCTGCCCGGCGAGGAGCTCGCCGCGGCCTGGGAGGGGCTGCACGCCAAGCTCGAGGTGCACGCCGTAGCCGAGGAGCAGCTGTTCTACCCGCTGCTCGCCCAGGAGGCGGACGGCGAGCAGGAGACGGCGGAGGGCGTGCACGACCACAACGAGATCCGGCACGCCGCGGCCGCCGTCGGGGAGCAGCAGGTCGGCAGCGACGGTTGGTGGGAGGCGGTGCGCAACGCGCGACAGGTCAACGCCGACCACATGGCCGAGGAGGAGACGGACTTCTTCCCTCCCTTCAAGGAGGCGGTCGACGAGGAGCAGCGCGAGGCTCTCGGGATGCAGTGGCTGGCCTTCCATGACAAGCACGAGGAGGCCGACGGGCTGTCCGGCGACGACGCGAAGGTGGCCGAGGTGGTCGCGACCGAGGTGCCGGAGGGTGACCCGTCGCTCTAGGGACGCCGCCCCACTTGGCTGCGCGGGTCGCGCGGGTCCGACCCCCTCGATCGGCGCGGCCGGTCGGGGGGACCTCCTTCGCGGCTGGTGAGATCAACTGCGGCGCGAGCGAGCCTTCGATCCAGCGGTCGCCCGGCGAGAGGGCTCCGGGCGCGCGGCGATGCATCTACGGGCGCAACCCGCTGGCCCGCGTAGGGAGAACGAGGGGTCTCAGGCACGGAGAAAGCGCCGTTCCAGGGCGTTCTCCGGTACTCCTCCAGAGAACCTGACAAGCCGGTCAGCCTGCGGTTATGCGTGGAGCGGGTGACCGGGATCGAACCGGCATGGCCAGCTGGGAAGGCTTGGTTGCTCCAGCCGCAAATGCCCTGGTCAAGGACGTGTCATGTGACCGTCGTGCCTTTCACGTGCCTTACCGCCGCGATTCGATGGACGAGCTGCTCTGTGCCGTCGCCGGCTCCACGGTCCGCGACATGGCAATCCCGCTGGCCGAGAAGGGGGAGTCCCGGTTGTCCTCCCGGTGCGGGACGGCTCACCGGACAGGTCTTGTGGGACGGGAGCCAGAGGGCACGTGCTCCGTCCTGCGATGTTCCGGTGGGTGTTCCTCCACCGAAACTGCGTCAGTCCGCGCAGTCGACCGCGACGGCGAGGGCTTCGCAGATCTGACGCATGCGCGTGTCGGCCAACCGTCCGAGCCGCTCGACGAGGATCGCGACAGAGACGCTCTCGACCGAGTCCATGTTGACCACGCAGCAGCGGGGTACCGGGTCCTCGCCGGGCTCGAGGCCGACTTCGCTGACGAGGCCGCGGATCGTGGTGGTGCATGGTGCGACGAGTGCGCGCCGATGTCGGGGGATCACTGCGTCGCGGGAGAGGACGACGACCGGGCGGCGCCCGATCTCGGCCATCTCGCACCACCAGACCTCACCGCGCGCGGGCATCGCCATCACGACCGTCCGGCGGCTTCGCGAAACGACGCCAGGTCTCCCCATTCGTCCGGTTCGTCGAGCGGGTGCTCGTCGTACGCGGTGTAGCTCGCCTCGACTTCGGCCGAACGGTGGCGCGCCAGCAGCGCGCGGAGCGCTTCATCAATCATGGCGGCGTCGGTGTTACCGGATCGCACACGTCGAGCGGCCTGGAGGAGATCCTCGTCGACGGTGGTGCTGAGCCGTGTTCTACTCATGCCACCATCATGCCACGACGGTCCATGCTGCCATCCACGCCACTTCGCGCCGCGACTCATCGGTCAGCCGGCTAGCAGGGACGTGAGGACTCCACGCATGTGCTCGAGCGCGCCGCGCGCGCCGGTGTCCGCGCTCTCCGGCGGCGCGATCGCCTCGCGGGCTGGAGCCGTCATGAGCGGGTCACCATCGGCCGCGACGGCGAGGGCGGCCAGTTCACCGAAGCCACCGGTCGTTTCGAGATAGCGCTGGACCGGCCTCGCGTCACCTGCACGGCCCAGCGCCGACAGCATCGTGACGAACTCCAGGGCTGCGAGTCGGGCGGTGTCCATGACATCGGTCTCGAGCAGGTCATCGGCGTGGTCTCGCAGGATGGCGTAGGCGCGCGACCGGTTGCCGCATCGGAACGCCGCACGCGCCTCGACGGGCCGGTTCACCGAGAAGGTCCGCTCAGGCACATCGATGTGGGACATCTGATCGAAGAGGTCGTCCGCGTCCTGCGTCCTGCCTTGAAAGAGGGCTGAGTACCCCAGGCCCAGGAGCGTGAGGTGGAGCATCGCCGGTGGGCCGTCCGCTCGGTACCGGGCCGCGAGGGGCGCCACGAACGTGTCGAAGGCGGCCAGCTGTCCGGTGGCCATCAACCCGGACGCCACCCCGGCCAGCTCGACGAGCGATGCGAGGTGCGGCTCGCCCATCCGTCTCAGCTCTGCGACCGCCGCGGGTGAGACGCTGCTCAGTGCGGTGCTGTCCTCGTACAGGTAGGCGCGTGTGTACGCGATCAGCGGGTGGTCGCGGTGGCCGTGGCGGTCGACGACCAGCTCGTAGCCTTGCCGGTCACCGCTGTGCATGTAGCGGTGCGCGGCCCAGGTCAGCCAGAACACGACCCGGTCCACGTCGTCGGCCGGGACGACGGTGAGGATCCGTTCGGCCCATTCGCCGATCTCCCCTTGACGGCGCAGCGTCACCTCGGCGGCGAGTGGCCGGACTAGCGCATCCGCGAGGAGATGGTCCCCGATCCGGCAGGCGCGGTCGACGGCCGCCCGCAGGTTGGGCCACAGGGCACCGAGCTGCGCCACTCCCTCCACCTCGGCTCGGCCGACCAGCCGGTGATGGATGTGGGCGACCTCCTCCATGCACCACTCGGCGTGGCGTCGCGCGACCTGATCCGTCGCGCCGGCGGCGGCGAGGTCGGCCGCTCCGAACTCCCGCAGGGTCTCGAGCAGCCGGAAGCGACGCCCGGTCGGACCTGGCTCGACGCCGAGCATCGACTGGTCGACGAGGTCCTCCAGCAGGTCCTCGACCTGCGCCTCGTCGAGGCCTGGTTCGGCACAGACTCGGTGGACCGCCGGGAGGTCGAACCCGCCGGCGAAGACGGAGAGCCGGGCGAAGAACGTGCGGAGTTCCGGGGTGAGGAGGTCGACCGACCACTGAATGGTCGCGCGCAGGGTCCGGTGCCGGTCCGCGTTCGTCCGTGGGCCCCGCGTCAGGAGCCGGAGCCGGTCGTCCAATCGTTCGACGATCTCCGGGACGGTGAGCGTCGTGGTGCGGGCGGCCGCGAGTTCGATCGCGAGCGGCACCCCGTCGAGGGCGCGGCAGATGTCGATGATCTCGGCGCGGTGGGCTTCGGCGTCGACCGTTCGGGACGCGGCGCGGCCCCGCTCCGTGAACAGCTCGGCGGCCGGTCCGGCGGTGTCCAGCGGGGGCACCGCCAGCAGCTGTTCACCGCGTGCCCCGAGCCTCTCGCGCGAGGTGGCGAGGACGCGGAGGTCGGGACAGCCCTCGGCGAGCGCCGTGGCCATCGCGGCCGCGCCGTCGAGCAGGTGCTCGCAGTTGTCGAGCACCACCAGTGCCCGTCGGGGACGCAGTGCCGCGACGACGGCCTGCGTCGTCGTCCTGCCTGGGCCCTCGGCGACCCCGATGACCTCGGCGACGGCATGCGGCACGTCCGCGGAGGAGGCGAGGCCTGCCAGCTCGACGAACCAGGCCTCACCCGAGCCGTCTCCCCAGGCCTGCGCCCCGGCCAGGCCCAGGCGGGTCTTGCCGATTCCCCCGGATCCGACGAGCGTCACGACCGCCGAGGTCGACAACGCGGCCGCGAGGGTTTGCACGAGGGACGCGCGGCCGATCAGGCGGTCGAGCCGCACCGGCAAGTTCCCGCGGCGCGTGGTGTCGTCCCGCTCTGAGGGCGATCTCTGCACATCGCCGAGGGACGGGCTCTGGTCGAGGATGCGGGTCTCGAGCTCACACAGCCGCAGGCCGGGCTCGACGCCGAGCTCGTCGATGAGGTGGCTCCGGACCCGCTGGAACGCGGCCAGGGCGTCCGCCTGCCTGCCCAGTCGGTAGAGCGCGGTCATCAGGAGCGCCCAGAAGCCCTCGCGGAACGGGTGGTCCGCCGTCAGCTCCGTCAGCGCGCCGATCGCGGCGGCGGCATCGTCGTCCACCTGACGCCCGAGCGCCGTTTCCACTGCCCCGAGTCGCTGCTCGACCAGACCGTCGACCGTGGCGGTGAGGCCGGGGACGTCCAGGCCGGCGAGCGGCGTCCCGGTCCACTCCGCCAACGCCGCCTCGACGTCCCCGGCGTCCAGGTGCTTGCGGAAGCGCACCACGTCGACCGCCTCGCCGGGCAGGTCCAGGCGGTAGGCCGCACCGGCGCGGACGATCGAGTCGTTGCCGAGGGCCTTGCGCAGCCGCGTGACGTACGACTGCAGGGTCTTCTCAGCGGTCCGCGGCGGGGCCTCACCCCAGACAGCCTCGGCAATCCGGGACACCGGGATCGCCGACCGAGGCGCCAGGGCGAGGACCGCCAGGACCGCCAGACACTTCGCGGGACCCAGATCGAGCGGCCGACCACGGTCGTCGGTGGCGCCGACCTCACCGAAGAGCCGGATCCGAACCACGGCAGGTCCCTCCTGGTCGGACCGATCTTCGCACGGTTCCTGTCGGTGCTCGCCGCGCTCAACCACGGCACGACCCGGGCTCAACCGGTGGCTGCCACGGTCGGAGGACAGCACGGCCCCACCGACCACAGGAGCACGTCATGAAGCCCACCCAGCGGCTCGCCCGCACGGCAGGTCTGTACTACCTCGTCGTCGCCGTGCTCGGCGCCTTCGCGCACATCGTCCGCGGCCAGGTCTACGTGCCCGGGGATGCGATGACCACGGCCGCCAGAGTGCTGGAGAGCGCCGATCTCGTCAGGTACAGCCTCGTCGCCGACCTGGTGCAGGCGACGTTCCTCGTCTTCGTCGTGCTGACGCTCCACCGGCTCCTGCACCACGTCGACACCCGGCTGGCGCGGGCGATGGTCCTCTTCGTCGTGATCGCCGTGGCCATCACCACGCTCAACATGGTGAACCAGCTGGGTGCGCTGCTCGTCGCGACCGATCCGTCCTACGCCGCGGCTTTCGGCGTCGAGGGCGCCGACGCGCTGGTGATGCTCCTGCTGGACCTGCAGCACCACGGCTACCTCATCGCCCAGATCTTCTTCGGCCTGTGGCTCTTCCCCCTCGGCCTGCTCGCCTGGCGCTCGGGGATGTTCCCGCGCGTCATCGCCGCCCTCCTCGTCGCGGCGTCCACGTCTTATCTCGTCGACGTCCTGCTGCAGTTCCTCGCACCTGCCGCCGCCGACGCCGTCAACCCCGCACTCGTGGGCCTGTTCATCCTCGCCGAGGTCTCGCTGCTCGTGTTCCTGCTCGCCAAGGGGGTCCTGAACCGGCTGCCGGCCGACCGCGCCCTGGTCGACGCATGAGCCGCAACCCGTCCAACCCGCCGTCCCGCACGCTGTCCCAGCCACACGTGAAGAGGTCTCCCATGCGCACCACCCCGCTCAGCACTCAGAGCTCGAGCAGCAACCCCGCACCTCCAGCCGCGACCATGCGGGCCGTCGTGGGCCGCTCGTACGGCTCACCAGACCTCTTGGCCGTCGAGACCGTCGACCGTCCCGCCGTCGGGGAGGGGGACGTACTGGTCCGGGTCCGCGCCGCAGGACTCGACCAGGGTGTGTGGCACACCGTCACCGGCCTGCCCTACGGGATCCGGGCAGCAGGGTTCGGCCTGCGCGCACCGAAGAACCCCGTGCCCGGGCTCGACGTCTCCGGAACCGTGGCGGCCGTCGGTCGGAACGTGACGCGCTTCCAGATCGGGGACCCTGTATTCGGCACAGGCACCGGGGGGTACGCGGAGTACGCCACCGCCCCTGAGAGCGGTTTGGTCGCCAAGCCGCCGGACGTGACCTTCGAGGAAGCCGCCGCCACCCCGTCGTCCGCGACGGCGGCCCTGCAGGCGCTCCGCGATGCCGGCCGCGTTTAGGCCGGCCAGCGGGTGCTCGTCATCGGCGCCGGAGGCGGGGTGGGCACGTTCGCGGTCCAGCTCGCGACAGCGTCCGGGGCCACGGTGACCGGTGTGTGCAGCACCTCCAAGGTCGATCTGGTCCGGTCCATCGGTGCCCACGACGTCATCGACTACACCCGCGAGGACATCGCCGATCGGCCCTGCCGCTACGACGTCGTCATCGACACCGGAGGGGACCGGAGCGTCGGCCAGCTGCGCGCTGCCCTCACCTCCACGGGGACCATCGTGATCGTCGGGGGAGAAGGGGGCGGTCAGGTGCTGGGCCTGTCCCGGCAGCTGCAGGCGATCGCGCTGTCCCCGTTCGTCCGTCAGAGACTCGGCGTCGTCTTCTCCAGCCCGCGCCGCACCGACCTCGAACTCCTCGCGGTGATGCTCGCAGACGGCCGCGTGGTACCGGTCGTAGACCGGAGGTTCACCCTCGACGAGGTGCCGGAGGCGATCCGTCACCTGCGAGCTGGCCGCGCACGCGGCAAGGTCGTCATCGTCGTCTGAAGCGGCGGCAACGCAGGGGACGCTGTCGGCTGGGGATGCCGGTGCCGAATCGTTCGTCCAGCGGGCTCTGGTGGGCCTGGGCGATCGGCAAGAGGAGTTCGAGGCTGCGCGTCCGCCTGCTCGTCGGCGGAGCCGGCTGACGCGAGAGAGGGCCGACGCAGGCGACCCCGACCCCCGACCGGCTGCTTCTCGTGCAGTGCATCAGGCCACTACGGTCAGCAGAGCAGCTAACGACGGGGGAGCGTTGATCGTCAAGGGAATCGTCTTCGCTGGGACGGCGACGAGTGCACGCCCGGAGATGCGGCAGTTCCTGCAGGAGGTCCTCGGGATGGTGCCCGCCTCGGTCGAGGGAGTCGAGGCAGACCTTTTCGATCTGCCGGACGGGTCGTCTTTCGCAGTGGCGTCACCGCAGGGCATGGGCGCCATCGACAGGAGCCTGGGCTTCCTGGTCGACGATCTTGATCAGGCGGTAGCGGAGCTCACGTCGGCGGGAGTCACCGTAGACGCACATGTGTCGAGCAACGAGCGCGAGCGTTACGTCCACTTCACGGCCCCCGACGGTCAGGTGTACGAACTCGTCGAACGGCTGTAGCGCGGGGCAATGAGTGAGCAGCCCAGCGGCGCACCATTGTGATTCCCGGGTATGAGGTCCTGGGCTTCGCGCTACAGGGACGGCTGCAGGCACAGTGGTATGAGCATGCTTGTTCGAACGTCCAGCGATACCGGCCCGGCACTGCGCGGTACGGCACCTCAAGTGCCGATGATCTCCAGCATGGCGGCTGCGCCGGTGGCCAGCACTTTGCGCCCGAAGTACGCGTCGCTGGTCATGGAGATATTGGCGTGGCCGAGCTGGTCCGCTGACGTCGGGTCTTGAGCGGCGACCGGGTCGCGAGCGACACCTCAGCCACCTGGGCGAGTTCGACGGCGATCTGGATGGCGGAGTTGCCGCGCCGACGACGACCACGCGCTGTCCGGTGTATGTCTCGGGCCGTTGGTACACGGCTGTGTGCAGCAGCTCGCCGTTGTAAATCCCCATGCCGGGCAGGTCGGGGGCCTGCGGGGCGCCGAACGGCCCGGTCGCGGCGATGACCGCTCAGGCGGTCAGCTGCTCGCCGCCGGTCAGCTCAACGACGAGACCATCGGCGTGCCGGCGGACTGCTGCGACTCAGGAGCCGGTGAGGACCGGAAGTGCGAAGTGGTCGGCGTACTGCCGCAGGTAGGCGGCGGCCTCGTCGCGGTGCGGATACCGCGCCGGGTCGCCGGGGAACGGCAGACCGGGCAGGGCGCAGTACCTGGCCGGGGGGAACAGGGTGAGCGAGTCGTAGGAGGCGCCCACGACCCACGGGGCTGCTCGTCGGCCTCGAGCAGCGTGAAGCTGAGGCCGGTGGTGCGGAGGGCGTGACCGGCGGCCAGTCCGGCCTGGCCGGCGCCGATGACGATGACGTCGTACTCGGGCATGGCGATCCCCAGAGGGCAGCGGTGACGGGTGGGTGGTGGCCCGGCGGCCGGCCGGCCGGTGCGGATGCGGCCGGCCGCCGGGAGCTTGTGCGGTGGGTCAGCGGGCGTCGACGGTGAACGGCACCGTGAGCACGTCGCCGTCCGCGGTGCGGAACTGGCCCCACAGCTGGTAGGTGCCGACGGTGTCGAACTGCGCGTGCACCTTCAGCTCCGGCCCGAACGTGGTGCCCGGCATCGCGAACACGGGCCGACCGCCGCCGTCCTCGACCTCGGCGTGCTCGTGGGCGAAGGTCGTTCCGTCGGCCCGCATGACGACGACGTGTCCGGCAGCCGCGAGGAACGGCTGCAGGTTGTCGATCGGCTCGCCGCTGGTCGCGTCGGTGAACTCGAAGTGCAGGTCGCTGGGCCCACCGACGACGGCGTCACCGCCGAGCTCGACGCGGACGCCGTCGACGACGACCTCCCGTGGGCTCTCGGTGAGGACGACCGGCGCCGGGGCGTCGCCGGTGACGGTGACGTACTGGCGCTGGTGGACATCGCTCATCTGGCCCTGCTGCCGGAATTCGGTGTTGACTATGTACCGGCCGGCGGTCGGGAAGGTGATGTCGAGGGCGAGCTCGCCCGCCTTGCCGGTCGGCTCCGGGTGCACGTGGGCGAACGTGCCGAGGTCGTCGCGGGTGGCGATGAGGTGCATCCACGCCTCGTGGCTGCGGGTGATGTCCTCGATCGGCTCGCCGGTCTCGGCGTCGACGACCGTGGCCGTGACCCGGGACGGCACGCCGGGACGTGTGCTGTCGGGCACGTCGAGGTGCACGTCCATGCCGGCGTTCTCGGCGCTGGCCGGGTCGACCTCGGCGGTCATCATGACGCTCATCGCCGGCCGCATCGGCATGCCGGTGATCTGCATCCAGGCGAGCGTGCCGTTCATGCCGCGCTCAGCGAACTCCATCCGGGAGACGGCGGTCAGGGCAGTGCCGATCGCGACGGCGACGACGGCGATGCCGGTCAGGTAGGCGTACTGCCCGATCCGCTGCCGCACCGGCGGGTGCTCGATCTCGTGCACCGTCTCCGGCCGGCGGAACCGCCGCAGCCGCAGCGCGTTGGTGAGCACGCTGACCGAGCTCATCGCCATCGCCGCGGACGCGAGCACCGGGTCGAGCAGCAGCTCGTCGAACCAGTACAGGGCGCCGGCGGCGACCGGGATGAGCAGCACGTTGTAGGCGAAAGCGAACGCCAGCCCCTGCCGCATGACGCTGACTGTCCGGCGGGACAGGGCGATCGCCGAGACGATGCTGCGCAGGTCGCCGCCGACGAGAGTGATGTCCGAGGCGGCGATGGCGACGTCGGCGCCGGTGCCGACGGCGATGCCGAGGTCGGCCTGGGCGAGCGCGGCGGCGTCGTTGACGCCGTCGCCGGACATGGCGACGACGTGGCCCTGCGCCTGCAGGTCGGCGACCTTGGCGGCCTTGTCGGCAGGAAGCACGTCGGCGAGGACGTTGTCGATGCCGACCTGACGGGCGACGGCGTGGGCGGTAGCGGCGTTGTCGCCGGTGATCATCCACACCTGCAGACCGAGGGCCATGAGCTGCGCGATCGCCTCGGGGCTCTCGGCCTTGATGGTGTCGGCGACGGTGACCAGACCGGCGGCGCGCTCGTCGACGGCGACGTACATCGGGGTGCCGCCCTGCTCGGCCCGCGCGAGCGCGGCCGCCCCCAAGTGGCTGACGTCGACGCTGGCGCGCTCCATCAGGGCGGCGTTGCCAACACGGAGCCGGTGGCCGTCGACGGTCGCGAGGAGGCCGTGCCCTGGGATGGAGTCGAAGCTGTCGACGGGCGGCAGCGTGAGGCCACGGTCGCGGGCGGCGGTGACGATCGCCTGCGCGACCGGATGCTCGCTGCCCGTCTCAGCGGCTGCGACCAGGCGCAGCAGCTCGTCGGAGGTCCAGCCGTCGACGACGGTGACGTCGGTCAGCGCCGGCTTGCCCTGGGTGATGGTGCCGGTCTTGTCGAGGACGACGGCGGTCAGCCGGCGTGCCTGCTCGAGCGCTTCGCCGTTGCTGATCAGGATGCCGAGCTCGGCCGCACGGCCGGTGCCGACCATGACGGCGGTGGGTGTCGCGAGGCCGAGGGCGCACGGGCAGGCGATGATCAGCACGGCGATCGAGGTGGTGATCGCCATCGTCATGCTCTCGCCGTCCGGGCCGAACACCGCCCATGCCAGTGCGGTGAGCAGCGCGGTCAGGATGACGGCCGGGACGAACACGGACGACACCTTGTCCGCCAGGCGCTGCATCGGGACCTTGCTGCTCTGCGCGTCCTCGACGAGCCGGACGATCTGCGCGAGGGCGGTGTCGTCGCCGACGGCCGTGGTGCGCATGAGGACGGTGCCGGTGGTGTTGATGGTCGCGCCGATGAGCTGGTCGCCTTCGGCCTTGTCCACCGGGAGGCTCTCGCCGGTCAGCATGCTCTCGTCGACGGTGGTGGTGCCGGTCGCGACGACGCCGTCGACGGGGATTTTCTCGCCAGGTCGGATGCGGACGATGTCGCCGACGGCGACCTGCTCGACCGGGATGTCGACTTCCAGCCCGTCCCGCACGATCCGGGCTGTCTTCGGGGCAAGGCCGACGAGGGCGGTGACGGCCGCGGCGGTCGCCTTCTTCGCGCGGGCTTCCATCCACTTCCCGGCGAGCACGAGCGCAACGATGATCAGCGACGTCTCGTAGTAGACGTGCAGTGGCAGCCCGAGCTCTTCGGCTTGCGCGGGCCACAGGGTGACGAAGGTGCTGTACGTCCAGGCAACACCGGTGCCGAGCGCAACCAGTGTGGTCATGTTGGTGCTGCGGTGCTTGGCGGCCTGCCAGGCGCTGGCGTAGACGCTCTTGCCGGCCCAGTACTGGATGACGGTGGCGACGACGAAGATCGCCGGCATCAGCCAGTCAATCGTGTCCAGGTAAAGCGGCACGTACATCAGGCCCATGAGGCCGAGGCCGGTGGCGAGCGCGATCTGCCACTTGCGCTTGATGCGGTTCAGCTCGCGGTCGCGCTCGGCGGTGTCGTCCCCGCCCGTCGCCGTCGTGGGCGCAGCTGGCCCGACTGCCTTCGTCTCCTGCCTGGGGGTGGCGCCGTACCCGGCGGCGGTGACAGCGCCGATGAGCTCGTCGAGGTCGACCGTGTTCGGGTCGTAGGTGACGGTGGCGACGTCGGTGGCGAGGTTGACCTGAGCGACTGCGACGCCGTCGACCTTGTTGAGGCTCTTCTCGATGCGGCCGATGCAGCTGGCGCACGTCATGCCGGTGATCTCCAGGTGGCGCACGACCGTCGGCGCGTCGTCGCTGTACCCGGCAGTTTGGGTGGGCTCGGCGGTGGTGGTCATGGCTGCTCCTGGGTTGGTCGGGCGCGCTGCGGTGCGGGTGGTTCGGTGGTGAGGCTGCTCAGCGGCGCTGTCCGGGTGCTGTCCGGATGGTGTTGCGCTGGCTGGACTTGGTCAGGTGCTGGCGGGTGGCGGGTGGCGGGTCAGCGGATGCGGCGGCCCCGGCCGGGGATGAGGTCACGCCCGGGCTGGGTCGGGGTCGTCGACGCCGGCCGGGGCGGTCGTGCTCGACCCGGTGGTGAACCCGCGCCGCAGCACGCCTCCGAAGACGTCCCTGGCTTCGACGCCGGAGCGCGTCGCTGGCCGGCAGGCGAGCGCGGCGAGGCTGGGTGTGGTGAGGCCTGCGTGGCCGGGGGAGTCGATGAATCCGGCACGAGGGTGCGATGTGCTGGGCGGACGTGGCTGGGCGGGTGGGTGCCGGCTGATGTCCGCGCTCCGGCGGAGCAGGGGTCCGAGGCTCCGCCGGAGCGCGGTGTTCAGGACGCGAGGGTGTAGCCGGTCTCCTCGACCGCCTCGCGGATCTTGTCGGTGCTGACGGGCTGGTCGCTGGTGACGGTGACCGTGCCGGTGGCCAGGTCGACGTCGACTGCGGTGACGCCGGCGACGGCCCTGACCTCGGCGCTGACCGAGCTGCTGCAGTGATCGCAGGTCATCCCGGTGACGGTGTAGGTCTCGATGCTCATGAGGTTCTCCTTCGTCTGGTGCCGGCGGCGTGCCGGCCGGGCGTCACAGTCGCGGCCGGGGCTGTCGCCGCGCTGTCTGGCGCCGGCCGGATGCCACGGTCGTGGACAGCGTCCGGACAGCGGTGCTCCGTTTCCTGTAGGAGTGGGTCGCTCGGGTGCAGACTGCGGACGCCCAGGAGGGGGTGCGCCGTGACCGAGGTCGAGTTCCGCCTGCTCGGCGCCATGCAGCTGCGCGTCGACGATGAGCCAGCGAAGTTGCCCGGGGCGGCAGAGCGCGGTTTGCTCGCCCTGCTGCTGCTCTCACCGGGCCGGACCGTCGCCGCCAGCTCGCTCATCGACCGGCTGTGGTCGGAGTCCGCCCTGCCGGCCGACCCGCTGAACGCCCTGCAGCTGCGTGTGTCGAAGCTGCGTCGGGCGCTCGCCGCGCACGGCGTCGACGTCATCGTTCGGGAGGCATCCGGATACCGCGCCGACGTCGACCGCGACCGCGTCGACCTGCACCGATTCGTGAGCTTGGTGCAGGCCGCGCGCACCGCCGCGCGCAGCAACGCTGCAGGTGACGCGCTGGCCCTGTACGACGAGGCGCTGGCGCTGTGGCGTGATGATCCGCTCGCTGACTTTGCCGGTGAGGGGTGGGCGACCGTCGAGGCCGCCCGGTTGGATCAGCTGCACCAGGCTGCACTGACCGAGCGGGCCGAGGCGGCCCTGGTGGGGGGCCGGCACGTCGAGGTCGCCGCCGACCTCGAGCCGACCATCGCGGGGGACCCCGGGCAGGAGGCGATCGCCGGCCTGCTGATGACTGCCCTGTACCGCGCAGGGCGGCAGGCGGACGCGCTCGAGGTGTTCGCCCGCACCCGCCGTCACCTCGACGACGAGCTCGGGCTGCAGCCCTCCGCTGCGCTCCGCACGCTGCACCAGCGCATTCTCGAGCAGGACGATGCGCTCGCAGCCGTGCCTGCACAGCCCGGTCCGGCTGGTTCGGCTGCTGCCGAGGCCGGACCGGCCGCGCCAGCAGCGCAGACCCCGGCGGTCGGCCAGGAAGCCGAGACCGGATCGAAGCGGACCCTGCCGATCCCTACTTTGCGGTTGATCGGACGCGACGACGAGCTCGCGCAGCTGAGCGACGCGCTCACTCGCCAGCACCTCGTCACCTTGGTCGGCCCTGGCGGCGCCGGGAAGACGTCACTGGCCATGGCGTCTGCCCACCAGCTCGCCGACCACTTCGAGCAGCATGTCCATCTGGCCCGTCTGGCGGCGGTGAGCAACCCGGCTGACGTGCCGCTGGCGGTCGCGGACGCGCTCGGCGTGCCGCTCGACGGTGCCGACCCGAATGCGGCGGTACGCGCCCGCCTCCTTGCCTACCTCGTGAACCGGCGGCTGCTGCTCGTGCTGGACAACTGCGAGCACGTCATCGACGCGGTCGCGACGCTCGTGGACTCCATCCTCGGCGCGGCCGCGCACGTCACCGTGCTCGCGACCAGCCGGGAAGCCCTCGCCGTTCCCGGCGAGGTGCAGGTCAGCGTCGCGCCGCTCGCGGTGCCGCCCGAGGGGACGCCCGCCGAGCAGGTGCTGCAGTTCCCAGCCGCTGTTCTGTTCGTCGAGCGGGCGTCGGCTGTCCGCGCGAGCCTGGATCTGTCGGAGCCGAACCTGCTGGCGCTGGCGCAGGTGTGCCGGCAGCTTGATGGGTTGCCGCTCGCGCTGGAACTCGCTGCGGCACGCATGTCGTCGCTGTCGTTGCCGGACCTGGCAGGCCGATTGGGTGACCGCTTCGGTCTGCTCACCAGCGGACGGCGCACCGCAGAGGCCCGGCAGCGGACCTTGCGTGCGACCGTCGAGTGGAGCCACGCGCTGCTGTCGCAGCCCGAGCAGCAGGCGTTCCGGCGCCTGGCCGTTTTCCACGGCGGCTGGACGCTCGAGGCAGCCGAGGCCGTCGTCGTGGGCAAGGACATCCCCGCCGGTGAGGTGTTCGACGTGCTCGACCACCTGGTCAACCGGTCGATGGTCGTGCTCGAGCCCGGCTCGCCGTCGCGGTACCGCATGCTCGAGACGCTTCGGCAGTACGCAGTCGAGGAACTCGACACCTCCGGGGAGCGAGACGACACGGCAGCCCTGCACGCGACGTTCTTCCGGCACTTCGCTGAGCAGGCCGAGCAGAGCCTGCGCGGTCACGGACAGCGGGCGGCGCTGCAGCGGCTGCGCAACGAGCACCCCAACCTGCGTGCAGCGTTGGCGAGGCTGTCGGCCGACCCGAGCCGGGTCGAAGACGGGCTACGACTAGCCGGTTCGCTCGCGCTGTTCTGGCACCTGGGACGGCACGTCGAAGGCCGCGAGGTGTTGTCGAAGCTCATCGCCACTCCCGGCGCGAGCCAGCAGGCGCGAGCCCGGGCGCTGCAGGCGGTGTCGATCGTCGAGCGTCCACGGGCCTGCCTGGTGCATCCGAGCCCGCGCTGTGCGGAGACGGCGCTCGAGAGCTTGCAGCTGTTCGAGGCTGAGGGTGAAGCGCATCGCGCTGCCCTGTCGAAGGTGCTGCTCGCAGTCGAGCTGCTCAACGGCTCAGACCCCGGCCGCTTCGCACGGCTGCTCGCCGAGGCCGAGGAGCAGTTCACCGCCCGGGCCGACCACTGGGGTCATGCGGTCGTTGCGTTCGTCCGCCTGCAGAACTTCATCCGCCGAGGCGACGAGCCGCGGTCGCGGGCGATGGGCCGGACCGCGTCGGAGGCGTTCCGCCGGCTCGATGACGCATGGGGCCTGTCAGCTGTGCTCTACCACCTGGGCTGGGGACTGAAGGAGTTCGGCCGGTACGCCGAGGCGATACCCGTCCTTGAGCAGGCGATCGAGGTGTCAAGCTCGGCAGGGGTGTTCAACACCGCCCAGTGGGCGCTGTCCGACCTCGGCGTCGCGCTGCTGGCTCTCGGCGAACGCGAGGCGGCCTCGGGCGCGTTCGACCGAGCTGCGTCTGCCTCCGAGGAGGTCGGGGACGCCGCAGGTGCCGTCCTCGCCGGCCTGGGACGGGCGCAGATCGCGCAGATCGATGGGAATGCGACGACGGCCCGGCCGCTGTTCGAGGAGGCGGTGCGCGGCCTGACCCAACTGGGCACCCCTCTGTGGGGCGGGCACGCACTCGCCGGTGTCGCATGGTGCGACTGGCGCGACGGGCTGCTCGACGACGCCGCCGAGCGGTACACGCAGGTACACACTGCCGGGCAGCAGTACAGCGAACCGACCTTGCTCGCGACCGGCCTGGAAGGTCTGGCGCGCGTGGCCGCCTCGGTGGGTCAGCGGGACGAGGCGCAGGCGCGGCTGAACGAGGCCGTCGAGGTTCGGCAGGCGTCGGCGCGCCCGGCACCGCCGCACGAGCAGGCCGAGCTCGACGACCTGTGGGGTCAGGTCGACGAAGTAACCGGGGCGGCCGTCCGGCTGGGTGCGCCTCGAGCTGCGGTGGACGTAGCGAAGTCCGGGCAGCTCACGTCTCAGTAGCCGGCGCTGCGTCCACAACCTGCGGGGTGTAGTCGGAGCCGGCGAACACGGCCAGGACGTCGGCGACGGTCATCGTGCCGCCGAGGACCACCGTGCCGGTCTTCGCGTCGGCCATGATCGTCTCGACGCCGACGACGTCACGGAGCCAGCCGGTCACCTCGCGCACACAGTGCCTGCACTGCATTGAGCCGACCGAGAGCCTGACCTCGGGCATCGCGCTCACCTTCGTCCAGCGGGCGTTCCTCTTACGCCACCCAAGCTGCCTCGCTGCGCTGTCCGTCCGCTGTCCACCGACGCGCCCCGGAACGGCGCCCGGGACCAGATGTCCGCTTCGGTGACAGAGGTGGGACAGGTCAGGGACAGCGCCCCGGCCGACCGTGTGCATCGCAAGCCAATAGCGACACGAGGCCCGGAGGCCGACATGACCACCACGACAATCCGCACCACCTGCGACAGCTGCCAGCTGACCTTCGACGTGCCCTCCACCGCGATCGTCCTCGCGCTGCCCGCTCCGACGGCGGACGCGGCCGTCGAGCCGAGCTTCGTGCACATCTGCCCCAGCTGCCTCGCGTGCGACAGCACGCCTGTCCCGTGGCGGACCGCCACCTACCTGCTCGACGCCGGCGCGACCGCCTTCACCGCCCCCGACCTCGACCAGATCCAGCCGCGTTACCCCGAGCACCGGCCGGACAGCACCCGCCCCATGAGCCTCGACGACCTCATCGACCTGTACGCGGCGCTCGACAGCGACGCCCGCGTCCTCTGAGACGGAGCACATGACATGGACGCCTGGACCGCGCTGGTGCTCAGTCGCCAGACCGCCCGGGAGCTGCAGCGCGACGCCGCCCGGCACCGACTCGCCAAGCTCGCCGCCGCGTCGGCACGCACCCGGCCCAGCGCGGCCATCTCCGCGTCTTGTGGCCGCTACGGCTCCCGCCTGCACGGCGCCGCCGACGGCACCTGGTTCGGCTACGCCCGCCGGCCGGACGCCGCCATCCGCAAGCGCTGCGAGCACGGCCAGACCGAGGGCCTGCCCCTGATGGCCGCGGCGTCCGAGCATCTCGAGCAGCTGCCCGCCGAGATCGTCATCGACCTGCTCGACGAGCCACGTACCACCTGACCCGCAAGCCCCTGTCACGTCCGAGAACCCATCAGCCCCGGAGTCCGCCATGAACATCCCCGAACCGCGCGGGCAAGGTCTGCGCCCGTCCGGCGAGACCGTGCCGAGCAGCGCGCTGATGTCTGCGCTGACGACCGAGCACTACACGCTGCAGGCCTCACGCTCGTCGACGATCATCGAGGCGAACGGACGCAGCTCGCTGTTCCTGTCCGCCGTCAGCGGCGCACTGGTCGCCCTGGCGCTGGTCGCCCAGCTCGACCGGCTCGGCGACACCTTCCTGGTATTCGCGTTCTCCGTCTTGCCAGCGCTGCTGATGCTCGGCGTCATGAGCTACGCGCGCCTGGCCGACCTGGCCGTCCACGACGCGTACTACGCCCGCGCGATCGGCCGGGTCCGCAGCTTCTACTTCGACGTCGCCGGGCCGGAGGCCCGCAAGTACTGGCTGCTGAGCGCAGGCGATGACCAGCACGCCGTCATGCGGCACGCCGGTCAGCGGCTCACTGGCTGGCACCACTGGACGCATCAGGCGACGGCCGTCGCTGCGTTGACCGCGGTCATCGCCGGTGTGCTCACTGGCCTGGCGGTCAACACGGCCTCACCGCTGACCCTGCCGGTGACCGCCGTGATGGGTGTCGTCCTGGCTGTTGTGGTGCTGGTCGGCCTGCTGGCCGATCAGGAGCGTCGCTGGCGCCGCTGCGAGCAACGCTCACCGGCCCTGTTCGCACCCGATGGCACGCCGCGGAATGCCGATGTGGCCACCGCTGGACTCACGTGCCACCTGGCGTAGACCAGACACCGGGCGGCACGGTGAGACCGGGTCACCCGCCGTCGACGAGCTCGACGCGGACGTTGCGCATCACCACGGCGCGCCAACTGGCGGAGACGGCAAAGCGGTCTGGCCGCGCGTTCGTCATCGTGCCGGCCGGCGCAGCCGCCAGCGGCGGCTGCCGGAGTCGAGCATCCGCGCAGGCTCTGCTGACGGCGACGAGTCGCTAATCGTCAAGGCGTGCGGTGAGCCAGCCCCGGGGTCCCGAGCGGCAGGGCAAAGCGCGCTGTCCAGCGGCAGATACACGACAGCGGACGACACGCCTTGCCTGCCCTCGGTGAAGCACCCAGCGGGGGACACGACGGGGGTGTCGTCGACGGCTGCGCCGACGTCACTTGAGCCGTCGCAAACGAGTGCGTTCCCGTGGAGAGGCAGAGCGTCGATGACAGAGGCGGCGGCCTCTATCGGCGACGACGGGCGCGCGGCCACTTCCACGCCGCCGCCGCGAGGTGGAAGGGGGCCCACTGCTGGTCGGGGTCATCCTGCCCGCGAGCACGACGAGCACGTGCGCGACGATGTGAGCCTTCTCGTCCGCGGTCCCGTACGGCAGCTCGTCGTGGCGGGCGAACCCGCCGCGAGTCGACATAGGCCACGAGAGCGTCGTCGCGGACGCCGACGGCCACGAAGCTCATGCGCGGCGACAGTACGGGCCGCGGAAGACGTACCACGGCGACGGACGCATGCCGACAGGACCGGTACGGATCTCGACGACCGCAGCTGTCGCGGGTGTGCAGTGGCGAGGACGACAGAGCGAGGACAGCGGCAGGACAGAGGGCCTCACGAACCTGCGTTCTTGACAGCCACCGCCGGCTGTCCTTCGCAGAAGACAGGAACCGTCATGACAACCACCGCACCCGCGGCGAGTTCGACGAGCAGCCGGCGCCGGCTGGCGCTCGCGCTCATCGCCGCCGCTCAGTTCATGGTCATCATGGACACCTCGATCATCGGTGTCGCCTTGCCGAAGATGCAGGCCGACCTCGGCTTCGACCCGCAGGACCTCAGCTGGGTCTTCAACGCCTACGTCGTCGCCTTCGGCGGGCTGCTGCTGCTCGGCGGGCGGCTGTCCGACCTGTTCGGCGCCCGCCGGATCTTCATCACGGGCTGGGTGGTCCTCGTCGTCGGCTCGCTCGTCGCCGGCCTGGCCGAAGGCGTCGCGGTCGAGCTGACCGGCCGTGCGATCCAGGGTGCCGGCTCGGCGCTCATCGCCCCGGCCGCGCTCACCCTGCTGTTCCAGGTGTTCGGCGGCACCAGCGAGTTCCCGAAGGCCCTCGCCCTGTACGGCGCGGCCGCACCTGCCGGCGGCACCGCGGGTGTGTTCCTCGGCGGCGTCTTGACCGAGTACGCGTCGTGGCCGTGGGTGTTCTTCATCAACCTGCCGGTCGCCGCCGTCGTGCTGCTGCTCACCCGCTCGGTCATGCCGGCCGGGATGACCGGCCGCGGCTCGCTCGACCTCGCCGGCGCAACCACCGCCACGCTCGGCCTCGGCGCGGTCGTCTTCGCGATCGTCCGCGCCCCTGAAGCCGGCTGGACCTCCGGCAGCACCCTGCTCGCCGGCCTCGGCGGCCTCGCGCTCCTCGGTGTGTTCGTCGCACTGCAGGCCAAGCTCCGTCAGCCGCTGATGCGCCTGGGCATCTTCCGCGCACCGAACCTTGCTGCAGCCAACGTCGCGCAACTGCTGCTCGGCGCCGCCTGGATCCCGATGTTCTTCTTCGTGAACCTGTACCTGCAGCAGATCCTCGGCCTGGGTGCGTTCGCGTCCGGCGCCGCGCTCCTGCCGCTGACGATCACAATCATGATCGGGATGGTCGCGGTCGCCCCGAAGCTCATCGCCCGCTTCGGCCCGAACGCGATGACCGTCTCGGGTCTCGCCACGCTGGCCGTTGGCCTGGTGTGGCTGTCGTTCATCGACGCCAACGGCAGCTTCGTCGTCGACATCCTGCCCGCGTCGCTGGTGACCGCCGCAGGCATGGCGATGGCCTTCATCCCCTCGCTCGGCACCGCGCTGTCGTCTGCGGCGCCCGAGGAGGGCGGCCTGGCCGCCGGGATCGTCAACACCAGCTACCAGATCGGCTCCGCGTTGGGCCTGGCGGCGATGACCGCGGTCGCGGCTGCGTTCGGTGCCGACCAGATCGGCAACCCGTCCGACCTCACCGACGGGTTCTCGGCCGCTCTGCTCGGCGCCGCCGGCATCGCCGCCGTCGGTGCGGTCCTCGCCTCCGTGCTGCTGAAGAAGCCCGCCGACAGCCCGGCCGCTAACAGCACCGACAGCGAGCCCATCGCCGCCTAGCACCACCGCACGGCCTGCGCACGACCCGGCTGGCGCGGTCACTCCTGCGGCCGCGCCAGCCGTCCACCCTCCCCAGCTCATCGAATCGGAGAGAAGCGATGACCAGCACACGCGTGCTCGCCGAGCTCGGTGAGCGCATCGCCGAGGACGGCCCCGTCGCCCACCACCGGCTCCCTCCGGGACCGAGCGCAGTCCCGCATCGCTTGCGCGGACGGGCCGGTCGCGTCATGACCGGGGCAGCCCTCCGGAGGGTGCCCCCGCGTCCGCACTACTCGCACAGCCGATTTCCCTCGACGGCCACCAGTAGGCCCCGGCTCAGCTGCACCGGCCTCCCTTGAGCGCCCGGCCCCCGCTCGTCCTCGGCTCGACGTCGAAAGGAACGCACCATGACCACTGACCACGACCTGTTCTCGACTGACACGGTCGGGCTGGCTCAGGTCTCCCGGCCGCAGACCGTGCGGCTGGCCGACGGAAGCCGATTCGGCCTGTCGATCGGCGCGGTGCGCAAAGACCTGGAAGGGACGGACACGGGCGATGCAGGCTCGGCTGCTGAGCTGCGGATGTTGGCCTACAACGGCTCGATTCCCGGCCCGACGCTCCACGTTCCGCAGGGAGCCGAGATAACCGTGGACATCCGCAACGACGGCGACGTGGAGACCACGGTGCACTGGCACGGGCTCCGGCTGGAAAGCCGCTTCGACGGTGTCCCGCACGAGACCCAGGAACCGATCCCGGTGGGCGGCGGCTACAGCTGCCGGGTGCAGTTCCCCGACGCCGGCTTCTACTGGTACCACCCGCACCTCCGCGAGGACTTCGCGCAGGAGATGGGGCTCTACGGAACGCTCGTCGTCGAACCAGCGGACCCCGAGTACTGGCCGGAGGTCGACCGGGAGCTGACGTTCACCCTCGACGACTTGCTCGTCGAGGACGGGCACATCGCCGCGTTCTCGCGGTCGGGGCCGAACTTCACCGCGATGGGCCGGTTCGGCAACGTGCTGCTGATCAACGGTGAGACGGCCTTCGCGGGGACGGCAGCAGCCGACGAGGTCGTTCGCTTGTACCTGGTCAACACCGCCAATACCCGGCTGTTCAACTTCGCGGTGCGCGGAGCCCGGATGAAGTTGGTCGGCGGGGACAGCGGCCGCTACGAGCGGGAGACGTTCATCGAGGACGTCCTGCTGGCGCCATCGGAGCGGGCCGTCGTCGACGTGCTCTTCGACGCGCCGGGAGAGGTCAGGCTCGAGCACCGGACGCCGGACAAGACCTACGACCTGGGCGCGTTCACCGTCGCACCGGCAGCCAACGGCGGCGGCGCCGCGGCCGGGGCATTCGCCACGCTGCGCACCGACCCGGAACTGACCGCCGAGCGCCGGATGATCGAGCACGACCTCGACCGGGAGCCGGACAAGGTACTGGCGTTCGTGTCGAAGACGCCGCTGCTGTACGGCGAGGACGTTCCAGTTGCGTCGTCCTATGTCTGCCCGATGCACCCGGAGGTCATCGCAATCGAGCCGTCGGCCTGCCCGGTCTGCGGGATGCGGCTGGTTGCCGCCGCGCCGTCCTACGCGTGTCCGATGCGCCCGGAGATCACCGCGGTCGAGCCGTCGACGTGCCCCGAGTGCGGGATGAAGCTGGTGCCCTCGGACGCGGTACCTGCTGCCTCACACGCGGCCGACGAGTCCCATGCCCATGGCGGAGAGGGCCTGGAGTGGGAGGACCTGATGCCCGACATCAACCGGGCATCGGATCCGGGCAACATGATCTGGCAGCTCGTCGACCGGGAGACCGGCGCCGTGAACCACGCCATCGATTGGGCGTTCACCGTCGGGGACCGGGTGAAGATCCGGCTGGTCAACGAGATGGACCAGGATCACCCGATGCACCATCCCTGGCATGTTCATGGGGCCGGGCGCTTCCTCGTCCTGTCCCGGGACGGTGCACCGGAGCCGAACCTGGTGTGGAAGGACACCGTGCTGCTGCGGGCCGGTCAGACGATCGACGTCCTGCTCGACGTCAGCAACGCGGGACTGTGGATGACTCACTGCCACATCGCCGAACATGTCGAGAGCGGAATGATGTTCAGCTTCAACGTGGCCCGTCGCCCGGAGCCGGTCCGATGACGGCCGGACCGGTCCGGCCGGCGTTGGACGTGCTGGTCGTCGGCGGAGGTCAGGCAGGTCTGGCGATGGGATATCACCTGGCGCAGCGCGGCCTGCGGTTCCAGATCGTCGAGTCCGGACCGGAACTGGTTGTCCCGCACCGGGTCCGATCGAGCCTCTGATTCGCCGGAAGGATGAGAGTCATGGCGGGACCGCGGACCCGAACGCGGCCTGTGTGGCGGGACACCCTAAACGATGTCCCGCCACACCGAGGTGGAGCGGGTGACGGGAATCGAACCCGCACGGTCAGCTTGGGAAGCTTGGCCCTCCGAGCGGTGTTCCCGCTGGTCAGTGGCTCGTTCGGCAGTGTTCGTGCCTCTCACATGCCTCAAGGACGGGTCCCCTTTGGTGGAGACCGCGACCGGCTCCTTCCCATGTCTTACAAGCGGTGAGACGCTTGAGAGGTGGCTGAGACGATCACCTTCCGCCCCGACGAAGACGCGCGCCGGGCGTTGGCCGTCCTGACGCAAGACGGCACCTCTGTCTCCGCAGCCGTTCGAGCGGCCTTGATCGATGCCGCCAAGGCAGCGGCGCAGGACAGGCTGCGCGCCGAGGCCGCTGCGCTGGCAGCCGATGACACCGACCGTGCCGAGAGCGCTCAGGTCCTCCGGGACATGGAGACGCTGCGTGCGTGGTGAGGTCTACCGCCTGCGCTCTCCCCGCGGCGCCCAGGGCCATGAGCAGGCCGGCACCCGCTATGCCGTCGTCGTCCAGTCCGACCTGCTGCCCCTCTCGACCTGGCTGGTCGCGCCGACGTCCACCTCGGCCCGAGCGGCCACGTTCCGTCCTGAGGTGTCCATCGACGGCCGCCCAACCCGGGTGCTGGCCGAACAGACGAGTGCGGTGGACCCGCAGCGCTTGGGTGAGTCGGCCGGGCACCTCAGCTTCGATGAACTACGCCAGGTTGACGCCGCGCTGCGCCTGGTCCTCGGCCTGTGACCAACACCCCGCGACCTGTCCCGCCAGCGGCTCACCGCCGAGCACGACTCATCCTCCACCAGCAGTCGCTCCTCGTGACCTACCTGCTCCTCGAGCGGCTGAAGGGGAGCGCCACGGTCCGCGTGATCACTGTCTCCTCCCACGCAGCCCCGTAGGGCTCCGCGCAGGCGTGACGAATCGCGCGGGGCTGCATGCATCCGGGTTGCAGCCGCTCTGCAACGTGCCGGGGCCATGGTCGGCGCACGGCGGAACCACCGCCCGATCGCGAGGAGCGAGTGATGACCGACACCATCGACGGTCCACGACGAGACGGCGGTATCCGGAACGCACAGATGAGTTCCGGATACCGCCGCCCGTGTGTGTGACTACTTGACCTCGGAGCGGCGCAGGGAGAGCAGCCCGACGACGAGGGGAATGACGATCCAGATCATCGTGGTCGAGGCGAGCATCGCCCACTCCTCACCGGTGTTCGTGGCGCCCTCGAGAAGCGCCACCTGCGTTTCGTTCCAGTCGATCCACGGCTGCAGGTCCTCGAACCACGAGCGCACCTGGGCCAGGAGGACGAGGATGCCCGGCAGGACCAGGGAGACGACGAAGTAGCCCACGATCGCTGCCGCGGAGTTGCGCAGTACGACACCGAGGGTGAAGCCGATGGCCATGCCGACCAGGTTGAAGAGCACCATCTGGGGCGCCATGGACATCGAAATGTCCCACACGGTGTCGACGCCGGCGAGTGCGGAACCGGCCACGTTGCCGAGGGCGCCCACAGCGAAGGCGACGGCCACGGAGCCTAGGCCCACCAGGAGGGTCGCGATCGCCTTGGCGCCGATCACGCGTCCGCGGCTCGGCACCAGCGTGAATGTCGTGAGCCCACTGCGCTGGCTCCACTCACTGGTGACGGCCAGGATCGCGATCATCGGCAAGATCACCGACATCGGGAACCCGCTCGCCCTCGCGAAGCTCTCGTAGGTGACGTCGCTGTCGGGAGCGAAGATGATGACCGACCCGGTCGCGATGGGCGACAGGACGCCGATGCTGATGAGCATCCAGAGTCCCGAGCGGGTGGTGAACATCTTGCGCAGCTCGACCGTGACGAGCCGGGTGGTCGGGATGGGACGGGCGGCCCGGCGGACCGGTGCGGCCTCCGTGGTGGTGGCCGGAGGGATGATCGTGGCGGTCATGCCGCAACTCCTTCGCGTTGGGTGTCGGCAGTGAGCGACAGGAACATGTCTTCGAGCCCGGCGCTCTCGGCGGACCGGAGCTCGGTGAGGGTGATGCCCGCTGTCAGGGCCACGGCCCCGACCCGAGCGGGGTCGGCGTCCGTGCGGACCGAGCCGTCCCCTGCGAGCGTGCTGGGGACCCCGGCCAGCTCGAGGGCGTGCGCGAGGTCGCGCGGTGACGTCGACCGGACGAGCGTCCCCGCTGCGGCCAGCAGCTCTTCCTTGCTGCCGGACGCGACGATCTTGCCGTTCCCGATCACGACCAGGTCGTCGGCGATGACCTCGATCTCGTGCAGCAGGTGCGAGGACAACAGGACGGTGCCGCCCTGGCTGGCGAAGCCCGTCAGCAGGTCGCGCATCCACCGGATCCCGGCAGGGTCGAGCCCGTTGGCCGGTTCGTCGAGGATCAGCACCCGGGGGTCCCCGAGCAGCGCGGTGCCGATGCCCAGTCGCTGACGCATGCCGAGGGAGTAGTTGCGCACGCGTCGCTTGGCCTCCGATGACGTCAGGCTGACGAGCTCGAGCATCTCGTCGACGCGGCGGCGGGGCAGACCCATGGTGTCGGCGGCGATCGTGAGGATCTCGCGTCCGGTGCGACCGGCGTGCTGGGCGGAGGCGTCCAGGAGGACGCCCACCTCGAGGCCGGGGTTGGGGAGGTCGGCGAACCGTTCCCCGTTGATGGTCGCGCTGCCGGACGTCGGGACGGTCAGGCCGACCATCACGCGCATCGTGGTGGACTTGCCGGCGCCGTTCGGGCCGAGGAAGCCGGTGACGCGACCGGGCAGGGCGGTGAAGGAGACGTTGTCGACGGCGGTGAAGCCGGCGTACCTCCGGGTCAGTGACTCAACAGTGATCATGTGACAACCCTCGCCGCGGCGCGGCGTGCGCACATCGGTGTGATGGCCAGTCTTGACCTAGCCGAAAGCATGGGCGCCGGACCATGCCTTGGGCCGATCTCAGGACCTGGTTTGGCGCACCGCCGGTTACCGCATCGGACAGAAGCGGGCCATGAGCGAGCACCGAGCCGCGTCCCCTCGGTCGACACCAGCGCACGGCAGCTGGCAACGAGCCTGCGCCCGGTGCATGCGCCCTCCGTCGGCCCGCGCACGTCGCAGGCGAGATGAGGACGGACGACTGCCATGCCGGTCATCGAGATCTGCTACCGCTACGCGGGTTCGACCCCGCCGTGCCCCGATGCGATGACAACCCACAGCGCGGAAGCCGGGCTGTCACGTAGCCAGAAGGGCTACCTGGGCAGGCTGCGCCACAGCAGTCGAATCCACGTCCCGGCGACGTTCGCGAGGACGCCCGCAGCCAGCAGGACCGGCACGAGCAAGACATTTCCGAACAGGAACATCCCTGTCTGGTCACGACCGGCGGCGTGCGCAGACCACGCGGCCGCGAACCCGATGGCCATTCCCATCGTCACCAGCAGCGGCCTCAGCTTCCAGGACATCAGCACCGCGACCAGGAGGTAGGTCAGGGCGCAGCCGACGACCTGCGCCGTGCGGTAGGGGCCTTGGAAGGACTGGGACACCTCGTCCCAGTAGTACTCGCTGTCCCACAGCCAGACCGCCCAGGTAACGAGACCCGTCGCGCACCCGAGCAGCAGGGTGAGCGCTGCGGTCGTCGCTCGCCTCATGCGCGGACGGGAAGGGCTGCGCAACTGCCGGTCAAGGCGGTGTCGGGTCGAGCGACTGGCGCAGTGCGTCCGCCGCCAGCTCGATGTGGCCGAGGTGCTGGAACAGCTCCTTGCCCACGTAGAGCACCACGGCGGAGTCTGGGCGATCAGTTCCTGGCAGGAACTCACGTGCGCCGTTCACGCCGCCGCCAAGACCTGCCGCTATCCATTCGAGGTCCCGCGAAGCAGTGGAGACGCACGTCGCGACCCGTCGGTGCAGGTCGTCCAGTGACTCGACAGCACTGAACTCCGCTTCGCGGTCACGGTCGCTCGGCCGCCGCAGTGCGACAGGACCCAACCAGAACTCCGTCACCTCGCAGCAGTGGACGATGAGGGCGCCGACCGCATTCGTCGCGGGTCCCAGCGGTCGCTGGTGAATGCGTGGCTCTCCCAGCACCTCGGCCACGACGAGCATCTGGTCGAAGGCATGCTCGAGAAGAGCGAGGGACGTCTTCGACATCAGCTCCATGCGCATGTCCGTACGAGGCGCATCGTTCTCGCGACGCCGGCTCACAGCGCGGCCAAGGCATTCGCGGTTGAGCGCTCACGGCGGGCGGCACAGGGCTGCGGCGCAGAAGGATCACCGCGACGGTCAGCGGGGCTGCCACACTGCCGACGAGGATCGGGAGCCCGAGCGACAGCGGCAGCGTGGCGCTGCTGCACACCTCTGCCTCCCCGGCTGTCTGCTCGCACACGGCGGCGCCGGTCGTCAGCAGCAGGAAGGCCGGGGTCATGCCGCCGGGTAACACCCCTGTGGCCACGCACTCCTCCGCGGTGGTCCACGATGTCGACGACCACAGAAGAGCCAGGCCGGCGACGCATCCAAGACTGATCCCGACGACCCACCCGAACGTCCCCCCGAAGAGGCTCAGCGCGAAGCCCAGCAGCACGGGAGCGAACAGCAGCGTGTCCAGAGCCAGCAGTTCCCGTGCGGACGGGGGCTGCTGACCATCGGGAGCACTGACCCTCCGCGAGACGGTCACCGGCTCGACCACAGGAACCCCAGTCGCTGCTCACCAGAGCTGCTGTCACCGACCACGGGCACCGGGCCTTGCCTCGAGCGTCACACCCGGGCCTGGGCGAGGTCGCGGCCGGCGGTGGCTCGAGTGGTCCGGGGCCAGGTCCAGGCGGCGCGCAGGATGAAGGCCAGGAGCAGCACCTCGAGTCCGATGGAGAGGCCGTAGAAGTAGGAGTAGCTCCAGGACTCGCCGTCCGCGTTGTACAGCGAGGCAGGGATGTAGAGCGTTGCCACGACGAGGTTGCTGGCGCGGTTGACACGGGCGGGCAGTGTCGTGGAGAGCAGGATCATGAGGCTCGGGATGGCCATGAGCGTGAGCGCAAGGGCGACGAAGGTCGGGCCGGTGTCGAACTCATGGACGACGCCGACCAGGATGTCGTCGATGACGCCGGGCTTGTACAGGGCGAGGTAGTCGACGTAGATGTAGAGGAACATGACGCTGGTCCAGGCCGCTGCGAGCTTCGCTTGAACCGGGAGTCGCGCTTCCTGGAATGCGCCGGCGGTTGTGCTGCTTCTGGTCATCACTTCTCCTGTGTGCTGGCGAGCTGGCCAGGTCGGCTCAGTCGGTGTCCTCACCATGACCAGCGTTGACAGGCGACACATCCGCCTGCGGGCTCCAGCCGTCCTGGCCGCAGGGACGGGACATCCGCAGTACTTTCGGCTGATCCGCCCGAGCGGCGGCCCCTCTACGTTGGCGGGGAGGGGGAAGCATGCTGGGTGCGTTGTGGGCCGAGCCGCGCCCCGCGGACCCGCCGGCGCGGGTCTGGCGGGATTGGGCTCTGGTCGCGGTCCTCGTCGCGGGCTCATTCGTCGAGATGCTGCTGCGCGACGACAGGGCATGGGCGCCCCTGCTCGTCAGCGTCAGCGTCGTGGTCGCGGCGTGCCTGCTGTGGCGACGCACGCGGCCGCTGGCCGCAGTCACCGTTGCCTTCGGAGCCGTCCTTGCCTTCGACGTCGCGAGGATCGTGGCTGTCGATGCCACCGGCCTGCAGAGCATCGCAGGGCTGCTCGTACTGCCCTACGCCCTGCTGCGCTGGGGGGCAGGTCGCGAGGCTGCCCTCGGACTCGGCATCATCCTCATCTGGCTCCCCGTCACCCTCATCGCGGTCCCGACCACACCCGCGGAGATCGTCGGCGGCTACGGCCTATTCCTGTTCTCGGCCGCACTCGGCGCGGCCGTGCGCTACCGCACCAGAAGCCACGACCGCGAGATCGAGCAGGTGCGGTTGCGCCAGCGCAACGAACTGGCCCGCGAGCTGCATGACACGGTCGGACATCGCGTCTCAGCGATCGCGGTCCAGGCGCAGGCAGGTCGCGCGCTGTCGGCTGCAGATCCGAAGCGCGCGCTGGCCACGCTGGTCACCATCGAGGAGGAGGCGTCCCGGACGCTGAAGGAGATGCGGGCGCTGGTCGGTGTGCTGCGCGATGGGACCGAAGCCGATCTCGCCCCCCGCCGGGGCGTGGCGGACATCGAGCGGCTCGCTCGCCCCGGAGGCGAGGTGCTGGGCGTCCGCGTGCAGGTCTCCGGTGACGTCGATGCCGTTGACCCAGCAGTCAGCACCGCCCTCTACCTGATCGCCGCCGAGGCGGTCACCAACGCGACCCGGCACGCAGCCGGGGCTACCCAGGTCACCATCGACGTCGCCGCATCCCGCGGCCAGGTGCGCCTGCGAGTTCACGACGACGGCGCGGCACGTACGGCCGGATCTGCTCCGGCCGGCTTCGGGCTCCGCGGCATGGCGGAACGGGCGAGCCTCCTCGGAGGCACCCTGCAGGCGGGACCTGACCCGGACGGCGGCTGGAGCGTTGACGCCTCGCTGCCTCACACGGTGCGTGCGTCATGACCATCCGCGTGCTCGTCGCTGACGATCAGGACATCGTGAGGGCGGGATTGTGCATGATCTTGGACGCCCAGCCAGGCATCACCGTCGTGGGCGAGGCCGCTGACGGCCGACGGGCGATCGCCATGGCGCGTTCGCTGCGTCCCGATGTGTGCCTGCTGGACATCCGCATGCCGGACGTCGACGGGATCGAGGCCACCCGGCAGCTCGCCGGAGCCGACATCGCCGATCCTCTGGCCGTCGTCGTCATCACCACCTTCGACCTCGACGAGTACGTCTACGGCGCGCTGAAGGCAGGGGCCCGCGGGTTCCTCCTCAAGGACGCCGGTGCCGAACTGCTCACCCAGGCCGTCCATGCCGCCGCCCGCGGCGACGCCCTGATCGCACCGAACATCACCGCGAGGCTCCTGTCCTCCTTCGCCAACAGCCGCTCACGCTCAGTGCCACCCGAGCCCGTCGAGCCGCTGACCCCTCGGGAGGAACAGGTCCTGCTCGCTGCCGCTCGCGGGAGGACCAACAGCGAGATCGGCGATGAGCTGTCGATCAGCCTCAGCACCGTCAAGACCCACATCGCCGCCCTGATGCGCAAGCTCAATGCCCGCAACCGCGTCGAGATCGTCATGTGGGCCTACGAGACGCGCCGCATCGATACCTGATCCGCTCGCAAAGCCCCGAGGCCACAGCGGTGACGCCTCAGCCGAAGGAGCGAGGTCTCGGTCGTCCCCGCGGCCGGGGCAACGCAAGCCCACGGACGGATGCGGCCGTCACATGGCCCCGTCATCGTGAGGTCATGGTGATTGTTCGAAGAGCGCTGGTCACGAGGGGCAGGCTTTGCCCGAGCCGCTGGTGCCGTCTACCTGCTCGTCGTGGTCGTGGCCGCCATCGTCCAGGTGAGCGTGCACGCCGGCATCGACGTCCCTGGAACTGCGAACGCCGGCGCTCAGAACTCCGGCGCCGGCTCGACGCTGCTAGCTGTCGCCCGCGACGCCGACGTGTCGATGGCCGTGTCCTTCTTGCTCGTCGGAGTCACGCTGTACCTGCTGTTCCGGCACGTCGACCGGCGGACTGCGGCGGCGCCGGTCGTCTACCTGGCCGTCGGCGTCGGGCTGCTCGCGGTCAACCTGCCGTCGTCCACTGACAGCGAGGCTGGTCCATGGAGTTCTTCTGCTACCACCGTGACCGGCAAGGATCGATGGGTTTGCGCCGGGCGATGCTGGAGCGGCATTGGGACTACATGGATCAGTTCGCGGGCAGGATGGTCGCCCGCGGCCCCACCTTCGCCGACGACGGAACCCTGACGGGCAGCGTCCACATCGTGGACCTACCGGACGTGACCGCCGCGCGTGCCTTCGCCTTCGACGAGCCCGGCTACCAAGCCGGGGTGTACCGCGACGTGATGCTGCGACGATGGCGCAACATCTCGGGGCGCACGATGTGGGACTTCGTGAGCGAGCATCCTGGGCGCGGCCGCTATCTCGTACTGGGTCTCGGACGTGAAGGCCCGCCGGATGCCACCGAGCCGCCTGGCCCTGACGTGATTGCCTACGGTCCGCTTCTCTCCGACGACGCGAGAATGACCTTGGGAACAGCCGTG
This sequence comes from Blastococcus saxobsidens DD2, assembly GCF_000284015.1. Taxonomy (NCBI): domain Bacteria; kingdom Bacillati; phylum Actinomycetota; class Actinomycetes; order Geodermatophilales; family Geodermatophilaceae; genus Blastococcus; species Blastococcus saxobsidens. The sequence goes on from NC_016943.1 coordinate 1,332,473, forward strand.
CTGTTGGAAGCCCCTGACGCCGCAGGAGCGATCCACGCCCTCGGCCCTGGACGCCACGCGGCGGTCGAGGTGCACCGATGGCGGTTCGGAGGCCGGCCGAGCTGAGGCGGTCACCGCGCCTTCCGGCAAGCGAGAAGGCATTCCTCCGCGCAATGACGTGTAACGGGCCTCCGCCTGGTGGGGGTGGTCGTGGAAGGGCAGGATCTCGCTGTGCGAGTGCAGAGGCCCGCTGCGAGGACATCCGCTGACGAGACCCTGTCCCGCGCCGGGTTCGATGGAGGCTGATATCCGCCGGAAAGAATAGAAGTCATGGCGGCACCGCAAAACGCCCGAATGTAGACGGTGTCGCGAGACACCTGTGAACGGTGTCCCGCGACACCCCGGTTGAGCGGGTGACCGGGATCGAACCGGCATGGCCAGCTTGGAAGGCTGGGGCTACTGAGCGCCATTTCCGCTGGTCGGAGCGTTCCTTGCTTCATGCCGTGCCTTCTGCGTGCCTCTCGGCCGAATCGAGGCCACCTTCCCACGCACCACGGTGCATACCTGCGTGGTGCGCCTGATCCGGGCTTCGATGCGGTTCGTGGCCTGTCAGGACCGCAGGAAGATGGCCGCGGCGCTCAAGCCGATCGACACCGCGCCCACGGCCGAGGCTGCGGAGACCGCGCTGCTGGAGTTCGCCGAGTTCGACATCGGCAAGCGGAACAAGGCCACGGTGGCGACCTGGCAGAGCGCCTGGGAGCGGTTCATCCCGTTCCTGGCGTTCCCACCCGAGGTCCGCAAGATCATCTACACGTCGAACGTGATCGAGTCGCTGAACTACCAGCTCCGCAAGATCATCAAGAACCGGGGGCACCTTCCCGCGACAACGCGCTGATCAAACCGCTCTGACTGGCCATCCGCAATATCGAGGACAAGCGCGCCCCGGGAACGGGCCAAGGAGCACCGCGCAACAGCCGCAAGGTCCCCGACAAGCTCGTCGAGAGCTAAGCAGCTGGTTCATTGCCGCCGTGCCCTGGCTACTCCGCCGACCCGGTCCAGACTGTCCATGAAGGCCACCCGATTCCTGGAAGCGTCGCAAACGTCAAAGGGTCAGGCGGTGGCCGCCAAGCTGCGCGGCGGCCTCGCTGACTGCTCACGCGCTACGCCGGTGCGTCGGACAACACCACAGAACTCACGTGCTCGGCGATCGCCAACGACGATGTTGCCGCCGGCGAGGGCGCGTTGCGCACGAACGTGACCGGCCCGCGCTGACTGATCCAGAAGTCATCGACCAGCGTTCCGTCCCTGCGGACGGCTTGGGCGCGCACGCCGGCGGGGGCCGGTTGCAGGTCGGTGAGGGTCAGTTCCGGCAGGTAGCGTCGTGCCTGACGCAGGAAGTACCGCTTGCTGACCGAGCCCAGCAGCTCGCGAGCACCGGTGCGCCAGTGCTGCCGAGCCATCGCGCGAAACCCCGCGTACGTCAGCGTCTCCGCCAGGTCGGGCAGTGAGACGTCGCGCCTGCGATACCCCTCCAACGCCAGCGCGAGGACCGCATTCGGTCCGACGTCCACGCCACCGTCGATGCGCCGGGTCAGATGGATGCCGAGGAAGGGATAGCGCGGGTCCGGTACGGGATAGATCAGGCCGCGCACGAGATCCGCCCGGTCGGTCCGCAGTCGGTAGTATTCACCCCGAAAGGGCACGATCTGCGGGTCGGGGTCATCGCCGGTGCGGCGTGCGAGCCGTGCCGACTGCAGCCCGGCGCAGACGATGACGCGGTCACCGATGAGGTCGCCGCCGGTGGTTTCGACGGAAGGTCGCGGCGCATCGGCGATGATGTTCTGCACCTCGCAACCCAGCCTGATCTCCACGCCGGCGAGTTCGAGTTCTGCCGCGAGTGCGCGGCTCACCGCGGCGTAGTCGACGATGGCCGTGGACGGCGAGTGCAGCGCGGCAATCCCCGCGGCGTGCGGTTCAATCTCGCGAAGTTCTGCCGCGCTCACCGTCCGGACGTCGGCGACGCCGTTCTCCTTTGCCCGTCGCTCGATCTCGGCGAGGCGGGTGAGTTCGGACGGATCCACCGCTACAACGAGCTTTCCGGCATCCTGGAACGGGACGCCCTGCTCGAGGCAATACCGCTTCATGAGCTCGATTCCCCGCCGACAGAGGCGAGCCTTCATCGACCCCGGTTGGTAGTACAAGCCGGCATGCATGACCCCACTGTTGTGGCCGGTCTGGTGATGGGCTACCTCCAGCTCCTTGTCCAGCACCACCACGGTGTTCGACGGATCGCTGCGCACGAGCTGCCGAGCCACAGCGAGACCGATGATCCCGCCGCCGACCACGACGTACTTCATCGCGGGTCCGTCCCTCCTCCGCTCACGCCCGCTGAGCAGGTCACGGCAGAACTCCGTGTGCGATCGCCGCCGTCTTGGTCTTGGTGTAGTAGCGCAGCGCGTCCAGGCCCTGCTCCTTGAACGAGGAGCCCGACTGCTTGAACCCTCCGAAGGGCTGGTGGACATCCCATCCCGACGTCGGCAAGTTGACCGAGACCTGTCCGGTGTCGACCTCGTCGATGAACCGGTGAGCTGCGTGCAGGTCAGCTGTGAAGATTGCCGCCGACAAGCCGTAGTCGGATTCGTTGACCAGCGCGACCGCGTGGTCGAGATCGGCGGCGCGCACCACGGCGATGACTGGGCCGAAGACCTCCTGGCGCCAGATCGTCATCTCTGGCGTGACGTCGCCGAGCACTGTGGGATTGACGAAGCAGCCGTGCTTTCGGTCGTCGTCCGTCGGCGCATCGCCGCCGGTGAGCACCGTCGCGCCCTGCGACTGTGCCTCATGCACGAAGCGCAGAACCGATGCCTGGTGGTCTCTGTGCACCACCGGACCCATCACGGCACCGCGTGCACCGTCGCCCGGACGGTAGGTGGCGGCGGCAGACACCAGGCGTTCGACCAGAAGGTCATGGACGTCGCTGTGCGCGATCACGCGACTGGTCGCGGTGCAGCGTTGACCCGCTTGCGCGAAGGCAGCGGCCGCGATGGTTTTGACGGCGAGATCGAGATCGGCATCAGGCATGACGACCGAGGCGTTCTTGCCGCCCATCTCGGCTTGAAACCGCACCGTCCGCCCGGCGAGCGCGCGCTGCAGCGCGAAGCCGGTCCGGGTTGAGCCGGTGAAGGTGACGGCGGCGATCCGGTCGTCGGCCAGCACCGCGCTGCCCACGACCTCGTTGGCCGCGTTGACGGTGTTCAGGACGCCGGCCGGCAGGCCGGCGTCGTGCAGAGCGCGCGCCAGGTGCTGCATGGACAGCGGAGTCTCCGGCGACGGCTTGACGACGACGGTGTTCCCGGTGACCAGCGCCGGCGAGATCTTGCGCGCCGGGGTCAGCAGCGGATCGTTCCACGGCGTGATCGCGACGATCACGCCGATCGGCTCGCGACGGGTGAGCACGAAGGCGTTCGGGCGGGCGTCGTCGAGGAGATCACCAAAGGGCAGCCGCGCAATGCCGGCGTAGTAGTCCAGGAAGTCGGCGCTCTTGATCACCTCCACACGCGCCTCGGCCAGCGTCTTTCCGTTCTCCCGGGTGATGTCCGCCGCGATCGACTCCGAGCGTTCCCGCAACAGGTCGGCGGCCCGGGAGAGAAAAACACCTCGGTCGATGGCCGACGTCCGCCGCCAGCCGGGAAAGGCCTTCACCGCCGCGTCCACCACCTCCGCAGCCTGCGCCTCCGTCGCCATGGGGTAGACACCCACGACATCGCGCTGGTCGGCCGGGTTCAGATTCGGCTGGGGAGAACCGTCCCCGTTCTGGGACCACGTGCCGTCGACCAGGTTATCGATCAGGGCCGTCATGCGTTCGACTCCTCGAGGTACAGGTGCTTCGGGTCGGCGGCTGCCAGATCGCCGGTGTGCAGCGCCTGGAGCAGCCGGGTGAGGGGGGCGTGGTGGAAGGGCACCGGGTTGTTCGCGCGGGGATAGCGTTCGATGCACTCGGTCGCCATGTCGGTCAGTTGTGTGGCTTGGATCCCGACAGCGCCGAGCGAGGTTGGGAGTCCCACCTGCGCGGCGAGCTCGGCGACCCAGTCCGCCGCGTCCAGGAGCCGCGCCGACCGGCCACCAGTGAGGGCAAGGGCGAGATCCTCGACGCCGTCGATGTCTGCGACCGCGTTGTAGGCGAGGCAGTAGGGGAGGGCCAGTCCGCAGGTCACTCCGTGCGGCAACGGCGCGCGGTTGGCGATCGTGTAGGCCAGCGAATGTCCTAGGACCACACCCGCGTTGAGCGCGAGGCCGGCCAGGTGCGCCCCGTAGAGGGTGGCGCGCCGGGCCGGCACGTCTGATCCGTCGGCCACCGCCCGCGGCAGCGCATCCCGCAGCAGGGCGACGGCGCGCAGGCTCGCCTCCACCGACAGGGCGCTGCGGTTCGTCGAGAGGAAGGCCTCGACGGCATGCGCGAGCGCGTCCATCCCGGTGGACGCCGTCACCCCTGCCGGTAGGCCGCGCACCAGCTCGGCATCCAGAACGGCGAGGGTGGGGACGAGGGCGCGATGGCTGGAGATGACCTTCCGCCCGTCCTCGGAAAGCATCGCGACGCGGGTCACCTCCGCGCCGGTGCCGGTCGTGGTGGGCACGAGGGCCAGCGGCAGCACGGTGCGGCCCGGCATGTCGATGCCCAGACACTCCCGGACCTCGGTGCCGGAGCCGAGAGCCATCGCGACGATCTTGGCGACGTCCATCGCACTTCCGCCACCGACGCCGACGATGGCCGCTGCGCCGAGCCCGCGGGCGAATTCCGTGGCGCGCTCGGCGGTGTCCACCGTCGGCTCGCCCTCGATGTCGGCGAAGACGTGGGCGACCAGGCCGGCGGCGGCCACGCTGTTCAGGACAGGATCGGCCACACCGAAGTTCACGACGGCGCGGTCGGCGATCACCGCCACCGCTCCGTCCGCCACACCCCATGTCCGCAGTGCGTCACCCAACCGCGCAGCGCTGCCGTCCCCGACCAACACCTGCCGGGGCGAGAGGTAGTCCCGCGAGTCCTCGACAAGCAGGGATGCTGACGTCATCGCGCGATCCTCTTCGTGGAGAGCCGGTTCATACGATGTCCTTCTCTTCCTGTGTCAGGTGTCCCAGGCGGAGCTGTTTGGTCTGCATGTAGTGCAGGTTCTCCGGGCGCCGCGGCATCACGAGCGGAATACGGTCCAGACCGTCCGGCAGGTAGGCACGGATTCCGGCGAGCTTGTCGGGATTGTTGGTCATGAGTTGACCGGCCCGGACGCCCAGGTCCCGCAGGATCTGACCGGCGATGCCGTACGTGCGGCCGTCGACCGGGTGCCCCAGGTGCAGGTTCGCCTCGACCGTGTCGTAGCCACGGTCCTGCAGCGAATACGCCTTGATCTTCTCCGCCAGGCCGATGCCTCGTCCCTCCTGACCGCGCAGGTAGACGATGACACCGCGACGGAGCTCGGCAACCCGGCGCATCGCGAACTGCAACTGGTCGCCGCAGTCGCAGCGCAGCGAGCCGAAGACCTCGCCGGTGACGCACTCGGACTGAACGCGGATCGGAACGTCCTGCCCGGACGGCTCACCCATGACCAGCGCGAGGTGCTCGACCCCGTCAACCAGCGAGCGGTAGGAGTGCGCGGTGAAGGTGCCGAACTCGGTCGGCATCTGCGCCGTCGCCACCTTCTCGACCAGCGTCTCGCGGAGCCAGCGGTACTGGATGAGGTCCTCGATGCTGATCATGCAGAGGCCGCTCTTCTCGGCGAGCGTCCGAAGCTCCGGCCGCCTGGCCATGGCGCCGTTGGAACCCACGACCTCGGACAGCACGGCAGCCGGCTGGACCCCGGCTGCACGCGCCAGATCAACCGCCGCCTCGGTGTGGCCCGGCCGGCACAGGACTCCTCCGGGCTGGTACCGCAGAGGGAAGACGTGTCCCGGACGAACGAAATCCTGGGCCGTGCTGCGGGGATCGGCGAGGTGCTTGATCGTGGCGGCGCGATCCGCCGCCGAGATGCCGGTGGTCGTGCCGTGCCGGAAGTCGACGGACACGGTGTACGCAGTGCCGCGGGGGTCCTCGTTGCGCAGCACCATCGGAGGCAGTGCGAGCTCGTCCAGGCGGGGACCGTCGACTGCGACGCACAGCACGCCACTGGTCAGTCGAACCATGTCGGCGACGAGCTCAGGAGTGACCAGCTCGGCGGCGGCGATGAGGTCGCCCTCATTCTCCCGATCATCGCCGTCGCACACGATCACCATCTCCCCGCGACGGATGGCGCTCACGGCTGCCTCGACCGCTAGGGCGCTCGCCAGCTGCGCCGGGACCTCGGCTGGGCCATGCTCCGCGACGGGACGGATCGCGTGCACCCGGCCCGTCATGGGGTGTGTCCTGTCATCGCGGCTTCTCCCTACGTGCGTGTGGTGCATGTCTGGAGTCTGCAAACGGCGAACGCGGCAACGGTGTCGCAGAACGCGACGCGTCTGTTTCAGTTCCGGTCCTTGCGATCGGCCAGCTGGGCCCCGTGGCGCGGCTGATCCGTCGGACTGCTTGTCGGTCGGGTGGCACACGCACCGTGCGACGAGTGAACGAGCACTGCAGGGAGGAGGCCGTGCTCGTTCGCCGGGACTGGTGAAGCGGACAGGCTTGGTCGCCGGGCCGGTCAGTACGCAGTCGAGCCGAGGTCGACGCCGTAGGCGCGGGTCTTGCGATACAGGGTCGCTCGCGAGATTCCCAGTGTCTCGGCCGCTTCCGACTTGTTGCCGTTGCTGCGCCGCACGGCAGCGAGGATTGCGTCGCACTCGATCTGTTCCAAGAGCGTCAGACGGCGCCGCGGTGCGCGTCCGCGGAGTTCTTCCGGCAGATCCGTCGCACGGATGTCTCCGATGGGCCGAGCGAGGAGCACCCGCCGGACGATGTTCTCTAGCTCGCGCACGTTAGCGGGATAGTCGAGGCGGCTGAGCGTCTGAACCGCATCTGCCTGCCACCTTGGCGGGTCGCCCGGCGCATGCCGTTGCGTCAGTGCTGCGAGCAGCGCCGGTAGGTCGTCGAGGCGGTCACGCAGCGACGGGACGGCGACATTGATGACCGACAGCCGGTCGCTGAGTTCGCGATGCGGACCGGTGAGGTCGTCGACGGCAGACACGGTGCCGATCAAACGAGCGCCGCCCTCCACAGCTGCGTCCATGAGCCCGCACAGCGCCCGGACCACCACGCTCTCCAGGGCGTCGATCCTGCGAAGCACGACGATGCGGTCCGGAGATGCCATCGCCGCGCGCACGCCGGTGAGCCACGCCGCAGCACCCTCCAGCGGCTGGAGCGTGGCGTCGCAGACGGTCAGTCGCCCCCCTCGGTCATCCTCGGCGAACAGCGCTCTGACGAGCGCCAGCTTGCCCGTGCCGGGGGGTCCCACGACGAGCATCGGCGCCTGGTTGTGCGTGACTCGCTGGGCCTGTGAGCAGGCCTGCCGCCAGGCAGGACTGTTGCCCGCGAGGCCCGCGAGGGGTGTCCGGCCAGTGGTGGGTGGGGTGATGACGCGAGCCTGCGGCGTCGCTATCCCGGCGGGGATCTCGACGACCGCGCCGATCGGGACGCCGCCGTCCTCCACGGTGCTGCAGCGAACCCGAACCAGCCGACCGCTCCTGAGCGGCATGTCGATCTCGATGGTGCTCGCGGTGCGGATCGCTCGTGAGGCGTGCTCCCACAACAGGGCCTGCTCGATCTCGTCGGTGATCCGGTCGGCTGCCGGATTCTTGATGATGACCTGGTCGTTGAGCACTACCACCGGGTGGTTGCTGCGCTTGTGCACCTGCAGGAATCGCTCGAGAAGCAGCCGCTCCTTCCGTGAGCTCCCCAGATACAGGCGACGCTCGATCTCGTGAGCCGTCTCCAGCGCGAAGGGCAACAGGAGGCTGTTGGTGTCCTCGACCCGGCAGGTCATGTTGAGCACGCCCACGAGGCGGCGGGAGATCGGGTGCCGGATGGGCACGCCGACGCAGGCGAACGGGTGAAAGGCATCGGTGAAATGCTCCGCACCGATGATCTGCACGGGCTTGAGCTCCTCGAGCACCGTGCCGATGCCGTTGGTCCCGGCGATGCCTTCGTCCAGCAGCCAGCCACGATCGCTACCGGAGGTATCCAGGAGCTTCGCCAGCCCCTCGTCTCCGGTCCAGCGGTCCACCACGACGCCGGTGCGGTCGGCGACCAGGAGCCCGGTTGCGGTTCCGGCGAGTTGTTCGGCGCGCTTGCTGAGAACGCCTCGGGCGACACGTGCCAGGACGCCGTCCGGGTTGACTGATCCTGCCTCGGGCTGCGCCGCCACGTCCGGGCTGAGCCCGTTCATGACACATCGTCGCCAGGAGCCGGCGATCTCTGGCCGCAAGGTCTGCGTCTCCGAGAAGTCGCCCGTGTCGAGCAGATGCTCTCGCATGCGAAGCAGAACGGCGGATGGCGCACCGACCGTCGTCATGCATCCTCCCTGAGGCGAGAATCACGTTTTGCGTGATCATGAGGCCATCCACAGGGCGCGCAGTGTTGCAGCTTGAAACACGCAGGTCACCGGCTGGCCGCGCGTTGGACATACGTCCGTGCGCATCGATGGGACAGCAGGAGTGCTTGCGGCCCGAGGGGATACGTGCCGTGCTCACGAACTGAGACGGGCATGTCGCAAGAAGCAACAACCCCTCACGGCCATCTCCCAGAGAGTTCTCCCCCAGCGCAGATGGCGCCGTGAGAACGTCTCCTTGGAGGAATCAGTGGGTAAGAGACGCCCAGTGCGGCGCGCCGCACTTGTCACGGGGGTGGCCGGCGTTCTGGCCTTCACCGTGGCCTGCAGCCCGTCGACGGCGAATTCGACAGACGATGCCGCCGCCGTCGACAGCACGAAGATCGACGAGTTCCTGCTGCCGCCCGAGGATGCGGAGAGCTTCGCAGCCGAGCCGGGCACTCCCGTCACCGCCCCCATCCAGGGCGGCACGGTCTCGCTGCCCTACACGCACGTGCTGCCGCTGCCAGACGGTCCGATCGGAGATCCGGAGAAGACCTATACCTTCTGCTTCTCGCAGGCGCTGACCGGCTCGACCTGGGCAGTCGCCCAGCAGGAGAGCGTCATGATCGAGGCAGCGCGTCACCCCAACGTGAAGGTGTTGTACTACAACACCAACAACGACCCGTTGAAGCAGGTCGCCGACCTCGAGAGCTGCCTGGCCCAGAAGGTGGACGCGTTCCTCATCTGGCCGCACTCGGTCGAACCGTTGACGCCGGAGATCGAGAAGCTGAACCAGGCCGGGCAGGTCGTCATCGGCATGGAGCGCACCGTCGCCACCCGCGACTATGACACCTGGATCTACCTCGACCACCGCAAGGCCACCGCCGACATGGCCGAGGCGATCGGCGAGCAGCTCGGCGGCAAGGGCACGGTCGTGGAAACCGACGGCGCCCTCGGGTCCTCACCGCAGATCCTGTGGCGCACCCTTCTGGCGCAGAACCTCAGGGAGAAGTACCCCGACATCAAGGTCGAGTACACCGCTCCGACCGACTACAGCCGCGGCCAGGGCTACAAGGTTGCACTCGACTTCCTCCAGTCCCGTCAGGGGGAGGAGATCGATGCCTGGTTCACGCAGTACAGCGAAATCGGGTTCGGCGTGGCGCAGGCCCTGGAGGACTACGACCGCACCGACATCCCGCACTTCACGGTGGTCGACGGCAAGGTCGCCACGCAGGCGGCGATCGACGGCACGTTCTTCGCCATCTCTCCATGGACCCCGATCCACGGGGACGTCGCATTGCGGGCGGCGATCTACCACCTGACCGGCGAGGAGGTCCCGCACGACTTGGCGCTGGGGCAGCCGCCGCTCATCACCCCCGAGACGGCTCCGGGGGAGCTGCAGCGGACCTGGCCGGGCTGACCCCTCAGAGGTAGCCGCGGACCGGATCGACCGCGGGATGTGGGAGGCGACTACCCGCCTCCCACATCCCGCCACCACTCCCGGCAGGCGTCAGGACAGAAGGATCCACCATGACCGTAGACAACCTTCAGCTCGACCGGCCGCCCCTGGGTGGCTCTCAGGGTGTCCGATTCAGCCCTGTACAGCACAACGTGTTGGACGCTCTCGCCGACGCGCTCGTCCCGCCGGGCGGCGGTTTCCCCGCCCCCAGCGAGGTCGACGTGGCCGGCTTCGTCGCCCGCTACACCACGCCCACGGGGCAACTGCCCCGGTGGTACCCCTACCTGGCCGAGGACGACCTCAAGGCCCGGCTGGACGCGCTGTCGGCCCAGGCCGATGACCCGGTGGCGACGCTGACCGCGCTGGAGCAGGACGACCCCGCCTTCTTCACCGCCCTGCGCGACGTCGTCTACCTCGGCTACTACAGCCGACCGGCGGTGACCCGCGCGATCAACGCGAACGTGCCGGCGGCCCATGACTACCGCAACACCCCGCAGCCCTACGGCTACCTCGACGGGCTCGAGGAGTGGGACGCCGAGCTGCTCAGCCGGGTGCGGGGCAGCTTCCTGGCGACCACCGAGGTGAAGCCCCTCGACCGCCTGCCCAACTACGAGGACGCGAGCGAGAACTGATGGCGAGCTACAGCGAGGCCGACGTCCTGGTCATCGGGGCCGGCGCAGGCGGTGCGGCGGTGAGCAAGCGGCTCAGCGACGCCGGCATCACGGTGATCTGCCTGGAGCAGGGTGACTGGGTACACCCGCTGCAGCACCCGCACTTCCACTCGGAATGGGAGATCGAGAAGCGGCGCGGGTGGTCACACGACCCGAACGTGCGCCAGCTCCCCGAGGACTACCCGACCACGGGCAACACCCCACCGCTGATGTACAACGCGGTCGGCGGCTCGGCGATCATCTACGCCGGAGCTTGGCCGCGGTTCAAGCCGGTCGACTTCCGGCGCGGCACCGAGCACGGCGTCGAGGGAACGATCGACTGGCCGATCAGCTACGAGGACCTCGAGCCGTTCTACGCCATCAACGACGCCGAGGTGGGCGTGGCTCGCCGACCGGGTGACCCGGGCAACCCGGCCCGGCTGCCCGGCTGGGGCCCGGCCATCCCGCCGGGCAAGGTGGGCAACCGCCTGGCGCGCGCGTTCGACACCCTTGGCTGGCACTGGTGGCCGGCCGACCACTCGATCCTGACCCGACCCAAGGACAACCGGCTGGCCTGCAACGCCTGCGGCCCCTGCCTGGCTGGCTGCCCTCGCCACTCCATCGCCACCCCGGACGTCACGTACTGGCCCAAGGCACTGAGCAACGGTGTCGACCTGCGCACCAACGCACGTGTGGAGCGCATCAACGTGGATAAAGGGCGTGCGACGGGGGCCACGTACATCGACCGCCGCACCGGCCAACGCTCCGAGGTGCGAGCCAAGATCGTGGTGCTGTGCGCCAACGGCGTCGGCACGCCGCGGCTGCTGCTGATGTCGGCGCAGGCCGGTCACCCGGACGGGCTGGCCAACTCCAGCGGCCTCGTAGGAACACATCTGATGTTCCACGCCTGGGCCTTCGAAGACTTCTGGTTCGACGAACCCATCGAAGGCTACAAGGCCCAGGAGGCTGCGGTCCTGTACAGCCAGGAGTTCTACAACAGCGATCCCGACCGCGGCTTCGTCAACGGGTTCTCCATCCAGGTCGGGCGCTCCTCCGGGGCTGCGCACAGCGCGCTCGGCGCCAACAGCGGAAACCTGGCCCCTTGGGGCGCAGGCCACCGTGAGTTCTTCAACACCCACTTCGGCAGTCATCTCCTGGTCTACATCCAGGGGGAGGACCTGCCGATCGCGACCAACCGGGTGACCCTGGACTCGACGGTCACCGACTCCAGCGGCCTGCCCGCGGCGCACGTCAACTACGAGCTCCACGAGAACGACCGGCGGCTGCTCGCGTACGGCCGCGAACGGGCGCGGGAGGCGGCGGCTGTCGCCGGAGGGCTCATCGACACCTCGAGCAGCGGCAGTGGCGGCTACGACTTCCCGCAACCGGGCTGGCACCTGATGGGGACCGCGCGGATGGGCAACACACCCGAGGACTCGGTGACCAACAAGTTCAACCAGACCTGGGACGTCCCGAACCTGTTCATCGCCGACGGCAGCTCGCTGCCCACCAGCGCCGCCGTCAACCCGACAAGCACGCTGCAGGCGGTCGCCGTCCGGTGCGCGGAGTACATCAAGGACAACCACGCCGAGATCCTCGGCCAGAAGACCACGCCCCGGAACCATGAACTCCCGGCCGGCTGACGCGCACGCCGTGGCCCCGGTTCCCCCGGCCACGGCGGCGGCCTCGCTGCTGACGCTCACCCAGATCAGCAAACGGTTTCCAGGGGTCAACGCGCTCACCGGCGTGGACCTCGAGCTGAGCGCCGGCCGCTCGCACGCCCTGGTGGGGGAGAACGGGGCAGGCAAGTCGACCCTGATCAAGGTCATCGCGGGGTCCATGGCACCGGACGAAGGGGAGATCCGGATCGACGGCCTGCCGGTGCACCTGCCCACCCCGGCCGAGGCACGCCGACACGGCATCAGCCTGGTCCCGCAGGAGCTCTCGCTGGCAGGCGACCGCAGCGTCGCGGAGAACATCTACATGGGCCACCTGCCGCGGCGGGCCGGCCTGGTGAACCGCCGAGAGTTGCTCAAGCGGACCAGCGAGCTGCTGGACCGCCTGGGCGTGTCGATCGACCCGCGGACGCCATTGGCGTCACACCCACCAGCGGTGCGCCAGATGGTGATGATCGCCCGTGGCATCGCCTTGCGCGGCCGGCTGTTCATCCTGGATGAGCCGACCGCAGCGCTGACCGACCCGGAGATCGAGCGCCTCTTCGCGGTGTTGTCGGAGCTCAAGGCGAATGGTGCTGCGCTGCTGTACGTCAGCCACCGGCTGCCCGAACTGGCGCAGATCGCCGACGACATCACCGTGTTGCGCGACGGGCACGTCGTCGGGCACATGCCGGCCAAGGAGGCCACCGAGGACGCCCTCGTCCGCGCCATGGTGGGCCGGCCGGTGGAGCGATTCTTCGACACCCGGAGCGCGCACCACGTCGACAAAAAGGTGGTCCTGTCGGTCAACGATCTGGGCCGTGACGGGGTGTTCTCGAACGTCAGTTTCGACGTGCACAGCGGGGAGGTCCTGGGAATCGCCGGCCTGATGGGTGCCGGACGCACCGAGGTGGCACGGGCGATCTTCGGTTTGGACCGGCTGCACCACGGCACGATCAGCATCGACGGCCGTCCGGTCACGACGCGTTCGCCGCGCAAGGCCATCAACGCCGGCTTGGCCCTGGTGCCGGAGGAGCGCAAGGAGCAGGGCCTCGTGCTCGACTTCTCGATCGCCGACAACATCAGCCTTCCGCACTTGCGGGCGATGTCGACGGCGCTGTTCCTGCGACGGCGACGCCTGCGGTCCTACAGCAAGCAGGCCAGTGACGCGGTCGGGGTGAAGGCGCCCAGCACCAGCACCCTGGTCCGCAACCTGTCGGGAGGCAACCAGCAGAAGGTGATCCTGGCCCGATGGCTGGCGAAGCGGCCGCGGGTCTACATCCTCGACGAACCGACCAGGGGTATCGACGTCGGTGCGAAGGCAGAGATCTACCAACAGATCGGACGACTCGCCGACCACGGGGCAGCCGTCCTCGTCATCTCCTCCGAACTGCCCGAGCTGCTCGGCATATGCGACCGCATCTTCGTGATGCGGGACGGCCGGAGCGTCGGAGAGCTCGATGCAGCAACCGCCACCGAGGAATCGGTGCTCGAACTCGCGATGGGAACTCAGGGATCATGACAGCGATCGATACCCCGGCCACCACCTCACCGACGTCGCCCGCCGCCCGGTCGGATCGCACCTCACGGTTCGCCACGGCGCGGAAGCTGTTCGCGACGAGCGGCATGGTGCCCGCGCTCGTCGTATTGGTCATCGCCGGGTCGCTGCTCTCCCCGGTATTCCTGACCTCGACCAACCTGTCCAACGTCCTGCGACTGTCGGCCGTGCTGGGGCTCCTCGCGATCGGGCAGACCTTCGTCGTGCTGTCCGGCGGGGGCGGCATCGACCTGTCCGTCGCCTCGGTCGCTGCCGCCGCGGCGGTCGTCGGCGCAGCATTCCAGTCCTACGGGCTGGCTGCGGTCATCGTCGCCAGCCTCGCGACCGGTGTCTTCTTCGGCCTGCTCAACGGTCTCGGGGTCACCACCGCCGGGTTGCAGCCGTTCATCGTCACGCTCGCCACCTTGACCATCGGTCGCGGAGTCGCGTTTCAGCTCACCAACGCCCGACCGGTCTACATCGAGACGGCCAATATGTCCTTCCTGTCCACGGGCACGATCGGCCCCATCGCGGTCCCGATCGTCATCTTCGTGGTGACCGCCGTCCTGGGGCAGGTCGCCCTGTCCCGAACGGTCCTGGGGCGCAACCTGTACGCCGTCGGAGGCAACGAGGACGCCGCCTTCGGGTCGGGTATCAACGTGCGCGCCTACCGCCTGGGCGTCTACGTGATCAGTGGGCTCCTCGCCGGGATGGCGGGGGTGCTGGGCATGGCTCAACTGAACACCGCGGACCCGAACTTCGCCAACGGCTACGAGCTCAGCGCCATCGCAGCGGTCGTCGTGGGCGGCGCGCTGCTCTCTGGCGGACGCGGGTCGATCGTCGGGACCTGCGTGGGCGTGCTGATCATCGCCCTGGTGTCCAACCTGCTCAACCTGCTCAACGTCAACCCGTGGACCAACCTGATGGTCACCGGCGTCATCATCATCGTGGTGGTGGCGCTGAACCGCCAGCAGAGCAACACCGGTCCCGATCGCCGGCTCTGGAAAGGCGCACCGCTGTACGTGCTGTTGCTGCTCGGTGCCATCCTCCTCTTCGGCTACTTCGGCTGAGCCGCCCGATGAATGAGATCCAGCGTCCGGCCACCATCGGGCACGTCGTCGCCCAACGCGTCGTCGCGGCGGCCGTTGCCGCCGCGGAGGACCTCGATGTAAGGGCCTGCGTGGCGGTCGTGGACAGCAGCGCGCATCTGCTGGCCTTCGTGCGGATGGACGGCGCGCCCCTGCTGTCCCAGCAGATCGCCGAGAACAAGGCCTACACCGTGGCGGCGTTCAACGGAGTGCCCACCCACGAGTGGTGGGAGCGGATTGCCGACGACCCGGCGCTGGTCCACGGCTTGCCGCAGACGGAGCGGATGGTGCTCTTCGCCGGAGGGGTGCCGATCACCCACCGCCGCCGCATGGTCGGCGCGGTGGGGGTTTCCGGGGGCAGTGCGGAGCAGGACCGCACGATCGCCGAGGCGGCGTCGTGCGCCGCCCCGGCGGCCGGGTCCGGGCGCTGACGTGGCGCGGGCGGAACCGGCCCTGACGCTGGCGCGCTTCGTCGGTCCCGGTTCCGACCGGGCACGCGTGGGGGCCGTCGTGGGCGACGAGGTGTTCCCGCTGGCGGTGGGTGGTCTCGCTGAACTGCTGCACCTGTCGGCGACGGACATCCTCGCCCTGGTCACCGAGGCGTGCGCCGCCGGTCCGGGGGAGCCCGCCGCCGCACAGCAGTGGCTGCCTCCCGTCGAAGGGGTCATGGAGGTGTGGGCGGCGGGAGTCACCTACGCCCGGTCCCTGGACGCCCGGGTCGAGGAGAGCCAGCGCGGCTCCGTCTACGAGCAGGTCTACCTCAGCGAACGGCCGGAGCTGTTCTTCAAAGCTGTGCCCTGGCGAGTCGTCAGCGACGGGGAGCCTGTCGCCGTCCGGGCCGACTCCTGGTCCTCGGCCCCCGAACCAGAGCTGGCGGTCCTCACCAACGCCGCCGGGGAGGTGATGGGGTACACGGTCTGCAACGACGTCAGCTCCCGGAGCATCGAGGGCGAAAACCCGCTGTACCTGCCGCAGGCAAAGGTGTATGCGGGGAGCTGCGCGGTCGGCGCCCTGATCACCCCGTGGTGGGAGGTGCCGAACCCTTACGACCTGCAGATCGTGATGACGATCCACCGCGACGGCATGCCGGTGTTCTCGGGAAGCACGAGCACTGCGCTGCTCAAGCGCCGTATCGAGGACCTGGTGGCCTGGCTCTACGCCGAGCAGGACTTTCCCGACGGTGCGGTCCTATCGACCGGCACTGCGCTGGTTCCCGACCTCAGCCTCACGCTGAGCGCTGGCGACCGGGTAGAGATCACCATCCCTGGCGTGGGCAGGCTCGACAACCCCGTCGTCGAGGGCAAACGTGCGATGTCGTGGCTCATCCCTGGGCAGCACCGGTCCTCCCCGGAGGGCGTATGGCCACCATCACGTCGTTGACCGCTCTGGACGTCCGGTTCCCCACGTCGTTGCAATTGGACGGCTCGGATGCGATGAACCCGGACCCGGACTACTCCGCGGCATACGTAGTTCTCACGACCGACGCGGACGACGGCCACAGCGGCCATGCCCTGGCCTTCACCATCGGCCGCGGCAACGACGTGCAGGTCGCCGCGGTCGCTGCCCTAGCCCCCCTCGTGCAGGGACAGCCGGTGCCCGGGACCGCGGCCGAGCTCAGCGACTTCACCCGGAGGCTGAGCCACGATTCGCAGCTGCGGTGGCTCGGCCCCGAGAAGGGGGTCATGCACATGGCCGTGGGGGCGGTCGTCAATGCGTCGTTCGACCTGGTGGCCAAGCGGGCCGGCCAACCGCTCTGGCAGTACCTGGCCGACCTAAGCCCACAAGACCTAGTGACATTGGTGGACTTCCGGTACCTACGTGACGCGCTGAGGGAGTCGGAGGCGCTGGACCTGCTGGTGGCGGCCCGGCCTGGTCTCGACGCACGTCGGGACCGGCTGCTGCGTGAGGGTTACCCGGCGTACACCACCAGCCCGGGATGGCTCGGGTACTCCGACGCGAAGCTGGCCGCGCTGGCGACGCAGGCTGTTGCGCAGGGCTTCACCCTGATCAAGCTGAAGGTCGGGGCGGATCTGGCCGACGACCTGCGCCGGTTCGAGACGGCCAGGGCGGCGGTGGGTCCGGGCATCCGGATCGCGGCCGACGCCAACCAGCGATGGGACGTCGGCGACGCGGTCCGGTGGATCCGGGAGCTCGCCCGCTTCGACCCGTTTTGGATCGAGGAGCCGACCAGCCCGGACGACGTGCTCGGCCACGCGACCATCCGGGCCGCGGTGGCGCCGGTGAAGGTGGCCACGGGCGAGCACGTCCACAACCGGGTGATGTTCAAGCAACTCCTGCAGGCCTCGGCCATCGACGTGCTCCAGCTGGACGCCACGCGGGTCGGCGGCGTGCCCGAGAACATCGCGATCCTCCTGCTCGCGGCCAAGTTCGGTGTCCCGGTCTGCCCGCACGCCGGAGGAGTCGGGCTCTGCGAGCTCGTCCAGCACCTGGCGATGTTCGACTTCCTCGCCGTGAGCGGGCGTCTCGACGACCGCATGCTGGAGTACGTCGACCATCTGCATGAGCATTTCGTCGAGCCGGTACGGGTCCGCAACGGCCGCTACCTGGCGCCACTGCGGCCCGGCTTCAGCGCAGAGATGGTCCCTGACTCGCTGTCCCGCTACGCGTTCCCTGACGGGCGCGTCTGGACCCCGAGCGCCGACGGATAACGACGCGCGGACGGGTGCTTCTGACACAGAACCGTCGCAACCTGCAACACCTCCGGCCGTTGCGGAGCACCAAAAATGGCCGTTGCGGAGCACTACGAATTCTGCCGAAGAACAGCCGCTCACAGGAGGGAAAGCACATGCGTCTTGGGATGTTCATCCAGCCGGGACACTTTCCGGAGTACAGCTACAAGGCCGGCTACGACTACGACCTCGAACAGATCAAGCTCCTGGATGAGCTCGGCTATGACGAGGTGTGGCTAGGCGAGCATTTCACGAGCCGGTACGAAAACAACCCCGCACCGGATCTGCTGATCGCGCAGGCGATCCGCGAGACCACGAACATCAAGCTCGCCGTGGGTGCACACGCGCTGCCCTACCACCACCCCATGGAGCTGGCCTGTCGCGTCGCAGCCCTCGACCACCTCTCCGAGGGGCGCATTCTGATGGGGGCAGGCTCGGGCGCGATCCCCTCGGACTGGAACGCCTTCTGCGTGGACGGCATGAGCGGCCAGCACCGCGAGATGGCCCGAGAGTCTCTGGAGATCATCCAGCGGCTCTGGACCGACAAGACCCCGTGGAAGTACGAGGGCAAGTTCTGGACCGTGGAGCGGATCGCCGACGACTGGGGTGCCGAGGGGGGCCTCGGCTGGCACATGTACCCCTATCAGGAGCCGCACCCGCCGATCGCATTCGCCGGGTTCAGCGAGCGTTCCGGCAGCCTGAAGATCGCGGGCATGAAGGGCTACATCCCCATGTCGCTGTCGATGAACGAGCGCTACATGGCCAGCCACTGGGAGGCGGTCGAGGAGGGTGCCGAGATCGGCGGGCGGGTGGCCGACCGCAAGGACTGGCGGGTCGTCAAGGAGGTCTTCGTAGCGGACACCGACGCTGAAGCGCGCAAGTACGCCGTCGACGGTGCGCTCGGCCGCTACTACAGCGAGTACATGCTGCCCCTCTACCGGCAGTTCGGTTTCCTGGGGCA
The DNA here is from genome assembly GCF_000284015.1 of Blastococcus saxobsidens DD2. NCBI lineage: Bacteria > Bacillati > Actinomycetota > Actinomycetes > Geodermatophilales > Geodermatophilaceae > Blastococcus > Blastococcus saxobsidens. Next base: position 1,350,978 of record NC_016943.1, read on the forward strand.
CCTCAAGCACGACGACTCGGTCGACGACGCCGACGTCGACGTCGAGTACCTGTACGAGCACCAGTGGGCAATCGGTTCGGTGGACACCGTCACCGAGAAGCTCACCAGCCTGCACGACGCCTGCGGAGGTTTCGAGACCCTCCTCATCCTCGGGCTGCACTACGCCGCCGACCCCGAGCCGTGGAACAACTCGCTGCGTCTGCTGAAGCAGAAAGTCGCGCCACAGATCAGCTGATCCAAGATCGCTCCGGGCGGGGCTCGTGCAACACCGCCCCGCCTGGGCGACTGGACCATGGAAGAGGAGACAGGAATGCATGCAACGGACGGCGGCGGCAAGTCGGTTACCGAGGGGGTGGACCCGGGGAATTTTCGCGAGGCGCTGAGTCGGTTCCCCAGCGGCGTGACCCTGGTCACCACCAGGGATCCATCCGGACGACCGCACGGCTACACCGCGAGTGCATTCGCCTCCGTCTCCGCGGCCCCTCCACTCGTGCTGACCTGTCTCGACGTCGGTGCCCGCTGTCACGACGTGTTCGCGGCCACGGAAAGGTTTGGTATCGCGATCCTTCGGCCCGATCACTGGGACCTCGCGCGCCGCTTCGCGTCGAAGATCGAGGACAAGTTCGATGACACCTTCGTCGCGGACCCGTTCGGGATCTTCCGGGTTCCCGACGCCCTCGCCTATCTGGCCTGTGAGACCTATCAGCGGTTGCCGGCCGGCGATCACACCATCCTCATCGGACGGGTGGTAGCAGCCGAGGTGGCGGACGGGGATCCCGCGGTCTTCTTCGGGCGCAACCTGCGCCACCTGCGGGAGCAGGTCGCCGATGCCTAACAGGCATCCCGACCTTTCCGGCGCGTCCCAGCAGATCGTCCTGAATCCGCAGGCGCAGGTCGTGCTGGACATGTTCGCCGCAGATCCCGAGGCTGAGGCCGACAGCGGTGTCCCAGTGCACGTCGCGGCACGGCGTACCCATCTCCGGTCGGTGGAGTGGGTGTCCGGGACGGGAGAGCACGTCGCCGAGGTCATCGACCTCGCCGTCCCCGGCGACGGCGGCCCGGTCCCGATCCGGATCTACCGACCACAGGGCGCCCGCCCCGGCGCCCTCATGTACCTGCACGGGGGCGGCTGGGTCGTCGGCGGCATCGAATCCTTCGACGCCGCCTGCCGCGCACTGGCCAATCGATGCCGCCTTCCGGTCGTGAGCGTCGACTACCGCCTAGCCCCGGAGCACCCGTTTCCGGCCGCGATCTCCGACTGCGTTGCCGTTGCCGAGTGGATCTCCTCGGGCGGTGGCGAGCTGCACGGAGTGCGCGGCCCTCTGGTCGTCGCCGGGGACAGCGCAGGCGGTCACCTGGCGAGCCTGGTCGCATTCGCCGCCCGTGACGGCGGAGGATCGCCGTCGATCGAGGCCCTGGTGCTCGTCTATCCGATCATCGACGCGACCATGAGCTCGGAGTCCTTCCGGCGCTACGCCAACGGATACTTCCTCACCGCAGACACCATGCGCTGGTACTGGAGCAGTTTCCTCGGCGCGCGGTACGGATCGGTGGACTCGGACTTCTCGCCGGCGCATCGGACCGATGTGAGCGGCCTCCCGCGGACCCTGGTGATCACCGCGGAACATGATGTGCTGCGGGATGAGGGGGAGGCCTGGGCCGCACGCCTGGGGGAAGCGGGGGTGGATGTCACGCTGCACCGATTCCCAGGCATGATCCACGGATTCTTCCGCTTCGATCGGGTGTGCTCCGCAGCGGGGGAGGCCTACGACCTGATCGGAAGGTTCGCTTCCGAGCGGCCCCGCGCCACATCGGCACGAGCTCGGGCCATGTCCAGGCTTGCAGGCCGCGTGTACCTGGAACGCGGCAAGCCGGTGTCGGTATTGCTGAGCTGGACGGGAAAAGGGCCGCGCAACGTGCTGATCCGCCGCGCGGACGGAACGGAGGTCGTGCGCCCCTTCCGCGGTCTCCGGCGGCCGCCCGAGGCTGTGACAGCGCCCGAAGATGTGACAGGGATCGATACCGACGGGCGAGCACCGTCATGACGGCGCCCGTGCCTGTGCACCCGGAACCCCCACGTGGGTTCCGTGGCGTCGCCGTCTCGACCCAGGACGGAGTGATTCACGCGGTCGTGGGCGGTAGCGGACCCGCGGTCGTGCTCCTGCACGGTTGGCCGCAGACCTGGTGGGTGTGGCGACATGTCATGCTCGGCCTCGCCGAGAGTCACACCGTCCTCGCGCCCAACCTGCGCGGAGTCGGAGGATCAACCATCACCGCGGGGGGATACGACAAGAAGACCATGGCGGACGACATCGCGACTCTCGTGCTCACCCTCGGGCATGAGCGAGCTGCCGTCGTCGGACACGATATCGGTGGCCAGGTCGCCTATGCGTGTGCCGCGCAGTATCCGGAGCTGGTCAGTCACTTAGTCATCATGTCGGCGCAGGTGCCGGACGCGACGTGCTTGGACTACCGGCTGTTCGGCGCGCAGCCGTGGAAGTGGTGGTGGGCCCTTCACATGGTCGAGGACGTCGCCGACCGGCTCATCGGGGACAACCTGGCCTTTTACATCGACCACCGCATCGATCGGCACGATCCCGGTACCAACTACGACACCTCCTCCATCGGCGCGTTCGACCGTGGTGTCTACGTGCGGGCCTATGCCGCACCCGGCGCACTGACCGCCACCTTGGAGTGGTACCGGCAGTTCCCCATCGACATGGTGGACAACGAGCGGTTCTTCGCGAGTGGCCCGCTCACGATTCCGTACCTCGCCCTCGCGGATGCAGCTACACACGCGGAGATGTCGCGCCAGGCGAGCCGGATCGCGGTCCGGCCGCGAGTTCTGCGTGTCCAGCCCAGTGGGCACTGGATCCCTGAACAGCAACCGGCCGCGGTGCTGATGCATTTTCGGGAATTCGTTACGACGTCGATTGCGGCGGGCTGACCGGCCAGCGGCATCCGCCAGGGGCGGCGTCGGCCCAACGCCCTCACGCCGTAACTCAATCGTCTCTGGCCGTCGCCGGATCCGTCATCGACCGCTTGACGGACCAGCGCACCGACCGTGAACTGGGCCGAGGCGCCGTTCGGATGCATCAGGCCCGGTCGGAGCCTTGCTATTTGTCGTGGGCGTCGACCAAGACCGCGCCGGCCAGGCGCTGCAGCGCCGCGGTTGGGAAAGTGTCCCGCGACACCGCGGTGGAGCGGGTGACGGGAATCGAACCCGCACAGTCAGCTTGGAAGGCTTGGTACTCGGGGCGCCATCTTGCCTGGTCAGCGTCAAGTCAGGCGCGTGCCGTGCCTTCCGCGTGCCTCAGCGCCAAATGTCGGCCGGAGGAGCAGCTTCTGGCTGTAGCGGTCAGCGGGCAGTCGAGTGCTGCGGTTCGGGGCGCCATTGCTGCCCACGCCGGCCCGGAGGCGCGAGTCCCTGTCGTCCTCCCGGTCCAGGACGGCTCACCGGGCCGGTCATGAGGGACGGTGGCCGACGGCATGGCCCACCGCCCCGCGATATCTCTGGTGGGTTCCTCCACCGAGACAGCGTCAGTCCGCACAGTCGACCGCGACGGCGAGGGCTCCGCAGATCTGCCGCATGCGGGCGTCGGCCAACCGGCCGAGCCGCTCAACGAGGACCGCGACAGAGACGCTCTCGACCGAGTCCATGTTGACCACGCAGCGGCGGGGTACCGGGTCCTCGCCGGGCTCGAGCCTGACTTCGCTGACGAGTCCGCGGATGGTGGTGGTGCATGGTGCGACGAGTGCGCGCCGGTGTCGGGGGATCACGGCGTCGCGGGAGAGGACGACGACCGGGCGGCGCCCGATCTCGGCCATCTCGCACCACCAGACCTCGCCCCGCGCGGGCAGCGTAGTCACGACCGTGCGGTGGCTTCGCGGAACGACGCCAGGTCACCCCACTCGTCTGGTTCGTCGAGCGGGTGTTCGTCGTAGGCGGTGTAGCTCGCCTCGACTTCGGCTGAACGGTGGCGCGCCACCAGCGCGCGGAGCGCCTCATCGATCATGGCGGCGTCGGTGTCACCGACTCGCACACGTCGAGCGGCTTGGAGCAGATCTTCGTCGACCGTAGTGCTGAGCCGTGTTCTACTCATGCCACAATCATGCCACGGCATTGCCCTGCGAGGTGCTCCGAGGTCATGACGTCGGCCGGCGGTGCCGCCCGCCCGAATGCGGCCCTGGCGCAGCGGTCCTCGCACCAATCTGGCCGGGCCGGGATTCGGCGGAAGCCTTCGCTGGCGAAGCCATCAAGCGATGGTTCGGTCACAGGACTGCGGCAGCGGTTCGGTGAATGTGCGCCTGCGCCGCCGTGGCTGCGGCCTCCGGGTCGCGGCGAGTTATTGCGTCGACGATGGCGCGGTGTTCCGCGATCACGTTTTCGTGCCGGCGCGGCAGGGACAGCGCTTCGTAGCCGATCAGCCACATGGCCCCGCGAAGACTGACCAGCGTGTCGTGCGTTCGTTCCAGCCCCAGCATCTCCGGTTGGAGGAGGTGGAATCGTTCGTCGAGAGAGAGAAAGGCAGACTCCTGCCCAACACTTCCCAGGTGTTCTTGAGCGTCGATGAGCTCGCGAAGGCGGCGAACCTGCTGTGAGCTCGCGGCCGCGGCGAGTCGACGGGCGGCGTAGCCCTCCAGGAGCGATCTCAGGTCGAAGATCTCCTGACGTTCCTCTGCCGAGAGCGTGCGGAGTCGAAAACCCCGCTGGGACTCGATGACGATCAGGCCCTCACGGCTCAGCGACAGAACCGCCTCGCGGACCGGCGTCCGTGACATACCTAGCGTCTCGGCGAGCTCGTTCTCCGAGTAGAGGACGTCCTGCCGGATCGCGCCGTCGCGGATCGCCTGGTGCAGTTGCAGATATGCCCGCCGCGCCAGCGTCGGAGGCCGCTCCACAAGCGGGATACCGCTCAGCTTTTCCACGGCTCCCATGCTACAGGACTTGCATGTTGAGTACTAGAATACTAGCGTTCTACCGGTCACCCCAACTCGCAAGGAGCGCTCATGTCTCTCTCCCACGACGACAAGCTGGCCATCCAGGAGCTGTCGAACTCCCACACGAGGCACCTCGACAACCACGACGTCGAGGCCTGGGCCGGCTGCTGGGTACCCGACGGGCAGTTCATCGCCACGTACGGCACCTTCACCGGTCACGACGCGATCAAGGAGTTCATCCGCGGCCACATCGCGGCCGGCAAGGAGGACGGCGCCCGTCACGTGATGACGAACTACGTTATCGAGGGCGACGGAGACCAGGCCACCGTCTACTGCCTCGTCGTCAAGCTCCAGGTCGAGGAGCCGCCGTTCATCATCGCCAGCGGCGTCTACAACGACGTCGTCGTCCGCACCTCGGACGGCTGGAAGTTCCAGTCCCGGCAGCTCGATGTGGACAAGGGTGTCTTCGCCCGCGCCGAGCAGGCCGCCGGTGCGTTGCGGTGAGTGAGCTCCGCGCGGAACGCTGGGGCGATGCCGGCCCGACCGTCGTCCTCGTCCACGGCAGCCTCAGCTCGGCTGCCGCAGCCTTCGGGGAGCAGCAGGTGCTCGCCGACCGGTACCGGCTGATCGCGCCGTACCGGCGCGGCTACAGCCCGAGCCCGGCGACCGACCGGATCGATCCCGACCGGGACGCCGAGGACATCCTCGAACTCCTCGGTGACGGGGCTCATCTGGTCGGCACGTCGATGGGCGGTGTCGTGGCCATGCGCGCCGCTGCGCTGGCGCCGGAGAAGGTGTGGTCGCTGACGGTCATTGAGCCGCCCGCACTGCCGAACGCGGCCGGCCACTCGGAGGCGGACGCGCTGATCGATGGCCTCCGCACCCACTGGGAGCAGAACGGCGACGCGGACCTGGAGACCTTCGTCGACGGGTTCCTGAAGGTCCTCGGCGTTTCGATGCAGTTGCCGTCGCCGCTACCGCCTCCGCTCGCGGAAGCGGTGGGCAACCTGAAGACCGAACGGCCGTGGGAAACCGGCGTTCCGCTGGAGAAGCTGGCCGCGGCACCCTTCCCGAAGCTGGTCGTCACCGGTGGTGGAACCCCGGGGTTCGAAGACGTCGCCGACGTGCTCGCCGAGAAGCTCCCGGGCAAGCGCGTGCTGTTCGACGGGAGCCCACACGCCGTGCAGCGCATCGGCGAGCGGTTCAACAACGAGCTGCGGAATTTCCTCTCCTCGGCCGGTGATCACGCGAAGTGAGAACAGCCCTTGTGCAGGTGGCCAGCCCCGCTGGGGAGCCGGTCGCTGAGCGGCGCCGTCGGGTTGGGGACATGGTCGCCGATGCGGCGGGGGCGGACCTCGTGGTTCTTCCGGAGCTGTGGCTGCCGGGGTACTTCGCCTTCGACTCCTACGCCGACCTGGCCGAACCGCTCCACGGCGACACCGTTGAGGCGGCCCGTGAGTGGGCCCGTCGGTTGGGCTGCCACCTGCACATGGGCAGCGTCCTCGAACGTGACGAGCTGGGTCACCTGCACAACACGGCGGTGATGATCGGGCCCGGCGGGGACATCCTGCACACCTACCGGAAGATCCACGTCTTCGGTTACAAGTCACGCGAGGCCGAATTGCTCACGCCTGGCGAGCAGGTCAGCGCCGTCACCACAGGACTGGGTCGGCTGGGTACCACCACGTGCTACGACCTGCGCTTTCCGGAGCTGTACCGCGGTCTCGTCGACGACGGCGCCGAGACGATCGTGGTGTGCTCGGCGTGGCCCGCCGCCCGACTCGCGCACTGGCGACTGTTCACGTCCGCCCGAGCGGTCGAGGAGCAGGTCGTGCTCATCGCCTGCAACGAGGTTGTCCCGGGTCTCGTAGAAGTTGAGGTGGCGGTCCCCCGCCCGCACCGGCCGTGAGGTAGGTGTTGGGCGTCCGCCAAGACACCACTTCGAGCAGGGGACCGCCGTGACCAAGAAGTACCAGAAGGACAAGATCGACACGCCTACCGGCGACGGAGTCGTCGTGCCGGAGCGGGTGAATGTGGCGATGGCCGAGATCGCCGGCACGATGCGTGAGGGCCTGCTCGCCCTCGCGGTCGGCGCCGGCCTGCAGGTGATGCAGGCGCTGATGGAGGCCGACGTGACCGGGATGGCCGGGCCGAAGGGCAAGCACGATGCCGGTCGGACCGCGGTCCGGCACGGCTCCGAGCGCGGGTCGGTGACCCTGGGCGGGCGGCGGGTGCCAGTGAGCCGTCCGCGGGTGCGCGCCGCTGACGGCTCCGGCGAGCTGTCCGTGCCCACCTACGAGCTGTTCAGCGGCACCGAGATCCTCGGGTCGATGGCGATGGAGCGGATGCTGGCCGGCCTGTCCACCCGCCGCTACCGGGTTGGCCTGGAACCGGTCGGCGACCACGTCAGCGCGGCGGCGAAGGCGACGAGCAAGTCGGCGGTGTCCCGGAAGTTCGTGGCGATGACCGAGACCGCCCTGGCCGAGCTGCTTGCCGCGGACCTGTCCGCATTGGACCTGGTCGCGCTGATGGTCGACGGGGTGCACTTCGGCGAATCCTGCTGCGTCGTCGCGCTGGGCATCGACTCCGAGGGGGTCAAGCACCCCCTCGCCCTGGTCGAGGGGGCGACGGAGAACGCCACGGTGGTCACCGACCTGCTGGTCGGCCTGCGCGATCGGGGGCTGGACGTGAGCCGGCCGATCCTGGTCGGCATCGACGGGGCGAAGGCGCTGCGCAAGGCCGTGGTCGACGTCTTCGACCACCCGGTGATCCAGCGCTGCCAATTGCACAAGATCCGAAACGTTCAGGACCGACTACCGCAGCGGCTACGCGGCCCGGTCGGCACGAAGATGCGCGCGGCCTACCACGCCGACTCGGCGCTAGAGGCCGAGGCGGCGCTGACCGGGCTGGCCCGGGAGCTGGACAAGACCCACCCGAGCGCGGCTGCCAGCCTGCGCGAAGGCCTGCACGAGACGCTGACCGTGCTGCGCCTGGGGGTGCCGCCCACGCTGGCCCGCACGCTGCGCTCGACCAACGCGATCGAGTCGATGATCTCCATCTGTCGTGATCACGCCCGCAACGTCAAGCGCTGGCGGGACGGGCAGATGGCCCTGCGCTGGTGCGCCGCCGGCATGGTCGAGGCCGGCAAGCAGTTCCGCCGGGTCAACGGCCACCTGCACCTGGCGAAGCTGCGCGCCGCGCTCGACGCCGAGATCACCGGAACTGTCACACCCGCCGTGCATGATGAGGAGGTCGTCGCAGCCTGACGCACAACGGGCCGCCACCGAAGTTCTACGGAACTCGGGACATCCTCGGGCGGGCAAGTCGCGGTCGTAGACCCGCCCGTCGTCAAGCTGGCCGACGAGCTCGCCGAGCAGTCTCGGCCACTCGCGGCGAGTGGGCGCGAGAGGTACCTGGACCTCGACGCACCGCTCGACGAGCTCCACCGCGGAAAGTCCAGAGGCAGCGGCCCTGGTCTGCTCCCAGGCCCGGTGCCGGCAGGTGGCCGAGCACCACTTCGGGATGGGCCCCGGCTGCGCGGAGTGATTGGCCCACCGCACCACCCGCAGGCCGAAGCGGCGGTCCGGCGATCTCGCCCCTCGACGCCGGAGCCCGCCTTCGGCGAGCCGGCCTCCCTCATGGATATGGGCTGAGCTTGCTGACGCCTTTGCCGCTCGCGCTCCTGCCGTCGGGCTCGGTACTCGGGGCTGCCGCTGGTTCCCATGTCGTCAAGGCTCCGGACGGGTCTCCAGAAACCCGTCACCACGCGTTCGGTATCGGTGGAGGCGCATATCGGAACCACCTCCTATTGCCCGTCTCCGGTCGGCTCCGCCGACGACGGCGGGGAGGGAGCCTGGTCGTCGGTGGGAGAGCGTCGTGGTGTCAGGCCCGTCGCATGGCGGCGTACTGGCTCCAGTCCCGGGCGGCGAGGGCGGCCCAGCGGGTGGCGGTGTTCGTGCTGAGGCCGAGCAGTTCGGCCAGGATCGGCACCGGCATCCGGGCGGCGAGGTCGAACATCGCGGCCTTGCGGGCGGCGGAGGGCCGGATGCCCAGAGCGACGAGCTGGGAGCGGATGTTCTCGGTGACCAGGTGCTTTCCGGGCAGACCGCCGGGAAACAGCCAGCGGTCGGGGCGGCTGGCGTAGGAGGCCTGGCCGCGGCGGGCCAGCTGGTCGAGCACGAGCCGGTCGAGCGGATCGGGCAGCTGGATGGGGGCTGCGTCGAAGGTGACGGTCACGGCTCCGTCGGGCTCGGTGGTGATCTGGTCGGCGCGCATGCGGCAGATCCGGGCCAGCGGCTGGGCGAACAGCAGCATGAACAGCCCGCCGATGCGGACATAGAGGCGGATGTCGTCGTCGTGCAGCAGCCGCTCGACCTGCTGCCAGCGGCGCTGGTCGGAGAGGGTGACCTGCGGCAGCGGCCGCTCGGCGCCGGGAACGTGCAGGTCGGAGCCGACGCCGCTGCGTTGTGTCCAGTCCAGGAACACCTTCAGGCTTCGGCCGCGGCCGGGATGGCTGACCAGGTAGTCGTCGAGCTGGGCCTGGGTGGCGGTGGCGAGGGTGGCGTTGTGCTCGTCGAGCCAGCGCAGGAACCGGGCGGCACCGAGCACGGCGGCGCGGGCGTGCTGCACCCCGCCGCGGGTGACCCGGTCACGCTCGCCGAGGAGCCGTAGCCGGCGCAGCAGCTGCCAGCGGGCGAATCGGTCAATCACCTCGGCGTGGGGTTTGGGCAGGTCGGTGAGGAGCTCGCGCAGCCACGGGACGATGCGTTCGACGGCCAGCTGGTAGGGCGGCAGGACGCCGAGCGCGGCGAGCAGATCGCGCACGTAGTCGACCGACCGGGTGGCCGGCAGAGCCGCGAAGGCGGCGTGGGAGATCTCCAGCTCGCCGCGGGCCATGTCCCGCAGGATGTCCGGGCGGGCCGAGGCACGGGTCAGCCAGTAGAGCGTGGTCTGCGGCCGCGGCCCGGCCATCAGGGCGTCGAAGACCGGCTGCAGCTTCGGGTGGATGTCTCCGGTCGGGTCGGTGAGCAGCTCGGTGAGCTGCTGGCGCAGGGTGCAGGGCCCGCAGTGGCGGCCGAATGGGCTGTCTTCGCGGCCGCAGGACGGGCAGGCGTAGACCGGCTCGTGGCCGGTGCAGCCGGCGCAGGCCGGGCGGCGCTGCGGGTCGTAGAAGGCCAGCACCTTCAGCTGGCCGCAGCCCGGGCACGGCTTGGCCGTGCGACGGAAGCGCAGCATGCAGCGCTGGCAGACCCGCTGCTCGAGGATCTTCCGATGGCAGGGCCGCAGCTCGCCGCACTGCCCGCAGGTGGTGGTCGACCAGCCGCGCGGAGCGCTCACCGGTCCTCGTGCGGGCGCCGGACGGTGGCGCGGATCGGGCGGAGGTCACCGATGCCCAGCCCCTCCCGCGCCGCATCGACGGTGCCGGTCTTGGCCTGTTCGGCCTGTTCGACGACGGGTTCGAGCAGCTCGGCGGGGGTGCAGCCGAGAATGTCGCAGAGCGCGGCGAGCAGGTCGACGTTGACCCGCTGCGGCGGGGTGGTGACCAGCTTGTGCACGTACTGGCGGGTCAGGTGCACCCCGCGCTCGGCCAGCAGCGGCACCAACTCGCTGGTCTGGAAGATGCCGCGGGAGGCCATCACCTGCCGCAGGTGCCAGCGCATCACCAGCCGCCGAGTCATCGGCGCACCTCCGTCCCGGTCGTCATCCCGGTCGTCGCCCCGGTGGCCTCCGTGGTTGTCGATGGCGGCTTGTAGACGCGGCCGAGCGCCGCCTGCAGCGTCTTGTTCTTGAAGTCGTTGCTGACCGAGGTGTAGATCGCCGTCGTCGAGGCGTAGGCGTGCCCGACCTGTTCCTGCACGAACCGCTCCGGATAGCCGAACTCGATCAGGTGCGTGACATAGGAGTGCCGCAGGCAGTGCAGCGTCAGCTCCGGGGCGAGCCCGGCGCCGGCGCGCAGCACCGCGAACCGCTTGTCCAGGTGCTTGGTCGAGACCCGGGTGAGCCGCTCGGTGACCCACAGCGCCGGATGGTCCGCGGGCCGCAGGATGGGCCGGGCCTGCTCGGCCCACTGCCGCAGCCCGGCGATCGCCCAGTCGAACTCCGGGACCGCCAGCACCGTGCGCCGGCGTGGAACGCCGCCGCGGATGGCCTTGCCGTAGCGCACGTGCACCGACCCGTAGCCGCCCCAGTCCGGCACGTGCGGGTTGGGTCGCAGGTCGGCCACGTCGAGGCGGCACAGCTCGTTGCGGCGCAGCCCGAAGGCGTAGCAGGTCTTGATCATCTGCGCGTCCCGCAGCGCGGCGAGCGCACCCTTGCGTCCGGACTTGACGATCACATCCACCTGACGGTCCAGGTGGTCGAACAACTGCTCCAGCTCGTCGTAGGACAGCGGGCGCCGGGCCGGTTGTCCCTCGTACTCGGTCAGGTGCGCGACGGTGTTCCACTCGTGACACACCTGGCTGGGCACCTGCCCGAACCGGTCGCGGCACTGCCGGGGCCACTCGTAACGGGCGTCGGTGAGGTAGTCGCAGAACATCCGCAGCGTCAGGTGGTAGCCGCGGATCGTCGCCGGCGCCATCCGCCGCTCACCGGAGGTGAGCCCGACGGTGAAGTCCTCGACGTCGGCCGGCGTCCACGACCACGGGTAGGAGCCGGCGAACTCGGTGAACCGGCGCAGCAGTGACAGCCGCGAGGAGACGGTGGCATCGGAGAGCATCCGCGACTTCTGCTGCCTGGCCCAGCCGGTCAGCATGCCCTCGAACACCGCAGCCGGCTCGTCCAGATGAGCGACGCCCTCGACCAGAACCAGTCCCGCCGAGCCCGGCACCTGCGCCAACCCCGCACCCCACCCTGTCAACGGAAACACGACAATGTCGCGTCAACGTAGCAAGAGCAGGATGGTCCCCAGGTCAGCGACGCGCGCACCGCCGACCCGCCGGCGAATAGACGTGCAGCGTGCGCCCGCAGTGTCAACTTTCCGTCAATAGGCGGCCCTTCGACCCGAGGTGCATGAGGTGTGTCGGCTCATGATCTTGAAGTCGCCCGGTGACTGGAGAGAGCTCTGGGCCGGGAGCCTTCGTGCGCCGGTGGGGACCCAAAGTCGGTGATCAGAAGGGTCGACGTCAGTGCCATGGATGAGCTGGCCCAGCAGGCGGCCGTGGAAACCCTCTGGGCGACCCGGTTTCTCCCGGCGTGATCGTCGGCCCTTCCGGGATCCGGCTTGCGGCGCATAGTCCGGCGAACGCTTCAGCGCCTCCGCCGAGCGACTGCCACCATCATCTCGTGGGGCAACTAATCGTGGTGACCGGGCCACCCGGGGCAGGCAAGAGCACCGTTTCTCGCGTCCTGTCGGGCATGTTCGAACACAGCGCCCGAGTCGCGGGAGATGACTTCTTCGGGTTCATCGACCGGGGCTACCTGGCGCCGTGGATACGAGAAGCGCACCAACAGAACGAGACCGTGGTCAGCGCAGCCGCAGCCGCAGCCGGTCGGCTCGCCGCCGGCGGGTACACCGTCGTCTACGACGGGGTGATCGGCCCGTGGTTCGTGGACGTCTTCGGGCAAACAGCCGGCGTCACCCGGCTCCACTACGCCCTCCTGCTACCGCCCGAGCAGCTGTGCCTACATCGAGTCCAGTCCCGGGTCGGACACGGATTCACCGATCTGGACGCCGCCCGACACATGTACGCCGAGTTCGCCAACGCCGAGATCGACCGCCGCCACGTGATTGCCAACTCGGACGAGGCGAACACCCTCGCCATCCACCTTCAGCAGCTGGTCCGGGACGGGTCGATCATGCGGCCAGTCGCCCCTCCACCCGGCTGTCCCAGATGATCATCGGGTATCGAGAACGCTTCGAGGCGTTTGGTCGCGCCGCGTCGTTCAGCCCCTGCCGGGGGAGAGGACCGATGACGTTGGCGCGCACGGTCGACGTTGAACGCGGTGCCGGCTTCGCAGCTGATCATGCTCGGGACGGTGAGCGCCGACCTCCAGGAAACCTGTCACAACGCGTTGCGGCGCCCGAGATGCAAGACGTGTGTGGCACTTGATCTGTGAGCCTGCAGTAGGGATCGACCGGCATTGGGTCGCTCTGTGGAGTGGGGCGTAGGGAGGGGGCTGGCTGAGCTCCCGTCGCAGGCGGCCGTGGAGGTGTCCCTGAAGGCGGCCTATGGGACACCCGGGCGGGTGGTCCGGATGGTGCGTCGTACCGACGTCCGATCTACTGCCAACCTGCGGCGACGACACCCCTCAAGGAGGCTGGAGACACGTGGGTTACGCGGTTGCTGGAGCGATAACCGGCATTACTCTCTGCCCGTGTCCGCTGCTCGGGAGCGCTTCTCGGAGCCCGAGCCAAACGTCAATGCGGTCTTCGTAGAACGGACCAGGGTATGAAGATTCTTTGCTGGAACATGGGCGCTGCCTTCGGGTTCACGGGAGCCAAGCACGCTGCCGCATGGGAGTGGCTCAATGCTCAAGACGCCGACGTGGCGATGCTGCAGGAGGTCGTGCCCCGCGAGGAGTACCTCGACCATTGGAAGTCGGTCGCGTTCGCCGGAAAGTGGAAGAACTGGGGATCTGCTGTCCTGGTCCGCGATGGCGGGTACGAGAAGTGGGAGCCTTCAGAGGAGCAGCCTTGGCTTCAGATTGTTCGAGGTGCGGTGGCCGTTGCCAAGCCCGTTGACGGCGACGGCGTGTGGTTCGCATCTGTTCACTCCGACGCGCATTCCTTTGAGAAGACCGCCAAGAAGTACAAGGGCACCTATCAGGACCTTCCGCCTCGCGACGGCATCCTCCGGAGTCGGGAGAAGGAGATGTTTGAGATCGAGGTGATCGCCCACGAACTCAAGCCGCTGCTGGCTGGCAACGAGTTCCTCTTCGGCGGGGACCTGAACTCGTCACTCCTGTTCGACGAGCCGGGGAAGCCTTACGAGGCCAAGCTGTTCGAGAATCTGGCAACGCTCGGCTACACAGACATCCGTCACCGCCACTCTGCCGACGAGGTGCCGACGTACATCAAGCCGGACAGCCGGCAGTTCATGCTCGACCACCTGTACGCCGACACCAAGACCGAGGCGGCGGTGAAGTCGTGGCGGGTCCTAACGGAGGTCGCGACGGACCTTGGCCTGAGCGACCATGCGCCTGTCGAGGTTGTCCTTGAGACGTAGGCGAGCGTCTCGAACGCGTGCTCATGCTCGTCCACGACCTCGGGGTCTTCGCCCTGGCGAATCGTTGATGCCCTAGCCGCGACGGTCGATCCCATCACCGAGCAGGTGAGGACCTACAACGGACGACGGACTGCGCGCACGGCGGGAAGTGAACCCGTCTGACCCCACCAGCGGGGCGCTTCTCCCTTCCGCTGTTCTGACGGGCGCGATCTGCAGCCTCGCGCTCACCTCCTCCGCTGATGTCCCTTAGTGGGCCGCTATGGGATAGATGACGTCGTATCCCGGTGCAGGCTCGGCGCGCCAGACTCGGCCCAGTGTCCCAAGGTGCCAGGCTGGGCCCGTGCGCGTCGTCACCGCGGTGTTACCCTGGGTCGTATTTGTGAGTCTGGCTGGGTGCACCTCAAACGCGGCCAGCACGGCCTCTCCTGCCGTGCCGACGGATGTCGCGCCTTCCGAAGAGCACCTTGACGGCGAGGGCGTGCCACCCGTGGCCGACGAGAACGGCCTAATCCGCGCCCAGTACTCAGCGTGTGACCTTGGGAAAGAGATCCTCCGCTACCTAGCAACCGGCGACAACGGCGGCGACCCCGGCATGGACCGGGTGTTTGCCCAGTACGTCGGCGTGCCCGTGCCTCAAGCGCGTGCGCTGGCTGATGAGTGGATCGTGGCGTGCGACGAGCAATACGCCGAGCAGGAGTCAGCCGAGATATCGGCGGCCGCAGAGGCAAGCGCCCGGGCGTCCGCATCGGCGGCGTCGGCGGCAGCTTCGGCCTCCCGAGCCCAGCACAACGCCGCCGTAGCCGCCGAAGAGAAACGGTCATGCGCCGCAATCGGTGGCCAGGCTCGCGACGGCATCTGTGAGTCCACTTCACCAGGGCACGTCACTGGCGATCCCTACTACCCGTGCTCAGCCCTCGTCGTGAGGTTGTCCCGGGTCTCGTAGAAGTTGAGGTGGCGGTCCCCCGCCCGCACCGGCCGTGAGGTAGGTGTTGGGCGTCCGCCAAGACACCACTTCGAGCAGGGGACCGCCGTGACCAAGAAGTACCAGAAGGACAAGATCGACACGCCTACCGGCGACGGAGTCGTCGTGCCGGAGCGGGTGAATGTGGCGATGGCCGAGATCGCCGGCACGATGCGTGAGGGCCTGCTCGCCCTCGCGGTCGGCGCCGGCCTGCAGGTGATGCAGGCGCTGATGGAGGCCGACGTGACCGGGATGGCCGGGCCGAAGGGCAAGCACGATGCCGGTCGGACCGCGGTCCGGCACGGCTCCGAGCGCGGGTCGGTGACCCTGGGCGGGCGGCGGGTGCCAGTGAGCCGTCCGCGGGTGCGCGCCGCTGACGGCTCCGGCGAGCTGTCCGTGCCCACCTACGAGCTGTTCAGCGGCACCGAGATCCTCGGGTCGATGGCGATGGAGCGGATGCTGGCCGGCCTGTCCACCCGCCGCTACCGGGTTGGCCTGGAACCGGTCGGCGACCACGTCAGCGCGGCGGCGAAGGCGACGAGCAAGTCGGCGGTGTCCCGGAAGTTCGTGGCGATGACCGAGACCGCCCTGGCCGAGCTGCTTGCCGCGGACCTGTCCGCATTGGACCTGGTCGCGCTGATGGTCGACGGGGTGCACTTCGGCGAATCCTGCTGCGTCGTCGCGCTGGGCATCGACTCCGAGGGGGTCAAGCACCCCCTCGCCCTGGTCGAGGGGGCGACGGAGAACGCCACGGTGGTCACCGACCTGCTGGTCGGCCTGCGCGATCGGGGGCTGGACGTGAGCCGGCCGATCCTGGTCGGCATCGACGGGGCGAAGGCGCTGCGCAAGGCCGTGGTCGACGTCTTCGACCACCCGGTGATCCAGCGCTGCCAATTGCACAAGATCCGAAACGTTCAGGACCGACTACCGCAGCGGCTACGCGGCCCGGTCGGCACGAAGATGCGCGCGGCCTACCACGCCGACTCGGCGCTAGAGGCCGAGGCGGCGCTGACCGGGCTGGCCCGGGAGCTGGACAAGACCCACCCGAGCGCGGCTGCCAGCCTGCGCGAAGGCCTGCACGAGACGCTGACCGTGCTGCGCCTGGGGGTGCCGCCCACGCTGGCCCGCACGCTGCGCTCGACCAACGCGATCGAGTCGATGATCTCCATCTGTCGTGATCACGCCCGCAACGTCAAGCGCTGGCGGGACGGGCAGATGGCCCTGCGCTGGTGCGCCGCCGGCATGGTCGAGGCCGGCAAGCAGTTCCGCCGGGTCAACGGCCACCTGCACCTGGCGAAGCTGCGCGCCGCGCTCGACGCCGAGATCACCGGAACTGTCACACCCGCCGTGCATGATGAGGAGGTCGTCGCAGCCTGACGCACAACGGGCCGCCACCGAAGTTCTACGGAACTCGGGACATCCTCCCTGCAACGCAGTGGGCCAACAAGCAGACGGCGTCCGGCTCGCCGGGACCAGCCGGATCGTCGACCCATGGGGCGAGGTCCTCGTCGAGGCAGGTGAGGACGAGGGCGTGACCTTCTGCGACATCGACACCGGGGTGGTCGCGGCGGCGCGGGCCGAATTCCCCGTCCTTGCCGATCGGAGACTGCCATCCGCCTCCCCCCAGACCACCACCCCTACACCGCAACAGGAGAACTGAGCGATGCCTGCGTTCCCGTCGCCGCTGCGACTCACAGTGAGCACGACCGCGGAGGTCGTGGACGTCCGACCGGCGCGACTGATCGTCGCCGGCTACACCGCCCGCAACCCCAAAGCGGTGGCCGAGCACATCGCCGAGCTCGCCGCAATCGGGGTGGCACCGCCCGCGACCGTCCCGGCCTTCTACGATCTCGATCCCTCACTGCTCACCACGGCCGCGACGATCGGCGTCCCCGGTCCCGAGAGCTCCGGCGAAGTCGAACCGGTGATCGTCCGGCACAGAGGCCGGCACTTCCTCGCCGTCGGCTCCGACCACACCGACCGCGAACTGGAGAAGTCGAGCATCGCCGGTTCCAAGGCAGCCTGTCCCAAGCCACTGGGTACGACGGTCGTCGAGCTGCCCACTGATCTCGCGCAGTTCGACTGGGATGCGGTCCAGGCCGAGAGCGAGGTGGACGGCGAGCCCTACCAGCGGGGCCGGTTGTCGGCGCTGCGTACACCGTCCGACGTGCTGGCCCGGCTGGCCGACGCCCTGCCCGACACCGACGGCGACCTCGTCCTCTTCGGAGGAACGCTGCCCTTGCTGACCGGCCGATTCCACTACGGACGGGCATGGAACATGCGGCTGAGGCTCGCCGACGGCACCCTTTTGACCCACGGCTACGAGACGAAGGAAGAGAACAGCTGATGCGCACCGGCAAGCACTACCTCGCTGCCCTCAACGACGACCGGGAGATCTACGTCGACGGCGAGCGGATCCGGGACGTCGCGAACCATCCAGCCTTCGCTCCGATCGCCACGACGATCGCCGAGCTGTACGACCTCGCCGCCGAGCCGGCCTCGAAGATGACCTTCACCGCGCCGGAAACGGGCGCGGAGGCCAACCGGGTCTACGGCATCCCGCGCAGTCGCGAGGACCTGGCGGACTTCCGCCACGCGGCAGAGACCTGGGCTCGCCACACCCACGGCTGGGTCGGGCGCAGTCCCGACCACGTCGCCACGTTCATCGCCGGATTCGCCGCACACCCGGAGGCCTTCTCGGCCGGTGAGCGCGACCTGTCCGCGAACGTGCTCGCGTACCACCAGCGGCTGCTCACCGAAAGCCGCTATGTCTCCTACGCCATCATCCCGCCGCAGGTCTCCCGCGCCACCACTGCGCACGCCTGGGACGGCGACTTCGTCCAGGTCGGCGTGGTGGAGGAGACTCCAGACGGCATCGTGGTGCGCGGCGCCCAGATGCTCGCCACCGGCGGGCCGGTGGCCGACGACATCTTCGTGTCCTGCATCAAGCCGCTGACCGAGGATGACAGAGACTTCGCGATCAGCTTCGTCGTCCCCGCCGGGACCCCGGGTCTGAAGTTCTACTGCCGACGTCCGTACGCGCCCGCGGCCACCAGCTCCTACGACTATCCGCTGACTACCCGCTACGACGAGACCGACGCGCTGCTCGTCTTCGACGACGCGTTCATCCCGTGGGAGAACGTTTTCGTGGACCGGGACGTCGCAGGCTTGCGCCGGCAGTTCTTCGAGACCGGGGCGCACGTGCTGGGCAACTGGCAGGCGCAGATCCGGTTCTCCGTGAAGCTGCAGTTCATCGCCGGCCTGGCTCGGAAGGTCGCCGCCGTCAACGGCGTGGACAAGTTCCCGGGTGTCGTCGAGAAGCTCGGTGAACTGGCCAGCCTCGCCGCCGTGGTCGAATCGGCCGTACTCGCCGCCGAGTACACCGCAAGTCCCGACGAGGCAGGCCTGTGGCGCCCCGGCAAGCGGGCTGTCTACGGCGCCATGGGGCTGCAGGCCGAGCTCTACCCGAGAGCGCTGGCGATCCTGCGCGAACTCGTCGGCGGCGGCGTTCTACAGGTGCCCTCCAGTGTGGCCGACATGCGCAATCCCGAGACGCGGTCGGACATCGATCGCTACATCTACTCGCCGGGGGCTCCCGCCGAGGAGCGGATCAAGCTGTTCAAACTCGCGTGGGACGCCGTCGGCAGTGAGTTCGGTGGGCGCCACCACCAGTACGAGATGTTCTACGCCGGAGCGCCCTTCGTGGTGAAGGGCTACGCATTCCGCAACTACGGCTTCGAGGGCACGCTCGCCGACGTCGACGCCTTCCTGGCGAGCTACGGCGTCGAGTAGCCCCCGGCTGGTTCCCGCCCGGCCGGCCCACGACGAACCCACCACTCAGTACTTGATCGAGGAGCGCCCATGGCAAAGCCAGAGCACGAGTTCTTCCCGGTGGAGAACATCGCATACACGATCTGCCCCGGTGACAATCCCAAGATCAAGGAAAGGATCCTCGCCGCGGATGACAAGGCCGGTGTTGCGACGCGGATCCTGCGATACGAGCCGGGCGCCGACTTCACGGCTAGCGGGGTGCAGCGCCATGACTTCTGGGAGGAGGTCTACATCCTAGAAGGGTCCTTCACCGACCTGACCCTCGGCGAGACCTTCACCGCCGGGATGTACGCCTGTCGCCCACCGGGCATGCCGCACGGGCCGTGGCGCTCCGATGAGGGCGTAACGACGTTCGAGGTTCGCTACCGCGGTTGAGGAAGGGGCCCATCATGGGAGGAACAACCATGTCGGAACGGGATGTCGTCGATCCGCTGGCCATGCGCCGCACCATGAGCCGGTTCGCCACGGGCGTGGCCGTGATCACCGCGCTGGACGGCGGCCAGCCCCACGGCATGACCGTCAACAGCTTGACGTCGGTCTCTCTGGACCCGCCGCTGCTGCTCGTCTGCCTCACCACCGGCGCTCGGACGACCGAGGCCGTGCTGAATGCCGGACGTTTCGCCGTGAATATTCTAAGCGCGCGCCAGGAGGAAATCGCCCTGCGATTCGCCAAGCGCGGAGTCGATCACTTCGAGGGCCTACCGCTTCACTACGGGCGACATCGGGTGCCGGTCGTGCCCGAGGCGCTCGCGCACCTCGAGTGCACG
The DNA here is from genome assembly GCF_000284015.1 of Blastococcus saxobsidens DD2. Lineage (NCBI taxonomy): Bacteria > Bacillati > Actinomycetota > Actinomycetes > Geodermatophilales > Geodermatophilaceae > Blastococcus > Blastococcus saxobsidens. Next base: position 1,370,642 of record NC_016943.1, read on the forward strand.
CTGGAACGCCAGTTCCAGGGCGGCGATCACACCATCATCATTGGCCATGTCGAGCAGGCTTCCGACCGCGTTGGTGCGCCGCTGGCCTTTCTCGCCGGCCGGTTCGGCGACGTCGTGGAAAGGGGATCCGAGCCCGAACACTGGTTCTTCTGACACGCAGCGTTTCGCTGGCCCACATGCGCTCCAACCGGACGGCGGATCGGAGCCCACGAATGAAACAACGCGGCACAAGCGCCCAAAGGATCAGTGGGTCATGACTAACGAGGCCGCCAAACCGAGAGACGAATGGGACCTGGTCGAGCTGCCGTGACGCACTGGACCGAGGTGTATCAGGCCGAGCCCCGGCTGGGCTTCGATCGTCGAGGCCGGAATGGTCACCTGGTCGCGGTGCCGCCAGCACATCGAGGCCGGCGACCCGAGGGACCTCGACATGGACAACGGCCATCGGCACTGTGGAACGCCGGTGCATCAGGACCGTTGCCCCGCTAGCGACGGGGAGGCGGCCGACGACTCCCAGGCAGCCATAAGGGGGCCCTCGGGAGCCCACCCGGAATGCCACCTCCCGGAGCCCCCTCCGTTCAGCGCCTCTTCTCTCTCTCCGAGGTGACCGGCGGCCCCTCGTCACCGCCCGTAACGGCCTCGCCTCTGAAGCCTTTGTGGCACCCGGCGGCCGACCGGCGGCACAGCCGGCGCGGCGAGAACGCCTGCGAGCCCCTGTGTCCCACGCCGGGTCCGATCGAGGCTCTCATCCGCCGGGAGGACGACATTCATTCCGGCACCGCGAACCGCGCGAACTCAATCGCTGTCGCGGGGCACCCGTGAAGCCTCTACCGCGACGCGGTCGAGGACATCGCCGCTTCCTGGCCGCCGTGCCGGCCGCATCCTCATCCCAGCCTTCCCGGCGTCTCAGCCGTCCCGTAGCCAGTCGGACGAAGACACCTCCAAGACGTGGCCCATCCGCTCCTGCTTGGTGCGCAGGTACCGGACGTTGTGCGGTGTCAACACCACCGGCAGGGCCACCCTGCTGGCGACGGTCAGGCCGTAGCCGTCGAGCCCGCCGAACTTGGCGGGGTTGTTGGTGATCAGCCGTAGCCGAGTGATGCCGAGATCACCCAGGATTTGCGCTCCCACTCCGTAGCTGCGTGAGTCCGCGGGCAGCCCCTGGGCGGTGTTGGCATCGACGGTGTCCAGACCCTTCTCCTGCAGGGCGTAAGCGCGGATCTTGTGTGCCAGGCCGATGCCCCGGCCCTCGTGGCCGCGCAGGTACACCACAGCGCCGCAGCCCTCCCCGGCGACGGCCAGCAGTGCCTGCTCCAGCTGGCCGCCGCAGTCACAGCGCAGCGAGCCCAGAATATCGCCGGTGAGGCACTCCGAATGCACCCGGACCAGGGCGCCGGCCTTGGTCCGTCCCGCTGCCGCGACGTCCCCGAGGACCAGCGCCAGGTGCTCGCTCCCGTCCAGCTTGCTTCGGTAAGCCAGCGCCCGAAAGTCCCCGAACTTGGTCGGCATCTGCGAGCTGGCGACCAGCTCCACCAGTTGCTCGGTGGCCCGCCGGTACCGGATGAGGTCGGCGATCGCGAGCACCGGCAGGTTGTGCTCGGCGGCGAAGGTGGCCAGCGAGGCGCCCGCGCGCATCGAGCCGTCCTCGTCGACGATCTCCCCGATCACCCCGACGCCGGACAGCCCGGCCATGGTCGTGAGGTCGACCGCGGCCTCGGTGTGCCCCGCCCGGACCAGCACCCCGCCGGCCTGCGCCCTGAGCGGGAACACGTGGCCGGGCCGGCGTAACTCGTCCGGGCGAAGGGCGTCGTCGGCCAGCGCCCGCACCGTCCGCGCCCGATCGGCCGCGGACACACCCGTGCCGGTGTCGACGTGGTCCACCGTCACCGTGAATGCGGTGCCGTGCGCGTCGGTGTTGTCCGCGGTCATCTGCGGCAACCGCAGCGCGTCGGCGCGATCGGCGCTCATCGGCACGCAGACGATCCCGGTTGTGTGACGCACCAGGAACGCCATCTGCTGTTCGGTCACGCTCTCGGCGGCGAGGATGAGATCGCCCTCGTTCTCCCGGTCTGCGTCGTCCACCACGATCACCATCCGGCCCTCGGCCAGGGCGGCGACGGCATGCTGCACCGCCTCGGCCGGCGACGGGCGGGCAGTCACGCCGTCTCCTCGAGATGGGCGTGGGTGCCGAACACCCGGCCGTGGTAGGTCAGCGGCCGGCCGTCGAGGGTCTCCGCGGCCACGACGGTGCCGAGGGCCACGACGTGGTCTCCGCCGTCCACCAGACCGGCGACATCGCAGGCCAGCCACCCCGGCGCCCCCGGCAGTCGGGGCAGGTCGTCGTGCAGCTCCCAGTGGACGCCGTCGAATTTTCCGGTCCCACCCTTCTTCGCGAAGGCCAGCGCCAGCGCCGACTGGGTCGACCCCAGCACGTTGACTCCGAAACGTCCGCACTCACGGACGCGCGCCAGCAGTTCCGATCCCCGGTCCAGGGCGACCAGCACCATCGGCGGGTTCATGGAGAGGGAGGCGAAGGCGCTCACCGTCGTCCCGTGCGGTCGCCCGTCGGAGATCGCGGTGACCACCGAGACCGGCGTGGCCACGCCGGCCATCACCTCGCGGAAGTGGGCCTGCAGCTCTTCGACGTACGGGCTTGTCCGCATCTGGTCGGCGGTCATGCCAGGCATGTCAGGGGGCGACCGCCGTTGAAGGCGATCATCTCGTCGACGATGAGGTGGTAGTCCAGGGGAACGCCCTGCGGTTCCCCGCGGAGCTCGGAGTAGGCCCGGTGCAGGTTGCCCACCAGCCGCTCGGAATCGGTCCATCCGGCGAACTCGCCGAGGTCGGTGCGGCGGGCCACCTCGAGGGGCTCGTCGCCCGCGGCTAAGCCCTCCTTCGCCTGCTCCTGCACGAAGCGCAGATAGATGAGCTGGTCGCCGATGACGGCGCTGTCGCACACAGCTCCATGGCCCGGAACCAGTGTGCCGGCATCCAGGCTCGACAGGTCCGTGAGCGCGTCGATCAGCCCCTGGACCGATCCCATGACCACGAACGGCGTGCCCCCGTTGAAGACCAGGTCGCCGGCGAACAGCAGGCCGCGCGAAGGCACCCACATCGTTACGTCGTTGGTCGTGTGCGCAGGCCGGCCGACATAGCGCAGCGTGGTCTCGATGTCGTCACACCAAACCGTCACCGAGTCGGAGAAGGTCACTGTCGGCGCCGCGATCTCCAGGTCGCCCCACTCCACACCCGGGAACCACTCCTGGGTCTCCAGGCCAACGGCGAGCATGGACTCCCGGCAGAGGTCGTGGCCGACGATCGTCGCCTCCGGAAAGAGGTAGTTGCCGTAGGTGTGGTCGCCGTGATGGTGGGTGTTCACGATCGTCCGTACCGGCGTACCGGTGAGGCTGGCGACGGCGTCGCGCAGGCCCTGCCCGCGGGCTGCGGTGAACGCGGTGTCCACCAGCGTGACGCCGCGCTCGCCGACGTGGACGCCGGCGTTGTTCAGGCCCCATCCACCGTCCAACTGGACGAAGGCGGAGAAGCCGCCGCCGAGGTTCTCGAGGGTCGGCGGGGGGAGAGTCGCGGTGGCGTTCCGGCTGTTGCTCATGCGTCGTCCTCCGGGATGGAAGGGGGGCGGGACGGGAGGGGGGAAGGGCCGATCCGGGGGCGCCTGCGCGGCAGGCGCCCCCGGGGCGGGCGGGGACGGATCAGGCCTGGCCGGCGACCGCCCCGGTGAGCCCGAACTCCGGCATGACCTCGTTCGAGAACAGCTCGAGCATCTGCAGGCCCTCGTCGCGCGGGATCATGCCCCAGTGGAAGAGCCATACGAAGTAGTCGATCGGCATCTTCGTGAGGAACTCACTGATCTGGCGCTTGACGCTGTCCACCGTGCCACCGATGAGCAGCCCGCTGTTGATCAGCCGGTCGGCGAGGTGCTCGCCCGGCTTGGGCACCGGCCCCTCCTCGCCGTCGTAACGCGCGCCCTCCATGAAGCCGAACTGCTCGTACCAGCCCTGCCAGACCGGCTTCTCGTAGCGGTCCACGCTCTCCCGGATCCGGGCGCGCACCTCGTCCTCGGGCGTGCCGTTCGGATAGACGTAGAACGTGCGGCAGACGCCGATGCCCTCGCCGAAGCGCGGGTTGCGGCCGCGTGAGTTGGCGCCCTCGACGTAGATGTCCATGAGCTGGCGCAGCTTCTCGTGCGAGCCCATGAGGATCGTCGGCGTGACGTCCTCCTCGCCGCACCACCGCAGGGTGCCGGGGCTGGCGCCGAACGCCTGGAACAGCTGCGGGTGCGGGCTCTGGTACGGCCGCGGCACCACGCTGACGCCCTTGATCGTGCCGTGCTCGTCGACCTCGCCGGGCTGGCCGTACGGGCGGGTGATCGTGTCGGCCGGCGGCCAGTTCGGGATGCCCTCGATCGGGAACGGCACCTGATAGGTCGGGCCGTCGTACTGCAGCAGCGGCTCGGTCCACGCCTTCTTCATGATCTTGAAGTTCTCGGAGAAGAGCAGCCGGTTGCGCTGGTCGGCGTCGCTCATGTCCGACGCCGTCGACGTCACGCCGAACCGTTGACACAGGATGTTCTGCCAGCGCGCCTGGTAGCCACGCGCCATGCCGACGAACAGCCGGCCCTTGAGCATGTGGTCCACCATGGCGATCTCTTCGGCCAGCCGGATCGGGTCGTGCGCGGGGAGCACCAGCCCGAGCTGGCCGTGCCGGAGCCGCTTGGTGTGCTGCCCGAGATAGAGGTTGAGCATCAGGGGGGACGGTGAGATCTCCATGCCCTCGGAGTGCATGTGGTGCTCGACGTGGGTGATGCCCCAGTAGCCGAGGTCGTCGGCGGCCTTGACGAGCTCGACAAGGCTCTCGAGCATCCGCTGGTAGGCGTCGTTGTCCCGTCCGATCGGGCGGCGGGCGGCCATCTCCTGCTCGTCACCGAGCGTGGGATAGACCTGCAGGATCACTTCGGTCATGCGCGTCTCCGTCGTGTTGCGGGGGGAGCCGGTCTGCCGGGCGGCAGTCCGGTACGTGCAGCAGGGGACGGCTCAGGCCGTCGTATGAACGAGGTCGATGCCGTAGCCGGGTGCCGGCCGCTTCTGGCCGACGGTGTTGCGCAGGACGCCGATGCCGGTGACCTCCAGCTCGACGACGTCGCCGGGTGCGATCCAGCGGTCCATCTCCAGGCCGCAACCGCGGCCGATCGTGCCGCCGCCGAAGACGTCACCGGGCTGCAGTGGCTGGTCCACCGACAGGGTTGAGATGACCTCGGCGAAGCTGAAGACCATCGCGCCCAGAGTGCCCTCGGACCAAGTCTCGCCGTTGACCCGAGCGCTCATGCGGGCGGTGGAGATATCGATCGAGTCCGCAGTGGTCAGCGTCGGGCCCAGGGTGGTGGCGAAGTCCTTGCCGAGGGCCGGCCCGAGCTGCACCTCCATCTCCCGGAACTGGATGTCGCGGGCGCTCCAGTCGTTGAAGATCGTGTAGCCGACGATGCAGTCCAGTGCCTGCTCCGGCGTCACCTGGAAGGCGCGCTTGCCCAGGACCGCGGCCACCTCGAGCTCGAAGTCGAGCTTATCGGTGTAGTGCGGCCAGGGGACCTCGTCCTCCGGGCCGATGACCGTGTCGGGATTGCCCTTCCAGTGGATCGGCAGTCGGTACCACTCGGCCGGCACACTGCCGAAGCTGTTCCTGACGTGCTCCTCGACGAGCATGAAGTCGCGCATCGAATTGGGGCGGGGGAGGGGTGCGAGCAGTCGGACCTCGCTCGCGGGTGCCGAGAACCCGCCGGTGTCCCGCGCACGGTCCAGGCACTTCCGGGCGAGGTCGAGACCCTCGTCGCCGAGGCGGAGCAGCTCGAGCATCGAGCCGGGAACGGGATACCCACCGGGGCGACTCCCCGCCGCGTCGACGAGGTCGACGATCTGGTCGCCGTCGGCGATCCCGACGCGGGGAGAGTCCGCGCCGTCCCCGCGGCGGTAGCTGACCAGCTGCACGGTGCCTGCTCTCATCCGGTGGTGCGCGGGATCACGAACGGGATCGAACGTACGGTCGGCGGATGTGACCTGGGAAACACTGTTCTCTGGTCGATTCACCAACTAGATTGGTGAATCCGTTTGGGCAGAGAAATGGGCATGCGGTGGCTGACAACTTCGAACTTCGGCACCTGAGGGCGTTCGTCGCCGTCGCCGAGGAGCTGAACTTCTCCCGCGCCGCGCGCAAGCTGCACATGGTCCAGCAGTCGCTGAGCGCCCAGGTGCAGCAGCTCGAGCACGAACTCGGCGTCCAGCTCTTCCGGCGCACCACGCGGCGGGTGGAACTCAGCGAGGCGGGCGTGGCGCTGCTCGAACACGCCCGCTCGATCCTGCAGCGGGTGACCTCGGCTGCCGAGGAGGTCCGGCGCACCGCCGCGGGTGAGAGCGGGCGGCTGGTCGTCTCCTACACCCCGACCCTGGTGAACGAGACCCTTCCCCGACTGGTCGGCGCGGTGCACGAGCACTGGCCCGGGCTCTCGCTGCAGATGGTCGAGATGTGGCAGACCGAGAGCATCGAGTCGGTGAGAGCCGGACGGGTGGACGTCGGGATGGCACGCCCCGCGCACGTGGACGAGGACCTCGAGTCGGTCCGGCTGCGGGACGAGCCGATCGGGGTGGTGCTGGGGGAGCAGCATCCCCTGGCGCGCCGACCCCTCCTGACCATGGAGGACCTGGCGAACAGCACCTTGGCCATCTGGCCCCGCCAGTTCTCGCCGGACTTCTTCGACCAGGTTGTCGACTCCTTCCGGGGACACGGCTTCCGGGGCTCGATCCAGGAGTTCGAGTACCTGACGTCGGCGCTGTTCCACCGCGATCCGGCGGCCCGCGCGGAGATCGCGGCCGGCCGCGCATTCTCGGTCGCGTTCGTGACCCAGTTCGACCCCCTGCCAGAGGGGTTCGTGTGGCGCGCGGTCGAGCCGCAGACGCTGATCCCCGTCCAGCTCTACTGGCGTCGGGGAGCCGGGGCCGCCGTCCGGCGCTTCGTCGACGTGGCGGTCGAGGTTTCCGCGGCCGACGGCTGGCTGAGTCCCGGCCGGTCGGCGGCGTCCTCGCCGCCCGGCCCGACAGCGGCCGGGGAGTCGGGACAGGTGGGCTGAGACCCGGGCTCTCGCCGGGCGGCCCGCACCACGATGGGTTGAAGTCCGGCGCACCGCGCTGGAGCGCGCCGCCGCCGGAGGTGACTCTGGTCGAGGCACCCCCGGCGGGCGGGATTCAGCGGACGGGGGGCGTCTCGTCCCAGATCGGTGTCCGGAACTCGGGACGCAGCGTCGGCGTGAACTGCTCCAGGGTGATTCCGAGCTTGGGCAGCACCTTGTCGACGAGCAACTCGGTGCTGGCCAGCATCTTGTCGATGGACGCCGGCCCGATGCCTGCCACAGCACGAGCAGGTCGGTGTCGAAATCCTCGATCACCTGCTCGAGTTTGCGGGCGACGGTGTCGGCCGAGCCGGTCAGCGAGTACCGCAGGGTAATCCACGAGAGGCATCTCTCAGCTTGGTGCTCGGACGCGTCCGCTGAAGGACGATGATCCACATTGACGCCCCAGCTCGTTCGGCGGGGTTTCCAGCCACAGGTCCGGTGTGCGATGTCGTGGGACAGCCGTAAACGGTGTCCCGCGACATCGCAGCAGAGCGGGTGACGGGAATCGAACCCGCACAGTCAGCTTGGAAGGCTTGGGACTCTTGCCGGCATCTTTGCTGGTCACCATCAAGTCTGATGCATGCCGTGCCTTCCGCGTGCCTCAGCGCGGAAGACCCGTCGGAGCAGCGGCTCTTCGGTGTCGCTCGCTCAGCGGTCAGTCGAGTGCTGCGGTTCGCGACGACAGTGCTGCCCCCGCGGGCCCTGAGGAGCGATCCCTGATGGCGTCCCCGTCCGGGACGGCCGAGCCGGTTGTGGGTGCCAGCCGGGTTGCTGCGGTTCGCGGCGCCCTTGCTGCTGAGCCGCCCGTGCAGCATCCAGTCCTTGCTGTCCGCTCCGTCCGGGCCACTCCGCCGGACTACTCGAGGATGCGCAGATTGCTGACCTTCTCGGCGGCCCGCTGCACCTCGTTGACGATCTGCTCCTGCTCGGTCGCCCAGCGCGCGGAGGGGACGGAGACCGCGTAGCAGGCGACGACGAACCCGTCCTCGGTGATCGGCGCGCTGACGCAGTCGACGCCCTCGAAGAACTCGCCATGGTCGAAGGAGATCCGCTCCCGGCGGATCTTCTCGAACTCCTCCTCCAACAGGGACCGGTCGGTGATGGTGTTCGTCGTCAGCGCGCGCAGCGGCTTGACCGAGAGCGTCCGCTCGCGATCGGCCGGCGAGGCGAACGCCAGCAGGAGCTTGCCGCTGGCCCGGGCGTGGACGTTGTCGCCGTAGCCGGCGGTGAGCCCGGCGACGCGGACGGCGTGGGCGCCCTCGACGGTCTGCAGCACCGCGATGGAGCCGTTGCGCCAGGCGCTGAGGTAGGCCGTCTCACCGGTGGCCGCCGCGAGGTCGCGCAACGGCTGCAGGTAGTACTCGGGGGCCCGGTTGTCCCGGCTGACGGCGGCGGCTATGACCGCAGCACGCGGGCCGAGCATGTACTGCCGGCGGGCGTCCTTCACGAGCAAGCCTTCGGCGGCCAGCGTGGTGAGCAGGTGGTAGGTCGTGGGCATCGACAGCCCGAACTGCTCGGAGGCTGCCTTCGCCGAGAGCCCGTCCGGGCTGGCGGCCACCGCGAGGAGCAGCCGGGACGCGCGGCTGACCGACTGGATCGTCGTCCTGCCGGTCGGCTTCGCGGCGTTGCTCACGATCTCCAGGATACGAGGAGTTCCGCTGTCGGCCGCACGATCCCGGCCCTGCGGGATCCGGGGCGGGCTCATCCGGGATCGCTCGGGTGCGGGCCCAGGGGCCGGATGGTCACCGCCATCCAGTCGAACAGCGGCAGTGTCCGCAGCAGCGCACGCAGCTCGTCCTCGTCCCGCGCCGACCACAGGCCGATGTTGCGCCAGCCGGCCTCCGCGGGGCGCCACAGCCGGAGCAGGTGCCCTTGCCCGGCTAGCTCCCGGGCACGCCCGGCCTCGGCAGCCCGGCGCCGCGCGATCTCGTCGTCGCGCGTGCCGGGTGGCACGGTCAGCAGCACCTCGGTGAGGAACTCCATCGGTGGTCAGCCGGCGAGGCCCGCGGCCACGCGGTCCGCGCCCGCCACTGCGCGGGCCGCAGCGACGATGCCGGCCAACGAGGGCCGGAGCGCGTCCTGCAGCACGGGCGCGGACGGGATGCGCGTGTCCGGCGTGCCGAGCCGGCGCACCGGCCCGGTCAGGGTGTCGAAGTGCTGCTCGGTGATCCGGGCGGCGACCTCGGCCCCGAACCCGCCGCTCGTCGTCGCCTCGTGCACGACCAGCACGCGGCCGGAGCTCGCGGCAACGGCTTGCGCGATCGTCGCGTCGTCCAGCGGGCGCAGCCAGCGCAGGTCGACGACGGTGGCCTCGACGCCCTCGGCGGCGAGCTGCTCGGCGGCGGTGAGCACATCGCCGAGGATGGCGCCCCAGGTGAGGATGGTCAGGTCGGCGCCGCTGCGGTGCAGCCGCGCGCCCTCGGCGCGCTGACCCGCGCCGCCGCTGCTCACCTCGCCGCTCTGCTGGTAGAGCGACCGGTGCTCGATGAGGACGGTGGGGTCCGGGTCGGCGATCGCCGCCCGGACCATGTCATAGGCGTCCTGCGGGGTGGCCGGCAGCCCGACCTTGATCCCGGGGACGTGCGCCAGCAGCGCCTCGATGCTCTGCGAGTGCTGCGCGCAGGAGCCCGGCGTGACGCCCTGCTGCATGCGGATGGTCACCGGGGCGTGCAGCCGGGACCGGTTGATGTACCGGACGTTCGCGGCCTGGTTGACGATCTGGTCGAGCGCGACGAAGACGAAGTCGGCCCACATGATCTCCACGACCGTCGGGATGCCCTCCAGCCCGGCGCCCACCGCGGAGCCGAGGATGGCCGACTCGGCGATGGGCGTGTCGAAGACGCGGTCGGCCCCGAACTGCTTCTGCAGGCCGCGGGAGACCCCGAAGATGCCGCCGGCGAAGCCGACGTCCTCCCCGTAGAGCAGCAGTTCCGGCCGCGCCTCGAGCTCCTCTTTCAGCGCCTGGTTGATCGCCCGCTGATAGGTCAGCTCCCGGGCCGGCTGCCGCGGGACGGCCGGCGGGACGGCGACCGGCCCGGCGTACAGGTGGTCGAGAGCCGTCGCCGGGTCGGGCGCCGGCATGTCGCGGACCGTCTCGGTGATGGCCTCGAGGAGGGCGCTGACCTCCTCGTCGATCCCGTCGACGGTGTCGTCGTCGAGCTCGCCGGAGGCGAGCCGGGCCTGGAGCAGGCGGGCCAGGGGCTCATCGGCCGCGGCCGCGGCGATGTCGTCCTTGGGCCGGTAGTGCTCGATGTCCCGGTTGTAGTGACCGCGCAGGCGGACGGTCTTGCACTCGAGGAGGACCGGGCCCTGTCCCGCCCGGCAGGTCTCGCCCGCGGCAGCGACGGCGTCGCGCACGGCGAACGGGTCGCAGCCGTCCACGACGTGGCTCTCGATGCCGAGTCCCACGCCACGCTGGGCGAGGTCGCCGCTGCGGGTCATCTGCGCGATCGGCGTCATCTCCGACCAGCCGTTGTTCTCGCAGATGAAGATCACGGGCAGGTTCCGCGCGGCCGCGAAGATCATGCCCTCGGTGGTGGCGCCCTGGTTCATGGCGCCGTCGCCGATCGAGGTGAGCACGACCCGGTCCGTCCCCTGGGCGAGCGTCGCCAAGGCGACGCCCGCGGCGATCGGGACGCCGGCGCCGACGATGGAGTTCTCGCCGAGGAACCCGGTGTCGGGGTCGCTCAGGAGCGCCGAGCCTGCCCGGCCACCGTTGACGCCCCCGGCCTTCTGGGCGATCTCGGCCAGCACCGCCGTGGGGTCGCTGCCGCACGCCAGGGCCCAGCCGTGGCCGCGGTAGGTGGCGAGTACCCGGTCCTGGGGCTGCAGCGCGGCGGTCGCGCCGACCGGGATCGCCTCCTGGCCGATGCAGGGGTGGACCGACCCCGCGACCACGCCCTCTGCCGACAGTTCGAGGACGCGTTCCTCGAAGCGGCGGATCAACGCCATCCGGCGGTACGCCTCCGCCACGGTCAGTTCGTCGCTGAGCATGTTTCCTCCGGGGCTTTCAGAATGTCGATTGGGTTTCAGAGCGGCTGATCGATTGGCCTGGCACGCGTCGTCGCGTGCCAGGGCGGTAGAGCGGCTCAGGTGTCGAACGGACCGGTGTAGCCGGTGCCGAGCCGGGCAATGTGCGGGTCGTGGGCGGGGTAGATCAGGTCCGCCCGCCCCTTGATGTCGGCGAGGGCGCGCATCATGGACTCCAGGTCGTAGAACAGTCCCGGCGGGATCGCCTTGTCGACATTGAGGTCGACCTTGCGCACCATGTCGCCGACGAGCGCGACCGTGCCGTCCTCGGTCTCGACGTAGAAGCACTGGCTGCCCGGGGTGTGGCTGTTCGGGTACAGCACGGCCTCGATGCCGGGGAGGATCTGCTTGTTCCCTTCGAGCATGTCGACGCGGTCCCACAACGAGTCGACGACGGCGGCGATGTCCTTGCGGTCGAAGAACATGTCCTTGCTGCCGATCTCGAGCTCCGCGGGCCCCATCGGCGCGGCAGCGGCCATGATCTCGGTGCGTTGCACGACGAACCGGGAGTTGGGCAGCAGTTCCATCCCGCCGGCGTGGTCGTAGTGCAGGTGCGTGATGAGGGTGGTCCGGATGTCGCCCGGTTCGAGCCCGTGCAAGGCGAGCTGGGCCTGCAGGCTCTGCTCGCGCGACTTGCTGTGCGGCCCCAGCCGGTGCACCCCGGTCGCTCGCTCGGGCTCGCGCATGCCGGTGTCGACGAGGATCGGCTCCGGGCCGCCTTCGATGAGGAAGGCAAGGATGGGCACCTCGACGAGTCCCTGCTGGCGGGTGAGACTCCAGAACACGTCCAGGACGGCGCCGACGTGCGCCTGCCCGACGACGAGCGGGTGGACCTTGTACAAGCGCGCCTACACCTCCTGCCGTGCCGACGCGATCAACTTCAGCATCCGGTCCGGGGACAGCGGCGTCTCGGTCAACTCGACGCCGAGCGGGGCCAGGGCATCCTCCACCGCGTTCATGACAGCGGCCGGCACACCGACCGGCCCGCCCTCGCCCATGCCCTTGGTGCCGAGCGTGGTGAACGGCGACGGTGACTCCAGGTGCCCCAGCTCGATGCGCGGCAGGTCGACCGCCTCCGGGATGGTGTAGGTGAACAGCCCCGTGTTGAGCAGGTTCCCGCGGTCGTCGTAGCGGAGTTCCTCCTCGAGGATGCCGCCGATGCCCTGCACGACGCCGCCGTGCAATTGGCCGTTGACGATCATCGGGTTGACCACCTTGCCGCAGTCGTGCGCGACGTAGATCCGGCTCAGCCTGATCTGGCCGGTCTCGATGTCGACCTCCACCTCGACGGCGTAGCAGCCGCTGCTGTGGTTGGTGTAGATCGACAGGGACCCGTTCTCCCGGGGGACCCAGCGGACCATCTTCGACTGCCAGGTGTAGGTCTCCTCCAGGTTTGCCATGACCCCTTTCGGCACCGTAGCGATGGGGCCGGGCCACAGGTGCACGCCGTTGCCGATCGCGCGGTAGTCGATGGACTTGCCGCCGGGGCCGTCGAAACCGCCCTGACGCGGTTCGAGCTGGAACGGGTCGTCGAGCTCGAGCATCTGCGCCGCGATCTTGCGCAGCTTCTGGTGCAGCGCCCGCGAGGCCTCGGCGGTCGAGGACATGCCGAACGCGGCACCCCGGCTGGACCAGGCGCCCAGTCCGTAGGGCACCTTGTCCGTGTCGCCGCAGATGACCTTGACCTGCTCGGGGTCGACGTTCATCTCCTGGGCGACGATCTGGGCGTAGGCGGTGGTGATGCCCTGGCCGATGTCCTGCATGCCCGTGAGCAGCACGAAGTCGCCTTCGGGCATCATCCGCAGCGTCGCTGTCTCGTTGGCGTTGAACACCGAGTTCGGGACCGACCCACCGGCGGGCTCGAGCATCATCGCGTAGCCGAGACCGATGTACCTTCCCTCGGCGAGGGCGGCCTGCTGGCGCCGCCGGAAGGTGGCCTGCCCCATGGCCTCTTCGGCCATGCGCACGAGCTCGGGGTAGTTGCCGGAGTCGTAGATCGGCCCGGTGAGGATCTCGTAGGGGAACTCATCGGGCTGGATGAAGTTGCGCCGCCGCAGCTCGTTGGGGTCCATGCCGATCTGGCGAGCGGCGACCTGTATCAGCCGTTCGATGCTCTGGTTGGCCACGTCCTTGCCGTAGCCGCGGTACGGACCGTACGGCGCCTTGTTGGTCACCACGCCGCGGGCCCGGGCCTGGTACGCCGGCACCTTGTAGTTGCCGCTGCCGTAGAAGAGCGCGACGTGGTGCTGCCCGATGCCGTGCGCCCGGTTGGTGCCGTCGCAGCCGGCGTCGCCGAGCCAGTCCGCCTTGAGGGCCAGGATCCGGCCGTCGGCGTCGAACGCGGCCTCGAGGTCGGCGTCGTAGTCGCGGGCGTGGATGCCGGAGAGGAAGTTCTCCGCCCGGGTCTCCACCCACAGGACCGGCCGGCCGGACTTGAGGGCGAGCATGACCGGGAGGACGTCGTCGTAGATCTGCAGTTTGATGCCGAACCCGCCACCGACGTCCTTGGCGACGACCTGGATCCGCCCCTCGGGCATGCCCAGCATCTGCGCGAACAACGTCCGGCACTGGTGCGCGCTCTGGGTCGACATGTCGATGCGCAGGTCGCCGGTGGCGACGTCGAACGCGGCCAGGGTGACGCGGGCCTCCAAGGGCGCCGCCGTGTACCGGTGGTGGTGGAAGGAGTGCCGGACCACGTGCGCGGCCCGCTCGAACGCGCCGTCGACGTCGCCCTCGGTGAACGACACGTCCATACCGACGTTGTCGTCCCAGTCGTCGTAGACCTTCACTGTGCCCTCGAGCGCCTGGGCGATGCTCGTGATCGGCGTCAGCACCTCGTACTCGACGTCGATGAGGGCGAGCGCGTCCTCGGCCACGTACGGGTCACGCGCAGCGACGGCGGCGATCGGCTCACCCTGGTACACGGCCTTGTCCACCGCGAGGGCGTAGGACGTGTTCAGGACGTAGCCGAGGTTGATGACTGGCGGGAACGGGTTCCACGTCTCCTTGGCCTCCTGCCCGGTCAGCACGTATTCGACCCCGTCGAGCGCCAGCGCCCGCGAGGCGTCGATCCGCACGATGCGGGCGTGCGCGTGCGGGCTACGCAATACCGCCGCGTGCAGGGTGCCGGCCGGCAGCTGATCGGCCGTGAAGCGGCCGTACCCGGTGAGCAGCCGGTTGTCCTGCGCCCGCTCGACCGAGCGGCCGATCCAGCCCTCGCTCTCCTCGGGGTGCGCGCCGGCCCCGAGCGGTGCGGTGTAGGTCTCGCCCCGCGCCGCGGCGGCGGTCGCGAGGATCGCGTCGACGATGTTCTGGTATCCGGTGCAGCGGCACAGGTTGCCGGCGATCGCCTTGCGGACGTCGTCCTCGGTCGGGTTCGGGTCCCGGTCGAGCAGTGCCTGGGCGGACATCAGCATGCCGGGGGTGCAGTAGCCGCACTGCAGGCCGTGGAACTTCTTGAAGTTGGCCTGCAGCGGCGAGAGGGCGTCCGGGGTGCCGAGGCTCTCGACGGTCTTCACCTCGCAGCCGTCGGCCTGCGCGCACAGCATCATGCAGGACTTCATCGGCTTGCCGTCGACGTGCACGGTGCACGCCCCGCAGACGCCCTCGTCGCAGCCGATGTGGGTGCCGGTGAGGCCGCGGTCGCTGCGCAGGTAGTCGACGAGCAATTCGCGGGTCGGCACCACGTCCCGGCGGGAACGGCCGTTGACGGTGATGTCGACGGTCTGCGTCTCCTCCTCGGGCGCGACGGTCTTCGGCGCGGTGTCGTTCCGGTCGGCGAGGCTGGTCATCGGATACCTCCATTGTCGAGCGCGGCGGAGACGGCCCGGTGCACGAGCACCGGCAGGACGGCGCGCCGGTAGTCGGCGTCAGCGTGGGTGGTGCTGGGGACGGTGAAGCCGCGGGTGGCGTCGGCGATCGCGGCGCGGACCGAGGGCGCGTCCAGCCCGTCGGACTCGATGGTCCGGGCGACGTCGTCGAGGCGGACGCTGCGGTGGTGCACGCGGCCGACCGCGAGCCCGACCGTGATGCCAGCGCCGGCGCGACGGACGCAGGCGGTGGCGCTCCCGATGCCGGCGTCGGCCCACTGGCGGGAGAGGCGGATGTAGGCCGAGCCGTCCCAGCGGGGGAAGCGCAGCGCGGTGATGATCTCCCCCGGCGCCAGGGGGTTGGTCTCTGCGGCGACGAACTCCGCGCCCGGCAGTGAGCGGGCCCCGCCGCGGCCCAGCACCGTGACCTCGCCACCCGCGGCGGACAGCACGGTGCCGACGTCGTTGCCCCACCAGGAGGGCACCCAGGACCCGCAGATGTTGCCCCCGACGGTGCCCCGGTTGCGGATCTGGACGTCGGCGACCCGGCCGGCGGCCGTTGCGAGGGCGGCGAGATTCGCCCGGACCGTCGGGTCCTCGGCGACCGTGGCCAGGGTGGTCACCGCGCCGATCTCCAGTGCGTCGTCGGTGAGCCGGATGTAGTCGAGCTCGAGGATCCGCGAGATGTCGACGAGGGTGCCGACCTGCAGCGTGCGGGCCCGGATGTCCCGCATGACGCCCTGGCCGCCGGCGATCGGGATGGCGTTCCCACCGAGCAGCTCAGCGGCGTCGGACGGACTGGCTGCGCGTACGTAGTTCAGTGCGGGCGGTCTCATGGCCGGCTCCCGGGTCGAGGGATCTAAGCAACGGACGGACCACGATTGACTTTCACTATCTGTAGTCCAGTTGCGAGATCAGGCTAGTGAACGGCATTACAGTGCGTCAAGCCCCCTGTCTGGGACGGCGAGCGGGGACGCCGAGCGTGGACTCGTGGGGGGGCTGCTCGCCCCGCCCGCGCATGGGAGGGTGTTCGGCCCTGCTTCAGCGCGCCGAGTCGGTGACCGATCCGAGGAGCTTCCCCCTGCGAGCATCACGAGCGGTGCAGCGCGATGGACAGCCGGAAGGAACCTGACGCGCGGAATCGACACCACGTTCGTCTGCCGGCCCGCTCGTGCGGCTGACGAGTGCCGCGCTCGCCTTTTGCGCCCCGTTCAGCAAGACCCGAGGGGGACCGGTCAGTGCGCGTTCGAACCGGCCAAGTTGAGGCCCACGATCCCGCCGACGATCATCAGGATCGACGCAATGCGCACGAAGGCGGCGGGGTCACCGAGCCACAACATGCCGCACACTGCCGTGCCGACGGCGCCGACACCGGTCCACACCGCGTAAGCCGTACCCACTCGCCGCCGGCCTGGCGCACGAGATCAACTCGCCCATCCAGTTCGTCGGTGACAACGCCCGGTTCCTCGAGGAGGCCTACCAGGAACTCATCCGGGTGGTCGAGGTCTACCGGGGGCTGTTGGACACCTCCAATCCCATCGGGTGGATCGAGCGGCAGGAGCGCGTGCGCCAGGCCGAGGCGGGCATCGACTTCGACTACCTCGAGAAGGAGATTCCCAGCGCAGTCGAGCAGACGCTGGAGGGCATCGACCGGGTGTCGACGATCGTCCGGGCCATGAAGACGTTCAGCCACCAGGGGCACAAGGAGCAGGCGCCGGCCGACCTCAACGAGGCGGTGACTGCCACGGTGACCGTCACCCGTCACCAGGTCAGCGACGTGGCAGACCTGGTGCTGGAGCTGGCCGACCTGCCGCCTGTGCGGTGCAACATCGCCGACCTCAACCAGGTGTTCCTGAATCTGATCGTGAACGCGGCGGACGCCATCGAGGAGACCGGACGCCGGGGGGTGATCACGGTGGCCACGGCTCTGGACGGTGAAGAGGTCGTCGCCCGCATCAGTGACACCGGCGGCGGAATCCCCGAGGACGTACTCCCGAAGATCTTCGATCCGTTCTTCACGACCAAGGACGTCGGCCGTGGCAGCGGGCAGGGCCTCCCGCTGGCTCGGGGAGTGGTCCAGGAAGGCCATGGCGGAACGCTGACCGTCGAGTCCGTGCCCGGTGAGGGGACCACCTTCTCCGCGCGCATCCCCGCCGGCGGTCTGGCGGAGAAGGAAGCGGACGTGGCGGCTCCCTCGCCGGCGGCGGTCGGCTGACCGCGGGCCTGACGCCGCCGCCGTCGACGCCCTCGGTGCAGCCGTGCCGATACTCGCCGCGCTGTGAGTCACCACAGGGGGAGGCTGGCATGCAGGGGGAGTGCACAGTGTCTCGTGCGGTGGTAGCCGTCACTCTGGTGTGCGTCACGGGGTTGGGCGAACACGGTGGGAGCGACTGGGGATGACGAACTGGAACCAGCAGAGAGCCATCGTCGTGGGCGGCTCCATGGGCGGGCTCACGGCCGCACTCCTGTTGAGCGACCTCGGCTTCGGCGTGGACGTCTTCGAACGGTCCCCTGAACCCCTCGAGGGCCGTGGTGCGGGCATCGTCGTCCAGCCGGACACGGTTCGCTGGTTCGCCGAGCACGGCGGAACCGAAGCCGTCGAGCGGGTGAGCACCGGGTCGTCGCACCTGCGGTACCTGGGCGAGGACGACACGGTGGTCTACGACGTGCCGTCGTCCTGGCGCTTCACCTCGTGGACGGCGACGTACCGGGCGCTGCTCGGCGACTTCGGCACCGACCGCTACCACCTGGGCGAGCACGTCGCAGGGCTGAGCCAGGACGACGGCGGCGTGACCCTGCGCTTCGTCACCGGACGCGAGGAACGCGCGGACCTGGTCGTCTTCGCCGACGGGATCTCCTCGACCGGCCGCCGCCGGCTGCTGCCCGAGGTCGCGCCTCGCTACTCCGGCTACGTGGGATGGCGGGGAACGGTGCTCGAGTCGGAGGTCAGCCCGCGCACCCATGAGCTCCTGCACGACTCGCTGGCGTACGCGACGGCGCCCGGAACGCACATCGTGATGTACCCGATCCCCGGCCGCGACGGAGGGCTGCGCGTGGGCTCTCGGGACCTCAACTACGTCTGGTACCGCAACGTCGCCGAGGGGCCGGAGCTCGACGAGATGCTGACGGACAAGCGCGGGTTCCCCTGCCCGGTCTCCGTGCACCCGGGGCTGGTCCAGGATCGCTACGTCGAGGAGTTGCGCGCGGCGGCACGGGAACTCCTGCCGCCCGCGGCGGCCGAGCTCGTCCTGCGCACCGAGCAGCCGTTCATCCAGCCGGTCCTGGACATCGAGGTCCCGCGCATGGCCTTCGGGCGGGTCTGTCTCATCGGGGACGCCGCGTTCGCGGCCCGCCCGCACGCCGCGGCCGGCACGGCCAAGGCGGCCGCAGACGCCTGGGCACTCGCGGACGCGATGCGCAGCACGGACGGCGACGTGGTCACAGCGCTCCAGAAGTGGGAGCCCGGTCGCCTCGAGCTGGGACGCAGCCTGGTGAAGCGGGTGGGCCGGATGGGGCGGCACTACCAGGTCGACAGCGACGCCGACCCCGCCGACCTCAACCTGCGCTTTGGCCTCTACGGCCCCGACCGCTGAGGGTCGGCCCGGGCACGACTGGACACGACAGGAAGAGGACGACGATGACGCCGCCGGCTCGGGAGAGCGCCGTCGCGGACCGGATGGCGGCCGCGGCGCGCGCCTGGCTGGCCGGCCTCGACGACGCTCAGCGGGCGCAGGCCGCGTGGCCGTGGGAGGACGGCGGAGAGCGGCTGCGCTGGTTCTACACGCCCACCGACCACGGCGGGCTGGCCCTGCGCGACATGCGGCCGGCGCAGCAGAGCCTGGCCATGCAGCTCGTCGCCACGGGGCTGTCTCGCGCGGGCTACGTCACCGTGTCGACGATCATGGGACTGGAGAACGTTCTCGACGAGCTGGAGGGGTGGCAGGTCGACTGGGGCCGCGAGCGCGGGCGCGACCCTCAGCTGTACTGGCTCCGAGTCTTCGGCGAGCCGGGGGATCACGGCACGTGGTCGTGGCGCTTCGGCGGACATCACATCTCGCTCAATGTCCTCGTCGTGGACGGCGAGGTGCAGGCGAGCACGCCGTGCTTCCTGGGCGCGGATCCCGCGGAGTCGCCCCTCCTGGGCCCGCACCTGCTGCGGCCGCTCGGGGGCGCCGAGGATCTGGCCCGCGAGCTGGTGCGCTCCCTCGACGAGTCCCAGGCCGAGCGCGCCCTGCTCACCGGCACTGCCCCCGTCGACATCGTCGGGGGCAATCGACCGCGCATCGGCGACGGCGACCGGCTCCTGCCGCTCCCGGACGTCTGGCGGGGTGTCTTCTCCGAGCCGCGCCTCGCGGAGCGGGTCGAGGCCATGCACCGCGGTGCCGAGGAGAAGGCCGGAGTGCGACCGCAGGATCACGATGCCGTCCGACTCACCGCACGGCCGAAGGGGGTCGCGGCGGCTGATCTCTCGCGGGCCCAGCAGGAGCAGCTGCGCGCGCTCCTGGACGTCTACCTCGGGCGACTTCCCGAGGAGCTCGCGGAACGGGAGGCGGCCAAGTTCGCTGGCGACCGGCTCGGGCAGGTGCACTTCGCGTGGGCCGGGGGTACCGAGCGGCACCAGCCGCACTACTACCGGATGCAGGGGCCCCGACTGCTGGTCGAGTACGACAACACCCAGCGCGACGTGAACCACGTCCACTCGGTCTGGCGCGACCCGGAGGGCGACTTCGGGTTCGACGCCCTGCGCCTGCATCTGCAGAACGCGCACGCGTGACGCGGCCGACCGTGGCGGTGCGGTCGGGCGGCACCCTGGCAGCGGGTTGCCTGGTCGGCGGCGCGGCGGGGTGGTCGTTGACGGCGGCCGGTGCCGGCGCCACCGGGCTGGAGGCCGGGTACGGGGTCGATCTCGTCGTCATCGGGCTCTTCACCACCGCGATGGCCATCCCCTATGCCCTGCTCCAGCTGCCCGCCGGGGCGCTGGTCGATCGCTGGGGGGCGCGACGGGCAGGCCTGCTCGGGCTGGCGTTGATGATCGCCGCCTACCTGGCTGCGCTCACCGTGCCACACACGGGGCTGGCCATGGCCGCCCGAGCGGTCGTCGGCGCGGGCGGCGCGATCTGCTTCTCGGCCGGTGCCGACCTGGCGCGCCAGTCCCGGACGGGTCCGCTCGGGCTGGGGCTCTTCGGCGGGGTCGCGATCGGCGCCGGCGGCGCCGCGGTCCTGGTCGTCCCCCTCCTGGACGTCGTGCTGGGTTGGCGCTCGGCGTGGGCGACGGGTGCGGCGGCGGCGCTGCTGGCAGCCGGAGCGGTCGCGCTCGCGCTCGCAACGACCACCGCCCCGGTCACACTCTCCGCGGAGCGGCCCCGCCTCCGCGGCGGCGCCTCGGTGCTCCGCGACGGTCAGCTGCACCGGCTGGCCGCTGTCCACGCGGTCACGCTGGGGCTCGGCGTGGTGCTCAGCAACTGGGTGGCCGTCGTCTTCGAGCGCGTGTGGGGGCTGCCCACCGGGGTGGCGGCCACGCTCGGTTCTCTGGTCCTGCTGCTGGCGATCGTCAGCCGCCCGCTCGGCGGCTACCTCGCCCGGCGCCACCCGGCGAGCATCCGGCCGCTGGTCGTTGGCGCACTGGTGGCCTCGGCCGCGGCGACGGCCGCGCTGGCCTGGCCGTCCGGCGTCGTCGTCGCGGGGTTGGCGGTGGGCGTGCTCGGCATGGCGTCCGGCCTCCCGTTCGCCGCGGTGATGGCAGCCGCCCAGACCCGGCGCGCCGATCGGCCTGCTGCAGCAGTGGGCCTGATGAACGCGCAGGCCAATCTGCTCGTGCTGCTCGGGGCCCCGTTGCTCGGTGCCGCGATCCAGCACACGAGCAGCACCGCCGGGCTGCTCGTGGTCGCCGCCCTGTGGCTGGTGCCCCTCCTCACCCCGTCGGAGGCCCTGGGCCGCCGGGTTCACCCGGAGCACTGAGCGGCGAGCCCCTCCGGTCAGGTCCTGTGAGGCGGTGGGATGGCGGCGGAGAACGCCAGCACGTCGTCGACCATCAGCGCCACCTTCACCTGCGTCAGAGACTCGACGTCGGAGAGCGAGAGGCCGAGCAGATCCTCGGCTCGGCGGATCCGCAATCCCACGGTGTTCGGATGGACGTAGAGCGCCGCCGCGGTCGCGGCAGTGCTCAGGTCGTGGCGCAGATGAGTGACCACGGTCTCGAGCAACGCGGTGCCCCGGGCGGTGTCGTGCTCGCGGAGAGGGCGCAGCAGTTCATCGGTGAAGCGCGCCAGTTCCCGGGTGTCCTCGAGTTGCAGGAGCAGCCCGTAGACCCCGAGGTCGGCCAGCGTCACGGTCACGTCCCGGCGTCCGCGGAGGCGGGAGAGCTCGACCGCCCCCCGGCCCAGCCGGAAAGCCGCAGCGTGGTCCTGCAGGCTGGTGCAGGGGCGGACGACGGCAACCGACGCGGTCGCGCCGCGGGCTTGAGCGCGGATCGCGCGGCGCATGGCGTCGGCGCCTGTCACGCAGGCCGTGAGGTCCCCGTCGGCCACCGGCCAGAGCGCGACGACGTAGTCCCCGACGGCGGACACCAGCGGCCGGGGACGGATCGCGGCCGACACGGAGCGGGCGGCACCCAGCGCGGCCTGGACGTCGTCGTGACGCTCGGGATCGATCTTGAGAACCAGGGTCGCGTGCGGGGTGTCCAGGTCATGCCATAGTCGGGCGGCGCGCGACGTGATGGTGGCGAGCGCCGCCGGGTCGCCGGTCAGCAGGTCGCCGATCACCTCTCCCGACAAGCGCCATTCGACCTCGAGGGCGGTTCGGGCCCGCAGCAGTTCGAGGGCCGAGACGGTCGCGGCGTGCTCCAGCGCCCGGCGATCGAGGGGGCTGAGTTCGGCCAGCGACCCGGGCAGCCAGATCCGGGCCACCACCTCGTTGCCGAGCAGGACCGGCGCGACCACCCGTGGGCCGGGCGGGGCGGCCGTGGGCCACCCGGAGACGTCGGCCAGTTCGTGCGGCGCCGGGTGGTCGAGGTCCCGCTCGGCCGGAGGTGGCGCGTCCACGGTCCGACCCTCGTGCGCCGTGGAGGCCAGCGGCGTGCCGACCGGGTCCTCCACCAGGACCGGCCGGCGCAGCAGCGGGGCCAGCGCGGCGGAGACGGCCGAGATCCCACCGGTCCGCAGTGCGACCGCCGTGAGCTCCCGGTGGATCTGCTCGCCCTGCTGCAGCAGGGCATGCTGCTCGGCCAGTGAGCGGTTGAGCTCGCGCAGGTCGGCGATCGTGCGCGCCTCGTGGTCGCGCAGCCGCGCGGTCTCGATGGCGATGGCCGCCTGATGGGCGAGGGTGGTGAGGAGCTCGGTCTCGGCGGGTCCGAACTCGTGGACGTCCAGGCGGTAGCAGTTCAGCGTGCCGAGGGCGCGGCCGGACACCAGCAGCGGCACCGAGATCATCGATCGGAAGCCCTGCTGCCGGGCAACGCCCTCCCAAGGGCGGAAGGTGGGCGCGACCGAGATGTCGGACACGTGGACCGCCCGACGGGTCGTGAACGCCCGGCTGGAGGGCGCCTCGTCGGGGTCGCCGGGCCGCAGCGTGATCGGATGCTCGGCGTTCACGCCGGCGATGTACTCGGCAGAGAGCCCGCTGGAGCCCTCGATCACCAGGACCCTGCGGTCCGGGTCGGCCAG
Organism: Blastococcus saxobsidens DD2; assembly: GCF_000284015.1. Classification (NCBI taxonomy): domain Bacteria; kingdom Bacillati; phylum Actinomycetota; class Actinomycetes; order Geodermatophilales; family Geodermatophilaceae; genus Blastococcus; species Blastococcus saxobsidens. The sequence continues at coordinate 1,393,318 of NC_016943.1, forward strand.
GGTGACCGCGCAGAACCTGTAGTCCATGAGCTCGCACGCCGTCCGGCTGACCAGCTCGAGCAGCTCGGTGCGGGACGCCGGCGTGTTCACGACAGCCGCGATGCTCGCGATGCCACCCAGCCAGCGGCGCAGCTCGACCCGCTCACCCGAGACCTCTGCGGTAGGAACGGTGTGCCCGGGCTCGGTCGCCGGGGGGATGCGTACCACACGGCCAACTGTGCCACGCCACACTCCGTGGCGCTGATGCAGTGTGATGGCCCATGGGGTTGTCGAGTGACATGCTCCACAGTGGTTGACGGATGACAACGCGCGGGCCAGTCACCGCCCGCTGACACAACCTCCGTCCTCATCGGGTGGCGTCCGCCGTCCGGCGCAAAGGAGCGCGATGAAGCCGCCACGTTTCGCCTACTACGACCCGGCCAGCGTCGCCGAGGCGGTCGAGCTCAAGGCTCGGTTCGAGACCGACGCCCTGGTGCTCGCCGGGGGGCAGAGCCTGATGCCGATGCTCAACACGCGACTGGCCAAGCCGGACGCGCTGGTGGACATCAACCGCATCACGTCGCTGCAGCAGCTCGAGGTGGGGCAGACCCACGTCGAGCTCGGCGCGCTGGTCCGCCAGCACCGCCTGGAGAGCGACCCGGTGGTCGCCCGGAACGTTCCGCTGCTGGCAGCGGTGACCCACTACATCGGGCACGTGGAGAACCGGCACCGCGGCACCGTCGGGGGCAGCCTGGCGCATGCCGACTCAGCTGCCGAGCTGCCCACCGCCGCGCTCACCCTCGATGCCGAGATGGTCATCGAGGGACCGGCCGGCCGCCGTGTGGAAGCCGCGCGGGACTTCTTCGCGGGGTGGATGACCACCACCATCGCTCCCGACGAGCTGCTCGTCGCCGTCCGGTTCCCGATCACGCCTGCCGGCGCCGGCTGGGGGTTCGTCGAGGTCGCCCGGCGCGAGGGCGACTTCGCGCTGGCGGCCGCCGCGGCCCAGCTCCGCCTGGACGACGCCGGCCGCGTGGCGGAGATCGCGATCGGCGTCGCCAGCGTCACCGACCGCCCCGTGCGGGCGTCGGAGACCGAGGCCGCGCTGCTCGGCCGGCTGCCCACGGCCGACGCCGTCGCCGCGGCCGCCCGCGCCGTCGAGGAGCAGGTCACCGCCTCCGACGACCTGCACGCCACCCACAGCTACCGCCGGCATCTCGCCGCCACCGTCACCCAGCGCGCCGTCCTCGCGGCGGTTCGCCGGGCCGCCCAGGAAGGAAACCGCTCGTGACCAGCCAGACCGGGCTCGACGCAGGCCCGACGCTGCAGCGCAGGATCACCGCGCGCCTCAACGGCCGCGAGGTGACCAGCTCCGTGGACACCCGCCTCACCCTCGCCGACTGGCTCCGCGACGAACGCGACCTGGTCAGCGTCCACCTCGGTTGCGAGCACGGGGTGTGCGGCTGCTGCACCGTGCTGCTCGACGGCGAGTCGGTGCGCGCCTGCCTGATGCTCGCCGTGCAGGCCGACGGCCACGACGTGGAGACGGTGGAGAGCCTGTCGGGAGACCCGAACAACTTGCACCCGATCCAGGAGGCCTTCCACGAGGAGCACGGCCTCCAGTGCGGTTTCTGCACCCCGGCGATGGTCCTGCGCACGAAGGAGATCCTCGACGACGGCCGCGACCGCACCGACGAGGAGGTCCGCCAGGACATCTCCGGGATCCTCTGCCGTTGCACGGGGTACCAGAACATCGTCAACGCCGTGCAGTGCGCGGCCCGCAAGCTGCGCGGCGATTCCCCGGCGCCCATCGCCAGCGGCACCGGCACCGGCGGCTCCTCCGACTCGCACGGGAGCGTGACCCGATGAGCGCCGACATCACCCCCGCGCCGGCCGCCACCGGCGCGACCGGCCAGATCAAGCGCAAGTACATCGGCCGGAGCATGAAGCGGGTCGAGGACCCACGACTGCTCACCGGCCGCGGTGGCTTCATCGCCGACCAGAAGATCCCCGGCCTCCTGCACGCCGCGATCTTCCGCAGCCCGGTGGCCCACGGGCGGATCGTCTCGATCGACGCCTCCGCCGCCCTCGCCATCCCCGGCGTCGTCGCCGTGGTCACCGGTGAGGACTGCAAGGCGAAGATGAACCCCTGCATGAACTTCGGTCCGCCCACGATCAGCCAGTACCCGCTGGCCGTGGACAAGGTCCGGTACGTCGGCGAGGCCGTGGTGGCCGTCATCGCCGAGAGCCGGTACATCGCCGAGGACGGGGTCGACGCCCTGGACGTGGAGTTCGAGGAACTCCCGCCGGTGGTCGACCCGATCAAGGCGCTGCAGGAGGACGCCGCGCTGCTGCACGAGGAGCACGGCAGCAACCTGGCCTACGAGCGCACCTTCACCTTCGGCGAGGTGGACGAGGCCTTCCAGACCGCCGACCTCGTCGTCTCGGACACGCTGCACTGGGGTCGCTCGGCCGGCATGCCGCTGGAGACCACGGGCGCGATCGCCCGGCCCGGCCTCAACGGCGTCCTGGAGATCTTCTGCAACTCGATGAACTTCAGCTACTTCGTGTGGCTGATCGCCACCGCTCTCAAGCTACCCAGCAACCGGGTGACGATCAACCCCGTCCCCGCGGGTGGGAGCTTCGGCAGCAAGTTCACCGCGCACAAGGTGCCGACCCTCGCCGGCTTCCTGGCCCTGCAGGTCAACCGGCCGGTGTCCTACGTGGAGGACCGGCTCGACCACCTGATGAACTCCGACCACCACGCGTCGGACCGCTACTACGACGCCAAGCTCGCCCTGACCTCCGACGGCATCATCCTCGGCATGGACGTCGACGTCGTCGACGACTACGGCGCCTACCTTCAGTTCGGCGTCGGCACCCACGGCAACGCGCTCTCCCAGTGCGTCGGTCCGTACAACTTCGCGAACCTCCGTTACCACCTGCGCGCGGTACTCACCAACAAGTGCCAGCAGGGCGCCTATCGCGGGTTCGGGTCCGAGGTGCACAACTGGGTGCTGGAGCGCCTGGTGGACCAGGCCGCCGAGCGGCTGGGGATGGCCCCGGAGGTCATCCGCCGGAAGAACTTCATCCAGCCCGAGCAGTTCCCGCACAAGATCCCCGGCGGGAACCTCTACGACAGCGGCAACTACGACGCCGTGCTCGACAAGGCGCTGTCGCTGATCGACCTCGAGCACTGGCGCAAGGAACAGCAGCGGCTGCGCGAGGAGGAGGGCCGGTACATCGGGATCGGCCTGGTCACCACGCAGGAGCGCAGCGTGTTCAGCTCCACGGAGTTCTGGTACTGGTTCGACGAGCCGGCGTTCCCGATCACCTCCAGCCCGGAGAGTGCGACGATCACCGTCGATCCGGCCGGCGAGTTCCAGGTTCTGCTGCACTCGCAGGCCATGTGGGGCAACAGCCCCGAGACGGTGGCGGCGATGGTGGTCGCCGAGGAGTTCGGCGTCGAGCCGGACAGGGTCAACATCCGGTACGCCGACTCGGCGCACGCCCTGCCCGGCACCGGCCCCGGTGGCAGCCGCTTCACGGTCATGGTCACCGGCGCGATCCGCGGCGCGGCCAAGAAGCTGCAAAAGAAGATCATCGAGATCGCCGCGCACACCCTCGAGGTGCCGCCGGAGGACATGGAGATCACCGACGCGCGGGTGCAGGTCAAGGGCGCGCCGGAGGTGGGTCTGAGCCTGGGCGAGGTCGCCGCGACCGCCTACTTCTTCGCGCTGAACCTGCCGCCGGGCATGACCAGCGGGCTGGAGGAGCAGTTCACCTACGACCACCCGTTGACCACGCTGCCGTCGCCGGACCGCAGCGACCTGGGCATCTTCTACCCGATCATGGGCCACAACTGCCACATCGCGGTGATGGAGGTGGATCCGGACACGGGCAAGACGTCGTGGCTGGACTACGTGGCGGTCCACGACGCCGGCACCATCGTCAACCCGATCACGCTGGGGGGACACGTCACCGGCGGAACTGCGCAGGGAGTGGGGACGGCGCTGCTGGAGGAACTGGCCTATGACGAGGACGGCCAGTTCAAGTCCTCGACCTTCATGGACTACCTCATCCCCACCGCCAACGAGATCCCGGCGATGAAACTCGGCCATGTCGAGACGCCGTCGCCCTACACCGAGTACGGCATCAAGGGCGGTGGTGAGGGCGGCCGCATGGCCACGCCCGGTGTCATCTCCGCGGCGATCGACGACGCGCTCCGGGAGTTCGGGATGCACGTGCGCAACCTGCCGGTCAAGCCCTCGGACATCGTCGCCACCGTGCTCGCGGCCCGCGAGCAGCAGAAGGAGCAGAGCGCCTAATGGAGCTGCAGAACTCGTTCACCGTCACCGCCGACCCTCAGACGGTCTGGGCGCACCTGCTCGAGGTCGAGAACCTCGTGCCGTGCATGCCGGGCGCGGAACTGGTCGAGACCGTCGACGACACCCATTGGCGGGGGAGGCTGAAGATCAAGTTCGGCCCGGTGGCGCTGGCCTTCTCCGGGGACGTGTCCATGGTCGAGCGGGACGACGAGCAGCGTCGTCTGCGGCTGACCGGCGCAGGCAAGGACAAGGGCGGCCGCGGTAGCGCCAGCGCGGACGTCGTCGTCGCCGTCGTCCCGGGGCCGGTGGCAGGATCGAGCACCGTCGAGATCGTTCAGGACCTCAAGGTGGCCGGGCAGATCGCCTCGTTCGGCCGCGGCATGATCGCCGACGTCTCGAAGACGATGACCAAGCAGTTCGCCGACCGGCTGCAGTCCCGCCTGACGACCGACCAGGAGCCGACCGCCACCGGCGGACCGGCCGAGGCTGCCGACCAGCCGCACGCAGCAGGCGCACCGGCCGCCGTGGTCCGGACGGCCCCCCGGGAGGTCCACGGTGACGGTGCGGCGCTCTCCGGCTTCCGCATCATCTGGGTGGTACTCGCCGGATTCGCCCGTCGGATCGGGCGGCGGCTGACCGGCCGGCGCGACCGGGAGGCCTGACCACCACCGTGACCACCACCGTGACCGCCACCTCCTCGCCTGCCGCGCCGAACGCAGGCCTCAGCACGGTGGCCGACCTCAAGCGAGCCCTCGTCGAGGTCGACTACCTGGCCGACGACGGGTTGGCGATGGCGGCGTTCCTGGCTCTGCGCATGGGGCGCCCCCTCTTGCTCGAGGGGGAGAACGGGGTCGGCAAGACCGAGATCGCCCTCGCCTTGTCCCGCCTGCTGGGGCGAGAGCTGATCCGTCTGCAGTGCTACGAGGGCATCGACACCAGCCAGGCGCTGTACGACTGGCACTACGCGCGCCAGCTGCTGGCCGTGCGCGAGGGCCGGGCGCATGCCGACGTCTTCACGCGTGAGTTCCTGCTGCCGCGTCCGCTGCTCACCGCGCTCGAACAGGGGTCGGGAGCGGTCCTGCTCATCGACGAGCTGGATCGTGCGGACGACGAGTTCGAGGCGTTCCTGCTGGAGCTGCTGTCGGACTTCTCGGTCACCATCCCGGAGCTGGGGCGTGTCACAGCGGCCACCCGGCCGCTCGTCGTCCTCACCTCCAACCGCACTCGCGACCTGCACAACGCCGTCCGGCGGCGCTGCCTGTACAGCTGGGTGGCGCACCCCGACGCCCAGCGGGAGCTGGCGATCCTGCGGGTACGCGCGCCCCAGGTTCCGGAGTCCCTGGCGGCCGAGGTGGCGGGCGCGGTGGCCCGCATCCGCGGTCTGGACCTGGTGAACCGGCCCGGCGTCGGTGAGGCCGTGGACTGGGCCAGCGCGCTGCACATGCTCGGCCTGGCCAAGCTGGACCGACAGACGGCGCTGGACACACTCGCCGCCCTGATCAAGGACGTCGACGACCAGCGGGCGGTGGTCGAGGCGATCGACGACGTCGTCCCCGACTCCGCGAGCTGACCCCGGTGACCGCCGCCGGGATGGCGGGAGAGGAACTCGGCCGGACCTGCGTCGAGTTCACCGACCTGCTGCGACGTCGCGGCGTGGCGGTCGGCCCGGTGCAGACCGCTGCCTTCCTGGAAGCGCTGTACCTGCTCCGACCGACGACGACGGCCGAGCTCTACTGGGCCGGGCGGGCGGTCCTGGCCACCGACGTCGCCGTGCTGCCCGCCTACGCCCGGGCGTTCGCGGAGTTCTTCGCCGCGGCGGATGCCGATGACGCCCCGCCGCCGGCCCCACCGCACGCGCCGCCGAGCGTCCTCGACGACGAGCCCCTCGCCCGGCCCGCGATGGACGTCGCGGTGGGGGAGGAGCCGCTGGAGCTGCCGGAGGAAGCCCGGGTCGAGGCCAGCGAGGCCGAGCGCGTGCGCGTCAAGTCCTTCGCCCGCATGACCGCGGAGGAGCGTCGGATCGCGGCGCTGATGATCCGGCGGCTGCGGGTGCGGCTGCCCCGACGGCTCAGTCGGCGCCGGCGCCCAGCCTCCAGCGGTCGGTACCTGGACATGCGCTCCACACTGCGCCGGTCACTGGCCACCGACGGTGAGCCGGCCCGGCTCGGCCGCCGGCGCAGACGAGTCCGGCAGCGGCCGGTGACCCTGGTCGTCGACGTCTCGGGCTCGATGACGCCGTACGCGCAGGCGCTGCTGCGCTTCGGTCATGCGCTCCTGCATGCCGGGCACCGGGTCGAGGTCTACACCGTGGGGGTGCGGTTGAGCCGGGTCACCGACGCGCTCCGTCACGACTCCGCCGACCGCGCGCTCGCCGAGGTGGGCCGGCAGGTCGCCGACTGGGACGGCGGGACCTTGCTGGCCACCTCACTCGTCCGGTTACTGGACCTGCGGCGGGGTCACGCGGCGCTGCGGGGGGCGGTCGTGGTGATCTGCTCCGACGGTCTCGACCGCGACGACCCCGAGCGGCTCGGCGCGGCCACCGCGCGGCTCTCCCGGCTCGCGCACCGGCTGGTGTGGCTCAACCCGCTCAAGGGCGACCCCCGCTACCAACCGCTCGCGCGGGGGATGGCCGCGGCCGTGCCGCACCTGGACCTCTTCCTGGCCGGACACAACGTGGCGAGCCTGGAAGAACTCGCCGCCGTGGTCGAGCGACATGCGACGGCCGCGCGGAGGGCGTGACAGCACCCAGGAGGACGACATGCGCGCGCCGCGCCCGCGTGGACGAGGCTCGGGACGGGGCCGGAGAGGACCAGTCGAATGCGCGATGTACTTGACGACCTGATCGGGTGGTGGCAGGCGGGGGAGACCGTCGGCGTGGGCACCGTCGTGGGCACCTGGCGCTCGGCACCGCGCCCGGCCGGTGCGTCGATGCTCGTGGGCCCCGACGGCACGGCGGTGGGCAGCGTGTCCGGCGGCTGCGTCGAGGGCGCGGTGTACGAGGAGGCCAAGGAGGTCGTCGAGACCGGGGTGCCGACCCTGCAGCGGTACGGCATCGCCGACGACGACGCCTTCGCCGTCGGGCTGACCTGCGGCGGCATCATGCACGTCTTCGTGGAGTCGGTGTCGCGCGAGTCGTTCCCCGAGCTCGGGGAGATCGCCGAGTCGATCGGCCGGCACGAGCCGGTCGCCGTCGTCACCCTGATCGACGGCCCGGAGGACCGGCTGGGCCGGCGGATGGTGCTGTGGCCGGACCGCGCGTCGGGCTCGCTGGGGCTGCAGCGGCTGGACGACGCGGTGGCGGCCGATGCGCGCGGGATGCTGGCCGCCGGCCGGACCGGGCAGCTGCACATCGGGCACGACGGCGAGCGGCGCGGCGACGACCTGACGCTGTTCGTCAACTCGTTCGCGCCGGCCGCCCGGATGATCGTCTTCGGCGCGATCGACTTCGCCGCCGCCGTGGCGCGGGTCGGGGCGTTCCTGGGCTACCGGGTGACCGTGTGCGACGCGCGGCCGGTGTTCGCCACGGCCAAGCGCTTCCCGGACGCGCACGAGGTCGTCGTCGAGTGGCCGCACCGCTACCTGCAGGCCGAGGTCGACGGCGGCCGGATCGACGAGCGCACCGTGCTGTGCGTGCTCACCCACGACCCGAAGTTCGACGTCCCGCTGCTGGAGGTGGCGCTGCGGATCGCGGTCGCCTACGTCGGTGCGATGGGCTCGCGGCGCACCCACGACGACCGGCTGGTCCGGCTGGAGGAGGCGGGGTTGAGCAAGGAGGAGATCGGCCGGCTGTCCTCGCCGATCGGCCTGGACCTGGGGGCCCGGACGCCGGAGGAGACCGCCGTGTCGATCGCCGCGGAGATCATCGCCGGGCGCTGGGGCGGTTCGGGGGAGCGGCTGGCGAGCACCGAGGGGCCGATCCACGCGACGGCGGAGCGCTGATCGCTGTCGCCTCGCGGGTGGGCGGCGGCCCCGGAGAGGGCTACCGTCCTCGTCGAGGTGGTCGGTGTGGCTCCTGGCAGTCGTGAGCGCACCGGATCAGTCCTGTCGACGACCGGACCTCCCCGGGCCGTCCTCGACGCGGTGGCCTCCTGCCCGCTGCCGTCCCTGCTGCTGGCGGTGCCGTCCGAACGGATCCTCGCCGCCAGCCCGGTGGCCGACCGGATCCTGTGCCCGGACGGGGGTTCAGCGGTCGGCCGCAGCCTGGAGGAGTTCACCGCGGACGAGCCGACCGGGGCGCTGGAGCTTCTCCTGGAGGGCCGGCTGGACGGCTACGAGGCGCGGCGCACGATCGTGCGCGCCGGCAGATCGGAGTCCGTGACCGTGTGGTTGCGGCTCGCCGACCCGCGGGGGGATCGACGGTTCGCGATGGCGTTCCTGCTGCCAGACCCCACGTTCCTCGGTGAGGCGATACACCGCCCCGATGGGATGACCGCGGAGGCGGTCGTCGGGTCGACGGACCCGCACGTGATCGTGGACAGGATCAGCGCCGACGTGCAGGGGCTGACCGGCCACGAACCGTCCGACGTCGTCGGCCAGTCGCTGTTCCGGCTCGTACTGCCCGCCGACGTCACGGCGCTGCTGGGCGCGCTCGCGCAGTCCGCTGCCACCGGGCTGGGCGCGACCCTTGCGGTCCGGGTGCAGATGTACGGGTCGGTGGTCCACCGGTGCCAGCTCCTGACCCTGCCCCTGGTGCCGGCCCCCAGCTTCGCTTTCGCGTTCCTGGACGACGACGTGACCGCCGGCCCGCTGACGTCGGCGGTGGGCATCCGGCAGGCACTGTGGCAGTTCGACGAGAGCCTGCGGTCGGCCACGTCGTCACGTCTGGCGGCGCGCAGCGATGCGGTGCCCGGCCTCAACCGCCTGTCCGGACGGGAACTGCAGATCGTGACGCGGTTGCTCAACGGTGATCGCGTGCCGGCGATCGCCGAGGCGCTCTTCCTGAGTCCAAGCACCGTGCGGAATCATCTCTCGGCGGTGTTCCGCAAGTTGCGGGTGGCGTCGCAACAGGAACTGATCCACCTGCTGCGGAGAACGGACAGGTCGCCTGCGGGGTCGTGACACTGCGCCCATCCCGCCCGGCCGCTCCGGCGACGATCGTCCTGGTGTGTACCTTCCCATGCAACGAGCCGCGGACGCATTCGCGGTCCCGGCAGCGATGCCATCACGGCCGTCTGCCAACCCATCGTGTCCCTCGCGACCGGCCAAGTCCTCGGAGTCGAGGCGCTGTCACGGTTCGTCCCGGCCGACCGGGGAGCGCCGCAGGACTGGTTCAGCGACGCGGCGAGAGCCGGTCGCACCGTCCACTTGGAGCTACGGGCCGCCGTCGTCGCCCTCGACGCGGCGGCCGCCCTCCCGGTTCCGGGGTACGTCGCGGTCAACTTCTCACCGGCGACGCTGCTCTGGTCCGGGCTCGCCCGGCTGCTGAGCAGTCTGCCGATCCACCCGTCGCGCATCGTCGTGGAGCTCACCGAGCACACGACCGTGCCGGACTACGCCCGGCTCACCCGCGCCCTACGCCCCCTCCGGAACGCGGGCATCCGACTCGCCGTTGACGACGCAGGAGCCGGTTACGCGACGTTCCGGCACATTCTGCGTCTGTCACCCGACATCATCAAGATCGACCGTACGTTGATCAGCGGCATCGATGCCGATCCGGCCCTGCGGGCGTTCACCGCCGCGGTCGTGGCGTTCGCCCGCGAGATGCGGTTGACGGTGATCGCCGAGGGGATCGCACGGCCCGCGGAGCTGGCGGTGCTCCGGGAACTGGCCGTCGATGCCGGCCAGGGGTACCTCCTCGGCCGCCCGACCTCGCGCTCGGATGACTGGCTCGCCTGGCGCCGTCCACTGCGGTTTCCCGACCTCAGTGACTCGCCCGCGCCCACGGTGAAGTGAGCCGCGGTTCCTCGCAGGCTGCACGTGGTGGTGCGTCGGGTCGCCCCGGACGATTGCGCGCCACGAGGAGGCGTGCACGCGGTGGGCCAGACGGCTCCCCCGTGCGGCACTCGCTGCCGTCGTACTCGGGCTTCTGGCGGTCGCGCCGGTCAGGCCCGACGTGACGCTCTGCCCGGCAGACGCCTGCGGTGACGGGTCGCGCCGGGCGGCTCTCGGCCCGTGGGATGCGGACGCGGGCCGGGCAAGCATGCCGTGGGACGTCCACGCGACTCCTTCGGTGCCGATTTCCGAGGGCACGACGTGGCCGCAGATCGGCTTCCGTCCGCTCCCTGACCTGGCGGGAGGCTGGTCAGCAGGGGACTCTCGGGATGAGGGCTGACAGCCAAGGCGCCCGGCTCGCAGGCGTGACGTTGCCGCGCGTCCAGCGCCGCGGCCACCGCTTCGAGGTCATTGGGCGAGGCCAGCGGGACGCTGCGGATCGAGTTCCGCCGCCCTCCGGCAGCGCAACACCGACCTAGCCGTGCTGAGCGAAGGCCGGCCGTTGGGTCGCCAGGTCCGTACCACCTGGCACAACACCCGGACCAAGGCAACGGGCGTCCGATTTGACCAGCATGTGGAGCGGGTGACAGGAATCGGATCCGCACGGTCGGCTGGGAAATGAAACCTTCGAGCAGCGATTCGCCTGGTCAACGCGAATCATGTCGAGGACGTGCCTTCCGATTGACTCAGCGCCGTGCTCATGGCCGCGGCGAGAGCGGCGTCTCGTTCCTGCTCGGCGCGCTGGTAGCGCAGCGCCGCGGCGGCCGAGGCGTGCCCAAGCCGGTGCATTAGCTCCTTGGTGGTGGCGCCATGACGGGCGGCGATGGTGGCGCCCCAGCCGCGTAGATCGTGCAGGTGAGAACCGGCCGGGAGTCCGGCCGCCTCCGCTGCTGGTGCCCACACCCGTGAGGCGAAGTTGTTGTTCCGGATCGGGCCGCCTTTCGGCCCCACAAAAACCAGCCCGTGCGCTCCGGCCTGGGCGTACATCCTGAGATGGCGCTCCAAGTCGCCGATGATGTGCGGCGGGATAGCCACGGATCGGCGGCCGGCGGCCGACTTCGGCGGGCCGTACAAACGTCCCTGTCCAACAAGGTCGACGACGGCGGTCGTCACGCTCACGGTGCCTGTCTGCAGGTCGAGGTGCTCGCGGCGCAGCGCCGACAGCTCCCCGATGCGGAGGCCGGTCCAGGCGGCCAGGAGGATCAGCGCACGCCAGCGATCCTCGACGGCATCGACGAGCGCCTGAACCTGAGCGAGCGTGAACATCGGTCGCTCGGTGGACCGTTCCTGCCCTGCTCCACGGATAGAGCACGGGTTCCGAGCGATGAGATTGTCGTCGACTGCCGTAGTGCAGATGGCGCGCAGCAGCCGGTAGCACTTGGCCGCTGTGACCTGACCCGGTCCGGCGGGGCCGCTGAGCTTCCCGTACCAGGCCCGGACAGCAGAGGCCTCCAGCTGGCGAAGGGGCGTCGATCCCAGGGCCGGGACGATGTGGTTCTTGAGCTGTGCTCGGTAGAGCTCGGCCGTGCGAGGTGCCAGCGGACGACCGCGAACGAGGCGGGTCTCCACCCAGTGCTCGGCATAGACCTTCAGCGTCTCCTTGCCCGCCTTGGGGTCGATCCAGCGGCCCGAGTCCAGCTCGGTCTGGACCTTGGCCAGCCATCTGTAGCCGTCGGCCTTGGTAGCGAAGGTGGACGGCGCCGAGATCTGCTTGCCCGAGTGATCTGTATAGCGGGCCTGGTAGCGCCCGGAGGGGAGCCGACGAACCGTTCCCCAGGTCCTTCGACCCACGTCAGCCTCCCCATCTCGTCGATTGGGGTGACTGTTGTGCAGCTGCTGAGTGAGTTGAGACCTCGACGCCGATCGACTGATGGCCCCCCACGGATCTCATGGAGGGCCTTGACGTACTCAGGACGACGTGCTCGCCGCAGCAATTACAGGGAGTGAGCGGAAGGGCGGCTGTGGCGCCGCAGAACCGCCCCCTCCACGCCGTGGCTGACGACGATAGGGACGGGCACCCAGGTGGCGTCGTGAACCCCTGAGAAATTCCGCCGCTCATGGGCGCGCCACCGCCGTCGACGCCGGCGTGCGCCAGGGTTGAGCTACCCGTCACTCGTGACACGTCCGGCCTCGATGAACTCGTCGAGGATCGAGCGCTGGAGCCGGACGTACTTGCCGAGCTTGACGTTGCCGATCCGCCGTTGAGCGATCAGTCGGCGGATGAAGCGCTCTCCTGTTCCCAGGTAGTCCCCGGCCTGAGCAACGGTCAGCAGCTGATCATGCTGATCAGGCGACGCCACTCCTTGCGACGTCGTCCCAGGCATCAGGAACCGCCCTGCTGACCGAGGAGGTGACGTCCGCGGATGCTGCGGCCAGCGTTACCGGCCCTGGTACCCCGAGGCCGGCACGGATGCCGCCGCGGCTGCGAATGCGCTGCGGGTTTCATGGCCAAGATTCTTTGGGGGACTGTTCCGGTCTTCCTGCAGTCCTGCTGCCTCGGTTCGGTGCCTCGGCATGACCGAGCAGCCGGTCTCCACCGCCGTGTCACCGTTGTCAGCACCGTCAAGCACGCCCGCCTCCACTTCTTCTGCAGTTCCCCTGCGGCGGCAGATGCGCAGTCGGTCGTGGCTCCGCAGAAGATCTCCAATGGACGAAGGCGCGTTGGATGTATCGATGGGGATGCCGGCGCAGGCCTCCGGTCCCGGCCCCACGCGCACCCTTCCGTTGCGCCCTCCGTTGTCGGGTATCGCAGCGTGTCGACACGCAGGCGCGCCGCGTCGGTGACGAGGCGCTTGCCCGATCGGGGCGGGCACACGGCACTAGGGTTCGGCGCCACGGGGCGGGTGTCCACCGATCGGGTGATGGGGAGCTGCCGTGGCGCGGCCGCTGCTTCGAGGCGACCGCCTGCAGGCTGCTCGTGAGGCCATCGGCCTGAGCCGAGAAGAACTGGCCACGAGACTGGAGCTCTCCAGTCCGGTGCGCATCCGGGTCTGGGAGACGGGACTCGAGCGTCCGCGCCCCCGCTTCGTGCCGCGGCTGGCGGCCGCCCTGGGCGTCGATCCCTTGTATCTCCTCGACGTCGACCGCGACGACCCGCCACTGGCGGCTCTGCGCTTGGCTGCCGGACTGGCCACCAATGAAGTGACTGGCGACGGGTTGTCGGTCATGACGTACGTGCGACTGGAGGACGGCCGCCCTGGGGCGGATCCCTCGCCCAAGGTGATGGCCGCCATCAGCCAGGTTCTCGGCGTGGACATCCCGCGCGTGGAGGCGGCCGTCCGCCGCTCTCGCAGGGACCACGCGGCCATGGCGGCTTTCGAAGGCTGAACTGGAGAATTACTGGAGAAAGAGCCTGCCTCCCCGGACGATCCCGGTGGTAATTTCCCGCGCACGTTGCCCGGGGGAGGTGCCCATGGCCCGCACGACGGAGTCGAGCGCGGCATGGGACCGCATGCCCCAGCGACTCCTCCACCCACCACGGGCAGTCAGCCTCGTACCGAAGCACGGTCTGCCGACCCGGCGCGGGCAGTCGCGATGACCAGGCGGCGGTGGGCGGCTCCTGCGCTCCTTGCGCTACTGCCCCTCGCCGGATGCACGGCGGGCGACGCCGGTCCGGAGGGCTCGGCGCAGAGCGCGGCGACGTCGTCGACCTCGCGGACTTCGACGTCCGCTCCTGCCACGAGCAACGCGCCGACTCCCGAGGACGAGGCGGCAACAGATGCCACTGTGGTCGTCAACGAGCTGCTGCGCGTCACGGACGCGGCCAAGAAGGACCCAGGCGCGAGGGACTGGGAGCCAGAGATCCGACGGTTCTCGGGTGATCCGGCCGCGCTGCTCGCCGTCACGGCGGTACGGGACTACGCCGCGCTCGGGCTTCGTCAGGAAGGCGACACTGCAGTCGACCTGGAGGTCACGGGCGTGAATCTCACAGCTCCCGAGGGGCCCACCGTCAGGATCACCGGCTGCTACGACAGCGAGAGCACGCGAGTGGTGAGGGTCGAGACCGGGGAGGTCGTGCCCCCGGGAACTCCGCCGCGGTACGTCTGGGACATCACCGTCACGCGCTACGAGGCCGAACCGGGAGCTCCGTGGCTGGTCAACGAGCTGGACCCGCTGACGGATCGACCATGCTGACGTCGCACCGCGTAGTCCTGTTGGCGGTCGCGGTCTTCACCGTCTGCGGCGGGCTGGACGTTGCAATCGCAGCTCCACCCGTGGAGTGCGCGCAGAGGGATGCACAGACCGGTATCTGCCTGGTCCAGGCGACTTCCCCTGGGCAAGGCGCCGGTGGGGACAACGACGTCAACGCCGGCATGGAGCGGCCGGCAGTCGGAGAGCCGTCCCCGCCGAGTTGCACGAGAGCGGTGGCAGATCCCCAGCCGTGGATCGGGCACCCGGTATGGGCCGGGAATGATCCGGAAGACGGGACGGTCTGGGTCTTCACATGTCCGGACCCGGCGGGTTCGGGATCCGGCCTGTGGACGGGCCTGATCTTTCTGTCGAATGGTGCCGGAGCACCCGGCGCCCCGACGGTGGACCCCCGCCTCCTCGCTCAGCAGGCGATCGCGTCCATGGCCCTGAACGCGCCGGATATCGGGATGGCGCCACCGCCGGCTTCCCGCAGCGGACTGGTGGGACTACCGGTGTGGATGTGGGTCGAACGCACCGCAGACACGACTGGCCCCGTCCAGGCCTCGGCCTCCGCTGGAGGCGTGACGGTGACCGCCGAGGCTCGGGTCAGCCAGGTCCTCTGGAACATGGGCGACGGGCACATCGTCACCTGCGGCCTCGGGACGCGGTACGTGCAGGGCACCGAGGGCCCGTCTCCGGACTGCGGCCATGTGTATGCGCAGACGTCGAGCCGACACGTACCGGGCGGTGGCCCGTGGCCTATCACCGCGACGAGCACGTGGACGATCACCTGGTCCGGTGGTGGGCTGTCGGGCACCGAGACGCTGGAGTTGTCCTCTTCGGCGGAGTTGTTCGTCGGTGAGCTGCACGTCCTCAATCAGGACGGAAGCCGATGACCCGGACCCAGCCGGTGACGACCGGCGCAGCGCCATCTCCGGCGGAAGTGCACGGCTTGCCTCGCGCGCCGGTGCTGCCGCCACCTCGTCGTCGGCGCCGTCCGGCCCTCCTGGCCTTGGCCGTGAGCATGGTGGTGCTCGGTGCCCTTGGGGCGACCTATCTGGCGACGTCGCTGGGTCGGACGACCGCCGTGATCGCGATCGCACGCGAGGTGCCCTGGGGGCAGACCCTCACCGCTGCCGATCTCACAGAAGCGAGGATCCCCGCCGATCCGGCGTTGGAGCCTATTCCGTACGTCGACCGCGACCAGGTCATCGGCCTGGTCGCGGCGACCTCCCTGCGGCCGGGTTCGTTGCTCACCCGCGACGCCCTGACCGATCAACGCCTCCCGGCTCCCGGCCAGCAGCTGGTCGGGGTCGGCGTGTCGCTCGTGCAACTACCGACGACCCCGCTGCGGCCGGGCGACGACGTTTTCCTGGTGCCCGTGGCCGCGGGCAGCGCTCCAGCCACGACCGAAGGAGCCCCAAGCGTGGTGGAGGCGACCGTGGTGAAGTCTGGCCCTCCCGGAACCGACGGGCTGCGGGTCGTCGACGTGCTCGTCGACGCTGCCGACGGGCCGGACGTCGCCGCCCGCGCCGCTGCCGGCCTCATCGCCATCGTCGTGGTGGCCGGCGAGTAGGCGGGACGGCTGCCGTGTTGATCGCGCTGTGCTCGGCCAAGGGCGCTCCCGGGGTGACCACCAGCGGGCTGGCTATGGCGCTGTCCTGGCCTCGCCAGGTGGTCCTGGCAGAGCTGGATCCGGTCGGCGGGGACGTATTGCCGGGATACGGCCGAGGCGAGCCGTTCGCAGGCGGGCTCGCCGACCTGGAGCTCGCGGCGCGGCGCGGCGGGCTGGCCCGGCACCTGGACAGTCAGCTGTTGCGGCTCGACCCCGAGGGACGTGCGCGGCTCCTACCCGGCCTGGCCGACCCCGCCGGCGCCCGACACGTGGACTGGAATCGCCTGGCCGCCGTCCTGGCGGCGGTGGAGGACGGCGCCGTGGACGTGGTGGCGGACTGCGGGCGGCTGCGCGCTCAGCACTTCCCGGCCGCCGTGGTTCAGCGGGCTGCCGTTGTCGTGCTGGCCACCGGCTCCACGCTTCGCGCCGTCCGTGCGGCGACGCAGGCGATCGCCGAACTGAGAGAGCGGGAAGCGTGCCCAGGCATGCTGCGCACGCTGGTGATCGGGCCGGGGGAGCCGTACGGCGAGCGAGAGATCAGCGAGGCACTCGGCGTTCCATCGGTCGGTTCGCTGCCGCGGGATCCGAAGGCGGCGGCAGTGCTCAGCGACGGCGCGCCGGCGGGCCGGCTGTTCACCCAGTCGCCGCTGCTTCGAGCCGCCCGGACGGTCGCGACCCGGTTGGTCGAGTCGGCCGCGGCGCACGAATCCAGGTTGACACCACCGCCAGCGCCCGTGCCTGCGCCCGGCACGTTCGGGGGCAGCCGTGTCCGCTGACCTCACCACCGACCTGCTGGGTGCTGGCACGGTGCCTCGACCAGCGGACGCATCACCGGTCTCGGTGGACTGGACGCTGGTGCGTCGGCTGCACGAGGCGACGGCGACGGCTCTGGCCGAAGAGCTCAAGCGTCGCCCGACGCTCAGCACGGTGGCGCAGCAGGAGCTGGCCCGAACGCTCGTCCAGGACGGCGTCGACGAGTTGGTCCGGCAGCGGATGCGCGCCGGGCAGATGGTTCCCACGCCGGCCGAGGAGCGGGTGATCGCTGACGCGGTGTTCGCCGCCCAGTTCGGGTTGGGCCGGCTGCAGCCCTACGTGGACGACCCGCTGGTGGAGAACATCGAGGTTCACGGGTACGACAACGTGTGGATCGGTTACGCCGACGGCCGGGACGTCCGCGTTGACCCGATCGCCGACTCGGACGAGGAGTTGGTGCGGCAGCTGCAGCACATCGCCGCTCGGCTGGGCCGCGCGGAGCGGACGCTGACCACGGCCAGTCCGCTGCTCACCATGCGCCTGGCTGACGGGTCCCGGTTGGCCGCAGTCATCGAGACGGTGCCGCGACCCCATCTGGTGATCCGCCGACACCGGATCCGGAACGTCGACCTCGACGACATGGTGGGTCTGCGGGCGATCGACCGGCCGCTGGCCGAGTTCCTGCGGGCGGCGGTGCGGGCGCGCAAGAACATCGTCGTCACCGGCGCCCAGGCTGCTGGCAAGACGCTGATGTTGCGGGCGCTGGCCAACGAGCTGCCGGTCGAGGAGCACCTGGCCACGATCGAGAAGCATTTCGAGCTGCTGCTGCACGAGCTGCCCGACCGGCATCCGAGGGTGGTGCCGTTCGAGGCCCGGGAGGGCACCGGGGAGCGCGGACCCGACGGCCGCCGCCTCGGCGAGGTGACGCTGACCGAGCTGGTCGAGCAGTCGCTGGTCATGAACGTCAGCCGCGTGTGGCTGGGCGAGGTCCGCGGCGATGAGGCGTGGCCGCTGATCGAGGTGATGGAGGCGGGGGAGGGCGGCTCGGCCTGCACTCTGCACGCCCGCTCAGCCCACCACGCCCTCGAGCGGCTGGCCAACCTGTGCATGCGCGGCCGCGCCGCAGTCACCCCGGAGCATGCCTACCGGTCCTGCGCATCGGCGATCGACCTGATCGTGCACATCACCACCGTGGACGAACGGTGGGTCGGGGGCGAGCGGCACCGGTTCGTCAGCCAGGTCCTCGAGTGCAACGGCATCGGGGAGGGCGGGCGCCCGGCCGTCACCGACGTCTTCGCCCCAGGCCCCGACGGACGGGCCGTACCCGAGCACGATCCGGTGGACCTCGCCGACTACGTCCGGGTGGGCTTCGATCCCGACTGGCTCCGGCCAGGCCACGGGCGCTGGGCTGGCGCTGTCGGGGGACGACGGTGAGCGGCACGGGGTTGCTTGCCGGCGTCTGCGGGGCGCTGCTGATGGGCGGCCTGCTGCTGGCCTCCCACGCCCTCACCGCCCCCGAACCGCCGGCTCGGCCGCGCCGCCGCCAGCCGCGTCCGACGGCGCGGGCCGACCGCCCGGCGGTGCGGCGGCAGCGGGCGCTGTGGGTGGCCGCCGCCGTTGCGGCGGCGGTGGTGTGGCTGGCCTCGGGCTGGCCGGTCGCTGGCGTGCTGACCGGGTTGGCGGTGATCGGTGTGCCGTGGCTGCTGGCGCAGTTCTCCGGCGGCAACGCCACGGTGGAGCGGCTGGAGGCGCTGCAGGAGTGGGTGCGCCGCACCTCCGACGTACTGGCTGCGGGCGGCGGGCTGGAGCAGACGCTGATTCGTTCGGCCCGCACCGCCCCCGAGCCGATCGCGGCGGAGGTGGCGGCACTGGCCGCGCGGCTTCAGGCGCGCTGGCCGACGTCCCGGGCGCTGCTGGCCTTCGCTGACGATCTCGACGACGCCGCCGGGGACCTGGTCGTCGCCGCCCTGTTGCTGGGTGCGGAGCTGCGCGGGCCGGGGCTGGCGCGGGTGCTGACCGAGCTGGCGGGAAGTCTCACCGAGGACGTGACCATGCGACGCAAGGTCGAGGCCGACCGTGCCAAGCCCCGCGCGAACGCCCGGTGGCTGCTGCTGATCACCGTCGCCGCATCCGGGCTGGCCGCGCTCAACGGCGACTACTTGGCTCCCTACGGCACGGGAGTCGGGCAGCTGGTGCTGGCCGCCATCGCCGGGCTGATCGTCGCCTGCCTGCTGTGGATGCGCCGGCTCACCGCCCCTGCGCCGTCCACACGCTTCCTGGTCGATCCCGACCGCAGCCTGCGGGTTCCCGGTCTCGAGCCGAACGAGCTGCCGGTCCCATGAGCGGCACCCAGGCGCTGCTGATCGGCTCCGGCGCGCTCGTCGGTCTCGGAGCGTTCCTGCTGCTGCGGGCCGTTCTCGTGGTCGAGCAGCCGCGGTTGGCCGACGCGCTGGCCCGCCTCGACGGGGGCGCGGCTCCGGTCCCGGTCGGGCCGATGCCGGACGAAGGCGACCGGTGGGCACGCGCAACCGGCCGCGTCGGTGCCTGGGCCGCCGCCCGGCTGCCCGCCGCCGGGAGGAGCGCGCCGTCCCAGGCGCTGGCGGTGATCGGCTGGACGCCGGAGGGTTACGCCGCCCGCAAGGTCGGTCTGGCCGCCTTCGGCGCGGTGTTCGTTCCATTGTTGACCGCCGTGCTCGGCGTGACCGGCGTCCGGGTGCCGGTGGTGGTGCCGGTGGCCGGATCGCTGGCGCTGGCTGGCGTGTTGTTCCTCGTCGTCGACCTGGTCGTGCGCGACCAGGCCGCCGAGGCCCGCGGTCAGATGCGGCGGGCGCTGGCGTCCTATCTGGATCTGGTCAGCCTGCGCCGCGACGCCAGCGAGGGCCCCACCATCGCCCTGGAGCGGGCCGCCGGCGTGGGGGAGGGCTGGGTGTTCCGGCAAATCACCGACGCGCTGGTCGCCGCCCGGCTGGCCGGCGATCCGCCGTGGGACGGCCTGCGCCGGATGGCCGCCGACACCGGTGTTGGCGAGCTGGCCGACGTGGCCGACATCGCCGAGGTCGCCGCCTCGGAGGGCGCGTCGATCGCGCCGACGCTGCGGGCCCGCGCGCAGTCGCTGCGGGTCCAGTTGCTGGCCGAGGAGGAGACGGCGGCCAACACCGCCAGCGAGAAGCTCACCGCTCCCGTCGCTCTGCTGTCGATCGCCTTTCTGCTGCTCTTCCTCTATCCCGCACTGGCCCGCCTCATGGCCACCTGACCCGGTGACCCTGACCCGAGAGGAATTCCGATGACCTCGATACTCACTCTCCTGACCATCGTCGGCGCGCAGCTGCGCGACCGGCTGCGCGATCTCCGCGACGAGCCGGAGCGCGGCTCGCTGTCGGTCGAGCAGGTGATTATCACTGTGGCGTTGATCGGCATCGCCGTCGCGCTGGTGGCCGTGATCGCCAACGCGGTCACCTCTCGGTCCGCCCAGATCCAGTAGCCCGCCCCGTGGCTCGCCCCGCCAGCCCGTGTGGCCTCGCGCCCGTGTCCCGGCCCTGCCCTGCTGCGGGCAACCGGGCCGGCGGCGTGGTGAGCCGACGGAGGTCGGGCGAGCGCGGTGCGGCGTCGGTGGAACTGGCGGTCGCCTTCCCGGTGGTGTTGCTGCTGGTGATGACACTGATCCAGGCGGCTCTGTGGTTCTACGCCCGCTCGATCGCGCTGGGTGCCGCGCAGGAGGGCGCCCGCGAGGGCCGCGTGCAGCCCGCCTCGACCGCCCGCGCCCAGTCGGCCGCCGAAGGCTTCCTCGACCAGACCGCGCAGGACCTGCTCACCGGCCGGGACGTGACCGTGGCCGGCTCACCGAGCAGCATCGAGGTCACCGTCACCGGCACCTCCCTCAGCCTGTTTCCTGGGCTGTCTGGCTGGTCAGTCACCCAGACCGCCGTCGGCCCGGTGGAACGGCCCACACCATGAACCCCCAGGCCACGGAGCGAGGGTCGGTGTCGGTCGAGCTGGCGCTGCTGGCGCCGGCGCTCCTCCTGCTGCTGGCCTTCGCCGTCGTCGCCGGACGCACCCAGATCGCCGAGGGTGCCGTCCAAGAGGCCGCACGGGCCGCCGCCCGGGAGGCCTCGCTCGCACGCGACGCTGCCACCGCCGTCGCACGGGCCGGCGCCCAGGCGGAGCGCACCCTGGCCGCTCAGGATCTGCGCTGCGAGCGCACCACGGTCGACGTCGACACCGCCGGCTTCCAAGCCCCGCTCGGCCAGCCCGGCGACGTCACGGTGTCCATCACCTGCGTGGTCGGCATGGCCGACCTGCTGGCCCCCGGCCTGCCCGGGTCTGTCTCCGTCGAGGCCTCCTTCATCAGCCCCGTCGACGCCTACCGCGAACGATGACCGGCTACCACGGCCACCGGCGGCCGGACGGAGAGCGCGGTGCCATCAGCGTCTTCCTCGCCGTCCTCGTTCCCGGGCTGTTGCTCATCATCGGGCTGGCCGTCGATGGCGGCGCCAAGGTGGCCGCCACCCAGCGCGCCAACGCCATCGCTGACGAGGCCGCCCGCGCCGGCGGACAGGCCCTCGACATCTCCGCGGCCCTCGCCGGACAGGTGCAGGTCGACCCGACCGCCGCAGTCGCCGCTGCGCAGGACTACCTCGACCGCAACGACGTGCAGGGCGCGGTGACGGTCGTCGATGGCGACACCCTGTACGTGACCACCACGATCACCCAGCCCACGACCTTCCTGGGCCTGATCGGCATCTCCACCCTCACGGTGGAGGGCTCCGGCACCGCCGACCTGATCACAGGCACCGGTCAGAACGGGGGAGCGGGCCCATGACCACGCCACCGCGGGCATTCGACGTGCTGCGCCAGCTGCTCGCCCTTCTGGCGCTTGCGGCCGCCGTCGCCGGCGTCCCCATTGCGCTATGGCAGCTCGGTGGCGCTTACCTGCCCGACGAGCTGCCCTCCTGGGCTCGGGTGACCACTGCGCTGAGCGGACCGGACACCGGCGCCGTCTTCCTCGGACTGCTCGTGGTGATCGGCTGGTGTGCCTGGGCGTGCTTCGCCCTGTCGGTGGCCGTCGAGCTCGTCAGTCAGCTGCGCGGCCTGTCACCGCTGCGGCTGCCCGGCCTGGCGGTCCCACAGCAGCTCGCCGGCCTGCTGGTGGCCGCCGTCCTCGGTGTCGCCAGCGCACCGCTGTTGGCCGCTCCGGCCGTGGCCGGTCCGCCGGTCGTCGCCGAACAGCCGGTTGACCTCGAGAAGCCGCCGCCGGCGCCCGCCCCGCCAGCCGACAATCCGCCTACCGCACCTCCCGCGGCCGGTCCGACCTACTCGGTGCAGCCGCGCGACACTCTCGGCCGCATCGCCGCCCGCTACCTGGGCGACTGGACCCGGTTCGAGGAAATCCTCGAGCTCAACCGCGGCCGGCCCCAGCCCGACGGCGCGATCCTCTCCGATCCGGGGCTGATCCGTCCGGGCTGGGTATTGGTCCTTCCGCCCGACGCCAGCCTCCCCGTGGTCGACAGGACGGCCGGCGAGGTGACCGTGGGGCCCGGCGACACCCTCACCGACATCGCCGAGCAACACGGCCTGGACGGCTGGCAGCCGATCTACGCCCTCAATGCCGGCGAACCCCTTCCCGGCGGCGGCCGATTCACCGATCCCGACCTGATCCTCCCCGGGCAGGTCCTCGACCTCCCGCCCGTAGACCCGGCAGCCGCTGGCTCTTTTTCGCCCGCCACCCCCGAACCACCGGCTGAGGAGGCACCGCCGCCACCCCCGCCGCATGAGGACGAGCCAGCCGTGCCGGCGGAGCCCTCATCGACCCCGACCGCCTCGCCGACATCGCAGAGTCCAGCCGAGGAACCGGTGCAGTCGGCAGCCGACGCTGATGCCCTCGATGCCGACGGGGACCAGTTCCCGGCGGAGCTGGCGGCCGTTCTCGCCGGCAGCGGGGCACTGCTCGCCGCAGGCGTGGGCGCGACGTGGCTGGCGCACCGCCGCCAGCGGCTGCGCCGCCGCCGCCCTGGCCGACGGCTGATTCCCCTCCCGAAGGGGCTGTCGGCCACCCAGACGGTCGTCACCTCGGCGGCCGACGCGGGTACGGCCGACTACGACGCGCTCGACCTGGCGCTGCGCGGACTCGCCGTCCGGATCTCCGAGCACCCAGACGGGCTGCTGCCCGACGTTGTCGCCGCCCGACTGCACGGCGGCCGGCTCGAGCTGCGGCTGCACGCCCCGGCCGACAGTCCGCCGCCCGAACCGTGGACCGCCGATGACACCGGCCTGTGGTGGTTCGTGCGGCTGGACCGGGACACCGGCGTGGCCACCGAAGTGGCCCGGGCTCGCCTGGCGCCATATCCGACCCTGGTCACCATCGGGACCGACGGCGGCGACCGTTGGCTGTTGGACCTTGAACGCCTCGGCGCCGTGTACGTGACCGGACCGGTCGACCGCCGCACGGACTTCGCCCGGCACCTGGCCGCCGAGATGGCCGTCAACAGCTGGTCGGACCACCTCACCGTCACCACCGTCGGTTTCGGCGAGGAACTGCTCGACCTGGCACCGCACCGGGTCCACCCGACCGAAACCGCCAACGACCCCGACCTGCACGCCGCGCTGCGGGAAGCGGCCGAGCGCGACACCGACGACGTGCTGGACGGGCGGCTGCGGGCCGGAGCGGGGGACGGCTGGATGCCGCAGGTCATCCTCAACCCACGCTCGCCGGATCAGGTCGGCGAACTGGCCGAGGCCTCCGCTGCTCTGCGCGCTCGCGAGCGGCGAGCCGCGGTCGCACTCGTGCTCGGCGTCGAGCCGGGGGAGGCCGGCGACGAGTGGCTGCTGACGCTGACCGACGACGGGTCGCTGTTCATTCCGGCACTGGGGCTGCGGCTACCGGCTCCACGGCTGACCGCCGAGCAGGCTCGCGACATCGCCACGCTGCTGGCCTTCGAACGTGACTCCGATGACGACCCGATCCCCGTCGCCGCCGGCGACCGCCCCTGGCAGGTGCACACCGACGCCGCCGGCGCGATCCGCAACAACGCATCCGATCCGGGCACCACCGCGCCACCGGTCCAACTCCCCGCCACGCAGACGGCGCTACGCCGGTCCACCACCGCCGCGGCACGCGACGCGACGCCGCCCGCCGCGACCGAACCTTCCGCCCGACCGACGTCGTCGTCGAGCGATGCCGCCGAGACGCCGGAGCGTACGGCGCCGGCCGACGTGCGCAGCCGGATCGAGGACGACCTCGCCCAGCTCGACCGTGATCTCGTCGACTGGTGGGCGCCGGACTGCCCCCGGCCGCGGCTGACGCTGCTCGGACCGATCTCCCTGCGCGCGCTCGGTGATGAGGCGGCCGTGGCCAGGTCCGGGCTGCGGCGCCGCTACGAGGAGACAGTCGCCTACCTCGCCACCCGCCCGCACGGCGCCACCGCCGACGAGGCCGCCACCGCGCTGCAGCCTGCCCGCGGCGGCAGGGCCGACCCGGTCAGCGCCCGCGCCTACGTCCACCGGGTCGCCGCCGGCGCCCGCGCCTGGTTGGGCACCGACCCCGCCACCGGCCAAAAGCACCTCAGCTCCGGCCACCGCGGCCGCTACACGTTGACCGGCGTGCTTGTCGACGCCGACCTCTTCCGCCAGTTGCGCGCCCGGGCCGCTGTCCGCGGACACGACCTGCCCGACCTGCTGACCGCCCTTCGGCTGGTGTCTGGCCCGCCGTTCGCCCAGCGCCCGGCCGGCTACGAGTGGCTGGACGGATTGGACCTCACATTCACCGCCGCGGTCTGCGACGTCGCCCACCAGGTCGTCACCGCCGCCCTCGTCGACGGCGACCTGGCGGCCGCCGGCACCGCCTCGGCCACCGCCCTGCTCGTGGCGCCGGACGACGAGCGAGTGCTGCTGGACGCGATGTGGGTGGCCTACCACCAGGGCAACCGCGCCGAGGCCGAGACCTACGTCGCTCGCATCGTGGCCGTCCACGACGGGGAGGACGAGATGGACTTGCCCATGAGCACCGCGGAGACCATTAACCGCGCCCGCCGGCAGTTCCTCGACCGAGCCTCGTGACGACGGCCGCTGGCTGCATCCACCACAACGAGGGAAGCGTCCAACCTGGACGGACCGCAGTCTGGGACGTCCGGGACCTGCGCCGGCAGGTCGAGATGTCGTACCTCTGACCACACTCGAGTGCGCAGGGGCCTCGGGATGGAAGGAGAGACGCTGGTGATAATCGAGCCGATCGCCGCCGACCGTGGACCTCGACGAGGTAGAGGTCGCGCTGCTGAATGCCGCGGTCGGTGACTACGCCGCCGAGGCCGCCGTGCTGCTGCTCGCCAACGATGGTTACTGGCCGGCTCATCTGCGCGCCGCTGGGATGATCACGGTGGAGGCCGAGCCGGTCGGCGGGCACATGTGGGCGCGCATCGAGTGGGCGGAACTCGATGCTGCCCTCGCCGACGGGCGGCTGCCCGGCAGTCCGGAGGAGCTTGCAGTGCTCCGGGTGGCCGTAAGCCTCGCCGACGGCCGACCGGTCGACCTTGCCGACGTGGCGGTGGCGCTGGACCGTCGCAGACTCGGCCTGGTGCTCGCTGCGCTTGCGCACGCCGCCGGCAGCCACGATCACTGCGCTCCGGCCGGCCAGGGCGCAGACGCCGACCTCGGGCTGGGACCGCTGATCGCCTGGCCGGCTCGGCACTAATCCAGCCATGCCCTATCCGCCGCGGCCACGGTTTCGCCCGCTACCCGCCTTCGCCGGAACTGCCCGCACCGGCACCGTGCCCGGCCAGCGGCTGCAGACGCAGCTGGAGGCCTTCGTTCTCGCCGAGTACGCCGCCGGCCGCTCGCTGCGGCAGATCGCCGAGCTGATCGACCGTTCGCCCACCGCAGTCCGCCGCGTTCTGGACAAGCACGGGGTTCCACGGCGCGCGGTCGGCGCTCCACGGCAGGGTGCCCAGCGTCCCTGACCGAAACCCGATCGAGGGCCGGCATCCGTCGGCGTGCGGCGTCGGTGCTCCGGTAATCCTCCAGTCGTCCGCCGGTGAGAGTCGTTCGGTACCACCCCTGCGCCGGCACACACTTCACCTCGGCCGATGACCGCTCTCCAGTAGCCGACTGGAGGACTTCTGGAGGCCCGGACGACACGGTCGGCGCATGCAGAGCCCAACACCGCGTCGGGGACCGCGGCGCGGTCGGATGAGCCGTGACGCGCCGCCGTCGGGATCGATGGCGATCGCGGACCCACTGACTTCCCGTCGAGCACGGCCGATGACGGTCGAGGCGATGCGCGCGGCCGTCATCGCGATCCGCGCAGGGATCTTCGACGACCTCAACGATCCCGACGTCGTTTGGAGAGGCCAGCCGTCGCGCGCTGCGGGCCCTGTCACTGCCTCCCGGCCGGATGCCAGTTCGATCCCGTGGGCGGCATTCGACGTCGGCGACCCTGTCGTCCTGGTTGTTGCCGCTCACGCCGGGGCCGGCGCTTCCACGGTCGCGTTGGCAGTCGCCGAAGGGCTGGCGGAAGCTCGGCGGGTACAGCTGGTGGACTACGCCGGGCCGCTCCGGTCAGGGCTGGCGGCGGCCCCGGCCATCGAGATGGGCGCGGACGGGGACTGGCGAAGCGGTCGCCGCGGTCGACTCGACGTCGTCCGCCTTACTCGGAATCCAGCCGACGGAGACCTACCGCCGCTTCCGGAAATCGACGACGCGGCTCGACTGGCGGTGGTCGATGCGGGTTGGTCGCTGACCCGCGCGCTGCTCGACTCACCCGGGTCACTCGCCTGCGGCGCGATGGTTGTCGTCACCCGGGTGACGGTGCCGGGGGTCCGGCAGACCGAGCAGCTGCTCGCCGCCGTCGACGGCGAGGCGGCGGTCGCCGCGGTGGGCCCGGCCCGCTGGCCCCGGCTGGTGAAGGTCAGCTGCGGTCCGCGGCTTGGTGAGTTGCGGTCGCGGGGGCAGATGGTCCCAGTGCCGATCGACCGGCGACTGCAGATTGCCGGGCTGACCGGCGACCGGCTACCGAAGCCAGTGGCGGCCGCCGGCCGGTCGTTGGCCGCACTCGTGGCCCCGGCGGGGGAGACTCCGTGACCGCCGGACGGAGGAGCACCGCCGTGGCGGTGCGGGCGGCATCAAGCGTCGTGTTCGTCCTTGCCGGGTTCGTCGTGCTGGATGCCGGGCCGGCGACCGCGACGCCGGCCGAGATCGGCGCGGCGGTCTGCCCGGCGGCACCGCCGGGGATGCAAGGCTTCGCCGACGACGTGACCGCCTGGGTGAAGTGGGGCGTGCTAGCGCTGATCGGCATCGGCGCGGTCGTGTCCCTCGGGTCGATCCTCGTCGGGCGGATCTTCTCCCATCCGCATGCCTCCCGGTACGGGGCCATGGGCGTCGCGGTGGTGGTGATGGTGGCCATCGCCTACACGGTCATCCTCGTCATCCTGGACTCGATCACCGGCAGCGGGTGCACGTAATGCGCCGTCGAGACGTCCGGCGAAGCGCTGTCCCGGAGTGGGGACCTGGTCGACTTCTCACGCTGGTCGTAGTCGCAGCCCTCGTGGCGCTGGCGGTCCTGGCCGGCGTGGTCCTGGCGGTCGTCGGGGTGCTGAGCGAGGAGAAGCCGGGTTCAGCGGACGCTGCGCGACAGAGAGATGCAGTCTCCCCGGATACGTCGTCCCGAGATGCCTTGGCCGCGACATCGATGCAGACCGCCGACCCGGACGACGCGCTGCCAGGTCCGGTGTCGCTGCAGGCCGCGGGTGTCATCGAGTTGCCGCGCACCACGGCCGACGGCCCGGCTGACGTGCCCACCGGCTTTCCCCGCACTCCCGAAGGTGCCCTGGCGCAGTTGGCCGCGATCGACGTGACGGCGATGCAGACCGGCTCGATGGACGGTGTGCGGCGTGTCATCGCCGAGTGGGCTGCCCCTGGCGGCCCGACCCCGGAGACGTGGTCCGGGGTGGCTGGCATGGCGAGCCTTCTGTCGGCGGCGGGGCTGTCCGGTGCCGGGTCCCCGCAGTTGGCCATCGTTGTCCGACCGGCGATGGGGCTGATCAAGGGAACGGTGGGTCCGCAGTTCGCGGTGGTGTGCGTGAACCTCGAGTTCACCGTCACCCTCGAGCAGACCTCGCGGATCGCGATCGCCGACTGCCAGCGCATGGCATGGGTGGGGGACCGGTGGGTGATCGGTGCCGGGCCGGAGCCCGCGCCGGCGCCATCGGTCTGGCCGGGTACCGACACCGCGATCGCGGCTGGCTGGCGGGATCTGCGCCATGTCTAGCCCGCAGCCACGACGGCGTCGTCGGGTCGGGCCCAGAGCTTTGGTCGTCATTCTGCTGGCGACGGCGGGATGGCTGGCAGTCGCCGCTCCCGCCTTGGCCGACACGGCGGTGGTGGTCGCCTTCCCGGCCGATCCGTCATCGGCCGAGGATGCGTTGTCGTGTCTGCCGACCAACCCGTTCTGCGTGATCGGTGAAGCGGCCGGAGCCGTGGTCGCCGACGTGTGGATCAGCGCCATGTTGTCGCTGTGGGAGGCCGGGCTGTGGCTGCTGGGCCTGGCCTTCTCGGTGATCGACGCGCTCGCCACCCCTGACCTGTCCGCCGGGGGCGCGCTGGCCGGGGTCTATCCAGTGACCTTCGGCATCGGCGCGGCCGTGGCTGCGCTGATGGCCATGGTGCAACTCGGTGTCGCGGCGGCACGCCGGGACGGGCAGACCCTCGGCCGGCTGCTCATCGGCCTGCTGCAGTTCGGGCTGGTCTGGGTCAGCTATGTCGGCATCGCGGCGCTGCTGGTCACCGGCGTCTCCGGGCTGACCACCGCCTTGCTGCGCAGCCTGCTCGACATCGACACTCTGGCCGCCTTTGACCCATCGATCAGCGTGGGCCGCGACGTGGTCGACGGCACGGTCGCCACCGTTCTCGGAGTCAGCTCCATTTTCCTCCTGGTGCCGGCCAGCGTTGGTTACCTGCTGCTGATGCTGGTCCGCGAGGCGGCGCTGATCGTGTTGGCGGCGACCTCGGCTATCTCGGCCGGCGGCCTGTTGGCACAGTCCTCGAGCGCCTGGTTTTGGCGCAGCCTGCGCTGGTTTCTCGCCGCGCTGCTGATCGCCCCGGTCGCCGTCCTCATCCTTGGTGTCGGCGTCACCATCACCGAGGGCATCGTCACCGGAGCCGAGGAAACGAGCACAGAGGCTGCGGTCGGCATGGCGGTGGTCGGCTGCCTGCTGATTCTGCTCGGCGCGATCTGCCCGCTGGCGCTGTTCCGGCTGCTGTCCTTCGTCGACCCCGGTACCTCCAGCGGCGCGGCTCTGCGTTCGTCCCTGGCCGCCTCTGGCGGAGTCATGGGCGCACTAGGCAACCTCGGCGGGGGAGGTGGTCGTGCTGCGGGGGCCGCCGCTGTCGCCGCCTCCGGTGGGGTTGCGGCCTCCGGAGCCGCGGCAGAGCTGGTTGGAGACCGCGCGCAGGGCGAGTCGACCGCCGACGCCGCGACCAGTGGTCGCTTCGCCGGCGCGCTGCGTGCGCTGACAACGGGCACCTCCACGGCCGGCCGGCTGGCCGCTGGGGTGGCCGCCTCGGCGGCCGACGTCCTCTCCGGAGCCGGCATCGGACACACCGCCCCCTACTACGGGCAATCAGTTCGGGGCCGGGCTTCCGTCGCAGGAAACGGGCACGCTCGCGCAACGTCGCTCTCACGGCAGGACGGCGCGTCGCCGCGTCTGGATGGGGACGGCCCCGACGCCCTGACTCCTGATCCGCTGTGGTCGGCCGTCGCCGACGGCGCAGCGGCTATGGGCTGGCCCGCGGAGCGGGCCAACGGCGCCGCACGCGGCGGGTCTCCGCAATCCGACTTCCCCGCTCCGCGAGGGCGGCCTGACTCTCCTGCCGACGACGGTGCCGCATGAGTGCGCACCGCTACGGCGAGTACGCCAAGGACGTCTCCGGCTGGTTCCTCGGCATGACCGGCACGCAACTGGCCCTGGTGACGCTCGCCGGCGTCCCGGCGCTGCTGGCCCTGAACGGCCAGGCCTGGGGGCTGTTCGTCGGCTGGCTGCCGGTGTGGGCGCTGCTGGCCGTCGTGCTGCTGGTGCCCATCCGGGGCCGTGCCGCCGGCCGCTGGTTCGGCGACCTCTGTCTGCACGCGATCGGAGGAGCCATGGGCTGGGCGGCGTTCGGCTCACGGGCCGGAGCGGGGACGGCCGACGACCTGTCCCAGGCCGACCTGCCGGGGGTGCTCGCCGGCATCCGCACCCACGACGGGCCGCCCTTCGGGCAGATGTTCACCCGGCCGGTGATCGTGCAGAACTGCGCCGCACGGACCTGGGCAGCGGTGGCGTCGATTGCCCATCCCGGCATCGGGCTCGCCGAGGCGGGCGAGCGGGACCGGATGGGCGCCGGGCTGGCCGAGATGTGCGAGCTCGCCGCCCGCACCGAGCTGATCGACGTGCTCGTCCTGCAGGTCCGCACCGTGCCCGACGACGGCGCGGAGCGCGCCGCTTGGGAACGCGCTCACACCCACCCCGACGCGCCGACGCTCGCCGCGCGGGTCAACGCGCTGCTGGGCGCAACGCTGACGCCGGCCGCGGTACGGACCGAGGCGTTCGTGACCGTCGTGGTCGGCGAGGGACGGATCGCCCGAGCGGCGAGGGAGTCCGGCGGGGGCGTGGACGGCCGGGCCCGGGTCTTGCACTCGGTGATGGCAGAGGTCGAGGCCGCGCTCCGTGGACCCGTCGGCTGCACGACGGTGTCCTGGCTCGACTCCGCACAGCTCGCCGCCGCGGTGCGCACCAGCTTCGCCCCGGGTGACCGTGGCGAGCTGGTCGCCGCCGACCTGGCGGCCGCCTCCGGCCAGCAGTTGGCCACCGGGGTGCCGATGGCCGCCGCGGCACCCACGATGGCGCGCGCCGAGGTGCGGCACTACCTGCACGACGCCTGGGCGTCGGTGACCGACACGATCCTGCTGCCCGACTCCGGTGCGGTGCTCGGCGCGCTCGCCCCGGTGCTCGTGCCGACGGTGGCGGGGGAGCGGCGCTGCCTGACCGTCTTCCTCGACCCGCTGCCGCTGACCCGGGCGACCCGGGTGGTTAGTCGGGAGCAGATGAGCGCCACCACCGGCAACGAGATGCGCGCCCGGATGGGTTTCCGGCAGCGGGCCCGGCAGCGTCGGGACACCGAGCGGGTCGGTGCCGCCGAGGAGAAGCTCACCGCCGGCCGCGCTCTGGTGCGCGTCGCCGCGGCGGCCTGCGTCACCGTGCCGGCGACGTGGCCTGTGGTCGAGCACGGCCGCCGGCTGTCCGCCTCGGTCCGGGCCGCCGGCTTCGTGCCGCTGCGACTCGACCTGGCGCAGGACTCAGCCTTCGCCGCCGCCGCCATTCCCCTCGGCGTCGGGCTGCCGGACCGCAGAGGTCGACAATGAGCCGCCGTCCCTTCCGCCGTGGCCGGGACGTCGCTGTCCTGCTCGACCACTTCGGCCACCGGCTGCCCGCCGTTCCCGCGGTCGAGACCGCGGCACGGGAACGGGGGCCGTTCACCCATCTGGTGCCCCGCCGCGGCCCCCGCGGACGTGGTCGTGGCCGAGCGGCGGCGCTGGCGCCGCTGTCGGTATGGCGGATGACCTCGGAGCAGACGCCGGTGATGTGGCCCCTGATCGCCACCTCGGGCCTACCGCCCACCGGCGCACAGATGGGACTCGACCTGCTGTCCGGCGGAGCGTTCTACTGCGACCCGGTCGGCTGGGTCACCGACGACGACATCCCGGTCACCAACCCCAACGTCGTCGTCTTCGGCAAGCCCGGCCGCGGCAAGTCCGCCACCGTCAAGGCCTTCGCGCTGCGGATGCTCGCCTACGGCTATCGCACTCTCATCCTCGGGGACACCAAGGACGAGTACGAGCCCCTCTGCAGAGCACTCGGCGTGGAGCCGTTCGTCATCGGTCACGGCCTGCCGACCCGGGTGAACCCGCTGGCCTTCGGCCCGCTCGGGCACGGCTGGGACCGCCTCAACGCGGCCGAGGCCCGCCGCCGCGAGGCGCTCCTGTTCGCCCGGTGGCTGGTGTTGCTGCGCGGCCTGATCGGCTCGCAGGCGGTGCCGTTCGGCCCGGTGGAGGAGACCGCGCTGGGCGAAGCGCTGCGGCTGCTCACCGGCCACCGCTCGGGCGCCACCCGGCTGACCGAGCCCACCATCCCGCAGCTGTGGCGAGCACTCGACGAGCCTCCCGACGAGCTCGTCGCCGGCTGCCGCTACGCCGACCGGCGGCACTTTCTCGATGCCACCCGCACGCTCCGCGACGCTTTGGGCGCCTTGGTGAAGGGCTCCCTGGCCGGGCTGTTCGACGACCACACAACCATCGCCGTCGACTGGCGCGCCCCGATCCAGTCGCTGTCGCTGTCCCGGCTCGAGCCGCTGGGCGACCAGGCCGTCGGCATCGCGCTGACCTGTCTCAACTCGTGGGGCCAGGCGATGCGCGAGATCGCCGAGCCCGGTGACCTGCGCATCGTCATCCGCGACGAGACGTGGCGGCAGATGCGCCTGGGCGCCGAGGCGATGAAGAGCCTGGACGCCAACCTGCGGCTGTCCCGCCGCGACGCCGACGTGCAGATCCTGCTGGCCCACAAGCCCTCCGACATGCTCACCGCCGGGGACGCGACCTCGCAGGCGGTCGCCATCGCCCGGGACCTGCTGCACCTGTGCGACGTCAAGGTGCTGCACGGGCAGGACCAGGCCGTCGGCGACGAGCTCGGCAGCCTGCTCGGCCTGGCCCCGATCGCCCAGCGAGTGGTCACCGGCTGGGCGGTCGGCGGCAAAGGCCGGGCACTGTGGCTGGTCGGGGACCGGGCCTTCAAGGTGCAGACCGTCCTGACCGAGCCCGAGCTGCGGCTGACCTACACCAACGAGGCCCTCACCGCCGGAGGCCCGCCATGAGCGGGGCAGCGGAGCCCATCGCACGGGCGTACGCGAAGAGATGGCTGTGGAGGGCCGTTGCACCAGCCGCCGTCCCGCTGTTCGCCGGGCTCACCCTGCTGCTCATACCTCTGGCGGTCATCGCGGCCCCCGAGACCCGGACGGCGGCCGCGTCGTCGGCCTGCTCGATCGGCGGCACCGGCGCCACCGTCGCCGGCATCGAACTGGACGCCGTCCAGATGGGCCAAGCACAGACCATCGTCAACGTCGCCTTGGCGCAAGGACTCGAGCCGTACGCGGCCACCGTGGCGCTGGCCACCGCATACCAGGAGTCCCGGATCCGGATGCTGGCCAACGACGGCAGCAGCTCCGAACTCACCGCCGAGCAGGCCGCGGTGACCGCCACCAGCCTCGAGTACGCGCACGACGGCCTCGGCTCCGACCACGACAGCGTCAACACCTTCCAGCAGCGGTGGATCGCCGGCTGGGGCACCGTCGCCCAGCTCATGGACCCCGTCTACGCCGCCGCGGCCTTCTACGACCGGCTGGTCGACGTGCCGAACTGGAGGACCATCCCGCTCACCCAGGCGGCCCAAGCGGTGCAGATCTCGGCCGCCGGCGGCGCCTACGCCCGCTGGGAGCCCCTCGCCCGCGAGCTGGCCGGCATGCTCTGGCCGGCCGCCCAGGGGGCCGCGGCCAATCCGGCCGGCGCGGCCTCCGGCGTCTGCCCGGACCTGCCGGTGCCCGCCGGATCCTGGATCCGGCCCACCGCCGGCTCGGTCACCTCCGGCTACGGGCTTCGCTGGGGCACCCTGCACGCCGGGGTCGACATCGCCGGCCCCCGCGACAGCCCCGTCTACGCCGCCGCCGGCGGCACCGTCATCGCAGCCGCCTGCACCAGCGCCTACTGCGACCGGGACGGCGGCCTGGGGCTGGCCGGCTACGGCAACCTCGTCGAGCTCGACCACGGCAGCGGGGTGACCACCCGCTACGGGCACCTCTCGGCCTACACGGTCAGCGCGGGCCAGCACGTCGACGCCGGGACGCTGGTCGGCTTTCAGGGATCCACCGGCAACAGCACCGGTGTCCACCTGCACTTCGAGGTCCGCCAGGACGGCGCGCCGCTCGATCCGGTGCCGTGGCTGGCCGATCGCGGCGTCGACCTCGACGCGCCCGACCCGGGCTGACCTGCTCGTGCCCCACTCCGGCCCACAGGAGGAGCCATGCAAAGGACGACGTACGGACCGCGGCGATGACCGGCGTCGGCGCGCGCGCAGACGTCGGCCCGGCGAGCTGGGAGGTCCCCGCCGCAGCCGTCCTTGCCTGGCTGGCCGCCGCCGCGCTGCTGCTGCCCGTCGGCCGCGGAGTGGCCGCCGTGCTCGCGGGCGGCGGCTGGGTCTGGCCGACCGACGGCGCCGCCCTGGCTGCCTCGGTCGGTGGCCTGCTGGTCGGCGATCCGGACACCGGCCTCGACGCGACTCGAGCGGCGGCGCTGCCCGGCACCCCCGCCGTCTACGCCGTCATCACCGTCCTGCTCGTCGCCTTCCTCGGTGTCAGCGGAGGTGCCTTCTGGGCCGGACGGCGGTTCCTCGGGACGCCGACTGGAATGGCCGACCGCAGCCAGGTCGAGCAGGTACTCGGCCGTTCCCGGCTGCGTCGCGCCGCTGCCGTGGTCCGGCCCGACCTGCCCGCTTCCGCGGCTCGAGCCGGACGGTCCGTCGAGCCGCACGCCGTGGGTTGGCGACTGGGTGCCTGCGCCGTCCCCGCCGGGGGAGAGCTGTGGGTGCCCTTCGACCGGACCGCCGGCGTCTACGGCCCGCAGGGCTCGGGGAAGACCCTGGACCTGCTCGCTCCGGCGCTGTTGGACGCGCCCGGGGCGGCGCTGGTGACGCTGACCAAGGCCGAGGACCTGTTGCTCACCCTCGACGCGCGCGCCGCAGGTGGGCGGCCGGTTGCCGTGTGCGACCCGTTCGGCTCGGTCCCGGGAGTGCCCGAGTTGCTGTGGGACCCGGTTGCCGGTTGCGCAGATCCGATGGTCGCCGAGCGTCGGGCCAAGGCGTTCACCGCCGGCACCGTCGCCGGCGCGGTCACCGGGGGGATCTCTGACGGAGCGGCTCGCTTCTACGCGTTCGAGGCGGCCAAGGTCTTGCAGGCCTACTTCCACGCCGCCGCGCTGACCGGTGGCACCGTCGAGCAGGTCCTCGAGTGGGCGGCCCATCCGCAGGCTGCGACCGCGCCGGCCGACATCCTGCGAGGCCACCCGCAGGCCGCGCCGTTGTGGGACGGGCTGCTGCACGGCGCCCTGCAGGGCGACCCGCGCACCGCCGGGAACACCGCCACGACCGTTCAGCAGGCGCTGGCTCTGTTCTTCCAGGCAGACATCCGCCGCCGCTGCACCCCCGGGCCCGGCCGCCCGGCCACCGAGGTCGCCGGTCTGCTCGCTGCCGGCGGCACCGTCTACCTGCTCGGCCGCGACGACCCCTACGCCTCGGCGTCCCCGCTGCTGACCGCGCTGGCCGAGCACGCCCTCGACACAGCCCTGCAACTCGCCGCCGGCTCACGGACCGGGCGGCTGTGCCCGCCGCTGCTGGCCTGCTTGGACGAGCTGCCGTCCACCGCGCCGCTGCCCACCCTGCGCACCCGCATGGCCAACGACCGGGCACTGGGCGTCAGCTACATCTACGCCGCCCAGACCTGGCGGCAGCTGGTGTTGCTCTACGGCGAGGACGAGGCCCGGGCCCTGTTCGGCCTCACCAACGTCGTGATCGCCTTCGGCGGCGGCAAGGACGGCGGCTTCTACCGCGAGCTCTCCGACCTGATCGGCCGGACCCGCGTGCGCCGCACCTCCTACAGCTACCGGGGAGCCGGCTGGTCGCGGTCCACGCACGGCGAGGACACCCCGGTGCTGCGCCCGGAGGAGATCCGCCTGTTGCCCTCGGGCCGAGCGCTGGTACTCGCAGAGAACGCACCGCCGCTGATCGCCCGGCTGACCCGATGCCTCACCGGCCGCCGCGGTGCGGCGCTGTTGGCCGTCCAGACCGCCGCTCGTGACCGGGTTGCGGCCGCCCGCGACCTCGATACCTGGGAAGGGATGCGCACACGCCGCTCCTCTGAGGCGACGGCCGCCGCCAGACGGACCATGCCCGCGGGTTGGGAGTCGTCGTGACCGAGGTCCTCTTAGTGTCTCCGTTCCCGCGACCGCCGCGCTGGGTCCGGCACGCGCTCGAGATGCTCCGGCAGGCCGAGCTGTCCGGGCTCGAGCCATCGGCCTACGGGTTGCTCGACCGGCCGTGGGACCCGGCGACCTGCTCTCCACAGGTGCGCCGGGAGCTGTGGGCGTGGATCGACGACGTCGCCGGCTGGCTCAACCACACGTACGCCTGGCAGACCACGCACGTCGTCCCCTCCTGCTGGCCTGCCCACCCGGCACTGGTCCGCGAATTGGCAGTCCTCGCGTGCATGCGCGTCGCGGCCGCCGACGCGACGGTTCCGCATCCGATGGAGGAGTGGCACCGCTACGCCCTGCCCGGCTTCTACGCCCGCATGAACGAGCGGCAGGGCCTCGGCTGCCCACCCGGTCGACATGTCGACTGGCCGGCGCGCTCCTGGGACGCCGACTACCGCACTCCGTCGGCCGTCGCGGAGCGGCGCCGCCGCTTCGACGCCGACACCGGGGCCCAGGCATCTGACGGCGCACCGGACACAGCCACACCGGACGACGGCGAGGGAGCAACCCCATGAGTGCGGTTCCGCGCACTGACCGGTTCGACGGCGACTGGGTCGCGCTGCTCGGCGGCGTCCGGGTCAGCCGGCAGTGGATGACTCGCCACACTCCGGAACTCCTGGCCGCGTGGTGCGAGGCCATGCCCGAGGCCCGGCGGGCCATCGCGGCCGAGATCTTGCGCGTCGCCGCCGAGATGGAGAGCGAGCCGGTAGGCCGGGACAACGAACCTGCAGACCCGGCGTGGGAGGCCGTCGCCCGGCGGATCGATCCGCGCCTCCTGGACGGCCCGGACTGGAGGCCCCTGTCCGCCTCTCTCACTCGCGCCGCGGCGGCCGGCTACGACGTCCCCGCCCGTCTGCCCGCTCTCGCCGCATCCCCGCTGCCTGACCGGCATCCGGCGAGGGAGCTGCACTGGCGACTGCTCGACGACTGCCCGGCCGCCTTGCCCGTACCCGACGCGGACGGCGGATCAGCCACGCCGCCGCCCAGATAACCGGTCGTGCACAGCCCCGCCCGGATCCACAAGTTCATCGCCACATCCCCAGTCACCTGCCGCGGCGACCCAGCCTCGGCGCAGTCCACCACGTAAAGGAGAGCCGCCCGTGACCGTCGAGGCGAGCATCGACCCGCTCAGCTACGCCGCCTCCCTGCTCGACGCCGTGGGCGCCGACCGAGAGCAAGTTCCCGCACACATCGCCCTGGATTGCATGCAGGCCGCCGAGCTTCTCGAGTTGGCCGGTGGGCACGCCGAACCCGTCCCCCTGGTCGACGAGGATCCCCGCGCCAGCATCCGCGCCGCCATGGGCGCGCTCGGCCTGCTCGACCAGGAGACCTTCGCGACTCCCTACGTCCTAGACGCGGCCCGCGCAGCCCGTCGCGCCCTGCGACAGCTGCGCTGACTATGGCCACCAGCCTGCAGCAGTTGCTCGACGCGCTGGCCGACCGCACTGCGGCGCCGATCACCGACGTGGCGATCGAGGACGCAACCGGAGCCCTGGCCCACCTCGGCCGGGCCCTCGCCGGCATGACCCATGACGGGCTCACCGCTGGCGTCAGCCGCCGGCAGCAGACCGCCGCTCAGCTGACGGCAGCCTGCACAACTGTGGGCCGGCTGTGGCCGCGCACCGGCGGACCGCTGACCGATCTGGCGGGCGCCGCTGCCGATGTGATCGGCCGCGACCGCGCCAGCATGGGTCGCGCCCACCGCTGGGCAGTCACCGTCGAACTCGCCGAAGCCGCTGACCACTGTGCCCGGCTGGCGCATCGGCTGCTGCCGCATGCCGCGGTCGCCGAGCTGGCCGCCGTCCACCGGCTGGCCGTAGCCGTCGAGCGCGATGCCCAGGGCGACCCACCGACGGCCAGCGGCGCGGCTGTCCTGAATCGCCTGGTGCCGGTGTCCGGCCTGCCACGAGCCGGCGAGAGGGTGACCGCCGTCGATGCCGCAGCGGCGCTCACCGCGGCGCTGGACCGAGCCCTGCGCACCGACGGCCTGACCCTGCGTGAATTCCGCGCCGCTGTTGCCGCCGCCGAAATCACGAGCGACTCCGCCGCGTCCGTCGTAGCCGCTGCGGCGGGTGACGAAGGTATGCGACCCCTGCTGACAGCCGTCGCCTGGGAACTTACGGGCAGGATCAGCATGACCTTTGAGGATGGCCACCGAGCCCGGCCCACTGACCCTCACGGCGTCGTTCCTTGGGCACGCAGCCTCGCCGACACGCTTTGCAACGACGTGGGGTCCAACGCCGACCTCAGCGCGCTCCGCGACCGGGGCGACCTCCCGCGCCTGACTCGCACGGTCCAGGAGGTGAGCAACCAGCTTCCCGTCCTCGCCGACCGACTCGTCGCGGGCGTCGACCGTTGGTCTCGCACCGGTCGGCTCTACGCCGCCGCCCGGGACCTGCCGCGCATGGACAACATGCCCGAGGACCGAGTTCGGGAGGTGATCGCCGGCCGCCGAGTACAGGCCCGCGGCGCTGATCTCGACCGCCTCCGTCGCGCGCTGGCCTCGGCCGGCGCGCTGTCGAGCAGCCTGGCCGACGCGGTCAACCGCGCCGTGTCCCCGGCCGCTCCGAGTCAGCGCCACCTTGCCGGGCTCTACGCCGAGCGAGCCCGAGCGCCCGGCCGCGGCGAGCGCCTGCTCAGCCACGCCGACAACGTGGCCGAGGCCATCGCAGGATCCCGATGTGCGCCGATCACCACCCCCGCGCCGGGTGCAGGAGGCACTGGCCGCTACTGATCTGCGAGGGCTCCGCGAATACGCGCCCAGAGCTTCCTGCGGGGCGGCTCGGGCTCGGAGCGGTCGTCGGCGTCGCGTCGGTACGTCGTGGCGGTGTGGCTGCCTTGCTCACCCTGTGCCGCCGGGGGCAGGAGAGGCATCCTGACCGCCAGGCGCGCTGCGCTCTCCTCACTCCGACGCCCGGGAGCAGGGGGCTCGACCACCTTGATTCCCGCGTTCGTCAGCATGCCTAGGTCGAGCCGCCACTGATGGGCCGACCGCCTGTTCCACAGAGCGAAGGCCAGGTCGATGTGGGCGTCAGCCTCGCCGGTCGACCAGCCGTTGACCGCCCGAAGGTGCGCCTTTGCCCCGGCGGAGGTGCCGGTGATCTCGGCGAAGCCGAAGTGCGTGGCCCGGTGACAAGACCAACACAGCGCGAGCAGGCGGCGCAGCGTCTGGGTGTAGGTGGCCTCGTCGTACTCCCAGCGCTCATGGGCTTCCAGCCGCTGGCGGTCGCGGCCGCGCGGAGCGCCGCAGGCCTCACAGCGGTTGCCGGCCCGCCGGTAAACCATGGACCGGAGCGCGTCCCACTGGCTTTCGTCAACGCAGCTGCGGACGTTGGTGAACCAGCAGGTCGACGGAACGAGGTCGACGAAGAGGCCTTGGCCGAAGCTGCGGTCCTCCCCGGGCAGGAGTTCCGGCATCCGGGGCTCCCAGCGCGCCAGTTTCGGCAGCAGTGCCTCCTGCGGCGCGTACCAGCGACGAACGTCGGGATCCCAGCGCGCGCCTGCCGACTTGGCGGCGTCCTTCTCGCCGTAGGGAACATCGAGCCATAGGCGCTCGGCCATCCCGACACTCCGTACTCCTCGGGAGCCATCACTATGCAACAGGGGCCCGACAAGACCGTGGCCAGACGCATGGCGTCGGGGGCAGCGGACCGTGTGGGCGACACGGCGATGCACCGATGCACCGATGCACCGATCGTCCATTCCCGAACGGGATGCGTAAGCCAGCCCTCCCGCCGTGCGGTGAGATGAGCCCATGACGGCCGACGATGCTCAGCCAGCGGGCACACAGAATCCATTTATGCCCAATGCAGGAGCCGGTCGAAGAACTCCCTGACCGTGTCCGAGGCACGGTCTTCGGTGAGTTCGTAGCCGCTGAAGCGGTAGACCTCGTAGCCGGAAAGGCGAAGGTCCCGATCGCCGCGGGTTGTAACGCTGTAGATGCGTGGGCTCGGCTCGCCGGCGGAGGTCGCGTAGTGCTGCTGCCCGTCGACCTCGAGCGCGACTCGTCTTAGCCCGGGCAACAGCATCAGAAAGTCCATGCGCTGGTTGAGGTAGGCGTCCTCCCCGCGTTGGGCTCGCGAGACCGGATCCCAGTGCAGCCACACCTCCGGCAGCAGCGCGAACAACGGGTCGTGCCCCTTCGCGTAGTCGTAGTAGGCGCCGAAGAGCGCCCGCTGGGCCGGTGACACGTCGGCGCAGACATTCGCGAGACGTTGCCAGAGCTCACGCTTTGCCTGCGCGGCCGGGATGTCCCGGCGGCGCGACCACCAAGACTCGACGTCACGCCAGGTCAGTCCGCGCTCGCCGACGGGCACGTCGTAGGCGAGCACCGTGTCATCTCCAGTGAGGACCTCGATGCTCTGATCCAGCACGTCGCGGATCCGCAGTGCGGGCTTGGCGTGGGGGGAGGCAAACAGGATGAGTTGGGCCGGGCGGGGGCGAGTTCCCGCGCCGACGATGGTGAAGTCCGGGTAACCGTCGGTCGTGCCGGACTCGACGATCTTCAGTCCTGCGCGGGTCAGGACCGGCGAGATCGCTGCGACCAGCGCCCGCTGACGAGGCTCGTTCGGGTTCACCGATCCGGACAGCAGCCCCTCAAGAAACAGCGCGAACCGGCGATCACCACCGTCGAGGGCGCCGACTTCTTTGAAGAACTCAATCGTCGTCCAGTCGGGATTCCAGATCATGTGCCGGGCGACCGGCTCGTAAGGGTCCTTCCAGTCGAATGACCACGCCGGCGGGTGCAGCACCCAGTGCCGCTTGACAACGTTGAGCAGCCCGTCGGCCTCCGACCAGATTGCCCCGGATGCATCTAGGGCCTCGGCGAGCTCACGGCGCACCCGGGCGGTGATCGGCGGCCAGTTCTCCCGTGACCAGAGCAGATCCTCGACCCGGTTCCGCAGCTCGATCGACAGATTGCCTTGCTGAAGGAACCGGGCGCACACGGCCTCGTAGTCGCTTGGTGAGATGGCGTCGAACGCCCGGTCAAGTCGCTGCTGCTTAGACAGCGGCGTGACGTCCTCCCCGACCGGCGACGGGTCCGGCTGCTGTCCGGGGATGTCCAGTCCCAGCGACGCACCGGCCGTGTCCAGATCCACATGCCTGAGCCCGTGCAGGCTCGACACCAGTTCGCGGGCGAGATCGCGGGCCTTGCTATCCACGGCAGTCGGCTCCGCTGGCATCTCAGTCGCCAGCCCCGCGCCGACGAACGAATCCGGCATCCCGCTCACGCGGTCGCGTCACCACGGCTGGCTCCGCCTTCAGGAGCCACGGGCATCCCGCTCTTGCCATGAGCTCATCGTGCACGACGGGTATGACAGATCTGGGCCAGTCAAAGATCGTCAGGGGCATGGAACGAGAGCCCGACGCCGCATCTGATCGGCTCGGCGTCAGCAACGCATGGGGATCAGGACAGCTGTCGCACCCGAATCGCTCGGTTCATTCCTTTGACCAACATCTTCCCGTTCGAGATCTCGACCGTCGGCCGATAGGAGTAGTAGTACGAGTAGTAATACTCGTCTTGACGCCACACTGAGCCATCTGTGAGTTGAACGATCGTGTCACCAGACCAGCCTGACCATTCACCGTCCACATAAAGAGTCAAAGTGGTCCTCCCGCAAAAACGTCAAGTGTTCTGCGGCCAGGCTACTTCGGAGGACCGACATGCTGGTGGCCGCAGAGCGGCCGTCGCGGCATGCCGTTCCTGTAAGCAGATCCTGCTGCGGAACAGCGACCGCGCGGATCGCGGCAGATGAGGATGTTCGGGAGCGACGCCTGTCCGAGCAGACCCGGTCCTCTGGCCGGTTCCGAGGTCGGACGACAGACAGGACCGCGTGCACCGACGTTGCCGGGAACGATGGCAGCGCAACGATCGCTTATGCCGATGAGCGGACGTCTCACGGACCCGTTGTGGTGGGTCTCTGTGCGTCAGGACTGGCCTAGGTGAAGCTGAACTGACCTGCTGCTGCGCGCGTAATCGTCACCGTCGCGCCCTGCAGGCTGAAGTCGAGCAGCAGGCCGCTGTCGAGGACCGCCGCGACGCCCGCGTGATCACGGGCGACAACCACACCGAGAACCGAGCCGCCCTCGGCCAGGATGCTGAACTCATCGCCGTCGTCAGAGACGACAATCGTCACCGGCACGGGTTCAGCAGCCGGCCGCGAGACAGGGTCGCCGCTGCTGAGACGGGCCTGCGCGGTGACAGACCCGGTCGCCATCATTTCGCCCAGCTTGTGCCGGTCTCCGCCCTGGACGTACTGCAGCAGGTCGAGCACGTCGGTCGGGGTCGCGCCGAGGTCCACGCGCCACCCGCGGATGTGTTGCTCGCTCAGGTACTCGCGCAGACCCGCCTCATCCAGCCCGCCATCCCTGTGCGTCAGGCTGGCGTGAGACACCTCGAGTAGCGCTTCCTCACTCTGCACAGGGCGAGACGGGTTGATCACGATGACGATGACGGACACGGACCTGCGCACGGGACCGGTGGGCGCCGACGATGGGGCGGTGAGTCCTCGAGCCGAGCGCCCCCGGCGGCGGTCCTTCACCGCCGAGTACAAGCTGCAGATCCTGGCCGAGTACGAGGCTGCGCAGCCCGGTGAGCGGGGTGCACTGCTGCGCCGGGAGGGCCTGTACTCCTCGCACCTGGTCGAGTGGCGCCGCGCCCGCGATACCGGTGCCCTGGCGGGACTGGAGGGCCGGTCGCGGCCGGCCAGGCGGACGCCCGAGCAGGTCGAACTCGAGCGACTCCGCCGGGACAAGGCGAAGGTCGAGGCCGAGCTGGCGCGCACCAAGGCCGCGCTGGAGGTCGTGGGAAAAGCACACGCGCTCTTGGAGCTGCTCTCCGAGAGCGCGGACACCGACACGCGGTCGAAGAAGTGATCGCCCCCGCGGTCACCGAGCTGGCCGCGCACACGTCCACCGCGCGGGCGTGTGCGCTGCTGGGCTGGTCGCGGGCCACCCACTACCGCGCCCAGAAGCCGGTCGCGCAGCGCGAGAGAAGGCCACGGCCGGCGCCGCCGAACGCGCTGACCGACGCCGAACGAGAGGCTGTGTTGGCCCGGCTGAACAGCTCTCGGTTCGCCGACAAGTCCGTCGCCCAGACCTGGGCCACGCTGCTGGACGAGGGCGAATACCTGTGCTCGATGTCGACCATGCACCGGCTGCTGCGAACCGCCGGGCAGTCCCGGGAGCGGCGCCGTCAGGCCACCCATCCGCCACGGGCCCGCCCGGAGCTGCTGGCCACCGCGCCAGGGCAGGTCTGGAGCTGGGACATCACCAAGCTGCGCGGACCCGAGCGCGGCGTCTACTACGACCTCTACGTGGTGATCGACATCTTCTCCCGCTACGTCGTCGGCTGGACCGTCGCCGCCCGGGAGGACGCCGAGATCGCCAAGGCTCTACTCGCGGACTCCATCAAGGTGCACGGCGCCCCGAGCAGCGTGCACGCCGACCGCGGCACCTCGATGACCTCCAAGCCGGTCGCCCAACTGCTGGTCGACCTCGGCGTCGCCCGCAGCCATAGCCGCCCGCACGTCTCCAACGACAATCCGTTCTCCGAGGCGCAGTTCAAGACGCTGAAGTACGCACCGGTCTTCCCCGACCGGTTCGGCTGCCTGGCCGACGCCCGCGCGTTCTGCGAGGCGTTCTTCGCCTACTACAACCACGAGCACCGCCACTCCGGTCTCGGGCTGCACACCCCCGCCTCGGTGCACCACGGCACCGCCGGCGAGGTCCGGGCCCAGCGAGCGGCCACCCTGCAGACGGCCTACGCGGCCAACCCCGCCCGCTTCGGCCACCGACGCCCGACACCACCGCAGCTGCCGACCGCGGCCTGGATCAACCAGCCCAGCAGGGAGGCCCTCATCCAGAACAACTAACGCGATCTTGTCTCAACCGGCTTGACAGGTTCCGCATCCCGTGCGATCCGGCCGAGGTCACGTGCCAGCGTCCGGGACCTCACATCACGGACGAGCAGGTCGATGGCAAGCGGGGTGTCGACGCCGTAGCGCAGGTGGGCGGCGGTGCTCGCCAACAGCTGCAGCGGGCTCAGGCGTGACAGCAGGATGTCGTTTGCCTGGGCGATGACGAGACCGACGGTCCACGCCAGATAGTGCTGCACTCCCTCACTGATCCCGTCGACCATCTGCTCAAGCCGGAACGCCGAGTCCGCCACCTCGGTGAGGTGGGTGTCGGCGAGGTCGCTGAGGTCACGACCGGCGATCCAGTCACGAACGACTGGGGCGGCGTCGACCTCGACGAGGGCACCTCGGGGTGACATCCGAAAGCGCCAGTGCCTGGTCGCCTCTGGCAGCTGCAGCAGTTGTGCGTACACGTCCTGCTCGGCAAGAACGTCGAGGGTCTCGTCGAGCGAGCGCTCACCGAGGCCGCCAATGAGCTGTACTTGGTCGGCGAGAGCTGCGGCGATCGACTCGATCACCGCAGCTGATCCCAGGCTCGTCCCGGCCTGCGCCCAGCGACGGCGAGACGCCTGCGGGGTCTGCGCGTATCGCGCAGCGACGACGTCGGCGAGTGCCAGCCACCGCGACTTCAGGTCATCCGGGAGCTGAGTGAAGGCGAACAGTCGCCTGACGACGTCCTGCCAAGTGCGGGTGTTGGCGAGGTCCGGGACGAGCTCGAGGGTGTGGAGGATCAACCAGACGTAGTTGACGAAGCCGCCCG
Source organism: Blastococcus saxobsidens DD2 (assembly GCF_000284015.1). Classification (NCBI taxonomy): domain Bacteria; kingdom Bacillati; phylum Actinomycetota; class Actinomycetes; order Geodermatophilales; family Geodermatophilaceae; genus Blastococcus; species Blastococcus saxobsidens. The sequence goes on from NC_016943.1 coordinate 1,437,827, forward strand.
TTTCCCGGTCAGGAGGCAGCTGCAGAATCGCGTCCTGCGTCTGTGCCACCAATGCTTCTGCTTCGGCGAGGGCGGCAAGGGCTGTGTCGCCAGCTAGGGTCGAACGGACCTCCAAGTCGCTCGGTGCGGGCGTCAGCCGATCGAAGTCGCTGCCTTCCAGGGTCTTCTGCAGGGCGAGCACGATCCAGCCCTCGGACTCCTTGCCGGCGCGGCCGGCACGGCCGACAGCGTTGAGCAGCTGCGCGGCAGACATCCGTTGACCGGGATCTTGGCCTTCGTACTCGGTCGTCGCTATAACAACGGTTCGGACGGGGAGATTCACGCCGTCGGTGAGGGTGCTCGTTGCGACGACTGCCCGAATCGTCTCGCTGCGGATCGCATCCTCGACGGCTTCCTGTACCTCGACGGGCAGACCGGCATGGTGGTATGCAACGCCCTTGCGGACGCAGCCGACCAGGGGGTGATCGACACCGAGCCGTGCGGCGAGCGCATCAGCGAGGCCCTGCGACCGCGGGTCGTCGTCCAGCTCGGCAGCCATGACCTTCGCTGCGTCGCGTGCCGTGGCTCGCTGGGTGACGACCATCAGCAGGCTGCCGGCCCGGAGCAGCAGCCTGGCTGTCCTGGCCGTCGTCACGTACGCCGGCGACGTGTTGCCGGACCCGGTTTTGCGCCGGTTGTCGGCGCCGATGACCAGCTGACCGATCGGGGTGTCGTCGCTGGTGACCAGGTGCTGCTCGGTCGCGCTTGTCGGGCGGACCGCGAGGTGGGCACGCAGGTCGTACCGGGTCTTGTCCGCCGCACCACGGCGACCGGGGACGACGGCACGGCTCGCCTCGATTTTGTCAGTAGCCGTTAGCACGTGTAGCCGTCGTGGCGCGCGCCAGTCGTCGGTGAACAGCACGTCTCCCTGCCCGGCCGACGTCCAGGCTGCGAGGGACGCGGCGTTGCCCATGACGCCGGAGAGCAGCATCAGCCTTGCGTCGCTGGCGTCCAGCAGGGACAGCAGCCCTTCGAGCAGCAGTCCGGAGGTTGTCCCGGGTCTCGTAGAAGTTGAGGTGGCCGGTCCCCCGCCCGCACCGGCCGTGAGGTAGGTGTTGGGCGTCCGCCAAGACACCACTTCGAGCAGGGGACCGCCGTGACCAAGAAGTACCAGAAGGACAAGATCGACACGCCTACCGGCGACGGAGTCGTCGTGCCGGAGCGGGTGAATGTGGCGATGGCCGAGATCGCCGGCACGATGCGTGAGGGCCTGCTCGCCCTCGCGGTCGGCGCCGGCCTGCAGGTGATGCAGGCGCTGATGGAGGCCGACGTGACCGGGATGGCCGGGCCGAAGGGCAAGCACGATGCCGGTCGGACCGCGGTCCGGCACGGCTCCGAGCGCGGGTCGGTGACCCTGGGCGGGCGGCGGGTGCCAGTGAGCCGTCCGCGGGTGCGCGCCGCTGACGGCTCCGGCGAGCTGTCCGTGCCCACCTACGAGCTGTTCAGCGGCACCGAGATCCTCGGGTCGATGGCGATGGAGCGGATGCTGGCCGGCCTGTCCACCCGCCGCTACCGGGTTGGCCTGGAACCGGTCGGCGACCACGTCAGCGCGGCGGCGAAGGCGACGAGCAAGTCGGCGGTGTCCCGGAAGTTCGTGGCGATGACCGAGACCGCCCTGGCCGAGCTGCTTGCCGCGGACCTGTCCGCATTGGACCTGGTCGCGCTGATGGTCGACGGGGTGCACTTCGGCGAATCCTGCTGCGTCGTCGCGCTGGGCATCGACTCCGAGGGGGTCAAGCACCCCCTCGCCCTGGTCGAGGGGGCGACGGAGAACGCCACGGTGGTCACCGACCTGCTGGTCGGCCTGCGCGATCGGGGGCTGGACGTGAGCCGGCCGATCCTGGTCGGCATCGACGGGGCGAAGGCGCTGCGCAAGGCCGTGGTCGACGTCTTCGACCACCCGGTGATCCAGCGCTGCCAATTGCACAAGATCCGAAACGTTCAGGACCGACTACCGCAGCGGCTACGCGGCCCGGTCGGCACAAAGATGCGCGCGGCCTACCACGCCGACTCGGCGCTAGAGGCCGAGGCGGCGCTGACCGGGCTGGCCCGGGAGCTGGACAAGACCCACCCGAGCGCGGCTGCCAGCCTGCGCGAAGGCCTGCACGAGACGCTGACCGTGCTGCGCCTGGGGGTGCCGCCCACGCTGGCCCGCACGCTGCGCTCGACCAACGCGATCGAGTCGATGATCTCCATCTGTCGTGATCACGCCCGCAACGTCAAGCGCTGGCGGGACGGGCAGATGGCCCTGCGCTGGTGCGCCGCCGGCATGGTCGAGGCCGGCAAGCAGTTCCGCCGGGTCAACGGCCACCTGCACCTGGCGAAGCTGCGCGCCGCGCTCGACGCCGAGATCACCGGAACTGTCACACCCGCCGTGCATGATGAGGAGGTCGTCGCAGCCTGACGCACAACGGGCCGCCACCGAAGTTCTACGGAACTCGGGACATCCTCGCAGTCCGCGGCCGCCGGATTGAGCGATGAGGTGCGCCTCGTCGATGATGAACAGGCTGAACCGGCTCAAGACCTCCTGCGGCGACTGCCGCAGCGCGTTCATGAGTCGCTCGGGCGTCATCACCTCGACTTGCGGAAGCTGGCTGGAGCTCTCGTCTGTGTCTTGCAGGCCGCCGCTGGTGAGGTCCTGCGTGCCGAAGCCGTCGGGAAGGTCTGCGCCGAGCCGACGGTCGAGATACCTCAGCCGGGACCGGAGCGCCTGGCGCATCTCTCGCCCGAGGCTGCGAAGCGGCGTCACGTAGCAGACATCCAGGTCGTCCTGTGCCATGTGCGCACAGATGATCAACTGCGCGAGCAGCGTCTTGCCAGCACTCGTCGGGACAGACACGAGCAGCCTCGACGTCGCCAGGCTGAGTGGACTGATCGTCGGGTGGGCGACCAGGCTGCGCTGCGGCGGCCAGAGCGTCAGGACTGGCTGCCGGTCTAGCGTGAACGCTTGCTTCACGGCCGCGGGGACGTCCGGTGGAAGCACCGCCCATACGCTGCCTTCGCTGAGCCCGTTCGCGAGGGCGAGTAAGTGCCCGGCGACCCAGCGGGTGTCCAGGTCGCTGATTCCGACCTCGGCACGGACGACGAGCAGTAGGTGGCCGCGGGCGGCCCCGAGCGCGTCGGTACTGCCTTCACGCAGGTACGTGACGAGGTCGGCGATGCCCCGCAGGAGCCGCTGCGTCGGGCCGAACATGGTCCCGTCGAGGCTGCCGAGCTGGGCCCCGCGCGTCAGCGCAGCCGCGGTGGTCGCCCACGTGCGCAGGTGCCGGTTGAGCGCGGTCATCTCGAATCCGAGGAAGAGGATCCCGGCGTGCAGCGCCACGTCTGCGCTCTCGGTGAACTCGGCAGGCTCTGCCAGAACGTAACGGAGCTTGCGGTGGACGGCGCCAGCGTTCGGGGTCTCGTCGGCGCGGTGGTACCCGACCTGCGCGGCGAACGCGGTAGCCAGCCGAACCCGGCCTGTCTCGGCCGGGTCCTCCAGGAGGAGGTCGAGGACGTGAGCGCTGACGGCGAAGGCACGGCGGCGCTGCTCCGCTGGGTATCGAGACGTCTCGGCGGTCGAGGCGATGCCGTGCAGGTACCACGCGGAGCGTCGCAGCGGTGAGAGGTCGGCTCGGAACCCGGTTTCGGTGAGGCCGCGTACGAGCTCGATCTCGAGCTCGGCGATGAGGTCGGTCAGCTCGGCGACGGTGGGGAGCTCGCTGAGCTGGACGTCGCCGAACGCGCCAGTGAGATGTTCTCTGGCTAGAGCGCGGTCCACGCGTACCTCCTCACCGTCTTGGCGAGCGCGTCGTAGCAGCTGATGCTCGTGGCGAGGCCGCGCAGCTGACCTGGCTTGCCGAGCAGAGGCAGCTTGGCCGCCATATTCCTGAACGGCGTCTTGGGCAGCGTCTGGTGCGTCGCGAGCATCACGCCGACGCCGACGAGCTCGTCACCTTGGACCCATGCCTCAGGCACCTCGGTGATGAAGGTCATCATCTCGTCGGAGTTGTCGTTCGAGACCTGTGCGAACGTGCCGACGATCTTGGCGACGTACCGCTGACCGGCCTCGGCAAGCTGTGTGTAGGCGTCGTTCAGGGTCGTGGAAAGCGACCCGGAACCGGTGTTCTTCTTGCTTTCCCAGAGCCGGAACCGCAGCGCGCCCGTGCCTGTCTCGTAGATCGAGAAGCCGTCGCCGCCGGCGTCGGTGACGTCACCCTTCGGGTCGGGCTGGACCCGGACGGCGCGGTTGTCCTTCGTGAGCAGGTGCCAGAGCCACTCGCCGACGTGCCCGTGCAGGTGGTGCTCGCTCTTCTCGGCGTTGGGCAGTCCGAACACCGGCTCGACGAACGACGCGATGATGCGGTTGGTCGGCGACGGGATTCTGGTGCCCGCGAGCGTGTGCTGCCTCCACATGTCGTGCAAGGCGGTGGCGGGCCCGAAGCGGGCCCGCATGATTGTGTCGATAAGCACCCAGGCGAGCGCGCCGGCCTCCTCGGGGGTGAGGCTGACGGCGACGTGTGAACTCCATTCGCACTTGCCTGCGGCAGCGGAGCCGTCGTGGAACGCTCGTTTCAGGTAGTCACCGACTGTCAGGCGGTTGTTGGTTCGAGCGAACTCCTCAGACTGCGCAGGCGTCGGACCCACCGGGGCGGGTGCCGGGGGCGGTGCTGCGGGCGAGTCGGGAGTCGTCACAGGTGCTGACCCTCGGATCGGGTCGCGGGTACCTGCACAAGGTCGACGACGAGCGGACGCCCCACTTCACCTTGCGAGCTTGGGAGCGTCGTCGTCACGGTCCCATCATCCCGTAGCCGAAATCGTCGCGTCTGCCTGCCTGCGGGGCGAGGGACGGTCTCCGGGGTCCGCTCTCGGGCACCGCGCGATGCATGTGACGTGCGCTCCCGAACGTGCGCTCATGCCGCTGATCGCGCCACCCACCTGCCCGCGACCAGAAGCGCCCGTTCTGCTCGTTCGGAGGGGCAGCAGCATCGACCGCGCATCGGCACATCGGCACGTCCGGACGTCTCGGAAGCCGAACGGCTACAGGGAATGGTGCAGGTTAGTCGGGGTGGCTTGAGGCGGGTGTCCCGGTAGACCCGTCCGGTGACGATCTTCGTAGGGGGACGCCAGCTGGGACACTTGCGCCGGGCCGGTCGTCGATCTGAGAGGCGGCGCGGTGGTCCGTTCGGCTCCCAGCACTGCGTTGTGGACGGTGCCGGGCGGGACGCCGAGGGTCTGGGTGACTCGGTCGATGTGTGCCAGCCACCGGCTGGGAGGCAGAGCCGTGATGATGGCGCCAACTTGGTGCAGTGTCGTGTGGAGGTCCGCGGGGTTCCTGTCGAAGCACGCCGCGTCAAGGAAGGCGTCGGCGAGGCTGGTCGCGGTGTCGATGGCGTTGCGCAGCGCGGTGGCGCCGTCTCGGTAGAGGAGGTCGGCGGGATCAAGCCCGTCGGGTAGGGCGAGGCGGCGCGGGTGGTCGCCGCGTGCGGTGAGCAGCCAGAAGATCCGCTCGGCGGCCTGATGCCCGGCGGGGTCGTTGTCGGTGGCGACCAGGATGCCGGGGCCGTCGGCGTGGATGTGCGGCCGTAGCAGGTCGGCCTGCTGATCGGTTAGCGCGGTGCCGAGGGTGGCGACGCCGACGGTCCGGCCGTCGGCGGCCAGGGTGAGGGCGATCGCGTCCAGCGGCCCTTCGACGAGGGCCAGCGCGGCTCCGGCGGCCAGCGCCAGTTGGGCCCCGTGCAGTCCGAGCAGGTGCTCGCTCTTGCGGTATAGGTCGGTCGTCGGGGTGTTGAGGTACTTGGGACCGGCGCGGCCGTCGTCGGTGGCGGCGGGGTTCCGGCGGGCGACGAAGCCGCGGATCGCGCCGTCGGTGTCTCGGATCGGGAAGGTGAGCCTGTCGCGGAAGCGATCGATCAGCCGGCCAGTGGACGCGCGCGAGGCCAGCCCGGCGGCCAGCAACTCCTCGTCGGTGGCCCCCGAGCGCCGCAGGTGGTCGGTCAGGGACGTCCAGCCGCCCGGGGCGTACCCGACGGTGAACCGGGAGTCGCGGGCGGGATCGGTACCCAGCCGCTCGCGCAGGTAGCCGAGCGCCCAGGAGCCGGGGTAGTGGGCGGTGAAGAAGGCTGCGGCCTGGGTGTTGAGTTCGATGAGCCGGTCGCGCCCGACGGCGGCGGTGGCCCAATAGTGCTGCTCGAGCAGGTAGTCGGCCTCGTCGACGCCGCCCGGGCCGGCCGGGGTGAACGGGTCGGGGGTCAGGAAGGTCGGCTCCGCCATTCGAGACGGCGGCCGGGCGTCGTCCCGGTCGGGGGTGTCCTCGGGCGGCAGGTCGGCCAGCAGCGGGTCGTCCGCGCTGATCCACACCGGCGCGTCGGGTTGGGGGAGGAGGTGGGCGTCCTCGGGTGGCCGCAGATCGCTCGGGAGCGGTTCGGCGGTCTGGACCGGGGCGGGGTCGGTGAGGGCGGTGACGCGGAACACCAGCGCCTCGACCGCCGTGCCGGCGGCGAGCGTGCCGGGCAGGCCGGTCGCGGCGGTCGCGACCAGCTCGTCGGCGTCCCATCCGGCGCGGACGGCGGCGGAGACCGCCGCGACCAGCGCGGGCCAGGCCGGGTCGACCAGTGCACTGCGCTCCGACTCCTGGGGAAGCTGCCGGAGCAGGGCGGGGTACCAGTCCGGGCGGGGCGGGAGCGCGGCGGCCTGCGCGGGAATGGTGGCCGGTCCGAGGTGCGGGGCCAGCCGCCACCAGAGGGCGGCGGCGGGCAGGTCGTCGGGCAGCGGCTGTCCGGCGGCGAGGGCGGTCAGCAGCCCGGCGGCGTCGAGGCCGGCGCGGTCGGCGGCGGCGAGCCGGCCGGCCAGGGCCGGCCAGTGCTCGTCACGTCGGATGCGGGGGTCGATGCCGTCGGCCAGCGCGGCCCAGGTCGACGTGCCCCGCGACGGGAGCACGGTGGACAGGACCCGGTCGAGCCGGCGCTGATGGGTGCGCTCGGCGGCGGCCGGCCGTTGGGGGCCGGTGGGCCGCCGCTCGGCGTCGGGGATGTCGAGGGCGGACCGCCACACGGCGAGGTCCGCCCGCAGTGGCGACGGCGCGGTGTCCAGCAGCGGCCGGGCCCAGCCCGGGGCGGTGGCCGCTGTCCAGGTTCCGGCGGCCCGGGCCACTTCGTCGGCGCGCCCGGTGACCTGCTCGGCCCGGGCGGCCAGGTAAGGCCCCCAGTGCGGGTGGTCGGCCAGCTCGGCCGGGACGGCGGGCAACCAGGGCAGCGGCCCGCCGGCTGGGGCGGCCGGGTGCTGGGGGTGCAGCCGCCAGTCCAGGACGGCGGCGGGGTCGGCGGCGCTGCCCAGTTCCCGGCCAGTGGCGGCGTTGCGGAGGGCGGTGAGCGGGTTGGTGCCGGAAAGAGCAGCCAGCGCGAGGCGGGCGCGCAGCGTGGGCCAGGACGGTGCGGTGGTGAGCCCGGCGTGCAGCCGCTCGGCGGCGTTCTCCAGTTCTTCTCCGGCCTGCCGGCCGAGAGTGTGGTCGGCGGCGAACTGCAGCGCGTCGGTGTATCGGGCGGCCGCGTGGGCCAGGAGGGTGGCGGGCTGCGCGGCGGCCCGCCCCGCCGTGGTGGCCGAGATCTGTGCGCCGTCGCGGGCCAGGATCGCGGTGAGCAGGTCGGTGGCGGTCGGCGGACACACCGCGGCCGGGGTGATGACGCTGTGCGGGTCGCCGTCGCCGGCGGTGGCGAGGTAGAGGTGGTTGGCGGTGCGACCGCGGGTGAGCGCCACGTACAGCATCTGCCGGCTCTCGGCCCCGGAGAGCACGGTGTGGCACGCCTCCGCGGTGTGCCCCTGCGCGGCGTGCACGGTGCTGGCGTAGCCGAGCTGCACGTGTTCGCGCACGTAGCCGGCGGGCAGGGTGATCCGCCGTCCGGTGACGGCGTGGGCGACGTCCACGCGGCCGTCTGAGCTGACGCCGGTGACGGTCCAGCGGTCGCCGTTCTTCACCCAGTCGGTGGTGGTGACGCGCAGCGTGCGGTCGTTGCTGCGGGTGATGACGGCGTCCCCGGCGCCGGCCACGGTGCCGTCGGCCAGGCGCACTTCGGGACCGCCCGTGGACGGGGCGCGGGCCAGCCGGTCGGCGCGGGCGCGGTCGTTGAGCCGGGTCGCCAGCTCGCGGGTGGGGGCCAGCAGCAGCGCGTCCAGGCCGCGGGCGCGGTCGGCGGCCCAGGCCGCATACGCCTGGCCGGCGCAGGTGGACAGGTCCCCGACGTGCACCCGGTGGTGGTCGAGGTAGAAGCCCAGGCCGATGGTGTCGCCGTCCCGGAGGGCGACGGTGGCCGCGGCCTCGGCCGGGTCGGTGAAGCGGACCAGTTCGGTGAGGGTGGCCGCGCCGTGGGCGGCGGCGATGTCGCGCAGCACGCCGCCGGCGGCGACGGAGGCCAGCTGCCGGTCGTCGCCGATCAGCCGGAGGCTGCCACCGCGACCCAGCACGTACTCCACGGCTCGGGCCAGCTCGAGAGTTCCGGCCATACCGGCCTCGTCGACCACCACCAGGGAGCGCGGGCCGATACCTGCCGCCCAGTCCGGAAGGCGGCCGCTGTCGAGGCAGGACACCAGCTTGGCCAGGGTGTCGCAGTGCCCGCCGAGGCCGGCGCGCAGCGCAGCGGTGGCGGCGGCCGACGGCGCCAGCCCGAGGACGATGCCGCCGTCGGCGGTCCAGGCCCGGGCCAGGGTGGCCAGCGCGGTGGTCTTGCCCGCACCGGCCGGGGCGAGCGCCAGCTGCAGCCGGGCGCCGCTGCCGGCCAGCTCCCGGACCAGCTGCGCCTGTCCGGGGTTGAGCTCGGCGCCGTTGGCGGTGGCCTCCAGCAGGGCCAGCCCGACCGTGCCCGGGTCGGCGCGGCGGCCGCCACCCTGACCGGCGGCGGTGACCAGCCGCGCCTCAGCGTCCAGGATCGCCCGGCTGGTGTAGAGCCGGGCGCCGGCCACCGTGTAGACGCTGGCCCCGTCGCCGCGGCGCAGCTCCGGCGGCTCGTCGACCGGGTCGATCTCGCCGAGCGGCACCGACCAGGCGAAGGAGAGGACGGTGTCGGTCAGCCGATCGACGGCGGCGTCCACGTCCTCCGGCGCAAAGGCGGCGGCGCGGACCATCCGCTCCGCCTCAGCGGCCACGTGCCAGACCTGCCAGGTGGCCCGCTGGGCACTGACGGTGTCCACCACCCGGGCGGCCGCCGCGGCCACCCAGCCGTCGGTCAGCCGGGGGGTGGTTCCCCGGGCCGGCCGGAACAGCGCCTCGTCCATCATGCGGGACAGGGCAGCCGGCGAGCCGAGAACCGCGACCGCCTCGGACCGCCACGCCTGCCGCTGATCGGCCAGCGAGCGCGGCTCGTGCTTGGGATCCCGAGTCTCCAGCGTCGCCTGCTTGGCCAGCACGATCGCCTCAACCGTCGTCGGCGGGCGGCCGTGGTCCTGCTGGAAGTCGGCGGCCAATTCACCGCGGCGGACATCGATGGCCCGGCGCCGGGTGGACCACGCGGCCAGCAGACCGGCGTCTATGCCGACAATTTCGCGTACCGGTCGCTTGCCGGGCTCGCCATCGGGCCGTGCGGCGAACCGCACACCGAGGCGGCCGACCATGTGGGTCTCCAGTCTCGTGTTGTATCGCTCGGAGGCAGCGGTGACGGCCTTGTGCAAGACCCGACCGTCCAGCGCCCGCCAGCGGCCGTCGTGGGTCTGCACCTTGTTGCTCACCGCTACGTGCGTGTGCAGATCCGGGTCGCCCGCGCGCGACTCGCGGTGCGTGAACACCGCGGCCACCAGCCCGATGGTCTCCACCTGCCGGACGCCGCCGTGGCCGAGCCGGGTGAATGTCGCGTGCTGCTCGAGCCACGCGAGAACGTCGGCGACAGCGGCGGCATGCGCAGCCTCGATCTGCTCGGCCATGTCCCGGGACGCCAGCGCCCAGAGCGCCGAGACGGACTTGACCGGCGAGAAGGTCAGGTCGTAGCCGGCAACCGCCGTCGTCGCCGGTCGGGACGCACGGGCGATGAAGCCCGACAGCTCCCGGGCATCGGCGGGCGGACGGCCGTGAGCCTCGGCGAACATCGACTGGCCCATCGCGCTGCGAATCCGCGCGCGTTCGTCTGTTGGGATCGGAGCGCCGAGTTCAGCGCCGCGGGCAGCATTGAACTCGGCGTACCTGCGAGCGCAGCGGGCAGGGAACCCGTTGGAGTCGGCGGCGAAGATCAGGAAGGGGTGGCCGAGTGCACCGGCCGCCCGTGCCTCCTCGGCGGTGCAGCCCGCCGCGAGGGCCTCCTTCTCCAGCCGGTCGGCGTCCGGATGCCGCCCCTGGCCGAAGAGGGCTTTCATCTGCTCCTCGCCGACCGGTTGCCCCTCCGACACGCCGATCAGGCCGGCCAGACCGCCCCCGGCCCACGCGCCGGGGAACTCACCGCGCCGGGAGTAGTAGTCGCCCAACCCCACGTGACCGCGTTCTGTGCTGTCGACTGCCGCCACCTGACGGGTGAGGTACGTGTAGCCGTCCCCGGCGGTCAGCTTGTGCAGTGACATCACGTCCGCGGACGGTAGGCAGGCGGCCTTCAGCCTCCCTGCAGTGATTCTCCAGTGCACTCTTGCCGCCAGCGGCGTCTCGCCCTGAGCGACTCTGGATCGGTCCGCCGCTGATGGCTCCTGCGCCAGGAGGACGTTATTCGACGGTGTGGCCTGCGTCGCTTGAGTGCGGGGAGCGGGCCCGTGACCGGCGGTGCAGAAGGTGTGTCGGCTGGATTGTCGTTCTGCATGGTCCGAGGGGTTGCCTGCCTCGGTGTCCTGTCCGGCTGGACCTTGCGAAGTCCGGACTTACCTTGCGAGTGATCTTGCGACGTCCGGAATTAGCTTGCGAGTCGCTACCGGGATCGGGCCGACCGCTGGCGAACACTGTGACGGGTGACACAGTCACCTCGGGCGGCGGAGGCCGCTGACTCACTGCGCGCGGACGGTTTTCAGGTCGGCTACCTGACCGAGGACGGCGCCGAGCTCCGGGTGCCGTTGGCCGAGGCGTGGACGGTGGCGTTCGAGCACGGAACGCCGGTGCGCCGGTTCGTATCGCGCAAGGGGCAGCGGCACCTGAGCGGGCTGTGGTGGTCTTCGTCAACCGGCGGCCACGTGGGCTTCGAGTCCTGGCTCGAGCGCGACAACTTGATGTGGCTGGACTTCGACCCGACCGTGGTCGGCATCGCATCCCAGCCGTTCTGGCTGCGCTGGACCGGCGAGGCGGGCGAGCAGGCATCGCACGCACCGGACTTCTTCGCCCGGCGGGCGGACGGCTCGGCGGTGGTCATCGACTGCCGGCCGGTGGAGCGTCGCAAGCCGCGGGACGTGGCGAAGTTCGACGCGACCGCGAGGGCGTGCGCGCTGGTCGGCTGGGAGTACCGGCTGCTCGGCGCCCCGGAGGCGGTCGAGACCGAGAACGTGCGCTGGCTGGCCGGCTACCGGCATCCTCGGCACCGGCTGCCGGAGAGCGTCGAGGCGCTGCGGCGGGTGTTCGCGACGCCAACGCCGTTGATGGCCGGTGCGGAGGCGGCGGGCGACCCGATCGCGGTGCTGCCGGTGCTGTTTCACCTGCTGTGGTCGCACGAGTTGACCGCGGACGTGTCGGTGCCGCTGCATCCGGAGACGCTGGTGAGTCCCGCGGCGGGCACGCGATGACGCCGGGACGGGCCGCGGTGCTGCGGCCGGGCGACCGGGTGCACTTCGACGGCGGCGAGCACCAGGTCATCGCGCTGGCCGGCACGTCGGTGCGGCTGCGCGCGGGCGACGGCACCGAGCAGGTGGTGCTTGCCGGCTACCTGCTGGCCTCCCCGGAGTTCGCGGTCATCGGCGGCGCGCCGGCGCCGGCGGTGCAGCCGTTCGGGCTGCTCGACCGGCTGCCGGCCGGCGTGCTGGAGGCGGCGCGGGAGTGGGAACGCCAGGTGGTGGAGGTGGAGACCGGGCTGCCGCCGAACCCGCCGTCCGGCGCGGTCCCGCGGGCGGGCTATGACCCGGCGACCACGACGCTGCGCCAGCGCGAGGAGGCGAAGGCGGCCGAGCTCGCGGTCAGCGTTCGCACAGTGCAACTGCGCCGGGCCCGCTACGCCCGGCAGGGCCTGTGGGGACTGGTGGACCAGCGGGCGGCGCGGGAGTGGGAAGCGACCGGACGGGTGGATGCGCGGCTGGTTGAGGCGGTCCGGGAGGTCATCGAGGCGGAGACCGACACCTCGACCGGCACCCGGTCGCGGCTGATCCGCCGGGCGGCCAAGGCGGTCGAGGCCACCCACGGGCCCGGGGTGGTGCCGCTGCCGGGCCGGACGACGTTCTACCGGCTGATCGACGTCCTGGCCGCCGGCCGGCACACGTTCGGCTCGGCGGTCACCCGCAGGCAGACCGCCAACCGCCCACCGGGGGTGTTCACCCCCAGCCACGCCGCCCGGCCGGGGGCGCAGGTGCAGATCGACTCCACCCCGATCGACGTGCTGGTGCTGCTGGACAACGGGACCCCGGTGCGCGCCGATCTGACGATCGCGGTCGACGTCGCCTCCCGCACCATCTGCGCGGCGGTGCTGCGCCCGGTCGGCACCAAGGCGGTGGACGCGGCGCTGCTGCTGGCCCGGATGCTGGTGCCCGAGCCGATGCGGCCGGGCTGGCCGGTGGCGCTACGGATGGCCGCCTCCCGGCTGCCGCACGCCCGGCTGGTCGACATCGACGCGCGGATGCAGTTGGCCGCGGCCCGGCCGGTGATCGTGCCGGACACCATCGTGATCGACGGCGGCAAGGTGTTCCTCTCCGACACGTTCACCCGCGCCTGCGCCCGGCTGGGCGTCTCGGTGCAGCGGGCGAGGCCGCGGACGCCGACGGACAAGCCGATCGTCGAGACGACATTCGAGGCGATCAATTCTCTGTTCTGCCAGCACGTGGCCTCCTACACCGGCTACAACACCACGCTGCGGGGCACGGATGCGACCGGCGCCTGGACGCTGCCGGAGCTGCAGGACCTGCTCGATGAGTGGCTGCTGGCCGGCTGGCAGACCCGCCCGCACGACGCGTTGCGTGACCCGCTGGCACCGCGGCGGGCGCTCTCGCCGAATGAGATGTATGCCGCGCTGGTCGCCGCCGCTGGCTACCTGCCGCTGACGCTGGCCGGGGAGGACTACCTGGAGCTGCTGCCGGTGGCCTGGCGGGCGATCAACGCCTACGGCATCCGGATCGGCTACCGCACCTACGACAGTCCTGAGCTGGGCCCGTGGCGGCAGCAGCACTCCGGGGTCACCGCCCGCCGCGGGTTGTGGGAGGTGCACTACGACCCTTATGACGCCACGCACGTGTTCGTGCGCACCGCCGAGGGCTGGCTGACGGTGCCGTGGACCCACCTGCCAATGGTCTCGGCGCCGTTCGCCGAGTTCACCTGGCGGCACGCCCGGCGCCTCGCCGCCGAGGCAGGTCGGGACGACACCAACGAGACCGAGGTCGCCCGGGTGCTCGATGACCTGCTCACCCGGGCGCAGGCCGGCCCGGTGGACAAGGTCAGCGACCGGATCGCCGCCCGCACCCGGGTCGCCGCGGCCGCGCACAGCCCCCCATCCCGGGACGATGACGCGGACGCGGACACCGCCGCGCCGGAGGACGTCGAGCGGGATGACGGCCGCGACGGGCGGCTGGCCACGGTGATCCCGTTCGGGGTCTTCGATGCCGACGCGGAGGCCGACCGGTGGTGACCGACCCCGACGGCGGCATCGACCCGGGCGGGGTCGAGGATCCGCTGACCACCAAGGAGGGCTGGCGCCGCTTCGTCGACCGGCAGCCGAGCCCGCCGGCGCTGCTCGAGACCGCGGCGCTGGCCGGGCTGCCACCCCGGCAGCGGGAGGCCTACGACCAGGCGCGGCGGGACTACCACGCCGACCTGCCGCTGGCGAACACCCCGACGATCCAGCAGCTGATCGCCACCGCACGGCTACTGGTCCAGCTCAACCGGCACCAGATCTCCGCCCGCCGCGGGGTGATCGTCTCCGGCGCCTCCGGGACCGGGAAGACGACCGCGCTGACCCAGCTGGGGCGCACCCACGAGCGGCGCACCCGCCGGCGCTTTCCCGAGGATGAGCACCGGCTGCCGGTGCTCTACGTGACCGTCCCGCCGGCGGCGACCGCGCGGATGCTGGCCGTGGAGTTCGCCCGCTTCCTCGGCCTGAGCTTCACCGCCCGGGCGAACCTCACCGACGTCACCGAGGCGGTCTGCACCACCGCCACCCGCACCCGCGTGGAGCTGGTCTGCGTCGACGAGCTGCACAATCTCAACCTGGCCACCCGCGCCGGCGCGGAAGTCTCCGACCAGCTGAAGTACTTCGCCGAGCGGCTGCCGGCCACCTTCTGCTACGCCGGCATCGACGTGGAGGCGCAGGGCCTGTTCGCCGGCGTTCGCGGCCGGCAGATCGCCGGCCGGTTCACCGTCATCCCGGCCACCGCGTTCGCCTACGGCACCACCGAGCAACGCGAACAGTGGCGCGCGCTGATCGCCACCATGGACGGCACCCTGCGGCTGCACCGCCACCGCCCCGGTGACCTGCTCGCCCTCGAGGAGCACCTCTACCGGCGCAGCGGCGGGATGATCGGCAGCCTCTCGCAGCTGGTCCGCGGCGCGGCGATCCTGGCCATCGAGGACGGCAGCGAACGCATCACCCGCGAGCTGCTCGAGACCGTCCCGGTCGACTACGCCGCCGAACGCGCCGCCACCCCGCCCCGGGCGGTCGGCAACCGGGGCGGCCGGAAGCAGGCCGCGGGCTGATGCCCCCGCTCCGGTTGCCGATCCCGGTCCCGCCGGCCCGGCACGAGACGCTGGCCTCCTACCTTGCGCGGCTGGCGAACCTGCACGGGATGGCGCCGCGCGAGCTCTGGGAGCCGATCAGCACCCCCCGCCCCGGATCCGCCCGGCGCGACGCCCTCGCGGATCGGCTCGCCGCTCTCACCGGCCGCCCAACCTCACACCTCGCCGGGGCGCTGCCCGAGTTGCGCGACCCGCCGCCAGACTGGGCCGCGTGGCGGCACCAGCCCCAGCCCGGCTGCCCCCGCTGCGACGCCCGGCACGGCGGGGGAGCGGTGGCCCGACTGCTGCCGCACCACCGCTACGTCTGCACCCGCCACCGGTACTGGATCGGGCCCCCGGACGCCGGCCAGCCGGCCACCGCTCTCGGCGACAACCTCGACGACGACCTCGACGACGTCGTCTGCGCCCAGCGGCGCCACCTGAGGCTGCTGCGCCGACACGGGCCGGCGGCGACCTTCGACGCGGTGCTGACCGGGTTCCTCATCTGCGGGCACCTGTGGGCCGACCGACCCGACGCCGACACAGTCTCCTGGCAGCTCCGATGGGAGGGCCGCACGAAGCTACTCATCCCCGTCGGAGCAGAGGCGGTGACGTTCAGCGCCTCCCGGCTGTTCGCCGCGGTATATCCCGAAGCCGTCACCCTCGCGGCGGTGCTCGCCTCACCGGCCTGGCGGCGGCTGGCCAGCGGCAGCCCCGAGCAGCAGCGGCGGTTCCGCACCGAGATCGGCCGCCTGCTCGCCCACCCCGGCTATCAGCCGCCCGACGGCGGCGACGCGATCGCGCACTGGATGAAATACGACAGCCACCGCCCGCCGAGCCGACCCGAGAAGCTCTTCCCGGACACCCGCGAGTACGGCGCGCTCCGCCCGGCTGGGGCCAGCGCCCAGAGCCAGGCCCGGACCGACCGCAGCGCCTACTGGTTCGGCATCAACCGGCGCGGCGGCAGCACCCTCCTGCACCACCGCCACATCCGCCCAGTCCTGATCCGCGACTGGTCACCCAGGATGGACGGGATCACCGCCACGATCTTCGCCAGCAGCACCACGATCGACCTGCATCGCAAGCCGGAGTCAAGGCTCGACATCGCCGACTCGACGCTACCCACGGAAGACGCCAGCGGCCGCCTGGTCACCGAAAGTGCAACCTTGACCTGAACAAGATCCGCTCGGGCTGTTCGGATCTACCTTGCGAACCGCAGGTCAGGGACGCCACCCAGCGCAATCTTCGACTGAACAGGACACTCGGCGGCTGCGCAGATCTCCGCCTCGGCCGGAGAGACCGGCGTGATGTCTGGTGCGGCCGACGAGGTGTGCCGATCGGTGTCGACCGTTGCCTCGTGCGCTTCGGAGAGAATGAGCGCCTCAAGCCACGAACGTCAGGCGGCCAGCCCAGCAAGGAGATCGGCGACCTCATCAAGGTCATTACCGCGAGGGCGTCTCGGGAGCGGCCAGCTCTACGACCTAGGTCGTGGGCCGCTGTGCGTTTGCGGTCGACGCAGCTGTCGAGGATGGCATCAACCCGCGTGCCGCCGTCGGGCTGCTTCCCCTACTGACCGGCCATGGAGGTGGGCAGGGTCGCGACGAGACGGCCACCTATTCCGGCGTCGGGACTGCTGCTCGGGTCGCCACGGACCGTCGCCGGCGGCTCGTGGTCCACGGACTGCTCGCCGTGACGCTTCACCGACACCACGATGTCGTCCGACCGTCGGTCGCTGAACCGTCGAGTCGGAGGTCGGACGCGGCCGGCATGAGGGAGACTGTCGGGTGTGGTCGGCGATAGGCAGGAGAGTGCTGGGCCCGTCGCGAGCGCGATGTGGTGACCTCGGTCCACAGGTCGACGATGGGCTTCTGCCGGTCCAGCGTCGCTGTCCTGGCTTCCGGTCCACGTAAGCAGAACGCTGGTACCGACACGCATTCCACCGGCCGATGCGGTGTTGCTTCGTCTCGCTCTCTCGCCGCTTATGGGCGACGAGGCGGTGAGATGTGACCGTCGTTGAGCGTCTGATCCAGGGCGATCCATTCCCAGACCTGCTCGCCGGTGCTTCTGCGATGGACAGTCCGCTCGCGTCCGTGATCGACGAAAGATCGATGCGGGATGTCCTGGATTGGGTCGGATCGCGTGACGAGCTGACCGAAAGGATCGGGGATGTCCCCGGTGCCACCGAGGCGCAACACGTATATCTGACGCGCTTGTCGGCGATCATTATGTCGTTCCTTGAGTCGTCCGCCGCGCCGGGACCGCTGTTGGAGGCGTTACGACCTGCGTCGTCGGTTCCCGTTCCGGAGTTGGTCCGCAGCTCAATTCGTGACCTGTTGGATGCGGACGCCGTCGCGTCCCTCGCGATGATCTATGCCCGGACGGTGTCGGCGCCGAATCGGCGGGCGCTCGGTACGTTCTTCACCCCTCGAGTCGAGGCCGCCTCGATGGTGGAAAATTACGCGAGGAAACACGCCGCGCCACGCTGCGTCGTCGATGTGGGTGCTGGAGTGGGAGTGTTTACGGACGCTGCCGGTCGACAGTGGCCGGATGCGTCGGTCCACGCTGTCGACATCAACCCTGTCACACTGGGGCTGCAAGCGATCGCTCGATCCGCGGACAGTCTGGGCAATGTTGAACTGTGCCTTGCGGACTACGCATCCTGGCTGGCGGGATTCCGCCCGGACGGGCCGACTCTTTACCTGGGGAATCCGCCTTACACCCGCTGGCAACTCATCCCGCCGGATCGCAGAGAGGCGCTCGTCGCCGCGACCGGGAACCTCGTAGGCTCCAGGGCGAACCTGTCGACACTATTCCTCGCCATGACCCTTAAGAAGTTGCGAAGCGAGGACGGCCTGTGCCTCATTGTCCCTGCCGCCTGGATGAGCGCGCAGTACGCCCGCGAGCTTCGCGCAAACGTACGAGAACAACACCACCGACTTGTGACGCTGCGGCTCGCAGACTCATG
The DNA here is from genome assembly GCF_000284015.1 of Blastococcus saxobsidens DD2. Lineage (NCBI taxonomy): Bacteria > Bacillati > Actinomycetota > Actinomycetes > Geodermatophilales > Geodermatophilaceae > Blastococcus > Blastococcus saxobsidens. Next base: position 1,455,607 of record NC_016943.1, read on the forward strand.
GCGGTTTGACAACGCGATCGTCGACGCGGTGGTCGTGCAGATCGGACCCGAAGCCACTTCACCGCAGCCGTTCGTCATCACCGACTGGCCGGGTGTCGCAGCGGTTCAGGAAGTACGTGAGCGGGACGACGGCTCTGCGCCGTTCACTCGGCTCCGGACCGACCGGTCCTCGCCAGCACGGGCGGCGGCGGGGGACGATATGTGCCTTGGTGACGTGGCGGTGGTGACGCGGGGTACCGCGACCGGGGCCAACCACTTCTTCCTACTCGACGGGCCGAGATCACTTGCCCTGGGTATCGGCGACCGGTGGCTCACCCCGGTCATCAGGCGCCTGCGACCAGGAGCGACGCCCGAGGCGCCCAACGCCGAGTTCTCGTCGATGCTGCTCCTCGAAGGCTACGGTCGAGGAGACGATCCACATGTCGAGGCTGCGCTCACCCGAGCGGAGGCCGCCGACGTCCACCTCGGTCACCTGTGCGCCAAACGTCGTCGCTGGTTCGACCTCTCATCAGAAGTGCAACGGCCCGATGTGGCGATCTCGGCACTGAGCAAGGCGCGGTTCCACCTCTACGCGAACGAGTCAAGATGTGGCATCACTAACAACCTCTTCGGTCTGACCTGGCGTGATGGGGTGGAGGAGCGGACCAAGATGGCCATCGTGTCTTGGCTTCGTAGCGCGACCGGGCAGGCCGCACTCGTGGAGAGCTCGTCAGTCGAGGCCGACGGCCTCCGACGTCTGAGCCCGCGTGCGCTAGGTGCTGTCCGCGTTCCGACGGCGAGGTGCGTCGAGGACCGCGCACCGGACTTGGTCGTCCCACAGAGCGGAGGCCCGCGATGACCCGAGGATTCATCGTGGACACGCACCTCCTGCGCGAGCTCGGAGACCTGCTCGTCGGACGAGACAGCACAGCGGTGCTGGAGCTGATAAAGAACGGGTACGACGCAGACGCCGCCGTGGTGCGGGTGGGCGCGCAGCAGCTCGACCATGCGGAGCTGGCGGTGCTGACGGTGGAAGATGACGGCAACGGCATGACCTTGCAACGGTTCGAGGCTGCCTTCCTGAGGATCGCCGGCCGCGACAAAGAGGTCGGAGATCGCACGTCGCCGCGGTACCAGCGTGCCTACACCGGGCAGAAGGGGATCGGTCGTCTGGCGAGCCAGAAGTTGGCCAAGCGACTCGACGTGTCCAGTCGCCCTAACGCCCACGTCGCGTCTGCCGGGGAGGAGGGCGTGCACGCAGCCATCGACTGGGAGGAGATCGACCGTCAGGACCGGTTGGACATGCTGGAACGGGGGCTTGAGGTCTCGGGCACCCCGATCGTGGGAAATCTGCCGTCAGGTACCGCCCTGGCCCTGCGAGGCCTGAAGCGTCCGTGGACACGTGCACAGATCGCCAGCTTCGTCACCGAGCTCCAGACGGCGCAGCCCCCGGCTCTCCTCATGGGCGCAGATGCTGATGCGCTCGCGTTGGTAGGGGACCCGTTGATCAGGACGCCGCACGTTCGTGACGCGTCGATGGGTGATCCAGGGTTCTCGATCCAACTGGCGGGTGACCTGGACGCTGGAGACGACCTATGGGCCACTGCAGCCGAGAGCTTCAGCTGGTGCGTCGAGGTGGACGTCGAGAACGGTCGCGTTCGCTATCGGATCACCCCGACCCGCCCATTTGCTCAGACGGAGCCTCTTGCCAGGCCGTACAACTTCGAGGCAGTCGTCGACCCGTCCCTCCGGTTTCAGGCGCGCTTCTTCGTCATGCCTAATGCCACAGCTCGCGGCCCGCTTGGCGGCTTCACGCGAGCGCACAGCGGAATTCGCGTCTACCTCGAGGGTTTCAGGGTTCTCCCTTACGGCGAGTACGGAGACGATTGGCTCGAGATCAATCGCGATTACCGTGGAGGGGCGCGGTATTACACGATCGACCTTGACGAGGATGCGAGTGACCCCGTCGACCTCGACCGTCGCGAGGCCCTCAACGCGATCGCGAGCATCGGCTACTACGGCGCGGTCTTCCTGACCACGTCGGGAGCGCCCGACCTGCAGAGTCTGATCAACCGCGAAGGGTTCGTTCCCGGTGCATCGTTCGACGCCATTCGCGGCATCGTCCAGAATGGTGTCCGGCTCAGCGTGCGAGTGCGACGCTCCTTGCACAACCTCCGTCAAGCGCTGAAGGAGAAGGGCCCGGGACCCGCCGAGTCGCCCGACGACCAATTGTCAGGCGCAGGCGGGCGCGACGATGGAACAGCTCCCGCCTCGCCGGAGGCGGAGCCCCACCCGCAACCACGCGCTTCGTACGACCTGCTGGCGCGACGGGAGCCTGCCGCAGAGGCACACCAAGCCATGCAAAGCGCGGCAACTGCCGCGGAGCAGCTGGAGCGGTCCCCTGCAGCCATGCGCAGTGGAGGCCCCGAGGTGCGGGCCCTGGTGGACGGCTTCCGCGCCGCCAACTCGGTGTTGCAGGACATGCGGTCGATCCAGCCGGAGCTTCGCACGCTCGCAGGCGTGGGCCTGCAGTTGGGCGCATTCGTGCACGACATCAACGGGATGCTGGCATCCACGACGACCGTCCGGAGCCTTCTGCGGGAGGCAATCGTTGCAAGTCCCGATGGGCAGCAGCGGCGTGAGCTGCAAGTGATCCTGCGCGCAGCCGACGAACTCGCCCATGTGCTCGCGCGCCAGAGTTCGTACTTGACCGACGTGCTCAGCACCGACCCGCGGCGCAGAAGAGCGCGAGTACTCGTCCGGGATCGATGTGAGTCGGTGCTCCGATTCCTCGAAGCTCGGCTGGCCGGCAAGAAGATCGCAATACACGTCGACATTCCACCAGACCTCAAGACACCCCCGATGTTTCCCGCCGAGATGACGGTGCTGCTCACGAACCTGCTCACGAATGCCGTGAAGAACGCCGCTGACGGCGGAAACATCTGGATCGATGCGAAGGAGGATCTCGACGGAAACACTGAGATCCTCATCGCGAACGACGGGACGAAGGTGGATCTCGCCGAAGCCGAACGCTGGTTCCTGCCCTTTGAGAGCACGACCACCACGGTCGACGAAGTTCTCGGGCAGGGCCTCGGGTTGGGACTGCCGATCGTCCGTGCCATCACTGACGACTACCGCGGGGACGTGAGGTTCGTCGCCTCTCCGCACGGTCCGGGGTCGGCCGTGCGGGTCCTGCTCACAAGGAAGGACCGGCCATGACGATTAGGCCCTATGTGCTGATCATCGACGACGACCCCGCCCAAGAGGCTTTCGCCCTCCAGCTGAGCCGGCATGGGGTCGACGCGGATCACGTCTTCCCCGATGACGTCTCCACCCGGCACCTCGAGCGTGCCGCTCTCGTGCTCATCGACGAGTACTTGGAGAGGTGGCCCGCCCGCGAGAAACTCAAGGATCACCCGACGCTGTTCATCCGCGACGGCGTCGCGCTGGCGGCCGTGCTTCGCGCTCAGCTAGAACATCGTGGACCAAACATCTCCGACTCGACGCCGTCCCGGACTGCGGTCGCGCTGCGCACTGGTCATCTCAGCCATCTTGCGAGCGGCCTGCCGCGACACCTCTGGTCGCCAGCCGTGGCGTCCCGCTACGACCTCGAGTGGGTGGCCGAGAAGAGCGCCGCACCGGACACGCTCGCGGCCATCGCACTGGCGGCCGCCGCACTCCCCGAGACGTGGGACCCCACCAAGCCGGTCCAGCAGCGGGAATGGCTCAGCCTCGCGGACACACCATGGGCAGCAGATGCGCTGGCGCAAATCGAGCAGTGCCGCCCGCCGTGGTCGACGCTGTCCGCGACATCTGCCGGACGGCTCTGGCTCGCCTGGTTCCTGCAAAAGGTTCTCCCGTTTCCTACGTTCTTGGTGGACGACTTGCGGGCCGCGGCGTACCTGGGCCTGCGGGAGGAGGCTTTGGATCAGGTGGTCGCGAGTGCGACTGACCTGTCGAGTCGGCTCGGCGGCGCCGTGTACACAGGCCAGTTGAGCGGTTTCGCAGGGCGAAGATGGTGGCGAGCTGGCCTTGCGGCGTTCCGGCGCCAACTGCTTGCGGAGAGCGGTGGCCGCGGCCCTGCGGATGCAGCCGAACGGATCATCGAGGCGCATGGTGCTCCCCTTGAGGTACTGGGCCTCACGTACCCGGTCTTCACCATCGACCGCAACTATCAGACGTCGTCGCGCCCCATCGAGGTGACGGACGCCCTCCGACTCCAGCCGGACGGTTGGCCCTCCTACGCGGACGACCCCTGGCTCGCACGAGATGACGTCGACGACGAGCCCGAACTCGCCAAGCTAATCGTGCTCGACGACCGACAGGAAGGTGCCGGTGACGCAGAGGACTAAGGCTCTGGGAGCTCATTACCTGGACTCAGGCCCTCTGCTTTGTCTTGGTGGCTCGGCCACGATGGCAGACCTCTACGACCAGACCTATCTCGCGGAGGCGCGGTTAGTCGGAGCGGTGGCAGCGGAGATCAGCCGGCGTGCGGTCAGGCGAACCGCACCGGGTGATCCCCGCCGACAGGGGCCGGCAGATCGAGCGGCGCGCGTCGCGGCGGGTCGGTACCGCCCGCTTCTGGACGCGGCGGCCCCCAGACCGACGCCGGCACCGCCGCACCTCACGAGCATCGAGGCAAGTCTGCACACCCGGGCTCAGAGAAAGCAGCCGGGAAAGATCCTGCACCCGGACGAGCACCGGGGAGAGTCAGAGTCGATCCACGCCGCGGCTGCCGATGGCTCTGGCTTCGTCTCCTGCGATGACGACGCTCGCCTCGAAGCAGCAGCGCACGGTGTCCCTGTCGAGACGTTCGTCGACATCGCCCGACGCCTGGCCGCGATACAGCGCGATGTCAAGCCGAAGCGAATCGTGAGCGAGTTGCAAAGCCTCGCGCGAAACGGGATCGACATCGGCGACGTCGTGCAATCCGTCCTAGACCTGCGTATCGCCCCGTGACGAGCCGCGTTCTCTCGCCCGGCGGCACGCACCGACAGTTGTTCTCGCTGTCGCGTGATCGCCCCGACCGTCCGTCACCCCCGGCGACCTGCTGTCTGAGCTCAAGCCGCCACCTGACTCTCAGAACCCTCGCGTGTGTACATGCTATGCCGGGCCTTCGGGGACCATGGGCTGCATGTCGAGGAGGCGGAACGCTGACGAACGCAAGAAGCTGCGCATCGGGCATGTGAGCGAGCGCGGCGCCGTCAACGCGGCTCGCGCGCTACTGGAACGTCACGGGCTCGTCGTGGATGAAGTGGATGGCCGCAGCGATTACGGACGCGACCTGGTCGTCGACATCACCGAAGACGGGGCGCTCACTGGCTCCGTGGTCGGTATCCAAGTGAAGGGTGACCGTCGATTCATCCGAGCAGACGATTGGGAGCTGCCCGCCACTCCCAAAGACCGTCGGTATTGGTCTGAATCCAGCGTGCCCGTCTTCGGTATTCTCTGGGACCCCGACAGTGGCCGTCTTCGCTGGGCAAATCTGACGGCGTATGCGCGCACAGCCTCCCGACCAGGTCCCGAGGACATCGTCCGCTTTCCTCCCTCGCAAGCTCTGTCCGACGAAACACTCCCGGCGCTAATCCAAGCAGCAAACGAGCACCTTCGACTCTGGTCCCCGGCGGCGGTTCTGGGTCTCTTCGACACGAACGACGAGTGGCGTCGCAACGCGGTCTACGACTGCTGGACACTCGGTCGCTCAGACGTGCGCGCGTTCGTACTTCTGCGCCGAGCGCTGCCCGGGTTACGCGGCGAGAGCCTGAGACAGGCCATCATCACGTTAAGTTACTTAACACCGCACCCGGACATCTACTGGCACTCCGGCAACTGGATCCCGCCTGGGATCAAGCAGCAGGCGCGGGCGTCGTTTCGTTGGTCCGCAGAGGAGCTCGTCCATCTGGTGTCGGCAGTCGAGGAGCGGCCCGAGGAGACGCCCGGGTGGGAGCGCGGCGGGCTTGGCCAATGCCTGTGGTGCCTGCTCGTGGAAGACGGAGAGCTCGAGCGGGTGGCTGCCCAGGCAGTCGGACTCGCTGTTGCTCGTAGCGAGCTCGAGGTTGCCCTTCGCCTGCTCGTGATCGCGCAGGCGAGGGCCGACGCCCCACTCGACATGGTGCGGCAACTGATCGAACTGAATCCACGGTTACGCGCCCACTGGTACTTAACAGAGCTCGTTCAGGACTTAGAAGAGTTCGGCTTCGTCGACGTCTACTGACACCGTGATGGGCGGCCCCGCAGGCGCCACGAAGCCTGACGGGGTTCGCGCCTGACCTGAGGCTTTGACCTGACGCGAGAATCGCCCAAGAGGTACCGGAAGCCTGCAGCCAAGAACCGAAGTTCCGTCGCCTTGATCTGGAGCTGGCTCGGCACCGCGAGAAGCCGCTAGCTGTAGTGCCCACGATCTAGGTGGGGTGGTCCTCGACCGAAGCCCAGCCGGGTGGACGTTCGGCTAGTCGATCTCTGGCCCACTCGTCCGGGCGGGGCAACCCTGTCCTGCCGCTCTGTCGGGCAAGATACGAAGCGTGACGGGGACTATCCACGCTGTCCTGGACCGCCTGCGCGGCGAATCGCTGGACGAGCGGGACAAGGGCAGCAAGTTCGAGCAGCTGATCCGGGCGTACCTGATGACCGACCCGGAGTGGACGTCCCGGTTCTCCGACGTGTGGCTGTGGTCGGACTGGCCGGGGCGCGCCGGCCGGCCGGACACCGGCATCGACCTGGTCGCATTGAACGCCGACGACGGTGGGCTGACCGCGATCCAGTGCAAGTTTTACGGCTCGGGTCGCACGGTCGCCAAGGCCGACATTGACTCGTTCGTGTCCGCCTCTGCTTCCGCACAGTTCACCCGGCGCATCGTCTTCGACACGGCGGCCGGCTGGTCGGCGAACGCGGAGGACACGCTGGCCGACGGCGTCGCCCAGCGGGTGGACATCGGCTACCTGGCCGACGCGGCGATCGACTGGGGTCAGTTCTCGTGGACGACGCCAGAGATCGTCGTCCCCACGGGCAAGAAGGCGCTGCGCCCGCACCAGCAGAAGGCGCTGGCCGACGTCCGCGCCGGGCTCGCCGTGCACGATCGCGGCCAGCTGGTGATGGCCTGCGGTACGGGCAAGACCTTTACCAGCCTGCGGATCGCCGAGGAACTGGCCGGGGCGGGGAGGAACGTGCTGTTCCTCGTGCCGAGCATCCAGCTGCTGAGCCAGAGCCTGCGGGAGTGGATGGCCAACGCCGAGGTCGACATCCGGGCGATGGCGGTCTGCTCCGACGTCCGCGTGGGGCGGCAGGCACAGTCCGACGACGCCGACCAGCTGCCGATCGACCTGACCGAGCCGGCCTCGACCGACCCCGAGACCCTGCTCGCCCGGTTCGAGCAGGGCACGAACGCCGCCGGGCGCATGCGGGTGATCTTCTCCACCTACCAGTCGATCGACGTGGTCACCCGTGCGCAGGAGCTCGGCCTTCCCGACTTCGACCTGGTGATCTGCGACGAGGCGCACCGGACCACCGGGGTGACCCTCGCCGACAAAGACGAGTCCGCGTTTGTCCGCGTGCACGACGCAGGCGCCCTGAAGGCGGCCAAGCGTCTCTACATGACCGCGACTCCTCGGGTCTTCGGGGAAGAGGTCAAGCGCAAGGCCACTGACGCTGACGCGGTCCTGGCAGACATGGGGAACGCCGACGTGTTCGGCCCCGAGCTGCACCGGCTCGGCTTCGGTCAGGCGGTGGAGGCCGACCTGCTCACCGACTACAAGGTGCTGGTGCTGGCCGTCGATGAGAAGTACGTGGCCGAGAACTTCCAGCAGGCGATGGCCAACTCCGGCGAGATCCAGCTCGACCAGGCGGCCAAGCTGATCGGCTGCTGGAACGGCCTGGCCAAGAACTTCGGGCCCGGGGCCAGCGACGACGACGCTCGTGCCGTCGACAAGGCGCCGATGCGGACGGCGGTCGCCTTCGCGCAGCACATCAAGGCGTCCAAGGCGGCGGCGTCCGCGTTCCCCGATCTGGCCGATCGGGCGCAGATCGACGCGCCGGACGACCGGCCGAAGCTGCGTGTCGAGGCCGCGCACGTGGACGGCACGATGGGGGTGCACGAGCGCAACACCCACCTGGCGTGGCTCAAGGAGCCGGCAGGGGACGGGGTGTGCCGGGTGCTGACCAACGCCCGGTGCCTGTCCGAGGGCGTGGACGTGCCGGCGTTGGACGCAGTTCTGTTCCTCACCCCGCGGGGCTCGCAGGTGGATGTCGTGCAGTCGGTCGGCCGGGTGATGCGCAAGGCGCCGGGCAAGGAGCTGGGCTACATCGTGCTGCCGGTGGTGGTCCCCAGTGGCGTCGCGCCGGAGGAGGCGCTGCGGGACAACGAGCGGTACAAGGTGGTCTGGCAGGTGCTGCAGGCGCTGCGCAGCCATGACGACCGGTTCCACGCGCTGGTCAACCAGATCGAGCTGAATAAGCGCAAGCCGGACCAGATCGAGATCGTCTCCATCACCGACCCGACGGACGGCGACGGCGTCACCGTCCCGGATCCCGGCAAGCCCGGCGAGAAGACCCCTGAGCAGCTGCTCATGGAGTTCCCCGCCGACCAGTTCCGGGACGCGATGTTCGCGCGGATCGTGAACAAGGTTGGTGAGCGTCGCTACTGGGAGACGTGGGCGAAGGACATCGCCGACATCGCCGCCGCGCACGTCACCCGGATCAAGGGGCTGCTCGCCTCCCCCGGGCCAGCGGCGAACGAGTTCGGGCACTTCGTTGCCGGGCTGCGAGGCAACCTGAATGACTCGATCACCGACGACGCAGCGATCGACATGCTGGCCCAGCACCTGATCACTCGGCCGGTGTTCGACGCCCTGTTCGCCCACTCCAGTTTCCTTGAGGGCAACCCGGTGGCCCGGGTGATGGAGAACATGCTGGCGGTGCTCGACGAGCACGCTCTGGAGTCAGAGAACGAGACTCTCGAGGGCTTCTATGAGTCCGTCCGCAAGCGGGTATCCAACGTGGACAACGCGGCCGGCAAGCAGAAGGTGCTCGTCGAGCTATACGACAAGTTCTTCGCCACCGCCTTCCCCATGACCGTGGCGAAGCTCGGCATCGTCTACACGCCAGTGGAGATCGTCGACTTCATTCTCCGCTCGGCCGACGAGGTACTGCGCGCGGAGTTCGGCCAAGGGCTGACCGACGAGGACGTGCACGTCCTCGACCCGTTCACCGGCACCGGCACCTTCCTGGTGCGCCTGCTGCAGAGCGGGCTGATCGAGCCGCACGACCTGGCCCGAAAGTATGCGAACGAGCTGCACGCCAACGAGATTCTGCTACTGGCCTACTACATCGCCGCGGCCAACATCGAGACGACCTTCGAGGAGCTTGAGGGGACCCCGCAGCCGTTCCCCGGTCTGGTGCTCACCGACAGCTTCCAGTCATGGGAGGACAGCGACCAGCAGGACATCGAGGTCATCCCGGAGAACAATGAGCGCCTCGAGCGGCAGAAGCAGTTGCCGATCCAGGTCATCGTCGGCAACCCGCCGTACTCCGTCGGGCAGGACAGCGCGAACGACGACAACGCGAACGAGAAGTACCCGACGTTGGACGGCGCGATTCGGACGACGTACGCCGCTCGCTCCTCCGCGACGAACAAGAACTCGCTCTACGATTCGTATATTCGGGCGATCAAGTGGGCCACCCTCCGCCTCGGCGATCGCGGCATCGTCGCGTTCGTCACCAATGGTGGCTTCTTGGACTCCAACACCGCCGACGGCATGCGCAAGACGCTGGCTGAGGAGTTCTCGGCCATCCACGTGTTCAACCTGCGCGGCAACCGGCGGCAAGGTGGCGCCGAGGGCCGACCGATCTGGGAAGCATTCGCGAAGGGCTCCGGCGGATCGATTGCGACCATCGCCATCGTGGTGCTGGTCAAGCGACCCGAGACCTCCGAGCCCGCAACGGTCTTCTACTCGGAGGTCGGTGACTTCACCACGGCGATCGAGAAGGTGGCGGAGGTGGTTCAGGCGCGCAGTATCAGCGGCTTGACTCCCGTCGCTATCACACCCAACGCTCACGGCGACTGGCTGCAGCAGCGGGCAGACGACTTCGACGCGTTCCTGCCGTTGCCGTCTTTGGTGCAGGAACCGGGGCGGGGTGTAGAGACGACTCGCGATCCATGGGTCTACAACGCATCATCCAGTGCCATTGTACGGAACATGACTAAGAGCGTCGCTGCTTACGAAGCAGCCCGACTCGGCAATCGTCGCATCGACCAGGCGCACATCAAGTGGTCTTCCACTCTCCAAGCCCTTCTCGAGCGCGGGCGTGAAATCGAGTTACTGAGTAGCCCGCCTCGAACCATCGCGTACCGCCCCTTCACCCGCCAGTTCCTCTATGACGACATTCGGTGGATCCATCGTCCTGGAGTGCTTAAAGGGCTATTTCCGACCCTGAAGGCCAGCAACTGGGGCTTCCACATCACGGGCATCGCCTCTCACGCCGACTTCAGTGCCTTGATGGTCAATGTTCCGCCCGACAAGCACTTGTTGGACACCGGTCAATTCTTTGCTCGATGGCGGTACGAGAAGGTCGATGAATCGGGGATGTTCGACGTCCACAAGGGCGAGATCGTCGATGGCTTTCGGCGGATCGACAACATTACTGATGAGGCGCTTGCTGCGTTCTCGGCTGCCTATCCGGGCGAGTCGATCAGCAAGGACGACATCTTCGACTACGTCTACGGGTTGCTGCACTCGCCGGAGTACCGGGAAACCTATGCCGCGGACCTGAAGAAGATGCTTCCGCGTATCCCCTTCGCGAGCGACTTCCGCGCGTTCGCCGATGCGGGCAAGCGACTGGCCGAGGTGCACCTGGGCTACGAGACCCTCGAACCGTATGCGCTGGAGGGACTCGATGTGGCCGGCCCGGGTGGTGATGCGGACTTCGCTTTCTTCGCCGTCCGGAACAAGAAGATGGCCTTCGGCAAGCCGACCGCGGAGCAGAAGGCCGCGGGGCTGCGACACGACCGTTCGGTGATCCAGTACAACGACCGGATCACCCTGCGCGGCGTCCCGGAAGAGGCGTACCGGTACACGTTGGGAAGCCGGTCGGCCATCGAGTGGATCATCGATCGCTACTGGGTGAGGACCGACAAGGCGTCGGGCATCGTCAACGACCCCAACGACTGGTCCCGTGAGGTCGGCGATCCGCGTTACATCGTTGACCTGCTGGCACGGATCGTCACAGTCTCCTTGGAGACGATCACGGTGGTGGACTCACTGCCCCCGCTTGGTGTCCGCCACGACGGGTGATCGACGGGACGGCCAGGCCGCGATCACGGTGCGCCGGCCGCTACCGATGGGGCACCGACCGGCCACGAAACGACACTTAGAGGTCCGTGCCCGTCGCCGCTCGTGGGCCGGCGGCCCCGTGCCTTACAGCTGCACGGCGCCGAGGTCATCCACGGCCGGGACGTGTCTCAGCCGTGCCTTAAACACCGGCTACAGCCGGTGGTCAGCGGTCAACAGGGGTCGGCATCGTCAAGCTCGAGAGCGGTTCCAAGGCCGCGCTGAACTGCGGAGACGGGCATACGAGCTAGTCAGTACGGGGAGCGGGTGACCGGGATCGAACCGGCATGGCCAGCTTGGAAGGCTGGGGCTCTACCATTGAGCTACACCCGCGGAGCCGCGCGCACCCGTCGATCGACTCCAGGGCGAACGGTCCGGGTGGAGGATAGCGCCCGCCTTCGGCGGACCCCGGCGAGGCCGTGTCCGGCAGTGCCCGGAACTCGTACTTCCGGCTGATCTATTCCGCCGTCCCGGCTCGTACGGTGACCACGTGCACGCGCTGCTGCGCCCGGTGTGGCGTGAGCCCAGACCGACCGACGCCCCCACCCGGGTCTGGCGGGACTGGCTGCTGGTCGTCCTGGTGCCGGTCGCCGCCGCGCTCGAGGGGACGCTCCAGGCCGACCTGCCGTTCCGCTGGCTGCAGGTCGCGGTCCTCTGCGTGCTCGCCCCCGTGCTGCTGTGGCGCCGGACACGGCCGCTGCTCGTGTTCGTCGTCTGGTTCGGGGTCCTGGCCGTGCTCGGGATCGTCACCGGTGACGGCGACGGCCTGTACTCCGCCGCGTTCGGGCTGCTGCTGCTGCCGTACGCCATCGTGCGTTGGGGCTCGGGCGTCCAGGCGGTCGCCGGTCTCGGCGTCCTGCTGGTCAGCGCGGTGGCCTCGATGGTCCTCAGCCCGGCATCGCCGGGCGATGCCATCGGCGGCTCCGCGATCCTGCTCTCGTCCCTCGCCCTCGGTGCCGCTGCCCGCTACCGGTCGCGCGCCCGGGCTGGCGAGCTCGACCAGGTGGCCCCCCGCGAGCGGGAGAACCTCGCCCGCGACCTGCACGACACCGTCGCCCACTACGTGTCGGCGATCGCCGTCCGCTCGAGGCGCCGCACTCGGTCGCCGACCCCGTGCCGCTCGTGGTGCACATCGTGAGCGCCGTCGTGTTCACGGTGGTCGGCGCCTTCCAGTTCGTGCCCGGCACCCGGACGCCGCGGCCGCGCTGGCGCCGGGTCACCGGGCGGATCGCCGCCCCGGCCGGGCTCGTGGCGGCGCTGAGCGGGCTGTGGCTGACCCTCGTGATCACCGGGGCCGACAGCAAGTCGCTGACCGGGTTCCGCGCAGCGGCCGGGGCCGGGATGGCCGTCTCTCTCGCTCGGCGTCGTCGCCGTCCTGCACCGCGACATCCGGCGGCACCGCGCCTGGATGCTGCGCGGCTACGCCATCGGCATCGGCGCCGGCACGCAGGTGTTCACCGCCGGCATCTGGTTCGCGGTCGCCGGCGAGCCCGGCCGGACCGCCGAGGCGCTGGCCATGGGCGCCGGCTGGCTGATCAACCTGACCGTCGCCGAGTGGTTGATCCGGCGCCCGTCCGGCCGGGGTGCCCCCGCCTGGCCCGCGGGTGTGCGGACGGTGGCGGCCGAGCAGGTCGGGTGACCACCACGTCGTGGGAGCCGGGGGGTGGTGTCGGACACCGCAGCTACGGTGCCCGTGTGATCGAGACCACGTGGCTGGACGCCACCGCGCAGGCCGAGCTGATCCGGGACGGGGAGGCAACCCCCGCGGAGCTGGTCGAGGCGGCGATCGAACGGATCCAGCGGGTGAACCCGCAGCTGGACGCGGTCATCCGCGAGCGCTTCGACGCCGCCCGCGAAGAGGCTCGCGGCGAGCTCCCGGACGGCCCCTTCCGCGGGGTGCCGCTGCTACTCAAAGACCTGGGCTGCCACGTCGCCGGCGAGGAGACCAACTACGGCACGTCCTTCCTGCGGGACGCCGCGTTCCGCTGGCCGGGCGACAGCTACCTCGCCCAGCGGTTCCGCGCGGCGGGCTTCGTCGTCCTCGGCCGCACCAACGTGCCCGAGTTCGGCACCACGATCACCACGGAGCCGGCCGCGAACGCCCCGGCCCGCAACCCGTACGACACCAACCGCTCCACCGGGGGCTCCAGCGGCGGCTCCGCGGCCGCGGTCGCCGCCGGCCTGGTACCCGTCGCGCACGCCGGCGACGGTGGGGGGTCGATCCGCATCCCCGCCAGCGAGTGCGGCCTGGTCGGGCTGAAGCCGACGCGGGCCCGGGTCAGCCAGGGCCCGGACGTGGGGGAGAGCTGGGCCGGCGCCACGACCGACGGCGTCGTCACCCGCTCGGTGCGCGACACCGCCGCCGTCCTGGACGTCCTCGCAGGGCCGATGCCCGGTGATCCCTACGTCGCCCCGCCGCTGCCCCGCCCCCTGGCCGAGGAGGTGGGGGCGCCGGTGGGCCGGCTGCGCGTCGGCCTGCTGGACGCCGACCCGGGGGAGCAGTACCTGGACGACCCCGCGTGCCGGGCCGCGGTGGAGCGGGCCGGGCGGCTGCTGGCGGACCTGGGCTGCGACGTCGAGCCGGGGACTCCGGACGCGATGTTCGACCCGCTGTTCCCGCGCTTCTTCACCACCACGATCTCGGCCGACATCGCCCTCACCCTCTCCGCGCTCGAGCGCGCACTGGGCCGCCCCGTGGGGGACGCCGACCTCGAGCGGCGCAACGTCATGTACCGCGCCGTCGGCCGGAAGCTGTCCGCGGAGAAGTACGTCGGGGCGCGGACGTGGCTCGGCGCGTGGACCCGCCGCATGTCGGGCTGGTGGGCGCCGCCCGAGCTGGGTGGTCAGGGATTCGACCTGCTGGTGACGCCCACGATCGCCGCACGCCCGCCGGAGCTCGGCTGGTTCACCGCCGCCGGGCCGGAGGAGGAGGGCCGGCGGATCAACAGCGTCATGCCCTTCACCGCGCAGTTCAACGTCACCGGGCAGCCGGCGATCAGCCTGCCGCTGCACTGGACCGACGAGGGGCTGCCCGTCGGGGTCCAGATCGTCGCGGCCTTCGGTCGGGAGGACGTGCTCGTCCGGGTGGCCGCCGCGCTGGAGGAGGCGGCGCCGTGGGCGGACCGTCGTCCGGCGGTGTCCGCCTGACGGGTTGCCGGGCTGCGGCCCGCGCGGTGCCGCCTAGACTCGGGCAGCCACGGGGTGTGGCGCAGCTTGGTAGCGCACCTGCTTTGGGAGCAGGGGGCCGCAGGTTCAAATCCTGTCACCCCGACCGGACGAGCGCGATGCCTCCATCCCGCCACCGCGCGCGTGCCCCCGACGTCTCTAGACTCGGGGGTCGACCCGGCGTCACCGGACCCGCGGGCGCCCACAACCGCCGTCTTACCGAGGAGCACTGCCGCTGTGAAGAGCACCATCGAGGAACTGGGCCCCACGCGGGTCCGGCTGGCGATCGAGGTGCCGTGGGGGGACCTGGACCACGCCTTCGGTGAGGTCTACAAGGAGCTGGGCAAGCAGGTCCGCGTTCCGGGCTTCCGCCCCGGCAAGGTCCCCAACCGCGTGCTCGACCAGCGCATCGGCCGGCCGGTCGTCCTGGAGCAGGTCGTCCAGCACGCGGTCCCCGAGGTCTACTCGGAGGTCATCCGCGAGAACCAGGTGCGGGTGCTCGGCCAGCCCGACATCGAGGTGACCCGCCTCGACGACAACGACACCCTCGCCTTCACCGCCGAGGTCGACGTCGCCCCGCAGCTGGAGCTCCCCAGCCTGGACGACCTCGCCGTGACCGTCGACGACGTCGAGGTCACCGACGAGGAGATCGACCAGCAGGTCTCGGTCATGCGCGAGCGCTTCTCCATGCTCACGGGCGTCGAGCGCCCGGCGCAGGACGGCGACTTCGCCTCCATCGACCTCGAGGCCAAGCTCGGTGACGAGGTGCTGGAGGACGGCTCCACCACCGGCATGTCCTACGAGGTGGGCTCCGGCAACCTCATGGAGGGCCTCGACGACGCCGTCCGCGGGCTGTCCGCCGACGAGTCGAAGACCTTCGAGACCGCACTGCTCGCGGGCCCGAACGCCGGTGAGATGGCCGAGGTCACCGTCACCGTCCGCTCGGTGAAGGAGAAGGAGCTGCCGGAGCTGGACGACGAGTTCGCCTCCACCGCCAGCGAGTTCGACACCTTGGAGGAGCTCCGCGAGGACGTCCGCACCCGGGTGGCCCGCTCCAAGGTGATCCAGCAGGGCACCCAGGCGCGCGACAAGCTGGTCGAGCACCTGCTCGAGACCATCGAGGTGCCGATCCCCGAGAACCTGGTCCAGCGCGAGGTCGAGTGGCGCAACCAGGCATTCGAGCGCGAGCTGCAGCAGGCCGGCATGGACTGGGACACGTTCCTCCAGATGTCGGGCGTGGAGAGCCGCGAGGCCTACGACGCCGAGCAGCTGAAGAACGTCGAGGAGGCGGTCAAGACCCAGTTCATCCTGGACGCGATCGCCGACGCCCGTGAGGTCACCGTCGACAACGAGGACCTCTCGGCGCAGGTCATGGCCCAGGCCCAGCGCAACCGGATGAGCCCGGAGCAGTACGCCCAGCAGCTCCAGCAGGGCGGCAACATCGCCGAGTTCGTCGCCGACGTCCGCCGCACCAAGACGCTGGCCCAGCTGCTCGAGCAGACGACGATCACCGACGCGTCGGGCAACACCGTCGACCTCGAGGCGCTGCGCCCCAAGACGGTGCAGGCTCCGGCCGCCGACGAGGCGCCGGACGAGGACACCGACGAGGCCCCGGCCGGGGCCGCCGCCGACACGCCGGCCGACGGCGCCGACGACACGCCGGCCGAGGACGCCGACAAGGCCTGATCGCCCCCGTACCGCCGCCGACGCCGCTCCGCCCACCCGGGCGGGGCGGCGTCGGCGCGTTTCCCGGGCGCACGCTGCGCCGACGGCGAACACCGCCCGCTCGGGGACTGTCCCGTCGCGCCTGCGGGTTAGGGTCGACAGGACTCAGGCGATCGCCGGGGGGTACCGCCTCCCCGGTGGGCCGAACCGGGCCCGCACCACCGACGAGACCTACTGCCACGACGCGTCCTACGGAGGTCACCGCACCCGTGAGCACCACCGACCCGATCTTGGCGAGCGCACCCATGATGCGTGGCGCCAGCGGCATGATGAACCTCGGCGACTCGGTCTACGAGCGTCTGCTGCGCGAGCGGATCATCTTCCTGGGCACCCAGGTCGACGACGTCATCGCCAACCAGCTCGTCGCCCAGATGCTGCTCCTCTCCGCCGAGGACCCCAAGCAGGACATCCACCTCTACATCAACTCGCCCGGTGGCTCGGTCACCGCCGGCATGGCCATCTACGACACCATGCAGTTCATCGACTGCGACGTCGCCACGTACGGGATGGGCCTGGCCGCCTCGATGGGCCAGTTCCTGCTGACCGCCGGCACCAAGGGCAAGCGCTACGCCCTGCCGCACGCGCGGATCCTGATGCACCAGCCCTCGGCCGGTGTCGGCGGCACGGCCTCCGACATCGCCATCCAGGCCGACCTGTTCCGGCGGACCAAGCAGGAGCTGTCGGAGTTGCAGTCGCAGCTCACCGGGCAGACCGTCGAGCGGATCCTCGAGGACTCCGACCGAGACCGCTGGTTCACCGCCCAGGAGGCCCTGGAGTACGGCTTCGTCGACCACGTCGTCAGCCGCGCGGCCATGACCGACAGCGCCAACCCGGTCTCCGACAACTGAGTCCCGAGGACAGACGACGATGAGCTTCCAGATGCCCTCCAGCCGCTACATCCTGCCCTCCTTCGTGGAGCGCACGAGCTACGGCATGAAGGAGTCCAACCCCTACAACAAGCTCTTCGAGGAGCGGATCATCTTCCTCGGGGTGCAGGTCGACGACGCGTCGGCCAACGACGTGATGGCCCAGCTGATCACGCTGGAGTCCGCCGACCCCGACCGCGACATCACCATCTACATCAACTCGCCCGGTGGCTCGTTCACCTCGCTGATGGCCATCTACGACACGATGATGTTCGTCCGGCCCGACATCCAGACCGTCTGCATGGGCCAGGCAGCCTCGGCCGCCGCCGTCCTGCTCGCGGCCGGGACGCCGGGCAAGCGCCTGGCGCTGCCCTACTCCCGGGTGCTGATCCACCAGCCGTCCGGCGAGTCCGGCGGTCAGGTGTCCGACCTCGAGATCCACGCCGCCGAGATCGAGCGGGTGCGCGTGCAGATGGAGGAGATCCTGGCCCGGCACACCGGTCGCCCTCAGGAGCAGGTCCGCAAGGACATCGACCGCGACAAGATCCTGACGGCCGCCGAGGCCAAGGACTACGGCATCGTCGACCAGGTGATCCAGAGCCGGAAGCTCAACGCCCTCCCGACTCCGTGATCCGGTACGGGCCGGGGACGCGCGTGACGCGTGTTCGGCCCGTACCGTCGGAGGGGTCTGAGGGCACGGCGGGACACGAGTGGGACGGCCGGGGCGGAACCGGGTGAGTCATTGCCCGACCTCGTCCACGGCGGCAGGTACGTTCGGCGAACACCCGATCCCCGGCCAGAAGCGCCGGGAGGAGAGCCTCGCGGGACAGCCTGTCAGCGGGGTCGAGCAGGGGTAGCAAGCAGTACACATCCAACCCGCGGGTACCTGGCACCAGGACCGGCGACTGTCGAGGTGGAGGTCAGCAGGTGGCACGAATCGGTGAGAGCGGTGATCTGCTCAAGTGCTCGTTCTGCGGCAAGAGCCAGAAGCAGGTCAAGAAGCTCATCGCTGGCCCCGGGGTCTACATCTGCGACGAGTGCATCGATCTCTGCAACGAGATCATCGAGGAAGAGCTCTCGGAGTCGTCGGACCTGAAGTTCGACGAGCTGCCGAAGCCCAAGGAGATCCACGACTTCCTCGACCAGTACGTGATCGGCCAGGACAAGGCCAAGCGCACGCTCTCGGTCGCGGTCTACAACCACTACAAGCGGATCCAGGCCGGCGGTGACCGCGCCTCCCGCGAGGACGCCGTCGAGCTGGCCAAGTCCAACATCCTGCTGATCGGCCCCACCGGCTGCGGGAAGACCCACCTCGCGCAGACCCTGGCCCGGATGCTGAACGTCCCGTTCGCCATCGCCGACGCCACCGCGCTCACCGAGGCCGGCTACGTGGGTGAGGACGTCGAGAACATCCTCCTCAAGCTGATCCAGGCCGCCGACTACGACGTCAAGCGCGCCGAGACCGGCATCATCTACATCGACGAGGTCGACAAGATCGCCCGCAAGAGCGAGAACCCGTCGATCACCCGGGACGTCTCCGGCGAGGGTGTGCAGCAGGCCCTGCTGAAGATCCTCGAGGGGACGACGGCGTCGGTCCCGCCGCAGGGTGGGCGCAAGCACCCGCACCAGGAGTTCATCCAGATCGACACGACGAACGTGCTGTTCATCGTGGGTGGCGCCTTCGCCGGCCTGGAGCAGGTCATCGAGGCGCGCGCCGGCAAGCAGGGCATCGGCTTCGCCGGCGAGATCCGCGGCAAGAAGGAGCTCGAGGAGCTCAACGCCTTCGCCGAGGTCATGCCCGAGGACCTGCTGAAGTTCGGCATGATCCCCGAGTTCATCGGCCGCCTCCCGGTGATCACCAGCGTGAAGAAGCTGGACCGTCAGGCGCTGATCAACATCCTGACCCAGCCGAAGAACGCACTGGTGCGCCAGTACCGGAAGCTGTTCGAGCTCGACGGCGTGGAGCTGGAGTTCACCGACGACGCGCTCGAGGCCGTCGCCGACCAGGCGATCCTCCGCGGGACGGGCGCCCGCGGGCTCCGCGCGATCATGGAGGAGGTGCTCCAGTCGGTGATGTACGACATCCCCAGCCGCGAGGACATCGCCTCCGTGACGATCACCAAGGAGGTCGTCCTGGAGCACGTCAACCCGACGATCGTCCCGCGCAAGCCGTCCCGCGCCCCCCGCGAGAAGTCGGCCTGAGCCAGGTAGCACCCGTGCGAGCCCGTCCCCGATCCGGGGGCGGGCTCGCTGCGTCTCGCCGGTGGGAGCCCGTGGCAGCGCCCCAGGGTGTGCCGGCCCCGGTGCCGAGGCGCGCGGCGAGCGGCTGGGTGGAGGGTGTGACGGTCACGACCCCGGACGGTGGCCGGGCCGGTCCTCGACGATGTGCTCGGCGTTCGCGAGCGACGACGTCGCCGCGGGTCGGGGGGCGGAGTGCACACGGCCGGGGCCGCCCACGTCCTGGCGATGCGGACCGCCGGCCTTAGGGCCGCTACGGTGGCTCTGTGGCAGCAGTCACCGAAGATCGCAGCCGGGCGCCGAAGCGACTGCTCGGAGTGACCGCCGGTGAGTGCCCCGCGGGGGTGCGACCCCCTCACCCTGGCCCCGTGGGAGACCACGTCCCGTCGCGTCGACGCCGCTTGCGGTCGGGGCCACCGGGTCCGCGCGGTCCCTGGAGAGCCCCGCTCCGACGACGTCATCCGATCCGGCCAGGGGCATCCTGATGGACTTCGAACTCAGCGACGACCAGACGCAGGTACGTGACGGCGTCCGGAAGCTGGCCGCCACCTTCTCCGACGAGTACTGGGCCGAGCGGGACGAGAAGCACGAGTTCCCGTGGGACTTCTACAACGCGTTCGCCGAGGCGGGCTGGCTGGGCATCGCCATCCCCGAGGCGTACGGCGGTGGTGGGCTCGGCATCCTCGAGGCGGCGCTCCTGCTGGAGGAAGTGGCTGCATCCGGCGCCGGGATGAACGGCTGCAGCCCCATGCACCTGACGATCTTCGGACTCAACACCATCGTCAAGCACGGGAGCACGGAGCTGCGCGAAGAGGTCCTTCCTCGAGCCGCCGACGGGTCGCTGCACGTGTGCTTCGGGGTGACGGAACCCGACGCCGGGACGGACACGTCACGCATCTCCACCTTCGCCCGGCGAAGCGGCACCGACTACGTCATCAGCGGCCGGAAGGTGTGGATCACCAAGGCGGGCCAGTCCGAGAAGATGGTGCTGATCTGCCGTACGTCCCCGCGCGAGGAGACCGCCCGGCCCACCGAGGGCATGTCGCTGTTCCTGGTGGACCTTGATTCCGACGCCGTCCACCTGCGGGCCATCCCGAAACTGGGGCGCAACGCCGTGGCGTCCTACGAGGTGTTCATCGACGACCTGCGGGTGCCGGCGAGCGCGTTGATCGGCGAGGAGGGCCAGGGGTTCACCTACCTCCTGGACGGCCTCAACCCCGAGCGCATCCTGTTGGCCCACGAGGCACTGGGGATCGGTCGGGCGGCGTTGCGCCGGGCGACCCGCTACGCCAACGAGCGGGTCGTCTTCGGCCGGCCCATCGGCATGAACCAGGGCATCGCGTTCCCGCTCGCCGAGGCGTTGATGCGGCTGGATGCCGCCGAGCTCGCCGCACGCCACGCGGCCTGGCGCTACGACCGGGGCCTGCCCTGCGCACGCGAGGCCAACACGGCGAAGTACCTCTGCGCCGAGGCGGGTTTCCAGGCCGCCGACCAGGCGATCCAGACCCACGGGGGGATGGGGTACGCCAAGGAGTACCACGTGGAGCGCTACTTCCGGGAAGCGCGACTGCTGCGGCTGGCCCCGGTGAGCCAGGAGATGGTGCTGAACCACATCGCCCAGCACGTGCTGCGCCTGCCGAAGTCCTACTGAGAGGCCACCATGTCCCACCACGCCGGCGCGTTGTCGGGTCTGCGCGTCGTGGACCTGTCGCGGGTCCTCGCCGGCCCGCTGTGCACGCAGATGCTCGCCGACCACGGCGCGGAGGTGATCAAGGTCGAGCCGCCTGCCGGTGACGAGACCCGGGGGTGGGGGCCGCCGTTCGTCGGGCCCCGGACGAGCGCGTACTTCACCGGCGTGAACCGGAACAAGCAGAACATCGTGCTCGACCTCGGTTCCGACGGCGGCCGGGAGGCGCTGCGCCGGCTGCTGGAGGACGCGGACGTGCTGGTGGAGAACTTCAAGGCCGGGACGCTCGCCGCGTGGGGCTTCGACGACGAGCACCTCTCCACCCGGTACCCGCGCCTGGTCCATGCCCGGATCACCGGCTTCGGGGTCGAGGGGCCGCTGGGCGGCGCTCCGGGCTACGACGCGGTGCTGCAGGCGTACGGCGGGCTGATGAGCATCAACGGCGAGGAGACCGGGCCACCGCTGCGCGTGGGCGTACCCGTCGTGGACATGGTGACCGGGATCTACGCGGTCACCGGCATCCTGCTGGCGCTGCAGGAACGGCAGGTCTCGGGACGGGGCCAGCTCGTGGACTGCGCGCTCCTGGACACCGCGGTCAGCCTGCTGCACCCGCACAGCGCGACCTGGTTCGCCAACGGGCACGTGCCTGCCCGGACCGGCTCGGCGCACCCCACGATCGCCCCCTACGACACCTTCGAGTGCCGCGACGGGATCTTCTTCCTCGCCGTCGGCAACGACCGGCAGTTCCGCGCGCTGGTGGACGTGCTCGGGGTGCCGGGCCTCGCCGACGAGGAGCGTTTCGCCTCGAACGCCGACCGGGTCGGGCACCGTGACGAGCTCCGCGGCGTCCTGGCGCCGCTGCTGCGCGGCCGGGACCGGGAGGAGCTGGGGCGCACCCTGCTCGAGCGCGGGGTGCCGTCGAGTCCGGTGCACGACATCGGCGAGACGTTGACCGATCCGCAGGTGCGGCACCGCGACCTCGTCGTCGAACTCGACGGCTACACCGGGGTGGGTCTCCCGATCAAGCTCAGCCGGACGCCGGGCTCCGTGCGCACTCCGCCGCGCGAACCCGGCGCCGACACCGACGAGGTGCTCCGGCGCCTCGGCCTCGGCGGGGACGACGCCCTGACCGGTCGCGGCTAGTCCGCGCCGGGTCCGGCCAGGACGACGTCGACGGCCAGGGCGCCCTCGCCCGGGCGGACCATCAGCAGCTGGATGCGACCGGCGTCGATCAGGTCGGAGCGCACCGCCTCCACCAGCGGCACCTGGTCGGGCGTCGCGGTCACGGTCGCCGACTCCACGTCGGCGCGCATCGATTGCTTGGCGTCGGACTTGGCCTTGCGCACCGCGGCCAGCGCCGCGGCGGCCACGGTCACCACCGCAGGGTCGCCGTTCCCGGGCAGCTCGGCGGCCGACGGCCACGCGGCGCGGTGCACCGAGCCGGTCTGCCACCAGGACCAGACCTCCTCGGTGACGAAGGGCAGGACCGGGGCGAACAGCCGCAGCTGCACCGACAGGGCGAGCGCCAGGGCGGCCTGCGCGGAGGCGGCGGCGTCGTCGCTCCGGTAGGCGCGGGACTTCACCAGCTCCACGTAGTCGTCGCAGAACGACCAGAAGAACGTCTCGGCGACCTCGAGCGCACGGGTGTAGTTGTAGGCCTCCATCGCCGCGGTGGCCTCGTCCACGACGGCGGCCAGGGCGGTGAGCATCCCCCGGTCGATGGGCTCGGTGATCCGCTCGGTCGCCGACGCCAGGTCCACCGAGCCCGCGCCCAGCCCCAGCACGAACTTGCCGATGTTGAGGATCTTCATCGCCAGCCGCCGGCCGACCTTCATCTGCGCTTCGTCGAACGGCGAGTCGGCCCCGGGCCGAGCCCCGGCGGCGCGCCAGCGCACGGCGTCGGTGCCGTAGCGCTCGAGGACGTCGATCGGCGTCGTCGCGTTGCCCTTGGACTTCGACATCTTCTTGCGGTCGGGGTCGACCACGAAGCCGGAGATGGTGGCGTGCGACCAGGGCGCGCTGCCGTGCTCGAAGTGCGCCCGGACCACGGTGGAGAACAGCCAGGTGCGGATGATGTCGTGCGCCTGGGGCCGCTGGTCCATCGGGAAGACCTTGGCGAACAGCTCGGGGTCGGTGTCCCAGCCCGAGGCCACCTGCGGCGACAGCGACGACGTCGCCCAGGTGTCCATCACGTCGGGGTCGGCCATGAACCCGCCCGGCTTGCCGCGCTGGTCCTCGGTGAAGCCCTCGGGGACGTCCGACGACGGGTCGACCGGCAGCGCCGACTCCGGCGCCAGGATCGGCTCGTCGTGGATCGGCTCACCGGAAGCGTCCAGCCGGTACCAGACCGGGAACGGGACGCCGAAGAACCGCTGCCGGCTGATCAGCCAGTCGCCGTTGAGACCCTCGACCCAGTTGTCGTAGCGGTGCCGCATGTGCTCGGGCACCCACTGGATCTCCCGGCCGCGGGCGATCAGCGCGTCCCGCAGGTCGGCGTCCCGGCCACCGTTGCGGATGTACCACTGCCGCGTGGTGACGATCTCCAGCGGGCGCTCGCCCTTCTCGAAGAACTTCACCGGGTGGGTGATCTGCTTCGGCTCGCCCTCGAGGTCGCCGGAGTCGCGCAGCAGCTCCACGATCCGCTGCTGGGCGCTGAACATCGTCTTGCCGGCCAGCTCGTCGTAGGGGTGCACGGGCACGCCGGGCGGCGGGTCGGCCAGGATCCGGCCGTCCCAGCCGACGATCGCGCGGGTGGGCAGCTGCAGCTCCCGCCACCAGGTGACGTCGTTGAGGTCACCGAAGGTGCAGATCATCGCGATGCCGGAGCCCTTGTCGGGCTCGGCGAGGCGGTGCGCGACCACCGGCACCTCGACGTCGAACAGCGGCGTCCGGACCGTCTTCCCGAACAGCGGCTGGTAGCGCGCGTCGTCGGGGTGCGCGACCAGTGCCACGCACGCCGGCAGCAGCTCCGGCCGGGTGGTCTCGATGAAGACCGAGCCGTCGGCGGAGGAGAAGGAGATCCGGTGGTAGGCGCCGGGGCGCTCCCGGTCCTCCAGCTCGGCCTGGGCGACGGCGGTGCGGAAGGTGACGTCCCAGAGGGTCGGCGCCTCCTGGGCGTAGGCCTCGCCGCGGGCCAGATTGTGCAGGAACATCCGCTGCGCGGTCGCGCGGGAGGTCTCCGAGATCGTCCGGTAGACGTTGCCCCAGTCGACCGACAGACCGACGCGGCGCCAGAGCTTCTCGAACTCTGCCTCGTCGTCCTCCGTCAGCTGCATGCACAGCGCGACGAAGTTGCGGCGGGAGACCGGCACCTGGTCCTTGCCCGCCTTGGCGGGGGGCTCGAACGACGGGTCGTAGGGCAGGGCCGGGTCGCAGCGGACGCCGTAGTAGTTCTGCACCCGCCGCTCGGTCGGCAGCCCGTTGTCGTCCCAGCCCATCGGGTAGTAGACGTGCTTGCCGCGCATCCGCTGGTAGCGGGCGACGATGTCGGTGTGGGTGTAGCTGAACACGTGCCCCACGTGCAGCGAGCCGCTGGCGGTCGGCGGGGGAGTGTCGATCGAGTAGATCTGCTCCCGCGGCGCCTGCAGGGCGGCCGCGCGGTCGAAGCCGTAGGTGTCCTCGGCGGCCCAGCGGCCGACCCACTTCTCCTCGAGGCCGTCGATCGAGGGCTTCTCGGGTACGCCGCTCGAGGCTCCCGGGTCGGCCGTGGTCACGGCGGCACCATCCGGGCTCGCGATGCGGGTTTCCATGACCGGCATCCTAGAAAGGCGTGGCAACACCGTTCCGGCGGGCGCGGTGACGCGCCTGTGGCCGGTCGCACGGTGCGTCGCGGGAACCGTGCGTGGCGCCGCCTCGTGGTTCAGGTGTGGATACCTTGCGGTTGCTGCTCAACCTCGTCTGGCTGGTGCTCCAGGGCTGGGTGCTCGCCCTGGCCTACGCCCTGGCAGGCGTGCTCGCCTGCCTGCTGATCGTCACCATCCCGTTCGGCATCGCCGCGTTCCGGCTCGCCTTCTTCGTGATCTGGCCGTTCGGGCGCACGACCGTGCGGGCCCCGGACGCCGGGGTCGCGTCGGCCGTGGGCAACCTCTTGTGGTTCCTGGTCGCCGGCTGGTGGCTGGCGCTGCTGCACATCGTCGCCGGCATCGGGTTCTGCCTCACGATCATCGGGATCCCGTTCGGCGTGGCGTCCTTCAAGCTCGCGGCGGTCGGGCTGTTCCCGCTCGGCAAGCGCGTCGTGGAGAACACTCCGCCGCGTGACTGGATGCAC
Organism: Blastococcus saxobsidens DD2; assembly: GCF_000284015.1. NCBI lineage: Bacteria > Bacillati > Actinomycetota > Actinomycetes > Geodermatophilales > Geodermatophilaceae > Blastococcus > Blastococcus saxobsidens. Next base: position 1,480,855 of record NC_016943.1, read on the forward strand.
GCCGGCGGAGGGGTCGTCGGCGGCGCCCCCGGCCGGGCCGCCGTCGCCCGGTGACCGTGCTGGCATCCTGAGCAGGATGAGCAACGGCAGCACCGGTGAGATGGCCCGGGTCGAGAGCGAGCTGCTGGCCCGGTGGCCGGAGAGCCGGCTGGAGCCGTCCCTCACCCGCATCAGCGCCCTGGTCGACCTGCTCGGTTCGCCGCACCGCGCGATGCCGGTCATCCAGGTGGCCGGCACCAACGGCAAGACGACGACGGCGCGGATGATCGACGAGATCCTGCGCGGCTTCGGGCTGCGGGTGGGCCGGTTCACCAGCCCGCACCTGCAGACCATCCGCGAGCGGATCGTGCTCAACGGCGAACCGGTCGGCCCCGAGCGCTTCGTCGAGACCTACGACGACATCGCGCCGTACGTGCAGATGGTCGACGCCGCCGGTGAGATCCCGATGAGCTTCTTCGAGGTCATGGTGGGGATGGCCTACGCGCTCTTCGCCGACGCGCCGGTCGACGTCGCCGTCGTCGAGGTGGGCATGGGCGGCCGGTGGGACGCCACGAACGTGGCCGACGCGCGGGTCGCCGTCGTCACCCCGGTGGCGATGGACCACGCCGAGTACCTCGGCCCCGACGTCGCCACGATCGCCGGCGAGAAGGCCGGGATCATCAAGGCCGACTCGATCGCGGTGCTGGCGCACCAGCAGCCCGGGGCCCTGGACGCGCTGGTCCGCCGCGCCGTCGAGGCCGACGCCGTGGTCGCCCGCGAGGGCACCGAGTTCGGCATCCTCGACCGGAAGGTGGCCGTCGGGGGGCAGCAGGTGCGGCTGCAGGGTCTCGGCGGGGAGTACGAGGAGGTCTTCCTCCCGCTCTTCGGCGCCCACCAGGCGCAGAACGCGGCCACCGCGCTGGCCGCGGTCGAGGCGTTCCTGGGTGCGGGCGCGGCCACCGGCCCGATCGAGCAGGAGACCGTCCGCGCGGCCTTCGCGGCGGTCCGCTCGCCCGGCCGGCTCGAGCGCCTGCGCACCAGCCCCACCGTGCTGGTCGACGCGGCCCACAACCCGGCCGGCATGACCGCGACGGTCGAAGCGATCCGGGAGTCCTTCGACTTCACCCGGCTGGTCGGCGTCGTCGGCGCCGTCCACGGCAAGGACGTCGCCGGGATGCTCGCCGCGCTCGAGGAGGTCTGCGCCGAGCTGGTCGTCACCCAGAACAGCTCGTCGCGCGCCATGCCGGCCGACGAGCTGGGCGCGCTCGCGGTCGACGTCTTCGGGGCCGACCGGGTGAGCGTCTCGCCGCGGCTGAACGAGGCCATCACCGAGGCGATCGAGCTGGCCGAGGCCGGCCCGGACGACGCGCTCGGCGGCTCCGGCGTGCTGGTCACCGGCAGCGTCATCACCGCCGGCGAGGCCCGCACCCTGCTGTCCGGGAGCCGGCGGTGACCGCACCGGACCCGCTCCGCGCCGCGAAGGCGCTGCGCGGTGCCGCGGCGGCGGTGCTCGTGCTCGAGGGCATCGCCGTCCTGTTCGTGCCGCGGGGTATCGCGCAGACCGAGGAGGGGCTCGGTGCCGGCCGCCTGACGGTCCTGCTCGTCCTCGCGCTCCTGCTGATCCTGGCGTCGGCGGTGCAGCGGCGGGAGCGCGGCCTGCTCATCGGTACCGCGCTGCAGGTGCCGTTGCTGCTCACCGGCCTGCTCAACAGCGTCATGTGGATCGTGGCCGGGGCGTTCGTGCTCATCTGGAGCTACCTGCTGCAGGTGCGCAAGCAGCTGATCGGCACCTCCTTCGGCCCGGTTCCGTCCCCCCGGGCCGGCGACGCCGACGGCGAGGACCAGGCCACCCCGTAAGCTGCCGCCCCGTGACCGAACGCACCCTCGTCCTCGTCAAGCCCGACGGCGTCTCCCGCGGCCTGGTCGGCGAGGTGATCACCCGGCTGGAGCGCAAGGGGCTGCGCCTGGTCGCCGCCGAGCTGCGCACGCTGACCGCCGAGGTCGCCGAGACGCACTACGCCGAGCACCGCGAGCGGCCGTTCTTCGGCTCGCTCGTCGAGTTCATCACCGGCGGCCCGCTGATGGCCCTGGTCGTGGAGGGCCCGCGCGCCATCGAGGCGTTTCGCGCCCTCGCCGGTGCCACCGACCCGGTGAAGGCCGCGCCCGGCACGATCCGCGGCGACTTCGCCCTCGAGGTGCAGGACAACATCGTGCACGGCTCCGACTCGCCCGAGTCCGCCGCGCGCGAGATCGCCTTGTTCTTCCCCGACCTCGGCTGACTCCCGGCGCGTGCCGAGAACGGGTCGTCCGCCGTCGGTGGGGCTGACTACGGTCTCCCGGTGCCCACCGACCAGTCCCTGATCTCCGCCCGCGGACTGGTCAAGCGGTTCGGCACCTTCACCGCCGTCGACGGCATCGACGTCGACGTCGCGCCCGGGGAGGCGTTCGGGTTCCTCGGCCCGAACGGCGCCGGCAAGAGCTCGACGATGCGCATGATCGGCGCGGTGTCGCCGCCCACGGCCGGTGAGCTCCGGATCCTCGGCCTCGATCCGGTGGTCGACGGCCCGGCGATCCGCGCCCGCCTCGGTGTCGTGCCGCAGACCGACAACCTCGACCCCGAGATCACGGTCGCGGAGAACCTGCTGGTCTACGGGCGGTACTTCGGGATCGCGCGGTCGGTGCTGCGCAGCCGCGCCGCCGAGCTGCTGGAGTTCGTGCAGCTCACCGAGCGGGCCGGCGACAAGGTGGAGCCGCTCTCGGGTGGCATGAAGCGGCGGCTGACCATCGCACGGGCGCTGATCAACGAGCCCGAGGTCGTCCTGCTCGACGAGCCGACGACCGGGCTGGACCCGCAGGCCCGCCACGTCCTGTGGGACCGGCTCTACCGGCTCAAGCAGCGCGGGGTGACCCTCGTGCTCACCACGCACTACATGGACGAGGCCGAGCAGCTCTGCGACCGGCTGGTCGTCATGGACAAGGGCCGGATCGCCGCCGAGGGGTCGCCGGCGGAGCTGATCCGCCGGTACGCGACCCGGGAGGTCCTGGAGCTGCGCTTTCCGCTGCTGGAGGGGCAGCCCGGCCCGGAGCGGTACGTCCCCGACCTCGACGGGGTGCTGCAGGCCGGCGCCGTCGAGCGGGTCGAGGTGCTGCCCGACCGCCTGCTGCTCTACACCGGCGACGGCGACGACGCCCTGTCGGCCGTCACCGGCGCCGGCGTGCACCCGCTGTCGAGCCTGGTGCGCCGGAGTTCGCTGGAGGACGTCTTCCTCCGGCTGACCGGCCGGACGCTGGTGGACTGACGTGACCGCTCCCGGCGCCCTCGCCTTCACCGCTCACCGGCTCACCGCCTACCGGCACTTCTGGCGCAGCAGCCTGGTCAGCAGCGTGCTGGAGCCGGCGCTCTTCCTCGCGGCGATGGGGCTGACGCTGGGCGTCCTCGTCGACCGCGGCTCCGGCCTGCCCGGCGGCGTGGACTACCTGTCCTTCCTCGCGCCCGGCCTGCTGGTCGCCGCGGCGATGCAGCTGGGCAGCTTCGAGTCGACCTACCCGGTGCTCGGCGCGATCAAGTGGGACAAGACCTACGAGGCGGTGCTGGCCACGCCGGCGGGGGTGCGCGACCTGCTGGCCGGCCACCTGCTGTACGTCGCCTTCCGGGTGGGGACGTCGGCGGCGCTGTTCCTCGCCGTCCTCGTGCTGTTCGGTGCCGCCGAGAGCCTGCTCGTCCTGCTCACGCTGCCCGCAGCCCTGCTCACGGGTCTGGCCTTCGCCGCCCCCATCACCGCCTTCTCCGCGACGTTGGACAACGACACCGGCTTCGCCGCGCTGCAGCGGTTCCTGGTCCTGCCGATGTTCCTGTTCTCCGGGACGTTCTTCCCGGTGGACCAGCTGCCGCGGTTCTTCGAGTGGGTGGCCTACGCGACCCCGCTGTGGCACGGGGTGGCCCTCTCCCGCGGGCTGTCGCTGGGCTCGATCGAAGCGGGTGCCGCGCTGCTGCACGTCGGCTACCTGCTGCTGTGGTTCCTCGTGGGCCTGGCGCTCGCGGCACGCACCTTGCGCCGGAGGCTGGTCACGTGAGCACCGTGGAGACCACCGCTCCGCGGCAGGCGCTGCTCTGGCGGGTGTTCCCCCTCTACCCGCTCTCCGCCCGGCGGGCCGGGCACCTGGTGCACCGGAACTTCCTGGTGGCCAAGCGCACCTGGCCGCTGTTCGTCTCCGGGATGTTCGAGCCGTTCTTCTACCTGCTCTCGATCGGCGTCGGGATCGGCGGGCTGATCGGCACCGTGGTCACCGACACCGGTGCGTCGCTGAGCTACCAGGAGTTCGTCGCACCGGGGCTCATGGCGGCCGCCGCGATGAACGGCGCGATCTACGACTCGGTGTTCAACCTCTTCTTCAAGCTGCGGTACTCGAAGCTCTACGACGCCGTCCTGGCCACCCCGCTGTCCGCGCCGGACGTGGCGGTGGGGGAGGTGGCCTGGTCGCTCATGCGGGGCGCCACCTACTCCGCGGCCTTCCTGGGGATCATGGTGGTCATGGGGCTGGTCGGCTCCTGGTGGGCGGTGCTCGCGCTGCCCGCCGCGATCCTCATCGGGTTCGCCTTCGCCGCGGTGGGGCTCGCCGCCACGACGTTCCTGCGCGGCTGGCAGGACTTCGAGTTCGTGCAGCTGGTGCTGCTGCCGCTGTTCCTCTTCTCGACGACCTTCTACCCGCTGTCGACCTACCCCGGGCCGCTGCAGGTCGTCGTCCAGTGCACGCCGCTGTACCACGGCATCGAGCTGATCCGCGGCCTCGTCACCGGCGACGTCGGCTGGTCGCTGCTGGGCAACGCCGGCTACCTGGTGGTCATGGGGCTGGTCGGCCTGACCATCGGCGCCCGCCGCCTCTCCGGTCTCCTGCTGAAGTAGCCGCCGGCGCGGCATGGCGTCCTGGCGGCGTCCTGGCTCAGCTGGTGGGGTCCTGGCTCACCGTCGACGCTGAGTCAGGACCCCGATCGATCAGGTCACCTGATCAACAGGGGGGGCGGGACAGCGGGGCGGCTACCCTGGACAGGTCATGACTGGTGAGACCCTGTACCCCCGCCTCGAACCGCTGCTGGCCCAGATCCAGAAGCCCATCCAGTACGTCGGCGGTGAACTCAACGCCCAGGTGAAGCCGTGGGAGTCCGCAGCCGTTCACTGGGCGCTGATGTATCCGGACGCCTACGAGGTGGGGCTGCCCAACCAGGGCCTCATGATCCTCTACGAGGTGCTCAACGAGCGCCCCGATGCGCTGGCCGAGCGCACCTACGCCGTCTGGCCCGACCTCGCCGCGCTCATGCGCGAGCACGGCGTTCCGCAGTTCACCGTCGACGGGCACCGCGCGGTGCGCGACTTCGACCTGCTCGGCGTCAGCTTCGCGACCGAGCTCGGCTACACCAACCTGCTCGAGGCCCTCGACCTCGCCGGCGTGCCGATCCACGCCGTCGACCGGGACGAGACCCACCCGGTCGTCGTCGCCGGGGGGCACGCCGCGTTCAACCCCGAGCCGGTCAGCGACTTCGTCGACTGCGCCGTCCTCGGTGACGGCGAGCAGGCCGTCGGCGACATCACCGACGTCGTCGCCGCGTGGAAGGCGCAGGGGCGCCCCGGCGGCCGCGAGGAGCTGCTGGCCCGCCTGGCCCGCGTGGACGGCGTCTACGTGCCGCGCTTCTACGCCTTCACCTACGGTGCCGACGGCACCATCGCCGCGGTCACCCGCACCCGCGACGACGTGCCCGCCAAGGTGGGCAAGCGCACCGTCATGGACCTCGACGAGTGGCCCTACCCGAAGACCCCGCTGGTACCGCTCGCCGAGAGCGTGCACGAGCGGATGAGCGTGGAGATCTTCCGCGGCTGCACCCGCGGCTGCCGCTTCTGCCAGGCCGGGATGATCACTCGTCCCGTACGCGAGCGGACCATCACCGGCATCGGCTCCATGGTGGAGCAGGGGCTGAAGTCCACCGGGTACGAGGAGGTCGGGCTGCTGTCGCTGTCCAGCGCCGACCACTCCGAGATCGGCCAGGTGGCCAAGGAGCTCGCCGACCGCTACGAGGGCACCAACACCAGCCTCAGCCTGCCCAGCACCCGGGTGGACGCCTTCAACGTCACGCTGGCCAACGAGCTGTCCCGCAACGGACGGCGCAGCGGCCTGACCTTCGCCCCCGAGGGCGGCAGCGAGCGGATCCGCCGGGTGATCAACAAGACGGTGTCCAAGGAGGACCTCGTCCGCACGGTGACCACCGCCTACGCCAACGGCTGGACGCAGGTGAAGCTCTACTTCATGTGCGGTCTGCCCACCGAGACCGACGAGGACGTGCTGGAGATCGCCGACCTCGCGGTCGAGGTGATCCGCGCCGGCCGCGAGGCCAGCGGCCGCAAGGACATCCGCTGCACCGTCTCCATCGGTGGCTTCGTGCCCAAGCCGCACACCCCGTTCCAGTGGGCGAGCCAGGCCAGCGCCGAGACCATCGACTCCCGGCTCCGGCTCCTGCGCCAGGCGATCAACAGCGATCGCCGCATCGGCCGCTCCATCGGGCTGCGGTACCACGACGGCAAGCCGGGCGTCATCGAAGGCCTGCTCTCCCGCGGCGACCGCCGGGTCGGCCGGGTCATCGAGCGCGTCTGGCGCGACGGCGGCAGGTTCGACGGCTGGAGCGAGCACTTCTCCTACGACCGGTGGATGCAGGCCGCGGCCGACGAGCTGGCGCCGTTCGGCGTCGACGTCGGCTGGTTCACCACCCGGGAGCGCACCGAGCACGAGATCCTGCCCTGGGACCACCTGGACTCGGGGCTGGACAAGGAGTGGCTCTGGGAGGACTGGCAGGAGGCCCTCTCCGAGGAGGAGGTCGCCGACTGCCGGTGGACCCCCTGCTACGACTGCGGTGTCTGCCCCACCATGGGCACCGAGATCCAGATCGGGCCCACCGGCCGCAGCCTGCTCCCGCTCACCGTCGTCTGATGGCCCGCCAGCCCTCGGGCCCGCCCCCGCCGCCGACCGTGCAGAAGCTGCGCATCCGCTACGCCAAGCGGGGGCGGCTGCGCTTCGCCTCGCACCGCGACCTCGCCCGGGCGCTGGAGCGCGCGCTGCGGCGGGCGCAGGTGCCGATGGCGTTCTCGGCCGGGTTCAGCCCGCACCCGAAGATCTCCTACATCGGTGCCGCGCCGACCGGGTCGGCCAGCGAGGCGGAATACCTGGAGATCGGGGTCGCGATCCGCTGCGAGCCCGAGGCGGTGCGGGTCGCGCTGGACGCCGCCCTGCCGCCCGACGTCGCCGTCCTCGCGGTCGTGGAGGCGCAGGAGGGGACCGGTTCCCTGGCCGACCGCATCGACACCTCCGTCTGGCGCGTCGAGCTGCCAGGGGTGTCCCTCGCAGAGCTCGCGCCGGCGGTGGAGAAGTTCCTCGCCAGCGACGTGGTGACCGTAGCCAAGCGGACCAAGAACGGGCTCAAGGACATCGATGCCCGCCCCGCCGTCGCCAGCGCGTCGGCGATCGAGGGGGCAGGTTGTGCCATACTGCACATGGTCGTCCGGCAGGTGACGCCCGCTGTACGACCCGATGACGTGTTGGCCGCCCTGGCTGCCGTCGCCGACCTGCGCCCGCCGTTGCCCCCACGGGCCGTGCGTGAGGCGCAGGGCCGGCTCGACGACAGCGGGACCGTGGCCGATCCGCTCGGTCCTGACCGTGCGGCGCGCACCCGCTGCCAGGGGGAGCATGCGACGGTCTGACCGGCGGAGGCCCCGGGGGCTGCGCGCCGTCGAGCGGCACGGCTGCCAGACGTGACGCGACCGATCCGGGCCACCCGGTCCCGGACGCCCAGACCACCGCAGGACTCAGCACCACCGCACCCGGCGTCACCGGAGGCGCGCACCACCGCATTCCGGCTCCCCGCCGCGGCAACCGTCGCGCGGGAGCCGCCCACAGACTTCGCAGGGCGAGCCCGTCCGCCGTACCCCGAGCGGCGGCTCGCCCCGCCCAACCCGTGCTCCTGCGCGGCCGCCAGTCGAACCGATCGGCGCCCGGGAGCACCACACAGGAGGCGAGAGCCCTCGTGGCTGACACCGACCACACCCCGACGCACGACGAGACCCAGGGCGACGACGTCCCCGCGGGCACACCGCAGGCCGCCGAGAACGAGGCCGGCGGCATCCCGGCGCTCCCCGAGGACGGAGCACCGGCCGAGGAGGAGCCGGACGCCGCGGCGGAGGCCGGCACCCCGCCCGGATCGCCCGCCGAGCCGGAGTCGCCCGCCGAGCCGGCCGCGGACGTCGAGTCCGACGAGCCGGAGCACGACTCGGTGCGGTCCCCGTTCGGGGCGCAGTTCAGCTCGCCGGAACCGACCGCCGTCGTCGCCCGTCCCCGCCGCCGGGCCACCCGCCCGGCGGGCGCGGCCGCCCCGGACTCGGTCGAGGCGGTCGCCCCCGCACCCGCGGCGCCGGCCCCGGCCTTCATCAGCTTCATGGCCCCGCCCGCCGACGTGCCGCCGGCCCCGCGCCGGCGCAGTCGCCGGCCGGCGGAGTCACCCGATCCCGACACGCTCGACGAGTCGGCCGAGACCCCCGGCAGCGCCGGCGACGACGCTGTCGAGGAGGCGCCTTCCCGCTCGCGCCGGAACCGCTCGCGCCGCCGTCCGGCCGAGGACCAGCAGGAGCCCGCCGAGGCGACCGTCGTCGAGGACGAGGACGCCGAGGAGCGCGACGCCTCGGACGAGTCCGGCGAGGACTCCGACGAGGGCGGCTCGTCGGCCAGCCGGCGGCGGCGTCGTGGCCGTCGCGGGCGCGGCCGTGGGCGCAGCGGCGAGGACTCCTCGGACTCCGACGACGACAACGGGAACGAGCGCCCCGGCGCCGACGAGGACACCGACACCGACGAGGACACCGACACCTCCGACGGCGCCACGGACACCGAGGACGACGGCGACGACGAGGGATCGACCGGCGCCGGCACCCGCCGCCGCCGGCGCCGTCGCCGGCGCAGCAGCGGCTCGGGCGCCGAGGACTCCGCCGACGAGAGCGACGACGACCGCCCGGAGCGGGCCGGTCGCAACGGCCGGAGCACCAGCGACGACGACGTCCGCGGGATCGCCGGCTCCACGCGGCTCGAGGCCAAGCGTCAGCGCCGCCGGGACGGCCGGGACACCGGGCGTCGGCGCACGCCGATCCTGACCGAGTCGGAGTTCCTCGCCCGCCGCGAGGCGGTGGACCGGAAGATGGTCATCCGCCAGCGCGGCGAGCGCACCCAGATCGCCGTCCTCGAGGACGACGTCCTGGTCGAGCACTACGTCACCCAGGCGACGGCGACGTCGTTCGCCGGGAACGTCTACCTCGGCCGCGTGCAGAACGTGCTCCCCAGCATGGAGGCGGCCTTCGTCGACATCGGCAAGGGGCGCAACGCCGTCGTCTACGCCGGTGAGGTCAACTGGGACGCCGCGGGTCTGTCGGGCAAGCAGCGCTCCATCGAACAGGCGTTCAAGTCCGGCGACAAGATCCTGGTGCAGGTCACCAAGGACCCGATCGGGCACAAGGGCGCCCGGCTGACCCAGCAGGTCAACCTGCCGGGCCGGTTCCTGGTCTACGTGCCCGGTGGCTCGATGACCGGCATCAGCCGCAAGCTGCCCGACACCGAGCGGCAGCGGCTCAAGGACATCCTCAAGCGCATCGTGCCCGAGGACGCCGGCGTGATCATCCGGACCGCCGCGGAGGGCGCCTCCGAGGAGGAGCTCACCCGCGACGTCAACCGGCTGACCGCGCAGTGGGAGGTCATCCAGAAGAAGGCGGAGTCGACGTCCAACGCCCCGGCGCTGCTCTACGGCGAGCCCGACCTCGCCATCCGGGTCATCCGGGACGTCTTCAACGAGGACTTCAAGGAGCTGGTGGTCCAGGGCGACGACGCCTGGGACACCGTCGAGGCCTACGTCGCGCACGTCTCCCCGGAGCTGACCGAGCGGCTCACCCGCTACACCGGGGAGGGCGACGTCTTCCGCGACCTGCGGGTGGACGAGCAGCTGACCAAGGCGCTCGACCGCAAGGTGTGGCTGCCCTCGGGTGGATCGCTGGTGATCGACCGCACCGAGGCGATGACCGTCGTCGACGTGAACACCGGCAAGTTCACCGGCTCCGGGGGCAACCTCGAGCAGACCGTCACGCGCAACAACATGGAGGCGGCCGAGGAGATCGTCCGCCAGCTCCGGCTGCGCGACATCGGCGGCATCATCGTCATCGACTTCATCGACATGGTGCTGGAGAGCAACCGGGACCTCGTCCTGCGCCGGCTCACCGAGTGCCTGGGCCGCGACCGCACCAAGCACCAGGTCGCGGAGGTCACCTCGCTCGGCCTGGTGCAGATGACCCGCAAGCGGGTCGGCCAGGGCCTGCTGGAGGTCTTCTCCGAGTCCTGCGAGCACTGCCGTGGCCGCGGGATCCTCGTGCACCTCGACCCGGTGGACGAGAAGCGCCGCGGCGGCGGCGGTGGCGGCGGCAAGGACTCCGGGGCCAAGGACTCCGGCGGCAGGGACTCCGTGGCCAAGGACTCCGGCGGCAGGGACTCCGGGGCCAAGGACTCCGGGGCCAAGGACTCCGGCGGCAAGGACTCCGGCCGCAACCGCGGCGACGGCAGCAAGGACACGTCCGACAAGGAGACCGCCGAGGACGGGGCCGAGGCCGGTTCGGCCGAGACCCCGACCGGTGACGGCGAGGCCTCCGAGAGCGGCCGCGGCGGCCGTCGCAACCGGGGCCGCCGGAACCGCGGCCAGTCGGGCGAGGAGCGCGCGGCCGAGGACGCCGCCGTGCTCGCGGGCGCGGCTGATCCCGGGGACGAGGCCGGCACCGGCGGACCCGCCACCGAGGAGGCGGCGCCCGCGACCCAGCAACCGGCCGACAACGAGATCCACGGGGAGCCGGTCGTGCCGCCCGTGCGCCGTCGCAGCGGGTCGGTCGCGACGGTCGAGCCGCTGCCCGAGACCGTGCCGGCGCCGCCGGCGCCGGCGAAGACCCAGGCCGAGGACGTGCTGCCGGCCGGCGAGGTCGGTGCCGTCGAGGTACCGGAGCAGAACCAGGTCCCGATTACCCCGGCGACCACGACTGCCGACGTCCTCCCCGGCGCGGTGGCTCACACGGCCGACGCCGACGCCGGTGCCGAGTCCGACGGTCCGCGCGCCCAGGACGGCTTCACGGCCGACGGCGAGCCGCCGGCCGCGACCACCCGGCCGCGCCGTCGCCGGGCCGCCAGCCGCCCGGCAGGTCCGCCCGCGTAACCCGCGGACGGGTCAGCAGGGCCACAGCCGGGGCGTGTCGACCGGCCGGGACGGCTCGGGTACGCTGGACGGGTTGCTGCGCCACCGCGCGGGCGCCTCCGGGCGCCGCCGGGCAGGTGTGCGCAACCCGTCCAAGCACCCGGCGCCCGTTCCGGTCGTGCGCGCCGGACACAGAGCTTGACGTGAAGAAGCGAACGAGGAGTCAGTGGTGTACGCAGTGGTGAAGGCCGGTGGCAGCCAGCACAAGGTGGCCGTGGGCGACACGTTCACGATCAACCGCCTGCAGGGCGCGGCGGGCGACACCGTCGCCCTCCCGGCCATCCTGCTGGTCGACGGGGACACCGTCACCAGCGATGCGGCGACCCTGGCCACGGTGACCGTGACCGGCGAGATCGTCGAGCACGGCAAGGGCCCGAAGATCCACATCCACAAGTTCAAGAACAAGACCGGCTACCACAAGCGGCAGGGGCACCGTCAGCCCCTGACCAGCGTCGTGGTCCGCGACATCTCGAAGGGCTGACGCCGACATGGCACACAAGAAGGGCGCCTCGTCGTCCCGCAACGGTCGTGACTCGAACGCCCAGCGCCTCGGCGTGAAGCGTTTCGGTGGGCAGGTCGTCAAGGCCGGCGAGATCATCGTCCGCCAGCGCGGCACCCACTTCCACCCGGGCCTCGGCGTCGGCCGCGGCGGCGACGACACGCTGTTCGCGCTCGCGCCCGGCTCGGTCACCTTCGGCACCCGGCGGGGACGCAAGACCGTCTCCATCACCGCGGTCGAGGCCTGAACAACACCTCCTGCTCCTGCAGGGGGTGCGAACATTCGCTTCGCGACGAGCGCACGGGCCACCGGCCCGTGCGCTCGTGGCGCTTGACAGGTAGCTAGGAGGCGGCGCGGACCTCGTCCGCTCGGAACACATGGCCGCTTTCGTCGACCGCGTCACCATCCACGTCTCCGCCGGTAACGGCGGGCACGGCGTGTCCTCGGTGCACCGCGAGAAGTTCAAGCCGCTCGGCGGCCCCGACGGGGGCAACGGAGGGGACGGCGGCAACGTCATCCTCGAGGTCGACCCCAGCGCGCACACCCTCCTCGACTTCCACCACCGCCCGCACCAGAAGGCGGCCAACGGCCGCCCCGGCGCCGGCAGCAACCGGCACGGCGCCCGGGGCGAGGACCGCGTGCTGCGGGTGCCCGAGGGCACCGTGGTCAGCACCCCCGACGGCCGCGTGATCGCCGACCTCGTCGGCGCCGGCACCCGCGTCGTGCTGGCGCACGGCGGCAAGGGCGGGCTCGGCAACGCCGCACTCGCCAACCCCCGGCGGAAGGCGCCCGGCTTCGCGCTCCTCGGCGAGCCCGGTGAGGCGTTCGACGCGGTGCTGGAGCTCAAGAGCATCGCCGACGTCGGCCTGGTCGGGTACCCGTCGGCCGGCAAGTCCTCGCTGATCGCCGCCATGTCCTCGGCCCGGCCGAAGATCGCCGACTACCCGTTCACCACGCTGGTGCCCAACCTCGGCGTGATCCGCTCCGGCGACACCGTCTACACGATGGCCGACGTCCCCGGGCTGATCCCCGGCGCCTCCTCCGGCAAGGGGCTGGGCCTGCAGTTCCTCCGCCACGTCGAGCGCTGCGCCGTCCTCGTGCACGTCGTCGACATGGCCACGATCGAGCCCGGCCGGGACCCCGAGAGCGACATCGAGGCGCTGGAGCACGAGCTCGCCGAGTATTCAGGAGCCGTGGCCTCAGGGGCGGCGGCCGGCGGCGACGAGCTCGACCTCGTCGGACGGCTCCGGATCGCGGTGCTCAACAAGATCGACGTCCCGGACGGCCGGGAGCTGGTCGACCTCGTGCGGGCCTCGCTCGAGGAGCGCGGCCTGCAGGTCTTCGCCGTCAGCGCCGCGACCGGCGAGGGGCTGGCCGCGTTCGGCTACGCGCTCGCCGCGGCGGTCGAGGAGCACCGGGCCGCGCTCCCGGCGCCCGAGCCGGTGCGGATCACCCTCACCCCGCGCGCCGTCGACGACACCGGCTTCACCGTCGAGCGGGATCCCCACGGGGCGGGCGGGGAGGACGGCGCAGCGTTCGTCGTCCGCGGCGCGAAGCCCGAGCGGTGGGTCCGGCAGACCGACTTCACCAACGACGAGGCCGTCGGCTACCTGGCCGACCGGCTCAACCGGCTCGGCGTCGAGGAGAAGCTGGCCGAGGCCGGCGCCCGCGAGGGTGACGCGGTCACCATCGGCGACGTCACCTTCGACTGGGCCCCGACGCTGCCGGCCGGCACGCTCACCGCCGAGGAGTCCGCCGGGCTCGGCGGTCGCGGCACCGACAACCGGCTGGAGACCACCGAGCGGATCGGCGCCGTCGAGCGGCTCGCCGCCAAGCGCGCCCGCCGGGTGCCGTTCGAGGTCACCGAGGGCGGCTGGACCGACGAGGACCTCGCCGGCCTCGACGACGACGCGGACGACGACGTGGACGGACCGGCCGACGGCCTTTCCGGGGAGGACGTCGACGACGACGATCGGGCGGGCCGACGGTGACCGGTGCGCCCGCCACCACCGCCGCCCGCCCGGAGATCGCCGGTGCCGGGCGGGTCGTGGTCAAGGTCGGCTCCTCGTCGCTGACCACCCTGCCCGGCGGTCTGGACGTCGAGCGGCTGACGGCGCTGGTGGACGTGCTCGCCGCGGTGCGGGCGTCCGGCCGGGAGGTCGTGCTGGTGTCCTCCGGCGCGATCGCCGCCGGACTGGCCCCGCTGGGCATCGACGGGCGCCCGCGTGACCTGGCCACCGCGCAGGCGGCGGCCAGCGTGGGTCAGCTGCGGCTGGTCCAGACCTACGCCGACGCCTTCGCCCGGCACGGGATCACCGTCGGGCAGGTGCTGCTCACCGCCGACGACCTGACCCGTCGCAGCCACTACCGCAACGCCCACCGGACGGTCGAGCGGCTGCTGTCGCTGGGCGTGCTGCCGATCGTCAACGAGAACGACACGGTGGCCACCGAGGAGATCCGGTTCGGTGACAACGACCGGCTGGCCGCGCTGGTGGCGCACGTCGCCCAGGCCGGAGCGCTGGTGCTGCTCTCCGACGTCGACGGGGTCTACGACGGCGACCCGCGCACCGGCCCCGCCCAGCTGGTCGACACGGTGCGCGAGCCCGGCGACCTCGCGGCGGTCAGCCTGGGCTCGGCCAGCCGCAACGGCGTGGGCACCGGGGGCATGGCCACCAAGGTCGAGGCCGCCTTCATCGCCGCGCACGCCGGCGTCCCCGTGGTGGTCACCTCGACCCCGCAGGCCGCCGACGCGCTGGCCGGCAACCGGGTGGGCACGTTGTTCGGCGCCATGGGCAGGCGGCCCAGCGCCCGGCAGTTCTGGCTGCGCTACGCCAGCCGTCCGCGCGGCCGGCTGATCCTCGACGACGGTGCGGTCACCGCCGTGCGGGAGCGGCACGCCTCCCTGCTGGCTGCCGGCATCACCGGCATCGCGGGGGACTTCCTCGCCGACGACCCGGTCGAGCTGGTCGGGCCCGACGGTGCGGTGGTGGCCCGTGGGCTGGTCGCCTACGACGCCCGCGAGATGCCGGGCCTCCTCGGCCGCAAGACCGGCGACCTGCCGCCGGAGCACCGCCGCGAGGTGGTGCACCGCGACGAGATGGTGCTGGTCGGACGCCTGCGCTGAGCGCTGTGGCCGGGCTGCCAGACTGGCCCGGTGACGATCCGTCCCATCCGCGAACTCGGTGACCCCGTGCTCCGCACCCCCTCCGACCCCGTCCGAGCCTTCGACGGCTGGCTGGCCGCGTTGATCCGCGACCTGGAGGACACCGTCGAGCACCCCGGCCGGGCGGGCGTGGCCGCGCCCCAGATCGGCGTGGGGGTCCGCGCGTTCTCCTACAACGTCGACGGGGTGATCGGGCACATGGTCAACCCGGTGATCGTCGAGCGGTCCGAGGAGATCCAGGACGGCGACGAGGGGTGCCTGTCGGTGCCCGGCATCTGGGCGCCGACGGTCCGCGCGATGCACTGCGTCGCCGAGGGGTTCGACGTCGACGGCACGCCGCTGCGGCTGGAGGGCACCGGGCTCATGGCCCGCTGCCTGCAGCACGAGGTCGACCACCTCGACGGCACGGTCTTCCTGGACCGGCTGACCGGCGAGGCGCGGAAGTCCGCGCTGCGCGCCCTGCGGTCGCGCTGACGCCTCCTCAGCCCTCGGCGGGGCCGGCCGTGGTGCAGGCGCGGCAGGTGCCGAAGACCTCCACCTGGTGCTGGACGTCGGCGAAGCCGTGCTCGGCCGCGATCTGCCTGGCCCACCGCTCGACGGGCGGGTCGGCGACCTCGACCGTCGTGCCGCACGACCGGCACACCAGGTGGTGGTGGTGGACCAGCGAGCACCGCCGGTAGGCCGCCTCCCCGTCCGCTCCCCGGAGGACGTCGACCTGGCCGTCGTCCACCAGCGCCTGCAGGGCCCGGTAGACCGTCGCCAGCCCCACCGGGTCGCCGCGCTCCCGCAGCAGCGCGTGCAGGTCCTGCGCGCTGCTGAACCCGTCGAGGTCGTCGAGCAGGGCGAGCACCGCGCTGCGCTGCCGGCTCGGCCGCCGCCCCGTCCCCTCCTGCTGGTCGGCCCCGCTCACCGGGCGGCCCCCGTCCCGGGCTCGTGCACGGGGGCGGGATCCGACCCGTGCTCGTCGTAGTGGACGCCCGTACCGGTCAGGTGCGGGGCGTGGAGATGCCCGTCGTGGTCGTAGTCGACGTGGTCGCCGTGGGGGACCGGCTGGTGCCCGCAGCCCTCCCCGTGCTCGTGCGGGTGCGCGTCGTGCACGTCGGTCCTGCGCCGGTGCCGGCGGCGGGCCGTCGCGTCCCGCACGGTGACCCCGGTGGTGACGAGCAGGAACAACGCGATGGCCAGCAGCACGATGGTCCCGCCCGAGGGGGTCCCGGCGTAGAAGGACGTGGTCGTCCCCGCGACGCTGACGGCCAGCCCGAGCACGCACGCCAGGGCCAGGGTCGTCCGGAAGCTGCGGGCCAGCAGCTGGGCGATGGCGCTCGGCACGATCATGAGCGCGCTGATCAGCAGCAGGCCGACCACCCGCATGGAGAGCACGACCGTGGCGGCGACGAGGGCGGCCAGCACGATGTTGAGCCCGAGGACGGGGAGCCCGACCGCGCGGGCGTACTCCTCGTCGTCGCTGACCGCGTACAGCCGGTGGCCGAGCAGCGCCACGGTGGCCAGCACGACCAGCGAGATCGCGGCGAACACGGCCACGTCCTCGGTGCTGGTCGTGGTGATGGCGCCGAAGAGGTAGGAGTCGAGGTTGGTGGCCTGCCCACGGGGTGCCAGGCCCAGCAGGACGACGCCGCCGGCGATGCCCCCGTAGAAGAGGACGGCGAGGGCGACGTCGCCGCTGGTGCGTCCCCGGGCCCGGACCAGCTCGATGAGCACCGCGCCCAGGACCGCGGCCACCAGCGCCGTCCACACCGGGCTGGTGGCGGTCAGGACGCCGACGGCCACGCCCGTGAGCGCCACGTGGCCGAGCCCGTCACCGAGCAGGGACAGCCGCCGCTGCAC
The DNA here is from genome assembly GCF_000284015.1 of Blastococcus saxobsidens DD2. NCBI lineage: Bacteria > Bacillati > Actinomycetota > Actinomycetes > Geodermatophilales > Geodermatophilaceae > Blastococcus > Blastococcus saxobsidens. The sequence continues at coordinate 1,497,646 of NC_016943.1, forward strand.
CAGGAACACACCGACGGCGGGGGCGACGAGCCCGACCATGAGGGAGGCCAGCAGCGCCCGCTGCATGAAGTCGTAGTCGAGGATGTCCACGTCAGCGTCCCTGCTCGGCGGAGCCGCCCCGCCGGGGAGTCACGGTCGGCTGGTCCATCCGGTAGCCGCGGCGGGTGCCGCGCGGCGCCGGGTGGTGGTGCGGGTCCGGCTCGTCCTGGCCCGGCAGCAGGGGACCGTCGTAGGAGATCCGGCCGTGGTCGACCACCACGGCGCGGGTGAGGACGCCGGCCAGCGGGGCCGTCTCGTGCGTGACGACGACCAGCGTGGTGCCGAGCGCCGAGATCCGGGCGAGGACGCCGGCCAGCGCCTCCTGGCTCGCGGCGTCCACCCCGGCGGTGGGCTCGTCCATGATCAGCAACTCCGGTTCGGCGGCGAGCGCGCGGGCCACGAGCACCCGCCGCTGCTGGCCGCCGGACAGCGCGGCGACCGGGTCGTCCAGCCGGTCGGCGAGGCCGACCGCGGCCACGGCGTCGGTGACGGCCGCCCGGTCGGCGGCGCCGAGCCGGCGGAACAGGCCCAGGCGGGCCAGCCGGCCCACGCCCACGACCTCGCGGACGGTGGCCGGGACGGCCCCGGTCACCGAGTGGCGCTGCGGGACGTAGCCGACCCGGCCGCGCTCCGACAGCCGCCCGACCGGCGCGCCGAGCAGCTCGACGTCCCCGCCCAGCACCGTCGCCAGTCCCAGCAGCCCCCGGGCGAGGGTGGTCTTCCCGGAGCCGTTGGAGCCGAGGACCGCGACCGCCTCCCCGGGGCCGACCGTCAGGTCCGCCCCGCGCACGATCGGGACGTCGCCGTAGCCGATCGTGGCGTCGCGGAGGCGGATGACGGCCGGTGCTGGAGCCGGTCGGCTCATGAGCAGGACTGGCCCTCGGCCAGGGTGGCGAGGTTGCTGCGCATGACCTCGAGGTAGTCCTCGCCGGCCGATTCGTCGGTCAGGCCCTCGATCGGGTCCAGGACGGCGGTCCGCACGCCGGCCTCGTCGGCGACGGTCTCGGCCAGGGCCGGGTCGACCAGCGTCTCGGTGTAGACGGTCGTCACCCCGCGCTCGCCGACGAGCGTGGCGATCTCGGCCAGCTGGTCGGCCGAGGTCTCCTGGTCGGGGCTGAGCCCGCTGATACCGACCACGTCGAGACCGTAGCGGTCGGCGAGGTAGCCGAAGGCGTCGTGGCTGGTGACCAGGGTGTCCACCCGGCAGTCGCCGAGGGCCGCGGCCATCTCGACGTCCAGGGCCTCGAGGTCGGCCCGCAGGGCGGCGGCGTTGCCGGCGTAGGCCTGCGCGTTGTCGGGGTCGAGTTCGGCCAGCCGGTCGGCCAGCGCGTCGCCGACCGCGGCCAGGCGCAGCGGGTCCAGCCAGAAGTGCGGGTCGGCCGCCGCCTCGTCGTCGGCGTGCTCCTCCTCGGCGTGCTGCTCGCCGGCGTGCTCGGACCCGTCCGAGGTCAGCGAGAGGTCGGCCGCCTCGGCCGCGTCCCAGGCGGAGTCGCCGGCCTGGGACTCGGCCGCGTCGTCCACCGCGGGCTGGAAGCCGCTCAGGTACACGAGGAGGTCGGCGTCGGAGACCCCGGCGACGTCCTGGGGGGTGAGCTCGAGGTCGTGCGGCTCGCCGCCGGGGGCGGTCAGGGAGGAGACCGACACGAGGTCCCCGCCGACGCGCTCGGCGGCCCACTCCAGCGGGTAGAAGCCGGCGACGACGTCCAGCCGGCCGTCGTCCGGAGCCGACGCGTCGGATCCGCCGCACCCGGCGAGCAGCAGCAGGGTGGCTGCGGCAGACGCGGCAGCAGTCCGACGGACGACCGAAGTGTTCATGAGAATCATTCTCGCATAGCCGGACGGTGGAGCGGCGCCGGGTCCGCGGGCTCGGGGAGGCAACGGCCCCGCGCGTACTCTTCCCTGCGTGACCGACGTCTCCGGCCTGCCGCTGATCGGTGCCGCCGCGCTGCGCGCGCGGGCGGCCGCACGGGTGCTGCGCACCCTGCCCACCGAGACCAAGGACGCCGCGCTGACCGCGATGGCCGACGCGCTGGTCGAGCGCACCGACGAGATCCTCGCCGCGAACGCCGACGACGTGGCGGCCGCCGCGGCCGCCGGCACCCCGGCGTCGGTGCTCGACCGGCTGCGCCTGGACGCCGGCCGGGTGGCCGGCGTGGCCGACGCGCTCCGCCAGCTCGTTGCGCTGCCCGACCCGGTGGGCGACGTCGTCCGCGGCTCCCGGCTGGCCAACGGCCTGCAGCTGCGCCAGGTCCGGGTGCCCCTCGGGGTGGTCGGCATCGTCTACGAGGCCCGACCCAACGTCACCGTCGACGCGGCGGGGCTGTGCCTCAAGAGCGGCAACGCCGCCCTCCTGCGCGGCTCGGCCTCGGCGTTCGGCACCAACACCGCGCTGGTCGCCGTCCTCACCGAGGCCGCAGAGAAGGCCGGGCTGCCGGCCGGCTCCGTGGAGCTGCTGCCGGCCGACCGCGCGTCGGTGGGGGAGCTGCTGAACGCCCGCGGCCTGGTCGACGTCGTGATCCCGCGCGGCGGGGCCTCGCTGATCGAGCGCGTCGTCCGCGAGTCGACCGTGCCGGTCATCGAGACCGGCGTCGGCAACTGCCACGTCTACGTCGACGCCTCCGCCGACGCCGCGATGGCCGAGGCCGTCGTGCTGAACTCCAAGACCCACCGGGTGAGCGTCTGCAACTCCGCCGAGACGCTGCTGGTGCACCGCGACGTGCCGTTCCTGCCCCGGCTGCTGTCGGCGCTCGCGGAGGCCGGCGTGACGCTGCACGGCGACGGGACCGCTCGGGCTGCCCACGGGTCCGTCGTCCCCGCCACCGACGAGGACTGGGCGACCGAGTACCTGTCGATGGACATGGCCGTGCGGGTGGTCGACGACCTGCCGCAGGCCCTCGAGCACATCGCGACCTGGGGGAGCGGGCACAGCGAGGCGATCGTCGCCGACTCCGCCGGTGCCATCGCCGACTTCACCGCCGGCGTCGACGCCGCTGCGGTGCTGGTCAACGCCTCCACCCGGTTCACCGACGGCGGCGAGTTCGGCTTCGGCGCCGAGATCGGCATCTCGACCCAGAAGCTGCATGCCCGCGGCCCGCTCGGCCTGCCCGAGCTGACCTCGACCACCTACGTCGTCACGGGCAGCGGCCACACCCGCTGACCGCCCTTCGCCAGCACGAGGAGCCGCATGCCCCGCCCGCCGTCGCAGTCCCCGAACTTCTCCTCGGTCGCGGACGTGAGCAAGCGGCTGTCCACCGCCGGCTACCTGCCCGACGCGCAGATCGCGACGACGGTCTTCCTCGCCGACCGCCTCGGCAAGCCGCTGCTCGTGGAAGGGCCGGCCGGCACCGGTAAGACCGAGCTGGCCAAGGCGCTGGCGACGGCCACCGGGTCGGAGCTCATCCGGCTGCAGTGCTACGAGGGCCTGGACGAGGCCCGCGCGCTGTACGAGTGGAACTACAAGAAGCAGCTGCTGCGCATCCAGGCGTCGCAAACCGACGGCGGGGCCGACTGGGACACCGTCCACGACGACATCTTCGGCGAGGAGTTCCTGCTCTCCCGCCCGCTGCTCACCGCGATCCGGCGCTCGGAGCCGACGGTGCTGCTCATCGACGAGACCGACAAGGCCGACGTCGAGGTCGAGGGGCTGCTGCTGGAGGTGCTCAGCGACTTCCAGGTGACCATCCCCGAGCTCGGCACCATCACCGCGACCCGCCGGCCGACCGTCGTCCTCACCTCCAACGCCACCCGCGAGCTCTCCGAGGCGCTCAAGCGGCGCTGCCTCTACCTGGCGCTGGACTACCCGTCGGCCGAGCGGGAGCGGGAGATCGTGCTCTCTCGCGTGCCCGACCTCGCGCCCGGGCTGGCCGACCAGCTCGTGCGCACGGTGCGTGCCCTGCGCGGCCTGGAGCTCAAGAAGTCGCCGTCGATCTCGGAGACCCTGGACTGGGCGCAGACCCTGCTCGAACTGGGCCTGGACACGCTCGACGAGCCGGCGATGGCCTCGACCCTCGGGGTGGTGCTCAAGCACGCCAGTGACCAGACCCGGGCCGCGGCCGAGCTGCGGCTGAACTGATGAACGCTGCTCCGCAGGGGAACCGGAACGCTGCTCCGCAGGGGACCGGAACGCTGCTCCGCAGGGGAACCGGAACGCTGCTCCGCAGGGAAACCGGGCACACCTCCGGTGTGTGATCGGTGCCGGCGGAGCTGCCCCCCTCCTGGGGCAGCAGCGTTGACCGCGCCGTCGGCGTCGACGACCGGGCACGGCGGGCTCGCCGGGCACCTGGACGCGTTCGTGCGCGCGGTCCGCGAGGCAGGCATCCCGGTCGGCATCAGCCAGGCGGTCGACGCCGCCGAGATCCTCACCGTCGTCGACCTGCTCGACCGGGAGCAGCTGCGCCACGGTCTGGCGGCGGTGCTGCTGCAGCGGGCCGCCCAGCGGCCCACCTACGACGTGCTGTTCGACCTGTGGTGGCCGCTGGGCGACCGGCCGGCGGCCGCGGCTGACGGCGAGGACGGGACGGGCGAGCCCGGGAAGTCCACGCTCGACGTCCCCGACGACGCGGCGCTGGCCGGGGAGATGCGCGCCGAGCTGCTCCGGCTGCTCGAGGACGGCGACCCGGAGGCGCTGCGCCGCTTCGCCCGGGACGCCGTCGACCTGCTGGGCCGCGGCCAGCCGACCCCGTCGGGGCAGTCGTACTTCAGCTACCGGGTCATGCGGGGCCTGTCGCCGGACACGCTGGTGGCCCAGTTGCTGGCCGGGCTGCTCGGCGACGCCGGTCGCGGCGGGCTGGCCGAGCAGGTGGCCCGGCAGACCGTGCGCGACCGGCTGACCGCCTTCCGGGCCGCCGTGGAGGCCGAGGTGCGGCGGCGGACCGCGGCGGAAAAGGGCCGCGACCGCGTCGCCAAGAACGCCGTCCGGCCGATGGTCGACCAGGTCGACTTCCTCCGCGCCCAGTCGGCCGACCTCGCCGAGCTGCGCCGTGCGGTGGCGCCGCTGGCCCGGCGCCTGGCCGTCCGGCTCTCCGCGCGCCGCCGGCTCGGCCGCGAGGGACGGCTGGACTTCCGCAAGACCGTCCGCGCCTCGCTGGGCACCGGTGGCGTGCCGGTGGTCACCCACCACCGGCCGCGCAAGGTGCACAAGCCCGACCTGGTGGTGCTCTGCGACGTCAGCGGCTCGGTGGCCGGGTTCAGCCACTTCACCCTGATGCTCACCCAGGCCCTGCGCGAGCACTTCACCGGTGTGCGGGCCTTCGCCTTCGTGGACTCCACCGACGAGGTGACCCGCTTCTTCCGGCCCGGCGTCGACGTGGCCGACGCCATCGTCCGCATCGGCCGGGAGGCCGACGTGGTCGCTTTCGACGGGCACAGCGACTACGGCAACGCCTTCGACGTGTTCGCCGACCGGTGGGCGTCGGCGGTCGGGCCGAAGACGTCGCTGCTGGTGCTCGGCGACGGGCGGACGAACTACCGGCAGCCGGGCGTCCCGGTCCTGGCCGGTCTGGTGTCCAAGGCCCGGTCGGCGCACTGGCTGAACCCCGAGCCGCGCCGGCTGTGGGGGAGCGGTGACTCCGCGGCCGACCGCTACGGCGAGGTCATCGACATGGTCGAGTGCCGCAACGCCGCGCAGCTGGCCGACTTCGTGACCACGCTGTAGGGCTCCTGCCCTGCCGCCCACGGCCGGGCGGCCACCCGCGCGCGTCCCCATCGACCTTGCGGTTGTGTTACGGCTCACAGTGGGCGGTTATCCGGCGTAGGCCGACGGGCAGTCGCCGAACGGGCCATGAGACCAGGGGCCGATGTCGACGAGGGTCGTCTCTGACCAGCGACGGTCCATGGAAGCAGGAGAGCTATGTCCCACATGGCCAGGAGAAGAACGACGAGCAGGCTCAGCGCTGCAGTGGCGCTCGGCCTGTTCGGCACGGCGAGCAGCGTGGGCGCGACGGGGGCGGCGGCGGCGCCCGCGTCGCCGGCGAATGGTCAGTTCGAACTGCCCGAGGGATACCAGATCGAACAGGTCGTCGGCGGGCTTCAGCTGCCCAGCTCGATCACCTGGGACGACGAAGGGCGCATGTACGTGGGCGAGGCCGGCAGCGGGCTCTTCCCCGAGCAGCTCGCGCCCATCCGCATCCTCGAGGTCGCGAACGGGCAGGCGACGCCGGTCATCGAGCTCGACGAGGCGGTCGAGCCCGCATTGGTAGGACTCAAGTGGCACGACGGCGCCTTCTACTTCACCCACCGGGCCGAGGATCTCACCGGGGCGGTGTCGCGGGCCACGCCCGACGGCGAGGTGGAGCTGCTCTTCGACGGCATCCTGGACAGCCAGGCCGAGCACCAGATCAACGACATCGACGTGGGGCCCGACGGCCGGATGTACGTGTCGGTGGGGCCGGCCGGCAACGCCGGCGTGATGGGTCCCTCGGTGGCTCCGTGGGTCATGCGGAGCCCCGGCGTGCACACCACGCCGTGCGAGGACATCGTGCTGACCGGGCACAACTACCAGACCCCGAACTTCCTGACCGAGGACCCGGACGACATGGTGCTCACCGGGGCCTACGTCCCGTTCGGCACCCCGACCGAGCCCGGGCAGGTGATCGAGGGCGTGGAGAAGTGCGGCGGCTCCATCCTGACCTTCGACCCGGACAACGCCGAGGAGACCATCGAGACCCACGCCTGGGGATTCCGCAACCTGCTCGGCCTCACCTGGACTGACGACGGCGAGATGTTCGTCGCCGAGAACGGCTACGACATCCGCGGTTCCCGTCCGGTGCAGGGCGAGATCGATGCGACGCTCCGCGTCGAGCCCGGCCGCTGGTACGGGGTCCCCGAGTACTCCGCGAGCCGGGAACCCCTGACCGAGCCGCAGTTCGAGCCGCCGGACCAGTTCCAGGTTCCCGTATTCCTGGGCACCGACGAGGAGCTGGGCAAGATCCTCGGATCGGTCATCGATGTGGAGGCCAGCGGTCTGACCCCGCCCGACCCCGAGTGGGTCCTCGGGCGGCACGCCTTCAACTCGTCCCCGTCGATGATCGACATCGCACCCGAGGGCTTCGGGGAATTCGCCGGACAGATGATGGTCGCCGAGTGGGGCGACCTGGCGCCGCCGACCAACCCGCTGCGCGAGGGGAACATCGGGCGCCAGGTCGTGGCGGTCGACACCGAGACCGGCGAGATCACGCCGTTCGTGAAGGGCGACCCGATCGCTCGTCCGTTCGACGTGCAGTTCGGCCCGGACGGCGCGATGTACATCGTCGACTACGGCATCGTGAACATCGACATGGAGCTCAAGCCGCCGTACGCCTACCAGCCGGGCACCGGTGGCATCTGGAAGGTGACCCGGATGCCGGTGGGCGGCGTCGACGCCGGCGCCGGCAGCACCGCCGGTGTCGAATCGATGGGCCTGTTCCTCCTCGGCAGCACGGCCTTGGCCGGTGCCGCCGTCGCGGGCGCCATGGTCGTCCGCCGCCGCCGCCGCCGCGCCGAAGACGGCTGACCCCGGCCGTCGGGGGCGGAGCACGCGCAATCCCCGTGGCCGCCGGCGCGTTCGCACGCCGGCGGCCACGGGTCTGCTCGTCGTCGGTGCCCAGCTGGTCCGGCCGGATAAGACCCGCTGGGGCGCCGAACGCGGCTACCGCGAACTGACGACCGATCTGTACCGGGACCCCGGGCGATACGTCGACCTGTCGACATCCCGCCGTGACGACGCGTCTCGGAAGCGCCCGGCACACCGCTGTTTCGAGGCATTGCCGTAACCGAATGCCCGACGAGCCGTTGGTCAGCGCGGTGTCGACATGTCGACATCCCGGACCGCTTCGCCGCGGCCGGATCGCGACCGGCTGCACGGGGGAGCCGGTCGCCGCGGCCTCCGCTCCGGCCCCCGGGTCCGGACGGCGGCCAGCCGGGCGGGGCCGGTCCTCACGGGGCCGGCCCTGGTGGCCCCGGATAGGCTCGGACGGTGGCAGGACGACGAGTCGGCGTGATGGGCGGGACCTTCGATCCCATCCACCACGGCCACCTGGTGGCCGCCAGCGAGGTCGCCGGCCTCTTCGGGCTGGACGAGGTCGTGTTCGTGCCCACCGGGGAGCCGTGGCAGAAGAGCGACCAGGCGGTCAGCCCGGCGGAGGACCGGTACCTGATGACGGTCATCGCGACCGCGTCCAACCCGCGGTTCTCCGTCAGCCGGGTCGACATCGATCGAGGCGGCCCCACCTACACGTTCGACACCCTCACCGACCTGCAGGCCCAGCGGCCCGGTGCCGAGCTGTTCTTCATCACCGGCGCCGACGCGCTGGCCCAGATCATGACCTGGCGGGACGGCGCCCGGTGCTTCGAGCTGGCGCACTTCATCGGTGTGACTCGGCCCGGGTACACCCTGGTCGATTCGCACCTGCCCGAAGGCGGGGTCAGCCTGGTCGAGATCCCGGCCCTCGCGATCAGCTCCAGCGACTGCCGCGACCGCGTGGGCCGCGGCATGCCCGTCTGGTACCTGGTCCCCGACGGGGTGGTGCAGTACATCGAGAAGCGCGGGCTCTACCGCCAGCCGTCCCGCCGGCAGCAGCCCGCGGTCGCGGACGGGCGCGCGACCGGTGACCGGCCGACGTACGACCGCCCACCGCCCGACGCACCCGGGAACACCTCCGAGGGCGCCGGCGCTGAATCATCATCGACGACTTCTCACCTCCAGGAGGTACCCCGATGACCGCCTCGGCCGAAGCACGGGAAACCGCGCTCGTCGCCGCGCAGGCGGCTGCGGACAAGCTGGCCACCGACGTCTCCGTCATCGACGTCAGCGACCGACTGGCGATCACCGACGCCTTCGTGCTCGCGTCGGCGCCCAACGAGCGGCAGGTCCAGGCCATCGTCGACGAGGTGGAGGAGCGGCTCCGCGAGCACGGCGTGAAGCCGGTGCGTCGCGAGGGCGTGGCCGAGGCCCGCTGGGTCCTGCTCGACTTCGTCGACGTCGTCGTCCACGTGCAGCACGCCGAGGAGCGCGCCTACTACGCCCTCGAGCGGCTCTGGAAGGACTGCCCCACCATCCCGTTCGTCGACTCGGCCGCGCCCGTCGCCGAGGGCTCGACCGACGCCGGCTCCCCTCCCGTCGCGGAGACGGCCGGCCAGTGACCCCGTCGGCCCTGCCCGAGCTGCCGGTGACCCGACTCGTGGTCTGGCGGCACGGGCGGACCGAGTGGAATGCGGCCGGCCGCTTCCAGGGCCAGCTAGACCCGCCGCTGGACGACGTCGGCCGCGCGCAGGCGGCCCACACCGCGCCGCATCTGGTGGCGGCCGGGCTGGCGGGCCGCTCGACGGCGGTGGTCTCCAGCGACCTGGAGCGTGCTGTGGAGACCGCCCGGGCGCTGACCTCCCTGCTCGACGTGCCGTTGCGCCTGGACGCCCGGCTGCGCGAGCACGGCATGGGCGCCTGGGAAGGGCTGACCCGGGACGAGGTGGCCGAGCGCTACCCGGAGCAGTACGCCGACTGGATGGCCGGCCGGCCGGTGCGCGGCCGTGGTGGCGAGGAGCAGGTGGCGGTGGTCGAGCGGGTGCTCGCGGCATTGACCGACCTGCCGCCGGTCGACGTGGCGGTCGTGGTGGCCCACGGCGGCACGAGCGGCCGGCTGCTCGAGCTGCTGCTCGAGCTCGGTCCCGACCACCGGCGCGTGTTCGGTCCGCTCGGCAACTGCGCCTGGAGCGAGCTGGTGCGGCAGAGCGGCCGGTGGCGGCTGGTGCGGCACAACTCGTCGGCCGGCCCGCTCCCGGAGGGGCTCTCCGTGCCCGCCGCCGAGCGGCTCCGGGTCGACCCGGGGCCCGGCACGGACGCAGCCGACGGCGGGGACCGACCCGCGCAGGACGCCGACGCCGTGGGCTGAGCGGCCCGCCTGCGCGACGGGTGCCGGGCCCCTGCCCCGGGACGACGGCTAGCCTCGCCGCGTGCGCGTCGCCGTCCTCACCGATTCGACGGCCTACCTGCCCCGGGCACTCGCCGACGAGTACGGCATCCACGTCGTCCCGCTCTACGTCGTGCTGGCCGGCCGGTCGGGGCGCGAGGGCGAGGACATCTCGTCGGAGGACGTGGCCCGGGCGCTGTCGTCGCGCGGCCAGCGGGTCTCCACGTCCCGGCCGACGCCGGGGGACTTCCTGGCCGCCTACCGTGCCGAGCTGGATGCCGGCGCCGACCGGCTGGTGTCCGTCCACCTGTCGGCGGAGCTGTCCGGCACCTGGGACGCCGCCCGGGTCGCCGCGTCCCAGGTGGGGGAGCACATCGTCTCCGTGGTGGACTCGCGATCGGCGGCGATGGGACTCGGGTTCGCGGTTGTCGCGGCCGCCCGTGCGGCGGCGGACGGGGCGGACCGGGACACCGTGGTCCGGGCGGCGCGGGAGGCCGCCGACGGCACTCGCACGCTGTTCGTCGTGGAAACCCTGGAGCACCTGCGCCGCGGCGGGCGGATCGGCTCCGCGGCCGCCGTCCTGGGGTCGGCCCTCGCGGTGAAGCCGGTGCTCCACGTGGTCGACGGGAAGGTCGTCCCGCTGGAGAAGGTGCGCACGTCGGCGCGGGCGCTGAGCCGGCTGGTGCAGCACGTCGTCGACCACGCGGGGGACCGGGAGGTCTCGCTCGCCGTCCACCACCTCGCCGCACCGGAGCGCGCCGACCGGCTGGTCACCGAACTCCGTGAGCGGGTGCCCGGCCTGCGGGAGCTGCACGTGAGCGAGCTGGGAGCCGCGATCGGGGCACACGTGGGCCCCGGCTCCGTCGGGGTGGTGATCTCCACGGGCGCGCCTACGCCTGCGGAGCCGACGGACGGCCCGGCGCGCGACGATCCCGCGGCGCGATGATCGGCGAGGTCCCATCGGCCCAGCGTGCACCGGGGACGGCGCCCGGGGCGGTTCGCCGTCCACAGGACGACCCGGCGTCCACAGTCCGGTCCTGACCGGCTCACGGCGGGGCGGCGCTCCCTAGCGTCGCCCGAGTGCGCCTGACCACCCGCCGCGGCGACGACGCCGACATCATCCGCGCCCGCCTGCGGGCGCTGCTGGCGGAGGAGGCGCCGGTCGGCGGGTGGCTCCCGGAGGAACAGCCGGACGAGGGTTGGCCGACCCCGTCAGCCCCGGCCGAGGAGCGGTCGCCTCTGCCGGACGGGCTCGCCGGCGAGGACGACGGGCTGCCGCAGGGCGTGGGCCGGCACCGCGCACCGGGGGTCGCCGTCCGTTGGGGCGCCGGCCCGAGCGGGTCCCGTGCCCTGTGGGTGGCGGCGGTGGCCACCATCCTGGTGGTGCTGGGCTGGACGTGGCTGGAGCGGCCGCGGGTGGAACCGGCCGCCGCCGCGTCGGATGCCGCCGGCGCCTCCGCCCGGGTACCGGCGTCACCGTCCGCACCGCCCGGCGAGGCGCCCTCGACACCTCCGACGGTGGTCGTCTCCGTGGTGGGCGAGGTGGCGCGGCCGGGCCTGGTCACGCTCGCCGCCGGAGCGCGGGTCGCCGATGCCGTCGCCGCCGCCGGTGGCCTCCTGCCCGACGCCGATCCGGCCTCGGTGAACCTGGCGGCTCCCGTCACCGACGGGCAGCAGATCCCGGTGGGTGCGCCGGCGGCGGCTGCACCGGTCGGCGGGGCCGGCGGTCCCGCCGGCGGGGGACCGGCTGGTCCGGTCGATCTCAACACCGCCGGGATGGCGGACCTGGACGCGCTGCCGGGCATCGGGCCGGTGCTCGCCCAGCGGATCGTCGACCACCGCACCCGGCACGGGCCGTTCCGCACCGTCGAGGAACTCGACGAGGTCCCGGGAATCGGCCCGGCCATCGCGGCAGAGCTGGCCGAGCTGGTGGCCGTGTGAGCGACCGGCGACCGCCGGCCGGTCCGCCGGCGCCCGGCCGCTGGCACTGGCTCGACCTGCGGCTGTGGCCGGTCGCCGCCGCGGTCTGGGCGGTCGGGCTCGCGGCCCCGTTCCTGCCACAGCACCTGCTCACCGCTGGAGCGGTCGGGGGGATCGTGACCGCGGCGGTGGTCGGTGCGCGGGGCCGGGGCGCGCCTGCGGCGATCGTGCTGGTCGTGCTCGCCGGAACCACGGTCGCCTCCGGGGCCGCCGCGGTGCGGGCCGCGGCACAGGAGGGCTCGCCGCTCCGGGCCGCCGCGGAGTCCGGTGCCACGGCGGACGTGACGCTGACGGTCCGCAGCGATGCCCGGCGCCTGACCGGCCCAGGCGGCCCCCGGGTGCTGCTCGACGCCGAGGTCACCTCCCTGTCCGACGGCGGCACCGTCCATCGGGTGCGGGATGCGGTCCTGGTGTTCGCGCCGGCCGATGGCTGGACCGGAGCGCTCCCCGGCCAGGTCCTCCGCGTGCGCGCCCGGGTCGCGCTACCGGAGGTGGGCGACGACGTCGCCGCGGTGCTCACCGCGCGCGGGCCACCGGAACGCGGTGCGGGCCCGGGCGCCGTCCAGCGGGCGGCCGGCGCGCTGCGGGAGTCGCTGGCGACCGCCTCCGCGCGCGTGCTCGACGACCGGTCCGGTGGGCTGCTGCCGGGGCTGGTGGTCGGGGACACCCGCCGCATGGACGAGGTGCTCGACGAGGAGTTCCAGCGCGCCGGGCTGGCCCACCTGACCGCCGTCTCGGGCGCCAACGTGGCCATCGTGATCGCCTGCGTGCTGCACCCGCTCCGGCGGCGTGCCGTCGATCGCCGGGTGCAGGCCGGCGTGGCCCTGGTGGCCCTCGTGGGCTTCGTCGTCCTCGCCCGGCCCAGCGCGAGCGTGCTGCGTGCGGGTGCGATGGGCGCGGTGACGCTGTTCGCCCTCGCCTCCGGCCGCCCACGGGCCGCGCTGCCGGCCCTGGGTGCCGCGGTGACCGTGCTCCTGCTCGCCGTGCCGGAGTTCGCGCGCGACCCGGGCTTCGCGCTGTCGGTCACGGCGACCGCGGCCATCGTGCTGCTGGCCCCGCCGTGGGCCCGGCGGCTGCGCGCCGGTGGCTGGCCGGCGTGGGCAGCTGATGCCGTCTCGGTGAGCGTCGCCGCCGGGCTCGCCACGGCCCCGATCGTCGCGGGCCTGAACGGCACCGTCAGCCTGGTCTCGGTACCGGCGAACCTGCTTGCCGTCCCCGCGGTGACACCGGCGACCGTGTTCGGGCTGCTGGCGGCCCCGGCGGGGCTCGTGTCGCCCGCGCTCGGCGACGCGCTGGTGTGGCTCGCCGGCTGGCCGGTGCGCTGGATCGTCGGAGTGGCCGAGCGCGCCGCGGCCGCTCCGGACGCGGTCGCCGACTGGCCGGGGGGAACGCTCGGCGCCCTGCTGCTCGCCGGTGTGCTGCTCGGCGCCGGCTGGGCGTTCTGGCGCTTCCCGCGGCTGCGGCCCCTCGGGGTGGCCGCCCTGGTCGGTCTGGTCGTCGTCGCCTGGCCGCTGCGCCAGCGCGTCGACGGCTGGCCGCCTCCCGGTGCGGTGCTGGTCGCCTGCGACGTCGGGCAGGGCGACGCGCTGGTCCTGCCGGTGGGAGCCGGGCGCGGGATCCTCGTCGACGCCGGCCCTGACGTGGCCGCGGTCGACCGTTGCCTGGACCGGCTGGGCATCGACGAGCTGCCGCTGGTGCTGCTCTCGCACCTCGACGCCGACCACGTCGGCGGGCTGGCCGGCGCCCTGACCGGTCGGGCGGTCGGGGAGGTGGCCGGCGGGACCCTGCCACCCGGCGACGACCGCGCACCGGTGGTGGACGAGCTGGTGCGGCAGGCCGGCAGCACCCGCACCGTGCTGGTCCCCGGTGACCGGCGCACCGTGGCCGGGGTCGTGCTGGACGTCCTGGCTCCGGAACCCCGGCGGGCGACCGCGGCTGCGGAGAGCAACGACCTGTCCCTCGTCGTGCGGGTGACGGTGCGCGGTCTGCGGCTGCTGCTGACCGGTGACCTCGGCGCGGACGCGGAGACGCGGCTGCGCCGGGACGGCACCGATCTGCGGGCCGACGTGCTGAAGGTGCCGCACCACGGCAGCGGGGACGCCGACCCGGCCTTCCTGGCCGCCACCGGCGCCCGGATCGGGCTCATCTCCGTAGCGGCGGACAACTCCTACGGCCATCCGGCGCCCCGGCTGCTGGGCTGGCTGGCCGACGCCGGCATGCGGGTGCACCGCACCGACCGCGAGGGCGACCTCGCCGTCGTCGGCGAGGAGGGGGACTGGGGCGTCGTCCCGCGGGGGAGCAGCGGCGCGGACGCGGCGTCGGAGCGGCCGGCCACCCCCTGGCCGCATCCGACGGTGCCCGCGCCGGCTACCCGGCGGACCGGCGGGAACGGTCGGCGGCGCGTGGGACCATGCACCCGTGCCTGCAGCCCCGGTCGAGCCCACGTCGCGCCTGCGGGTGGTCATCGGCGAGGAGGAGCTGCTGCGGTCCCGCGCGGTCGGCGCCGTCCGCTCCGCCGTCCTCGCCCACCACCCCGACGCCGAGGTGCACGAGCTCGCCGCGCTCGGCCTGCCGGTGGGCCAGCTGGCCGACGTGCTCGCCCCGTCGCTGTTCGGCGGCCACCGGATGGTGGTGGTCACCGGGGTGCACGAGGCGGCCGGTGCGTTGACCGACTCGCTCACCGCCTACGCCAAGGACCCGGATCCGGACCTGACGCTCGTCGTCGTGCACTCCGGCGGGAAGCGCAACGAGGCCCTGGTGAAGGCGTTCAAGGCCGCGGGAGCCGCGGTGGACGACTGCCCGAAGGTCAGCTCGGTCGGCGACCGCATCGCCTTCGTGCGCAACGAGGTGCGCCGGCTGGGCGGCCGGATCACCCCCGATGCGGTCACCGCGCTGGTCGACGCCATCGGGGCCGACCTCCGGTCCCTGTCGGCCGCGGCCAGCCAGCTCGTCTCCGACTTCGGCGGCAGCGTCGATGCCGACGACGTCGCCCGGTTCCACCGGGGCCAGGCGGAGGTCACCGGCTTCACCGTCGCCGAGCGGGTGCTGACCGGTGACCGCGCCGGCTCCATCGAGATGCTGCGCTGGGCACTGGAGCGCGGGGTCGCCCACGTGCTGATCGCCGACGCGATCGCCGATGGCGTGCGCACCGCCGCGCGCGTGGCATCCCTGAGCTCCAGCAACCCCGGAGACCTCGCCCGCACCTTGAAGATGCCGCCCTGGAAGGTCAAGAAGGCCCAGGTGCAGGCGCGTGGCTGGAGCATCGAGGGGCTGCAGCAGGCCCTGGGCGTGGCCGCGGACCTGAACGCCGACGTCAAGGGCGTCGCCGCCAGCGCCGACTACGCGCTCGAGCGGGCGATCCGGCGCATCGTCACCATCCGCACCGAGACCGGCCGGGGCCGACCGGCTCGCACCGGTCACTGAGCGCGCCGTCCAGCCACGGGCCCGGCGCGCCGGTGCCGGGCAGGGACGCGTGCACGCACGGGTCCGGACACGCGACGAGCCCCCTCCCACCGGGAGGAGGCTCGTCGGGAAGTGGAGCTAGTGAGGTGACCGCCGCGACGGCGTCAGCTCACCGGTGCCGCGCGGCTCAGAGGCCGGCGGTCAGCTTCGCCAGGCCGGACTTGCGGTTGGCCGCCTGGTTCTTGTGGATGACGCCCTTGCTGGCGGCCTTGTCCAGCTGCTTGGCAGCGACCTGGTAGGCGGCGGTCGCGGCGGCGGCGTCCCCGGACTCGGCGGCCGTGCGGACGCGCCGGACGGCCGTCTTCAGGGCGGACTTGACCGCAACGTTGCGCTGGCGCGCCTTCTCGTTGGTCTTGATCCGCTTCAACTGGGACTTGATGTTCGCCACGCGTGAGCCTCGGTGTCTCGACAGGAGGGAGTACTTCTGACAGTCGTGCAAAATTCTGCGTCCGCGCATGCGCCACAGGACCGGCCTGCAAGATTACCAGCGTCGCCCCCGCTACCCCAACCCGCGGTCCGGGGACGTACCGCACATCCCGTGCCCGCCACCCAGCACCCACCGCCCGCCGCGCCCGTTCCCGCTCCCGGGCGGGGACGTGGGACGATGGCGGCACTGTGACGACTCCTGCTGCCACCGATCCGGCCCGTATCCGGAACTTCTGCATCATCGCCCACATCGACCACGGCAAGTCGACGCTGGCCGACCGGATGCTGGAAGTCACCGGAATCGTCGAGGGCCGGAACATGCGCGCCCAGTACCTCGACCGCATGGACATCGAGCGCGAGCGCGGCATCACCATCAAGGCCCAGAACGTCCGCCTGCCCTGGACGCCGCGGAGCGGCGCGGACACCAGCACCGAGTTCGTGCTGGACATGATCGACACCCCGGGTCACGTCGACTTCACCTACGAGGTGTCCCGGTCGCTGGCCGCCTGCGAGGGCGCGGTGCTGCTGGTCGACGCCGCGCAGGGGATCGAGGCCCAGACGCTGGCGAACCTGTACCTGGCGCTGGAGAACGACCTCACGATCATCCCGGTCCTGAACAAGATCGACCTGCCGGCGGCCCAGCCGGAGAAGTACGCCGCGGAGATCGCGCACATCATTGGCTGCGACCCCGACGAGGTCATGCGGGTCAGCGGCAAGACCGGTGTCGGCGTCCCGGAGCTGCTCGACCGGATCGTCACCGACATCCCGGCGCCCACCGGCGTCGCCGAGGGGCCCGCCCGGGCGATGATCTTCGACTCCGTCTACGACATCTACCGCGGCGTCATCACCTACGTCCGGGTCGTCGACGGCCGGATCTCCGCCCGCGAGCGGATCAAGATGATGTCCACCGGCGCCACCCACGAGCTGCTCGAGATCGGCGTCATCTCACCCGAGCCCAAGCCCGTGGGCTCCCTCGGCGTCGGCGAGGTCGGCTACTTCATCACCGGGGTGAAGGACGTCCGCCAGTCCCGCGTCGGCGACACCGTCACGCTCCAGCACAAGCCGGCCACCGAGTCCATCGGCGGCTACCGCGATCCCAGGCCGATGGTCTACTCCGGCCTCTATCCCATCGACGGCAGCGAGTACCCGCTGCTGCGCGAGGCCTTGGACAAGCTGCTGCTCAACGACGCCGCGCTGGTCTACGAGCCGGAGACCTCGGCCGCGCTCGGCTTCGGCTTCCGGGTCGGCTTCCTGGGCCTGCTGCACCTGGAGATCGTCCGTGAGCGGCTCGAGCGCGAGGCCGGGATCAGCCTGATCTCGACCGCGCCCAACGTCGTCTACCGCGTGATCATGGAGGACGGCACCGAGCACACGGTGACCAACCCCAGCGACTGGCCCGAGGGCAAGATCGACAAGGTCCACGAGCCGATCGTCAACGCCACGATCATCGCCCCGAGCGACTACACCGGCGCGATCATGGAGCTCTGCCAGAGCCGCCGCGGTCAGCTCGGGGGGATGGACTACCTCTCCGAGTCCCGGGTCGAACTGCGCTACACCCTGCCGCTCGGCGAGATCATCTTCGACTTCTTCGACGCGCTGAAGTCGCGCACCCGCGGCTACGCCAGCCTCGATTACCAGGAGGCCGGCGAGCAGGAATCCGCGCTGGTCAAGGTGGACATCCTGCTGCAGGGCGAGGCGGTCGACGCGTTCAGCGCGATCGTGCACAAGGACAAGGCCTACAGCTACGGCGTGATGATGGCCGGCAAGCTCCGGGAGCTCATCCCGCGCCAGCAGTTCGAGGTGCCCATCCAGGCCGCCGTCGGCTCCCGGGTCATCGCCCGCGAGACCGTCCGCGCCATCCGCAAGGACGTCCTCGCCAAGTGCTACGGCGGTGACATCACCCGCAAGCGGAAGCTGCTGGAGAAGCAGAAGGAGGGCAAGAAGCGGATGAAGATGGTCGGCCGCGTCGAGGTCCCCCAGGAGGCGTTCGTCGCGGCGCTCTCCACCAACGAGTCCACCGCCTCGGCCAAGCCCAAGTGACGGGGCGGGTCGACGCCGTCTGCGTGTCGGGGGCCGACCTCCTCCCGCTGCCCGGCCGCCGGCCCGACCGCAGCGGCATCTCCAAGCGGCCGGTGGCCGGCCGGATCGCCGTCGGCACGCTGGGCCTGGACGGTGACGTCCAGGTCAACCGCAAGTACCACGGCGGCGAGGGGCAGGCGGTGTACGCCTACGCCCAGGAGGACGCCGACCTCTGGATCGCCGAGCTGGGCCGCGAGCTCCCGCCGGGGATGTTCGGCGAGAACCTGCGGACGACGGAGCTGGACCTCACCGGTGCGCTGCTCGGCGAGCGGTGGCGCGTCGGGACGACGCTGCTCGAGGTGACCGCCCCACGGATCCCGTGCGCGACCCTCGCCCGCTTCTGGGACGAGCCGCAGCTGGTCAAGCGGTTCACCGCGCGGGGCGCGAGCGGGGCGTACCTGCGGGTGCTGGAGACCGGGGAGGTCGCCGCCGACGACGAGGTGACGGTCGTGGCGCGGCCCGACCACGAGGTCACGATCGGGCTGGCGTTCCGGGCGTTCACGACGCAGAAGTACCGGATCACCGAGCTGGAACCGGCGCTGCCCCACCTGCCAGACAAGGACCGCGCGAAGGTGGCGGGGAAGATCGCCAGGCGGATCGCTCCCATCCTCTAGGGCTCCGGCGCGCTAGTGTCCGCCGGACGGCCGGGGAACCCAGCCGGGACGTGGAGGTCGCCATGCTGTTGCGCCGATCGGGCCTGCCCGTTCTCGTGATCGCACTGTTCACCGGCCCGGTCCTGGCCGGCTGTGGCGCCGACGAGCCGGAGGAGTCGGCCGCACAGCTGCTCGAACGCGCCAAGGCGACCCTGGACGAGGCCGAGAGCGCGCACTTCGTCCTGGACAGCGAGGGCGCCCCGTCCAGCGGCACCCTGCTGGTCGGCGGCGAGGGCGACATCGCCCGGCCGGCGTCCTTCGACGGCACGCTGGAGGTGCAGGCGCTGGGATCCACGCTGGACCTCGAGGTGGTGTCGGTCGACGACACGGTCTACGCCCAGCTGCCGTTCACCAGCGGGTTCAGCGTCATCGACCCGGCCCAGTTCGGCTTCGGCGACCCCGGCGACCTGCTGGACCCGGAGACCGGCATCTCGCAGCTGCTCGCCGAGGCGACCTCCGCCGAACTCGGTGAGGAGAGCCGGGTCGACGGCGAGGTGGTGCGCGAGGTCACCGCCGAACTGCCCGGTGAGCTCGTCGAGGAGATCCTGAGTACCCAGAGCCTGTCCGAGCCCGTGCAGGCGCGGTTCTCCGTCGCCGCTGACAGTGGGGAGCTGCGCCGGGCGGAGCTGACCGGGCCGTTCTTCACCGCCGACGCGGACGCCACGTACACCCTCGAGCTCAGCGACTTCGGGGCCGATGTCGAGATCAGCGCACCGCCCACCGGCTGACCGGCCGCCCGCCGTCCGGGAGGTCCCCGGGCTGGCGGCGATCGCGCTGGCCACCCTCGCCGTGCTGGTCACGGCGGCCGACACCTATGTCGTCGTCCTCGCGCTGCCCGACATCCTCGCCGGCGTCGGGGTCGGTCTGGACGAGCTGCAGAAGGCGACGCCGATCGTCGGCGGCTTCCTGCTCGGCTACACCGCCACGCTGCCGCTCCTGGGCCGGCTGGCCGACCTGCGCGGGCGGACGCCGGTGCTCATCGGTTGCCTCCTGCTGTTCGCGCTCGGGTCGCTGCTGACCGCCGCGGCGGAGTCGCTGGGGCTCGCAGTGGCCGGACGGGGGCTGCAGGGCATCGGTGCCGGCGGGCTGGTCCCGGCCACGCTCGCGCTGGTCGCCGACCGCTGGCCGCCCGAGCGCCGGTCGCTGCCCCTCGGCGTGGTCGGGGCCGTCCAGGAGGCGGGCGCCGTGCTGGGCCCTCTGGCGGGGGCGGCGGTGCTGGCCCTGGCGGACTGGCGGGCCATCTTCTGGCTGAACCTGCTGCTCGGGCTGGGGCTCGCGGCCGGGGTGGTCGTCACCGGGCGGGTGCGGCGGCCGGACCCGGTGGGGCTGGTGCTGGCCGTCGCCGCCGCGGCCGCGCTGGGGCTGCTGCTCGCCGAGCCCGCCGCGCTGGCCGAGGACATCACCTTCGGCCTGCTGTACGTGCCGCTCGTGGCGGGGCAGGCGTGGACGGCGCCCCTGCTGCTGGCCACCGTGCTGGCTGCCGTGGCTCTGGTCGCGTGCAGCCTGCTCCGGCCGGCCGGGGCCGTGCTGCCGCTGCGGGGGCTCGGGCGGCTGGCCCGGGAGGTCGACGTCGTCGGCTCGGCGCTGGTCGTGCTGTCGCTGGGCGCGCTGGTCTGGGCGTTCGCCGCCGCCGACACCTCCCGGGAGGTGGTCGCGCACGGCTGGGTGCTGCTGCCGCTGGCCGGCGTCGCCGCGGTGCTGTTCGTGCTGCACGAGCGGCGGACGCCGAACCCGGTGCTGCCGCTGGCCGCGCTCCGGCCGGTGGGTGCGTGGGGGGCACTGCTGGTCAACCTGCTGGTGGGTGCCGCGCTCGTCGCCGCGCTGGTCGACGTCCCGCTCTTCGCCCGTGCCACCACCACGCCGGGTGACCAGTTGGGCGCGGCGCTGGTGCTGCTCCGGCTGCTGGTCGCCGTTCCGGTGGGCGCCGTGGCCGGCGGGTGGTTGTGCCGGGTGGTCGCGCCACGGGTGGTGGCCGGGGCCGGCATGGCGCTGACCGCGGTCGCCTTCGTCGCCATGACCGGCTGGGACGAGCGGTCGCTGGACGGTGCGTGGTCGACGGTCGTGCTGCTCGCCGCGGGCCTGGGCTTCGGCCTGGCCATCGCGCCGGTGAACGCCGTGCTGCTCGCCGTCACCCGGGCCGAGGTGCACGGCAGCGCCGGCGCGCTCGCCGTCGTCGCCCGGACCGTCGGCATGCTCGCGGGCCTGTCGCTGCTCACCGCCGTGGCGCTGCGCCGGTTCACCGCCGAGATCGCCGCGATCGGTACGCCGATGGAGGTGTGCCCGACGAGCCCCGCCGACTGTCCCGCCTACGACGCCGCGACCGAGACGGCGCTGCTGACCCAGCTGCACACGGTCTTCGCCGGGGCGGCGATCGCGGCAGGTCTGGCGGCGGTCGCCGCCCTGGTGCTGCTGCGCGGGGGGACAGTCAGGGGTTCAGCGCGATCCTGAGGTCGGTGCGTAGTGCACCGGCGTCGACCCCCCGGTCGTGCAGCACCTTCATCGCCAGACCCTCGCCCTCCCGAATCAGGCCCAGCGCTATGTGCCCGTCGGTGATGGTCTTGGTCCGCATCGCGATGGTCTCCCGGAGCGACAGCTCCAGCACCTTCTTCGCGCGGGGGCTGAACGGGATGTGTTCAGGGCTTGCCCTTCCGCTGCCGGGTGGCCGGTCCAGCGCGCCTGGCCCGAAGGTGGCTTCGACCGAGCTGCGGACGGCGTCCAGGTCGATGCCCACGGCTTCCAGCGCCCCGGCATCCAGCTCCGGCCCGCCGACGTGGGCGGCGACCGCCTCGATCACGGCGTCATGGGTCAGTCCGTGCCGGACGAGCACGGCGGCGCTGCGGGTGTCCTGGGCCAGCAGGGCCAGCAGCAGGTGCTCGGTGCCGATCGAGCGGTGGTGCAGCTGCCGGGCCTCCCGCTGCGCCCCGACGACGACCGCCCGGGCCTCGGGAGTGAAGCGTTCGAAAATGGTCAGTCCCCCCGACGGAGCGGCCCGCGGCCGCTCGCGTACTTCTTGTGCACGGCCTGCCGGCTGACGCCGAGCAGTTGGGCGATCTGCTCCCAGGTCCAGCCCTGGTCGCGGGCGTTCCGCACCTGCAGGGCCTCCAGGCGCTCGACGAGCACCCGCAGCGACCGGACGGCCTTCAGCCCGACCGTGGGGTCCTTGCTGCCGGCGGCGCCGGCCACCTGCGCTGTATCGGACATGGCTGTCAACTTAGGTTGCTCCTGATTCCCTGTCAACGCTGATTGACAGCGTGGGCGACGGAGCGCCGTGCCAGACTGAGGGAGAGCCGCGACCACGGCTCCCGGACGAGCGGTGCCGTACCCGGTGTGCGACAAGACGGCGCCAGAGGAGCCCGCGATGTCGTGGTTGGTGCTGGTCGTGTCAGGGGTGCTCGAGGCGGTGTGGGCGGCGGCCCTGGACCGGTCGGAAGGGTTCAGCCGGCTCCGGCCGACGGTGCTCTTCGTCGTCGCCCTGGCCGCGAGCATGGCCGGGCTCGCCTACGCCATGCGCGAGCTACCCCTGGGCACGGCCTACGCGGTGTGGGTCGGCATCGGTGCGGTGCTCACCGTCGTCTACGCGATGGTCACCGGTGCGGAGTCGGTATCGGTGGTGAAGATCCTGCTGCTCGCCGGGATCGTCGGGTGCGTCGTCGGGCTGAAAGTTCTGCACTGACCCTCGCGCTGAGTGAGCAGTCGCGGCAGGCGGCCGCGCCGAGGCCGCATGTGTCGGCGGCCGCAACTGCCCACCCATCCGCGCGGCGGTCTCAGAGGGTGAAGACGATCTTCCCGTTGGTACGGCCCTCGAGCATGCGCTGGAAGCCCTCCCGGGCCTCGGTCAGCGGCAGCTCGACGTCGATCTGCGGCCGGATCCCGGTGACCCGGCACATCTGGATCAGGGCCTCGAGCTCCGGCTTGGTGCCCATGGTGGAGCCGATGACCGACAGCTGGGTGAAGAAGACCCGGTTCAGCTCGGCGCCCGGGTTGAAGCCGGTGGTGGCGCCGGAGGTGACCAGGACGCCGCCGGGCTTGAGCGACTTGATGCTGTGGCTCCAGGTGGCCTCGCCGACGGTCTCCATGACGCCGTCCACCCGCTCGGGCAGCCGGGCGCCGGTCTCGAAAGCCTGCTCCGCGCCGAGCGCGAGCGCCGCCGTCCGCTTCTCCTCGCTCCGGCCGGTGACCCACATCCGGTAGCCGGCGGCACGGCCGAGCACGATCAGCGCCGTCGCGACGCCGCCGCTGGCGCCCTGTACCAGGACGGTCTGGCCCGGCCGCAGGCCGGACTTCACGAAGAGCATCCGGTAGGCGGTCAGCCACGCGGTGGGCAGGCAGGCGGCCTCGGCGAAGGAGAGCTCGGCCGGCTTGGGCAGCAGGTTCCGGCGGGGGACGGCGACCTTCTCCGCCATCGATCCCTGGTGCACCTCCGACAGGAGCGAGCGCTTCGGGTCGAGCGTCTCGTCGCCCATCCAGTGGGGCGTGGAGATGACCCCGTGGACGACGACCTCGTTGCCGTCCTCGTCGATCCCCGCGGCGTCGGTGCCCAGGATCATCGGCATCCGCTCGGCCGGCAGCCCGATGCCCTGAAGACTGAACAGGTCGTGGTGGTTGAGCGAGACCGCCTTCACCTGGATCGTCGTCCAGCCCTCCGGCGCTTCCGGCTCGGGGCGCTCACCCACCTCGAGCACGGAGAGCGGGTCCTTCGGGGCGGGGGCGGAGACGAAGGCAGCCAGCATGCCCCGCACTATGTCATCGCCTCCCTCCGGGCCGCACCATGGCGAGGTGGCCCGGAGGGGCGACGATCAGCTGCTGCAGACGATCCGCTGCTGGCGCAGCTCGCTCTCCGCGGGATCCTCATTGGCCAGCGGGGCAACGGCCACCCCGGGCACGATGAGAACGATCCGGCCGGTGACGTGCGCGCCGCGCACGTCCATGTACTCGGTGCAGCCGTCGCCACGGTCGAAGACGTGCCGCTCCACCGGCCCCGTTCCCCGCCAGCTCAGCGCCACGACCACGTAACCGCTGCGGTCGGGCAGCCCGTCCGGAGAGAAGCAGTCGACCCGGAGCACCCCCGCCGCGAAGGCCGAGCTCAGTGCGTCGAGCCGCGCCCGCACCCGGTCCTCGGTCATGCATTCGTAGATGATTCCCTCGCCGCCCCCGGTCACGACTCCGCCGACGAAGACGTCGGTGACCCCGAAAGCGTTCTCGTCCGGCGGGTCGAACACGTCGAAGCCGCTGTGCAGCGTTCGACCGGTGCGGGGATCGGTGCCGTCGAGCCCGGTGGAGGCGAAGCCGATCCGTGTCTCGGTCTCGGCGGCGGCCGGGCCCGCCGTCATTGCTCCGGTCGTCGCCGCCAGCAGCGCCACGGTGAGCGCGCGCCTGGCCGTCCTCGTCCTCATCCCGTCCTCCTCGGCGTCGGACCGCGGGATCTTCGGGTCCGTCGAGGGCGGCAGCGTGGCAGCGGAATCACCCGTAGGGCGAGGGACTTTCGTCGGAGAGGAGCCCGGTCTCCGGCGTGTCCCGCGGGACACGCGGAAGTCCGCTGACGCGCCCCGGTCCGTTCTTCGCCGCGACGCACCTGAGGGCTCAGCGGATGACGACGACGAACTCGCCGCGCGGCACGAACTCGCCGATCACCGGCGAGCCGGGGATCTCGCCGGCCAGCAGCAGGCCGCCGGAGGTCTGCGCGTCGGCCAGGAGCAGCGCCTCGTCCTCCGGCACCGCCGACAGGTCGGTGTGCGGGCGCACCCAGTCCAGGTTGCGCCGGGTCCCGCCGGACACGAAGCCCTCGGCCAGGGCCTCGCGGGCACCGGTCAGGTACGGCACCGCGGCAGCGTCGACCACGGCGGTGACGCCGCTGGCCCGCGCCATCTTGTAGAGGTGGCCGAGCAGGCCGAAGCCGGTGACGTCGGTGCCCGCGCGGATCCCCGCCTGGACGGCGGCCCGCCCGGCGTCCCGGTTGAGCGCGGTCATGGCGGCGACCGCCTCCTCCGACACCTCGCCGGTCGCCTTCATCCGGCTGTTGAGCACGCCGACCCCGAGCGGCTTGGTCAGGGTCAGCGGCGTGCCGGCCACCGCGCCGGAGTTGGTGATGATCCGGTCGACGTCGACGATGCCCGTCACGGCCATCCCGTACTTCGGCTCCGGGTCGTCGATGGAGTGACCGCCCCCGACGTGGCAGCCGGCCTGCTGCGCGACCTCGAGCCCGCCGCGCAGCACCTCCGCCGCGAGCTCGGCCGGCAGCACGTCCCGCGGCCAGCCGAGCAAGTTGACCGCGACGACCGGGATGCCGCCCATGGCGTAGACGTCCGACAGCGCGTTCGCCGCGGCGATGCGGCCGAACGTGTACGCGTCGTCGACCACGGGGGTGAAGAAGTCGGTGGTGAGCACCAGGCCCTGGCCGCCGGGGATGCGGACGACGGCCGCGTCGTCGCCGTCGTCGAGCCCGATGATCAGTTCGGCCGCCGGGTCGACCGGGCCCTGGGCCGACAGACCGGCGACCACCGCCTCCAGCTCACCCGGCGGGATCTTGCAGGCGCAACCGCCGCCGTGCGCGTACTGGGTGAGCCTGACTCTGGCGGGTGCGGTGGTCACGCCCCCGAATCTAGGCCCGTCCCCCGGGGAGGACGACCAGCCGTGGTGGGACGGGCGCCTCGGGGGCGGGCCGGGCCGGGTCAGGATCGGACCGATGCCTCCGGCCGGCGGGGTGTCGGGGCGAGGGGACACGCTCCCCGGTGCGTGCGCGTCGCGACGGGTGCCCGGCGACACGGGCGACCGCGGCCAGCAGCCCGGCGTGCCGGCGCGGATCGGGCTCGAGCGCGGCCAGCACCTTTTCCAGGGCACCGCGCCCGGCGGCGGTGTAGGCGCCCTCCGGCTGCCCGGCGAGGGCGAGGGCGACCGCCGCGGCCTCCTCGGGCGTGAGGGTGACCGGCGGCAGCGTGGTGGGGGAGCGGGACCCGGTGCGGTTCACGGACCGGAGCCTGGCAGGAGCCACCGACAGTTCCGGGGAGACGGCCGGCCACGTAGGGTGCCCGGCGGAGGCGTCAGGGTGTCTGGTGGCCCCCGCGGCCTCTAAAGCCGACGTGGCCGAGTAGCTCGGTCAGGCGGGTTCGATTCCCGTCCGCCTCCGCCAACACTTCCCGCACATACGCTGCGGGGCGATGACTCAGGACCCGCACGGCACCGACCCGCGCCGCCAGGTGCCGCGCACCGACACGCTGCTCGCCGACCTCCGCCTCGCCGGCGCCGGTGAGCGCCTGGGCCGCGGGCTGGTGAAGGACGCCGTCCAGCGGGTGCAGCAGCGGGTGCGGGCCGGTGAGGTGGCTCCGGACGCAGCGGTCGACGCGGTCCTGGCCGAGCTGCCGGCGACGGCGTCGAGCCTCCGCCCGGTGCTGAACGCGACCGGCGTCATCGTGCACACCAACCTCGGTCGGGCTCCGCTGTCGGCGGCCGCGGTGGAGGCGATCACCGCCGCCGCCGGGACGACCGACGTCGAGCTCGACCTCACCACCGGCCGTCGTGGGCCCCGCGGAGCGGCGGCGATCGCCGCGCTGCTCGAGGCCGTGCCCGCCGCCGAGGCGGCGATCGTGGTGAACAACTGCGCGTCCGCCCTCGCGCTCGTCGCCACGGCCCTCGGTCAGGGCCGGGAGCTGGTGCTGGCCCGCGGCGAGCTGGTGGAGATCGGTGACGGCTTCCGCATCCCGGAGCTGCTGGAGGCCACGGGCGCGCGGCTGCGCGAGGTCGGCACGACCAACCGGGTGACCGTCGACGACTACCGCGGCGCCCTGGGCCCGGAGACCGGCGCGGTGCTCAAGGTCCACCCGTCGAACTTCGTGGTGCGCGGCTTCACCCGGGCGGTCGAGGTGGCCGAGCTGGCCGGCGCACTCGGCGGCGTCCCCCTGGTGGCCGACGTCGGCTCGGGGCTCCTCCGCCCGCACCCCCTGCTACCCGAGGAACCGGACCTGCAGACCACGCTGGCCGCCGGCGCCGACCTGGTGCTGGCGAGCGGGGACAAGCTGCTGGGCGGCCCGCAGGCGGGGCTGGTCCTCGGCCGGGCCGACCTGGTGCAGCGGTTGCGCCGGCACCCGCTGTACCGGGCGCTGCGGGTGGACAAGACGACGCTCGCCGCCCTGGAGGCCACCCTGCGCGGCCCGCTCCCGCCGGTGCAGCAGATGCTCGCCGCCGACGTGGACGGCCTGCGCGCCCGGGCCCGTGCACTGGCCGACCGGCTGTCCGGCGCCGGGGTGGACGCCGTCGCGGTCGACGCGGATTCGCGGGTCGGCGGGGGAGGGGCGCCCGAGCACCCGCTGCCCGGCGCCGCGGTCTCCCTGCCGGCGTCGTTCGCCGAGCCGCTGCGCCGGGGCGCACGACCGGTCGTCGGCTACCTCGAGGACGACCGGACGCTGCTGAACCTGCGCAGCGTCCCGTCCGCCGCCGACGCCGAGCTGGCTGCCGCGGTGCTGGAGGTGGCCCGCCGGTGGACGTGACCCCCGTCGGTATGGACGTCGTCGCGACCGCGGGTCACGTCGACCACGGCAAGTCGGCGCTGGTGCGCGCCCTCACCGGCATGGAGCCCGACCGCTGGGCCGAGGAGCGCCGCCGGGGCCTCACCATCGACCTCGGTTTCGCCTGGACGACGCTGCCCTCGGGCCGGCGGCTGGCCGTCGTGGACGTGCCGGGTCACGAGCGGTTCGTCGGCAACATGCTGGCCGGCGTGGGCTCGGTGCCCGCCGCGCTGGTCGTCGTCGCCGCCGACGACGGCTGGTCGGCGCAGACCGCCGAGCACGTCGCCGTCCTCGACGCACTCGGCGTGCGGCACGCACTGCTGGCCGTCACCAAGTCCGACCTCGCCGACCCCGCCCCGGTGCTCGACGACGTGCGCGAGCGGCTGGCCGCGACGTCGATGGGCGAGGTGCCGGGGGTGGCGGTGAGCGCGGTGACCGGCGCGGGGCTGCCGGAGGTCGCCGCAGCCCTGGAGGCGCTGCTCTCCGGGTTGCCCGCGCCGGACCACGAGGCGCCGGTCCGGCTGTGGATCGACCGTGCCTTCACGATCAAGGGAGCCGGGACGGTGGTCACCGGCACCCTCGCCGCCGGGACGGTGGCGCCCGGGGACCGGTTCCTGCTGGGCGGCCGGGAGGTGACCGTGCGGGGCGTGCAGTCGCTCGGCGAGCCGGTCGAGCGGGCCGCGGCCACCGCGCGCGTGGCGCTGAACCTCCGCGGGGTCGCGGTGGAGGACCTCTCGCGCGGCGACGCCCTGCTCACCCCCGGGGCGTTCCGGCTCACCGACGTCGTGGACGTGACCCTCGCTGCAGAGCCCGACGAGCGGCTGCCCACCGAGCCGGTGGTGCACGTGGGGTCCGCGACGGTCGGTGCCCGGCTCCGGCCGCTGGAGGGCGCGGCCGTGCGGCTGCGGCTGAACGCGCCGCTCCCGCTGAGGGTGGGCGATCGGTTGCTGCTGCGCGATCCGGGTTCCCGGCGGGTGCTGGGTGCCGACGTGCGCGACGTCGATCCGCCCGGGCTGCGCCGCCGGGGCGCGGCCCGTCAGCGCGCCGCGGAACTCGCGGCCCAGCCCGGGGGAACCGCGGGGGCGGCCGCCGACCTGGCCCGCCGGCGGATCGTGCGCGCCGCGGACTTCGCGGCCATGGGCTGGCCGGTGCCCGTGGGCGCCACCCCCGCCGGGCCGTGGCTGCTCGCCGCCGGGCTGGCCGACGAGCTGGCGGCCCGGGTGCCCGACGTCGTCAGCCGCTACCGGAGGCTGCGCCCGCTGGAGCCGGGACCACCGGCGGAGGTGGTGCGCCGGGCGCTCGACCTGCCCGACGCCGATCTGGTGCCCGCCCTCGTCCGGGCACCGCTGGTGCTGCGCGAGGGCCGGGTCGTCGACGGCGCCGCGGACCTCCCGCCGGCGGTGCAGCGGGCGGTCGACGACGTGCGCGCCCGCCTCGCGGCCGACCCGTTCGCGGCGCCCGAGGCCCCCGACCTGGCGGCCGCCGGGCTCGGCGTCCGGGAACTGGCCGCGGCCGTCCGCAGCGGTCAGCTGGTGCGCGTCGGGGAGCAGGTCTACCTGGCGCCGGGGGTCGCCGACGTGGCGCGGGCCCGGCTGGCCTCGGTCGCGCAGCCCTTCACCCTCAGCCAGGCCCGGCAGGCGTGGGGAACCAGCCGCCGGGTCGCCGTCCCGCTCATGGAGTGGCTCGACGCCCGGGGCGTCACCGTCCGGTTGCCCGACAACACCCGCCGGCTGCGGTAGGCGCCCGATCCCGTCTCCGCGTGTCGAGGGGACGGCGTCCTCGGTCCCGTGGCTGCCCTGCTCAGAAGCGGGGACATCCGCCAGCTCGGGCAGATGATCGCCACCTACGTCTTGTGAGGGAGGTCGGTCTCTGCCCACCCTGGTTGGGCAGAGACCGACTGTGCCGGGAACTGTTCCCGGTCAGTCCGCAGCCGGCACCCAGCGGGCCGGGCGCTTCTCCCGGAACGCCGCGATGCCTTCCTGGCCCTCCTCGCCGGCGAAGAACCGTGCAGACAGCCCGAGCAGGTCCTCGAACGCCAGCTCCGGCTGCCGGCTCCGCAGCAGCCGCTTGGTCGCGGCCAGGGCCTCCGGCGCACCGGCGGCCAGCGCGGTGAGCTGACCGGCCAGGACGGCGTCCAGCTCGTCGTCGGGGGCGACCAGGTCGACCAGCCCACCGGCGGCCGCGGTGGCCGCGTCGAAGACCTCGCCGGTGAGCATCAGCCGGTGCGCCACGGAGGTGGTCATCCGCGGCAGGACGACGGCGGAGATGACCGCGGGCACCAGGCCCAGCCGCACCTCGGAGAACGCGAAGGTCGCCGACGAGGCGGCCACGACGACGTCGCAGGCGGCCAGCAGCCCGACGCCGCCCGCGCGGGCCGGCCCCCGGACGACCGCGACGACGGGCTTGGGGGAGGACCAGACCAGCGACAGCAGCTCGGGGAACTCGCGCACGCCCTGGTCCTCCGACGATCCGCCGGCCGCCTCCGCGAGGTCCATCCCCGAGCAGAAGACGCGGCCGGTGTGGTCGAGCACGACCACGCGGACCGCGTCGTCGGCCAGGGCGTCGGTCAGCGCGGTGCGCAGCTCGGCGCGCATCGCCCGGGACAGCGCGTTGCGGTTGGCGGGGGAGTCCAGGGTCAGCGTGGCGACGCCGCGCGAGACGGACACCTGCAGCACTCGGTCGGAGGTCACGTCCGGCATCCTGCCGGTCCACGGGCCCCGCGCGGCACACTGGGAGCAGATGAACACCGTCCTGCCGCTGCTGAACGACGCCGGACCGCCCCCCGGCTCACCCGGCCCCGACCGGCTCCCCGACAGCGCCCGCGAGGGGCTGGCCACCACGCCGTTCGGCCTCTACGTGCACGTCCCGTTCTGCGCGACCCGCTGCGGCTACTGCGACTTCAACACCTACACCTCCGACGAACTGGGTCCGGGCGCCAACCGGAGCGAGTACGCCGGCACCGCGATCGCCGAGCTCCAGCGCGCGGCCCGCACCCTGGGGCCGGACCTGCCGACCGTCTCCACGGTCTTCGTCGGCGGCGGCACGCCCACGCTGCTGCCGGCCGACGACCTCGCCGCCGTCCTCTCCGCCGCCCGCGGGCTCTTCCCGTTCGCCGGCGACGTCGAGGTCACCACCGAGGCCAACCCGGAGACCGTCTCGCCCGAGTCGCTGGCCCGGCTCCGCGAGGGCGGCTTCACCCGGGTGAGCCTGGGCATGCAGTCCGCCGCACCGCACGTGCTCGCCACGCTCGACCGGCGGCACACCCCCGGGCGGGCCGTCGAGGCGGCGCACGAGGCCCGGGCAGCCGGTTTCGAGCACGTCAACCTCGACCTCATCTACGGCACCCCGGGGGAGAGCGAGGCCGACTGGGCCGCCTCCCTCGACGCCGTCCTGGACTCGCCCGTCGACCACGTCAGCGCCTATGCGCTGATCGTCGAGGAGGGCACCAAGCTGGCCCGGCGGGTCCGCCGCGGCGAGCTGCCCATGCCGGACGACGACGTCCTCGCCGACCGCTACGAGCAGGCCGACGCGACCCTGCGCGGCGCCGGGTTCCGGTGGTACGAGGTCTCCAACTGGGCGACCTCGGACGCCGCCCGGTGCCGGCACAACGAGCTGTACTGGGCCAACGCCAACTGGTGGGGCGTCGGCCCGGGCGCGCACAGCCACGTCGGTGGCCTGCGGTGGTGGAACGTCAAGCACCCGGCCGCCTACGCCGACCGGCTGGCCCGCGGGGAGAGCCCGGCACAGGACGCCGAACTGCTCGACGAGGCCGACCGCGCCCTGGAGGCGGTGATGCTCGGCCTCCGGCTGCGCGACGGACTGCCCTTGACGGCCCTCACCGACACCGGCCGGGCCCGCGCCGCGGCCGCCGTGACCCAGGGGCTGCTCTCCCCGGAGGCGTACGGTCGGGGTCTGGCCGTTCTCACCGACCGTGGCCGGCTGCTCGCCGACGCGGTCGTCCGGGATCTGACCGACTGACCGACTCACCCGAAAGAGCGGGATTGCACGGTCGGTTGTGGGCTATGGTCCCGGTTCCGGCAACGACGCCGGGCTGACGGGGAGGTGATCGGCGATGGACGCGTACACGTTCGCGCACCGGCCGGTGCTCCCGCCGCCCGGTGACCGATCCGGTGCCGCGGTACCCCCGCTGACGGGCGGGATGCTGCTCGCCCTGGCGATGAACCGGCGAGCGCGTGGCCTGCGAGGACTCGACGTCCTCCGCCGCAGCCAGGATCGGGCCCCGCCGCAGTTCTCCTGACTCCCTCCCGGAGTCGCAACCGCCCGTCCTGACGCGCCACCACACGGTGACCGCGTCTTCCCGCGTTGCCCGAAGGAGCTCCGATGACCACCACCCTCGACGCCCACACCTCGCCCGCCGGCTCGCACGACCGCTTCCGCACCCTGCTGCAGACCCAGCGGGCCGACACCATCCAGCAGCGCGATGAGGCGCTGGCCGAGTGCGCCACCTCGGTGCCCGACCCGGTCGCCCAGCGCCGCAGCGCCGACCTGCACCGCCAGATCGAGGAGATCGACGCCGCGCTCGCGCGGATCGAGGCCGGCACCTACGGCCGGTGCGCCGGCTGCCAGGCCGAGATCCCCGAGGAGCGGCTGGAGCTGCGCCCGTTCGCGTCCACCTGCGTGGCCTGCACCGCAGCCGCCTGACCCACCGGTCGCCGGTCGCCTCTGACGATGTCAGGGGCGCCCGGCGACGTCCGGCACTACTGGCCGCCGCGGCGAGGCAGCAGGCTCGGGGCCATGCCACCCGGACCCGCCCTCGACATCCGCGGGCTGACCGTCCGCTACGGCGCCGCGGTCGCCGTCGAGGACCTGCACCTGACCATCCCGCGCGGGCTACGGTCCCCGCCGTGGACCCGCGGACCCGATGGCAGCGCCTGGGCTGGGCCGTGCCCTGGCTGCTGTTCCAGATCTTCCCGATCGCCGACCTGGTGACCACGCCCCGGCCGTTGTGGGTGCAGCTGGTGGCCGCGGCGGCCCTGGTCGCCTTCACCGTCGCGTACCTGGGTGTCTTCGGCCGCGTCTTCGGGCGCGGCGGGGACTGGCCGCGCCTGCAGCTGGTCGTCGTCGCGGTCCTGGGGGTGGCGCTGGCGGTCTGGCTGGGGCCCGCGTGGGCCGGGCTGATGATCTACCTGTCGGCGGCGGCGTCCTCGGGTCTGCCGGAGCGGTGGGTGTGGCCGGCGGTGGTCGGTGCGGCCGGCGTCTGCACCGCGGTGCTCGCCGCGCACGGCGTCCTCGGCGAGGTGTTCATCCTGCCGGTGATCTGCGTGCTCACCGCGTTCGCCCTGCGGAGCACCCGGCACCTGATCTCGGTGAACGCCGAGCTGGTGGAGGCGCGCGACGAGCTGGCCCGCAACGCCGTCGCGGAGGAGCGGCTGCGGTTCGCCCGCGACCTGCACGACCTGCTCGGCCACAGCCTGTCGCTCATCGCGCTCAAAAGCGAGCTGGCCGGGCGGCTGGCCGAGCGCGACCCGGCCCGCGCCCGGCAGGAGATGGCCGATGTCGAGTCCACCGCGCGCCGGGCGCTGGCCGAGGTGCGCGACGCGGTCAGCGGCTACCGCCAGGTGAGCCTGGCGCAGGCCCTGGCCGAGGCGCGCTCGGCGCTGTCCGCCGCCGGCATCTCGCTCAAGGCCCCGGCGCCGGGCCGGTCGCTGCCGGGCCCGGTCGACGCCGTCCTGGGCTGGGTGGTCCGCGAGGCCACCACCAACGTCCTGCGGCACAGCGACGCCCGGACGGTCGCGGTCACGCTCCGGACCGGGGACGACGGCGTCGAGCTCAGCGTGGTCGACGACGGCCGCGGCGGGGACGCCCCCGCCGGGGCCGGGCTGTGCGGCCTGGCCGAACGGGTCGCCACGCTCGGCGGGCGGCTGGTGCACGGCCCGGCGGACGGCCGCGGGTTCCGGCTCACGGCCGCCATCCCGCTGAGCACGCCGGTGGCGGCCGGGCAGGTGACCACACCGTGATCCGGGTGCTCATCGCCGAGGACCAGACCATGGTCCGCGGGGCGCTGCGCGCGCTGCTCGAGCTCGAGGACGACATCGAGGTGGTGGCCGAGGTGGGCCGCGGTGACGCGGTGGCCGCCGCCGCGGCCGAGCACCGCCCCGACATCGCCCTGCTGGACATCGAGATGCCGGGCGCCGACGGGCTGGCCGCCGCCCGCGAGCTGGCGACGGTGCTGCCGACCTGCCGGTCGGTCATCCTCACCACCTTCGGCCGGCCGGGCTTCCTCCGCCGGGCCATGGAGGTGGGCGCCGCCGGCTTCCTGGTGAAGGACGCGCCGGTGGCGGAGCTGGCCCGTGGCATCCGGGCGGTCATGGCGGGGGAGCGGGTCATCGACCGGGACCTGGCCGCCGCCGCCCTGGCGATCGGGGCGACGCCGCTGTCGGCGCGGGAGGCCGACGTGCTGCGGGCAGCCGCCGACGGGGCGACTGTCGCGGACATCGCCGGACGGTTGTTCCTGTCCGAGGGGACGGTGCGCAACTACCTGTCGTCCGCGATCGGCAAGACCGGCGCGCGCACCCGGGTGGAGGCGGCGCGGGTGGCCGCGGACAAGGGCTGGCTGTAGGAGGACCCGACGTCCGGCCGTCAGCCGTCGCGCCGGGCGGGCACGGCCGGCTGCGCGGGGATCGCGGCGGTGTCCGGCCCGCGCTGCGACTGCACCGGGGTGAGCGCGTCCAGGTCGAGCACGCGCACGTGGATCACGGTGCGCTGCTGGAGGGCCGCCCGCAGCGCGCGGTGGAGGCCGTCCTCGAGGTACAGCTCCCCGTGCCACTGCACGGCGTGCGGGAAGAGGTCGCCGTAGAACGTGGAGTCGTCGGCCAGCAGCGCGTCGAGGGCCAGTTCGCGCTTGGTCGTCGTCAGGGTGTCCAGCCGGACCTGACGAGGCGGGATCATCGCCCAGTCGCGGGTGGACAGCCCGTGGTCGGGATAGGGGCGCCCGTTGCGCACGCCTTTGAAGATCAGGGGACCGACCTCCGCTCTCAGCCCCGCCCCGGGGCGCCGACGCCGTCCACCCTAGACGCCGCGCGGCGGCCCCGTCGGCGTTCCCCGGCAGGGGTGAGGGCACCTCGCCAGCCGCGCGACGGCTCCCGCGCTCGGACGTATGCTGGCCTGGCACTCCGTCCGTGCGAGTGCCAGGTCCGGGGGTGTCCCGGACGGCCGCCAGGCCCCGGGGACATCGCTTCGGCGTCCGGCGCCGCACGGCGCGTCGACCGGTACGGGGAGGTGTCACCGTGGCGCACGACGAACGCCGCCTGGAGGTCCTCCGGGCCATCGTCCAGGACTTCGTCTCGACCAACGACCCGGTCGGCAGCAAGGCCCTCGCCGAGCGCCACGACCTGGGCGTCTCCCCAGCGACCATCCGCAACGACATGGCGGTGCTGGAGGAGCAGGGCTACATCGCCCAGCCGCACACCAGCGCCGGCCGGGTGCCCACCGACAAGGGCTACCGGCTGTTCGTCGACCGGCTCTCCGCGGTCAAGCCGCTGTCGGCCGCCGAGCGGCGGGCGATCGAGCGGTTCCTCGACGGCGCGGTGGACCTGCACGACGTCCTCGGCCGCAGCGTCCGGCTGCTGGCGCAGCTGACCCGCCAGGTCGCCGTGGTCCAGTACCCGACGCTCTCCCGCAGCGCCGTCCGGCACCTCGAGGTCGTCCAGGTCGCGTCCGGCCGGCTCCTGGTGGTGCTCATCACCGACACCGGCCGGGTGGAGCAGCGGGTCGTCGAGTGCCCGGCCGACGTCGAACCCGGCGCCGTCCCGGAGCTGCGCACGCTGCTGAACTCCGCGTTCGCCGGGGTGAGGCTGGGTGAGGCCGGCGACAAGGTCCCCGGCCTGCTGGAGACGGCGCCGCCGCACCTGCGCGGCCTGGTCGCCGCGGTGAGCGCCACCCTTCTGGAGACCCTCGTCGAGCCCAGCGAGGACCGGCTGGTCGTCGGGGGGACGGCGAACCTCACCCGCGGCAGCGCCATGGACTTCCCCGGCACGATGCGGCCGCTGCTGGAAGCGCTCGAGGAGCAGGTCGTCGTCCTGCGCCTGATGAGCGAGGTCGACGCGAGCACCGTGCTGGTGCGGATCGGCGAGGAGAACGACCACGAGGCGTTGACGGGTGCCTCGCTGGTCACCGTCGGGTACGGCTCGGCGGACCGGCCGCTCGGCGGTCTCGGCGTCGTGGGGCCGACCCGCATGGACTACCCAGGGAACATGGCCGCGGTCCGTGCCGTGGCCCGCTACGTCGGCCATCTGCTGGCCGAGAGCTGAGGACGAAGACTTCGATGGCAACCGACTACTACGGCGTGCTGGGCCTGGCCCAGGGGGCGACCGACTCCGACATCAAGCGCGCCTACCGGCGGCTGGCGCGGGACCTGCACCCCGACGTCAACCCCGACCCCGCGGCGAAGGACCGCTTCCAGGAGGTCAGCCGCGCCTACGAGGCCCTGACCGATCCGGAGAAGCGCCGGATCGTCGACCTCGGCGGTGACCCGTTCGACTCCGGCGCGGGCGCCGGGGCCGGTTTCGGCGGCGCCGGCTTCGGTGGGCTGGGCGACATCATGGACGCCTTCTTCGGCGGCGCGGCGACGCGTGGTCCGCGCAGCCGCACCCGCGCCGGCCGCGACGCGCTGATCCCGGTGGAGCTGGAGCTGGACGAGACGGTCTTCGGCGTCACCAAGGAGATCACCGTCGACACCGCCGTCCTCTGCGAGACCTGCGCCGGGGCCGGTACCGCGCCCGGCACGCACGTCGCCACCTGCGGCACCTGCTCGGGCCGCGGCGAGGTGCAGAGCGTGCAGCGCGGCTTCCTCGGCCAGGTCGTCTCCAGCCGCACCTGCCCCACCTGCGTGGGCACCGGGCAGGTCATCCCCGAGCCGTGCCCCACGTGCGCCGGCGACGGCCGCGTCCGCTCCCGCCGCACCATCTCGGTGAAGGTGCCGGCGGGTGTCGAGAACGGCATGCGGATCCGGCTGACCGGCCAGGGCGAGGTCGGTCCCGGTGGCGGCCCGGCCGGCGATCTGTACGTGGAGATCCACGAGCGGCCGCACGACGTCTTCACCCGCGACGGCGAGGACCTGCACTGCCGCGTCACCCTGCCGATGACCTCGGCCGCCCTGGGCACGACGCTCAACCTCAAGACGCTCGACGGCGAGGAGGAGCTGGACATCCGGCCCGGCACCCAGTCGGGCAGCGTGCTCACCCTCCGGGCGCACGGCGCCCCCCGGCTGCGCGCCACCGGGCGGGGCAACCTGCTCGTGCACGTCGAGGTGCAGACGCCGACGAAGCTCGATGCGGAGCAGGAGAAGCTGCTGCGCGAGCTGGCCGCCCTCCGGGGGGAGGACCAGCCCGAGTCCAACCGCGAGGCGCAGGGCGGCCTGTTCTCCCGCGTCCGCGACGTCTTCAACGGCCGCTGACCGGTGAGCGACACCCCGCAGCTCGACGGCGCACCGCTCTTCCTCGTCGACGACCTGCCCGA
This sequence comes from Blastococcus saxobsidens DD2, assembly GCF_000284015.1. Taxonomy (NCBI): domain Bacteria; kingdom Bacillati; phylum Actinomycetota; class Actinomycetes; order Geodermatophilales; family Geodermatophilaceae; genus Blastococcus; species Blastococcus saxobsidens. The sequence continues at coordinate 1,534,141 of NC_016943.1, forward strand.
CGCACCCGAGGTCCTGGTCGACGGGGCGGAGGGGCGGCACGCGACCGACGTGCTCCGCCTGGGGCCGGGGGAGCGGGTGCACGTCGGCGACGGTCACGGGACCGTGGCCGAGGGCGAGGTGGCGGCGGCCGGACCCGAGGGGCTGCGGGTCGCGGTGCGGACCCGGTTCGAGGTCCCGCCGCCGGCCGTCGAGTTCGTCCTCGTCCAGGCGCTGCCCAAGGGGGACCACGGCCCGCTCGCCGTCGACCTCGCCACCGAGCTGGGCGTCGACCGGATCATCCCCTGGCAGGCCTCCCGGTGCGTGACCCGGTGGCGCGACGACCGGGTGGCCAAGGGGGTCGCCAAGTGGCGGTCGGCAGCCCGCTCGGCGGCCAAGCAGTCGCGCCGCCCGCGGCTGCCCGAGGTCATCGAGCCGATGACCACCCGCGAGGTCTGCGGGTTGCTGGCCGACGCCGACCTCGCCGTCGTCCTGCACGAGGCCGCCCGTCGTCCCCTCGCCGAGCTGGCGCTGCCCGGCGCCGGGACGGTGGTGATCGTCGTGGGCCCCGAGGGCGGTCTCGCCGACGGCGAGGTGGTCGCCTTCCGCGCCGCCGGCGCCGAGCCGGTGCGGCTGGGCCCCGAGGTGCTGCGGACCTCCACCGCCGGCGCCGCCGCCCTCGCCGCTCTCTCCGCCAGGACGCGCTGGGCCTGATCGGCGCGCACCGGTGATCAGGTCACCTGATCGTTCCGGGTCCTGGCTCACCGTCGACGCTGAGCCAGGACCCGGAATGGTGAGCTAGGACGCGGCTCGGCCGGATCGCGCCGTCGGTCAGCGCAGCGCCGCACGGGCGCGGTCGCTGACCAGGTCCACCAGGAACGTGAGCAGGACGATCGCGGTCAGCACGGTCGCGACGGCGGGCCAGTCGAACGACGACGTCTCGGCCGACAGCAGCACGCCGATCCCGCCGGCGCCGAGCAGGCCCACCAGCACGGTGTCGCGGATCGCCACCTCCCACCGGTAGAGCGCCAGCGCGAGCACGGGTCCGGCCACGGCCGGCGCGGTGCCGTAGAGCCAACTCCCGGCCGGTGATGCGCCCGACGCCCGCAGCGCCTCCCCGGAGCGCCGGTCGGCCTCCTCGACCACCTCACCGACCAGCCGGCCCAGCACACCGAGGGTGTAGACGCCGATCGCCAGAGCGCCGGGCAGGACGCCGGGGAGCAGCACGAACAGCAGGACCAGCGCCCACACCGGCGGCGGCACCGCCCGCAGGAGCAGCAACCCGAGGCGGGTCAGCACCCCGAGGGCCCGGCGCGCCGGGCCGGCGGGAACGCGGGGCCGGGCCGCGAAGCCGGCCAGCGCGACGGCCCCCGCGGTGGCGAACACGATGCCCAGCACCGACATCTGGACGGTGACCAGGGCGGTGCTTCCGACCGTGCCGAGCAGATCCCCGTCGGTGGTCGGCGGCCACGCGGCCGAGACGACGTACTCCAGCTGCTGCGCGGTGCGGGCGGAGAACAGCGCGGCGGGCGAGAGCGCCAGGTACCAGGCCGCCCCGACCGCCAGCGCGAGCACCGCGACCACCGCCCCGGTGAGCAGCCGGTCGCGCCGGAACGCCGCTCCACCCGGAGGCGGGGCCGTGACCCGGCGGCGGACGGCGCGGCCGGCGACGTCGGCGGCCAGGCACAGGGCGGCCAGCGCGTAGACCGTCGTCCACACCTGCGCCCAGCGCAGCGAGCTGAACGACAGGGCCAGCTGGTAGCCGAGCCCGCCGGCGCCGATCAGGCCGAGGACGACGGCCGAGCGGACCGCGCACTCCAGCCGGTAGAAGGAGTACGACAGCAGCCCGCCGGCGGCGGCGGGGAGCAGCCCGTAGAGCACCGCGGTCCCGCGCCCGGCCCCGGCCGCGAGCAGCGCGTCGTGCCCGCCCCGGGGCACCTCGTCGAGCAGGTCGGCGAAGACCTTGGCGGTGATGGCGCCGTAGGGGACGGCGATGGCGAGCACGCCCACCCACGGGTCCAGGCCCAGCACGTTGAGCAGCAGCAGCCCCCAGACCGCCTCGTGCAGACCCCGCGGCAGCGCCAGCGCGGCGCGGGTCGCGAGCCAGCCGGCTCGGCGGCGTCCCCAGCCGGCACGGGCGACCAGCGGCGCCCCGAGGGCACCGAGCAGCACCGACAGGGTGGCACCGAGCACCGCGTAGGCGAGGGTGACCAGGGTCGCCTCGGCGACGACGGCGAGGAAGCCGGCGTCGAGTTCCGGCCGCAGCGCCGCGGCGAGGAAGCGGCCGAACTCACCGCTGCCGGCCGGGTTGACCACCGGCCCCGAGAACAGGCCGCTGCCGGCCAGCGACCACGCCACCAGGGCGAGGCCGGCCAGGGACCATCCCCAGCGCCGCCGGTTCCGGCGCAGCTGCGGTTCGGGCGGTGCCGCCCGGGTGAGGACGGCGGTCACCGGGTGACCCCGTAGAACTCCTCCAGCGCCGGAACGGTGAGCGTGCGGGCGGGGGCGTCGAGGACCACCCGGCCGTCGGCCAGCCCGACCACCCGGTCGCAGTGCCGCAGGGCCAGCGCGGGGTCGTGCAGGCAGGCCAGCAGCACGCCGCCGCGGGCGGTGGCCAGCTCGCCGAGCAGGCCGAGCGCGAGGTCGGCCAGGGCCGGGTCGAGCGCGGACGCCGGTTCGTCGGCGAGCACCAGTTCCGGCCGCTGCAGCAGCAGCCGGGCCAGCGCGATCCGTTGCCGCTGGCCGCCGGAGAGCCGGTCGGTCCGCTCGTACATCCGGTCGCCCAGGCCCACCCGGTCCAGCACGTCGTGCACCTCGGCGGTGCCCTGCGGCCGCACCAGCGACCACGCCGCCCGCGCCACGGACCACGAGCCGAGCCGACCGGCGTTGACGTTGTGCACCACGCGCAGGGCGCCGGGGAGCTCCAGGCCCTGGTGGATCGTGCCGGTGCGGGCCCGGAGGCGGCGCAGGTCCCGGCCGCGCAGGGCGGCCGGGTCGGCACCGAGCACGCGCACCTCGCCGACGTCCGGCCGCACCGACCCGTTGAGGACGCCCAGGAGCGTGGACTTCCCGGCGCCGGAGGCCCCGACGACGGCGAGCCGCTCACCCGCGGCCACCTCGAGGTCCACGCCGGAGAGGGCGGGGGTGCCGCCGAAGCGCACCTCGATCCCGGTGAGCCGCGCGAGCGCGCTCAGTTGACCAGCCCCAGGTCGCGGCCGATCCGCTCGATCTGCTCGTAGTTCGCCGCCTCGGTGGGGACGAACGACCCCGCACCGAAGAGGTCGAGCACCTCGGCGTCGGCCGGGTCGTCGGCCGAGAGGCCGGTGAACCAGCCGGTCAGCCGCTGCGGCAGGTCGTCGCCGAACCGCTCGACCGCGTCGGGGCCGAGCAGCCAGTGGTAGTCGGAGTACGCGGGGCTCCGCGCGTACCGGACGACCGACGGGGGGATCTCCCCGGCGGCCTTCCGCGCCTCGAAGACCTGCTCGTTGAGCACCCCGGCCTGGTAGCTGCCCGATGCCACCAGGGCGAGGGTCGCGTCGTGCGATCCGGAGAAGCCCGGGCCGCCCGGGAATCCGGCGGGATCCACCCCGTGCTCGGCCAGGAACCAGGCGGGCATCAGCCGGCCGGAGGTGGAGGTCTCGCTGCCGTAGGTGAAACGCAGGTCGGCCAGCGGCGCCAGGTCGTCGGACGGCGCCAGCCCGGTCGCCTCGTTCACCACGAAGACGGAGTGGAAGTCCGCGTCGATGTCGCGCTGGGCGATCGGCACCGACCCGGGGGTCTGCAGGCGGGCCTGGACGCCGGTGAGGCCGCCGAACCAGACGAGATCGAGGTCGCCGGTGCGGAAGAGCGACACGGCGGCGGCGTAGTCGGTGACCGGCACGTACTCGACGTCGACGCCGAGAGCGTCGGACAGCGAGTCGGCGACCGTGCCGTGGAGCCGCTGCAGGACCTCGGGGTCCTGGTCGGGGATGGCGCCGATGCGCAGGGGGTCCGGCTCGTCGGCTGCCGGGGAGGAGCTGCCGCAGCCGGCGAGGACGGCGGCGAGCAGGAGGGCGATCACCGTGCGGGCACGGTGGGCGAGCGGGAGAAGAACGTATCCGGGACCGGAGCCACCCGACCGGGCGGCGGCTGCGCTGCGCACTACGTGCGCGCTGGAGGGACGGGGCGGGGCACGGGGCACCTCCGGGGAGCGGGAGAGGGAGCGCCCCATCCTGCACCGGCGTGACGGGATCGGTGCAGCGCGCCGTCGACGCGCGACCGGGCGCCGGCGTCGGTCACGTTCTGGGCACGCTCGCCACGCCGCCGTCCGCGCGCCGGACCGGGGTGCTTACTGTGGCGCCGTAACCGGCCGGCCGACCGCGGTCGGCCCACGACGACTGGACGGTGCGGGCCCTTCCCGTGGCCTCCAGGACGCACGCCGTTCCCCGTCGGGGCCGGCGTGGTCGTCGTGTTCGACAAGGGAGAGACATGCGCACCAAGCTCTACACCGTGGCCGCGGCGAGCGCCGCGGCGCTCGTCCTCGCCTCCTGCTCCTCCGGTGAGTCCGGCGGCGGGGACTCCGCCGCCTCCGGCGGCCTGACCGGCGAGGGCAGCGGCGACTCGTGCACCATCGAGGGCGAGGTGCCCATCGGCGCCGTGCTGAGCCTCACCGGCGCGGCGGCCAGCTACGGCGAGTCGCAGCAGCGCGGCCTGGAGCTGGCGGCCGCGGAGCTGGCCGAGCAGGACGGCGTCACCTACGACCTGACGATCGAGGACGACCAGACCGACCCGCGTCAGGCCATCACGCTGTTCGACGAGTTCGTCAACGACGGCGCGAGCCTGATCATCGGGCCCACGCTGTCCAACGCCGCCGTGCAGGCCGACCCGATCGCCCAGGAGGCCGGCGTCCCGGTGCTCGGCATCTCGAACACGGCCGCGGGCGTCACCGAGATCGGGGACTACATCTTCCGCGACTCGCTGACCGAGCAGGCGGTCATCCCGCAGACCATCGAGGCCGCCACCGAGCAGTTCGGGCTCGAGAACGTGGTGGTCATGTACAGCAACGACGACGCGTTCACCGAGTCCGGCTACGAGGCGTTCGCCGCCGCGCTGGAGGAGCAGGGCGTCGAGATCAGCGAGACGATCACCTTCTCCAAGTCCGACACCGACTTCCGGGCGCTGCTGACGCAGGCCCAGGAGAGCGACCCCGACGCGCTGGTCGTCTCGGCGCTGATCGAGGCCGCCGTGCCGCTGGTCACCCAGGCCCGCGAGCTGGGCATCGACGTGCCGATCATCGGTGGCAACGGGTTCAACAACCCGCGGCTGATGGCCGACGCCGGCGAGGCGGCCGAGGGCGTCGTCGTCGGCGCCGCCTGGAACTCCTCCTCCGACAACCCGGAGAACCAGGCGTTCCTCGAGGCCTACGAGGCCGAGTACGGCGCCCAGCCCGACCAGTTCGCCGCGCAGGCGTACACCGGGCTGAAGCTGGTCGACCAGGCCGTGCGCGCCAACTGCTCCGCGGAGCGGGACAGCATCCAGGAGGCGTTCGGCCAGATCGAGGACGTCCCCACCGTGCTCGGTCAGTTCTCGATCGACGAGAACCGCGACGCCGACCACCCCGCCGTCGTGCAGGTGGTCGAGAACGGCTCGTTCGCCGTCCTGGAGTGATCCGGCACGTGGCCCCGGCCGGCTGACCGGCCGGGGCTGCTCGCGACCCTGCCGGGGGTCCGGTCCTCGGACCGGGCCCCCGGCGGTCTGTCGGCTACCGTGCCCCGCACCCACGACGAGACAGGGACCGCTGTGCAGCAGCTCCTCAACGGCATCTTCATCGGCTCGATCTACGCGTTGTTCGCCATCGGCTTCACGCTGGTCTTCGGCATCCTGGACCGGCTGAACCTGGCGCACCCCGCGGTCTTCGCCGCCTCCGCCTTCGTCGGCATCGAGCTGGTCGAGCGCGGCGGCCTGTCCCTCTGGGCGGCGTTACCGCTCGTGTTCGTCGTCGGCGCGGTCCTCGGCCTGCTGATCGAGCGGCTGGCCTTCCGGCCGCTGAAGGGCCGGGCCGACGCGCACTTCGCCGGACTGATCTCCTCCATCGCGCTCGCCGGCATGCTCATCGCGCTGCTGCAGTGGCGCTACGGCCCCGACACCCGCCGCTTCCCGCCGGGCTCGTTCCCCGACACCCGGTTCCAGGTATTCGGCGCGCAGGTGACCCTCGTGCAGGTGGTCATCCTGGCGGTGTCCCTCGCGCTGATGGTGGGCCTCACCTACATGGTCACGCGCACCCGGCTGGGCCGGGGGATGCGCGCGGTCGCCGAGAACCCGACGGCGGCGCGCGTGCTCGGCGTGAACGTCGACCGGGTCACCGCGGTGACCTTCGCGATCTCCTCGGCCCTCGGTGCGGTGGCCGGCGTGCTGTTCGCCATCAACGTGAACACGGCGCAGCTGGGCATGGGCGCGGCCATCGAGCTCAAGGGCCTGGCGGTCATCATCGTCGGCGGCATGGGGTCGCTGCCCGGCGCGCTCATCGGCGGGTTGCTGCTGGGCCTGGCCGAGGTGTTCGCCGTCCAGTACATCGGCTCGTCCTGGGTGGACGTCATCGCCTTCGGCCTGCTGTTCGTCATCCTCCTGCTGCGCCCGCAGGGGCTGCTCGGCGCGCGGAAGGTCCGGGAGGTCTGATGCTCGACCAGTACGCCACCACGCTGACCTTCATCGCCCTCGGCGCGATCTTCGCCTACTCGTTCTACGCGGTCCTGATCGCCGGGCAGCTGAGCCTCGGGCAGGCCGGCTTCGCCTCCCTCGCGGCGTTCTCCGGGGCCTACCTGGCCCCCGACCGGGCCGACGTCGGAGACATCCCCGCGCTGCTGATCGCCGTGGCGATCGGCATGTCCGTGGGCGCGCTCGCCGCCGTGGTGCTCGGCCTGCCCACCATGCACCTGCGCGGCGTCTTCCTGGCCATCGCCACCCTCGGTTTCGCCGAGGCGGTGCGCGTGGTGCTGCTCAACCAGGAGTGGACCGGCGGCGCGCAGGGGCTCGGGGTGTCCCGCATCCTGACCGTCGGCATGGCGTGGTCCGCGCTGGCGCTGGTGGCGTACTGGTTCTGGCGGATGGGGCGCTCCCGGTACGGCCGGGCGCTGGAGGCCATCCGGGAGGACGAGCTCGCCGCCCGCGCCATGGGCATCGACGTCGGCCGGCACCGGCTCGCCGCGTTCGTCACCGCCGGTGCGGTCGCCGGGCTGTACGGCGTCCTCTACGCCTACTACGTCCGGCTCATCGCCCCCGACGACTTCGACTTCGTCGCGGCCGTCGAGGGGCTGGTCACCGCGGTGGTCGGCGGCTCCACGATGTTCCTCGGGCCCCTGCTGGGCAGCGGGTTCCAGACGATCGTCCCCGAGGTCCAGCGGGCGGTCGGGGTGGAGGCGGGCTGGATCCGCCCCTTCCTCGCCAGCCTGCTGCTGCTGGTGGTCATCCTCTTCCTGCCCGGCGGGCTGGCCAGCCTCCTCCCGCGCCGCACCCGGATGCCGTCGGACGCCGGCGACGCCGCCGACGACCGCACCGGGCGCAGCCACCCGGCGGCCGGCGACACCGTGGTCGCCCTGGCAGGCCTGGGCAAGGAGTACGGCGGGGTGCACGCCGTCCGCGGTGTGGACATGGAGATCCGGGCCGGTGAGGTCGTCGGCCTGATCGGCCCCAACGGCGCCGGCAAGACCACGCTGGTCAACATGATCAGCGGCCTGGTCCCGCCGAGCTCGGGCACCGCGACGGTGCTCGGGACGACGATCGGCCGCACGCCGGTGCACCGGATCGCCGCGGCCGGGGTCAGCCGCACCTTCCAGCACTCGAAGCTGTTCAACCGGCTGTCGGCGCTGGAGAACGTCCTGGTCGGCGCCCACCTGGTCAGCCGGCCCACCTTCCTGCGGCGGCTGCTCTGGCTGCCCTCGGCACGCCGCGACGAGCGGGCGGCGCTGCGGCAGGCGGCCCGCTGCCTGGAACGGGTGGGCCTGGCGGACCTCGCGGCCAGCCGGGCCGAGGCGCTGTCCTACGGCGACCAGCGCCGGCTGGAGATCGCCCGCGCGCTGGCGTCGGACCCGTCGCTGCTCATCCTCGACGAGCCGGCCGCCGGGATGAACCACGTCGAGGCGGCGCGGCTGTCGGAGCTGATCACCTCCCTGGCGCGGGACGGGCTCACGATCCTGTTCATCGAGCACAACGTCGGCATGGTCCTGCAGACCTGCACCCGGGTCGTCGTCCTGAACTTCGGCGAGGTCATCGCCAGCGGCACGCCGGACGAGATCGCCGCCGACCCGGCGGTCATCGAGGCCTACCTCGGCTCGGCCGAGGACGACGCGGACGGCGGCTCCCTCGCTGCCGGCACCGCCGCGGACCCCACCGCGGCGAGCCCGGACGGGGTCCCGCCGCCCGCCGCCGTCAACGTGGACCCGGCCGCGGCCGGCACGTTGGAGACGCCGGACACCACCCGGAGGAACGCCCCATGAGCGACCCCATCCTCACCGTGGACGACCTGCGGGTGAGCTACGGACGGGTCGAGGCCGTGCGCGGCGTGTCCTTCCGTGCCGAGCAGGGCTCGCTCGTGGCGCTCGTCGGCGCCAACGGGGCCGGCAAGTCCTCGGTCATCAACGCCGTCTCGGGGATGCTGCGCCCGGCGGGTGGGCGGATCACCTTCCAGGGCCAGGACATCACCCGGACCCCCGCCCACAAGCTGGTGAGCCGGGGCCTGGTGCAGGTGCCCGAGGGACGGCAGATCCTGGCCACGCTCACCATCGAGGAGAACCTCCAGATGGGGACCTGGCACACCGGGAACGGCGCCGCCCGCGCGATCGACGCCATGTACGACCGGTTCCCGGTGCTGGCCGAGCGGCGGGCCCTGCCCGCCGGGGCGCTCTCCGGTGGTGAGCAGCAGATGCTGGCCATCGCCCGCGCGCTCGTGGCCGCGCCCACGGTGATGCTCATGGACGAGCCGTCCATGGGGCTGGCGCCCAAGATCGTCGACGAGGTCTTCCGCGTCATCGAGGAGATCCGCGCCTCGGGCACCACGGTCGTCCTGGTGGAGCAGAACGCGCGGCGGGCGCTGCGCGCGGCCGACCACGGGTACGTGCTGCAGAGCGGGGAGGTCGTGCACTCCGGCCCGGCCGACCAGCTGCTCGCCGACGAGCGGATCGTGCAGGCCTACCTCGGGGTCGAGAGCAGCAGCTGACGGCCGGGGACGGCTGCGCCGAGATGCGCCCGAAGCGGCTCTCGGAGCGGTGGGAGACCGGCTCCGGGCGCATCTCGGTGCGCAGCTGCCGCCGCGGCTAGGGTCGGGCGGGTGACCGACTGCCTGTTCTGCCGCATGGTCGCCGGTGAGATCCCCGCCGACGTCGTCCACCGGACCGACCGGGTCCTGGCCTTCCGGGACATCAACCCCCAGGCCTCCACCCACGTGCTGGTGATCCCGACCGACCACCACCCGACCGCCGGTGCCCTGGCCGAGGCCGACCCGGCGCTGATGGGCGAGATCGTCGCCGCCGCGCACGCGGTGGCCCGGCAGGAGGGGCTGGTGTCCGGGGACGGCGCGGAGCCGGGCTACCGGATGGTGGCCAACACCGGCCCGGCCGCCGGCCAGACCGTCCACCACGTCCACCTGCACGTCCTCGGCGGGCGCGACCTCGGCTGGCCTCCGGGCTGACCCAGGGAACCGTCGTCGCCGACGGCCGCGCCGCCTGGGAAGGTGGACCCATGACCGAGAGCACCGCGCCCCTCCGCATCGAGCGCGACGGCGACGTCGCCGTCGTCGTGCTGGACAACCCGCCGCTGAACCTCTTCGACGCGGCGACGTTCGACGCGATGGAGGCGGTGGCCGGCGAGCTGGTCGAGCTCACCGACCCGGCCCGGGCCGACCGCGCCCGCGCGGTGCTGGTCGAGGCGCGCGGCAAGGTCGTCTCCGGCGGCGTGGACGTGACCTACTTCCGCGACGTCGCCGAGGGCCCCGACCCCGCCCGGGTCGGCGGGGAGCTGTGGGCCCGGCTGCTCCGGGTGGCCAACACCTTCGAGGACCTGCCGGTGCCCACCGTCTTCGCCGCCCACGGCCTGACGCTGACCGCCGCGTTCGAGCTGGCGCTGTCCTGCGACATCCTGCTGGCCGCGGAGAAGGCGTCCTTCGGCCTGGTGGAGATCGTCGTGGGGCTGACGCCGTCGATGGGTGGGCCGCAGCGGCTCGCCGAACGGGCCGGCCCGGCGCGGGCCAAGGAGCTCGTCTACACCGGCGAGCGCTACCCGGCCGCCGTCCTCGAGCGGTGGAACGTGGTCAACCGGGTGCTGCCCGACGACGGCTTCGCCGAGACGGCCCGCGGGTACGCCCGCCGGGTCGCCGCCGGTCCCACGGTGGCGCACGCGGCCACCAAGCGGCTGGCGACGGTCGCCGTCCGGGAGGGCGCGCGCGCCGCCGACGCCCTGGTGCCGGAGATCTCCGGACCGCTGTTCGCCACCGACGACCTGCGCGGGGCGGTCGCGTCGTTCCTGAGCGAGGGACCCGGGAAGGCCACCTACCGCGGGCGGTGACCCCCCCAACGGGCGAACCGGGATTCGGTGGGTCGGGCGCGGGTAGAGTCGAGCGGGTTCCGAGTGCGCTGGTCGCACACCGCCGTCGCAGGAAGGCAGGGTCGAGGGTTCTTGCCCGACACCTCCCCGAACGTCCCCGTGCCAGGTGCCCCGAGTTCCCGTGAGGCATCGGCGCAGGCCGCTGCCGCGGACGGCCCGACCGGGTCACCGGCCCCCTCCGCCGCGAGTCCGGCGGGGTCCGTCCCCGCCGCCGTCCGGGCGACCATCACCGTTCCCGACAACGTGCCCATGGTGGCGCTGCTCGGCTCCGCCGACGAGCTGCTCCGGCTGGTCGAGGCGGGGGTCGACGCCGACGTGCACGTGCGCGGCAACGAGATCGCCGTCACCGGGCAGCCGGCCGACAACGCCTTCGCCGTCCGCGTCTTCGACGAGCTGATCGCGCTGATCGGCACCGGTCAGCAGCTGCGGCCCGACTCGGTGCGCCGGGTGATCGCCATGCTCAAGGCGGGCGGCTCCGAGCGGCCGGCCGACGTGCTGAGCCTGGACATCATCAGCCGCCGCGGCCGCACCATCCGGCCGAAGACGCTCAACCAGAAGCGCTACGTCGACGCCATCGACCAGCACACGGTCGTCTTCGGCATCGGCCCGGCCGGTACCGGCAAGACGTACCTGGCCATGGCCAAGGCCGTCCAGGCGCTCACCACCAAGCAGGTCAACCGGATCATCCTGACCCGGCCGGCGGTCGAGGCGGGGGAGCGGCTGGGCTACCTGCCCGGCACCCTCTCGGAGAAGATCGACCCGTACCTGCGGCCGCTCTACGACGCGCTGCACGACATGGTCGACCCGGAATCCATTCCTCGGCTGATGCAGGCGGGCACGATCGAGGTGGCGCCCCTGGGATACATGCGGGGTAGAACCTTGAACGATGCGTTCGTCATCCTCGACGAGGCGCAGAACACCACCGCCGAGCAGATGAAGATGTTCCTCACCCGGCTCGGATTCGGTTCGAAGGTCGTGGTCACCGGCGACGTCACGCAGGTCGACCTGCCCGGCGGCGCGCAGAGCGGGCTGAAGATCGTCCGCGAGATCCTGGACGGGATCGAGGACGTCCATTTCGCCAACCTGACCAGCTCCGACGTCGTCCGGCACCGGCTGGTCGGCGACATCGTCGACGCCTACGAGCGGTGGGACGCCACCCGGCAGCCCACCGCGACCCGACCGGCCGCCGGCGCGCCGGCTCGGACCGCCCGACCGCGCCGCCAGGGGAGCTGACCGCCGTGCCCGTCGAGGTGTCCAACGAGTCCGAGATCGCCGTGGACGAGGCCGAGCTGGCCGGCATCTGCCGGTTCGTCCTCGGCGAGATGGAGATCAACCCGATGGCGGAGCTGTCCGTGCTCTGCGTCGACGTCGACTACATGAGCAGCCTGCACGAGCGGTGGATGGGCGAGAAGGGACCCACCGACGTGCTGGCCTTCCCCATGGACGAGTTCGACACCGGGCGGCCCGACGACCCCGAGCCCGGCCCCGCGCTGCTCGGCGACATCGTGCTGTGCCCCGCGGTCGCCGTCCGGCAGGCCCGCGCCGCCGGCCACACGATGGACGACGAACTCGTGCTGCTCGCCACGCACGGGGTGCTCCACCTCCTGGGCTACGACCACATGGAGCCCGACGAGGAGAAGGAGATGTTCGGCCTCCAGTCGACGCTCATCGACGCCTGGCGCGCGGCGCCCCGCGAACCGGTGACCGGCGCCCCGGCCGCACGAGCCGCGGCACCGGGCGCGCCGGCCGGGGGTCGGGAGACCGGGTCCCGATGAGTCCCAGCGGGATCATCTCGCTGGTGATCGCCATCTGCCTGGTGCCCCTCGCCGGCCTCTTCGGCGCCATGGAAGCCGCCCTGCAGCGGGTGTCCAAGGCACGGGTGGAGGAGCTGCGCCGCGACGGCGTGAAGCGGGCGGCCGCCCTGGAGGAAGTGGTCGCCGAGCGCGCCCGGCACGTCTCGCTGCTCCTGCTGCTGCGGATCGTCTGCGAGATGGTCGCCGCGGTGATCGTCGCGCTGCTGTTCTTCGACCTGTGGGACAGCACGCTGCAGGCGGTCCTGGCCGCAGCGGGGGTCATGACCGTCGTCAGCTACGTCCTGGTCGGCGTCGGCCCGCGCACCCTCGGGCGCCAGCACGCCTACGGCACGGCGCTGGCCACCGCGGGCGTCGTGAAGCTGCTGGGCCGCGTGCTCGGCCCGGTGGCGACCCTGCTCATCCTCGTCGGGAACGCCATCACCCCCGGCCGCGGCTTTCGCGACGGCCCGTTCTCCTCCGAGGTGGAGCTGCGCGAGCTGGTCGACATGGCCGAGGAGCGCGGCGTGGTCGAGTCCGGCGAGCGGAACATGATCCACTCGGTGTTCGAGCTGGGCGACACCATCGCGCGGGAGGTCATGGTGCCGCGCACCGACGTCGTCTGGATCGAGCGCACCAAGACCGTGCGGCAGGCGCTCGCCCTGGCCCTGCGCAGCGGGTTCAGCCGGATCCCGGTGATCGGCGAGAACGTCGACGACGTCGTCGGCGTGGTCTACCTCAAGGACCTGGTCCGCCGCTCCCAGTACTCCGGTGACCAGCGCGGTCCGCGGGTCGAGGAGCTGATGCGTGCGCCGTCGTTCGTGCCGGAGTCCAAGCCGGTCGACGAGCTGCTGCGGGACATGCAGGCCCAGCGCATCCACATCGCGATCGTGGTGGACGAGTACGGCGGCTTCGCCGGTCTGGTCACCATCGAGGACATCCTCGAGGAGATCGTGGGCGAGATCGCCGACGAGCACGACCGCTTCCAGCGGCCCCAGGTCGAGCAGCTCGACGACGGCTCGATGCGGATCACCGCGCGGCTGCCGGTGCAGGACCTCGCGCAGCTGTTCGACGTCGAGCTGCCCGAGACCGACGACGTCGAGACCGTCGGCGGGCTGCTGGCCCGGGAGCTGGGGCGGGTGCCGATCGAGGGCGCCGCGGCCGAGGTCGGCGGGCTGCGGCTGGTGGCGGAGAGCACCGGTGGACGGCGCAACCGGATCGACACCCTGCTGGTGTCCCGGCTCCCCGAGCCGTCGGAGGACGGCGAGGAGAACAGGGACGGGCAGTCGGCGTCGGGGTCCACCCGGGCGGAGCTGCCGGCCGGCGTGGTGGAAGGCTGACGCCTCGTGGCTGACCTGGATCCCGAGGACGCGAAGCTCGTCACCCTGGCCCGCTCGGCGCGCGGCCGCACCGGCGCGGCGGAGGGGGCTGCGGTGCGCGACACCGACGGCCGCACTTACGTCGCGGCCAGCGTCGCCCTGCCGTCGCTGCAGCTGTCGGCGTTGCAGGCCGCCGTCGCCGCCGCCGTCTCCAGCGGGGTGGAGGGCCTGGAGGCCGCGGTCGTGGTCTCGGTCGCCGACGCGGTGGAGCAGGAGGGCCTGGCCGCGGTCCACGACCTGGCGCCGGGCGCGCCGGTGCACCTCGCCGGCCCCGACGGGGCGCTGCGCACCACCGTCTAACGCGCCAGCGGCACGTCGAGCGCGGCGGCGAAGGCGTCGGGGTCCCGCGCCCAGACGGTCAGGGCGTGCTCGCCGTCGTCGGCGAGGTACTGGACGGCGACGCGGGTCCGTCCCGGCCACCAGCCGCCGCGGCGCGTGGGACGCGACCACTCCCCGGGTGCCCGGCCGGCGCGCACCTCGCGCACGAGGACCGACGGCAGCACCGTGGCCTCGTCGGTCCGCCGGCCGGCGACGTCGAAGGAGACGCCGTGGTCGGAGACGGTGACCCGCCCGGTGCTGAGCACGTAGAGAGCGATGCCCGCGGCCAGCGCCAGCGGCACCTCCTCGCGGGCGGCCGGCCAGCCTGCGATCCAGCCGAACACCGCGGGCCAGGCCACGGCGACGGCCACGGCGAGCCCCAGGGCGACCGGCCCCCCGGGCCGGTACTGCCAGTAGCGCAGCGGTGCGGGGACGACGGTCGCCGAGCGCTTCGGCCCCCAGCCGGCCACGAAGCGGTGGCCGCGCACCTGCTCGACGTGCGACCGTCGCTCTCGCGCCACCACGGACTGCGGGGGTCGCGACCGGCTCCGCTCTCGTCCTGCCACGGCGGCGATCATCCCAGCCCGCCGGTCCCGGTGTTCTTCGTGCCTCCCGGTGGCGGACTGGCAGGTTTCTTGTGCACGCCGTCGTTCCTGCCACTGTCCGTGGCGGCGGGGACGGCGGATGCTCGAAGGCGTGACGACGTTGCTGTTCCTCCTGCTGCTCCTGCTCGTCCTGCAGTCGCTGGGGCGCCCCGCCGCCGGGCGCGTCCGCGCTCCGGCCACCTCCTGGTCCGAGGTGGCGCGCCGGCTGGCCGGCGACGCCCTGGCCGGCGTCCGCCTGCTCAGCCGGCTCGACGCCGTCCGCCGCGACCGGGCCGGTCGCCCCTGGTCCTGACGCCCGCGCGCCTCGGAGCTCCGGCGCGCGGGGCTGTCGGTCGCCGGTGGGAGACTGGAGCCGTGAGCAGCCCTGACCCGACGCCGTACCGCAGCGGCTTCGTCGCCCTCGTGGGCCGCCCCAACGCCGGGAAGACCACGCTGACCAACGCGATGGTCGGCGCGAAGGTCGGCATCGTGAGCAACCGCCCGCAGACCACGCGGCACGCCATCCGCGGCGTCGTCCACCGGCCCGGGGGGCAGGTGGTGCTGGTCGACACCCCGGGGCTGCACAAGCCCAAGAGCCTGCTCGGCAAGCGGCTCAACGACGTCGTCCGGGACACGTTGTCCGACGTCGACGTCATCGTGTTCTGCATCCCGGCCGACCAGCCCGTGGGGACCGGCGACACGTTCATCGCCCGGCAGCTGGCCGAGGTGAAGGCGCCGGTGGTCGTCGTCGTCACCAAGACCGACGCCGCGTCGAAGCAGCAGGTCGCCGAGCAGCTGATGGCCGCCAGCCGGCTGGTCGAGGCGGCCGAGGTGGTGCCGGTCAGCGCGGTGGGGGGCGACCAGGTGGCGCTGCTGGAGGACCTGCTGATCGGGCTGCTGCCCGAGGGGCCGCCGCTGTACCCGCACGCGCAGACCACCGATGAGGACGTCGAGCGGCAGCTCGCCGAGCTGGTGCGGGAGGCGGCGCTGGAGAAGGTGCGCCAGGAGGTTCCGCACTCCCTGGCGGTGACCATCGAGGAGCTGAACCGCCGCCCCGATCCCAAGCGGGCCGGCGGCGAGCTGGTCGAGGTGCACGCCCTGCTGCACTGCGAGCGGGCGAGCCAGAAGCCCATGCTGCTGGGCAAGGGCGGGCAGATCATCAAGGCCATCGGTAGCGAGGCCCGGGTCGGCATGGAGACGCTGCTGGACGCCCGGGTGCACCTGGAGCTGCACGTCACCGTGCTGGGCGAGTGGCAGGACGACCCCAAGAAGCTCAACCGGCTGGGCTACTGACGATGAGCGCGCACACCCCGAAGGCGCTCTACCGGGACGAGGGCATCGTCCTGCGCAACCAGAAGCTCGGCGAGGCCGACCGGATCATCACCGTGCTCACTCGCCGGACCGGCAAGGTGCGGGCCGTGGCCAAGGGGGTGCGCCGCACCAAGAGCAAGTTCGGCGCCCGGCTCGAGCCGTTCACGCACGTCGACCTGCAGCTCTACACCGGGCGCAACCTCGACATCGTGAGCCAAGCGGAGTCGATCCGGTCCTACGGCCAGGAGATCGTCGCCGACTACCCCTCCTACACCGCCGGGACCGCGGTGCTGGAGACCGCCGACCGGCTCACCGCCGAGGAGAAGGAGCCGTCGCTGCGGCTGTTCCTGCTGGTCGTCGGCGCGCTCCGGGCGCTGGGGGAGAAGACGCACCCGGCACCGCTGGTGCTCGACGCGTTCCTGCTGCGCGCCATGTCGGTCGCCGGCTGGGAACCGGCGCTGTCCGAGTGCGCGCGCTGCGGGGAGGCCGGCCCGCACCGGCACTTCTCCGTCCCGGCCGGCGGCACCGTCTGCCCCGCCTGCCGGCCCACCGGCTCGGCGATGCCCAGCCCGGTCACCATCGAGTTGCTCGACGCGCTGCTCACCGGCGACTGGGCGGTGGCCGAGGCCAGCCAGGGCACCAACCGGCGCGAGGGCAGCGGCCTCGTGGCTGCGCTCCTGCAGTGGCACCTGGAGCGCGGGCTGCGTTCGCTGCCCCTGGTCGACCGATCCGAGCCGTCGGCACTGCGCCGGGAAGTGAGCCTGCTCAGTGAGGCGTGAGGTCAAGGCCCCGAACCCGCACCCGTCCGGCGCCCGCCCGCCGCAGCTGCCGAAGGACAAGGTCCCGGGGCACGTCGCCATCGTCATGGACGGCAACGGGCGATGGGCCAAGGAGCGCGGGCTCCCGCGGACCGCCGGGCACGAGGCGGGGGAGTCCTCGCTGTTCGACTGCGTCGAGGGCGCCATCGAGCTGGGCGTCACGGCCATCAGCGCCTACGCCTTCTCCACGGAGAACTGGCGGCGCAGCCCGGAGGAGGTGCGCTTCCTCATGGGCTTCAACCGGGACGTCGTCCGGCGCCGGCGCGACGAGATGCACGAACTCGGGGTGCGGGTGCGCTGGGCGGGCCGTCGTCCCCGGTTGTGGCGTTCGGTGATCCGCGAGCTCGAGCTCGCCGAGGAGCTGACCAAGGACAACGACGTCCTGACGCTGACCATGTGCGTCAACTACGGCGGGCGGGCCGAGATCGCCGACGCCGCCGCCGCGATCGCCCGTGAGGTCGCGGCCGGGCGGCTCCACCCCGAGAAGGTGGACGAGACCACCGTGGCCCGGTTTCTCGACGAGCCGGACATGCCCGACGTCGACCTGTTCGTGCGGAGCTCGGGGGAGAACCGCACCAGCAACTTCCTGCTGTGGCAGTCGGCGTACGCGGAGTTCGTCTTCCTCGACACGCTCTGGCCCGACTTCGACCGCCGGCACCTGTGGGCCGCCTGCGAGGAGTTCGCGTCCCGGCAGCGCCGTTTCGGCACCGCCTGAGCAGCGTGAGATCGTCTGCGCACGGTGACAGGCGCCGACGACGGGAGGTCCGGTGTTCGCAGTGACACGACTGCGCGTGGGCACGGATGAGGCCACGGTGCTCGCCGAGCAGGTCGAGGCGCTGCTGGCCGCGCTCGCTGCCCGGCCGGGATTCCGGGACGGCGAGCTGGGGCGCTCGACCGACGACCCGACCCTCTGGGCGCTCGTGACCCGCTGGGACGGCGTCGGCACCTACCGGCGCGCGCTCTCGGCGGCCGAGGTCAAGATCGCCGGCGCCCCGGTCTGGGTGTTCGCCTTGGACGAGCCCGGCACCTACCTCGGCGCTGCCGAGGGGATCTAGCGACCGGACGTCGGCTCACCGGCTGTGTGCTTGCCGGCGTCCCAGCCGTGCCGCTGCAGGTTGTCGGTCGCCCAGCGCATGGGCGAACGCTCGAGTTCGGTGGCCATGGTGTCGTTCCACCGGTTGAGGAATCCGAAGTTGGCGATGACGGCGACGATCTCGACCACCTGCTCGTCGTCGAAGTGCCGCTGCAACTCGGCCATGTCCTCATCGGTCACGGCGTTGGGGGTGAGGCCGGCGCCGCGGGCGACCCGGAGGGCGGCTCGTTCGGCGGCGGTGAACAGCGGGTTCGTCTCGAACTCCCAGACCGCGGCGAGCTTCTCTGCGTCGGCGCCGCGTTGCTCTGCCACGTGCGACGTGTGGGCCTGGCAGTACGCGCATCCGGCGGCACCGGACACGACCGCGGCCACCAGTTGCTTCAGGACCCCGTCGACGCCGCCCTCGGCCATGACCACCGCATTGAGCCGCGCGAAGGCCTCCATGACAGCCGGCCGACGAGCCATGGTCAGCGTGCTGTTGGGCAGCACGCCCAGTGCCGACTCCACCGCGCGGAAGGTGTCCTCGTACTGGGGCAGTGACTCACGCGGCAGCGGCTCGACCCTCGGCACGGTGGTTTCCCTTCGTCGGAACGCCAACTCGCTCAGCGCTGAGGGATGCTACGTCGTCGTCGACGGTCATGCGCCCGGGAGGCGACGACGCCGGGCCGACTACCGTGGAGCGGTCAACCGCCGACCGCCAGCCGGATGGAGCCTCTCGCCGTGAGCGACAGCACCGCCAAGCCCGACCCCGCCCGCCTCGACAAGGTCGTCAACCTCTGCAAGCGGCGGGGATTCGTCTTCCCGTCCGGCGAGATCTACGGCGGTACGCGGTCGGCGTGGGACTACGGGCCGCTGGGCGTCGAGCTCAAGGACAACATCAAGAAGCAGTGGTGGCGCACCGTCGTCCAGAGCCGGGACGACGTCGTCGGCCTGGACTCCTCGGTGATCCTGCCGCGTCAGACCTGGGTGGCGTCCGGGCACGTCGGCGTCTTCACCGACCCGCTGACCGAGTGCCAGAGCTGCCACAAGCGGTTCCGCGCCGACCACCTGGAAGAGGCCTACGAGGAGAAGAAGGGGCGGCTGCCGGAGAACGGGCTGGCCGACATCTCCTGCCCGAACTGCGGCACGAAGGGCGCGTGGACCGAGCCGCGCGACTTCAACATGATGCTCAAGACCTACCTCGGCCCGGTCGAGGACGAGTCGGGCCTGCACTACCTGCGCCCGGAGACCGCGCAGGGCATCTTCGTGAACTTCGCCAACGTGATGGGCGCCGCGCGCAAGAAGCCGCCGTTCGGCATCGGCCAGATCGGCAAGTCGTTCCGCAACGAGATCACCCCGGGCAACTTCATCTTCCGCACCCGCGAGTTCGAGCAGATGGAGATGGAGTTCTTCGTCGAGCCGGGCAGTGACGAGGAGTGGCACCAGTACTGGATCGACGAGCGCACCCGCTGGTACACCGACCTCGGCATCGACCCGGCGAACCTGCGGCACTACGAGCACGCCAAGGAGAAGTTGTCGCACTACTCGAAGCGCACCGTCGACATCGAGTACCGCTTCGGCTTCCAGGGTTCGGAGTGGGGTGAGCTGGAGGGCATCGCGAACCGCACCGACTTCGACCTCTCCACGCACACCGAGCACTCGGGCACGGACCTGTCCTACTTCGACCAGGCCAGCAACACCCGGTGGACGCCGTACGTCATCGAGCCCGCGGCCGGGCTCACCCGCTCGCTGATGGCGTTCCTCGTCGAGGCCTACACCGAGGACGAGGCGCCCAACGCCAAGGGCGGCGTCGACGTCCGCACGGTGCTCAAGCTCGACCCGCGGCTGGCGCCGGTGAAGGCCGCCGTCCTGCCGCTGTCGCGCAACGCCGACCTCTCGCCGAAGGCCCGGGACCTGGCCGCGACCCTGCGGCGGAACTGGAACGTGGACTTCGACGACGCCGGCGCGATCGGCCGCCGCTACCGCCGGCAGGACGAGATCGGCACGCCGTTCTGCCTCACCGTCGACTTCGACACCCTCGAGGACGAGGCGGTGACCGTGCGGGCGCGCGACTCGATGAGCCAGGAGCGCATCGGCCTGGGCCAGGTCGAGGCCTACCTGGCGGCCCGCCTCCCCGGCTGCTGACCTGGTCTGGCAGCTCCGACGCGGCTCAACCCGACAGGGGTGGGGTGGAGCCGTGCCATGACGCGGCTCCACGCCCCTCGGCGCGGCTCAACCCATGCCAGGTGCGCCCACCCCGTCGTCGGCACGGGCCAGCCACCCGTCGTCGCCGTCGTCGTCGCCGCGCCATCGGCCCGCAGCGCGGGGGATTTCCCGGAAGTCGCGTACGCAAGGCCCCTCGACGGCGAGCTGGCGTCGCACGAGGGCGCCCAGTCGCGCGCGGCGTGCCGGTGGCATGTCCTCGGCGGCGACGCGGACGAACCGGATGCCGAGCGAGCGCAGCAGGTCCTCGCTGCGCTTCTCCTCCCACAGCACGTCCGCGGGTGTTCGACCGGATCGCGGCGCCCGGTACTTCACCCGCCCGTCGAACTCGATCGCCAGGGCGGCGTCGGGGTACCAGCCGTCGGCCACCTTCAGCAGCCGTCCGTCCGCCCAGAGCTCCACCTGGAGCACGAACGGAGGCAGCCCGAGTGCGGCGAAGGTCAGCCGGCCCCAGCTCTCGAGCCATGACTCGGCCCGGCCGTCGGCGAGCTGCACGGCACGCACCGCGCGAGGGATGCCGGGCACGTAGGCCTGGCGGTCGAGGACCCCGGTCAGCGTGTCCGTGGTGGTGAGCCCGCGCACGAGTGCAGCGTCGACGGCGGCGACGGCGTGTACCTCCGGCCAGGTGCGCGCCAAATCGACCACCGTCCTGGCTGCTGACGTCACGCGGTAGGCGCCGCGCACCGCCACGTCGTCGTCGGGGAGGCTCGCGCGCGTCATGACCCAGCCGCTGCCGCGGCGCCACCGGTGCGGATCCGTGAGGTGGACGGTGGTCATGGGTGTGCGCGGCCGAGGGAGTCCCCAGACCCAGGCGGCGGTGGTGCCGCTCAGGACCGCCGACGAGCGGCCCAGGCCGGTCGTGACCGCTAGGGCGTCCAGGCCCGGGCGGCGGCCGGTCCGCTCGACCTCGGCCAGGTCGGTCCGGCCGATGAACACCCCCGTCCGGAGCCGCACCCATTCCCCGGTACGCGTCGCCGTCCGTACCTCCTCGTTGCTGACCCCGCGCTCGGTCAGATCAGCCGTGGTGAAGATGCCGAGTCTGCGGCGGGCCGGCTCGGCGACCGTCAGCGGGACGGCGAGGGGTGTGCTCACGGCCCGACGGTGGAGCACGACGGCGGCGGCGGACGGCCACCGCAGCGATCTGTGGACCGAGACGCACCCTGGGGACGGCGCGGCTCGAGCCGCGCCGACCGGCCTGGAGCCGCGCCAGAACACGGCTCCACGCCCCTCGGCGCGGGTCAACCTACGCTGGTGACCGTGACGAGCACTGTCGAGCCGACGACGACGGCCCTGCCGCCGCTGAAGCTGGGCGCGCTGGCGGTCGACCCCGCCGTGGTGCTCGCGCCGATGGCCGGGATCACCAACCCGGCGTTCCGCACGCTGTGCCGGGAGTTCGGCGCCGGCCGCTACGTCTGCGAGATGATCACCACGCGGGCGCTGGTCGAGCGCAGCGCGAAGACGCTGCAGATGGTGCGGGCCACGGCCGACGAGAAGGACGCGTTCTCCGTCCAGCTCTACGGCGTCGACCCGGCCACGGTCGGCCGGGCGGTGGAGATGCTGGTCGACGAGGGCGTCGCCGGCACCCGCCCCGCGCACATCGACCTGAACTTCGGCTGCCCGGTGCCCAAGGTGACCCGCAAGGGCGGTGGCTCGGCGCTGCCCTGGCGGCGGGTCCTGCTCCGCGACATCGTGCGCACGGCGGTGTGCGCGGCGCGCGACGTGCCGGTCACCATCAAGACCCGCATCGGCATCGACGCCGACCACGTCACCTACCTCGACGCCGGGCGGATCGCCCAGGACGAGGGCGCCGCCGCGATCACCCTGCACGGGCGCACCGCCGACCAGCTCTACAGCGGCACGGCCGACTGGTCGCCCATCGCCCGCCTCGTCGAGGCCGTCGACATCCCGGTGCTCGGCAACGGCGACATCTGGGAGGCCGACGACGCGCTGCGCATGGTCGCCGAGACCGGCTGCGCCGGCGTCGTCATCGGGCGGGGCTGCCTGGGCCGGCCGTGGCTGTTCGGCGACCTGGCCGCCGCCTTCGCGGGCCGGCCGAGCCGGGCGCTGCCGACCCTCCGCGAGGTGGCCGCGATCATGCACCGGCACGCCTCGCTGCTCAGCGAGGAGCAGGGCGAGCTGCACGGCTGCACCGACTTCCGCAAGCACGTCGCCTGGTACCTCAAAGGCTTCTCGGTGGGGTCGGACACCCGGCGTGCGCTGGCGATGGTGAGCCGCCTGGACGAGCTGGACGAGCTGCTCGCCGGCATCCCCGACCAGCCCTATCCGACCGTGGTCCTCGGCGCGCCCCGGGGACGCACCAGCACGCCGCGGCCGGTGTCGCTGCCCGAGGGATGGCTGGCCGACCGCGACGACCCGCGGCCTCCGGTCGGAGCGGAGCTGGAGGTGAGCGGCGGATGATCGCACCGAAGGTGTTCCGATCCTTTGCGGAGCAGCGTTGAGCAGTGAAGGTCCGTTCCTCTACGACGAGGGCCCGGCGCCGCTGCACACCGGTACGCCGCGCAGCTACCAGGGCTGGCTGATCGGGGTCGTCGTCGGCATCACCCTGCTCGCCGGCGGCATGGTCGGTGCCCTCTACCTGGTCCGGGGCTCACCGGCGAAGCAGGCCATCGAGGTCACCGAGGTCTTCTTCACCGCACTCGCCGCCGGCGACATGGAGACGGCCCACCAGCTGCTCTGCGAGGAGCAGCGGGACCGGCTGGACGTGGCGGGCATGGAGCAGGAGTACCTGCGACCGGGCGTCGCCGAGGTGGCCTCCGTCGCGGACGACGACGTCACCGGTGCGCAGGTCCAGCAGGTCACCGTCCGCTGGGACGACGGCGCCACGGCGCAGGTGTCGGTCGTCAACGAGGACGGCCCGCGCGTCTGCGGGATCGACTGACCCATGCAGGGGAGAGCCGAATCGCGGTCTCCCCTCTCCTGCGCCAAGATCGATCTACTCGCCGGTAACGGCCGGAAACCGCCGGGACGGGGCAGACCGGGGGCTCCCGGTGCGGCACCATCTCGGTCATGCGAGGGGTCGGCTCTCGAGCACGGAGGTGTCAACGGTGACCATCGGTACTGATCAGTCGACGCGGACCAAGTGGGTCTACGACTTCAGCGAGGGCAACAAGGGCCAGAAGGACCTGCTCGGCGGCAAGGGGGCCAACCTCGCCGAGATGACCAACCTGGGCCTGCCGGTGCCGCCGGGTTTCACCATCACCACCGACGCCTGCCGCCACTACCTCGAGCACGGCGGCACCCCCGAGGAGCTCGCCGCCCAGGTCACCGAGCACCTGACGGCGCTGGAGAAGGCCATGGGCAAGACGCTCGGCGCCGCCGGCGACCCCCTGCTCGTGTCGGTCCGCTCCGGTGCGGCCGCCTCGATGCCCGGAATGATGGAGACCGTCCTCAACGTCGGCCTCAACGACCGGTCGGTGCAGGGCCTGGCCGCCCAGTCGGGCAGCGAGCGCTTCGCGTGGGACTCCTACCGCCGGCTGATCCAGATGTTCGGCAAGACGGTGCTCGGCATCGACGGCGAGCTCTTCGACGAGGCCTTCGACGACGTCAAGCGCGAGCAGGGCACCGAGTCCGACCTCGACCTGGACGCCGAGCACCTGCAGGACGTCGTCGCCCGGTTCGACGCGATCGTCCGCGAGCACACCGGGGCGGACTTCCCGCAGGACCCGCGTGAGCAGATGGACATGGCGATCAACGCCGTCTTCGACTCCTGGAACTCCGACCGGGCGATCATCTACCGCCGGCGCGAGCGCATCCCGAGCGACGCCGGTACCGCCGTCAACGTCTGCTCGATGGTCTTCGGGAACCTGGGCGCCGACTCCGGCACGGGGGTGGCCTTCACCCGCGACCCGGGCAGCGGCGCGCACGGCGTGTACGGCGACTACCTGCAGAACGCGCAGGGCGAGGACGTCGTCGCCGGGATCCGCAACACCGTCCCGCTGGCCGACCTGGAGCGCATCGACAGGGACGCCTACGACGAGCTGATGACGACGATGGCGCGGTTGGAGTCGCACTACCGCGACCTGTGCGACATCGAGTTCACGATCGAGCGCAACAAGCTCTGGATGCTGCAGACCCGCGTGGGCAAGCGCACCGCGGGCGCCGCCTTCGTCATCGCCACCCAGCTGGTCGACGAGGGTCTGATCGACATGGACGAGGCGGTCCGCCGGGTCACCGGCGACCAGCTGGCTCAGCTGATGTTCCCGCGGTTCGTCTCGGGCGGGGAGGCCACCAAGCTCACCCAGGGCATGAACGCCTCGCCCGGCGCGGCGGTGGGCCGGGCGGTGTTCTCCTCGGAGGAGGCCGTGGCATGGGCCGGTCGCGGTGAGAAGGTCGTCCTGGTCCGGCGCGAGACCAACCCCGACGACCTCTCCGGGATGATCGCCGCCGAGGGCGTGCTGACCAGCCGGGGCGGGAAGACGTCGCACGCTGCCGTCGTCGCGCGGGGCATGGGGAAGACCTGCGTCTGCGGCGCCGAGGAGCTGCAGGTCAACACCAAGGAGAAGAAGTTCACCGCGCCCGATGGCACGGAGGTGAGCGAGGGCGACGTCATCTCGATCGACGGGTCCACCGGCAAGGTCTGGCTCGGCGAGGTGCCGGTGGAGCCGTCGTCGGTGGTCCGGTACTTCGAGGGCGAGATCGACCCCGACTCGACGGACGCCGACGGCGGTGCTGATGACTTGGTGCGCAGCGTGCACCGCATCCTGACCCACGCGGACGAGGTGCGGCGCCTGGACGTGCGCACCAACGCCGACACCCCGGAGGACTCCGCCCGCGCCCGCCGCTTCGGCGCCCGCGGCATCGGTCTCTGCCGGACCGAGCACATGTTCCTCGGCGACCGGCGGCAGCTGGTGGAGAAGCTGATCCTCGCCGACGGCGACGCGGAACGGCAGGCCGCGCTGGACGCGCTGGAGCCGCTGCAGAAGCAGGACTTCCTGGAGATCTTCGAGGCGATGGACGGGCTGCCGGTCACCATCCGGCTGCTCGACCCGCCGCTGCACGAGTTCCTGCCCGACCTCACCGAGCTGTCGGTGCGGGTGGCGCTGGCCGAGGAGCGCGGCGAGCCCGACGAGGGCAACCTGCGGCTGCTGGCCGCCGTGCGCGGCATGCACGAGTCCAACCCGATGCTCGGCCTGCGCGGGGTGCGGTTGGGCCTCGTCGTCCCCGGGCTGTTCGCCATGCAGGTGCGGGCGATCGCCGAGGCGGCCTGCGAGCGCAAGCAGGCCGGCGGCGACCCGCGGCCGGAGATCATGATTCCGCTCGTCGGCGCCGTGCAGGAGCTGGAGGCCATCCGCGAGGAGTCCGGGCGGGTGCTCGCCGAGGTCTGCGAGGAGTGCGGCATCGACGTCAGGCCGCTGATCGGCACGATGATCGAGGTGCCCCGGGCGGCCCTGACGGCGGGCGAGATCGCCTGCTCCGCAGAGTTCTTCTCCTTCGGCACCAACGATCTCACCCAGATGACGTGGGGCTTCTCGCGGGACGACGTCGAGGCGGCGTTCTTCCACCAGTACCTGGACAAGGGGATCTTCGGCATCTCGCCGTTCGAGTCGCTGGACCGCGAGGGCGTCGGCCGGCTGGTGCAGATCGCGGCCGAGGCGGGCCGGTCCGCCCGCCCGGACCTGAAGCTCGGGATCTGCGGCGAGCACGGCGGAGACCCCGACTCGGTGCACTTCTTCCACGAGGTCGGCCTGGACTACGTGTCCTGCTCGCCGTTCCGGGTGCCGGTCGCCCGGCTGGAGGCCGGCCGCGCCGCGCTGGACGGGGACCGCGCCGGCTCCTGAGGTCCTGCTCGGCGGGGTGGCCGGGCACACCGTCGCGGGGCACGCGCGCCGTCGTCCCCGCGTGGTACCCATGACGGGTGGTCGCGCGGGGTCTGATGACGAGGACGGTCGGTGCCGGATTCCTGGCCGCCGTGCTGCTCGTGGTCTCCACCGCGCTGGCCATCTGGTACACCGCCCGGCAGGACGCCCGGCCACCCTCGGACGCGATCGTCGTCCTCGGCTCGGCCCAGTACAACGGCGTCCCGTCGTCGATCTTCGAGGCGCGGCTCGAGCACGCGCGCGCCCTGTACGAGCAGGGGGTCGCCCCGGTGATCGTGACCGTGGGCGGCAAGGCGGCCGGGGACCAGTTCACCGAGGCAGAGGCCGGGCGCGACTACCTGGCCGCGACCGGCGTGCCCGCCGAGGCGCTGCTCCCGGTCGAGCAGGGCGTGGACACCCTGGAGAGCATGCGGGTGGTCGCCGCGGCCTTCGCCGAGCGGGGCTGGGAGAGCGCCGTCCTGGTCACCGACCCCTGGCACGCGATGCGGGCCGAGCGCATGGCCGAGGACGCCGGGATGGACGCGGACAGCTCCCCGACCCGGCAGGGCCCGGCGGTGCAGACCCGCGCCACCCAGTTCCGGTACATCCTGCGGGAGACTGCTGCCTACCTGCTCTACCGCGTGACCGGCGAGAGCGTCGCCGGCGCACCCGGCATCGGCTGAGGAAGGGGAGGCACATGGCCGGGCGGGGACGCATCCGGGCCGCGGACATCGCGCTGGTCCGCGACCGGAGCAAGATCGACGAGATCGTCGGTGAGCACCTGCAGCTGAAGCGGGCCGGCGGCGGCAGCCTCAAGGGGCTGTGCCCTTTCCATGACGAAAAGACGCCGTCCTTCCAAGTGACGCCTTCACGAAACCTCTTTCATTGTTTCGGTTGTGGGGTAGGCGGAGATGTCATTTCCTTTATTCAACAGATCGACCATCTGACCTTTTCCGAGGCCGTCGAGCTGCTGGCCCATCGCGCCAACGTCGAGCTCAAGTACGAGGACGACGGCGGTCGCCCGACGGCGGGCCCGGATCGTGCCTCGGTCGGCCAGCGGGCCCGGCTGGTCGCCGCCAACACCGCCGCGGCCGCCTTCTACGCCGATCAGCTGGGTACCCCGGAGGCCGCCCCGGCCCGCCAGTTCCTCGCCGACCGCGCCTTCGACCGGCAGGCCGCGCTCGACTTCGGCTGCGG
Source organism: Blastococcus saxobsidens DD2 (assembly GCF_000284015.1). Taxonomy (NCBI): domain Bacteria; kingdom Bacillati; phylum Actinomycetota; class Actinomycetes; order Geodermatophilales; family Geodermatophilaceae; genus Blastococcus; species Blastococcus saxobsidens. The sequence continues at coordinate 1,561,198 of NC_016943.1, forward strand.
CTACGCGCCCGGCGGCTGGGATGCGCTCACCCGGCACCTGCGCGCCAAGGGCTTCAGCCAGGCCGAGCTGGTCACCGGCGGGCTGGCCAAGGAGTCATCCCGGGGCACGCTGATCGACCGGTTCCACCGGCGGCTGGTCTGGCCGATCCGCGACATCACCGGCGACGTCATCGGCTTCGGCGCCCGCAAGCTCATGGGCGACGACCCGGGCCCCAAGTACCTCAACACCCCGGAGACGCCGCTCTACAAGAAGAGCAGCGTCCTCTACGGCATCGACCGCGCCAAGCGCGACATCGCCAAGCGGCACCAGGCCGTCGTCGTCGAGGGGTACACCGACGTGATGGCCTGCCACCTGGCCGGCGTGACGACGGCGGTGGCATCCTGCGGCACCGCGTTCGGCGCGGAGCACATCGGCGTGCTCCGCCGGCTGCTGATGGACCAGGACGAGTTCCGCGGCGAGGTGGTCTACACCTTCGACGGCGACGCCGCCGGCCAGGCCGCGGCGATGAAGACCTTCGCCGAGGACCAGCGCTTCGTCGGGCAGACCTTCGTCGCGGTCGAGCAGGAGGGGCGCGACCCCTGCGAGCTGCGGCAGGAGCACGGCGACACCGCCGTCCGCGACCTGGTCGCTCGCCGCACCCCGCTGATCGCCTTCGTGCTGAAGACGACGCTGGCCGGCTACGACCTGAACACCGTCGAGGGGCGGGTGGCCGCGCTCGAGAAGACGGTGCCGCTGGTCGCCGGCATCAAGGACCATGCGCTGCGCCCGGCCTACGCCCGGGAGCTCGCCGGGATGATCGGCAACACCGACGAGGCGGAGGTGCTCGAGCGCGTCCGGCGGCTGACCGGCGACGGGGGAGGAGCGTCGGCCCGGGGCCGCTCGCGCGCGCCCAGGCGCACCCCGGACGACGCCGCGATCGCCGTCGAACGGGAAGCGATCAAGGCCGCGCTGCAGGCCCCCGAGTACGCCGGCCCCGCCTTCGACGCCGTCCCACCGAGCGCCTACACCGACCCCGACTACGCCGCCGTGGCCGAGGCGGTGGCCGGGGCGGGCGGCGCCGCTGCAGCGACCGTCACCGGGGCCGCATGGCTGGACCAGGTCGGCGCGCACTGCGGGCGGGAGAGCGCCCGCGCGCTGCTCACGGCCCTGGCGGTGGAGCCGATGCGGTCGGTCACCGGCGAGCCCGACCCCTCGTACGTCAACGCGATCATGGCGCGGCTGCAGGAGATGGCGACGGTCCGGGAGATCGCCGCGCTCAAGGGGCGGCTGCAGCGGATGAACCCGGTCGAGCAGGCCGACGACTACATGAAGGCGTTCAAGCAGCTGATGGACCTCGAACAGCTGGCCATCTCGCTGCGCAAGCGGGCCATCGGCGGCCTCGGGTGACCTTCCTCGCCCAGGTGCGCCGCCGGTTCGCCCGCCCGCCGGAGGAGGTCCGGGCGGCGATGGCGGCCGATCCGGACGAGCGGGTGCTGACGTGGGGGGTGCTCGCCCGCGACGCCGGGTGGCTGGCCGCCACCTCGCGCGGTCTGCGCCGGGTGGGCACGGGCCACGGTAACGAGCTGCTGCCGTGGCACGAGGTGGGGCACGCCCGCTGGGCCGCCACCACCGACGGCGGCGGCACCTTCGCCGTCACCCCGCTGACCGAGGTGGAGCCGGGTGTGCAGGCCCGGCTGCCCGTGGTCCGGCACGTGCTCACCGACGCCGGCGACCTGCCGGCGATCGTGCGCCGGCGGGTGGACCAGACCATCGTGACCAGCCGGCGGGTTCCGCTGCCCGGCCGGGGAGGACTGCTGCTGGTCGCCCGCCGGGTGCCCGGTCAGGCGGCCCGGGAGTGGACGGTCGTCTTCGACGACGACGCCGACCGCGACGACCCCGTGGCGCGGGAGGCGGCGCGGCGCAAGCTCGCCGAGGCGCTGGCCGCCGATCAGCCCGACTGAGCCGGGCGCACGCTCAGCGCGGGGGCTCGCTGCCCAGCTGGGCCTTGAGCGTCGAGACGGCGTCGTCGGCCTTGGCCTGGGCCATCCCGGCGATGCTCTGCAGGCGCGGATCATCCTTGGCCTGCTCCCAGGCGCGGCGGATCTGCTCGTAACGCTCGCGGCCGGCCCGCGCCCCGAGGACGTAGCCAGCACCGAATCCGGCGAGGAACGACAGCTTGGCCACGGGGAACCTCCAGGGTGGACGGGCGGTGAACGACGGACACGCTACCTGTGGCGCACAACGCGTCGCGCCCTGCGAGCCGCACGCGGACCCGTCCTGAGCGTGGGGTACTCTCGTCGGGCCAGCGGGTCGCACCGCTGATCCCCCGTAGCTCAATTGGCAGAGCATGCGACTGTTAATCGCAGGGTTACTGGTTCAAGTCCAGTCGGGGGAGCAAAGCCGCAGATCACCGGCCTGTGGAGCTGTGTCGGGGCGATAAACTTTTGCTGCGACACATCACAAACTCACCACCTAAGAGTTCGGCGGCGGGTATGGCTGGTCATGTCAGCCCACGTCCGCGGGCCGCCTTGTGCGGAGACGGCGGGGTCATACGTGCCGGCGAGGGGCGGTGCGCCGCACGACTTGCGCGCCGTGCAGCCTGATGATCAGAAGCTGCGGTGCAGTGCATCAGCCGCTTCGGGGCTGGCCGTGCCGCGGCCGAGGTAGACGTCCTGGGTCAGGCTGGGACGGCTGTGCCCGAGGTGGTCGGCGATCTGGCGTGCGGAGAGACCGGCATCGTCGAGACGGGTCGCCACGGTTTTGCGAAACGTGTGCGAGGTGACCCAAGGAAAGAGGATGTCCCGAGTTCCGTAGAACTTCGGTGGCGGCCCGTTGTGCGTCAGGCTGCGACGACCTCCTCATCATGCACGGCGGGTGTGACAGTTCCGGTGATCTCGGCGTCGAGCGCGGCGCGCAGCTTCGCCAGGTGCAGGTGGCCGTTGACCCGGCGGAACTGCTTGCCGGCCTCGACCATGCCGGCGGCGCACCAGCGCAGGGCCATCTGCCCGTCCCGCCAGCGCTTGACGTTGCGGGCGTGATCACGACAGATGGAGATCATCGACTCGATCGCGTTGGTCGAGCGCAGCGTGCGGGCCAGCGTGGGCGGCACCCCCAGGCGCAGCACGGTCAGCGTCTCGTGCAGGCCTTCGCGCAGGCTGGCAGCCGCGCTCGGGTGGGTCTTGTCCAGCTCCCGGGCCAGCCCGGTCAGCGCCGCCTCGGCCTCTAGCGCCGAGTCGGCGTGGTAGGCCGCGCGCATCTTTGTGCCGACCGGGCCGCGTAGCCGCTGCGGTAGTCGGTCCTGAACGTTTCGGATCTTGTGCAATTGGCAGCGCTGGATCACCGGGTGGTCGAAGACGTCGACCACGGCCTTGCGCAGCGCCTTCGCCCCGTCGATGCCGACCAGGATCGGCCGGCTCACGTCCAGCCCCCGATCGCGCAGGCCGACCAGCAGGTCGGTGACCACCGTGGCGTTCTCCGTCGCCCCCTCGACCAGGGCGAGGGGGTGCTTGACCCCCTCGGAGTCGATGCCCAGCGCGACGACGCAGCAGGATTCGCCGAAGTGCACCCCGTCGACCATCAGCGCGACCAGGTCCAATGCGGACAGGTCCGCGGCAAGCAGCTCGGCCAGGGCGGTCTCGGTCATCGCCACGAACTTCCGGGACACCGCCGACTTGCTCGTCGCCTTCGCCGCCGCGCTGACGTGGTCGCCGACCGGTTCCAGGCCAACCCGGTAGCGGCGGGTGGACAGGCCGGCCAGCATCCGCTCCATCGCCATCGACCCGAGGATCTCGGTGCCGCTGAACAGCTCGTAGGTGGGCACGGACAGCTCGCCGGAGCCGTCAGCGGCGCGCACCCGCGGACGGCTCACTGGCACCCGCCGCCCGCCCAGGGTCACCGACCCGCGCTCGGAGCCGTGCCGGACCGCGGTCCGACCGGCATCGTGCTTGCCCTTCGGCCCGGCCATCCCGGTCACGTCGGCCTCCATCAGCGCCTGCATCACCTGCAGGCCGGCGCCGACCGCGAGGGCGAGCAGGCCCTCACGCATCGTGCCGGCGATCTCGGCCATCGCCACATTCACCCGCTCCGGCACGACGACTCCGTCGCCGGTAGGCGTGTCGATCTTGTCCTTCTGGTACTTCTTGGTCACGGCGGTCCCCTGCTCGAAGTGGTGTCTTGGCGGACGCCCAACACCTACCTCACGGCCGGTGCGGGCGGGGGACCGGCCACCTCAACTTCTACGAGACCCGGGACAACCTCCAAGGAAAGCCGGCTCGGTCAAGAGCCTGGCGGAGATCGCCGCTGGTGTTGCTCGGGTCGCGTAGGAGACCCTTCCTGCTGGGGAAGACCACCTGCGGGTGGGATGCCCCGGGCGGATCGTTCAGGCGGCGCCGGAGGAGGTCGACCGTCTGCGGCGGCAGCGCGATGGTGCGCCGGCCGGCGTCGGACTTCGGTCGTTCCTGTATGAAGAGACCGCGTAGCCGATCGCGGGTCACGGTGCCGCCCACCGACAGTGTGCTCGCAGCGGAGTCGATGTCGGTCGGGCGGACGGCGCAGGCCTCGCCGATGCGCAGGCCGGTGCCGAGCATGAAGGCGACCAGGTCGGGGAGGTCCTGGAGCACCGCGGCAGGGTCATCGACCAGCCGTGCCAGCAGTTGGCGCGTCTCCTCGACGGTGAGCGACCGCGGGCGGCGGGAGCCGCGTGTCGCTCGGCGGGCCGGGGTCTCGCGGACGGGGTTCATCGGAAGCAGACCATGCCGGACAGCAAGACCGAGAATGCCCGAGACGACGCTTCGGGTGGACTTCGCGGCTGCGGGTCCGTGTGCCTGGCTGACCGAGGTCAGCAGACGGTCGATGACGGGAACGGTGACTTCGCGCAAGCGGAGCTCACCGAGCCTCGGAAGGACGTAGGACTCGCTGACGAAGCGGTACAGACGCTTCGTGCCGGCTGCCAGATCGCTGTCGTCGATGTCGGCCAGCCACTGGGCGGCCACGACGCTCAGGCGACTGTCGACCGGCACCGGGGGAGTGGCGCCCGTGGCACGGTCGCGCAGTGCCTCCCGCAGTCGTCGCTCCGCCTGCGCTCGGGTATCGCCGTAGCGGGTGACCAGTCGACGACGACCGTCGAGGTCGCGGAAGTACGTGCGGGCGCCGACGCGGTGCTTGCCGGACTCGAGGAAGTGGATCTGGCCGAAGGTCCCCACCGGCAGTGGCGGCCTTCCCATGTCAGCTCCTCCTCTCAAGTTCGCTCGGGCTCGGTGCCCGACCGTAAGGATCATCACGGCCGTCGGCATGCCGGGGCGCGAAGCTGCGCGTCTGGGGACAGCACGCCGGCCTGTGCATGACGGGTTGCGCCTAAAGCCGGGTGCAGGCTCCAGTCGTCCTCCGGTCGTGGGGAGAGCGGCCGTGGTGGGCTTGATCTCGAAACTGTCGGTGCCGATGGGCATAGTGGAGCCGTTCACCCCGGTGGACCATGATCGAGGGAGGGGAGTGGCGTGCCGGTTGTCGAGACGTTGTCCGTAGAAGAGGCGAGGCGTCGCCGCGCGGAGGTTCTCGCCTGCGTAGGCGGGGATGAGTCCGACCTGCGCGACCGCGCCGCCCGCTACATGCTCAATGCCGAGGAGCTTGCCGCCCTCACCGAGCTGAACGAGCTCGACTACCTCCTGTCTGAGTGACCACCGGGGACGCCCTCGTAGCGGAAGCGCAGCGGTTCGCTGCCGACCTCACCGCCACTGTTAAAGCCGTGGTGGGCGGCCATGTCGAGGCGTTCGGTGCCCGGGCGCTCCACCGTCAAGGCCTTGACCACGTAAGTGTTCGCCAGGAGCCTCGTACGGGGATTCCGCTCACTGTCGATGGAGCTCCGCTCCTGAACCTCACGGCTGAGTACTACTGCGTGTGGGACAGCCCAGGGCAGTACCTCGCTGTGGATGAGTCAGCCGTCAAGGTCTATGCCGGCGCCAAGGCCGCCGGCGAACCGCTGGTCCGTTACGAGTATCTACGTGCCGCGACGGGCGGCTGGCGCGGGGACAGCGACGAGCGACTGACCGAGGCCGGGCTCACGGTCGGTGACGCACTGTCCTGTGCAGCGCGGCGCAGCGCGCTGGTGCGGGGGCTTTTGTGGCGGTCGCACCTGACTGCTCTGGACTACTCGGCCACCGTGAACCGGCGCCTGTCGGCGGTCGTCGGGGCTGCCGGTGGGCAGGTGCTGCTCGACCAGCGAATCCGATCCCGGGGGAGCCATCATCAGAAGCTCGTCGTCATCCGCCACCGTCGGAATCCCCGCGACGACGTCGCGTTCGGCGGCGGCATCGACCTCGCACACAGCCGTGGTGACGACCACCAGCACGCCGGCGATCCGCAGACCACGGCGTTCAGCGCGCCCTACGGGCCATGCCCGGCTTGGCACGACGTGCAGGTGGAGCTGCGCGGGGCAACATCGCAGTGGAGCGGGTGACGGGAATCGAACCCGCACAGTCAGCTTGGAAGGCGCGGGCTCCTCGCGCCCTTGTGGCTGGTCAGAGGTGTCTCTGCCCCCGTCCGTGCCTCCTACATGCCTTTGTAGACGAGAAGGCGCGCGACGGTCATGGCCGCATCCGTCGGTGGGTCGGCCTCGAACCTTCAGACGTGCGGTCCCCACGGCTCTCCATTCAGCGCCGCGGAGGACTGGCGATCGGAGCGGCCGACAGCGTCCCGAAGCACGCAAGGCATGACGTTCGCTGAGTCGATCTCGAGGAGCATCGGTCTCCACGAACTGCAGGACGTCCGTGGGGTCGACCACCTCCTGAGCGATCGCCTTCATCGCGACTCCTTGGATCTCGGGGACTTGCTCCGGCGTTCGTCCGGGAACGCCCCCTTATGATCGCCCGGCAACAGTCAGCGCTGCCGCACCGGTCGTCCCGGATGCCGCCGGCGCGCTGGACCGGATGCGTCTGCGGGAACGTGGGCGCCGTGACGTGCTTTACGTCAGCGGTCACCGCAGCCGCGGTCTCCAGCTCGTGAATCGTTCGTCGTCTTCTCTCATGTGGGCGGCTCCCGGGCGGGGGGCGCAAGCGAGGGGCAGGCGCTCGGGTGCGTGCCATCGTGTCCCGCGTCCGTTGCTGGTGGCTCCTGCACCGCGGCTCCTACTACGGTTCCGCTATGCAAGACAGTCGCGTAGCCCGGGTCAATTCCGTGCAGTCCGTCGATCGAGCTGTATCGATCCTTCAGGTTCTTGCGCGCCGTGGCAGCGTCGGCGTCACCGAGATCGCCGGCGAGCTGGGCATGCACAAGTCGACCGCCTTTCGGCTCCTCGCCACCCTGGAGGCCCGCGGGCTGGTCGAGCAGAACGCCGAGCGCGGGAGGTATCAGCTCGGCTACGGGGTGGTGCAGTTGGCTGCGGGAGCGACGAAGTCCGCGGGACTCGCCCTGCTCGGACTCCCCATCTGCCGAGAGTTGGCGGAGACGGTGGGCGAGACGGTGAACGTGGCGGTGCACGACGGACGGTGGGTCGTCAGCGTCGACCAGGTGATCGGCGCCGCGGCCGTGACGACCGTGAACTGGGTGGGCCAGCGCAGCCCCATGCACGCCACGTCGGCCGGCAAGGTGTTCCTGGCGCACATGTCGCCGGACCAGCTGGACGCCGCGATCGCCGAGGACCTGGAGAGGTACACCCCGCACACCGTGGTGGACCAGGACGTCCTCAGGCATCAGCTCGCGATCGTCCGCGAACGGGGCTTCGCCTCTACCAGCGAGGAGCACGAGATGGGCCTGGCAGCCATCGCGGCTCCGGTCTGCTCCATAGACGGCGGTGTGGTCGCAGCCGTCACCGTCTCCGGGCCCACGTTCAGGGTCAACGAGGACACGATGCCCGGCCTGGCCAAGCACGTGATCGCGGCGGCCGGCGAGATCTCGCAGCGCAACGGCCATCCCAAGCGCGGCTGACCGGCCGGTACGCCTTCCTTCTCCGCTCGGCCGCCCCGGGCACCGGCCCGGTCAACCACGCGGACGGGTGGGTCAGGCGTCGATCCGCAGGTCACTCAGCGGCTTCGAGCAGCAGATGAGCAGCTTGTCCTGCGCGATCTCACGCGGCCGGATCCCGCCCTGGTGCTGCATGTCCACGGTGCCGGAGAGGATGGTCGTCTTGCATGTGCCACACATGCCCTGACCGCAGGACGACGGAGGGGTCAAGCCGGCTCCGTACGCCGCGTCGAGGACGTTCTCGTCGGCACCGCAGCGGAACGTGCGACCGCTACGGACGAACTCGACGGAGAAGGTCGCCATCTGCGCTCCAGCACTCGGCGGCTGGGATTCGTCCCCACCATGGGTCTCGACGGGCGCGGAGCGGTCCTCGCCCGTCAGATCCTCGAACGAGAAGGACTCCTCGTGGTACCGCGCCATGTCGAAGCCGGCCGCGACGAGCATCCGGCGGACCGCGGCCATGTACGGGGAGGGTCCGCAGCAGAACACGTCGCGCTCGTGGAGGTCAGGCGCGAGCACCCGCAACATCTCGTCGCTCAGGAAGCCCCGCAGGCCGACCCACGGCTCCCGAGGGGAGTCCCGTTCGCAGACGTGGCCGACGCGGATCGTCGGCGCCACGCTCGCCATCACGTCGAGCTCGCGCTGGAAGATGATGTCGGACGGGGTCCGCGCACTGTGCACGAAGAGGATGTCGATGTCCGAGCCCAGGTCGTACAGGGTGCGCGTCATGGACATCAGCGGGGTGATGCCGCTGCCGGCCGACAGGAACAGGTACTTGCCTGCGGGATGGCGGGCGGCCGAGAAGCGCCCGAACGGTCCGTCGGCCGTGATGCGCTGCCCAGGGCGCATGGTGTCGTGCAACCAGTTGGACACGAGTCCTCCGGGCTGCCGCTTGACCGTGATGCCGATCAGATGGGGCCGCGTGGGCGGCGTGGAGATGGTGTAGCACCGGTCCACCTCGCGGCCGCCGATCTGCAGGCGCAGGGTGATGAACTGGCCGGGGTCGAAGTGAAACAGCGCAGGGTGCTCGGACTCGAAGAGGAACGTCTTCACGTCGTGGGTGATGTCCAGGACCCGGCGGCACACCAGCGGGTAGTTGTCCGACTCTCCCCAGACCGGGAGTGCGGACGGGTGGGCCGTCATGCCGACGTGTACCTCAGCGGGGCACGGCACCGGGACAGCGTCCAGTACCGCCACGGAACTGGTGGGCGCGGTCATCGTCAAGCCTCTCGAGGTCGTGCTGGGACGCCGGTTCGGTCAGCCGGCGGGCTGGTTGTGGAGGGCCTGCGAAAGCCCTGTCCGGGCCGTCTCGTGGCGGTTCCTCATGACGTCGGCTCAGAGGGCCCGGGCGCGATCCCGCCCCCGCTGGAGTGCTGACTCGATGCGGCCGGCCGCGAGCCCCACCTGGTCGGCCGCCTGTGTGGCCCGGTGCCCGGACAGCCGCTGGGTGGGGCCGCTGACGGTCAGGACGCCGACGAGCTCCTCCGCCGGCCCGTAGATGCCCGTCGCGACGCCCGACAAGCCCTCTTCCGCCTCGTCGATGCAGAGGGCGTGCCCGCGGTCGCGTACGCGGCGGAGGTCCACGCGCAGCTCGGTGGCCGTCGCGATCGTCGACGGGGTGAGACGTTCGAGCGGCTCGCGGAGGAAGTGCTCGAGCTGCTCGTCGTCGAAGGTGGCGAGCAGCACCTTCCCGCTCGCGCTCGCGTGCAGGGGGAACCGCTGCCCGACCCACGACTGCGGGCGAAGATGATGGGGTGCATCGACCTGGTGCACGAGGTCCAGCCCTCCGTCGGGGGCCACCACACTCAGCGTCCCGGTCTCCTTGACCGCGGCCACGAGATCGCCGAGGACCGGCCGGGCTGCCTCCAGGAGCACGAGTGATGCGTCGCTGCCCCGCGCGAGGCGCAGCAGTTCCGGCCCGATCAGCACCCGGTCGTCCCCCGCGACCCGCAGCAGGAAGCCCTCCTGTTCCAGTGTCTGGATCATCCGCAGCGCCGTGGCCCGGGGGAGCCCCGCCGCCCGAGCCAGCGACGAGACGTTCGCCCCGGGGTCGTCAGCGGTGGCGCGGAGGAGTGTGATCGCCTTCCTGACCGACTGGTTCAGCTTGGCTCCGTCGTCGCCAGCCGTCGCACGGCCACGGGGTACCGGCCCCAGCAGGGCCGACGGCCTCGCCCGGCCTTCCGTCTCGTCCATGCCCACCTCTCCGGTTCTGCGGTCTCGATCGTCGACCTGGCCTAGCGGGACAGGTGAGCGGCCAGCCGGGAGATGTACCAGTTGACGAAGGCCTCGACGTCACCTTCGACCGTCGAGTACGGGCCCGGCTGGTAGCCGGGGTCCGTGACGCCCTTCTGGGTGCGCGCCACCAGGGTCCCGTCCTGCTCGTTGGTCGCCTGCCAGACCTTGGTCAGGGTCGCCACGTCATAGTCCACGCCCTCCACCGCGTCCGGGTGCACCAGCCAGGTGGTACGCAGGAAGGTGGTGCTCGGGCCGAGCGGGAGCACCGAGAACACGACCGTGTGGTCGGCCAGCAGGTGGAACCACGAGTTCGGTTGCATGTGGATTGACAAGTCGCCGAACCGGTCCGTGGTCATGGATCCCATGAGCCTGCTGCACAGCGATTCGCCGTCGGTGTTGAACGACTTGCCCGCGCCGTCGAGCGGGGCATGGGAGAGCTGGAATCCGGTGGCGCGGGTGTCCAGTTCCCGCAGCCCCTCGACGGGGAAGCCCCGCCGGACGCACGCCGTCTGGAGATCCGCGGCGGCCTTGGTGAAGCGCTCGAAGACCGGGCGCAGGCGTGGCGGAACGTCCTCAGCGGTGTAGCCGAACAAGGGGAAATAGGCGCTCAGCAGCTCGGGGTGCCCGTCGCAGTGGTAGCACTCACGGTTGTTCTCCATGACGAGCTTCCAGTTGCCGCTCTCCACGAGGTCGACCTGATGCGCCACCTTGGCCTGGCGCAGCCCGTACGGGGTGAGGAAGTGTTCGACGCGGGCGGCCACCTCGTCGAAATCGGCCGGCGGATCGTCCGCGAGACACAGGAAGACGAGACCTCCGACGCTGCGGACGTGGACCGGCTTGAGGCTGAAACAGCTGCGGTCGAACGTTGCCGGCTGGTTGTCGGCGTGCATCAGGCGTCCGTCGACTCCGTACGTCCAGTGGTGGTACGGGCAGACCAGGTTGCCGACACTGCCCTGCGGCTCGTCGAGGAGACGCGATCCCCGGTGCCGGCACACGTTGTGGAAGGCCCGTACGTCTTCGTCGTCGTCCCGCACGACGATGACCGAGTAGCGGCCGACCTCGACGGTGACGTAGTCACCGGGTTCGGGCAGTTCGGCCTCCGTGGCGGCGAAGATCCAGTGCCTGGCGAAGATGGCGTCCACGTCCAGGTCGAAGAACTCCTGGCTCGTGTAGAAGGGCGCCTCCAGGCTGTATCCAGGAACGCGAGCGTTCACCAGATCGATCAAGCCGTGGGCATCCGTCGGGCGCTCGAGCTGCACCGTCATGGTGCGCCTCCAGGGATGGCGGGAACGGCTCGCCGGCGGGGACGAGCCGTCAGTGCGGGCACGGCTCCAGGTGCTCGGCGCGACGAATGCCCAGGCCGTGATCATCTAGTGGGCGGGGGTGTCCACTAGATGATGTGATATCTATCACGCTGCCGCACCGGGGTCAAGGTGCGCTGGGAAGAGGCAGGTGTCAGGCGCCGGACAGCTGGTCATCGTGCGGCGCACGGCTGAGCTGCTCCACGCCCTCGTCCGTCACCAGGATCTGCTCCTCCAGCTTGAGTCCCTCGTCATCCCCTTCTGCGCCCATGTAGGCCTCGACGCTGAAGACCATCCCGGCCTCGATCTCGCCGGCGTGGTGGTCCTCGAAGCGGATGACCGGGTACTCGTCGCTGAGGCCGCTGCCGTGAGCGATGAACGGATACCGCTGGGCGCGATAGGCCGGCGGAAGGCGGCGGCCGAGCTTCTGCCCCACGTCGTCGAAGGCGGCCCCGGGCCTCAGCTCGCCGATGATCTCGCTCAGGAAGGTCTCTGCATCGGCGTAGAGCCGTAGTTGCCGCGCGGTGGGCTTCGTGCTGCCGACTAGGTACGTGCGGGACACATCGGCGAGGTAGCCGGCCGGGCCGATGAGGTCGGTGTCGAACGACACCAGGTCGCCGGATCGGATGCGTCTGTCCCCGGCCTCGCGGAACCAGGGGTTCGTCCGGGGTCCTGACGACAGCAAGCGCGCTTCCACGTACTCGCCACCGAGCGCGAACGCGCGGCCGGTGAACTCGCCCCACGCCTCGTTCTCCGTCATACCGGGCCGGAGGACGTGGTGCAGGTGGGTGACCGCCTCGTCGCAGGCGCTGACCGATCGCCGGATGAGCTCGATCTCCGCCGCACCCTTTCTGGCGCGCGCCTCCTCCATGGCGAGCTGTGCCGGCCGGAGGTGGAGGCCGGCCTCCTGCAGGGCCAGGAACCCATACGTGTCCAGTCGGTCCACGCCGATCCGGGCGTCCCGGATCGCCCACTCCTGCAGCACGCGGGCCACCTCGGCGGCGAATCGCGCGGCTCGGTCATGGGCCCGATCCCCGGACCCGAAGGCGGACCAACTCGTCGCCGTCCGCGTCTCGAGATGCGGATACGGCGACACGAGGTCGGCCGGCGCGGAGGCGTACTCCCACAGGACCGGCTGGCCCTCGGCCGGTACCAGCATGTAGCGGTCGATCATGTGCAGCGTCCAGACCGGCATGGTGGACGTCCCTGTCACGTACCTGATGTTGACGGGATCGGCCAGCAGCGCGGCTGCCAGATCATGCCGGTGCAGCGAGTCGCGGGTCCGCGCGATCGCATGCTCGACGGCCCCTCGGACGAGCGTGACGTCGACCTCAAGTCGCGTCTCCCGCGTCTGGCCCGAGGCGACCGACCGAGGAGTGTCGTACCTCGGTCCGCCGGACGTGCGCGACGCCGTTCCCGTCACCCTCGCCATCGGTGGCACTCCTCGTGTCGACTGACCGTGTAGCACTGACGAGTGCACTAGCGACGTCGAGGGGCACCGTCCAGCCGGGACGTTGCCCCTCGACGCGCACCGGCGGAGGTCTCGGATCAGCTGGACGGCTGAGGCTGCTTCGACTGGCGGGCGTCAGCGGCCACGCCGTTGCCTGCACCGTCCGGGGCCGGTTGCTGGACGACGTTCGCCGGCAGCTCCTGGACGGTGTTCGGTCGCATCTCGGCGATCACGGTGCGCACCCCCGGCGGAACGGTGGTCACCACCGGCTCGTCGCGCAGCTGCTTGACCAGGCTGTAGCAGACGCCGAGCATGACGACCAGGAACGGCACCCCGAACACGATCACGGTGGTCTGGATCGCGTCCAGGCCTCCGGCGAGCAGCAGGGCGATCGCGACCGCGCCGATCATCGATCCCCAGGTGACGACCAGCCAGGTCCGGGGGTGGAGCGATCCGCCCTGCGAGAGCATGCCGAGCACGAGGGACGCGGCGTCCGCTCCGGCGACGTAGAAGAGCATGATCAGGACGACCACCAGCACCGCGACCACCGTCGAGAGCGGCATCGCATCGAGCATCGTGAAGAGCGTGTTCTCCACGCCACTGCTCAGCGACGCAGCCATGTCGGTGACTCCGGTGAGCTCGAACCGGATGGCGGTGCCACCCATCACGACGAACCACACGGTGCTGACGAGTGTCGGCACGATCAACACGCAGATCACGAACTCGCGGATGGTCCGACCTCGCGAGATCCGCGCCATGAAGGTGCCCACGAACGGCGCCCACGACAGCCACCACGCCCAGTAGAAGATCGTCCAGCCGGCCAGCCATTCGCCGCCGCCGGACGCGCCCGTGCGGAACGACATGGGCACGACCTGAGCCAGGTAGCCGCCGAAGGACTCGACCAACGTGTTCAGCAGGAAGATCGTGGGTCCGAAGGCGAAGACGAAAATCAGCAAGCCGACGGCCAACCCGGCGTTGATGTTGGCCATCCATTTGACGCCCCGCTCCGTCCCGCTGACCGCCGAGAGCACGAAGAGCGCGGTCAGCACGACGATGACCACGATGGAGACGGTGTTGCTGGTGGGTGCGTCGAACACCCGTGTCAGCCCGCTGTTGATCTGGATCGCACCGAGACCGAGCGACGTGGCGGCTCCGAAGGTGGTGATGAAGAGTCCGAAGATGTCGACGGCCCGGCGGGCGGGGTGCGACGGGTCCTTCCGCGGGAACACGATAGAGCTGAGCAGGTTGGGCAGGCCCTTCCGGAACGTCGCGTAGGCCAGGGCGAGGCCGACGACGCCGTAGAGCGCCCACGGGTGCAGTCCCCAGTGGAAGATCGTGTACTCGAGACCGAGCTCCGCGGACTCGGGGGTCCCGGGTTCGGCCATGTCCATCGGCGGCGTGAGCAGGTGGGACAGCGGCTCGGCGACGCCCCAGAAGATAAGCCCGATCCCCATCCCGGTGGCGAACATCATGGAGATCCACGAGAAGGTGCTGAACTCGGGCCGTTCGTCGTCGCGACCGAGCCGGATCCGCCCGTACCGCGAGAGCGCGAGCATGAGCATCAGCAGCACGAAACCGGCGGTGACGGCCACGTACACCCAGCCGGTGGCGTCGATCATCCGGTCCAGGACCGCCGACGCCGTCGCGGCCAGCGAGGTGGGCGAGATGACGCCCCAGAGCACGAAGGCCAGGGTGAGGGCCATCCCGGCGATGAAGACGGTTCTGTCGACCGGCCGGTCCACGTCGGCGGCCCGCGGATGCGTCCGGTCGTCATTGGGTGCGGCGTGGACGAAGCGCCGGGTGACCACGAACGTCTCCTCGACCGCCACGTCACCGTCGGCGCTTCCGGGAGACAGTCGGTGGTCACCAGCACCGGCGGGGGGCTCGGGCTGGGGATCTTCGGGGCTCATGGCACACCTCTCGTTGCGCACAGCGCTTCGGTATCGCCACACGAAACAGTGTGATCTGGACCACTGTCAACGGCCACTTGCGGAGCCGTACGGTGACGCCGCGTTCCGGCGCGCCGGTCGATCGGACGAGCCGCCCTGACGGGATTCCGTCCTCCGACCGGGCGATCCGGCCAGCGTCTGCGGGGAGGCGTCGGTCCCCGGCCTCAGGTCCGCGAACCGGGCAGCTTTCCCCCGGTCGGCCGGGGCCCGGGGGCAGGGAGCTGTCCGAGCATGTACGCGGCGGCGTCGTCGATCTTGATGCGCCACCGGTGCACCGCTGCGTCGGCGTCCCCGGAGTCGATGGCCTCGAAGAGGGCGCGGTCGTCACGCACCATGGCATCGATCGGATAGGCGTAATCGAGCCCCATCACGGCGATGAACATGCGCAGGTGGTCGGCCAGGACCTCCAGCATGGGCGCGATGCGCACCAGCCCGGAGGCGTGGGCGAGGGCGTCCTGGAACGCGATGTCCGCGTCGCCGGTCCGGTGCACGTTTCCGGTGACGGCGCACCGCTCCAGCGCGTCCAGCGACTCCGCGACCGACTGCCGCTTCTGTGGGGACCACCGGACGGCGGCCCGGATCACCAGGGCTCCCAGCGCGCGCCGCGCGGCGTACGTCTCGACGACGTCGTTCGTCGTCAGGACGGGGACCACCGCCGCGTGCCCCGTCGTGATCGTGAGCAGCCCGTCCCGCTCCAGGAGCCGCATTGCCGTCCTCACCTGGGCTCGCGTCGTCCGCAGCCGACCCGACAGGTACCTCTCGGTGACGCGGTCTCCACCGGCGAGCCGACCTTCCGCGATGCCCTGCCGGATCGTCAGGACGACCTCGTCGGCGAGAGCTCGTTCCGGCCCCAGGTGACGGACCGCGGCTCGCATCGCGGGGCCGCGGCTGCTTCCGGCCGGCGTGGGGGGACGCACCCATGTGAACGCGTGGCGGGGCGTGCGCGCCCACGTGCGCAGCCCGGCCTCCAGCTGCAGTGCCGCGGCGGGAGAGAGTAGCGGCCCCCGATCGAGCAGGAAAGGGAAGAGGGACAGCCACTCGTGGGCGTCCCGGCACACCCCGCCAACCGACACCTCGGCCGGTACGGGAGCCGCGTCGGAGGCGAGAGCCATCACGGTTGCGTCGGGGTCCGCCGCATTCCTCACCTCCTCCCAGAACGCCCGGGGGGCGGCGGCGGGAGTCGCCGGAAGCTCCGGGCGGACGAGATCGGCGGCGAGGAGAGTGCGCAGTGACCGGTGCACCGCCGGGTCGCCCCGTGTCGGCGGGTCAGGGGTCTCCTGCCGCGTGACGGGTGTGAGCTGGAAGGCCACGACGGCGGCCTCCGACGTCACCAGGAGGCCGAGGATCGCCGGCTGCCGCCCGATCATCGCGGCGGTCAGGTCGTCGCCGAGCGGGGTGCCGGACCGCATCTCCTCCCATGCGCGTGCCACGAAGGACTGGCTGACGCCCAGGGCCTCCGCGATCGAGCGACTGGACCACTTGGTGGTGGGCATCCAGAGCGGCGCGGTGAGAGCGGCCCGCCTCAGCTCCTGCGTCGACCGGCGGCGGTGAGCGGGCCGGCTCAGCTGCGCCGCGCCGCCGGTGCGGTAGCGCTGAGCCCACTTGGCGGCGGTCTGCCGGGTGACGCCGTGTTCCCTGGCGGCGCGCGTGGGCCCGAGTGACAACACGTCCCGCACCAGTCGTGCCCGCAGACGTACCGCCTCGTCGGCGTCTCGCGACAGGTCCTCGAGCTGGGGATCGCTCACCTGGCTCCTCGCACGTGGGTGCACAGTCCGACTCATCGACTCGAACGCGGTGTGAGTCCGGGCACGGTACTACCGGACCACCGGCCGCCGCTGCACTCTTCGTCGGGACGGGACCGAGGAAGGCCGTGAAGACGCCACCGGCCGCCGCTGCTCATGGAGGCACCCATGCAGTCCGCTGACCCGCTGATGAGTCCGTTCACGCTGAAGAACATCACGCTTCGCAACCGGATCGTCAGCACCTCTCACGAACCCGCGTACAGCGAGGACGGGCTGCCGGGGGACCGGTACCGGGCCTACCACGTCGAGAAAGCGCGAGGTGGGGTCGGACTGACCATGATCGGTGGCAGCGCCATCGTCAGCCCGGAGAGCGCACCTGCCTTCGGCAACCTCCAGCTGTTCAAGGACGAAGCGGTCCCGCTGCTCCGTCGCCTCACGGACGAGGTGCACGGGCACGGGGCTGCCGTCATGACCCAGCTGACCCATCTCGGTCACCGGACCAGCAACTACACCGACGACTGGCTGCCGGCTCTGTCCGTCAGTGCTCTGCGCGAATCGGCGCACCGGGCGTTCACGCGGCCGGCGGACAGGTGGGACCTCGAGCGCATCGTCCGCGATTTCGCCGACACGGCCGTGCGATGCCAGGAAGGAGGACTGGACGGCATCGAGCTCATGGCGTACGGGCACCTGCTGGACGCCTTCTGGACGCCGGTCCGGAACCGTCGCGACGACGAGTACGGCGGATCGTTCGAGAACCGCATGCGCTTCCCGCTCCAGGTGGTCCGTGCCATCCGCGCCGCCGTCGGCGAGGAGTTCGTCGTCGGCGTCCGCATGACCTTCGATGAGGGCCGCAGCGACGGTCTGCGGACCGACGAAGCCCTGCGGATCGCGCACGCGCTGACCGCCGCAGGCATCGACTTCTTCAGCGTGATCAAGGGTTTTATGGATACCGACGCCGGCCTGGCGCGGATGATCCCGCCGATGGGCACGCCGGCAGCACCACACCTCGCGTTCACCGGCTGGGTGAAGGAGAACGTCGACGTACCGGTCATGCACGCGGCCAAGATCGGGGATGTGGCCACCGCGCGGTACGCGATCACGGAGGGCCTCGTCGACCTGGTCGGGATGACCCGGGCGTTGATGGCGGACCCGCATCTGCCGAACAAGGTCGCCGCACGGCAGACCGACCGGATCCGCCCCTGTGTCGGCGCGAACATGTGCATCGACAGCATCTACAGCTCCGGGGCCGCCTACTGCGTCCACAATCCGGCGACCGGCCGGGAACTGCGCCTCCCGCAGACGGTCCGCAAGGCGGCCGAGCCGAAGAAGGTCGCCGTCGTCGGCGGGGGACCCGCAGGGCTGGAGGCCGCTCGGACCCTCGCCGAACGCGGGCACGAGGTCGTCCTCTTAGAGGCGAATCCGAGTCTGGGCGGCCAGATCGCCCTCGCGGCGAAGTCCCCGCGGCGACGTGACCTGGTCGGGATCGTGGACTGGCGGATCGCCGAGTGCAAACGGCTCGGTGTCGACCTCGAGCTCAACCACTTCGTCGAACCGGACGAACTGACCCACGGGGACTTCCGCGTCATCGTCGTCGCCACCGGTGGCCTGCCGGACGTGGACGTCGCCGAGGGCAGCCACCTGGCGATCGACACCTGGGACGTCATGTCCGGAGCGGTCAAGCCCACCGGCGACGTGCTGGTCTACGACGACCACGGCGGCCACCAGGCACTCGACGCCATCGAGATCCTGGCGCCGGCCGCGGCATCGGTCGGGCTGATCACGCCCGAGCGGACCATCTCACCCGACGTCGGTGCGCTGACGATGGCCGGGTACCTGCAGATGCTGGCCGAGCACGACGTGACCATGACGCCTGCTCATCGTCTGATCCGTGTCGAGAGATCCGACGGACGACTCAAGGCGACGTTCGCCGTGGACGGCGCCCGCCGCGCGATCGAGCGGTACGCCGACACGATCGTCATCGAGCACGGAACGCTACCTGTGACCGACCTCTACGACGCACTTGTGGACGCGTCGATCAACAGCGGCGAGATCGACACCAGGGAGCTCGTGACGCTGTCGCCTCAGTCGCCGATCCACAACCAAGACGGACGGTTCCGCCTGTATCGCGTGGGCGACGCGGTGAGCAGCCGTAACATCCACGCCGCCGTGCTGGACTCCTTCCGCCTCTGCAGTGCGATCTGACCGTCGGCGCGGCGAGTGCTGGCCCGGTAGCGCGACGGGGAGATGCCGTTACCCCAGAACACAGGTCGAGATCATGCAGAGGACGGCATGCGGGGCAACGCCGCAGGTCGGCTGCGGAGGCTGTCGTGTCGCGTCGGAGCGATTCCCGGCGGGATGGGGGCAGGGATACCGACGGCGAGACGGCGGGACCTCGTCGCACCAACCAGCCGTGGGTCGCTGACCGTCGTCGGGCGGCGCCCCGGGCGGTGCTGCGCATGGAGTACCGACGCACCCTCCACCGCAGTGTCCTGCACGAGTTCGTCGATCGGCTCGTGGACCGTCGGCCGCTGAGACGACGCCGGCCCGCGCGGGGGGTACCGGGTGGGCCGCAGGGGCCGGTGGTCAGGCGAGGGAGAGGGACAGCTTCTCGAGCCGAGCGCGGTCGAGGGCGTCGCCGTTCTCGCCGGCGGTGATGCACTGCTCGAGGCCGGTGGCGATGATGGCGAACCCGGCCTTGTCGAGCGCCCGGGAGACGGCGGCCACCTGCGTGACGACGTCCTCGCAGTCCCGCCCCGCTTCGAGCATGCGGATCACACCCGCGAGCTGTCCCTCGGCGCGCCGGAGCCGCCTGATGACGTCGCCGACGACTTCGGTGTTCTCGAGCCGCATGTCCCTCATCCTCTCCCGCCGCCGGGCGTCATACCCCGGCGGGTACTGCGTCATCGAGCGCCGCGCGGTGCCTGGGCATTCCCGGACGTACCTCGGGGCAGCCTGGGTCAGGCCCCGGCGGCACGGGGGCCGACGATCCCGGCGTGGCGGAGCGGGCAGCGGGGCACGAAAGCCGTGCAGGTCCCAATCGCTCCGGCCACGCCGAGCACTGCGACCAGTGCCGGGAGTCGCGCGCCGTCGGGGGCCTCCTGGACGAGCACGAACACGCCCATGGCCAGGACGAACCAGCCGAAGGACCGCCGCAGGGCATCGGCCGGGATGCGGTCGATCAGCCGCGCCCCGAGCAGGCTGCCGATGACGGCGGCGACGGTGACCGCCCCGACCAGCGGCCAGTCGAGCGACACGGTGGCCAGGTAGCCGGTGAGGCCGGCGAACGACTTCATGGCGATGACCAGCAGCGAGGTGCCCACGGCCACGCCCATCGGCAGCCCGCCGAGCAGCGCCAGCGCCGAGGCGACCAGGAAGCCGCCGCCCGCACCGACCAGGCCGGTGACCAGGCCGGCGACGACGCCGTCGAGAAGGACCCGGCCCAGGGGCAGCTCGGCGTGCGCCTCCGTGGCGTCCCTGTTCTTGCGGCCGCGCAGCATGGCGACGGCGGTGGCGACCATCATGAGGGCGAACGCGATCATCAGCAGCTGCCCGGGCAGGTGCCCGCCGACGAGCCCGCCGACGAGCCCGCCGGCCAGCGCGCCGGCCATGCCGGCGGCGCCGAACAGCAGACCGGTGCGCCACCGGACGCGGCCGGCGCGGGCGTGGCCGAGCACGCTCACCGCGGAGGTCACGCCGACCACCACGAGCGAGGCTGCGATCGCTTCCTCGGCGCCCATGCCGACCACGTAGACCAGCAGCGGCACCATCAGGATCGACCCGCCGCCCCCGAGCAGCCCGAGGGTGACCCCGACGACCGCGGCGAGGGCGACGGTGAGCGTGATCAGCACCGGCTCACCGCTTCAGGAACGGTCGGTCGATCGAGCAGGCAGCGGATGCGGTGCCGCGGCGATTCCATGGCATCCTGGCGAGGGCCATCCCCATCGCGCAGGTGTTGGTCGCCGCGGCGAACACGAGGCCGCCGCCGACGAGGCCGGACAGCCACTTCGCCCGGGGCGCGACGAGGCTGCCGAGGATGCCGGTGAGGACCAGCGAGCCGGCGGCGAAACGGACCTGACGCTCGAGGTCCCACACCTGTCGGCCGCGGTTGAGCGCGCCCCCGGTCTTCTCCCCGTCGACCATGCCGCCGGACAGCACAGTGCTGTCGGCCAGGCCGGCCGCCTGAGGGCCTGCTGCGCCTGTCCGGCGCGGGCGCCGGAGCGGCAGACCAGGACGACGTCGGAGTAGTGCAGCATGCCGTGCAGCTCGTCCAGCTGACCGCGGAGCTCGTCCAGCGGGATGTTGACCGCCCCGGGAACGTGCGCGGCGTCGAACTCCACCGGCGTGCGGACGTCGATCAGCTCTGCTCCCATGTCCCGGGCGGCGGGCGCACGGGGAGGCGTCCACGTCGACGCCGTCCTGGTCCGCGCGGCCAAGGACGTGGCGCGCGCCGCCATCGGCGCGCCGACGTCAACGCGCTGACGTCTGGCACGCCGACACGCCGGCACGCACGAGCATCCGGCCGTGCTCGGAGCCGGGAGTCGCGCGCGGACCGATCGAGGCATGGCCGACACGTCGGCCGACGGGGTGCGGAGCGTGGTCGGAGTCCGAGCGCCGCGGCTGACCACCGCCGCGCCGCAGAGGGACGTCCTGACGAGCCGCGCGACGGCCTTCGGGCGGGAATCGACTCCCGGTTGAGGAGGCGGTCCGGACGCGGGAGGACGCGAGCCGCGCCCTGCCGAAGGAGGACCCGTTGCCGGCCGACCAGGGGGCCTCGGTCAGACGGGTGCTGGGCGACCGCCGCCGCGGGCTGCCCGAATGACCTCGACAGCGGTTTCAGCCCGCATGGCGCGACGGCGAATCGGCAGAGAGTGTCCGTCCAGGGGAACTCGATCGAGCTCATGCCCAAGGTCGGCGAAGGGTGCGCCGCCCCGCCGTTGTCCGCGGGGCCGCGGCGCGTCGTCGCTAGGTCAGCGCGGGGTGCTGGCGTCCGGCACGAAGGACGCGCCGTGACCGGGGATGATCAGCGTGGCGATGTCCAGCACCCGCTCCCTACCGGCTCGGAGGGCGGCGCCGTCCGTGGCCAACGGGTCCTCCGGCGGGCCCGCCTGGAACCACCACAGGTGCGTGAGCGCCACCGTTCCCTCGGCCGTGTCGACGAGCGTGGTGATGTCCTGCGGCGTGTGCCCGGGGGTCTCGATCAGTCGGATCGAACCCGAGATCTCGAACCCCTCGGCGGGCCGGGACAGCCACGTGTCGTCGCGATAGATCGCCATGTGGTCGTGCATGCGGGCCCGCGGGAACAGTGCCGCGTTGACGGTGTGGTCGGGGTGGTGGTGGGAGAAGACGATGTCGGTGATGTCCTCGGGTGCCACGCCGAGGTCCCGCAAGGGGTCCAGGATGGAACTGCGGCCGCGGACCAGGCCGGGGTCGACGATCAGGTGGGTGTCGCCGTCCCGGACGTAGGTGACGGTCGAGGCCACCGACCAGGGGGTCGGGCTCATGTCCGCGTACCCGTCGGTCAGCACGTGCACCTCGGCGGAGGTCGACGGAGGTCGAGATGAGTCGGTCGTCATCCGGTCATCCTGCTCGCGTCCACTCGGTGGCACTACTCGATCGCAGTGGCTGCGCCGGGCCGCGGGCCATCCATCCAGCCGGTCGGCGGGTCCGTCGCTCGGTTGCCGCCGCCGGCCGTCGTCCCGGTCAGGACGCAGGGGCCCCAATCTGCCTGCGCGCATAGGACCGGGCTGCACGGACGCGGTCCCCGCATCGGGTGGAGCACCAGTGCCGGCGTGCATGTGTGCGCAGCAGAAATCGATTGCACGGAGGCGCGTCGCAGCGCGCGATCTGGGCGGACGTGCTGCTCGTGAGCAGGCCGGCGGCGTCCTCGGCGACCTGGGCCATCGCGTGCTCGACGAGCTGGGTCACGGGATGCTCCGGTTCCCGCCACAGTCCCGTGGTCGGGTGGTAGCGGAGCAAGGGCGCGCTCGGCACCTTCGTGAGGGTCCGGTTGACCGCGTCCAAGGCGTGCTGCGGGGGTGTGGTGCCGGCCACGTGGGCCGCGAAGAGGGAGCGCAGGTGACCCCGCAGGCCGGTGAGCTGGTTCTGGCAGTACGCGAGGAGCGACGTGTGCTCCGGGACGAGGCCGTGGCTGATGAGCCAGCGGGTGGCCTGCTCGGGGCTGCCCAGTTCGTCCGCCTGCTGCCCGCTGGGGAGGGTGACGATGCTGTTGATCAGCGACAGGCTGACGTGCTCGTCTGCGCCTGGCGCCGGTGGGAGTGGAGTGATCGCCATCTCCCTCACGGTAACAGTGCACGTTCTCCATGAGCAGCCTGGTAGCGTCGGAATCACGCGAAACCGCGCTGTTTCCCATGAGAGCCAGGAGTTCCATGATCCCCGCACGCCCGTCGGGCACTGCTCCGTTCGTCTTGTCGGTGCTGGACAACGCACACACCGCAGTCGGGCAGACCGTCGAGGAAGCCTTCGGGGAGATCATCGCGCTGGCCCAGCTGGCAGAGCGGCGGGGGTACGAACGGTTCTGGATGTCGGAGCACCACGCGATGCCGGCCGCGGCGACGTCGTCGCCTCAGTTGATGGTGGCGCGGTTGACCGGCGAGACGGACCGCATCCGGCTCGGTGCAGGCGGAGTGATGCTGCCCAATCATGCGCCGCTGGTCATCGCCGAGCAGTTCGGCATGCTGGACGCCCTGGCGCCCGGGCGGATCGATCTGGGGCTGGGTCGTGCACCCGGGACCGACCTGCCCACCGCCATGGCACTCCGCCGGCACCACGGCGCCAATGACGACTTCCCGCAGCAGGTGCTGGAACTGCTCGGGTTCCTCGGTGAGGAGTTCCCGGACGACCACCCCTACCGCAACGTCCACGCGGTCCCGGGACCGTGGCAGGCCGACCAGAACCGCGTGCCTCGCTCGACGACGGCGCCGGACGTCTGGGTCCTGGGATCGTCGCCGTACTCTGCCCGCCTGGCGGGCCAGCTCGGCCGCCCGTACGCCTTCGCCCTGCAGTTCGGCGACGCGGACGTGGTCTCGGCCATGCGGCTGTACCGGGAGAGCTTCCAGCCGTCCGCCGTCCTGTCCGAGCCGTACGTGCTCCTCAGCGTCGGCGTCGTGGCGGACGACGATCCGGCCGAAGCCCGACGCCAGGCGGCGTCATCGGCCATGGCCATGCTGCGGATGTTCCAGCGCAAGCCCTACAGCCTGCTCCCTCCCGAGGAGGTCGAGGGATACGTGGCGACTGCGCAGGAGCAAGAGGTCCTCGAGATGTACACCCGCCGGTTCCTCAACGGCACCGGGCCAGAGGTGGCGACAGCTCTCGAGCGACTCCACGCCCAGGCCGAGGTGGACGAGGTGATGCTCGTGGTCATGGGGCACTCTCGTCGCGCGCAGGCGCGGACGCTCGAGGTGATCGCCGACCACTACGAGCTCCCCGCGCGCTGAGGTTCGGGCATGCGTGGCACCGCTCGTGTCGGTGAGGGCTGCTCAGGGCGCGCAGACCACCGCGACGTGCTGACCGGGGGAGCGGAGGGGCCCGTGTGGGCGAGCAAGGCGGGCGAGCAGTTGGCCGATCTGGTCCGACGGGGTGGGACGCGTCCGTGGGGCTGGGCCGGGCTGCCGCGCGCCACGCCTCGGCACGCATTCCGAGCGAGTGCGGTGATGGTTGTGGCCAGACCGGTCACCGACGACGTCGCCTTCCTGCTGCTGCGGCGTGCCTGGACGATGCGCCACCACCCCGGCGAGTTCGCCTTCCCCGGCGGCGGCATCGAAGCGGGCGAGACCCCGGTCGCGGCCGCGATCAGGGAATGCCACGAGGAGACGGGGCTGCTCGTCGAACCCCGGCAGGTCCTGGGTGTCCTGCCAGCCTTGGCGTTGGAGGCGAGCGGCAATGTCGTCACCCCGGTGCTCGCCTGGGCCGGGGACGGGGCTCGCGATCATCAGCAGGGTCGATGGTTCGACCGGGAGACGCATTCGACCCACTGGGTGCCCAGGGGACACCTCGCCGACCCGGAGCACCGCACCACCATCACCGACGGCGAGAGCTGGACCGGACCTGGGTTCCTGCTGGACGGCTCGTGCATCTGGGGCTTCACCGCGAACGTCCTGGACTGGCTGCTCGACGAGCTGCACTGGAGCCGCCCCTGGAACAGGTCCCGTCTGCACCGGGTGGCACCAGGGACGAGCTCCCGCGCAGGCGGGGTGCCGGCCATGCAGTGAGCCCCGTACCGACCTGATCGGCCGCCGTCCGGCTGCCGACCAGCTCTGCGCTCCACGCCTGCCACGAGAGACACCACACCAACGCCGCCGCCCGGCGGAACTGACGAGGAGGACCCATGTGTCGAGCTCTTGCCTGCAAGACCTGCGGGAAGACGACCTGGACGGGCTGCGGTCAGCACGTCGACCAGGTGATGGCAGGCGTGCCTTCGACCCGGCGTTGCCCGGGTCATCCACGCGCGGAACGCACCGGCGGCTGGCTGGCCAGACTCATTCGCCGCTGATCCGAACGCCGATTACGGCGGCGCGGCGACCGAGCCCCGCTCCATCACCGGTGGTGATGGAGCGGGGCTCGGCGGTCAGCGCGTGGCCCTCGTGAGGGCGCCGGTGACCGGCTCGGCGCTGGTGGGACCGCCGTCGGCCCGATCGGCGGTGAACGCCGTGAAGCGTCGCAGCCGCAGGCTGTTGGCCACGACGAATACCGAGGAGAACGCCATCGCTGCGCCGGCGATCATCGGGTTGAGCAGGCCCGCGGCGGCCAGCGGCAAGGCGGCCACGTTGTAGCCGAAGGCCCAGAACAGGTTGCCCTTGATGGTGCCCAGCGTCCTGCGGGACAGCCGGATGGCGTCGGCGGCGGCCCGCAGGTCACCACGGACCAGGGTGAGGTCGCTCGCCTCGATGGCCACGTCGGTGCCGGTGCCCATGGCCAGGCCGAGGTCGGCCTGGGCGAGTGCAGCGGCGTCGTTGACGCCGTCGCCGACCATCGCCACGACCTTGCCCTCGCCTTGCAGTCGCTTGACGACGTCCACCTTGTCGGCGGGAAGCACCTCGGCGATCACCTCGTCGATGCCCACCTGACCGGCCACCGAACGGGCCACGGCCGCGTTGTCGCCGGTCAGCAGCACTGGCGTGAGACCCAGGCCGCGCAGCTGTCGGATGGCCTCGGCGGACGTTTCCTTGATGGCATCGGCGACCACGAGGACGCCGCGCGCGGCGCCGTCCCAGCCGACCGCGACCGCGGTCTTGCCCTCGGTCTCGGCCGCGGCCATGGCCCGCTCCAGGTCGATGCCCAGGTGCATCGACCAGTCGGCCAGCAGCCGGGCGCGCCCGACGAGCACGGCGTGCCCGTCGACGACGCCTTGCACTCCGAGGCCCTGGATGTTGGCGAAGCCCTCGACCGGCGGCAGATCGCCGACCTGCTCAGTGGCGCCCTTGGCGATGGCCTGGGCGATCGGGTGCTCCGAGGCGTCCTCCAGCGCGCCGGCCAGCCGTAGCACCTGCTCGCGGTCCTCACCCGGCGCGACGACGACATCGATCAGGGTCATCCGGCCGGTGGTGACGGTGCCGGTCTTGTCGAGGACGACGGTGTCGACCTTGCGGGTGTTCTCGAGGACCTCGGGGCCCTTGATCAGGATGCCCAGCTGGGCGCCGCGGCCGGTGCCGACCATGAGCGCGGTCGGCGTGGCCAGCCCGAGGGCGCAGGGGCAGGCGATGATCAGAACGGCGACCGCGGCGGTGAACGCGGCGGCCAGCCCGCCACCGGTGCCCAGCCAGAAGCCGAGGGTGCCGACGGCCAGGGCGATGACCACCGGGACGAAGATGCCCGAGACGCGGTCGGCGAGGCGCTGGACCTCGGCCTTACCGTTCTGGGCGTCCTCGACCAGCCTGGCCATCTGGGCGAGCTGGGTGTCGGCACCGATGCGGGTGGCGCGGATGACGAGCCGGCCGCCGGCGTTGACGGTGGCACCGACCACGGTGTCGCCGGGTCCGACCTCGACCGGCACGGACTCGCCGGTGAGCATCGACGTGTCGACTGCCGAGGAGCCCTCGGTGATCACGCCGTCGGTGGCGATCTTCTCGCCGGGGCGGACGATGAACAGGTCACCGGCGGCGAGCTGGTCGGTGGGGATGCGCTGCTCGGTCCCGGCGCGCAGCACCGACACCTCTTTCGCGCCCAGTTCGAGCAGGGCACGCAGGGCGGCGCCGGCGCGGCGCTTGGAGCGGGCCTCGAAGTAGCGCCCGGCGAGGATGAACGTGGTCACTCCGGCGGCGGCTTCGAGGTAGATGTTCCCCGACCCGTCGCTGCGGGCGATGGTCAGCTCGAACGGATGCGTCATGCCGGGCATCCCGGCGGTGCCGAGGAAGAGCGCGTACAGCGACCAGGCCAACGCGGCGATGGTGCCCATCGAGACGAGGGTGTCCATCGTGGACGCGCCGTGACGCAGGTTGGTCCAGGCCGCCTTGTGGAACGGCCACGCACCCCAGACGACCACCGGCGCGGCCAGGGTGAGCGAGAGCCACTGCCAGTAGTCGAACTGGAGGGCGGGGATCATCGCCATCGCGATGACCGGGACGGTGAGGACCGCGGAGATCAGCGTCCGCTGCCGGAGGCTGCTGACCGGGTCCTCGGCAGCCGGTGTGGTCGCCTGGTCGCCGTCCGCCGAGGCCTTCGGTCGGGGGAGGGCAGCGGTGTAGCCGGTGCTCTCCACCGTCGAGATGAGGTCCTCGGCGGTGACGTCACCGGAGAAGATGACCTTCGCCTTCTCGGTGGAGTAGTTGACCGTGGCGGTGACGCCGTCGAGCTTGTTCAGCTTTTTCTCGATACGCGCGGCGCACGAGGCGCAGGTCATCCCGCCGATCGCCAGCTCGATGCTGTTGTCGCCGGCCGTCGCCTTCCCGGCTGTGTCGGGTGGTGCGGAGCTCATCGTCGTCGTCCTTCGATCGTGCTCGAGGTGGGGGAGGGGGATGTCAGTCGTGGGCGTGGCCGGCGTCGCCGTGCTCGCCCGTGCCGCCGGAGGTCGGAGCCCCGCTGGTGGCTGCGGCGACGGTGTCACCGGCGCGGACGGTGAACTCGGCGGTGCGCACGACGTCGTGGTGCTGGAAGTCCAGGAACAGCCGGTAGGTCCCGGCCGATGGCGCGGTGGCGTAGAAGGTGATGTCCGGACCGGGTGGGGTGGTGCCGTCGCCGGGCTCACCGGCCGGGTGCACGTGCAGGTAGGCCAGGTCACCGTCGCGCAGGGCGACCAGGTGCCCGTAGGCGCCGAGGTAGGGCTGCAGGTCGGTGACCAGTGGCCCGTCCCGGCTGACCGACAGGGTCAGCTGCGACTCCTGGCCGGTGGCCATCGCGCCGGCGAGGGTGACGGTGTACCCGTCGACCTCGGCCGTGGTCGACGGCTCGGGCAGCGGCTGAGGGGTGTAGTCGCCGGCGACGGCGACGTCGGCACCCAGGACGAGCGCGGCGTCCTCACCGGCCGGGTCGAAGTCGGCGAACAGTCGCCAGTCACCGGCGGTCAGGCCGAGCGAGATCGACCACGTGCCGTCGGCGGCGAGCTGGGGGTGCACGTGCTGGTAGCCGGTCAGGTCACGGCGCACCGCGATGAGGTGCAGGTCCTCGTCGTGGGCGGTGTCGTAGGCGGTCACCGGCCGGCCGTCGGGACCGAGGATCCGGAACGACACCGGGGTGGCGGCGCCGGCCGGCAGCCGGCGGGCCACGTCGAGGGTGTAGCCGTTCTCCGAGATCTGCAGGCCCCCCGGTCGGTGTGCGCCGGTCGTGGCGGTGTGCTGGCGGGTGGTGCTCATGGGGGACTCCGTGTCCGCGTCGTGGGGGGTGGCGGTGTCGTGGGCTGCATCGGGGCCGACCGGGCCGACGGCGTTCCCGAGGCCGGCCGTGGCGCCGAAGACGGCGACCAGGCCGAGCGTGAAGGCGCCGAGCTTGGCGGGGGTGTTCATCCGGGTTGCCCTTCTTGGGTCGCGCCCGTTCGGCTCCGAGTGCGCCGGCGTCGGGTGTGTGGGCAAAGCGGCGGGATCAGGAACGGACGAGACGGGCGATGGCCTGGGAGGCCTCACGGACCTTCTCGTCGGCCTCGGGCCCGCCCTTCTGCGCGGCGTCGACAACGCAGCCGGCCAGGTGCTCGTCGAGCAGGCCGAGGGAGAACGACTGCAGGGCGCGGGTCGCCGCCGACACCTGGGTCAGGATGTCGATGCAGTACTTGTCGTCCTCGACCATGCGCTGCAGGCCGCGGACCTGGCCCTCGATGCGGCGCAGCCGCTTCAGGTGCTCATCTTTGGCGTGCGTGTAGCCGGCCATGTCGTTCTCCTCGTGGCTGGTGTGTAGAGGTGGAGCCGGGGCGGGCAGCTACTGAATCGGCGCCCGCCCCGGATCCGGGTCAGGCGGAAACGACCTCGTAGCCGGTCTCGTCGACCGCCTCGGCGACCGCGTCGGCGGAGATTGGCTGGTCGGACTCGACGCTCACACGGCCGGTGGCCACGTCGACCTGCACACCGGTGACGCCGGGGATCTTGGTGATCTCGGCGGTCACCGAACCCGCGCAGTGCCCACAGGTCATGCCGCGAACGGTGTATTCAGTGCTGCTCATGGTGGTGCTCCTCTCGGCACGGGGCGTGACCCCTCGTGGTATGCGGTACAAGCCTTACCCCTGGGGGGTATCTTCCGCAATGCCACGTGACCTCTCTCACGGCGGCGCCCGGGCTCAGTCGCGGTGAGTGCAGTGGCAATGGGGTTATGCAGGCGGCGTTGCTCGAGGTCGTCGACGACGCCCTCGGCTCGGCCGCGGTGCCGGTCGCTGCGGCCGCGCGAGCAGGGGCGGCGCCCCGCCGGTGACGCCGCTCACTGCTCCTTGCACAAGATACCCCTAGGGGGTACACCTGTTGAGGGGTCCCGCTTAGGGGACCTCACGACGTCTCACGAGGGCCAGGAGTTTCCTCATGTCTGCCGCATCGTGCGCCCGGTCTCAGATCTCCGCGGCTCCACCCGACGGTCGTCGGCTGGGTCTGTCGCTGCTCGTGATCGCCACGGCGCAGCTGATGCTGGTCCTCGACGACAGCATCGCCAACATCGCCCTGCCGAGCATCCAGGCCGACCTGGACGTCTCCGCGGCGGACCTGCCGTGGGTGATCAACGCCTACGTCCTCGTCTTCGGGGCGCTGCTGCTCTTCGGCGGCCGGGTCGGTGACCTGTTCGGCCGGCGCCGGGTGCTGCGGATCGGCCTGGTCGTGTTCGTGGCCGCGTCGCTCCTCGGCGGCCTGGCGCCGAACACCGGGCTGCTGATCGCCGCCCGCGCCCTGCAGGGTCTGGGCGCGGCGCTGGCCGCCCCGAACGCGCTGGCGCTGATCGCCACCACCTTTCCGACCGGCAAACCGCGCAACTCCGCGATGGCCGTCTACGGCGCCATGTCCGCGGTCGGCATCGTCGCCGGTGTGCTGCTCGGCGGGGCGCTGACCGGGCTGCTCGACTGGCGTTGGGTCTTCTTCATCAATGTCCCCATCGGCCTGGCGGTGCTCGCCGGCACCGGCGCGCTGGCCGAGGGCGGGCGCGGGCGCGGCCGGCTGGACACCCCGGGCGCGTTGACCGGCACCGGGGCGATGGTCGCCCTGGTCTACGGCATCACCCGCGCCGGCGAGCACGGCTGGACCGACGCGCTGACCCTGGCCGCATTCGCCGTCGCCGCAGTGCTGCTGGCCGTCTTCCTGGTGCTGCAGTCACGCGCCGACCTGCCGCTGCTGCCGCTGGGCCTGTTCGCCGACCGCAACCGGGCCGGCTCCTACGCCACGATCCTGTTCATCGGTGCCGGGCTGATGGGCTCCTTCTACCTGCTGGCGCTGTTCCTGCAGCAGGTGCTGCAGTTCGGCGCTCTGAAGACCGGTCTGGCCCTCCTGCCGTTCGCCGTTGGCATCATCCTGGCGTCGGGCATCAGCTCCACGCTGGTGGCGCGCCTCGCGCCACGGGTCGTCGCCGCGCCCGGCCTCGTACTGGCCGCCGGCGGCATGTTCTGGTTGTCCACGCTCACCGTGGACTCCTCCTACGCCTGGCACGTCGTGCCGGCGCTGTTCTTCACCTCGTTCGGTCTCGGCCTGGCGTTCGTGCCGCTGACCCTCACCGCCGTGCACCGCGTCGCCGAGGATCGGGCAGGGGTCGCCTCGGCGCTGGTCAACATGGCCCAGCAGATCGGCGCCGCACTCGGCCTGGCGGTGTTCACCACCGTCTCCACCGCCGCCGCGGCCGAGAGGCTGCCCGATGCCGCACAGGTGCTGCAGGAAGGTGTGGCGGGCGCGGACACCGGCGCCGTGGCGAGGGCCAGCGAGGCGCTGGCGCAGGGCTACACCAGCGGCTTCCTCACCGGTGCGGGGCTGCTCCTGACCGCCGCTGGCCTCGTCGCCGTCACGGTGACCACCCGGGGAACCCAGCGGGCCGCCGACACCCGCCAGGGTCCCGGGCGGGGTGGAGGCAGCGGGCAGTGAGCGACCCCACAGCCACTGACGGGAACCGGCGGCCGTCGCGAACCGACTCTGAGGGGGTGCGCACTCTTCTGGCGGCGGCGTGGCCGTGGGTCGCGACGGCGGCCCGCGTTCTCCTCGGTGGCGTCTTCATCGTCGCCGGAGCGCTGAAGATCCCCGACCCGGCCGCCGCCGTCCGCGCGGTCCGCGCCTACCAGGCGCTCCCCGAGGCGCTGGTCGAGCCGGTCGCGTTCGGGCTGCCGGTCCTGGAGATCGCCGTCGGCCTGGCTCTGCTGGCTGGCGTCTTCGTGCGCACGGCCGCGCTGGCGTCGGGCGTCCTGCTGGTGGTCTTCATCGCCGGCATCGCGGCGGCCTGGGCGCGAGGCCTGCAGATCGACTGCGGCTGCTTCGGCGACGGCGGTCAGGTCGCGGCCGGTGAGACCGAGTACGGCAGCGAGATCGTCCGCGACCTGGCACTCCTGCTGCTCGCCCTGGCCCTGGTCCGCTGGCCCCGATCGCGGCTGGCCTTGGGCACCACCTACGACACCCACTGAACCGCTAACCGCACTGAAACGGAGCTTCCTCGTGCCCACTGAGAACACCCGCACCCGCTCGAACACCGCCGCCCGTCAGCGCCAGGAGGCTCGCCGTGCCGTCGAGGCTGCGGCGCGCGCATCGGCGCAGCGGCGCAGCCGCACGTTCATCGGCGGGGGAGGATGTCCCGAGTTCCGTAGAACTTCGGTGGCGGCCCGTTGTGCGTCAGGCTGCGACGACCTCCTCATCATGCACGGCGGGTGTGACAGTTCCGGTGATCTCGGCGTCGAGCGCGGCGCGCAGCTTCGCCAGGTGCAGGTGGCCGTTGACCCGGCGGAACTGCTTGCCGGCCTCGACCATGCCGGCGGCGCACCAGCGCAGGGCCATCTGCCCGTCCCGCCAGCGCTTGACGTTGCGGGCGTGATCACGACAGATGGAGATCATCGACTCGATCGCGTTGGTCGAGCGCAGCGTGCGGGCCAGCGTGGGCGGCACCCCCAGGCGCAGCACGGTCAGCGTCTCGTGCAGGCCTTCGCGCAGGCTGGCAGCCGCGCTCGGGTGGGTCTTGTCCAGCTCCCGGGCCAGCCCGGTCAGCGCCGCCTCGGCCTCTAGCGCCGAGTCGGCGTGGTAGGCCGCGCGCATCTTCGTGCCGACCGGGCCGCGTAGCCGCTGCGGTAGTCGGTCCTGAACGTTTCGGATCTTGTGCAATTGGCAGCGCTGGATCACCGGGTGGTCGAAGACGTCGACCACGGCCTTGCGCAGCGCCTTCGCCCCGTCGATGCCGACCAGGATCGGCCGGCTCACGTCCAGCCCCCGATCGCGCAGGCCGACCAGCAGGTCGGTGACCACCGTGGCGTTCTCCGTCGCCCCCTCGACCAGGGCGAGGGGGTGCTTGACCCCCTCGGAGTCGATGCCCAGCGCGACGACGCAGCAGGATTCGCCGAAGTGCACCCCGTCGACCATCAGCGCGACCAGGTCCAATGCGGACAGGTCCGCGGCAAGCAGCTCGGCCAGGGCGGTCTCGGTCATCGCCACGAACTTCCGGGACACCGCCGACTTGCTCGTCGCCTTCGCCGCCGCGCTGACGTGGTCGCCGACCGGTTCCAGGCCAACCCGGTAGCGGCGGGTGGACAGGCCGGCCAGCATCCGCTCCATCGCCATCGACCCGAGGATCTCGGTGCCGCTGAACAGCTCGTAGGTGGGCACGGACAGCTCGCCGGAGCCGTCAGCGGCGCGCACCCGCGGACGGCTCACTGGCACCCGCCGCCCGCCCAGGGTCACCGACCCGCGCTCGGAGCCGTGCCGGACCGCGGTCCGACCGGCATCGTGCTTGCCCTTCGGCCCGGCCATCCCGGTCACGTCGGCCTCCATCAGCGCCTGCATCACCTGCAGGCCGGCGCCGACCGCGAGGGCGAGCAGGCCCTCACGCATCGTGCCGGCGATCTCGGCCATCGCCACATTCACCCGCTCCGGCACGACGACTCCGTCGCCGGTAGGCGTGTCGATCTTGTCCTTCTGGTACTTCTTGGTCACGGCGGTCCCCTGCTCGAAGTGGTGTCTTGGCGGACGCCCAACACCTACCTCACGGCCGGTGCGGGCGGGGGACCGCCACCTCAACTTCTACGAGACCCGGGACAACCTCTCGGCGGGGCGATCGCCGCCGTCGTCGTGCTCGTCGCGATCATCGTCGTCGGCGTTGTGCAGAGTCAGCGGACGGCCACCTCCGCTGATGCCGCCGTGCCGGGCAATACCGTCGCCGATGGCACCGCCGTCCGCATCGGGAATTCCGACGCACCGGTGACCGTGACCGTCTATGAGGACTTCCTGTGCCCGGCCTGCAAGTCCTTCGAGGACGTCCTGGGCCCGACCCTGGCCGACCTCGTGGCGGAAGGTGCCACCGCGGTCGAATACCGACCGATCGCCATCCTCGACCGCATGTCGCCCGACGCCTATCCCACGCGCGCTCTCAACGCTGCCGGGGTCGTCGCCGACGCCGCCGGCCCCGAGGCGTTCCTCGACTTCCACGACCTGCTCTTCGCCAACCAGCCGACCGAGGGCGGCCCGGGCCTCTCCGACGAGGACCTGATCGCCCTCGCCGAGCGTGCCGGCGCCACCGGTGAGGCCGTCGAGTCCGGGATCAGCGGGCTGGTCTACGAGGACTGGACCGAGCGCGTGACCGAGGAAGCCAGCCGCGACGGCGTCAACGGCACGCCGACCGTGTTCGTCGACGGCCAGGTGCTCGACGTGCGGACGCCCCAAGGACTCGAGGACGCCGTCCGGGCCGCCGCAGCGGACTGAGTTGCAGGAGCAGTTCCGGTCGTGAGCTTCCCCCGCTCCCAGAAGGTGCGGAACGTCGGAGATCCGCTCCGGCAGTCGGCCGCGACGCTCCGGCCGCGTGAGGGAAATGGGATCCGGCGCGGCCGGCGCGGGCTGTCGAGACGCTCCCGCGGTGGAAGATCGCGCGGGCCGTCCCTCACGCGCTTTCGCTTCCTCGAAGCGTGGGCAGGTGGCTGACGGGCAGCGACGCCGGACTCAACCGACCGTGGGCGCGAGGGCGAGCGGTGGCGTGGGGCCCGACTCGTCGCGGTCGCGACCGACGGGCACGGTCATCGGATTCGTGAGGCAGAAGAGGTCCCCACGGATCAACGTGTGCCGGCATTCGATAGCGACCCCCTGACTCTGACTCGTGGCGATCCGGCGGACGGAGAACGCGGCGGACGAGGGTGTCAGGCCGAGGGCCGCGTGCTCCGCGTGGGAAGGAACGACCGCCCGGACCGTCTCGTCTCCGCCGGTCACCACGATGCCGGTGGCCTGGAGTTGGTCGTAGACGCTGGTGTCCGTGAAGCCGACGGTCGTCAGCGGTTCACCGATCGCCGCGGGCATCCACACCCGGCCCAGCGCGGGCGGCACACCGTCGGCCAGCCCGAGCCGCTCCAGGTGGAACAGCGGTGTCGACTTCTCCAGGCCAGGACAACGGCGAACATGCCGTCGGCTCGAATGTCTAGCCCCGGGCACTGAGCCGCCAGGCGTAATCGGCGGCGCCGAAGGCGGCCACTCAGGGCCACGAGCGCGATGGGGCTAGCTGCCGTGGCGGAGCGTGTGTGCGGCCCGGTGCAGGTCCGAATCGTCTGTGAAGTAGTGAGGCGAGAAACGCAGGCCATTGCCGCGCTGTGAGCAGCGGACGCCCCGCGACAGCAGACGTTCGTGCAGAACGTGGGGCGCATCGGTGGGGCTGCTGGCGATGACGATGCCCGAGCGGCGGTCCCGCTCCTGTGGGAGGTGGACGTCCATCCCAGCTTCCTCCAGAAGTGCCGCGAGGTGTTCGGCCCGCTCGAGGATCCGGTTCTCGACCCGCTGCCGACCGAGCTCGTGCACCAGGTCGACGGTGGCGCCGAGGCCCGCGATTCCAGCGCTGTTTTCCGTGCCGGACTCGAAGCGGCGGGCGTCCTCGGCGAGACGCGGTTCGTGGTCGAATGCGAACGGGTCCTCGACGCTGAGCCATCCCACCGTGGACGGGTTCAGGCGCTGCATGGCCCGCCGCGACAGGTGGATGAAGCCGATGCCGAAGGGGCCCAGCATCCACTTGTGCGCGCTCACGGCGAGCACGTCGATGCCCAGGCGCTCGACGTCCACGGTGACTGCTCCTACGGCCTGGGTGCCGTCGACGACCAGCAGCACATCGCTGCTCTGACAGGCATCCCCAAACGCGGCCAGGTCGTAGCGATGACCTGAGGAGTACTGCACCGCGCTGATCGCCAGCACCCTGGTGCGGTCGTCCAAGGCCGTCAGCACGTCGTCCACCGCGGCCAGGCCACCTGTCATGGGCACCTCGCGGACCTCGACACCTCGACGCCGCAGCTGCAACCACGGATAGAAGTTGCTGGGGAACTCGCCGGCGGGAACGACGACGTTGTCGCCGTCGCGCCAGTCCACGCCGTTGGTCACCGTCGCCAGGCCGGTGCTGGTGTTCTGCGTGAAGGAAATTTGCTCGGCTCGGCCATCGACCAGACGGGCCACGGAGGCACGCACTGATTCGGCGTGCACACGCCAGCCCGGCGCAGCCGCGATGCCTCCTC
Organism: Blastococcus saxobsidens DD2; assembly: GCF_000284015.1. Classification (NCBI taxonomy): domain Bacteria; kingdom Bacillati; phylum Actinomycetota; class Actinomycetes; order Geodermatophilales; family Geodermatophilaceae; genus Blastococcus; species Blastococcus saxobsidens. Next base: position 1,596,877 of record NC_016943.1, read on the forward strand.
GCTCGTGGGCCACGAGAACCCCCGTCATGGCTTCCCGGACGCGGGACGAGATCAAGCCGACGGCCGCCGCATCGAGGTACGACACGTCCGCCGTCCCCGGATAGAGCGTCCGCACCTGCTCCCAGGTCAGCGGCGGCGGCTCACTGTCGGGACTGGTCATGACCGCGGAACCTACCTGGCCGAGCAGTTTGGCCAGGGGCGTCTACCCGAAGCACGTTCGCGGCCAGCTCTCCATGTCTCCGAAGCCGCTCCCCAGGGACGAACGTTGCTGGACGGGCAGTAGGACGGCGGCTTGGTGCCTGGCCCGCCCACACGTGTCCATGCAGCAGCCGCCACGCTGCGGGCCAGTGCCCACCGAACTCGGGAGGAACATCGGGCCTGCACCGGACCGTGGATACTCGCGGCATGGTCACGGACGGTGAGTTCGCGGACTCCGACGTGCAGCGAGCGCGCCGGGACACCCCTGGCGTGGCGAACCGGGTGCACCTGAACAACGCCGGGGCAGCGCTCATGCCGGCCGTGGTGGTCCAGACCCTGATCGAGCACGTCGAGCGCGAGGCAGCGATCGGGGGCTACGAAGCCCACGCCGAGGCCGCCGACCGCGTCGAGGGCGTCTATGACAGCCTGGCCCGCCTCGTCGGCGGCCACCGCGACGAGATTGCCGTGGCCGACAGCGCCACGCTGGCCTGGCAGCGACTCTTCTACTCCCTGCCGCTGAGCGCCGGCGACCGCATCCTGACCACCACCGCCGAGTTCGCCTCCAATTACGTCTCCTACCTGCAGGCGATGCGCACCAAGGGCGTCACCGTGGAGACAATTCCTGACGACGCCTCCGGTGCGTTGGACCCCGCCGCGCTCGAGTCGATGATCGACGAACGCGTCAAACTGATCTCCATCACATGGGTGCCCACCAACGGTGGTCTGCGCAACCCCGCCGCCGCCGTCGGTCGCATCGCACGACGGCACGGCATTCCCTACCTGCTGGACGCCTGCCAGGCCGTGGGACAGATGCCCATCGACGTCGAAGCCCTGGGCTGCACCATGCTCACCGCCACGGGCCGCAAGTTCCTGCGCGCTCCGCGAGGAACCGGTTTCCTCTACGTGGCGCAAGACTTCCTGCGCGACCTCGAACCGGCCTTCATCGACCTCTACGGCGCCCCCTACAGCGCCCCCGGCGGCTACCAGCTGCGCCCGGACGCCCGCCGCTTCGAGACGTGGGAGACCAACTACTCCACACGCCTGGCTCTGGGAGCCGCGGCCGAGTACGCGATGAGCTGGGGGCCGGAGCAGATCGAGCGCCGCTGCACCCAGCTGGCGGAGCAACTGCGCACCGGGCTGCAGCAGCTCAGTGGCGTCACCGTGCGCGACCTGGGTGAGCACCAGTCCGCCATCATTACCTTCAGCCACGACGCCGTCCCGGCCCAGCAGGTCAAAGAAGCGCTCGCGCGCAGCGGCATCAACGCCTCGGTCACTCCGCCGACCTCCACACCGCTGGACGCGGCCGCGCGCAACCTGCCGGACCTGGTGCGCCTATCGCCGCACTACTACAACACCACCGAAGAGATCGCTGTCGCGCTCCGCGCGTTGGAGGGCACCACCGCCTGAGCACCTTGACCCCATCGTCAGGTCGTCTGCTCGACCCACTTCGGGAGCCGCCCTGCGACCAGACCTTCATACGACGCCGCCCCGCTCAGCGATCGTCGTCTGGGATGTAGAACAGCCGTGGATGGGCGGTCACTGCACACCGCGTGGCGACTAAGTGGTGTCGGCTCGCCAGCATCGACGACTGCCCTGGTGTCGCACTCTCGCCGGTCGTGGACGACGAGCCGGAGCTGACGCTCGTGCGGGTCTTCCCGGACTACGGCGCTGAGTGGCCGGGTCTGGAGACCGGACGACCTCATCGCGCACCGAGAGGTTCTCGCCACGGCTGGTCGCCGACCTCCGCGGGTGGCACGAGCGGTGGCAGCGCGAGCGCGGGAAACCGGAGCGCTACCGCGGAACTAGCGCCCCTACTCGTCAGTGCGCCTGGGCCGTCTGGCGCGGCACCTCGCCGCCGAGTTCCACTGCCTTGCTGACGTGCGCACCGACACGGGGTCGAGCACTGACGCGGAAGCCTGAGGCCGGGCAGCCGCTCGCCTCTCCGGCACCGGTGGTGCCAATGGCGCCGTGCGGATGGTCTACGGACCTAGATGGCTGCTGGCCGGCCGGCCCGGCCTTGTCCACCCGTCGGATGGTTCACCAGCCCGGTGGGTCAGGCCGCTGCCAGCGCCTCTGCGGCCGTGTAGAGGACGTCTGCGCATGCGATGGTCTCGGAGATGCTGACCCACTCGACCTCGGCGTGCGCACCCTCACCGGACGGGCCAAGAAGCACGGTCGGGATGCCAAGCGCGGAAATGAACGCCGAGTCGGCCCAGTAGCTCATTCCGACGACCTCAGCCTCGACGCCGAGGGCATCGCGGATGGCGTCGCCGACGACCGCGACCAGGTGCTCGTCCGGGGAAGTCTGCATCGGCGGGCGGTGCAGCACGGTGCGTGCGGTGACGTTGAGCTGGGAGTCGGCGTCGCGGCAGGCCTGCAGCAGCGCCGCAAGCTCCGCTTCGACGTCTGCGACGGACTCATCCGGCAGCGTGCGGCGCTCGATGGTCAGGAGGCAACGGTCGGGAATGGTCGAGGCCTCCACGCCGCCGCTGATGACGGAGGCGTGCACCGACGCAGGACCAAGAAGCGGGTGCACGCGGGACTTCAACGACTCCGTGAGGCGCTCGAGCTCGACCAGGATCGGACCGGTCTTGACGATGGCGTCCACACCGAGCTCGGGCCGGGACCCGTGGGCGGCGAGGCCGTGGACCTCGATGTCGGTCCACACGAACCCTTTGTGAGCGATGCCAACCGTCATCTCGGTCGGCTCACAGACGATGGCGGCGTCGGCCTGGAGGTTCTCCACGAGCCGCTGGGCTCCGAGGCTCGCGTGTTCCTCATCGGCGACGCCGGCCACGACGACGGAGACGGGAAGGTCGGCTTCGTGGGCGCGCTGGCAGGCCACCAGGCTGGCGGCCAGGCCGGCCTTCATGTCGTAGGTGCCGCGTCCGTAGAGGCGGTCTCCCTCGACGCGCGGCAGCAGCGGGTCGGTGACGCTCGCCAGGCTCACGGTGTCGAGGTGCCCGCACAACAGCAGGGTCGGGATGCCAGGGGCTGGGGGTCGGGACTCGACGATGACGTTCGGCCGGCCCGATCCGTCGTCCTCGACGCGGGCGGTCAGGCCGCGCTCGGTCGCCCACTGGTGGATGTAGGCGGCCAGCGGGCCTTCGCCGGCACCGGTGGGGTCCAGCGCCGGGTTGACCGACTCGATGGTCACGAGTTCCTTGAGTAGTCGGATGACCTCGGGGTCGCCGTCGACCGGCTGTGTGGTCGGGGATAGCCCTGCGGTGTCCGGGAGCTTGGTCATCGGGCGTCCTCGGCCCGGGCGGCGGTAACGTCCTGGGCGGCGGCGGGGCGGGGGCCTTCGGTGTTGAGCAGCACGATGGTGCTCTCGCTGGTCAGGCCGAGGCTTTCGCGCAGCTCGGGGGCGGATGCGGCGATGCGCGCGGCGGCCATGGTCGCGGCGCCGCACGGGCCGGCTTCAACGGCGAGTGCGTTGAGCGTGTTGACGGCGTCCGCCGCCTGCTCGTCGGAAACTGCTACGACGCCGTCCATGCCGTCACGCAGGTAGGGCCACGCCAGGGACGAGGGTGTGCCGCAGTTGAGGCCGTCCATGATGGTGGAGGCAGTGGCGATCGAGGTGGCGCGACCGGCGCGCATGCTGACCTGAATGCAGGCCGCGGAGTCGGGTTCGACGCCGAGGACGGCGATGGAGGCGGAGTTCGGGTGGCTGCGGTAGTGCACGACCGCAGCCTGCGCCAGTGACCCGACGCCCATCGGGGTCACGACCAGGGCGCTGCCGTGCTCAGTGGGATCACCGAGGGCGAGCTGGTCGTCGAGTTCGGCGAACAGGGTCGAGTAGCCGTCCACGATCCACTGCGGGATGTCCTCATAGCCGGGCCAGGCGGTGTCCTGGATGAGCACCGCGTTGGGCTGCCGTTCGGCCTCGTCGGCGGCCAGCTGGACGGTCTTGTCGTAGTCCTCGGAAAGCACGGATACGTGGGCACCCTCGGCCTGGATGGCGCGGATCGAGGAGGGGGTGACCACGTCGGGGACGAAGATGTGGGCCGGAACGCCGAGCAGGCGGGAGAACCGGGCGACCGCGCGGCCGTGGTTGCCGTCCGTGGCAGCCACGAACTGCAGCGGCCCAAGGGTCGCTACGACCCCGCGGAGGCTGTCCCAGTCCGTGGGGGTAATGGTCCGACCGGCGCGCTCGCAGATGACGCGGTACATGGCATACGACACCCCCAGGGCCTTGAAGGCCGGCAGGCCCAGACGCGAGGACTCGTCCTTGACCACCACGCGCGCGACGCAAAGCAGCTCGGCAACGGCCGGTAGGTCGACAGCCGGCGTGGGCGCGTAGCCCGGCAAGCCCTCGTGGAATACACGGATGTCAGCGGGAGCGGGCGGGCAGGTCCACGCCCGTGCGTCGGGGTGCGCGAGCCAGGACCCGGCGGCGATGGCCGCCGGAGAAGACGTAGGGGAGGGAGTCGTTGTCACTCGTCTACGGTCTCTCACCCACGCTGCTGTCGTGAAGTGACGATTCGCGAACATCAGTGTTCGATGTCTCCGATGCTCTTGGAGGTGGCGACATGTGGGAGCTTCCGCGATTGCGCCTGCTGAGGGAACTGCATCAGCGCGGCACCAGCGCCGCCGTCTCTGTGGCTCTGAACTACAGCCCCTCGACCGTGTCCCAGCAGCTGTCCCCGCTCGAGACCGAGGTCGGCGTGAGCCTTAATGAGCCGGCCGGCGACGGGCCCTCGCAGTGTGGGCTGTGCCCGCCGATGCCGAGGCGGGTGCAGTATTGGCCGCAGGCGTGGTGCCACTGCTCGCCGTTGGTGGGTGCATGCACACTACGTGCGCATCGTGCCCGGTCCCGCGACCAATTCGATTTCGACGCGCGCCCCGAGAGGCAAGCCTGCGACCGCTACGGTGGTCCGCGCCGGATACGGCTGGTCGAATGCTCTTGCGTAGACTTCGTTGACGGCCGCGAAATCAGCCATGTCGACCAGGTAGACATTCACCTTCACGACATCCGAGAGAGTCCGGCCGGCGGCTGCGAGCACCTGGCCGAGATTTGTGAAGACGCGGTGCGCCTGCTCTGCGACGTCGCCGTCGACGAGGGCGTTCGTCGCGGGATCGATCGGTGTCTGACCTGAGAGGTAGAGCATCCCGTGTTGGTCGTGGCCCGCGGCGTGTGCGTAGGGGCCGACCGGAGCGGGAGCATCAGGAGCGTCGACAGTGAAGCGAGGCATGATCGTTAGTCTGCCCCGCGGGAGCTTGTGGGGGCGACTTTGCGACAGTGGCCCGCCCGCGGGAGCTGGTCGCCATGCGCGTCGCGCTGTTCGATACCAGGACAGTCCACCGTGGCCGACGAGAGGCTGACCGGGATGACGCCACGCCGGTGTGCCTTTCCAGGCCGCGTGGCGAGGCGCTCGATGACGGCCTCACCGTCGGTGAGGTGACGGTCGATGCCTTCAGTCCTGTACGCCGACGTCGACATCCCGCAGAGCTGGACGCTTGTGGTCAGGCTGCTCGGCCCGCTCGCCCCACTACCCGCCGTCGGCCGGGCCGCCGCGCTCGGCTCGGCCGCCCTGCTCCTGCTGGTGCCGACCGCTCTGCTGCTCCTGCCTGCATCCTGACCGGGGGACCTTCGAGCACAGCTGTCGCAGCGGTCGGCGCGGGGTTCCAGGGGGCCAGTGGCGTGCCGCCTGGTCCTGGCCTATCCGCAGCCGGCCACTCAGGGCTTGACGGCGAGCACGGGCCGGTCGGCGTCGAGGAGGATCCGCTGGGCGCTGCTGCCCATGAGCAGTTTGCCCACGGCGGAGCGCTTGCGCAGTCCAATGACGATCACCGAGGCGTCGACCTCCTCAGCCACCCGCAGCACCTCGTCAGCGGCATCTCCCGAGTGGGTGTGCTGCCGCAGATCCAGGGCGACGCCGTACTCCACGGCCCGCTCGCGCATCCGGCGGACCGCGTTCTCGGGAGCGACGTCGGTGCTGACCGGGGCACCGCCGCGCGGGGAGTTCAGGACGACCAGCGGTTCGCTCCGGCGCCGCGCTTCCGCGAGGGCGGCGCCGAACGCGGCATCGCCTTCCGGCGTGGGCACGTAACCGACGAGGACGGTCATACCAGCTCCTTGGTGTCGCTCGGGTGGTCGGCGGGGCGCCGGCGGGAGAGGGCGCTGCGGATCATCGGGACGACGATCACCAGCAGGAAGACCACCAGCAGGGTGCCGGAGATGGGCCGGGTGAAGAAGCCGACGGCATCGCCGTCGAAGATCAGCAGCGACCGGCGCAGCGAGTCCTCGAGCAGGGTGCCGAGGACGAAGGCCAGCAGCAGGGGGCCCGGGTCGAAGCCGACCTTCTTCATCAGGTAGCCGAGCAGGCCGAACACGATGACCAGCACGATGTCGAACGCGCTGTTGTTGACGGTGTAGACGCCGATCAGCGTGATCAGGACCGTGATCGGCGCCAGGATCGCAGGGCGCACCCGGAGGATCTTCACGAAGAGGCCGACCAGCGGGATGCTCATGATCAGCAACAGGATGTTGCCGATGTACATCGAGTTGACCACGCCCCAGAAGAGCTCCGGCTCGTCGGTGACCAGCCGGGGGCCCGGCGGGACACCCTGGATCAGCAGGGCACCGAAGATCACCGCCATGGTGGCGTTGGCCGGGATGCCCAGGGTGAGCAGCGGGATGAACGACGAGGTCGCCGCGGCGTTGTTCGCCGTCTCCGGGCCGGCCACTCCCTCGACCGCGCCCTTGCCGAACCGCTCGGGAGTCTTCGACCGCTTCTTCTCCACCGCGTAGGCGGCCAGCGAGGAGAGGGTCGCGCCACCTCCGGGCAGGATGCCGAGAACGAAGCCGAGTACCGAGCCGCGGCCGATCGCGCCCGACGACTGGCGCAGGTCCTTGCGCGAGGGCCAGACGTTGGCCACCTTCGCCGGCGCCTGGGCGACGGTGTGCCGCTGCTCGAGGTTGTAGAGGATCTCGCCGAGGCCGAACAGGCCCATGGCGATCGGCACGAAGTCCAGGCCGTCGGCCAGGTTGAGGTTGCCGAAGGTGAACCGTTCGCCGCCGGTGAAGGCGTCCCGGCCGACGGTGGCGAGGAGCAGGCCGATCACGGCGGCGACGATCGCCTTGAGCCGGCTGCCGCCGCTCACCGTCGCGACCAGGAGGATGCCGAGCAGCGCGAGCGCGGTGTACTCCGGCGGCCCGAAGTCGAGGGCGAACCCGGCGACGACCGGGGCGAGGAACGACAGGGCGACGATCGAGATCGTGCCGCCGACGAACGAGCCGATCGCGGCGATGCCCAGGGCGGTGCCGGCCTTGCCCTGGCGGGCCAGGGCGTGGCCGTCGAACACCGTCACCACCGAGGATGCCTCGCCGGGCAGTTTGAGCAGTACCGAGGTGATCGTGCCGCCGTACTGGGCACCGTAGAAGATCCCGGCCAGCATGATGATCGAGGTCACCGGCTCCAGGCCGATGGTGATCGGCAGCAGGATCGCGATCGTGGCGGCGGGGCCCAGGCCCGGCAGCACGCCGACCAGCATGCCGACGACGACGCCGATCAGGCAGTAGAGCAGGTTGGTGGGTTCCAGGACGACGGTGAAGCCGTCGAGCACCGGGGCCAGGTCCATGGCTTCCTCAGAACAGGTGCGGGATGGGGACCGATAGGGCCGCCACGAAGATGAGGTAGAACGCGATCACCACGCCGATGCTGGTGACGACCGACGTGCGCCAGCCCTCGCCGCCCAGGAAACGCAGCCAGACGAAGGCGAGCAGGCCCGCGGGGATCTCGAAGCCGATGACCTCGATGACGGCGACGAACACGACCATCGTCGCGAGGCCCGCCAGGACGAGCCAGGAGGCGCGGGAGAAGCGCTCGGTGTCGTTGGTGCCGCGGGCGGTGGCCGCCAGCGCGATGCCCAGGACGACGAGAAGGAGGCTCAGGATCATCGGCCAGGTGCCCGAGCCGGGGTTGCCGGCGCTGCCGGCGCCCAGCGACAGCGCGCCGACCAGTGCAGCGGCGCCCAGGGCCACAACCAGCAGGGCGACGACCAGGTTCGTGGTCATGCCCGCGGGCGGCGGCCGGTGCTCGGCGTCGTGCTCCACCTCGTGGACCGCGTCCTCGAGGTCGTGCAACGTCGAGGGCGTGCGGTCGCCGTCCCTCGCGGGACCGGCAGGGGACGCGGGTGCGGCACCTCCCTGGGGGGTAGCCCCGGCGGCCGTGCGGCCGCCGGGGCTCCCCGGGGTGTGTTCCCCGTCGTGGTCGGAGGTCATGAGCACTCCTCGCTGGCGCTCGGCGCACTCATGACTCGAGTGCTGCGTCCGTGGGTGACGTCGGAACTCGGGGACTACTCGCCGCCGAGGTCGATGCCGTACTCCTCGACGACGGAACGGTAGTTGTCAAGGTTTTCGGTCCAGCGCTCCTGGATCTCGTCACCGTCGAGCTCGTTCGGGGTGAGCAGGTTGTCCTCGTTGAACTGCTGGTAGCCCTCGTCCTCGAAGGCCGTCTGGAAGGCGTCGCGGAGGGTCTGCATGACGTCGTCCGGCACACCCTGCGGGGCGAAGACGGCGCGCGACTGCTGGACCGGGACGTCGTAGCCGGCCTCGACGGCGGTCGGGGTGTCGGGGAGGTAGCTCGGGCGCTCCTCCGCGAAGGTCACGATCGGGGTGAGCTCGCCGGCCTCGATCTGCTCGATGGCCTCACCGAGCTGGATGGAGCCGACGTCGACCTGGCCACCCAGCACGGCGGTCAGCGTGGGGGAGCCGCCGTCGAAAGGGACGGCGGTGGCGTCGATGTCGGCCTGGGCGAAGAGCAGCTCCTGGGAGAGCTGGCTGCCGGTGCCCACGCCGGTGGTGCCGAAGGTGATGGGCCGGCCGGCGGCGGCCAGGTCCTCCACGGTCTGGAAGCCGGAGTCGGGGGAGGTGACCAGGACGTAGTCGTCGAGCGAGAGGCCGGTGACGATGTCGTAGTCGGCGATGTCGGGGGCATCCTCGGTGGCGAGCGGGGTGATGTACGCGAGGCTGCCGTTGTAGACCATCAGGGTGTGGCCGTCCGGCTCCTCGCCGGCCAGGGACTGGGCGGCCAGCGCACCGTTGGCGCCGGGCTGGTTCTCGACGGTGACGGCGACGCCGAGCTCGTCGGAGAGGATGTCGGCGGCCGCGCGGGCGATCAGGTCGGTGCTGCCGCCGGGGTCCTGCCCCACGAGCATGGTGATCGGGTCGCCGCCGGGGAACTCCTCGCCCTCCGCGCTCGACCCGCCGCCGACGTTGCCGCCGCACGCGGCGAGCGAGAGGGCCAGAGCGAGTCCGGCACCGGTCGTCGCCAGGCGGCGCGCACGGTGGTTGGTGGTCATGTCGATCTCCTCTACGAGCAGCTCTTCGGCTGTGTGGGGGCTGTCGTTCCGCCTGTGAGTGGCGTCACTCGACCCGGACGCTGCGGAGCGTATGGAGGGCAATGGATGCCTGTCCAAGATCAATGAGGCATTGGTTGATACCTTCGGTGCATGGCATTCACCCTGGAGCAACTCCGCGGATTTCTGGCCGTGGCCGAGGAGTTGCACTTCGGGCGCGCGGCCGAACGGCTGAAGATGACTCAACCGCCGTTGAGCCGGCAGATCCAGAAGCTGGAGCGGACCGTCGGGGCCCAGCTGCTCGAACGCGACAACCGGAAGGTCGCCCTCACCGCCGCCGGTGAGGTCTTCCTCGCCGAAGCGCGGAGGCTGCTCTCCCTCGCCGACACCGCGCCGGAGCTCGCCCGCCGGGTGTCGTCGGGGTCGCACGGCGTGGTGCGCATCGGGTTCACCGCCGCCTCCACCTACGGGACGCTCGGCCGGTTGCTCGACGCGCTCGACCGCGGGCTGCCGCACATCGGACTGGACCTGCAGGAGATGGTCACCCGGGAGCAGATCGCCGCGCTGCTCAACGAGGAGGTGGACCTCGGGCTGGCGCGCCCTCCGTTCGACGCCGACACCTTCGGCTCCCGTCTCCTGCACCGCGAGGCGCTGCTGGTCGCCGTCCCCGTCGGGCACCGGCTGCTGGAGCTGGGTCGGGACGTGGTGGCCGACGACCTGGCGGCCGAGCCTGTGGTCATGCACTCGCCGACCCGGGCACGCTACTTCTACGACCTGGTCGTGAGCATGGTGCCGGCGGCGTCCGGCAATGCCGTCCACATGGTTAGCCAGGTCCTGACGATGCTCTGGCTGGTCGCCGCGGGCCGCGGGATCGCGTTCGTGCCGGCGTCGGCGTCGCGGCTGCCCATCGAGGGTGTCGAGTTCGTGCGACTCGAGACGCCGGTGCTGGAACCCGTGGAGCTGCACCTGCTCTGGGTGCGGCAATCGCGCAATCCTGCGCTGCGGCGGGTGCTCGACCTGCTGGAGCAGGCCGAACCGGCCTTCTGATCTCCCGGGCGATGCACACAGCGCATCGTTCGATGCGAAACAACTCTTGGACAGGCATCGTCGATCCTCCCTACGGTTGCGCCGACCACCGCTCGTGTCCACCGACGTCCTGCCGTCGGACACCGCGGACCCGTCGGAACCCGAGGACCTGATCTCCGTGACGCTGCTGCCCCCCGATGCTCTCGCCGACCGTCTCAAGTCCGGCCTGCTCTCCTTCCCGGTGACCCACTTCGACGCCGACCTCCGCGTCGACGAGGCGCGCTACCGCGAGCACCTGGCCTGGCAGTCCAGCTTCGACGTCGCCGGGCTGTTCGCCGCCGGCGGCACGGGGGAGGGCTTCTCCATGACCTCGGAGGAAATCGACCGCGTCGTCCGGATCGCCGTCGAGGAGGCCGGCAGCAGCGTGCCGGTGCTCGCGCCGGCGACCGGGAGCACCGCGCAGGCCATCGCCCAGGCGCAGGCCGCGCAGGAGGCCGGCGCGTCCGGTCTCCTGCTGTTCCCGCCGTACCTCACCGAGGCCAGCCAGGCCGGTCTCGTCGAGCACATCGGCGCCGTGTGCCGGGCGACCGACCTCGGCGTCATCGTCTACAGCCGGGCCAATGCGATCCTCGCCGACGTCACGGTGGCCGAGGTGGCCGACCGCAACCCGAACCTGATCGGACTCAAGGACGGCATCGGCGACATCGAGCAGATGACCCGCACCTACGCCAAGGTCGGCGACCGGCTCATCTACGTGGGTGGCCTGCCCACGGCCGAGACGTTCGCGCTGCCGCTGCTGCAGCTCGGCGTGAGCACCTACTCCTCGGCGCTCTACAACTTCCTGCCCGAGTTCGCGCTGCGCTTCTACGCCGCCGTGCGCGCCCAGGACCGGGTCGCGGTCTACTCCATGCTCAACGACTTCGTGCTGCCCTACATCGACATCCGCGACCGCACCAAGGGCTACGCCGTCTCCATCGTCAAGGCCGGGCTGACCGCCGTGGGCCGGGACGGGGGCCGGGTGCGCCCGCCGCTGACCGATCTCACCGAGGCCGAGCGCGCCGAGCTCAGCGCGCTGGTCGGCAAGATCTCCTGACCGCCGCCTCCTGACCCAGCGACGCGCCCCCACCTGGAGGACTGCATGACCGGCCGGACCCCCACCGTCGCCACCGTCGAGGTCGTTCCCGTCGCTGGGCACGACAGCATGCTGCTGAACCTCAGCGGGGCGCACGGACCGTTCTTCACCCGCAACATCGCGATCGTCACCGACAGCGAGGGCAGGGTCGGGGTGGGCGAGGTGCCGGGCGGTGAGACGATCCGCCGCACCATCGAGGACGCCGGCACCCTGCTCGTCGGCCGGTCGATCGCGGCCTACGGCCGCCTCCTGCGCGAGGTCGGGGCCACCTTCGCCGACCGGGACTCGGGCGGACGCGGCCAGCAGACCTTCGATCTTCGGACGACGATCCACGCGGTGACCGCGCTGGAGTCGGCGCTGCTCGACCTGCTGGGCCAGCACCTCGGGGTGCCGGTCGCCGAGCTGCTCGGGGACGGTCAGCAGCGCGACAGCGTGCCCATGCTCGGCTACCTCTTCTACGTCGGTGACCGGTCCGCCTGCGACCTGCCCTATCTCGCCGAGCCCGACCCCGCTGACGACTGGGAGCGGCTGCGCCGCGAGCCCGCCCTCACTCCCGAGGCCGTCGTCGCGCTCGCCGAGGCCGCCCGGGCCCGCTACGGGTTCACCGACTTCAAGCTCAAGGGCGGCGTCCTCTCCGGCACGGAGGAGGTGGCCGCCGTCCGGGCACTGGCGGAGCGCTTCCCGGACGCCCGCATCACCCTCGACCCGAACGGCGGTTGGCTGCTCGCCGACGCCATCGAGCTCTGCCGCGACCTCGGTGACGTCCTCGCCTATGCCGAGGACCCGGTCGGGCCCGAGGCGGGCTTCTCCGGCCGGGAGACCATGGCCGAGTTCCGCCGCGCCACCGGCCTGCCGACGGCGACCAACATGATCGCCACCGACTGGCGGCAGATGGCCCACGCCGTCCGATCGAACGCCGTCGACATCCCGCTGGCCGACCCGCACTTCTGGACCATGCGGGGCTCGGTCCGCGTCGCCCAGCTGTGCGCCGACTTCGGCCTGACGTGGGGCTCGCACTCGAACAACCACTTCGACATCTCTCTGGCGATGTTCACCCAGGTCGGCGCAGCGGCCCCGGGGAAGATCACCGCCCTGGACACGCACTGGATCTGGCAGGACGGGCAGCCGCTCACCCGCTCGCCGCTGCAGATCGAGGACGGCGCGATCGCCGTACCCACCACACCCGGGCTCGGTGTCGAGCTCGACCGGGACGCCGTCGACGCCGCCCACCAGCTCTACCTCGAGCACGGGCTGGGCGCCCGGGACGACGCCGTCGCCATGCAGTACCTGGTGCCCGGCTGGACGTTCGACCCCAAGCGTCCCTGCCTCGTCCGCTGATCCTGGAGAACCCGTGACCGTCACCGAGACCGCCCGCACCAGCAGCCGCGCCGTCCTCGACCGGATCGAGTCGGTGACGCTGTCGTCGATCACCCTGCCGCTGCCGAACCCGATCAGCGACGCCAAGGTCTTCACCGGCCGGCAGCGGCCGATGACCGAGGTCGCCTTCCTCTTCGCCGAGATCCGTACCGAGGCCGGTCTCGAGGGCGTCGGCTTCAGCTACTCCAAGCGGGCCGGTGGCCCGGCGCAGTTCGCGCACGCCCGGGAGGTCGCGCCCGACCTGATCGGCGAGGACCCGAACGACATCGCCCGCCTCTGGACCAAGCTGGTCTGGGCCGGCGCGTCCGTGGGCCGCAGCGGTGCCTCGACGCAGGCCATCGCGGCCCTCGACGTCGCGCTGTGGGACCTCAAGGCCAAGCGCGCCGGTCTGCCCCTGGCCAAGCTGCTCGGCGCCCACCGCGACTCCGTGCGCTGCTACAACACCTCGGGCGGCTTCCTGCACGAGTCGATCGAGCAGGTCAAGGACAACGCCACCCGCACCCTGGAGAGCGGCGTCGGGGGCATCAAGATCAAGGTCGGACTGCCGGACTCGGCGGAGGACCTGCGCCGGGTCCGCGCGGTGCGCGAGCACCTGGGCGACGGCGTGCCGTTCATGGTGGACGCCAACCAGCAGTGGGACCGGTCGACGGCCATGCGGGTCAGCCGGCGGCTGGAGGAGTTCGACCTGGTGTGGATCGAGGAGCCGCTCGACGCCTACGACGCCGAGGGTCACGCCCAGCTCGCCCGGTCCCTGGACACGGCGATCGCCACGGGGGAGATGCTCACCAGTGTCGCCGAGCACTACGAGCTGATCCGGCAGGGTGCGGTGGACATCCTCCAGCCCGACGCCCCCCGCGTCGGCGGGATCACCCAGTTCCTGAAGCTGGCCACTCTGGCCGAGCACCGCAACCTCGGGCTTGCGCCGCACTTCGCGATGGAGATCCACGTCCACCTCGCGGCCGCGTACCCGATCGAGCCCTGGGTGGAGCACTTCGACTGGCTGCACCCGCTGTTCAACGAGCGGCTCGAGACACGCGACGGTCGGATGCGCCTGTCCGACCGCCCGGGTCTCGGCGTCACCCTGACCGAGCAGGCGCGCGCCTGGACAGTGGACCGCGTTCACGTCGACGCGCCCCGCTGACCCGCTCGATCCCACATCTCAGAAGGAGCCCCGTCATGAGCGACGTCGTCAGCATCGACCCCCGCACCGGAGAGACCGTCGAGGTGGTCGCCCAGGAGACGACGACCGCGGAGGTCGAGCGCCTCTGCGCGGCGGCCCTCGCCGCCGCACCGGCGTTGGACGACCTGGGCCGTACCGGCCGGGCCGCCCTGCTGCAGGCCCTGGCCGACGCCCTCGAGGGACGACGCGAGGACGTCGTCGCCGTGGCCGACCGCGAGACCGGCCTGGGCTTCACCCGCCTGAACGGCGAGCTCACCCGCACCTGCTATCAGCTGCGGCTGTTCGGCGAGGTGCTGCTCGAGGGCAGCTACCTCGAGGCGGGCATCGACCACGCCGGCGACACTCCCATGGGACCCCGCCCGGATTTGCGGCGCATGCTCGTCCCGATCGGCCCGGTCGCGGTCTTCGGGGCGAGCAACTTCCCCTTGGCCTTCTCCGTACCGGGCGGCGACACCGCATCGGCGCTCGCGGCCGGGTCCCCGGTGATCGTCAAGGCGCACGGCTCGCACCCGGCGACCTCGCAGCTGTGCTTCGAGATCATGTCGGCGGCCGCCCGCGAGGCCGGTGCTCCGGACGGGACCCTGGGCATCGTCCACGGCCTGCAGGCCGGCGCCGACCTGGTGGCCCATCCCGCGATCCGTGCCGTCGGCTTCACCGGGTCCGTGAACGGCGGCAAGGCGCTGATCGACATCATCGAGCGCCGGCCCGACCCCATCCCGTTCTACGGCGAGCTGAGCAGCCTGAACCCGCTCGTCGTCACGCCGCAGGCCGCAGCCGAGCGCGGCGAGCAGCTCGGCCGCGAGCTGGTGGGTTCCTTCACCCTCGGAGCGGGCCAGTTCTGCACCAAGCCCGGCCTGGCGTTCGTCCCGAGCGGGGCGGAGGGCGACGCCGTCGTCGCGGCGATGGCCGACGCCGTCCGGGAGACCGCCGCGCCGACGCTGCTCAACGAGGGCATCGCCGGCTCCTACGGACGGATCTCCTCCTCGCTGGCCGATCTCCCCGGCGTCTCGACGGTCGCGACCGGGGGCGAGCCGCAGGGACCGGGATTCCAGGCGCGACCGTTGCTGCTCAGCACCGACGCCGCCGACCTGCCGCACGAGGTCACCGAGGAGTGCTTCGGCCCGGTGGCCGTCGTCGCCCGGTACGACGGCGAGAAGGCCCTGTTCTCAGCGCTCGAGGCCATGCCGTCGTCCCTCACCGCGACGATCCTCCGCGGCGACCGCGAGACCGAGCTGCCGCTGGCGGTCTCCCAGGAGCTGCGCACCCGCGCCGGCCGATTGGTCTACGACGCCTACCCGACGGGTGTCGCGGTCTCGTGGGCCCAGCACCACGGCGGACCCTGGCCCTCGACGAACTCCCAGCACACGTCGGTCGGGACCACCGCCATCCGCCGGTTCCTGCGGCCGGTGACCTGGCAGGGGGCGCCGCAGGAGGTGCTGCCCGAGGAGCTGACCGACGACTACCAGGGCATCCCGCGGCGCATCGACGGGAAGCTGCAGCTGCCCCGTGACTGAACGGCCATGAGCAGGCGGATAGCGCTGGTCAGCTCCGAACGAGGGCTCCGGGTCGACCCCGATCTGCCACTCGCGGTGGCCGCGCTCGGGGACGCCGGGTACGAGGTCGACCTCGTCCGCTGGGACGACGCGGCCGCCGACTGGTCGCGCTTCGACCTCGCCGTCGTCCGGTCGTGCTGGGACTACGCCTGGCGCCTGGCGGAGTTCCTCGCCTGGGCGGAGACGGTCCCGAAACTCCGCAACGGCGTGGAAGTGCTGCGCTGGAACACCGACAAGACCTACCTGCGCGACCTGGAGCGGGCCGGCCTCCCGGTGGTGCGCACGGTGTGGAACCCGCTGGGTCCGGCGGATCTGCCCGAGGCGGAGGAGTGGGTGGTGAAGCCGTCGGTGTCGGCCGGTTCCCGTGACACCGCCCGGTGGAGCGATGCGTCGGCGGCGCTGGTCCACGCGGCGCAGCTCGCAGCGGCGGGGCGGACGGCGATGGTGCAGCCGTACCTGTCGAGCGTCGACGACCGCGGGGAGACCGCGATGCTGTTCATCGGTGGGCGCTTCTCCCACGCCGTCCGCAAGGGTGCGCTGCTCGAGCCGGGGGAGGGTGTTCGGCAGGATCGGAACAGCCGGGGCGATCTGAGCCGCGTGATGCCCACGGCAGAGCAGCGGGACGTCGCCGGCGCCGTGTTCGCTGCCATCCACGACCTCGTCCCCGGAGCGCCGGCACCGCTCTACGCGCGGATCGACCTGGTGCACGACGAGGCCGCCCGTCCGGTGGTCCTGGAGTTGGAACTCTCCGAGCCCAGTCTGTTCCTGCCCCAGGCCCCCGAGGGTGCCGCGACCCTGGCCCGTGCGGTGGAGGCGGAACTCCAGCAGTGAGCGGGGTGCTGGGTGGCTTCGCCGCCCTGGCCGCGGTGATCGCCGTCGGGTGGGCGGTCGGCCGGACCGGCATCCTGGGCAAGGACGCGCCGGGCATCCTGTCGCGGCTGTCCTTCTTCGTGGCCACCCCGGCGCTCCTCTTCCTCACCCTGGGCCGGGCCGACACCGCCACGGTCGCCTCGCTGGCGCTGATCGGCACGGCCGGCAGCGCGGCAGTGACCGCCCTCCTCTATGTGGGGCTGGCCCGGTGGCGGTGGCGGCTCCCGGCCGCGCAGCTCGCGACCGGTGCACTGTCGTCGTCCTACGTCAACGCCGGCAATCTGGGTATCCCGGTGGCGGTGTACATCCTGGGGAACGCCTCCTACGTGGCCCCGGTCCTCCTCTTCCAGGTGCTGGTCATGGCACCGGTGGGACTCGCGGTGCTGGCCGGTTCGCGGACCGGTGTGGAGGCGGCGCCGACCTGGCGGCAACTCCTGCTGCAACCGCTGCGGACGCCGGTCGTCATCGGTTGCGCGCTGGGCCTCCTCCTCGCGGCCAGCGGCCTGGACCTCCCGGCGCTCGTGCTGGAGCCGGTCGAACTGATCGCGGCCCTGGCGGTGCCCGCCGCGCTGCTGGCCTACGGGATGACCCTGCACGGCGCGCCCCGTCCGGCCGCCGGCGCGCTGGCCGGGCAGGTGTGGATGGCCGTCGTCCTCAAGAACCTGGTGATGCCGGCCATCGCCTACGCCCTCGGACGCTGGGTCGCCGGCCTCGACGGCATCGCGCTGCTGGCGGTCACGGTGACGTCCGCGCTGCCGACCGCCCAGAACGTCTTCGTCTACGCCGCGGCGTACGACGGCGGAACCCTGCTGGCCCGTGACGTGATCCTGCTCAGCACCGTGCTGTCGGTTCCCGTGCTCGTCGGCATAGCGGTGCTGCTCGGATGAGGGGAACGACCGTGCCGGTGGAGGAGTTCGACGCCGTCCTCGTGGGCGGTGGCGTGATGGGCGCGACGCTCGGTGTGCTGCTCGGCGAGCTCGAGCCCGGCTGGCGGATCGGCATGGTCGAACGACTCGGCGAGGCGGGGCTGGAGAGCTCGAGCGCCTGGAACAACGCCGGTACCGGCCACGCGGGGCTGTGCGAGTTCAACTACACGCCGCGTCTGCCGGGCGGATCGGTCGACGTCTCTCGGGCGGTCGAGATCGGTGAGCAGTTCAGCGCGTCCCTGGTGTTCTGGGCGCACCTTGTCTCGCGCGGCCTGATCGGCCCGCCGCAGGACTTCATCCGCCCGGTGGCGCACCTCGGGTTCGGTCGCGGACCGGACGGCGTGGCGCACCTGCGGGCCCGGTGGGAGACGCTTCGCGGGCATCCACTGTTCGCCGACACGGAGTACAGCGACGACCGGACGGTGCTCGGGACGTGATTGCCGTTGATGTTCGGCGACCGGCCCGATGACGGCCCCGTCGCCGTCACCCGGTCGGCCTCGGGGACCGACGTCGACTTCGGTGTGCTCACCCGGCAGCTCCTCTCGGCCCTGCGGTCCCGGGGCGGATCGATCCGGCTCGGGCACGAGGTGACCGGGCTCGAACGGACCGACGGGACCTGGCACGTCGGCGTCCGCGACCGGGAGACCCGGGTGGCGTACCGGCTGCGCGCGCCCTACGTCTTCGTCGGTGCGGGTGGTGGGACGCTGCCGTTGCTGCAGAGGGCAGGGGTCCCGGAGGTGCGCCGGTACGGCGCCTTCCCGATCAGCGGCCAGTTCCTCCGCACGGCCCGCGCCGACCTGGTGGCCGCCCACCGCGGCAAGGTCTACGGGCACGCCGCGCCCGGGGCCCCGAGCATCTCGGTCCCGCACCTGGACCACCGCACGGTGGATGGCCGCGAGCACCTCTTCTTCGGCCCGTTCGCGGCGTTCTCCCCGCGCTTCCTCCGTTCGGGACGACGCACCGATCTCCTCCGGTCGGTGCGGTCGGGCAACCTGCCGGTCCTCGCCGCGTCGGCGCGGGACAACCGGTCGCTCATGGCCTACCTGCTCCGGCAGGTCGCCCAGACATCCCGCGGCCGGCTCGACGCGCTGCGGACGTTCGTCCCGGACGTCCGTGCCGACGACTGGGAACTGGTCACCGCCGGGCAGAGGGTGCAGATCCTGAAGATGTCGGGCGGTCAGGGCGCGATGGTGGGCTTTGGCACCGAGGTGGTGACCTCGGCCGCGGGGTCGCTCGGTGCCCTGCTCGGGGCATCACCCGGCGCGTCCACCGCGGCCGCGACGATGGTCGACGTGCTCGCGGCGAGCTTTCCCGGCCGCATGGCGCAGTGGGCTCCTCGGCTGCACGAGATCGCGCCGTCGGTGGCCAGCGGGGAACGTCCGGACGCGGCGGCACTCCTGGCACGTGCGCGCGCGGCGCGCCGGGTGCTGGGGCTCGATCCGGCACACGACGACCGACGGAAGGATCTCGCATGACCGACCCCGGGCTTCCCGGACGGCTCCGCGCGGCGGTGGGGGAGGCCGGCCTGGTCACCGACCCGGCACGGATGGGCGGCTACCTGAGCGACTGGCGCAATGCCTACTCGGGGACGGCCGCGGCCGTCGTCCGGCCGGTCAGCACCGACGAGGTCGCCGCGATCGTGCGCGCCTGCCGCAAGGAGGGGGTGGCCGTCGTCCCGCAGGGCGGCAACACCGGCCTCTGCGGAGGAGCGGTGCCGGACACGTCCGGCCGACAGGTGGTCCTCTCGCTCGATCGCATGCGGCGCCTGCGCGCCGTCGACCCGGTGAACCAAACCATCACGGTGGAGGCGGGCGTCGTCCTGCAGGCGGTACAGGAGGCGGCCGCCGCCGAGGGCTGCCTGTTCCCCCTCTCCCTCGGCTCGGAGGGCAGCTGCACCATCGGCGGCAACCTGTCGACCAACGCCGGCGGCACCGGGGTGCTCCGCTACGGCACCATGCGCGACCTCACGCTCGGGCTCGAGGTCGTCCTGCCCGACGGCCGGATCTGGAACGGCCTGCGCGGCCTGCGGAAGGACAACACCGGCTACGACCTCAAGCACCTGTTCATCGGGGCCGAGGGCACCCTCGGGTTGGTCACCGCCGCGGTGCTGAAACTGTTCCCCGCCGTCCGCAGCCGGGCGACGGCGTGGGTGGCCGTGGGGTCCGCCCAGGCGGCGGTCGACCTGTTCGGCATCGTGCGAGCTCTGTGCGGCGACCGGCTGACCGCGTTCGAGATCATGTCGCGCCAGAGCGTCGACTTCGTGCTCCGGCACGGCACCGGCGCGCGCGACCTCTTCGGCTCCGTCCACTTCTGGTACGTGCTCGTGGAGCTGAGCGACACCCTGCCCGACGCCCGCCTCGACGGGCTGCTCGAGGCCGCGCTCGCCGAGGCGTTCGACCGGGACGTGGCCGGGGACGCCGTCGTGGCGTCCGGCTCCGCGCAGGTCGCCGCCCTGTGGGCACTGCGCGAAGGCATCTCGGAGGCACAGAACTTCGAGGGACCGAGCCTGAAGCACGACGTGACGGTGCCAATCAGCAGCATCCCGGCCTTCGTCGAGCGGACCGACAAGGCCTTGCGGGCGGCCCTGCCCGGCATCCGGATCGTCACCTACGGGCACATCGGCGACGGCAACCTGCACTACAACCTGAGCAAGCCGGTGGACTCCGACGACGACACCTTCCGGAACCTGGCCGAGGAGCTCGCCCGGATGGTCTACGACGCCACCAGCAGCTTCGGAGGGAGCATCAGCGCCGAGCACGGCCTGGGGCAGAGCAAGCGCGACGTCATCGCCGACTACAAGGACGGTCTCGAATTGGAGCTGATGCGCAGCCTCAAACACCTCCTCGACCCGCGCGGTTTAATGAATCCCGGCAAGGTCCTCCCGGCCTGGTAGCGGACGTCCGGCGGTCCGGAGCGCCAGCGATCCGTCACCGCACCGTCACGGAGATGGTGCGGTGGGCGATCGCGCGACTTCTCCGGGTGACGGAGGCCGTCGAACGCTGCATGGCGGGGCGCCTGCACGCGCCTCTCTGAACCTGTCGGTGGTGGCGAGAACTCTTCCTCCTGCCGAGCGGTCCTGTCGGCGGAAAGGGGAGCGGAGCCGCTCGTTCCCGCGGTCGGTCTCATCCGGGGTCTGAGGGGGAACAGTGATCGATCCGCGCTTCTCGGCAGAGTCAGACTCTCCGGTCGACGGCCGCGGGGGGCGGTGATCCAGCCCGAGAGCACCGGCCGCCAGATCGTCGTCTTCGCCGACGAGGAGGACGCCCCGGGGGTGGACTGGGGCCTCGCCGGCATCTCCGAGGTCGCCGACTCCCGCAACTTCGAGACCGGCGGCCTGCCGTCGGAGACCGTCCACGACGCGCAGGCCACGGTCTTCGGCCAGCTCGACATCGCGGTCGTGTCCGCCGACCCCACCCGGGTGTCCATGCTCCAGTCTGTGGACGCCTCGGGCCGTCGGGTGCTCTCGGTCTCCCCGGAGCTGGTGCACCACGTCCTGCAGGACGTGCTCGAATACGCCCGGGCCTACCGCTGGTGCAGCGGCGAGCCGGCTTCGTGGGCGCTCCGGCGAACAGTCCCGAGATCATGGCCGTCGGCGCGCTGGACCAGGAGTTCGGGATGGCCTTCTTCTCGGCCTGCAGCCTGCCGGCCCGCGGTGGCCAGGTCGACGTCGCCGGGCCGGGGTTCCAGGTCGTCCTCTCGTCCTGGCCGATGCCGACGCGCTACCGCTCGATCAGCGGGACGAGCATGGCCACTCCGCTCGTCGCCGGCATCGCGGCGTTGTGGGCCGAGGAGACCGGGCGTCGTGGGCTGGCGCTCTGGGCGACGCTCTGCCAGTAGAGCGAGCGGTTGATGATGCCGTCGGTCGACGCGGGCTGCGGACTGTGCCTGACCGCCGCAGTGACGCAGGTCGCGGGCGTAGGTTGCGCGCCATGACCCACGTGAGCGTGATGGTCGGTGACGGTCACCGCGACAGCCTGGACGGCGTCGTCGAGAACCTGCGCGCCTCCGGGCTGGAGGTCGAACAGGTGCTCGGCACGCTGGGGTCGTCACCGGCTCGGCGCCCGACGACGCCCTCGACGTCCTTCGGGGGGGCGAGGGCGTCTCCTCGGTCGACGCGCAACTGACCCACCAACCCCCGCCACCGGACGCGCCCGACCAGTAGCGCGCCGGCTCCTCATCCGGGGTGGCGCCTCGCTGGGGCGTTGAGCCGGGCTGCTCGGAGCCGCGCGCGGATGGTCGTGGGCGACTGCGCCGGTCGTGCGCGACGAGCGAACCCCAGCGGGACGGGTTCCCTTCGGCCGAAGGCCTCTCGGCAGGTGTTGATACGTTCCCGATACCATGTTCACCCTCGCTCAGCTCACCGGTTTCGTGGCAGTGGCCGAAGAATTGCACTTCGGTCACGCTGCGAAGCGGCTGCACATGACCCAGCCGCCCCTCACGCGGCAGGTGCAGGGGCTCGAGCGCGAGCTCGGGGTCGAGCTGTTCGACCGGAGCGGTCGCGCTGTGCGCCTCAGTCCTGCCGGCCGCGCGTTTCTTTCCGACGCGCGGCGACTGCTGCGCGACGCCGAGGGGGCGGTGCTCGCGGTCCGCCGCGTGCCCACCGGGGAATCGGGCACGGTGGCTCTCGGCTTCACGGCCGCGTCGGCGCCCGGGCTGCTCGGTCCACTGCTGGCGCAGATGCGCCGGGACCTGCCCAGCGTGGACATCGTGCTGCGAGAACTCGTGACCAGTGAGCAGTTGGACGCGCTGTCCGGAGGCTCGCTCGATCTCGGGCTCGTCCGTCCGCCAGTGACCCGAACAGAGCTCTCGTCGCGGGAGGTCCTGCGGGAGCCGCTGGTCGTCGCGCTCCCCTACGGGCACCTGCTGACCGAACGGGAGATCATCGACGTCGCCGATCTCGACGGTGAGGAGGTCGTCATGCCGGCGCCGAACGAGGCCCGGTTCTTCTTCGAGCTCCTGATCAGCCTGTTCCGCAGCGCGGGCATCGCCGTGCGCTACAGCCAGCACCTGAGCCAGGTGCACAGCATTCTCGCACTGGTCGAGGCGGGAGTCGGGCTGGGTCTGGTGCCGGAGTCGGCCGTCGGAGCGCGCTACGGCGGCGTCGTGGTGCGTCCCCTGCGGACGGCCGACCCCACGCCGGTGCGCTTGCACGCGGTCTGGCGGACGGGCAACCGGAACCCGGCCCTCCGGGCGGTGCTGTCCCTGGGCTGGCCGTTCGCCGAAGGTCGTCACCCGCGCATGTGAGGGTGCACGGCCCTCGCGACGTCTACCGGGTGAGCGAGGGGCCCGGCGGGGACGCGGCGCGGCTCGCTACCCGGTGAGCTGTCGGCGCCGCCTGCCCGTCCCGAACCACTTCCGTCCACCGGGGAGCGAGGTTCGACGGCGAAGCGGGGCGTCTTCGGCGGAGACCGGCTCCGATGCTAGGCGAGTATCAGACAATGCAGATTTAGGCTTGGACGCGCATCGGACGAGCCTCCTAGCGTGGCCCTCGCCACGTTCGTGATCCCGGCCACTCCCGCAACGTTGTTGCGTACCGAAGGAGCTCATCATGCGCTCGAGAGCGCCCGCCGCGACGGCACTCGTCGCCACCGCCAGTGTCCTGCTCGCAGCCTGCGGAGGAGCAGACAGCTCCGACGGAGGCACGGCCACCGGCGCGTGCGGGGGTTCCGGCGCCCTGACCCTGGGCCTGACGTCGGCTCCCCTCAGCCTCGACCCCTCCGCCGCGGCGAACGGCAACAACTCGCAGTGGTACATCACGCCGGCCTACGCGCCGCTGATCCGTACCGGCGAGAACGCTGAGCTCGTCCCCGGCCTCGCCGAGGAGTGGGGCTACGTCGGCGACGAAAACAAGACCTTCGAGCTGACCCTGCGGCCGGACCTGAAATTCGCCGACGGCACGCCGCTGACCGCGCAGGACGTCGCCAACTCCATCGAGTACTTCAAGACGGGGAGCGGTCCCGGTAGCGGCTTCTTCCGCAATCTCACCGCGACGGCGGAGGGCGAGGACAAGGTCGTCATCACCAGCACGGAGCCCGACCCGTCCATCCCGCTCCTGCTCACCGCCAAGTGGATGGGCGGCAGCGTCATCAGCCCGGCCGGACTCGCGGACCCGTCCCAGCTGGCCAGCGACACCTTCGGAGCCGGTCCCTACGTCCTCGACGAGCAACAGACCGTCAGCGGGGACAGCTACGTCTACACGCCCAACGAGAACTACTACGACCAGGACGCCATCCAGTACGACGAGATCGTGGTGAAGGTCATCCCGGACGCCAACTCGATGGCGCAGGCCCTGCGCAGCGGCCAGGTCGACGTGGTCGAGTCCGAGCCGGCGACCGCGGCCTCACTCGAGGAGGCGGACGGGGTGTCGGTCGTCAGTGCGCCGGTGAGCGTGGACGGGCTGTACTTCCTCGACTGGGAGGGCACCGTGGCCGAGCCGCTCGCGAGCCTGCAGGTCCGGCAGGCGCTGAATCACGCCATCGACCGGGAGTCCATCGTCGAGGCGATCTACGGCGAGTACGGGATCCCCGTGCAGCAGCCCACGGTGCCTGGTGACCCCACCTTCGGCTACTCGGAGGAGGCCAACTCCACCTACGACTACGACCCGGAGAAGGCCCGGCAGATGCTCGCCGACGCGGGCTACCCCGAAGGCTTCGAGATCACCAGCCTCGTCCGCGCCAACTTCGCCGCGGAGGCGAAGATGATGCAGGCGGTCGCCTCGCAGCTCGCAGAGGTCGGCGTCACGCTCTCCCTGAAGCCCGCCCAGAACACCGGCGCCTGGGTCGACGACCTGGTCTCCGGCCAGTACCCGATGACCGCGCAGGTGACCAGCGGCAAGCCGGCGATCATGCAGATCCCGTACCTCTTCATGCCCGGCGGGATCATGAACCCCTTCAACGCCTCGAACGCCGAGGTCACCGCGGCATACCAGGAGCTCCAGACCGCAGCACCCGAGGACGTGCCGGAGGCCGCGACGCAGGCCATCCAGACGGCAGTCGACCAGGCGCTGATGGCACCGGTCGTCGCGGTCGACGACATCTTCGCCTACAGCGACGAGAAGGTCGCCGGCGTCGAGTTCTTGGGTGACACGCCCACGCTGTCGCAGATGGACACCTGGACCCCCGCCTGCTGATCAGTCCGGTGCTGCGGGGTCCGGACGGGCCCCGCAGCACCGGCCGGAAGGAACCCTGATGCTCGCGATCGTCCGGCGGCGACTGCTCGTCTCGATCCCGCTCCTGTTCGTCGTCTCCATCGCCACGTTCGTCTTCCAGTCCCTGGTGCCCGGTGACCCGGCCCGGACCCTGCTCGGCGTGAACGCGACGGAGGAGCAGTACGAGGCCCTCCGCGAGACCATGCACCTCGACGACCCGCTGTTCGTGCAATACGGGCGGTACGTGGCCGGCCTGTTCGACGGCGACCTCGGCCGGTCCATCTTCACCAACGAGGACGTCGGCACGGCCATCGCCGACCGGCTGCCGGTCACGCTGGCACTGATGCTGGGGGCCGCGCTGCTGGCCACGCTCATCGGGGTCCTGCTCGGTGTACTCAGCGCCACCCGCGGCCGGGTGACGAGCCGGACTGTCGACGTGGTGTCGCTGCTCGGGTCGGCGCTGCCCAGCTTCTGGCTGGGCCTCGTGCTGATGAGCGTGTTCGCCATCACGCTCGGCTGGTTCCCCGCCACCGGCTACGTGCCCTTCGCCGAGGCGCCGGGGCAGTGGCTGACCTTCCTCGTCCTGCCCATCGTGGCGCTCGCCCTGGCCGGCATCGCGGCGATCGCCAAGGTGACCCGCGACGGCATGCTGACTGCCCTGGATCTCGACTTCAGCCGCACGCTGCGCGCCGCCGGGGTCCCCGAACGGTCACTGGTGTGGAAGCACGCGCTGCGCAACAGCAGCCTCCCGATCGCCACCATGGTCGGCCTGACCTGCGCGAACTTCGTGGGCGGCACGATCCTCGTGGAGAGCGTCTTCGCCCTGCCGGGCCTGGGCTCCCTCGTCGTGGACGCCACCAACAAGCAGGACATCCCGGTGGTGCAGGGCGTCACGCTCGTGGTGACCGCCCTCGTGATCCTCATCAACCTCATCACGGACGTGCTCTACGGCGTCCTCGACCCGAAGGTTCGTGTGGCATGACCTCCGTCGCCGTGGCGCCCCTCCCTGAGGCCCCCGTCGCCGCTCCCCGGCCCACGCGGGGTGCCGTCGCCCGTTTCGTCCGCAAGCCGGTGCCGATGCTGGCCCTGCTCGTGATCGCCCTGATGGTCCTGGCGGTGCTCTTCGCGGACCTGCTCGCCCCGTACGGGCCGTTGGACCAGGACCTCCAGAACACGCTCGCCGGTCCGTCCTCCGCCCACCTCCTGGGCACCGACTCCCTGGGCAGGGACGTGCTGAGCCGGCTGCTGTACGGCGGCCGCCCGGCGCTCCTGGGGGTCGTGGCCGGCGTGGCCACCTTCCTCGTGACCGGCGTGGTGCTGGGTGTGCTGGCCGGCTACTTCGGCGGCTGGACCGACCGGGTGGTCAGCGCGGTCGCCGATGCCCTGATCTCGGTGCCGGGGGTGATCCTCGTCCTCGCCGTGCTGGCGATCTTCAACCAGGAGATCACCATCGCCATGGCGGTCTTCGGCTTCCTCGCCTCGGGCGTTCTCATCCGCATCATCCGGAGCTCGTGCCTGTCGCTGCGCGAGGAGCTCTTCGTCGCGGCGGCACGGGTCTCCGGACTGTCGGACCTGCGGATCATGGCCAGGCACATTTTGCCGGGCCTGATCGGCCCCATCGTCATTCAGCTGTCGCTCTTCTCGGGTGTCGCACTCGCCGTGCAGACCGGCCTCGGATTCCTGGGCCTAGGCTCCTTGCCCCCGGCCCCCACCTGGGGCGCCATGGTGGGCGAGGCGGCCGGCATCATGACGACGCAAGGCTCGATGCTGTTCATCACCGGCGGTGTGATCGCCCTCCTCATCATCGCCCTGGGTCTGTTCAGCGACGGCGTCCGTGACGTGACCGCCGAGAGCCGCAAGACGGCGCGATCCCGCCCGGCGCGCCGTCGCAGGGCCGACCGTGCGGCCGCGGCGGCCACTGCGGCGGAGATCGAGAAGCCGCCGGTGGACGGGGTGCCCCTGCTCGAGGTGGAGAACTACTCCATCGGCTTCGACAACGGCCACAGCACGGTCGAAGTCGTCAAGGGCGTCAGCTTCGCCATCCAGCCCGGAGAGATCCTCGGCCTGGTGGGCGAGTCCGGAAGCGGGAAGACCGTCACGGCGCTGTCCGTCCTGGGTCTACTCCCGGGCAACGGCCGGGTGACCAGCGGAGACCTCCGGCTGCACGGCCGGTCCACCTGCGGCTTGGACGAGCAGGCGTACCGGAGCATCCGCGGTCGTCGGATCGGCCTGGTGTCGCAGGAACCCATGGTGGCGCTCGATCCGATGTTCACGGTGCGGTCGCAGCTCACCGAGGTGCTGCGGAACGTCACCTCGCTCCCCAGACAGGCGCTGCGGGCCGAGTGCGTGCGGTTGCTCGAGCGGGTTCGGCTGCCCGACGTCGAGGCGGTGCTCGAGATGTATCCGCACCAGCTCTCCGGCGGCATGGCGCAGCGGGTGGTGATCGCGATCGCGCTGGCCGGTGATCCGGATCTGCTCATCGCCGACGAGCCGACCACGGCGCTCGATGTCACCGTGCAGGCCGAGATTCTCGACCTGCTGCGCGACCTACGGGCCCGTTCGGGGAAGGCGGTGCTGCTGGTGACCCACGACCTCGGCGTCGTGGCGGATGTCTGCGACCGGGCGGTGGTGATGTCCCGCGGAGAGGTGGTGGAGGTCGCAGCAGTGGACGACCTCTTCTACGCCCCTCGGGAGCAGTACACCCGGCGGCTCATCGATAGCACACCCAACCTGGTGGCGGCGCCGTGACCGCCGGGCTCACGACCACGAACCGTCCGGCCGGCTACCGCACCACGGGGGAGACCATGAGCACGAGCCACCCGCTGCTGGCCGTCGACGACCTGGTCGTCGACTACCCCGCGCCCGGGTTTCGGAAGCCGCCCCGGCGAGTCATCTCCGGGGCCTCCTTCGCACTCGCCGCGGGCGAGACCCTTGCGCTGGTGGGGGAGTCCGGCTCCGGGAAGTCGACGATAGGTAAGGCGCTGCTCGGCCTGGCGCCCGTCACCGGCGGCAGCGTCCGGCTTGACGGTCGGGAGATCTCGCGGCTCCGCCGTCGCCAGCGGCGGGCCCTGTCGGGGGACATGCAGGTCGTCTTCCAGAACCCGTACGGGTCCCTCAACCCGGCCCGGACGGTCGGGCAGATCCTCGCCGAGCCGCTGTTCGCCGCCGGTCAGCTGAGCCGCAGTGACGCCCGCCGGCGGATCGAGGAGCTGCTGGACAGCGTGCACATGCCCGTGGACAGCATGTCGCGGTATCCCAGCCACTTCAGCGGCGGTCAACGGCAGCGCATCGCCATCGCGCGGGCGCTGGCACTGGAACCGCGGCTGATCGTGTGCGACGAGCCGACCAGCGCGCTCGACGTGACCACCCAGGCCGCCGTCCTGGAACTGCTGCAGGAGCTGCAGTCCCGCACCGGCACCTCCTACCTGTTCATCACCCACGACCTGGCCGTCGTCCGCCACTTCGCGGCGCGCGTCCTCGTCCTGGAAGGCGGGCGCATCGTGGAGGACGGCCCCACGGCGGAGGTCTGCGACCAGCCCGCTCACCCCTACACGCAGCGGCTGGTGGCCGCTGCTCCCGTGCCTGACCCGGTCCTGCAGCGCATGCGTCGCGAGCAGCGCCTCGCCCGCATCTCGTCCACCCCAGATCAGGAGCTGATGTGCCCACAGGAAACGCACTAGAGGTCGTCGTCGAGCTCGACCGGCCGTGCACCCTGCGTGACGGCGTCGTGCTGCGCAGCGACGTTTATCGGCCGGTTACCGACGAGGAGGTGCCGGTCCTGCTGACCCGGCACCCGTACGGCAAGAACGCGCACACGATGGACAAGCCGTATTTCGACCACATCCGGGTCGCCGCGCAGGGCTACATCGTCGTCATCCAGGACGTGCGCGGACGCTACGCCTCCGACGGCGAGTTCAGGTCGGAGTTCCAGGAGGCCGACGACGGCTACGACGCCGTCGAGTGGGCCGCACAGCTGCCCGGGAGTAGCGGTGTCGTCGGCATGTTCGGGCGCTCGTACCACGCCCTGACCCAGTGGGCCGCCGCCCGGAACCGCCCAGCGGCCCTGCGCACGATCGCACCCGGGTTCTCACCAGGGGACTCCATGCTCACCGGGTTCATGAACCGCGGCGGCGCCCACGAGTTCGGTTCCCGCGTGTACTGGTCGCACCGGCATGCGCTCGACACGATCCGACGACTGGCCGGCGGTGAGGACAACGACCGCTTCGCCAAGCTTCTCGACGAGTACGAGGCTCACGACAGCGAGGTGACGTCCGGTCGGATCTTCCTGCGCCGGCCGCTG
Organism: Blastococcus saxobsidens DD2; assembly: GCF_000284015.1. Classification (NCBI taxonomy): domain Bacteria; kingdom Bacillati; phylum Actinomycetota; class Actinomycetes; order Geodermatophilales; family Geodermatophilaceae; genus Blastococcus; species Blastococcus saxobsidens. The sequence continues at coordinate 1,625,889 of NC_016943.1, forward strand.
AACCGGTTCCAGGAGGCGCCGCCGTTGACCGTGTCGGCGTGCCGGAGCTTCGGCCTGCCGGTGGACGACCGCGGCTACGAGGCGGTGGAGACCCGCGGGATCTACGGCGACCTCGACGTCACCGCGTTCCTGGTCGCCGGGTGGTACGACATCTTCCTCGGATCCACCCTCAGCCAGTACGAGGGCATGCGGGCCGCCGCACTCGAGCGGGGTAGTGAACCCCCGCACCTGCTCGTCGGGCCCTGGACGCACATCGACGGCACTGGGAGATTCCGCCAGGAGGACTACGGGGTCCACAGCGGGACGACGATGCTCGGGGTCGACGCCGACCTGATGGGCCAGCACCTCCGGTGGTTCGACGCCCACCTCAAGGGTGTGACTGCGCCGTTGGAGTCGGTGTCCCCGGTCCGCCTGTTCGTCATGGGCACGAACCGGTGGGTCGGCTTCGAGGCGTTCCCCCCTCCCGACAGCACGACCGAGAGCTGGTATCTGCAGCCGGACGGCACGCTGGCGCCTACCGAGCCGGCGTCGTCCGAGCCCTCGGAGTACGTCTACGATCCGGAGGTCCCGGTGCCGACCGTCGGCGGCGCCTCCCTGCTGACCGGTTCCTACCCGGCCGGGCCGGCTGACCAGTCCGTCCTGGACGGGCGGGCCGACATCCTTCGGTTCGAGTCGGCCGAGCTGACCGAGCCACTCACTCTGGTCGGCCGGCTGGAAGCCCGGGTGTTCGCGGAGACGTCCGCCGTCGACACGGACTTCGTCGCCCGGCTGGTCGACGTGCACCCTGACGGCCGGAAGATCCTGGTGGCCGACGGCATCGTGCGCGCCAGCGCCCGCGAGACCTTCCGGCCCGGCGGTGAGGTCGTCCGGACCGCACCGACGCCCGTCGAACCTGGCCGGGTCTCCGAGTACGTCATCGACTTGTGGGCGACCGCGCGCACGTTCCTGCCCGGGCACCGGCTGCGGGTCGAGGTGACGTCGAGCTCGTTCCCGCGGTGGGACCCGAATCTCAACACCGGCCGCGACCCCTACGTCGACGCCGAGAGCCAGCCGGCCCGCCAGCGAATCCACCACGAGCCGGGGGCGGCGAGTCGCGTCCTCCTGCCGGTCCTGCCCGACCTCCCCCAGCAGTGAGCGAGGCGATCAGGGAGGTCCGGATCACCCCGGTCGCGTTCCGGGACCCGCCACTGCTCAACGCCGTCGGCGTGCACCAGCCCTTCGCCCTGCGGGCGGTGGTGGAGGTGGAGACCGGCTCCGGCCTGGTTGGGCTGGGAGAGACGTACGGCGACCGGCCCCACCTGCGGCGGCTGGAGCGTGCGAGCCGGTCGCTGATCGGGACCGACGTCTTCGACCTGCACGGCATGTGGCGGCTGGTCGATGTCGCGCTCGCGGGAGACGAGGGCATCGGTGGGCACGGTATGAGCGGGATGGTGACGTCCTCCACGACGACCGACCGGGTGTTCTCCCCGTTCGAGGTCGCCGCGCTCGATGCCCAGGGGAAGCTCCTGGGCCGCCCGGTCAGCGACCTCCTCGGCGGCGCCGTCCGCCGATCCGTGCCCTTCAGCGCGTACCTCTTCGCCAAGTGGGCGGGGCACCCGGGGGAGGAGGACGACCGGTGGGGCGCGGCGCTGGACGCGGAGGGGATCGTCGCGCAGGCCCGGCTGATGCAGGCCGAGTACGGGTTCGGCGCGATCAAGCTCAAGGCTGGGGTTTTCCCTCCCCAGGCGGAAGTAGCCGCCGTCCTCGCCCTGCGCGCCGAGTTCCCCGATCTGCCGCTGCGCCTGGACCCGAACGCAGCCTGGACGGTGCAGACCTCGATCGACGTGGGACGTCGCCTGGAGGGTGTGCTCGAGTACGTGGAGGACCCCACGCCTGGCATCGAGGGGATGGCCGAGGTCGCCCCGAGGTCCCGATGCCGCTCGCGACGAACATGTGCGTGGTGGCGTTCGACGACCTGCCGCCGGCCGTCCGAGAGGATGCCGTCCAGGTAGTGCTGTCCGACCACCACTTCTGGGGCGGACTGCGCCGGTCCCAGTCGCTGGCCGACATCTGCGCCACGTTCGGCGTGGGCCTGTCCATGCACTCCAACTCCCACCTGGGCATCAGCCTGGCCGCGATGACGCACCTGGCCGCGGCCACGCCGCGGCTCGACTACGCCTGTGACACCCACTGGCCGTGGAAGGACCCGGCCGAGGACGTCATCGTGCCGGGCGTGCTGCGGTTCGTCGACGGCGCCGTCGAGGTTCCCGTGTCGCCGGGCCTCGGTGTCCAACTCGATCGGGGCGCCCTGGGTCACCTGCACGAGCAGTACCTGCGGTGCGGGATCGGCGAACGCGACGACACCGGTTACATGCGGCAGTTTCGGCCAGATTTCCGGCCCGCGCTCGCGCGCTGGTGACGGTCGGGCCCGCACGCATCCGCGGTGCCCCGTGCCCGCAGCCGACTTCCGAGGAGAACCTGTGCCCGATCACGCCCCTGCGACGCCGCAACTCAGCCATACCGCGACGCTCCGGATCGAGGTGGGCAGTCCCGTGGAGGTCGGCGTCACCTCCCGGGGCATCCGGCGAGTCATCCCGATCACTGGCGGACGAGTGACCGGTCCGCTCATGCAGGGAGAGATCATCCCCGGGGGAGCCGACTTCCAGGTCATCACCTCCACGACCGACACGGAGCTGGAGGCGCGTTACGTCCTCCGGACCGATCAGGACGAGCTGGTCTACGTCACGAACTGGGGCTTGCGGACGGGGACGGTGGAGGACATCGAGCGGCTCCGCCAGGACCTCCCCGTCGATCCGGACCGGATCTACTTCCGCACCGCACCCCGCTTCGAGACGGCGGCACCCCGGCTGGCGGAGCTCAACCGCCGCCTCTTCATCGGGGTCGGCACCCGCCGTCCGGACGCCGTGCTTCTCGACGTCTTCATGGTGCAGTGACGGTGCCGACGATCAGAGAGCTCACACCTTCGGAACGAGTCCAGGAGGACCGCATGACGGGCCGGACCCCCACCGTCGCCGGCGTCGAGGTCGTTCCCGTCGCTGGGCACGACAGCATGCTGCTGAACCTCAGCGGGGCGCACGGACCGTTCTTCACCCGCAACGTCGCGATCGTCACCGACAGCGAGGGCAGGGTCGGGGTGGGCGAGGTGCCGGGCGGGGAGGGGATCCGCCGCACCATCGAGGACGCCGGGGCGCTGCTGGCCGGCCGGTCGATCGCGGCCTACGGCCGCTGGTGAAGAAGATCTCGTAGCCGTGCTGACGGAGCGGTCGCACCCTTGCCCGGTTCCGCACGGGACGAACATTCGCTGCCCAACCCGAACGTGGCCGATGGAACGGAGATCGGAAGAACATGAGTGACTCGCTGAACAATTCGGCGGTCAGGCCACCCTCCGAGCGGTCCTCGGGGCGCGTGTTGATCGTCGGGCAGCTTCCAGACGCCCTGGTGGACACGCTCCGACAACGGTTCGGCGCAGTGGTACTGCCCGATCCGGCCGACAAATTCCTCGACCATCGACGGGATGACGTAGAAGTCGTCTTCACGCGCGCCATGGTCGGTGTCGGACCGGACCTCCTTGCGGCGCTGCCGAATCTCGTCGCCATCGTGCACCTCGGGGTGGGCTATGACGCGACGGATGTGGCCGGAGCGATCGTGCGGGGGATCGGAGTCAGCAATACACCGGACGTCCTAACCGACTGCGTGGCAGACGTAGCGGTCGGCGGCCTCATCGATGTCATGCGTCAGTTGACCGCTGCGGACAGGTTCGTGCGACGAGGTGATTGGTTACGGGGTCGTTATCCCCTGACCAAGAAGGTCAGCGGTAGTCGAGTCGGCATCTTCGGTCTCGGTCGGATCGGTGGTGCCGTCGCGCGACGTCTCGAAGGGTTCGACGCGGTCATCAGTTACCACAGTCGACGGCAGGTGCCGGGCGTGCCCTATGGCTATGCAAGTTCCGTCCTAGAACTGGCGGCAAGCAACGACGCGCTTATCGTGACGGCCGCCGCAGGGCCCGACTCCAACGGAATCGTCGATGCGGCGGTGCTGGATGCGCTGGGGCCAGCGGGCTTTGTGGTCAACGTCGCCCGCGGATCCATCATCGACGAATCCGCACTCGTGGAGGCACTCAAGAGCCAGAGGATCGCGGGAGCAGCCCTGGACGTACTCGGGAGCGAGCCGAACGTTCCCGCTGAACTGCTCGACATGGACAACGTCGTCCTGCTCCCGCATCTCGGCAGCGGTACGCGGGAGACCATGGCGGCAATGACCGAACTCGCCATCGCGAACGTGGAACAGGCATTGGAGAACCGCACGCTGGTGACTCCAGTTCCAGGTGCGGAGCTGCGCCGATGACGGTCGTCGTCTGGTACGTCGCCACGCCCGAAGGACAGGCGGGCGTGGCTCGGGCCACCGCTGAGGCGGTCGGGTCCGATGATCGACTCAAGGTCATCACGGACGCATCGCCTGCAGAGGCGATGGACGCTGTCGCCCTCCATGGAGAGGCTGCGGATCTGATGACGGATGGTCGGCTCGACATCGAAATACAGGGCTGCTCGAGCGGTTTGGAGAACTCCGGGCAGAGCCAGTGCGAGCACGCCTATAGCAGCCGTGCCATCGGCATCCCAAGGCGACCTGGGTGCTCACATCGTCATGCGGCCTTGATGGAGGCACGCCGGCGAGAGATCGTGCGCTTGGTCGTGGCGAGCTGTTGGGCGATGTCCCGGATGGACTTGCCCCGTCCCGTGAGGCGCCGGACGACCTCGGCCTGCTCAGCCGGGGTCAAGTGTTCGAGGCGGACGCCGTCGCCAGCGAGGGCTCGCTCGATGGCGATCTCGTCGAGGTCATCTGTATCTGCGATCTCAGTGCGGTGTCGGGGGTTTGGATCGGTGTCGATGTCATCCCAGGCCAGAGGCGGAAGCCAGCCGCGCTCGGCGGCGAAGGCCCGGGCGGCGTCGGCGGCGGCACGCTGGCCGTCGATGGACTGGGGTGGACGCAGGCTCCACAGCTGTTCGTACAGGGCGCTGACATCCCGCGCGGTCTGCGCGGTGATGGAGTGGCTGAGCATGCTACGTCGGAGGCCGGCGGAGCTTCGGCCAAGTCTTGCGGCCAGCTCGTCGGGAGGCCATCCGACGGCGATCAGGGCCTGCAGCCGGCGACGAGTGCCCGTGGCGATGAGGTGACTGCGCGGTGCCCGGTTGGCCTGGTCGATTCGGATGCGCAAAACCTGGTGGGCGGTCTCGGGCCGGACGCGCCGGATGCGTGGGTTGCCGTTGCGCCCGGGGTCAGCCAGCTCGCGGACGTGGCTGGTAGCGATGCCGGCGAGCACGGCGATCTGCTCGACGCCGATGCCGGCGGCGCGTAGCGCGCAGATGTGCTCGCGCACCGGGGCGGCGTCTACGAAAGGCCGCCATCGGCCGAAGGTCTGCGCGCGGTGCACGCCACGGCCGGCCGCGGTGTTGGCGGCGGTGCAGTCGGTGCATCGGCAGCGGTCCTTCACGTAGGCGGCACGGGTTCCGTGCACGTGCCGAGCACGCGGATGAGTGCAGTCCCGCCGCACCCGACCCTGAGCGCGCTGGATCCGGCGACGTGCGCTCTCGATGGACTGCCGGTGCTTGGCGCAGGAATGGCGCGCGTGGTTGACGTCGGCGAGGGCGTCGCTGGCGTACGTGCCGCTGTAGCCGCAGGCCGGGCAGGTCCGCGTGGCGCTCATGCCCCGCCCACCGGAGGTACGGCGACCGGCTGACCGGTGTGGCCACGACCGGGTACGCCGGCCCTGGCCAGGACGTCCGCGATCCAGTCGGTGCGGAGGCTGCCGGCGTCTCCGACGTGGTCGTCGAAGGCCGTGGCTGTGAACTGCTGGGCGGTGGCGGCCCACTCCCGCTCGGACAAGGTCCGCTCGAGGTGGGCCTCGACGGTGGGCCGGTCGACGTAGGCGATGCTGGCGTCGATGGCGTCGGCCAGGTCAGTGAGCAGCCGGTGGGTGTCGCCGCCGTAGCAGTCGACGAGATCCTGCAGCACGGCGCGGCAAGCAGAGGAGACGTGGGATGGTGCCGGCGCAAGGGTTGTCGTTGTCCGTCGTCCCGGCTGACCGCACATCCCTGCTCCCGCTGGTGAGTGATCGTTCTCACCGGGAGAAGGCGTTATTCGGAGCCGTTTGGTGACACCCCGCGGAGAATTGAATGCGGCAGGCGCTCGACCAGATGTGTGTCGAAGCTGCGGTCGGGGTGGTTGGCTGCAGGCCCTTGTGGTCCGTGAGCGGAGCGCTGGCGCGGGCTCCGGATCCGTCTCGGTCGCAAAGACGAGACGTCAGTCGCTGGTATCACGCTGCGTGCCGCAGGAGCCCGTCGAGGGAGGGGGGGAGTCAGTGGTGATGAGTGGAGCCCCGGCGGCTCACCAAGGCGCCGAGCCCGGTGATCGTCACTGGCATCGGGCCCTGCAACAGGCACTCTTTAGGCACCCAATACTCCCGCAACCAGCCGCGCGTAACCGTCGCAGTCAACGCTCTGAACCGCTTCTGACCTGCGTATTCAGCGCGGGTCAGCGCGAGCAAACGCCTCAAGATCAAATCGCAGGGTTACTGGTTCAAGTCCAGTCGGGGGAGCCATTCAGGCCCCTGACCGGTGAAGACGCCGGGCGGGGGCCTCTGTCGTCGGAGCAGCGTGGGCCCGGGTCCGGGGATCTCACCGGCTACGGCGCCGGCACCAGCAGGGCAGCCGCCCGGTCGGGCCGGGCAGGTCACCGGTGATCGGTGTGCCGTCCGGGCGGCGGATTCCCCGGGGATGGCACCATCGCTGCGCGGGCGCGCCAGTTCGGTGCGGGCCCAGTCGTCGAACTCCCGGGATCGACCAGCCAGTGAGGACGGTGCCATGACGCAGGAACCGAAACGCACCATCTACATCGATGGGCAATGGCGGGCGGCTGCCGACGGCGCGAGCTTCGTCGTCACGGACCCGGCCACGGGCGAGGTCATCGGGCAGGCCGCGGACGGCGGTCGCGCCGACACAGAGGCGGCGATCGCCGCCGCTGACCGTGCGCTGCCGGCCTGGTCGGGCACGACGGCCTACCAGCGCGCGGCCGTCCTGGCGAAGGCCGACGCCTTGATGCGGGAGCGCCGGAAGGAGCTCGCCGCGCTGATGACCCGGGAGCAGGGCAAGCCGCTCAAGGCATCGATGAACGAGGTCGCGTACGCCGCGGACTTCCTGGCCTGGTTCGCCGAGGAGGCCAAGCGCATCGGCGGCGTCACGATCCCCTCGGCCCGGGCCGACCAGCGGTTCGTGACGATGCGTCAGCCCGTCGGGGTGGTCGCGGCCATCACCCCGTGGAACTACCCGATCTCCATGCTGACCCGCAAGCTCGCCCCGGCCATCGCGGCCGGCTGCACCTCGGTGCTCAAGCCCGCCGACCAGACGCCCCTGTGCGCGGTCGCGACGGTGCAGCTGCTCGCCGACGCCGGGCTCCCCGACGGGGTGGTCAACCTGGTCACCACCACGCGCGCCGCAGAGGTCGGCGACGTGCTGCTGGAGTCCCCCGTGGTCCGGAAGCTCACCTTCACCGGCTCGACCGCGGTCGGGAAGATGCTGGCGGCGAAGGCCGGCGCCACGCTGAAGCGGGTCTCGGTGGAACTCGGCGGCCACGCGCCGTTCATCGTCTTCCCCGACGCCGATCCGGTGCGTGCGGCGAAGGGTGCGGCGCTGGTGAAGTTCCTCAACACCGGCCAGGCATGCATCAGCCCGAACCGCATCTACGTCCACCGCTCGATCTACGACGCCTTCGTCGCGACCCTGGACCAGCGCATCGCGGCGCTGCGGGTGGGCAAGGGTGACCACGAGGGCGTCTCCATCGGCCCGCTGATCGACGAGCGGGCCGTGGGAAAGATGGAGGCCCAGGTGCACGATGCGCGCGCCAAGGGCGCCCGGGTCGTGGCCGGGGGTGAGCGGATGCAGGTCGACGGGCTCGACGGCACGACCTTCTACGCGCCGACGCTGCTGGCCGACGTGACGCCGGACATGCTGATCTCGACCGAGGAGACCTTCGGGCCGATCGCTGCGGTCACTCCGTTCGACGACGAGGACGAGGTCGTCGCCAAGGCGAACGACACCGAGTACGGGCTCGCCGCGTACGTCTACACCAACGACCTGTCGACGGCGATCCGGGTCACCGAGAAGCTGCGCTTCGGGATGGTCGGGGTCAACGACATCAACCCCACGTCCGCCGCCGCTCCCTTCGGTGGCGTCAAGGCCAGCGGCCTGGGACGCGAGGGCGGGTTCGAGGGCATCGACGAGTACCTCGACACCAAGCTGGTCGGCATCTCGATCTGAGTTCTCCCGGACGGCCTGCCGCACCCTCGGGGACGGGCAGGCGCGCTGGGCGCCGACGCCGTCAGGTCGTGGCCAGCTCCTGGATCCGCGCCGCGACCAGGTCGGCGACCGCATCGGGCCGGGTGAGCACGGGACTGTGCCCGCACGGCCACTCGACGGTGCAGGTCGCCCGGGACGCCATGGCGCGCTGCAGGTCGGGATGCACGACCCGGTCCTCTGCGCAGACGACGTAGGTGGAGGGGACGGCGCGCCAGGCGATGACCTCGGGAACGCCTCGGAAGAGGAGACGATGCACCGGTCGCAGCCGGGCGGCGGCGGCCGCGGCGACGTCGGGAGCGGCGTCGCTGTACAGCAGCGCCGGCCCCAGCTCCGGGTCGAGGCCGATCTCGCTCCCGCTGGCGCGCATGGCCTCGGACAGCCGGGTGTCGGGGAGGTCGCGGCCGGGCCGGGTGCGGCTGACGGACTCGCCCTCGTCCAGCTGGAACGCGGCGAGGTAGACGAGTTCGTGCACGAGCGGGTGGTCACCGGCCGCGGTGATCACCGCGCCTCCGTAGGAGTGGCCGACGAGCACCGCGGGCCGGCCGAACCGGTCCAGTGCGTCGCGCGTCGCCTGCACGTCGGTGGCGAGGTCGGTCAGCGGCAGCTCGACGGCGGCGGCAGGGATCCCGCGTGCGGCGAGCGCGGTGCGGACGGCGTCCCAGCACCAGGCGCCGTGCCACAGGCCGTGCACCAGCAGTGCTCCAGGAGCGGTCATCCGGCGAGTATGGCGGTTCGGCGCGAACGGGGACGCAGGGGCGCGTCGTCTAGCCGTGGATGTGGTCGCGACGCCGCGCGGGCCGAGGTCCGGTCGGCCGTCCGGGCCCGGGCGGCCGGTGTCAGTACGGTGACACGGCGGCTGTGGTGGTCACCGGGCTCCTGCGCGGGCAGCGGTCCGGGGGAAGGACGTGGAATGACGATCGGTCCCGGTTCCGAGGCCGCGCAGGACGAGGACCGACCGCCGGTCACGGTCTTCGGTCCCGACTTCCCCTTCGCGTTCGACGACTGGATCACGCACCCGTCGGGCCTCGGCGCCATCCCTCCGGAGCGGCACGGCGCGGAGGTCGCCATCGTCGGGGCGGGGATCTCCGGCCTGGTAGCGGCGTACGAGCTCATGAAGCTCGGACTCAAGCCGGTCCTCTACGAGGCTTCGCAGATGGGCGGACGGTTGCGCTCGGCGCGGTTCGAGGGAGCCCCTGCCGAGATCGTCGCCGAGCTGGGTGGCATGCGCTTCCCGGTGTCGTCGACCGCCTTCTACCGCTACGTCGACATGCTGGGCCTGGAGACGAAGCCGTTCCCCAACCCGCTGACTCCTGCGTCCGGCAGCACGGTCATCGACATCGAGGGCGAGACCCACTACGCCGAATCCTCCGAGACGCTGCCGCCGCTCTTCCGGGAGGTCGCGGCGGCGTGGGCTGCCGCCCTGGAGCCCGTCCACTTCACCGACATCCAGGACGTGATCCGGGCCCGCGACGTCCGGCGGCTGAAGTCGCTCTGGAACGAGCTGGTCCCGCTGTGGGACGACCGCACCTTCTACGACTTCATCGCCAGCTCGGATGCGTTCTCCCGGCTGTCGTTCCACCACCGGGAGGTCTTCGGCCAGGTCGGGTTCGGCACCGGCGGGTGGGACTCCGACTTCCCGAACTCGATGCTCGAGATCTTCCGGGTCGTGATGACCAACTGCGACGAGGACCAGCGCTTCGTCGTGGGCGGGGTGGAGCAGGTGCCGTGGGGCCTGTGGAACCACGCACCCTCCGAGCTCGCGCACTGGCCGGCCGGGACGACGCTCGCGAAGCTCCATTCCGGCGGCGCGCGTGCCGGTGTGGCCGCCATCGCCCGGAACGACGACGGCAGCTTCACCGTCACCGACGCCTGGGGGCACGCCGCCCGCTACCCCGCGGTGCTCGTCACCTGCCAGAGCTGGCTGCTGACGACGCAGATCGACTGCGAGGAGCACCTGTTCTCGCAGAAGATGTGGACGGCGCTGGACCGCACGCGGTACATGCAGTCGTCGAAGACGTTCGTGATGGTCGATCGCCCGTTCTGGAAGGACAAGAACCCGGAGACCGGCCGCGACGTCATGAGCATGACGCTCACCGACCGGCTGACCCGCGGCACCTACCTGTTCGACCACGGCGACGACCGGCCCGGCGTCATCTGCCTGACGTACTCCTGGATGAGCGACGCGCTGAAGATGCTGCCGTACCCGGTGGACCAGCGCGTGCGTCTCGCCCTCGGCGCACTGAAGAAGATCTACCCCGACCTCGACATCGCGCAGCACATCATCGGTGACCCCATCACGGTCTCGTGGGAGGCGGACGAGAACTTCCTCGGCGCCTTCAAGGGCGCCCTGCCCGGGCACTACCGGTACAACCAGCGGATGTACGCGCACTTCGTGCAGGACGACTTCCCACCCGAGCAGCGCGGGATCTTCCTGGCGGGTGACGACGTGTCGTGGACGCCGGCCTGGGTGGAAGGCGCCGTGCAGACGTCCCTCAACGCGGTCTGGGGGATCCTGCGGCACTTCGGCGGGCGAACGCACGCCGACAACCCCGGCCCCGGTGACGTGTTCGCCGATCTCGGCCCGATAGCGCTCCCCGAGTAGGCGTTCCGAGATGCGCATCGCCGTCCACCACTGCCAGTCGCGACCCCACGGCCGGAGGGTCGTCGGCGACCGCGGACAACGCGGGCCCCGTGGTCATCACCAGCTCACCGCCGCTGAGCCACGGGGTGGGGTCCTCGAGCTCGATGGCGTGGGACCGCGTGATCGGCCGGTCCGCGCCGGCAGCACCGCCGACGAGGGTCAGCCCGAGTCGCGGGTCGGCAGGTAGCCGGTTCACCGTGAGCGTCACCGACTCCTCCTGTCGACACCGTGTCCAGCCACCGTCCTCGAGATGGACGAGGAGTGGAGATCGGGAGGAGCCGGCGGTTCCAGCGGTGGCCGTGGTGCCGAGGGCGCCAGTCGACGCGTGCCCCCTGTGCAGGCCGGAAGTGGTCGAGCTTGCCCATCGGGGACCGGTCGGCTACCAACGGCGGGTGACTACGCCTCGTCGACGACAACCGAACCCCACCTGGTACTTCGTCCTCGGGGCCATGTGGTCGGTGCTCGCCGTCGGTCAGTGGGGCGTGTCCGACAGCGTGGTCGCGAAGGTCGGCTTCACGTTCATCGCCGTCGCCAATCTGGCCATGGGTGTGGTCACGTTGCGACGGCAGCGGAGAGCGAACCGGCCGGACGCCTCCGGGGCGTAGCTGCTCGACCGGGCAGGCAGGGCCGCGATCCCGGGCACCACACCGGGGACGTCGCCCACCCGCGCAGCGCCGAGGCCGCCGGTGGACGCCGAGCAGGGCTCGGCAGCCAGCGGTCAGGTCGCCGGCGACTGCCTGACCTGCGGACGATTGCGGACGGCGAGGAGAGCGATGTCGTCGTCAGTTCGGCCGGGGACTATCCGGGTGAGGACCTCGTCGCAGAGCTCTTCCAGCGGCAGGTGGTGGACCTGCCGGAGCACGTGCACGAGGCGCTCGATGCCCTGGTCGATGTCGCTGCGGCCGTGCTCGACGATGCCGTCGGTGTAGAAGAGGACGGTGTCATCGCAGTCGAGCACGGCCTCGTGGTCATTGCGCGGGCTGACCGTTCCGGAGCCGAGCAGCCGCTCCGGGGTGCTCCGCAGCAACTGCACCCGACCATCGGCGCGCAGGAGCACCGGCGGCAGGTGCCCGGCCGAGGACCAGCGCAGGATGCGTTGCCCGGCGCCGGCCTGGTCGGATGGCAGCTCGAGGCGGGCGACGAGCGCGGTGGCCAGGGTGCCGACGTGTAGGCCGGTGAGCACGTCGTCGACCCGGGCGAGGATCCCGGCGGGGCCTTCGGGGCGGTCGTAGGCGATGCCGCGGAGGATGCTGCGGATCTGACCCATCGCCGCGGCGGCGTCGACGTTGTGACCGACGACGTCGCCGATGACCAGCAGGATGGCGCCGTCCGGCTGACCGGAGGCGTCGTACCAGTCGCCGCCGACGTGCATGTGGCTGGCGGCCGGCTGGTAGCGGACCGCGATCTGCAGGTCCTCGGGCTGCGGGGGCGGGGTGAGCAGGCTGTGCTGGAGCGTCTCGGCGACCTTCAGCTGCCGCTCGTACAGCCGGGCGTTGTCCAGGGCCAGCGACGCGCGGCGCGCGACCTCGACCGCGGTCGCGATCAGCATCTCGGTGTGCGGCGGGCGGTCGCCGGTGTTCATCAGCGCCAGGGCGCCGATCGTCCCGGTGCGGGCCCGCAGCGGCACGATCGTGCAGGAGGTGGTGTCCAGCCGCCGCCACGCCTCCCGGACCTGTTCGGTGCCCAGGGACGGGTCGATGAGCTCCGGGTCGATGGTGGGCAGCTGCACCGGCTCGCCGGTGAGCAGTGCGGCCATCAGCGGCGAGTCGTCTCCGGTGCCGCGGACCCGGCCGGTCAGGTAGGCGTCCAGGTCGGCGTGGCAGGCCGGATCGCGGTGGGCGCGAGCTTCCTCACCGGTGGGCCGGCCGTCGTCGCCCAGCATCGCCACGAACGCCCAGTCGCAGAGTCGCGGCACCACCAGCTCGGCGAGCTGGGCAGCGGTCTCGCCGGTGTCCAGCGTGCTGATCAGGGCCTCGCTGACCTCGGCCAGGAAGCGCAGCCGGTCGCGGTCGACGTCGTCGTCCGACTCGAGGTGGTCGCCGTTCCCGGCCGGGTCCACGGGGAGCTCGGTCAGGTGGGCGGTGCGCGGCCGGAAATGCAGCCGCAGCAGGTCACCATCGCGGGCCGCGGTGGCCGACAGCCAGCGGTCGGCCGGCGCGTAGTAGCCCTGCCACGCCACGGAGCTGTCGACGCTGCGGGCGTGCAGCAGGAAGCTGTGGAAAATCGTTCCGCCCAGCTCGGGTAGCGCGATCCAGATGTTGCGGTCCACCAGCTCTGACGGACTGCGTTGCAGCAGTTCCGCCCCGGCCGGATTGACGTAGCGGATGGTCCAGTCGCCGTCGAAGATGGCCACCCCGTCGGGCGCGGCGTCGACGACCGATGCCAGCGTTCCCAGGCCGAGCCGGGCTGCGGCGGACTCACTCACCACGACTCCCCCGGGGATTCGTCCGGTGACACGGTGCCACCGGCGGAACCCTGGAACAGTACGTCACCGCCACCGTCGGAAGTCCCGGTGGCGGCTGGCGCACTGCGGTCGCGGGTACGCGGCTGCGCCGATCGAGGCTTCGGCGTCGCCGGTCGGTCAGACGCCGGACGGCACGGTGCCCAGCTCGCCGGTCAGCAGGACCTCCTCGGCGATGTCACGGAGCTTCTCGTTCCGGCGGCTGCTCGCCGTGCGGAGCAGGTCGAACGCCTGGTCCTCGGTGATCTTCAGGGATGCCATGAGGATGCCGATCGCCATCCCGATCCTGCGGTTGCTCAGCACGGCCTGCTCGAGTTGAGTCACGCGCCCCAGGGCAGCCGCCAGCTCCGGTTGCGCTTCGTGCTCGGGATGCCACAACTGCTCTGCCATGCCGACCCCCCTGCTCGAGCGGCAGGCTCCCCTCTCGCTGCCTGACCCCATCGTGTGCGGGACGGTCTCTCGTATGCGCCGGATGCCGCGGCGGTCCGGTCCGGCCCGGCTACGCGCCCCTGTCCGCCGGCCGCAGAGTGGTCACCCCACGGGTGCCGCCGGCTGTGTCCTGTGCGACGGCAGAGTGACTGGATGCCGACCCTCCGTCTACCGTCGAGGGTCGTGGCCCGCGAGGGACATCGGAGTCGAGCAGGAGGGGGCGAGCAGTGGTTGCGTGGACGCGCGAGGACAGCGACGGCGCGGCCGGCTCCGCCGCCGTGTCCGGATTCGTGCATGACGGCCTGTTCTTCGACTCCCCGGACGAGCTCGTCGCCGTCGCGGCGCCGTTCATCCTCGACGGCCTGGCCGCCGGCGACGCCGTCGCCATCGCGGTCAGCTCGCAGAACTCCGGCCATCTGCGGAAGGCGGTCGGCGACGATCCGCGGGTCGTCATCCTCGACGGCGGCGGCAGTTACCACAGCCGGGCAGCTGCGACCATCGCCAGCTGGCGCCGGCTGGCGGCCCGACGCGCCGCAGAGGGCTTCGGCCGACTGCGTGTGATCGGCGAGGTGGACTTCGGGAGCACGACCGCCGAGCAGCTGGAGTGGCAGCGGTACGAGGCGGTGATCAACCACGCGTTCGCCGCCACCCCGTTGTGGGGACTGTGCGTGTTCGATACCCGCCGGTGCGCCGAGCCGGTCCTCAGCTGCGCCCGGCACACCCACCCGCAGCTGGTGGACGCGGCCGGACGTCGCGCCAACCCCGCCTTCGTGGACCCGGCTCGTTACCTGGGCGCCCTGCCCGTGCCGGTCGAACCGCTGGAGGCCACCGCGCCGCGGCTGGTCGCCGAGGACGTGTCCGACTTCGTGGCGCTGCGGCACACCGTGCAGGCGCGCTTGGCCGAGACCGGCGGCCCGGCGGACCTGCTGGAGGACTTCCTCCTGGCCGTGGACGAGATGACGTCCAACGCTCTGCGGCACGGTGCCCCACCCGTCGCGCTGTCGCTGTGGACCGCTCCGGGCACCGTGGTCTGCACCATCAGGGATGCCGGAGCCGGCTGGGCGGACCCGTTCGCCGGGTACGGGCCCGCACACGGGGAAGATCTCTCCCGCGGCGGCATGGGCCTGTGGCTGGCCCGCCAGTTGTGCGACCACGTCGTCCTCCGTCGCGACGAGCACGGCGCGAGCGTCCGACTGACCAGTCGCTGGGCCTGACCGGCCACCGATCTCCCGGCCGGCCCCCGTGCACATGCTGATGGGCGGGGGCCCGTCCGCATCCGTTCCGCAGCGAGCGCTGGTGAGCATTCCATCGAGCCTCGGACACGCCTGGCACAGTCGTATCGCCGGTGAGCCGCGGGGGACATGGCAGCGTCCTCCGCCGGGTTCCAGGACCTCTCGGGAGCGTCTCGCCCGTGATAGGGACAGGTCGGTGTCGGCCGGACGACCGCCCCGACCGACCGACCGCGTTCAGCCCCTGCGGACCCTGCCTGACCTGACTGGGAGCGCGATGCCGCAGCCGACCGACGCGCGCCAACTGGTCAAGGGCTTCGGTCGCGGCATCGGAGGCGCGCTGCTCTTCGCCATGCCCCTGTTGATGACGATGGAGGTGTGGCGGCTGGGCCTGGCCGTCGACCGCTACCGGGTGGCCGCCCTCACCGTCGGCACGGTCCTGCTGGTGATCGGCCTCGCTCGCAACCTCGGAGGCTCCGGACGATCCGGCTGGCGGGCCAGCCTGGTCGACGCCGGGGTGGCCTTCCTCGCGGCCGCCCTCGCTGCCGCGGTCATCCTCACGACGCTCGACGTCCTCGACTGGCTGCGGGACTGGCGGGACGCGGTCTCCATCCTCCTGCTGGCCATGCTGCCGGCCGCCGTCGGCGCTTCCTACGCCCGGGCCCAGCTCGGGGAGGGCAGCGCCTTCCCGAGCAAGTCCGGGTACGGCCACGAGCTCTCCCTGATGGTGGCCGGGGCGGTGGTCTTCGCGGCCAACGTGGCGCCGACGGAGGAGATCGTGCTCCTCGCGGCGACGATGACCCCCTGGCACACGCTGGTCCTCGTCGCCCTCAGCCTCGCGCTGATGCACGCCTTCGTCTACGGGGTCGGCTTCGGCGGGGAGGAGGAGTACGAAGGGCCGGTCCAGTCCTTCGCGACCTTCACGATCGTGGGGTACGCGCTCGCCTTGTGCGTCGCTGCCTATCTGCTGTGGACGCTCGGCCGCTTCGAGGACATCGGGCTGCTCATGGTGGTCACCGAGTCGGTGGTCCTGGCCCTTCCCGCGAGCCTGGGCGCTGCGGCGGCCCGGCTCATCCTGTGACGAGAGGGACACGCATGTCTGGATCCGACGAGGACAGCCAGGACCAGGGCTCCGGTGGTACGTCAGCGGCCGAGTACGCCGTGGGTGGGCTGGGCGGGCTACTGGTGCTGCTCCTGATCGCCTTCCTCGGCTACCAGGCCCTGGCCGTCCGGGAGAGCGGCCCGCAGCTGGCCGTCGAGGTCACCGCGGTGGAGCAGGTGGGCGCCGGATACGAGGTCCGCCTCCGGGTGCGCAACGACGGTGGCACCACGGCCGAGGCGGTGCAGGTCAGCGGTCAGATCGTCCGGGACGGCCGCCAGGTGGAACAGGCGTCGGCGACGATCGCGTACGTCCCCCCGGAGAGCCGGCGGGAGGCGGTGCTGGTCTTCTCGGCCGATCCGCGCGACGGCGAGCTCACCGTCGGTCCCGAGGGCTACACGGTCTCCTGAGGCAGTCGCCGGAGCTCCGGCGATACCAGGGCCCGGGCGGCACACCGTGCATGGCGACGGCTCGATCCACGAGTCGGATCAGTTCCGAGCACCGTGGCAGCGGAGCGACCCAGTAGTTTTGGACCATGACGGTCGCCGTGGACGACAACGAGGGTGGGAACGCAACCACGGACCACCTGGGCGAGAGGATGAGCCGGGTGGCGCGGCGGCTCCAGGAGGAGCACGGCGACGTGGAGGCGACGCTGCAGGCGATCGCTGCGGCGGCCGTCGGCACCGTGCCCAACGCGGAGGACTGCGGGATCACCTACGTGATCGGCCGCAAAAAGGTGGAGCCGCGCGCCTGGACCAGCGACCTGCCCAAGGGCGTGGACTCGCTGCAGGAGCGCCTGGAGCAAGGCCCATGTCTGGACGCGGTGTGGGAGGAGGAGGTCGTCCGCGTGGACGACGTCGCTTCCGACGAACGCTGGCCGG
The DNA here is from genome assembly GCF_000284015.1 of Blastococcus saxobsidens DD2. Classification (NCBI taxonomy): domain Bacteria; kingdom Bacillati; phylum Actinomycetota; class Actinomycetes; order Geodermatophilales; family Geodermatophilaceae; genus Blastococcus; species Blastococcus saxobsidens. The sequence goes on from NC_016943.1 coordinate 1,642,977, forward strand.
AGTTCGCGCGGGAGGCGTCCGACCTCGGTGTCGGCAGCATGATGTGCTTCCAGCTCTTCGTCGTGGGCGACCAGCTCGGCGCGTTGAACCTGTACGCACGGACGCCGGGCGCGTTCGACGACGACAGCCAGGACATCGCACTGATCTTCGCCAGCCACGCCGCAGTGGCACTGGCCGGCGCTGAGCACGAATCGAACCTGCGCGCCGGGCTGAGCAACCGGGACGTCATCGGGCAGGCGAAGGGCATCCTCATGGAGCGGCACAGGATCACGGCCGATCAGGCGTTCGGCGTCCTGACCCGCGTCTCCCAGGAGATGAACCGCAAGCTGGTCGACATCGCACGGGAGCTGACCGACACCGGCGCCGTGCCCAGGGCCGACCGACGTCGGGACTGACGGCGCCGAACCGGCACATCCACTCGTGGCACAGGCCATTCGATGGGGGAGCGTGCGGGGAACGAGGACGGATCACGCTTCTGCGGGCAGCCGGCGAGGGTCGGCCGACTACTCGCAGTGAGCAGGCGCCCGGAGAGGGTCATGCCCGTCATGAAACCGTAACGGGCAATCCGGTCGTAGCCCGTTTGCTGGCTGGACCGACGCGGGCATGTGATCAAGCGTCAGACGGAGGTGCGGGATCTGGCGCTGCATCCGCAGCCGGGGGGACCTGCCCGTCACGTTGGGGCTGCACGCCTGAACGAGCGGATGGTGCAACAAGCGCCCCTCCACCCATCCCGGAGCCGGTTCCCGACCGCCTTCGACGCCGCCGTCCTCCCGGATGGTGGCGCCCCAGACAAGGGAGTCTCCATGCGCAAGACCCTCGCAATGCCCGCCGTCGCGATCGCGGCCGCCGCCTTCCCGCTGCTGACCATGAGCGCTGCCTCGGCCGCCGATGGCAGCTACCAGGCCGAGCTCGGTGCCCTGAACGACTCGGGCGCCACCGGCATGGGCATGGTGACCTTCCAGGGCGACCAGGCCACCGTCACCGTCGAGGCCTCCGGACTGCTGGCCGGTGCGCCGCACGCGCAGCACTTCCACATCGGAGCGGAGGGGGTGTGCCCGCCGGCGTCCGCGGACGAGAACGGCGACGGGATCATCAGCACCGTCGAGGGGCAGCCGTTCTACGGCTCCATCGGCACCTCGCTGACCACGACGGGTGACACCAGCGCGGACAGCGCCCTGGCCGTCGAGCGCTTCCCGACCGCAGAGGGCGGCTCGTTCACCTACGAGCGGACCTTCACCGTCGACCCGAGCGTGGTGGACTCATTCGAGGCCGGCACCGCCGTCCTGGTCGTGCACGGCATCGACCCCGACAACAGCGGCGCCTACGACGGTGAGGCAATGAGCGAGCTCAACCCCGAGCTGCCGCTGGAGGCCACCGCCCCGGCCGCCTGTGGTGCCTTCACCGCCTCCCAGATGGGTCAGATGCCCACCGGTGGCGCCGAGACCGGCGCGGGCAGCACCGCCGGCATCGAGCACGAGGCCGCGATGGGTGTCGGCGCGGTCGCCGTCGCCGGTGCGGCTGCCGCCGGTGCGGTTGCGTACCGCCGTCGTCAGGCCGCCGACCAGGCCTGATCGACCCGCAGTGAGCACACCGCCGCGCCGCACGGGACCACCCGTGCGGCGCGGCGGTCCGCTCAGCCCGCCACTCGGAGGACAGACCATGGCCGGAGGATCGGGCAGCGGGAGCGCCCGCAGCTGGACGATGCTCGCCGTGCTCCTCGCACTGGTCGGCGCGGTCGCCCTGGTCGTGGCCGTGAGCGGTCAGCAGAGTGCTCCGCAACCGGCCGCAGACGTGGGCGTCGTCGCCATGGAGCAGACCGCCGCTCCGACCGGGTCGACTGCCGTCGCACCGTCCGGGCCACCGGCCGGGTCATTTGCCGCCGCACCCGCCCCGGCGTCTCCACCGCCGGCCGCCGACGTGGCCGAACCGGTCTCGCTGGGCCTGCAGGACGACGGCACGGTGGAGGTGCCGCCCCTGTCGGCGGTCGACCAGGCCGGCTGGTACCGCGACTCGCCGCCCCCGGGAGCCGTCGGTCCCTCCGTGCTGCTCGGGCACGTCGACTCCGCGGAGCTCGGCCCCGGCGTCTTCTTCCGTCTCGGGGCGCTCGCGCCCGGGGACCAGGTGGGTGCGCGAATGGGCGGCTGAGTCGCACGCCACGATGTGGTGCGCCGTCGCACCTGCGAGGGTTGTGCGCTGTGACCGACGATGACCCGCTGCAGGCCTTCCTGGACGACGTGCACCTGCTGGCCCCCGACCGGCTGTCCGCGGCGGTGGCCAGCCGCGGCCGCCAGCTCGGTGCCGAGGAGACCGTCGTGTACCTCACGGACTACGAGCAGCTCCTGCTGCAACCCGTGCGTGGCGAGGGCGTGCCACCTCGGCAGGAGCTCAGCGTCGAGGGGTCCGTCGGGGGGCGGGCGTTCCGCCGGGTGGAGGTGCTCTCCACCCGGGTGGACATCCGCACCAGGCGCTTGTGGATGCCGCTGCTCAACGGGGTGGAACGGCTCGGCGTGGTCGAGATGCTCGTCCGGGACCTCACCCCGACGCTCGAGGCACGGCTTCGCGCCTTGGTCTCGCTGGCCAGCGAGCTCTTCGTGGTGAACGACCAGTACACCGACATCTTCGCCCAGCTCCGGCGACGCAAGACGCTCAGCCTGGCGGCCGAGATCCAGTGGGAACTGCTGCCCCCGCTCAGCTTCGGCTCCGACCGGGTCGTGATCGCCGGCGCCCTCGAGCCGGCCTACGACATCGGCGGTGACACCTTCGACTACGCCGTCAACGGCCCCACGGCCGACCTGATGGTCCTCGACGCCGTCGGCCACGGGCTTCCCGCCGCGCTGCTGGCTTCGGCGGCCGTGGGCGCCTACCGCCACGCGCGCCGCAACATGTGGGATCTGCCCGACATCGCGGCGGCGATGAACGACGTTCTCGCCGGTCAGTTCACCGGCAGCCGGTTCGCCACCGCCGCCATCGCGCGCCTGCATCTGGACACCGGCCAGCTGCGATGGGTCAACGCCGGCCATCCTGACCCGCTGATCGTCCGGGACGGCGCGCTGCTGCGGCCGGGTCCCTGCAAGCCACATCCACCACTCGGGCTGCAGACCAGGAAGCCCGATGTCTGCGAGGCATCCCTGCACGCCGGGGACAGGGTCGTCCTCTACACCGACGGGATCGTGGAGGCCCGCTCCCCGGACGGCGAGTTCTTCGGCGACGAGCGGCTCGCGGACTTCATCCACCGGGCCAGTGCCGATGGCGATCCCGCACCGGAGACCCTGCGTCGGCTGATGCGCCGCGTGCTCACCCATCAGGCCGACCACCTCCAGGACGACGCCAGCATCGTCATGCTCGAATGGCGAACCGGGGACGAGCGGCAGCTGCAGATCTGACCCGGAAGGGCGGGCACGTGGCGGCGGAGGGCCGACGACGGCCGGGGATGCGTGCCGTGCTGGCGCAGCCGGACTTCCGACGGCTGTGGACGGCGCGCACCGTCAGCCAGTGGGGTGATGTCTTCAGCTTCGTCGCGCTGGCGATCCTGATCTACCGGCTGACCGGCTCGGGGCTGGGTGTGGCGGGCGTCGTCGTCGCCGAGATCGTCCCCGTCCTGCTGCTCGCCCCGCTCGCCGGTGTGGTCGTCGACCGGCTGCCCCGCGTCCAGGTGATGGTCGCCGCCGACCTCGTCCGCGCATTCTTCGCCGGCGTGCTCGTGGTCTGGCACGACGACCCGCTCGTCCTGTACGCGGTCGCGTTCGGTCTGTCGGCCGGGGCTGTGTTCTTCAATCCGGCCGCCAACAGCGTGCTGCCCTCGATCGTCTCCGACCGGGAGGTCGTTGCGGCCAACAGTGCGACGTGGACCGCGGCGGTGCTGTCGCAGATCGTGCTGGCCCCGCTGTCGGGGGGCCTGGTCGCGCTCGTCGGCCCGGGCTGGGCGTTCGGCCTCAATTCCGCCAGCTTCGTCGTGTCGGCGCTGGCGCTGCACGGGCTGCGACCGGCCGAGCCACCGCGCGAGGTCGGCCGCCGCCGGCTGCTGGCCGATGCCCGCGAGGGGGTCGCCCTGGTCGGTGGCGACCGCCTGCTGCGTGCCCTGGCCATCGGGCAGCTGCTCGCCGCGCTGTCGGCCGGCGCGACCAGCGCGCTGCTGGTCGTCCTCGCCGCCGAACACCTGGGGGCGCCGCCGAACGCCTACGGCATCCTGGTGGGAGCGATCGGGGTGGGCGCCGCCCTGGGGCCCACCCTGTTGCTGCGGCTGATCCCCGATCCGCGCCGGCCGCTGTTCGTGTTCGGCCCGTACGTCCTCCGGGGTCTCATCGACCTGGTGCTCGCCTCGGTCCGCTCCCTGCCCGTCGCCGCCGCCGCGCTCGCCGTGTACGGACTGGGCACCTCCACCGGCGCGGTCACGTTCAACAGCCTGCTCCAGTCGCACGTCACCGAACGCACCCGGGGCCGGGTGTTCGCACTGATGGATCTGCTCTGGCAGGCCGGGCGCCTGGTCAGCCTGGGCGTCGGCGGGCTGGTCGCCGACACGCTGGGAGTTCGCGCCGTCTACTACTTCGGCGGGGTTCTGCTCCTCCTCGCCGCCGTCATCGGCTTCGCCGCCGCCCGCGCGGCCGGCACCGTCGGGCCGGAGCAGTGAGGGAAGCGCGCGCACGGAGGTGCCGGGCCCGCTGGCACCAGCCAGGCCCGCAGCCAGATCATCAGCGCGTCCACTCCGACCGGAGGAGGCCTGATGACCTATCGGAGCAGGAGCGCATCGTGTACACCGCCTCGCGAGGGGCTTCCCGGAGCGTGTCCGGGACCAGTGCCTCCGTCAGCTGATCGTCCTCGCGGCCGCACCGCCGCCCGGGGACGACTGAGTCGCGGACCCTGAGCAGCCATGCGGACGGTCCCCGCGCCGGGGCCGGCGGTCAGGAACTGGTCAGGACGACGAGCCGCTGGGTCGCCCGCGTCATCGCGACGTAGCGGTCGACCGCTCCTTCGATGCCCGAGCCGAACGTCTGCGGGTCGACGAGGACGACCAGGTCGAACTCCAGCCCCTTCGCGAGCACCGGTGTCAGCGATCGGACGCGGGACGTCGGCCGGAACGTGGGATCGCCGATCACGCAGGCGGTCCCCTCGGCGTGCTCGGCGAGCCAGGTGTCGAGGACCGGACCGAGCTCCGCGCTCGATCCGTGGACGACGGGGACACCGCTGCTCCGGATGGAGGTCGGCACGTTGGCGTCCGGGAGCGCGGACCGGATGACCGGCTCGGCCGCCGCCATGACCTCCGCCGGTGTCCGGTAGTTGAGGGTCAGCGAGGCGACGGTGACCCGGTCGAGCCCGATCCGGTCGAGCCGTTCCCGCCAGGACTCGGGGAACCCGTGCCGTGCCTGAGCACGGTCCCCGACGATCGTGAAGCTGCGGGACGGGCAGCGCAGCAGCAGCATCTGCCACTCCGCGTCGGTCAATTCCTGGGCCTCGTCGACGACGACGTGCGCGAACGGGCCGGCGAGCACGTCAGGATCGGTGCGGGGCTGCGCGGCCTCGTCAACGAGGGCGTCCCGGAGGTCCCCGTGGCGCAGGCTCTGCACCAGGCCGACACCGTCGTCGTCGGCCTCGATGAGCCGGTCGATGACATCGGCCATGCGCGCGCGGTCGGCGGCGACGGCGGCCTCCTGCCGGCGCCTGCGCCGCGACGCCTCCGGATCGCCGAGTCGCTGCCGCGCCGCGTCGAGGAACGGCAGGTCCGACACCGTCCACGCCCGGGCGTCGGCGCGCTGCAGCTTCCGGATGCCCTCCGCACCGAGCCAGGGCCCGCACCTGCGCAGGTAGGCGGGTACCGACCACAGGTCCCCGACGAGGTCCGCCGCGTCGAGCAACGGCCACGACCGGTCGAAAGCCCGGAGCAGTCCTGCGTTCTGCGACAGCGACTGCCGGAGCAGCTCGGCCGGCTCTTCGCCGTCGTACCCGTCCATCAGGATCGTGAGCAGCTCGTCCCAGACCTGGTCCCGCGCCTCGTTGTGCGGGGTGCCGGGATCCGGCGCCTCGAACGCCGCGGCCCAGTCGTCCGCGTTCAGCCAGATGTCGGCCGAGTCGGTCTCGACCGTGATCCCTGTGCGCGGCGACTCCTCGTAGAACCGGACCGCCGCCTCGATCACCGCTCCCACGTCCATGGAGGCCTTCAGCCGGGCCACCTCCGGGTCGGACTCGGCCACTGCCGCGGTTCCTTCGGGAACCAGGTCCCGCAGCGTGCACGTCCGCACGCTCTTCTCCCCGAGGCTCGGTAGGACGTCGGAGACGTAGGCCAGGTATGGCCGGTGCGGACCGACGAAGAGCGCGCCGCCCCGGCGCTGCGCGAGGCGGGAGTCGGAGTGGAGCAGGTAGGCGGTGCGGTGCAACGCGACGACGGTCTTCCCGGTCCCCGGGCCGCCGTCGACGACGAGGGCGCCCCCGGATCCCGCGCGGATGATGGCGTCCTGATCGGCCTGGATGGTGCCGAGCACGTCACGCATCCGGGCCGAGCGGTTGCCGCCGAGGCTGGCGATGAAGGCTGACTGGTCGTCGAGCGCGGCATGTCCCTTCATCCCGTCCGCGGTGAAGACCTCGTCCCAGAAGTCGGTGACCCGGCCGCGGGTCCAGCGGTACCTGCGGCGGCTCACCAGGCCCATCGGGTCGGCGTGGGTCGCCGCGAAGAACGGCTCGGCCGCCGGGGAGCGCCAGTCGACCAGCAGCCGGCGCCCTGCGCTGTCGGTCAGGCCGAGGCGTCCGACGTAGACGGGGTCGGGATCCGCCGCGTACACGATGCGCCCAAGGCAGAGGTCCAGGCCGAAGCGGTGCAGGGTGCGCAGCCGCGCGGTCAGGTAGTGGATCTCCAGGTCCCGGTCGAGCGCCTCCTGGCCGGTTCCGCCGGATGCCCGGCGCAGGGTGTCGAGGCGATCGGACAGGTCGGCCACCGACTGCCCGAGGCTCTCGGCGATGGTCGTGAGGTGATGCTCGTCGCCGGCGATCAGCGCCGGATCGGCCTTGGCGACGAGGTGGTCGGGAAGGGCGAACGCGCCGGTGCTCCGAGCGGTCATGGCATCAGCTCCGATCTGAGGCCCGCGACCTTAGAACGAGAAAATTGTCCTCATGAGTGCCGGCGGAAACTGCTACACATGAACTGGCGGGAAGTCGACCACCAGCGGTGCACGCGGCCGGACGCCGGTCGGCGTCCCCGTCATCCCCGTTCGGCTGCACCGGCCGACTGGGCCCATCGCCGCGGGCTGACGCCGTTCCAACGCTGGAACGCGTGCACGAAGGCCGAGGCCTCGGAGTAGCCGATGCGCTCCGCGACCTGCTCGACGCTCAGCCCCACGGTCACCAGCAACTCCTCGGCCAGGTGCCTGCGGGTCTGGTCGACGACGGCCCGGAAGCTCGTGCCCTCGCCGTCCAGGTGCCGGCGCAGCGTCCGCACGCTCATGTGCAGCGCCACGGCCACCTCCTCCTGGCGGGGCATCCGCTGCGGTCCGCGCAGGAGCAGGTCCCGTACCTGGCCGCTGACCCCGCGGCGGGACTGACGGCGCTCCAGGAGCACCCGGCACTGGGCCTCGCACAGGGCAGCGGTCAGCGGAGCGGCCTGGGGGAGCGGCCGGTCGAGCAGCGCCGCGTCGAACGCGAGAACCGAACGAGGTGCGGCGAAACGGGGTCGCACCCCGAAGGTCGCTTCGTACGGCTCGGGGTCGGCGGGCTCGGGAAGGCTGAGCGCGACGTGCCGGGGCACCACGGCCTGGCCGAGCGACTCCCGCCAGAGCTGCAGTGCTGCCGCCGTGTCCCGCAGCAGCACGAAGCGGCGGACCGGCTCCGGTACGTCCAGGTCGTCGAAGAAGACGGAGACCTCGTCGGTGGTCTCCTCCGCGCTGATGCGGGTGAGTGCGTAGGTCAGGTCGACGAAGCGCATCGCGACCTGGTGGCCCTCCCGGAGGGTGCGGCTGGACAACAGGGCGAAGCCCCAGATCCCGTACGTGGCCAGCCGGTACCGGGTCCCGGCCAGGAGGCCGGCCGTCTCGGGGAGCTCGGCGGCGAGCGTGGCGACCAGCCGCGCCTCCTGCTCGGCCGTGATCTCCGCGTCGGGATCGCTCAGTGCGGCCTCGTCGATGCCGGTGCCGGCGATCGCCCGCGTCGGGGACAGGCCGTGCTCATCGGCGAGCGCGCACATCAGCGCCGCGCTACCCGTGCCACGGGCAGCGGCGTGCAGGGGGTTGGCCGAATTCATCAACTCGCGGCCGATTGTGCCATGGCTCACAGCAGGGTCCGCCTCTAGCGTCCGGAAGGGAGGGAATCAGCCGACACCTGGGAGCACACACGCATGACGTCGACCGCGGAGCGCACGACCGCCACCACCACCGACACGGAGACCGAGCACGTCGACGTGCTCATCGTCGGTGCCGGGATCTCGGGCATCGGGGCCGCCCATCACCTGCGAGAACAGTTCCCCGGGAAATCCTTCGTCATCCTCGACGCCCTCGACAGCCGTGGTGGCACGTGGTGGACCCACCGCTATCCCGGTGTCCGCTCCGACAGCGACCTGTTCACGTTCGGCTACAAGTTCAAGCCCTGGCGCGGGGCCTCGATCGCCTCGTCGGAGGAGATCCTCTCCTACCTCGACGAGGTCATCGAGGAGGACCAGTTGGGTGAGCGCATCCGGTACCGGCACCGGGTCTCGAGCGCCACCTGGTCGTCCGCGGAGCAGCGCTGGACCGTCGACGTCGCCCGCGAGGACACCGCTGAACCGGTCCGCTTCACCACCGGCTTCCTCTGGATGTGCCAGGGCTACTACGACCACGACCAGCCCTACCAGCCGCGGTGGGAGGGGCTCGACCGGTTCGGTGGCGTGGTCGTGCACCCGCAGCAGTGGCCGGCCGACCTGGACACCGCCGGCAAGCGCGTCGTCGTCATCGGTTCGGGCGCGACCGCCGCCACCCTGATCCCTGCGCTCGCCGACACCGCCGCGCACGTCACGATGCTGCAGCGCTCCCCGACGTTCTTCTTCGCCCGGCCCAGGACCCACGAGCTCGCCGAGACGCTGCGCGCCCTGGACGTGCCCGACGACTGGACGCACGAGATCCTCCGACGGGCCTACATCGCCGAGGGCGACATGATCGCCCGGATGTCCTTCGAGTCACCCGACGAGCTCCGCGAGCTGCTGATCGAGTCCATGCGCCCGCAGCTGCCCGAGGGCTTCGACATCGACCGGCACTTCAACCCCAGCTACCGGCCGTGGCAACAGCGGTTGGCACTGCTACCCGACGGCGACATGTTCACCGCCATCCGCGAGGGACGGGCGTCGGTCGTCACCGACACCATCGAGACCTTCACCGAGACCGGGATCCGCACGTCCTCCGACGAGGAGCTGGCGGCCGACATCGTCGTGACGGCGACCGGCTTCGACCTCAGCCTCTTCGGTGGCGTCGCGTTCACCGTCGACGGTGAGCCGGTCGACTTCACCTCTCGGGTCACCTGGCGCGGGATCATGATGAGCGGAGTGCCCAACATGGCCTACGTGTTCGGCTACTTCCGCGCCAGCTGGACCCTCCGCGCCGACCTGGTCAGCGAGTTCGTCTGCCGGCTCCTGGCACACATGGAGAAGCGGGGCGTGACGTCGGTCGTCCCGACGCTCCGCCCGCAGGATGCGGACATGCCCCTGCTTCCGTGGGCCGTGCCGGAGAACTTCAACTCCGGCTACGTCATGCGCTCGGCGGACCGGATGTTCAAGCGGGGCGACCGGGAGCCGTGGACGCACCTGCTGGAGTACGCGGAGGAACGGACCGCGCTGCCTGCGCTCGACCTCGACGAGGAGTCCCTCGCCTACCGCTGACCGGCGCGCCCGCGCGCCGCGAGCCGTTCCGTTCCGTTCCGTTCCGTTCCGTTCCGTTCCGCAGACACCAAGGAGAAGACCTGTGCCCGTCGACCCGCACATCGCCGCGATGCTGACCATGATGGACGAGGCGGGGATGCCGCCGATGTACGAAGGCACCCCCGAGGCCGGACGCGGCCTCTACCTGGCCCTGACGCACGGCGCGCGGACCTCCGAGCAGCTGGTCCCGGTCGCCGGCACGGAGGACCGCTCGGTTCCCGGCGACGGGGGAGACCTCCGGGCGCGGGTCTACCGCCCGGAGGGCGAGGGCCCCTTCCCGACCGTCATCTTCTTCCACGGCGGCGGCTGGGTGATCGGTGACCTCGACACCCACGACAACATGGCCCGCAACATCTGCCGGGGGAGCGGTGCGGTGGTCGTGGCCGTCGACTACCGGCTCGCCCCCGAGCACCCGTTTCCGGCGGCGGCCGACGACGCGGTCGCTGCCGCCCGCTGGATCGCCGGGCACCTCGACGAGTTCGGCGGGGACCAGCGGCTGGGCGTCGCCGGCGACAGCGCCGGCGGCAACCTCTCCGCCGTCGTGGCGCAGGTCCTGCAGGCCGACGGCACGCCGCTGGCCGGGCAGTTCCTGATCTACCCCGCCGTGGACGCCGAGGGGGAGTACCCGTCCCGCGTGGAGAACGCCAAGGGCTACTTCCTGGAGAAGGACACGATGGACTGGTTCTACGGGCACTACGCCGGTGCCTGGGACGACGCGAAGGACCCCCGACTATCGCCCCTGCACGGCTCGGACCTCTCGGGTCTGCCGCCGGCGGTGATCGTCACGGCCGAGTTCGACCCGCTGCGCGACGAGGGCGAAGCCTACGGCGAGGCGCTGCGCGCCGCGGGGGTGTCCGCCGACGTCCGCCGCTACGACGGCATGATCCACGGCTTCTTCGACATGGGGACGATCTCGCCGGTCGCCCAGGCGGCGATCGAGGAGAGCTGCGCCCGGTTCGGCCAGGTGCTGCGCGGCTGACCACGGCATAGGAGGCTATGCACGCGGTTTCGGGCGCCGATCCGTATGCATAGCCTCCTTTGCCTGGGGTGGGTGACGCGCTCGTGGTGTTGCGGCCTCGTGTCGAACGGCCCGGGCAGGCATCCGGTTGCCAGGCGCGGGCACTCAGGTCCCGTCGCAGGCGACGCGTGCGACGGCTGCGGCCCGCGTCGAGCAGAGGAGATGCCATGAGCGCCAGTGCTGGGGGAGTTGCCCGGACCGGTCCCCGACGAGCGGGGCGGGCCGCGGCCGCGGTTCTCGCCACGGCCGTCGGGGTGGGCCTCCTCGCTGCGTGCAGCGACGACCCGGTCGGCCCGAGAACCGGCCCGGCGGCCACGGAGGTGCGGGCGCTCGAGGACCGTCTCGGCGGGGTCGAGGACCGTCTCACCACGCTCGAAGACCGGGTCGGCCTCCTCGAGGACGAGCCGGCTGCCGATGACGAGGGCGCTGCCGGTGACGAGCCGGAGGAGGAGCTGGCCGGTGAGGACGAGACCGGGGTCCTCGGGGACGCCGAGGGGCTGATCGGCGAGCGCGTCATGGTCAGCGGTGAGGTCACCGAGCCGGTCACGGTGGCCGACGTCGGGGCCTCCTTCCGCATCGCGGGCGACAGCGGTGAGTCCGTCCTGGTCGTCATGGCGACGCCGCCGGCCGAGCTTGCGACCGGCGACGCGGTCCAGGTCTCGGGCACGGTCGTCCGGATCGCCGAGGACAGCTTCGAGATCGACTTCGGCATCGCGGCGGACCAGCTGTTCGGGGACCCCGCTGCCTTCTTCGCCGACTTCGGGGGAGAGGTCGCCATCTCGGCGGACGGCATGGACATCGTGCAGGACCAGGCGGACTGACGTCTCGGGGGCGGCCGGCCTGCCTACCCGGCGCGCCTCAGGCCGCGTGTTCCGGCACGGGCAGAGAGTCGGACCCGGCGGGTTCCGGAGCCGCCGCACGGGGCACCGGGTGCTCCCTGAGGAATCCGAGGATCCGGTAGGTGACCGCCACCAGCGGCACCGCGAGCAGGGCGCCGGCGATCCCCCAGAGCAGGCTGCCGGCCGTGACCGCGACGAGGATGACCACCGGGTGCAGGCGGATCGTGCGGCCGACGATGATCGGCTGCAGCAGGTTGCCCTCCACCTGCTGCACGACGAGGACCGCGACGAGCACGATGATGGCGTCGGTGAGGCCGTTGGTCACGAGGGTGACCAGTACCGCCACGGCCCCGCTGACGGTCGCGCCGAAGAGCGGGATGAAGGCGCCGATGAACGTCAGGAGGGTCAGCGAGACCCACAGCGGCACCCCGAGGATGAGCAGCACCGCACCGATGCCCACCGCATCGATCAGGGCGACGACGACGACGCCCCGCACGTACTGCGACAGGACCGTCCAAGCGGCGTGCCCCGCCCCGTCGACCTGCTCCCTCCGCCGGCCGGGGACCCAGCCGAGCAGCCAGGACCACATGGCGGCACCGTCCTTCAGCAGGAAGAAGGTCAGGAAGGCCACCAGGATCACGGCGGCGAGCACGTAGACGGCCATCCGGGCGGCCGCGGCCGGTTGCGGGGCCAGCGCGTAGAGGCGGTCGACCACGGTGTTCCGGATCTCGGTGACCTGCTGGGGATCCAAACCGAGCGGCCCCTCGGTCAGCCACACGCGGATGCGGTCGATGCCCGCGGTCAGCGGGCGCGTCAGGCCCCGGAGCTTCGCGGCGGCTCGGAACCCGAACAGGAATCCGATACCGGTCATGACGGCGAGGAGGAGCAGCACCGACAGGAGGGCGGAGACTCCCTGGCCGAGCCCTCGGCGGTGCAGCCAGCGGGTGATCGGCTGGACCAGCGCGGTGAGCAGCAGCGCCACCGCGACGGCCACGGTCAGCAGCGGCAGGCGCAGCAGGAACCAGAACAACAGCCATCCCACCGCGGCGAGCATCAGGACCGCCGCCCCGGTGATCAGGACTCGAACCGCCCAGTGCGGCGCCACCGGAACCGGCCGGGGGGCTGAGGGAGAGACGCTGTCCCTCGGACCCCCGGCGCCGTCGGCGCTGGCCTCCGGCCGAACGCCGACAGGTTCCGAGCCGGAGAGCTCAGCTCTCGACCACCATCTCACCGCGGCCACCCGGTCCTCTCCTGGGAACTCGACCGGAGCCCGGTCGTCTGCGCTGACTCGACTTCCCACAAAGCGGGAGGTCTGTGCACGGACGGTGCGGGCGTCAAGTACTTGACACACGCAGAGGGTTCACGGACCCCTGACGATCGCGCCTCTCGGCAGTGTGGCGCGCGGCGGCGGTGGCGTCCTGTCGAGGGCAGCGGAACTGCGCACGAGGCGGACCGGGCCACGGCGGAGGACCGGGTTTCCGGTCCGCCGCCGTGGACGACTGCCCGATCGGTCAGTCGTTCTGGCCCTGCTCCTGCAGCACCTCGATGCGGTCGGCGGAGATGGCGATCGAGCCCTCTTCCTCCTCGAAGAACGCGTCGGCGTCCTCGAAGAGGTCGTCGGACGCGAGGCCGAAGTCCTCCTCGAAGGTGTCCCGCTGCACCTGGACGACGGTGCCCGAGACCTGGACGACGTCGTTGGCGTCCATCTCGGCGGGCGGGGAGGCCGAGATCACGGCGATCGGGTCGCCGGATTCACCCGCGATGCGGAACGAGCTACCGATGTCGGTCGTCGTGACCATCTCGGAGACCTCCGCGCTGACCGTGACCTCCTGGCCGACGTAGGACTCGTTGTCCCCGAAGAAGGCCTCGGTGTCGTCGTCGGCCCCTAGCGGGTCGACGGCGTCGGCACCGACGTCCGCACCGACGTCCGCACCCAGGCCCTCCTCCAAGGCGCCGATCCGCTCGTCCAGGCCCGCGACCTGGTCCTCGACCCCCTGAAGGTCCTCGACGGATACCCCGCCGGCCTCGGGACCGGCCGAATCGTCGCTGCAGGCAGCCAGGCCGCCCATGCCGACGACCGCGGCGATCACGGCGCCGGCGGTACGGCCGGCGCGGCGCGTGCGGGTGGAGGTGAGGCGTGCAGCGTTCGTGTTCATGTCGTCTCCTCTGTGCAGTCGGGGCCGCTGCAGAGCGCGGCCCACGAAGTAGCGGACGACGCATCTCCTGCCCGGCGAGGGACGAGGAACGCCGCCCGTTGCGGCTCTGACACGTAGCCGACACCGTCCCGCCACATGGTCACGAGCAGGTCACGCAACGGACTGCGTGGTCTCGGGAGGCACCGCCGTGGCCGGTCATGTTGCGCCCGTCTTGCGGATCGGTGTCAGGACGGCGGCATCGCGGTGGCCGTGCGCGAGGCGGGCACATCCGACGGTGCGGCGCCTCCCGGGGGGCCGCATCCTCGCCACCCGCTCCGCCCGGAGGACGCCATGTCACAGCCCCTCGCGCCACAGCCCCCCGCGTCACAGCCCGTCGTGGCGCGGCCCGTCGCCCGCACACTGGCCGCCATCGACGCGGACCTGCACTCCACGCGCACCATCCGGCGCGACGCCGAGAAGGAGCTCGCCGAGGTGCGGCGGCGGCAGGAGGAGCTCGCCGACCTGGAGGCCACCCTGCTGATCACCATCGACACCCGGTCCCGGCTGGTCGACCACCTCCTGGACGAGCGCCTGCGGGTCGCGGGCGCGGGCAGTCTCCGGCTCTCCGGGCCCGGCGGGGCCAGCCGGCCGCTGACCAGCCTGCCGTGACCGCAGGGAACCTCACGGTGCCCACCGACGGAATTGCCCGGCTGGACGGCTCGGAAGCAGCGCCGCGCTGCTCCGGGAGGGGTACGCGTTCGGCGCCCACCGCTACCTGCGGTCGGGGTCCGACGCCTTCGAGACGCGGTTGATGCTGCGGAAGGCGGTGATCGCCTACGGGGAGGAGGCGGCGCGGCTGCTGTACGAGCCGGACCGGATGACCCGGCGTCGGGCGCTGCCGGTGACCACCCTGACGTTGTTGCAGGACTTCGGCAGCGTCGAGCTCCTCGACGAGCGGCCGCACCGGCACCGCAAGGCGATGTTCATGTCGCTGATGACGCCGGCCGCCCTCACCGAGCTGGGCGACCTGGTGGAACGCGAGTGGCAGGCTCGGATCCCCGAGTGGGAGCAGGCCCAGGACGTCGTCCTCTTCGACGCCGTCCGTGAGGTGCTGTGCCGGGCGGTCTGCGCGTGGAGCGGCATACCGCTCGCCGACGACGAGGTGGCGACCCGGACCCGTCAGTTCGCCGCGATGGTGGAGGGCGCCGGCTCGGCCGGGCCCCGGAACCTCCGCGGCCAGTTCCTGCGACACCGCGCCGAGCGCTGGGCCGGGCAGGTGATCGAGCGGATCCGCAGCGGGGACCTGCCGGTGAAGGAGGGCCGCGCGGCGCGGGTCATCGCCGCGCACCGGGACGAGGACGGCCGACTGCTGGGCGTGGAGGTGGCCCGGGTCGAGCTGATCAACGTGCTGCGCCCGACCGTCGCGGTGGCCCGGTACGTCGCGTTCGCGGCGCTCGCCCTGCACCAGCACCCCGACTGCCGGGCCCGGGTGCGCGAGGACGACGAGTACCTCCGCTGGTTCGTGCAGGAGGTGCGCCGCTACTTGCTGACCACGGCCATGAGCTACGACGTGCCGCTCCAGGACCTGAGCGTCGACCTGTCCCGGATGCCGGCTGCCCCGGCCAGCGGGGTGCGGATCTCGCGGGTGCGGCCGGCATGACCGCTGGGGATCCGGTCCGGATCGCGCTCAGCATCAGCAACGGGGCATCCCTCGGCGCGTACGAGGCGGGTGCGACGGCCGGGCTGGTCGTCGCGCTGCAACGGCTCAACGAGCGGGATTCCCGGGACGGACGTCCCGCGTCGGTGTGCGTCGACGCCGTCGGGGGGACGTCGGCCGGCGCCATGGTCGGTCTGCTCGCCGCACGCTGCCTGCTGGCCGGTCTGGATCCGTTGCCCGTGCTGCACGCCGCCTGGGTGCGCAACGCCGGCCTGCGGCGGCTGGCCCGCGGGCGGAGCGACGCGCCCCTGTCGATGGCGACGGCGCACTCCGACACGATCGAACTGCTCGAGCCGCGGGACCGGCGCGGCCATCCGGTGCACCGGGTGCCGGACGCGGCCCGGCAGCGGCGGCCGGTCGAGTACACCGTCGGGCTCGGCAACCTGCAGGGCCTGACCTCGCTCATCGAGCGCGCGGGCGACGGCCCGGCGCACAGCGGCCTGACCCACACGGACGGGGCCGCCTTCACCCTCGGCCCGGACGACGATCGCGACCGGTACCTGCAGCCGCGGCGCGGCAGCCCGCTGGACGCCGCGATCGCCTCGATGTCCCACCCCGCCCTCTTCGATCCGCGGCTGCTGGACCGCCGGCCGGACGAGCAGAGCTACCGGCGGTCCGGGGTCGCGGACTTCCCGGAGTCCGGGCACTTCTGGTACGCCGACGGCGGCGCGCTCGTCCGGCGTCCGCTCGGTGCCACCCTCGGCGCGGCGCGCCGGGCCGACCAAGAGGCGTGGGGCGTCCCGCCGGGCACGGCGGCCGCCGAGGGGGAGCCCCGCCGACTGCACGTCCTCGTCCACCCGCACACCGCCCCGCCGGGCGACGACGGCAGGTGGACCGATCCCGACCGCAGACCGAGCTGGGCCGCCACCCTGGTCCGCATGGTCACCGCACTGTCGGTCGAGTCGTTGTACGCCGACCTGCGCGGCATCGAGGACGTCAACGCCCGCCTGCGCCGGCTGGACGAGCTGGCCGGGACCCTGGCAGCACATCTGGGCGCCGGAGCCGAGGAGGCGCTGCGCCGGGCGCTGGGTGACGAGGCCCCAGGGGACACCGCCGACGTCCTGCGCCGGGCGCTGCGCGAGGCCGGGAACGTGGCCGGCCGGGTGCCGGTGGCCACGGAGGTCATCTCCCCGCTCCGGCTGCTGCAGCAGCCGTCGGGCGATGCGCGCCCGCCCGCCGGGCAGGAGCAGGTGCCCGACCTGCTCGCCGGGGAGTTCCTGGTGCGGTTCGGCGGCTTCGGCGGGCGGGCCTTCCGGCACAGCGACTTCGTGCTCGGCTGGCGGAGCCTCCAGGTGTGGCTGCCCGGTGCGCTGCGTGGGGCGGGCCTTCGGGAGCCGGCGGTCGCGGCCGCGGTCGAGGCGGTGGAGGAGCGGGACGTCCGGTACCGCGACCCGGGACGGCGCGGGCAGGCCACGCTCGCGGACGTGCCGCTGCGCACGCGCCTCCGCATGGCCGGGCTCATGGCCCACGCCACGCGCAGCCTGCTGTCCGACGTCCTGCGCCCGGGGCCGCGCGTGCCGAGGCCGTGACAAGTGCCTCACCAGGCGGTTCCCGGACCGGCCGAGCGGGCAGCGACAGGGACGACGACCCCACGCAGCGGAGTTCCCCCGTGTCCGCAGGAACGCCGCGGGAGGGCACGCGACGACAGGAAGGCCGGCCACCGATGACCGAGCAGCTCGCCACCAGGACCAGCACCCGTCGGGTGCTGGAGTCGCTGGTCGGCATCCCGTTCACCGAGGGCAACCGGGTCGACGTCCTGAGGAACGGCGAGGAGACCTTCCCCGCGATGCTGGGGGCCATATCGGCGGCCCGCCACACCATCGACCTGCTCTGGTTCGGCTGGCGCGGCGGGGACATCTCGCACGAGGTCGCCGGCGCACTGGCCGAGCGGGCCAGGAACGGCGTCCGGGTGCGGGTGATGCTGGACGGTTACGGGGGCAAGCACATCGACCGCGACGACCTGCGCCTCCTGCGGAACTCCGGGTGCACGGTGTTCTTCTACCGGCCGATGCTCAGCCCCCGGATGACCGTCTGGAACCTGCGCACCCACCGCCGGGTGCTCCTGTGCGACGAGACCGTGGCCCTGACCGGCGGCACCGTCATCGACGAGGCGTGGACCGGCGACGGGCTGCGGCCGGGGCGGTGGCGGGACACGGCCTTCCGCGTGCGGGGCCCGGCCGTCAACGGGCTGCGGTCGGCCTTCGTGGCCGCGTGGATGCAGGCCCAGGTCCGGCTCCCGGGAGGACTGGTCTCCGAGGCCGACCGGTTCCCGGAGATCAGCAGGGCGGGCGACACGTCGGTCCAGGTGCTGCGGACGCCGTCCCAGCCGGGCTGGAGCGAGGCCGCCGTCGCGATCGCGGCGCTGCTGCAGACGGCGCGGGACACCGTCCGGGTCACGAGCCCCTACCTCCGGCTGCCGCGCTGGCTGCGCCGTGTGGTCACCGACGCCGCACAGCGCGGGGTGCACGTGCAGTTGCTCGTCGGCGGCCCGCACGTCGAGCGGCCCTCGATCCACCTGCAGGGCGAACTGGACTTCCAGCCCCTCCTGGACGCCGGGGTGGAGATCTGGCGCTACCAGCCTGCGCCGCTGCACGCCAAGGTCGTCACCGTGGACGGCGCAGTCGCAATGGTGGGTACGGCGAACTTCGACACCCGCTCCCTGGCGCTCAACGAGCAGGTCTGCCTCATGCTCGACGATCCCGCGGTGGTCCGCGTGCTGGACGAGCACTTCGCCGAGGACCTCGGCCGCAGCGAGCGGGTCGATCCCGACCGGTGGCGGTCCCGCGGCCTCCGCCGGCGCACGTTCGAGGTCGCGGCGGATGTGGTCGGCCGGCCGCTGCGGGGCTTCGGGGCCATCGGTCTGGCCGGCCGCCGGCCCTGACCGACCGAGGCACGGGCACGGGCGCTCCCGGGCAGAGCACGGGGCGATCCGGTCGTGCATGACAGTTCTGCGTCGATGTCCGTGCCGGCGGTGTCCGGCGGCGTCCGGCGGGACATCGCTCCGATGTGGCAGACGACGTACGAACTGCAGAGGAACGGACCAGCCGTACGCGTCCGATGAGCCGCGGTCATGCCGCGCTCGCCGGGATCGCGTCGGTGGCTGCGGCGCTCGGGCTCGCCGAACTGGTCGCCGGGCTGATCCCGCAGGCGCCCTCCCTGATCATCGCGGTCGGGGACTTCGTCATCGACAGCGTGCCCGGGTGGCTGGAGCAGTGGGCCATCGCGACCCTGGGCACCGCGGACAAGCCGGTGCTCATCGGGGGCATCCTCGTCATCTCGGTCCTGCTCGGGGCCGCCCTCGGGGTGCTCGCCCGTCGCTGGCTCGTCCTGGCAGCGGGGGGCATCGCCCTGTTCGCCCTGCTCGGGGTGGTCGCCGCGCTGGCCGACGACCGCAACCCGGTCGTCCTCAGCGTGCTCGTCGGGGCGCTCGGCGCCGCAGCCGGCGTCGCGGTGCTCTACACCCTCGTGGTCGCGCTGCCGAGCCGTGCCGTGCCGCCGGAGCCGACTGCCGATGGGGACGCCGGGCCCACGCCCGCGCTCAGCCCGGTCGACCGCCGCCGCTTCCTCGCCGTGACCGGCGGAGCCACGGTGCTCGGCGTCCTCGCCGGCGTCGGGGGCTACCTGCTGTCGGGACGGGAGCGGCTGAACGACCTGCGCGCCGCCATCCGGCTGCCCGCCCCGGTGCGGCAGGCCGGCCCCGTCCCGCCCGGCGCGACCCTCGACATCCCCGGTCTCACCCCGCTGTTCATCCCGAACGAGGAGTTCTACCGGATCGACACCGCACTGCGCGTGCCGGTGGTGAATCCCGATACCTGGCAGATGGAGGTGCGGGGGATGGTGGACAACCCGTTCACGCTCACCTACGCCGAGCTGATGGAGCTGCCGCAGATCGAGGCGGACATCACCATCGCCTGCGTCTCCAACGAGGTCGGTGGGGATCTGGTGGGCAACGCGCGGTGGCAGGGCGTGCCGCTGCGGCCGCTGCTCGAGCGGGCCGGCCTGCAGGAGGGGGCGACCCAGCTGATCGGCCGCTCCGTCGACGGCTTCACCGCGGGCTTCCCCACCGTGACCGCGCTGGATCTCGAGGAGGCGATGGTGGCGGTCGCCATGAACGGCGAGCCGCTGCCCGCCGAGCACGGCTTCCCGGCCCGGCTGATCGTCCCCGGTCTCTACGGCTACGTCTCGGCGACCAAGTGGCTCGCGGCGATCGAGCTCACCGACTGGGACGTCGACGGCTACTGGATCCCCCGTGGCTGGGCCAAGGAGGGGCCGGTCAAGACCCAGGCCCGCATCGACGTCCCCCGGCCCGGCAGCACCATCCCGGCGGCCCGGCGGCCGATCGCCGGCGTGGCCTGGGCCCCCACCCGCGGCATCGAAGGGGTGGAGGTGCGCATCGACGACGGGCCGTGGCAGCAGGCGGAGCTGGCCGAGTCCTACGACGTCGACGTCTGGCGGCAGTGGTTCCTGCCGTGGGACGCGACGCCCGGCCGGCACGTGATCATGGCTCGGGCCACCGACGGGGAGGGCGAGGTGCAGACCGACGAGCGCACGCCGGTGGCGCCGGACGGTGCTTCGGGGTACCCGGTGATCGAGGTCGTCGTCGACGGCTGAGTCCGGAACGGCACGGGCCGACCGGCGCTCGCCGGCCGGCCCGTCGTCCGCGCGGAAGTCGTGGCTATCCCACGGCAGAGCCGACCGAGGCCGCATCCGGCCGGGCGGCGGCGATCCGTGCCGCCCACCGGGTCACCTGCTCGGCGACCAGGTCGGGCTGGGTCAGCGGCAGCATGTGGCCGGCGCCGGGGATCGTGAACAGCTCGCCGTCCGGAAGTGCGTCCAGGAGCCGCTGGGCCTCGGCACCGGGTACCTCCGGGTCGCGGCTGCCGTGCACGATCAGCGCCGGCACGGTCAGGCTGGGCGCCAGCTCGACACCGTCGCTGCTCACGCCGGCCAGTGTCGTGCCGGCGAGCGCGAGCGGCCGGGTGGTCAGGAAGTTGTCGCGCATCCGCTGCACCTGCTCGAGCGGCTCGTCCGGTGCGAAGGCGAAGTGCCGGATGGCGCGGTCGGAGACCGCGCGGACCGGCCGGAGCCGCCGGCCCAGCCGGGCACCGGACCGCAGCAGCGCGAACCACGCCGAGCGCATCCGGGCCCGTGCCCACGGCGGCAGGTGCCGGGCCGGGAAGCCAGGCGCGGTCACGCCCGAGCCACCCGATCCGACGAAGACGGCCCCGGCGATCCGGTCGTCCGGGGAGCCGTGGACGTGCCGCAGCAGGATGCCGCCGCTCAGGCTGTGCGCCACGACCACCGCGGAGCCACCGTCGGGGACCACGGCGCCGAGCACGGCCGACAGGTCCTGCGCATGGGCCGAGAGGCTGTAGTCCTGCGACCGGGCGTCACCGGACTGGGCGTGCCCGCGGAGGTCGTACGCGACCACCCGGTGGTTCTCGGCGAGACGCTGGGGCACCTCGCCCCACGACTCGGCGGACATGCCCAGCCCGTGCCCCAGTACGAGCAGCGGGGCGTCCTCGGGCCCCCAGGAGTAGAGCGCCAGGCGGGTGCCGTCGAAGGAGATCACATCGGTCATGCACCGGGCCTACCCACGGTCATGCCCGGCGGTGTGTCGATGTGGTGACGATCCGGTCGTGCGCAACCGGCGCTCACCGGTCGTGGCGGACCACGAACGGCACCTCCACGGCAGCGCCGTCGGGTGCGCGTGGGGTCATCGGTGCCGTCGCTCCGTCGGCTGTCACTGCGGTCAGCGGGGTGACGGTCAGCGTGTTCCCGTCCACCCGCGCCAGCAGCAGGTGCACCTGAGCCCCCCACGCCACCGTCCCGGCCGGCCCGAAGTCCTCCGGTGGATCCTCCCGCAGCTTCCCACCCGCACCGGAGACGAAGTAGTCGATGCCGTCGACGCGGGCCAGCTGGAAGTTGTGCTCGTGCCCGGCGAACGCCGCCCGGACGCCGGCCCGGGCGAACAGCGGAACGAGGTGCTCGACCATCGGCTCGGTGTTGCCGTGGTGCGGCCCGGCGCAGTAGGCCGGGTGATGGGAGAAGGGGAACCGCCACCGCCGTCCGGCGCCGCCGTCGTCCGGGAAGGCCTGCTCCAGGAACTCCTCGTGGCGCGGGTCCTCGAAGAAGTGCTCGGTGGCCAGGTCGCGGGACAGGGAGGTGTCGATGCAGACGAACTCGACGTCGGCGCCGAACCCGAACCGGTAGAACATCCCCGGGTCCACCGAGGCCCGTGGGCCGGCGACCTCGGGAGTGAACCGGGCGTCGGTGTGGAAGTTGTCGCGGATCTGCTCGCGGTCGTCGCTGGACTCCGCGTCGCTGGTGTCGTGGTTGCCGACCGTCGGGTACACCGGCACCCGGGAGAGCACGTACCGGTAGGGCTGGTAGAAGCTGCCGTACCAGTCGGAGTCCTGCGCTCCGCTGCCCTGCGACCCCCGGGTCCCGGCGCTGGGGTAGACGTTGTCGCCGACGGTGATGACCAGGCGCACACCGGGCTCCTCGGTCAGCCGGTGGAGCACGTCGGCGACCTGTCGTTGACGGCGGCCGCTCCCGGTGTCGGTGAGCACGCCGATGCCGTAGTCGCCGAGCACGGCGAAGTCCAGGGGGACGGCCACGCCGGGCGCCGGATGGGTGCGGAACCGCAGGTCGTAGGCCCGGTCGCCGGGCCGCAGGTCCAGGCCTCCCCGCTCGACGGGACCCCAGTCCATGCGAGGCCCCTCCGCCCACGGCAGCCCGTCCACGCGGATGCGGTAGCCGTATCCGGTGTCGGGGGAGAGGCCGTCGACCCAGACGTGGTTGCCGGTGTCGGTGCGGGCCTCGGCCACGACGTCGCCCGAGCGGTCGAACACCTCCACCACGGCGCTGCCGTACGGCTCCGACCGGGCCCCGATGCTGCCGGTCCGCCCCCGGTCCAGCTCCCCGAGCTCGTCGTCGCCCACGACCTGCCAGGACCCGTCCGGGGCGTCGCGCCGGAACCAGAAGCCACCCCAGGCGATCAGCGCCCGGTCGGGGGCCAGATCGACGAGGTGCACGAAGGGCTCGAAGTGGGTGTCCGGCATGGTGGACGGATCTACCCGGGACCCGGCGGGGGAACAGCCGCGGCACCTTGCGGTTCGGTGACGCCTGCGGTCAGCGCATGGCCGGGACCGGCCGGGCCGGAGCGGACGTCCCGGGGTAGCGGACCTGGCCGTCGACGTCCGGAAGGAGGTAGCGGGCACAGGCGAGCATCCAGACCGTGCCGAGGACGAGCCCGGCGACCACGTCGGTGGGGTAGTGGGCGGCCGTGTAGATGCGCGACAGGGCGACCGCCGGGGCCACGAGCGCCGGCACGGCGAGCACCGCCCACCGCCACCTGCTGCGGCTCAGGGTGATCACCAGGGCGGCGAGGGCGCCGTAGATCGCCACCGCGGCGGCCACGTGTCCCGACGGCCAGCTCGCCGCGGTCGGCAGGTTGGAGGTCAGGTCCGCCACCGCCGGTCGCGCGCGCTCCACGATGCGGGAGACGACGAAGTAGAGGCCGACCTCGCCCAGCACGGTGACGGCGACGAAGACCACCGGCCGCCAGCTCGCGGTCACCGCCAGCGCCACCACGCCGAGGGTGAGCGACACCGCGATCACCATGGGCGTCCCCGACAGCATGCCGACCGCGGTGGCGATGTCGGTGAGGGTCGGTGTGCGCAGGTCGGCGACGGCCTGCACCACCGCGCGGTCGAAGCGGCCGATGACGCTGTCGCCGAGGACGGCGGTGATCAGCAGTCCGAGCACGATGAGTGCCGCGGCGAGCGCGGCGGCGGCCACCACCAAGGCCGTTCCCGACTTCTTCCCGGCCGGCAGCGCCGGCTGGCGGGAGGGTGCCAGGTGCGGTCCGGCGTGCGGCTCGACGTCCAGCGGGTCCAGCGACTCGTCCGGCCGGTGGTGGTGGTCGTGCTGCCACCCGCGGAAGGCGGCCGTCGTGACGGCCAGCAGGCCCACCCCGAGAGCCCAGCCGGCGAGGACGTCGGTGACGAAGTGCACGCCCAGCGCCAGCCGGGTGAAGCCGACCGCCAGGGCGATCAGCAGCGCAGCGGCCACCACCCACGGGCGGGCGTGGCGGCGCACGGCGGGCAGTGCCAGGAGCGCGAGCATGCCGAAGGTGACGATCGAGACCATCGCGTGCCCGCTCGGGAAGCTGGCGTTCGACGGGAGCTCGTTGACCGGGTTCTCCACGACCGGTCGCGCCCGCCCGATCAGCGCCTTGGTGACCGGCACGAGGATCGCCAGCCCGATCCCGGTCGCCACGGTGAAGGCGGCCAGCCGGCGTTGTCCGCGGATCAGGAGGAAGACGGTCGTCAGCGTGAAGATCAGGATGGCGGCGAAGTTGCCGCCGAGGTCGGTGACGACCCGCAGCACGCTCACCAGCGTGGGGGAGTCGCTGGCCACCGCGTTCAACCCGGCGGCCACCTCGCCGTCCAGCGAGGCCAGCGGCGACCACTCCTCCTGGACCAGCAGCACGAGCAGCAGGAACGGGACCGCCCCGATCAGCAGAGCGGCCAGCCCCAGCGCGGCCCGCGCCCCGAAGCGGCCCACGCCGGCGGCGCCCTCGGGTGATGTGTCCACGTGCTCCGCGACCCTGCTCATGGACACCGGAGGTACCCGGGCACCCGGGGACCCAACGGCCACCCTCCCGACGATCGCGTTACGGCGGGCGACCGCACCATGTCACGGTGGGGAGCCGGCGTCCTGCGGGGTGACCGTCTCCAGCCGCCGCACGTCGGCCAGCAGGTGTTGCACCTTGGTGTCCCGGAGGCACCCCTCGAGCTCGCGCCGGTCGAACTCGTCGAGCCCGGGGCGCAACCGGAACGAGAACACGCCCTCGTCGACGGCGGCGAAGGAGTCCTCGACCACGTCGGCGTTGACCAGCAGCCGGCAGTTGCTGACCAGCCCCCGGGTCATCTCCTCGCGCACGGCCTCGTCCTCCCGGATGGAGACGGCGAGCACCACGTCGGTGTAGGACCCCTCGGGCTGCGGGATGTCGACCGTCATCAGCTCGGCGCGCAGGAACAGGATCCCGGTCCCGGCCACGAGGGCGGCGGCCAGCCAGGGGAGGACCCGCTTCACCGGGCGGCCCTCGTCGCCGCCGGGCCGAGCAGCACCCGGAGGCCGGCGTCGTCGGCGTAGTCGTCTCCGCCGGCCAGCAGCTCGGCGTCGGTCGGCACCAGGGAGGTGGCCGGGAAGGCGATCTCCTCCAGCTCGGTGGCGAGCTCTTCCTCCACGCCTGCGCGGGCGGAGCCCCCGGCGACGCGCTCGACCAGCCAGGCGATGCCGGAGACGACGAAGCCGCCGCCGAGCAGCACCGGGATGAAGATGTGCGTGCGGTCGAGCGCATCGGCGGACAGCCACCGGAAGGGCTGCGTCTCCACCGGCGCGGCCCGCAGCCGTTCCAGCGCGCCGGGCGGCCTCGGATCACCGGCCATGGCTCGCACGCGCTCGTCCATCGATCCCAGCCGGCGCATGACCAGGGCGGTGCACAGGCCGACCAGGGTGGCGAGGAAGAGGATCCCCACCAGCAGAGCGCGGTGCCACTCCCACCGGTAGATGTAGACGAACAGGTAGGCGCCGGTGGCGATCAGGGCCACCACGCCGATGAGCCAGCTCAGCTTCTTCACGACGTCTCCTCCTCGACCGAACCGGTGTCGCCGTCGACCCGGACGGTCGTGCCGGGCTCGAACTGATCGAGCGCCCCGGAGAAACCGACGACGGTCGGCACGCCGGACTCCCGCGCCAGGATCGCCAGGTGTGCCAGCACGCTGCCGGTCTCGGCGACCAGACCGGCCAGCCGGGGGAGCACCTGGGCGAGCGAGGGATCGAGGTTCCGGACGACGAGCACGGCTCCCTCCGGCGGATTCTCGCCGTGGTGCACCGGCCCGCTGCCGGCACCACCACCGGCACCCGTTCCGCCGGACGTGCCCGTGACCGCCACCGGCCGGCCCGTGTCGCTCATGCGGAACCGGGCGGGCAGCGGCTCACCCGGTTCCTCGAGCTGCGGCCGGAGCTCGCGATCGGTGGCGTGCACGGCGGCCGCGAGCTCCTCCAGCCGGAGCCCCCGCACCTGCTCGGCGCCGCCCAGCCGGCCGGCCGCGCTCAGCCGTTCCCCGAGCGTCCACGCCGCCCGGGCGGTGACCTCCTGGAGCCAGCGGACCCGCAGGCGGAGCGCCTCCCGGAGCAGCCCGGCGTCGGTCTCGTCACCGGGCGGTGCGCTGTCGGGTGCGTCGACGTCGGGCGGCAGCTGGGGAACGGCGCAGATCCGCGGCGCCGCGAGGGCGAGCACGACGGGGTTCGCGGCGACGATCTGGGCGTCGGTCAGCCCGGACTGCCGGGACCGGGCCAGCACGCGCAGGGCCGCGCTGACCCCGGTGAGCCGGGGCGCCGCCGGGTCGACGAGCATCCCCATGAGGACCTCGTGCGCGTGGACCGAGCGCAGGGCCGGCTGCACGCGGTGCAGGACGGCGACCAACTGGCGGTCGGAGAGCGCGGCGAGGGGTGGGACACCACCGAGCACGTGGTCCGCGGAGCCGAGGACGTCCTGCGCCAGCACCGGCAGCGCGGACCGCAGCCGGCCCACCCGCCAGGACGCCCGCAACCGGCGCAGCCGTGGGCGGGGGTCGAGCCGCTCGCGCAGCCGCGGCGCTTCCTGACGGCTCTCCAGCAGGTCGAGGTCGACGGCCGGCCAGGCGCCCAGGACGGTGACCAGCGGGGAGTCGTCCACGGCGGTGCGGTCGGCGGTGCCGGCCAGCAGGAGGGCGTGCCGGAGCGCCTCGCGCAGCGGGGTGATCCAGAGGTCGGTCTCCAGCGGCTGCAGCGGCTCGGGGAACGTCTCGGCCACGGGACCGGGCCCGAGCACCGGTCCGTAGGGCCGGCCCCGTCCCTCCGCCGTGACCGGGCGGCTCTGCAGCAGGCGCAGGTGCCCCTGCTCGTCGAACGCCCACTCGACGTCCTGCGGTCCGCCGAAGACCGCCGCCGTCCGGCGGGCCAGGTCGGCCAGGGCGCGCAGCTGGGGACGGCGCAGGCGGACGCCGCCGTCGCCCCGGGTGACGTCGGTGCGGCGCCCGGAGCGGTCCAGCTCGTAGCGGTCGCCGTCGACCTCGCCGCTCACCAGCCGGTCCGGCCCGCCGGTCACCGCGGCGACGACCAGCCGGTCCTCCCGGCCCGACACCGGGTCGATCCCGAAGAGCACACCGCCGCTGCGGGCCTCGAGCAGCGGCTGGACGAGGACGGCGAGGGGCTCGCTCCCGGTGAGGGTGTCGGACCCGGCGGCCGCCGTCTCCCGCGAGGCGATGACGGTGGCCACCGCGCGGTCGAACGCCTCGCGGCCCTCGACCCCCACGACCGACTCGAAGCGGCCGGCCATCGAGGAGTCCCCGAGGTCCTCCACCGTCGAGCTGCTGCGCACCACCAGGGACCGCCGGCCGTCCTCGGACAGCTCCCGCCAGGCGGCCAGCGCCTCGTCGGGGAGCGGGACGCCGGAGGCCAGCCGCTCCACGGCGGCAGTGGTGATCACGAACCCCGGCACGATCGGCAGGCCCTTGGCGCGGGCGCGCGCCAGTGCCGCCGCCTTCGCGCCGGTCAGCCGGTCGTCGGTCGCGGCCGCGTCGTCGAGGGCCACGGCCGGGGGGCCGTCGGTGAGCGGCGCGGCGCGGAAGCTGCCGTCGGTGGAGGTCGCAGACACCAGGGATGGGTTGCCGGGTGCAGGTGCACGCAATCGTTCCGGAGCGCTGACCGGCCGTTTCGTCGGCAAACCGTAATGAGCCGAGAGCGGGTGTGCGGGGGTACGGCACACCGGTGGAACTCCTCCTGGTCTTCGCGGTGCTGCTGTTCGTCGGCGTGCTCTTCTCCGGTCTCGCGCACCGGACCGTGCTGTCGACAGCCGTGCTGTTCCTGCTGGCCGGGTTCGTGCTGGGGGACGGCGTGACCGGCGTGCTCGACCTGCAGCCGGAGGACGAGATCGTCGTGGGGCTGGCCGAGCTCGCGCTGTTTTCGGTGCTCTTCACCGACGGCATGCGGGTCGGCTTCTCCGATCTCCGGACCGCCTGGCGGCTGCCCGGCCGGGCGCTCGTGCTCGGCATGCCGCTCACCTTCGGGATCACCGCGCTCCTCGCGCACTACGTCGCGGGCCTGCCGTGGATCCAGTCCATGCTCGTCGGGGCCGTGCTGGCGCCCACCGACCCGGTCTTCGCCTCGGCCATCGTCGGCCGCGAGGAGGTGCCCGGGCGGCTGCGGTCGCTGCTCAACGTGGAGAGCGGGGTCAACGACGGGCTGGCGCTGCCGGTCGTCCTCGTCCTGCTCTCCGTGCTCGCCCGGGACGACGTCTCCTACGGGGCGCTGGCCACCGAGCTGGCGGTCGGCATCGGCATCGGCTTCGCCGTCCCGGCGCTGGCGATCCTGCTGATCCGCAGCCGGTTCACCTCGGCCACCCCGCTCTACGCGTCGCTCGGCGGCCTGTCGATCGGGTTGATGGTGCTCGGCCTGGCGAACCTCACCCACGGGAACCTCTTCCTCGCGGCGTTCACGGCGGGTGTCACGATCGCCACGTTCGCGCCGCAGGTGGAGAAGTCGTTCGCCGAGTTCGGCGAGCTGGTCACCGAGCTGCTCAAGCTCGCCGCCATCCTGGTGTTCGGCGCCCTCATCTCGCCGGCCTTCCTGGGCGAGATCCCGTTGAACGGCTACCTGTTCGCCGTGCTGGCGCTGCTGCTCGCCCGTCCGCTGGCTACCGCGGTGTCGCTGTTCCGCAGCGGCCTGCCGACTCCGCAGAAGGCGGTCGCGGCCTGGTTCGGGCCCAAGGGGTTCGCCTCGGTGGTCTACGGGCTGCTGATCCTCGAGGCGGACGCGCCCGGCGCGGACGCCATGTTCCACCTGATCGCGCTGGTCATCGTCGCCTCGATCGTCGCGCACTCCTCGACCGACGTGCCCATCGCGCACGCCTTCGCGCGGGCCGAGGCGCGCGCGGGACGCGAGACGCCGGAGGAGGCGGACGCAGACGTGGAGGGCGTCGGGGCGCCGCACCGGGGGTGGACGGGAGTCGGCGGGCCTGAGCGGGACCGGTAGCCAGGAGCCGGCCACGGGCGCGGCCGGATGGGTGCGGAGCTCACGGGATACGTCCAGGTCCGAGGCGTTCCTCCAACTTCCGCGTCCGGCCTTCCCTCGCGTGACCCGTTTCTGTCGGTGGTCGAACATATGATCGAACACATGGAGCAGGAGACCACTCTCGCGGCCGGCACCGCCGGTGCGCCTGTGGCCGGCTGGGCGTCGGGGCCGTTGGGCGCGGTGCAGGCCGCCGATCGGGAGATCGCCCGGCAGACGGCGGTGCGAGCGCGGGCGGTGGCGGAGTTCGCGGCGTCCCGGCCGGCGTCGGTGGACCGGCAGCCCGGTGAGCCGGGTGCGATGAGCGCGGCGCGGCGGGCCGCCCGGCCCGCGGTGCTGGCTGATGTGTCGGAGTGGACAGCTCAGGAGCTGTCGATCGCCCTCGGGCTGAGCAGGCAGGGCGCCGGGCAATTGCTGGAGCGATCACTCACCCTGGTGCACAAGCTGCCCGGGACCGTGGATGCGATGGAGTCCGGGCTGCTGCACGACCGGCATCTGTGGGCGCTGCTGGAGCGGGTCGCGCCGGTCACCGACGAGCAGAAGCGGGCCGACCTCGAGCGGGACGTGCTCGCCTGGGTGGCCGAGCGGGCCGGTAAGCGGCAGATCACCACCCCGGCGCAGCTCGGTGGAAAGCTGCGTCGGATGGGTCTGGGCCGCGACCCTCGGCAGGACGCGAACGAGCTGCTGGCGGCGCTCAGGGAGCGCGGGGTGTGGGCACGGCCGGACCGCCGGCCCGGCATGGCGGCGTTGACGGCACTGCTCACCCAGCCCGAGGCGCAGGCGGTGGTCGACGTGCTGGGCCGGTACGCCGACGCCCTCGACGACCCCGAGGACCGCCGCACCCGGGGGCAGAAGATGGCCGACGTGCTGCTCGACCTGGTGCTGCGCCCGGGTGAGAGCCAGCTGCCGCCGGTACAGGCACAGCTCACCGTCGTGGCCGGGGTGCGGACCCTGGCCGGTGGCGAGGAACCCGGCGAGATCGGCGGTGAGCCGGTACCGGCCGAGATGGTCCGGGCACTGGCGCGCGGCCTCGGTCTGCTGGCGCCTGCGGCAGCAGGCCCGGCGGATACCGGGTCGACCGGCGAGGGCCCGATCCCCGGCCACCTGCTCGCGCAGTGGGAGGTCGAGACGTCACCGCCGGAGACCTGGCCGGACTGGCTGCGCGACGCCGACGAGCGGTGGTGGGCGGAGCTGGAGGCCCGCGCCCTGGCCGGCGGATGGGGCGGTGAGGACGATCCGCCACCGGAGGTGCGGCAGCGGCTCTGGGACGAGGAGTTCCGAGGGACCGCCCAGCTCCGGGCCGACGACGGCGGGCCGGGCGCAGCGCACGCAGCCGTCCCCACCCGGGAGGACGAGCGGTGGGCGGCCACGGAGTCCGCGCCCTGCGGGGCCCCGGCCCCGACCCCGGCCCCGGCCCCGGCCCCGGCCCCGGCGCCGGCCGGGCTGTGGCCCGCCGCGCATGCGGCCGTGGACGAGGCGAGCCTCGCCCTGCTGGCGCTGGACCGGGCAATGAACCGCGCCTCCGGGGCGGTCGACCGGGCGCGGATGGCCGACCACGAGGACGAGGAGAGCTGGCGGCGCAGCCCGGCCGGCCGGATCGACGCGGCCGGATCGGACCTGGCAGCGTTGGTCGCGGCGACCGCCCCCCAACGCGCCGCGCTGGCCGAACTGCTCGACCGATCCGGTGGCGGCACGCTGGTCGACCGGCCACGCATCGCGGTCGTCGACGAGCTCACCGGCGCCCTGCTGGCACTCACCGACGCCCGCGAACTACGCCGCAGGGCGCACTGCGGCCGACCGGCCTGCACCCGCCGGCCCGAGACCTGCGAGCACGACCTCACCGGTCGGCCCGGCCTCGGCCCGCCACCACCCACCGACGGCTACCGACCCGGGGCGGCACTGGACCGGTACCTGCGCGCCCGCGACCGCCGCTGCCGCTTCGCCGGCTGCCGCCGCCGCGTCCCGCGGGGCGGGGAACTGGACCACAACACGCCCTACCCCGACGGGCCGACCAGTGCGGAGAACCTCACCGGCTTCTGCACCGGCCACCACCGCGGCAAACACCAGGCACCCGGCTGGACCTACGACCTCGACCCGACCGGCACCCTCACCGTCACCACACCCACCGGCCTGGTTGCCGCCACCGGACCACCCCCGTTTTGATACCAAGGGCAGGAGTCCGACCAGGAGGAGGACGACCAGATGCGGATCGGATCGGGGCCGGCCGGGCCGGCGAAGGCGCACGGGTCGTTCACCAGCGTCGGTGGGCTGTGGCCGCTGCTGTCCATGCGCAGCTTCTCGGCGGTCACCGGGCCGAAGGCCGACCGCTGGTTGGTGCGCACCGTCGCCGGCCTGATGGTGGCCAACGGCCTCGCCCAGTGGCGCGCCGAACCGTCTCCCCAGGGGATCGCCGGCGCGCGCCGGATCGGCCTGGGGACGGCGGCCACCCTCGCGGCCGCCGACCTGGCCTACGCGATCCCGGGGCGGATCAGCCGCGGCTACCTGGTCGACGCGGTACTCGAGGCCGGCTGGCTGTTGGCGTGGGCCCGCTCCGGCCGGTCGCGGGCGTGACCCTCGCCGACGTCGCCGACGAGCTGTACGGCGTGCCGCCCGAGGAGTTCGTCGAGACGCGCGAGGCCCGGCGCAAGGACGCCCGCGCCGGGGGCGACCGCGACCTGGCCCGCGCGGTCGGGAAGCTGCGGAAGCCTTCCACGGCGGCCTGGGTGGTGAACACCCTCGTCCGGCGGGAGCCCGATGAGCTGGCGCAGCTCGTGGAGCTGGGGGCCGCGCTGCGCGACGCCCAGGGCAGCCTGGACGGTGACGAGCTCAAGGAGCTCTCCCAGCAGCGCCACCGGGTGGTCGCGGCGCTGACCCGCCAGGCGCGGTCACTCGCCTCGGACCTGGGGCGCCCGGTCAGCGACGCGGTCGCCGGCCAGGTGCAGGACACGCTCCGCGCAGCGATCGCCGACGAGGACGCCGGGCAGGCGGTGCTCTCGGGCCGGCTGCTCACCGCGCTGTCGCACCGGGGGCTGGCGAGGTCGGAGGTCAGCGGTGCCGTCGCGGACCTCGGGGATGACGGGTCCGCGGCGGCCCCGCGGCGGAAGCGGGCTCGGAAGGGCCGTACCACGGCCGAGGAGCGCCGGCGGCGGGAACGGGAGCAGGCGCTGGCGAAGGCCCGTGCCGATCTGGAGGAGGCCGAGGTGGCCGCCGCGGAGGCTGACGACGAGGCGCGGGCCGCGGGGGACCGGCTGGCCGACGTGACCGCCCGGCGGGAGGAGGCCCGGGCACAGGTCGAGGACCTCGAGCAGCGGTTGCGCCGGGCGGAGGCGGAAGCCGCCTCGCTCGGTGCGGAGCTGCGTGACGCCCAGCGACGCCGGGACGCAGGTGAGCGCCGGTCGGGGCGGGCACGGACCGCCCGTGACCGGGCACGTGCGCGGGTGGAGCGCTTGGCGGCCGACACGGACGGGGCCGCGCCGAGTGACCGTCCGGGAGCGGGGTAGGTGCCCGTGATCGTCGACGGGCTGTCGAGGAGGGAGCACTGCCGTGGCACGAGCCATCTGGACCGGAGCCGTGACGTTCGGGCTGGTCAACGTCCCCGTGGGGCTGTACGCGGCTACCCAGGACAATTCCGTCCACTTCAACCAGTTCGAGCGGGGGACGTCGTCCCGGATCCGGTACAAGCGGATCAACGAGGACACCGGCGACGAGGTCGACTACGAGGACATCGTCAAGGGCGAGGACATCGGCGACGGCCGGTACGTGATCGTCACGCCGGAGGAGCTCGAGGAGATCGAGCCCGGCCGCTCCCGGGTCATCGACATCTCCGACTTCGTCGACGTCGCCGAGATCGACCCCATCTACTACGAGAAGACCTACTACCTCGCCCCGCAGGACGAGGCCGCCCAGCGCGCGTACGCACTGCTGCTGCAGGCGATGGAGCGCGCCGGACGGGTCGGGATCGCCACGTTCGTCATGCGGTCCAAGCAGTACCTGGCCGCCATCCGCCCGCAGGGCGACGTGCTCACGCTGGAGACGATGTTCTTCGCCGACGAGGTGCGCGATCCGGTGGAGGAGATCGAGCAGCTACCGGTCAAGCACTCGTTCACCTCGCGCGACCTGGACATGGCGGTCTCGCTCATCGATACCATGAGCACCGAGTGGGAGCCCACGAACTACCGGGACACCTACCGCGACCGGGTCAACGAGCTCATCGAGGCCAAGCGCCGCGGTGAGGAGGTGGTCATCCAGGGTGAGCCGGACACGTCGGACAACGTCGTCGACCTGATGGCCGCGCTGCGTGCCAGCGTCGAGGCCGCGGGCAAGCACCGGCCGGGCAACGCGGCGTCGGCCGGCACACTGGCCACCCGGAAGCCGGGCCGGGACGCCGACCAGGCGCCGGCCGACGACCTGGCGGAGATGTCGAAGAGCGAGCTCTACGAGCTGGCGCAGGAGCTCGACGTCCCCGGCCGGTCGAAGATGACCCGTGACGAGCTCGCCCGCGCGGTGGCCGAGGCCCGCGGCGGGGGCACCAGCAAGGCGTCCTGACGCCTGGCCGGGCGGTGGTCACCCCCGGGGACGACCACCGCCCGCCTCAGCTCAGGCGTCCTCGCGGTCGGGGCTCTCCAGGCGGAAGAAGGTGCTCTGGTTCCCGTCCTTGCGCTCCTCCTGGTAGAGGAAGTTGAGCTTCCGGGCGTCGAAGGTGTCGAACCACTCGTCCCAGCTGACGTGGCGGAGGTTCTCGGAGTCGCCGCCGAAGTCGAAGCGCAGGACGCCGAGGTGGTCGCCGTGCTCGGTGCCCTCCACCGTGGCCGGGACACCGCCCCGGTCCTCGGCCCAGCGGCGGACGACCTCGTGGCTGGTGGTGGCGAGGCTGCGTCCCGCGCGCTCGGGGTCCTCGTCCAGCGAGGTGATCTCCTGCGAGTACTTCAGCGACTTCGACGTCTGGTCGCCGGTGCGCAGGTGACCGTCGTCGGGGCCGCGGTCACCCGGCTCGCCGGCCTCGCCGCCGCCCTTGTCGCCGCCCTTGTCGCCGCCGTCGCCACGGTCCTCCTCGTACGCCTGGGAGATCGCGTCGACGAGTTCTTCCTTCTTCATCGACGACGTGCCCTCCACGCCGTCGTCCTTGGCGCGCCGGCGGAGGTCGTCCACCGTCATCTCGCGCAGCTCGGTCTCGCTCAAACCGGGGGTGTTCGGCGTCTCGTTCGTCATGCGTCTGTCCTCCTCCGAGGTCGGTGCAGGCGATTCGCTCTCCGCCGTACCCGCCGCTCGGCAGTGCACGCGTGCCGGCGGCTACCCCTGGGCCAGGTACGCCGCGCCGGTCTGCCGGAGCCGGTCGTGCACGCCGCCGGCGACCGTGACGCCCGCACGGCCCAGGTACTTCTTGGCCAGCTTGGCCACCATCGTGTAGTTCGTGTCCACGACGTTGCCGGTAGGGGCGAGCCCCGCCTGGCTGACCAGCTGGTAGGCGTCCAGGGTGTCCCAGCCGGTCAGTTCGGCGGCCCAGGTCACGAGGTCGTGCTGGCTCACCCGGTAGGCGTCCTCGTGGGGGCGGGCGGAGCCGGTGGACATGAGGAAGTCGTCGGTCTCCGGCCGCGGCCACGGGGTGCCCGCGCCCTTGATGAGGTCGACGACGACGACGGTGCGCATGGCCGCCTCGACGGCGGTGCCGCACACCTCGCCCTCACCCTGCCGGCAGTGGCCGTCGCCGATGGCCAGCTGCGCGCCGGGGACGTTGACGCCGAAGTACGCCGTCGTGCCGGCGCGCAGTTCGGGGGTGTCCATGTTCCCGCCGTGCGCGCCCGGCGTGATGCTGGCGAAGACTTCGCCGCCGGCCGGGGCCACGCCCACGGTCCCGTGCATCGGGTCGAGCGGGAGCTCCACCTCCGGGCCGCCGCGGCGGGGGCGGAACAGGCAGGTGCCCCGCACGCGGTCGACCTCGTACACCCACACGACATCCTCCAGGGCGTCGTGCAGCATGGCGGTGCTGTGGGTGGCGGTGAGCGCCCCGAAGTGCGGGAACGTCGTGGACACCGCCCAGTCGCGCACCGGGGCGATGTCGACGAAGTGCACGGCGATGGTGTCGCCGGGCTCCGCGCCCTCCACGTGGATCGGGCCGGTGACCGGGTTCAGCTGCGAGAAGTCGCAGACCTGGCTGGGCAGGTCGCCGGTGCTGGTCACCCGGCCGCCGAAGCAGTCCTCGGTGGTCAGCTCCACGACGGTGCCCGGCTGCACCCGGAGCAGCGGCTCCGGCGCTCCGCCGAAGCTGTAGCGGTACTGGCCGGGCTCGGGGTTGAGCGAGACGACCTCGAGGGTCACAAATTCTCCTCCGCCTTGATCTCGGGCCTGCGGCCGGTGGCCAGCAGGACAAGGCCGATGGCGAACCACACGAAGCCCTGTTCGTGGGCGGCCACCCGCGCGGGGAGAAGTATGGTCCCCCCATGTTTCGGGGCGGCGACGGAGCCGGGGCGCGCGACGAGGATGTCGCCGACGACCTGGACGCCGGCCGGTGACCGTGAGGTCCACGGCATGACCTGGCCCCGGCCGGTCCCGGTGATCGGTGACCGCACCCATGCGGCGCAGCGCGCCGCCGACCCGGCGGGCTGGGCGTTCGACGCCGACAGCGTCGCGGCCCTGCACGCCGTCGTCGACGCCCGCCGCGACATCCGCCGCTACCGCCCCGACCCGGTGCCGCCGGCCCTGCTGCGGACGGTCCTCGGCGCCGGCCACCGTGCGCCGTCGGTCGGGCACTCGCAGCCGTGGCGCTTCGTCGTCGTCACCGAGCAGGCGACCCGGGACCGCGCGGCCGTGCTCGCCGACCGCGAGCGGCTCCGGCAGGCCGAGCTGCTCAGCCCCGACCGGCGGGCCCGGTTGCTCGACCTGCAGCTCGAGGGCATCCGCGAGGCGCCGGTGGGCGTCGTCGTCGCCTGCGACCGGCGGGCGCACGCCACCGGGGTGCTCGGCCGGGCCACCTTTCCCGACGCCGACCTGTGGAGCTGCGCCTGCGCCATCCAGAACATCTGGCTGGCCGCCCGCGCCGCGGGGCTGGGCGTGGGCTGGGTGACGCTGTTCCAGCCGGCCGACCTCGCTGAGCTGCTGCACCTTCCCGAGGGCGTCGAGACCCTCGGCTGGCTCTGCCTGGGCTGGCCCGACGAACGTCCGCCCGAGCCGGGGCTGGTGCGGCACGGCTGGTCGAGCCGGCTCTCGCTCGACGACGTGGTCCTCGCCGAGCGCTGGCCGGCCGACGGGAGCCCGGAGGCTCCCGTGTCGCACCTGGCCGGCCCGCAGCCGGACGCCGTGGTGGCCGGGCGCGACAGCGGCGCCGACCTGCTCGCCGTCCCCGGCTCGCTCGGCGTCCTGGACCGCGCCGTCGACCGGGTGCTCGCCCTGCCGGGCGTCGGGCCCGGCACCGGAACCCTGGTCGTGGTCGCCGGTGAGCACCCGGTGGCCACCGCGCACCGGGTGTCCGCCTATCCGGCGTCGGTCACCGCCGACGTGCTCGCCGCCACCCGCGCCGGGGAGTCGCTGGGTGCGGCGACGGCGCGGCAGGCGGGCCTCCGCGTGGTGGCGCACCACGCCGTCTCACCGGACCGGCAGGGCGACCTCGTCACCGCGGATGCGCTCACCCCGGCGGCGGCCGCGGCTCTCGTCGAGGAGGGTCGGGAGCTGGGCCGGGAGCTGGCCGCGCACGGTCTGGTCTGCCTCGGCGAGGTCGGCATCGGCAACACCACGGTGGCCGCCGCGCTGGCCTGCGCACTGCTGGGCCTCGCACCCGACGACGCGGTGGGGCTGGGCGCCGGTGCCGACGCCGCGATGCTCGCCCGGAAGCGCGCCGTCGTCGCCGGGGCGCTCGAGCGGGCCCGGGCCGAGCACGGAACCGCACTCGGGGAGCCGCTGACGGCACTCGCCGCACTCGGTGGGCCGGAGGTCGCCGTGCTGGCCGGGCTCACGCTCGGGGCGGCTGCGGCCGGCGTCCCGATCGTGCTCGACGGGCTGGTCACCTCCGTCTCGGCCGTCGTCGCCGTCGGCCTGGAACCGGCCGCGCAGACCTCGCTCGTCGCCGGCCAGCGCAGCCGCGAG
The DNA here is from genome assembly GCF_000284015.1 of Blastococcus saxobsidens DD2. Classification (NCBI taxonomy): domain Bacteria; kingdom Bacillati; phylum Actinomycetota; class Actinomycetes; order Geodermatophilales; family Geodermatophilaceae; genus Blastococcus; species Blastococcus saxobsidens. The sequence continues at coordinate 1,679,746 of NC_016943.1, forward strand.
CGGGCGCACGCCGAGGTGCTCACCGAGCTCGGTCTGGAGCCGCTGCTGGACCTGCGGCTGCGCTCGGGGGAGGGGGTCGGTGCGGCACTGGCCGCGCAGCTGCTGCTCACCGCGGTCCGTGCCCGGCGCACCGCCGGTCGGGTCTCGTGATCGGCCGACCGCGCCGGACCCTCGTGCTCGGCGGTGCCCGGTCGGGCAAGTCCCGGCACGCCGAGCAGCTGGTCGCCCGGGCGCGGCGGGTCGAGTACGTGGCCTGCGGGCTGCCGGCCGACGGCAGCGACCCCGAGTGGGACGGCCGGATCGCCCTGCACCGCGACCGGCGTCGGGCGTCCTGGCGCACGGTCGAGACCGTCGACCTGGGAGCCGTGCTCGGCCGACCCGGCCCGCCGGTCCTCGTCGACTGCCTCTCCACCTGGCTGGCGCGGGTGATGGACGACTGCGGGGTGTGGTCCGACGCCGCGGGCGCCGATGCCCGGCTGGACGCGGCCGTCGATGCGCTGGTCACCGCCTGGGAGGGCACCCGCCGGCGGGTGGTCGCGGTGAGCAACGAGGTCGGGTCCGGGGTCGTGCCCGCCACCGCGTCGGGCCGCCGGTACCGCGACGAGCTCGGCATCCTGAACACGCGGATCGCGGCGGCCTCCCAGCGGGTGTGGCTGCTCACCGCCGGGCTGCCCCAGCGGCTGCGATGAGCGCCGCCCCGCGGCAGGACGCGGGCAGCGGGGGATTGCTCGCCGCGCTCGGCCTCTTCAGCGTGGTGCCGGTGCCGGCGCATGCCCGCCACCCCATGGCCGGGGTGCTGCACTGGCTGCCGGTGGTCGGGCTCCTGCTCGGCTCGCTGGCGTGCCTGCCCGCCCTCGCCGTGTGGCGGGGCGCCGGCGCCGGGTCTCCGCTGCTAGGCGCCGCCCTGGTCGTCACCGCGCTGGCGCTGCTGACCCGCGGGCTGCACCTGGACGGCACCGCCGACCTCGCCGACGGCCTGGGCAGCGGCCGGCCGGCCGGGCAGGCGCTGGCGATCATGCGGCGTCCGGACGTGGGTGCGTTCGGCGTTGCCGCCGTGGCGTGCGTGCTCATCCTGCAGGTGACCGCGCTGGGCAGCGTGCTGGCGGTGTCGTCGGTCCCCGTCGGGGTGCTCACCGTCGCGCTGGCGACCACGACCGGTCGGGTGGCGGTGCTGCACGCGGCGTCCCGGCCGCCCGCTTCCGGATCGTCGCTCGGCGTGCTGGTGGCGGGCTCCGGGGCTCCGGTCGTGCGCTGGGGAACCACGGCGGGGCTGCTCGTCGCCGCCGCGGGCGCCCGGGTGGTCACCGGCGGATCGGCGGGGCAGGTGCTGTGGTGGGTCGCGGCGGTCGTCGTCGCGCTGCTGGTCGCCGCCCTCCTGGCCCGGCACGCCGCCCGGCGGCTGGGCGGCGTCAACGGCGACGTCTTCGGCGCCGTGCTGGAGATCGCCACCACCGGAACGCTGGTCGTGTTGGCCGCCGGAACCGCCTGGACCTGAACCGGCCGCTCATTCCTCCGGGAACAGGGCGCGGAGGCCGAACCGGGACGGCCGGACGAACGGGCGCCAGTCGTCGGCGGGCTGGGCCAGCCGGTCGGCGACGACCCAGAGCACCGCCGGGTCCACGCCCATGCCGAGGTGGCTGGCGTGCACGGCGACGTTCTCGCTGCGCGGACCCTCCTCCTGGAGACAGGTGCGCCAGTCGACGACGCCGTCCCACCGCGAGTAGATGGACGTGCTCGGCACGGACAGCGCCTTGGCCGGCCGCAGCTGCTCGACCGCCCGCAGCCGGCGGTACTCCCGGTACATGCCCGCCCCCGACGGAGGGCGCGGCCGGGGAGGGACCGCGGCGAACGGGGAGCCCAGCGAGAGGACCTGGCGCACCAGCCGGGGGGTGCGCCGGGCCAGCCGGCGGGCGAAGATCCCGCCCAGGCTCTGGCCCACGATGCTCACCGGTGTGCCGTGCTGGTCGACCAGCCGCTCCACGAGCGTGCGCACCCCCTCCACCACCTCCGGCCGGGGGCCGTGGTTGCGTCCGAGATCCCATCCCACGGTCGGATGGCCGAGGCGCCCCAGCCACCGGCGGAGCGTGCGGGTGGAGACGTCGGAGGCCAGCCACCCGGGTAGCACGACGACCGGGTGCGGCTCGCCGCGTGGTGCCAGGCACAGCAGCGGCCGGCCGGCGGCGAGGGCGCCGGCGCTCACCAGCGCGCGGGCCGGCTCGGTGAGGGCCAGGAGGTTGTCGGCGCGATCGCGGCGGGCCGGTGCGGGACGGGTGGACACCTGCCTTCGATGCCCGGGGAGCCGGCGGATCAGTCGCCAGGCGGGAGGACCCGGGGGACGAACACCTCGTCGACAGGGCGCGGACCGACGTACTGGCGACACGTGCAGGGCACCCAGTTGTGCCCCGACCAGCGGCCTCGCTTGTCGTAGGTGTCGCGGCGCAGCTCCGCGTAGCAGGTGTTGCTCTCGGTGTCGTGCTGGCTGAGCGTGTGCCCGCACCCGCACAGCGGGGTGACCGGTGGGGGAGCGGCCACCGGCCGGTGCCGACCCAGCCGCCCGGCCAGGAAGCCGGCCCCGAGCAGGGCTGCGCCCACGGCCAGGCTGATCGGATCCATCGTCGTGCACCTCCCGCGCGAGGCTTCCGACGGTAGCGCGCCGGCACGGTCCCCGGAGGGGTGACCGAGGCATGCCGGAACTGCGGAGCGTGACCGCGCCGGGGTCGTGACCCGAGGCACGTTTCGCCCGATCAGGGGGATTGGCGGCCGTGTCGGCGGGGCACGGTGAATCCCGTGGAAACGTACGCGGTGGGGTTCGCCCGTCCCGATCGATGGTCGGGTGGGTCGCGCAACCAACAGAGCTACCCCTGGCACGCCGTGGAGGCACACCGACCGCCGGCCGAGCTCGACGGCGAGGTGGAGCTGGCGGTCTGCGGCGCCATCGTCCAGGTGTGGGGCACGCAGAAATGGCAGCGGGTCGGGGTCGGCCGCACCGGGTGCCCCGAGTGCGCCCGCATCACCGCGGTCGGAAGGCGGCTGTCCGCCGCCAGCTGACCGTTCCGCCCGGCCCCGGATCCCGTCCCGACGGGCCCCGGGGCTGTGTCGTGCCGGTCAGCTCTTCTCGGGCTTCCGGCCGCTGATCGCCGACAGCCCGGTGATCGCCCGGCCGACGATCAGGGCCTGCACCGAGTCGGTGCCCTCGAAGGTGAACACGGCCTCCATGTCGGCGTGGTGCCGGGCGACGTGGTGGTCGATGAGGATGCCGTCGCCGCCGAGGATGTCGCGGGCGTCGGCCACGATCGCCCGGGCCTTGGCGGCGTGGTTCATCTTCGCCAGCGACGCCATGGCCGCGGTCATCTTGCCCGCATCGGCCAGCTTGGACAGCCGCCAGCACATCAGCTGCATGGAGGTGATCTCCGCCAGCATGCGGGCGAGCTTGTCCTGCACCAGCTGGAATCCGGCGATCGGCTGGCCGAACTGCTCCCGCTGGAGGGCGTGGGCGAGCGCGAGCTCGTAGGAGGCCGTCGCCAGCCCCAGCGCGCGCCAGGCGACGGTGTACCGGGTCCGGTCGAGCACCTGCGAGACGTCCTTGAACGAATGGCAGTTGGCCAGCTTGTTCTCCGCCGGCACCCGGACGTCGGTCAGCGTGATCTCGGCCTGCCACACCGCCCGCAGCGCCGTCTTCCCCGTCATCACCGTGGCCTCGTAGCCGGGGGTGCCCTTCTCCACCACGTACCCGCTGACGGCGCCGTCCTCGCCGCGGGCCCAGACGATCACGTAGTCGGCGATCGAGCCGTTGCCGATCCACTTCTTCTGACCGTTGAGCACGTAGGCGTCTCCGTCGCGGCGGGCCGAGGTCTCCAGGCCGACGGCGTCGGAGCCGTGCCGGGGCTCGGTGAGGCCGAAGGCGCCGATCTTCTCCAGCCGCGCCATCTCCGGCAGCCAGCGCTCGCGCTGCTCCTCGTCGCCGAGCAGGGCGATCGACTGCATGGCCAGGAAGCTGTGCACCCCGTTGAAGGTGCCGATGCTGCCGTCGGCACGGGCCAGCTCGGCGGCCACCAGACCGGCGGCGACGTTGCTCATGCCGGGGCAGCCGTACCCTTCGATGATCCCCCCGACGACGCCGATCTCGGCCAGCCGGGGCACCAGCTCGAAGGGGAAGTCCGCCCGTTCCCAGTAGTCGTTGATCCGCGGGAGGACCTCCTGCTCACCGAAGGCGCGGACCCGGTCCCGGATCGCGATCTCCTCCGGCTCGAGCAGGTCCTCGAAGGCGTAGAAGTCAGGGCTGTCGACGGTCACAGCTCGAACGTACGGCGAACCGGGGCCGGCTGCCCGTCGCGCGAGGAAGGGGACACCGCTCGGTCGTGGCAGCCCTCCCGGGACGGCGCGCGGTAGCTTGCCTCGTCCGGACGCCGTCGCCAGGAGATCCGTTGCCGTTCTTCCTCCACCGCTTCACGCGGCTCGTCCGGGCGCGCCTGACCGGCTGGCGGCTGCCGCTGGCCGTCGCCGTGTTCGTCTTCCTCTCCAGCTGGCTGGCGATGGCCCTGGTCGAGCCGGCCGACACCGACATCGCCGCCCCCGCCACTTACTGGTGGTACTTCCTCGTCACCGCCGCGACCGTCGGCTACGGCGACGTATTCCCGTCCTCGCTCGGCGGCCGCATCGTCGGCGGGTACGTGATCGTGGGTGGCATCGTCACCCTGACCCTGCTGTTCACCCGGCTCTCCGACGCCCTGCAGTCGGTCCGGAGCCGGCGTCTGAGAGGTGTGGTCCCCCTGGAGCTGTCCGACCACCTGGTGCTGCTGGGCTACTGGCCCGGGCGCACCGAGCGGATCCTGACCGAGCTGACCGCCGAGGGACGTACCGAGGTCGCTCTCTGCGCCTGGGACGAGGTCCCGGAGAATCCCGTGTCCGACCGGCCGGCGGTGCACTTCGTCCGTGGCGACCTCACCCGCGAGGACGTGATGTCCCGGGCCTGCGTGGCCGCCGCCCGCACCGTGGTCATCGACGGACGGGACGACAACGAGACGCTGGCGATCGCGGTGGCCGTCGTCCACGCCAACCCGCGCGTGCACGTGGTCGCCGCCGTCCGCGACCTCGACCGCGGGGAGAACCTCCGCTACGTCGACGACGGGATCCAGGTCGTGCAGTGGCACATGCCCTTCCTCCTCACCGAGGAGGCGACCGACCCCGGGATCGCGCAGGTCTACACCGACCTCATGCGCAGCGGTGGGAGCGGCAACACCTACTCGCTGACGGTGCCGCCCGGATTCCCGTACGCGACCTTCGGTGACTGCCAGTCCCACTTGGGCCGGGAGTTCCGGGCCACCGCGCTGGCGCTGCGCGGTGCGGACGGGCCGGTGCTCAACCCGCCGTGGGACACGCCCGTACCGGTCGGGGCGACCCTGTACTACGTCGCGGAGGCCCGCATCCCCCTCCGGCAGTTCACCGGCGGACGCTGACCGGTCTAGGAGGGGTGACCCTCGACGTCGCGCTCGTCGCCCTGCGGCGCCTCGCGCGGTGCGCTCTGCGCCTCCAGGTCCGCCGCCACCTCGGCGCTCTCCTGCTCCAGGGCGATGTCGCGGGGCTGCGGCGTCTCCGGCGTCGTCATGGCTCCACCCTGCCGCAACCGGCCCCACTGCGCCCGGTCATCGCGGCCGGCGGTCAGCCCCGCAGCTCCCGGCGGAGGATCTTGCCGGTGACGGTCTTGGGCAGCTCGTCCACGAGTTCCACGCTGCGGGGGTACTTGTAGGCGGCCATCCGCTCCTTGCAGTGCGCGATCAGATCGTCCTCGGTCACGGCGGCACCGGCCTTGAGGCTGACGAAGGCCTTGACCGTCTCGCCGCGCTTCTCGTCGGGGACGCCGACCACCGCCGACTCCCGGACCGCCGGGTGCTCGGCGAGGACGTCCTCCACCTCGCGGGGCCACACCTTGTAGCCGGACGCGTTGATCATGTCCTTCTTGCGGTCGACGATGAACACCCAGCCTTCCGGGTTCAGAAAGCCGACGTCCCCGCTCTTGAGCGCACCACCGGGCAGGCTCGCCGCGGTCTCCTCCGGCTTGCCCCAGTAGCCGGCGACGATCTGCGGCCCCGCCGCGACGATCTCGCCGATCTCGCCCAGGGGCAGGTCCCGTCCCTCGTCGTCCTGGATGCGCACGACCGTGTTCGGCGCCGGGACGCCGACCGAGAGGGCGCCCGAGGTCGGGTCGACCGGGGACGTGGCACCGAGCGGGGTGACGGTCATGGGGGACGTCGTCTCGGTCAGGCCGTAGGCGCTGTGCACCTGCTTTCCGGTGGCCGCCAGGAACGCCTGCTCGGCGGTGGGGGAGATGGCCGCTCCACCGGAGTAGACCGAGGTGAACGACGCGAAGTGGTCGCGGCTGCAGCCGGGGGCGTTGAGCAGGGCGGTGAACGCGGTGATGGCGCCGATGGTGGAGGCAGGCCGGTGTTCGACGAATGCGTCGAGCACCACCTGCGGCTCGAACCGGTAGGCCAGCACGAGCGGGGCGGGGACGAGCAGGCTGACCGCGACGTGCCCGATCAGCCCGGTGATGTGGAACAGCGGGGCGATGCCGAAGATCGCGCCGTCCCGCCCGGCGCGCACCCAGTCCCGGTAGACCTGCGCGGTGAACACCACGTTCCGGTGGGTGTTCATCGCGCCCTTGGGGACGCCCGTCGTCCCCGAGGTGTAGGTCAGGAAGGCGACGTCGTCCGACCGCAGCCCGACCGGTGGCGGCGTCTGCCCACGGTGCCGGTCGATCAGCTCCAGCAGGTCGACGGTCCCCTCGTGGCGCTGCCGGGTGACGCCGGCGAAGAGACGCTCGTCGTTGCGCGTCTGGAAGTCCAGCTCGCTGGTCGTGAGCACCAGGCGCACGTCGGTGTCCGGCACGACCTCGCGGGCGACCTGGTCGTAGAGCGACTCGAGGGCGAGCAGCACCGTGGCGCCGGAGTCCGTCACGAGGTACGACAGCTCGCGTTGCCGGCTCATCGGGTTGATCGACACCATGACGCCGCCGGCCTTCCACGTGGCGACCATCGCGATGACGAACTGCGGCACGTTCTGCAGGTAGACCGCCAGCCGGTCGCCGGGGGCGAACCCGTTGGCGAGCAGCCCGGAGGCCAGGCCGTCGGTGAGCTCGTCGAGTTCCCGGCGGGTGATCGTTCCGTCGAAGTAGCGCAGCGCCACCCCGGAGGGGTCCCGTTCGACGCCGGTCCGGAACATGTCCAGGGCGCTCTCGAACTCGATCGCGTAGTCGGCCGGCTGGTCGCCGTAGACGGCCAGCCAGGGACGGTCGTCGTAGCTGCTCACGGTGCTCCTCGATGACGACGGGGTCGACCGGCGTACCGGCTGCCGCGCCGACGTGCGGCCACGTCCTGCCGGCATCCGGTTCTGCCGTCGTACCAGAGGTGGGGAGCGCCGGTGCGGTCATCCGGACCGCCGTGGTGGCGAGCACGACCGCTGGTGCACCATTCGGTCCACCCGATCACCGTCACCGCACCGCCCGACCCGCCCAGGGGGATCCCATGACGAGCAGCGTGCCCGGCAATCCGGAGTCCGTCTTCACCTACGGCGCTCCGCAGCTGAAGTTCGGCAGTGGCGCGTCGGACGAGATCGGCTACGACCTCAGCCGGTACGGCGTGCGGCGGGTGCTGGTGATCACCGACCCGGGTGTCGCGGCCACCGGCCATCCGCAGCGGGTCGCCGAGCAGATGCAGCGGTTCGGCATCGAGGCGCGCGTCTTCGACGGCGTGCACGTCGAGCCGACCGACGTCAGCCTGATCGCCGCGATCGACGAGGCGCGGGCGTCGGGCCCGTGGGACGCATTCGTCGCGGTCGGCGGCGGCTCGGCCATCGACACCGCCAAGGCGATCAACCTGCTCACCACCAACCCCGGCGAGCTGATGGACTACGTCAACGTGCCGGTGGGGAAGGGGCAGGCGCCGACGGAGCAGCTCAAGCCGCTGGTCGCCGTGCCGACGACGACCGGCACCGGCTCGGAGAGCACCACGATCTGCGTGATGGACGTGCTGTCGCTGAAGGTGAAGACCGGGATCAGCCACGCGCGGCTGCGCCCGACCCTGGCGGTCATCGACCCCGATCTGACCCGCAGCCAGCCGGCCGGGGTGACGGCGGCGTCGGGCATGGACATCCTCTGCCACGCCCTGGAGAGCTACACCGCACGCTGGTTCAGCGCCTACGAGCGCAAGTCGCCCGAGCAGCGGGTGCCCTACTGCGGCGCCAACCCGATCTCGGACATGTGGTCGGAGAAGGCCATGACGCTGCTGGCCGGCTCCTTCCGCACCGCCGTCCGCAACGGGGACGACGTGCAGGCCCGCGCCGACATGGCGCTCGCCGCGACGTTCGCCGGCATGGGGTTCGGCAACGCCGGCGTGCACATCCCGCACGCCAACGCCTACCCGATCGCCGGGCAGGTCACGGACTTCCACCCCGACGACTATCCGGGCGACGAGCCGATGGTGCCGCACGGGATGTCGGTGGCCCTGACTGCCCCGGAGGCCTTCCGGTTCACGTTCGAGGCCTCGCCCGACCGGCACGTGCGCGCCGCCGAGCTGCTGGCGCCGGGGGCGGACCGCCCGTCGGACCTGGCGGAGTTCCTGCCCACGGTGCTGGCCGACCTGATGCGCGACATCGGCATCCCCAACGGGGTGGGCGCCGTCGGCTTCGGTGACGGTGACGTGCCCGTCCTGGTGGACGGCGCGATGAAGCAGCAGCGGCTGCTGGCCACCTGCCCCCGAGAGGTCACCGCGGAGGACCTCGCCGGGATCTTCCGCCGGTCGATGGCGCTCTGGTAGCCCGTTCAGCGGGGGATGAGCACCGTCTTCGTCACCTGACCGGTGGCGACGAGCACCCCGTCGACGGTGGCCTCGGCCCGCATGAACGCCACCGCGCGGCCCCGCCGCAGGACCGTCGCGGAGAGCTCCACGGTCGCGCCGGCGGCGACCGGCCGCAGCAGCGAGGCGGCGACGTCGTGGGTCACCGCGTGCTCGCCGTCGTTCAGCGAGGGCAGCAGGGCGAGGAACGAGGCGACGTCGAGCAGCGCGTAGACGATGCCGCCGTGCAGCAGCCCCGCCGGGTTCTGCGCGGCCTCGCCGACCGGGAAGCGGATCCCCGCCGAGGGGTCCCGCGCGTCGCGCAGCTCGACCCCGAGGAACCGGTGCAGCGGGATGTCGAGGACGGCCTGCACGCGGGCGTCGGAGGAGGCTTCACCAGGCACCGGCCCAGCATTCCTCAACAGGTCCAGCCGGTCTCCACAGGTGCTCCGGAACCGCGACGGGGCGCTCAGGCGCGCACCTAGGCTCCGCTGCAGTTCTGGACCGGGGAGGCGGCGGCGGTGGGGTGGTACGGAGACCCGGAGGCGCTCGACGCGCTGGCGGCGGAGCTCGCGCAGCGGGCCCGGGACGTGCGCGCGGCCGGCGCCGAACACCGGCGCGGGGCCGAGCGCGCCCGCTGGGTGTCCGACGCCGCCGCGGCGTACCGCCGGCAGGTGGCGCTCGACTGCACCGACGTCGATACCGCCGCCGGGGCCATGGCGGAGGCCGCCGAGCTGTTGCGCCGGCACGCCGACGAGCTGCGCGAGCAGCTGGCGGAGATCGCCCGGGCCGAGCACGCGGTGCGGGCGTGGCTCTCCGAGCGGGCCGCCCGCGGCGGCGAGCTGCTCGGCGACGTCGGCGACGTGCTGGGCCAGCTGCCCGAGGCGGGCGCCGACGCCTGGCGCCAGGTGTCGGGCCGGCTCAGCAGACTGGCTTTGTGGTGAGCGCCGAGCCGCGGCGGCAGACCCTCACCGCGGCCGGGTGGTCGGTGGTCGCGGCCGGTCGGCTGACGCACCCGCCGGCGGCGTTCGCCCCGGTCCCGCTGAGCCCTGGCGACCGGGACGTCGCGATCTCCGTTCTGGTCGGCGCCGGGATCGTGGTGCGGCACGACGGGGGAGCAGTCGAGCCGGTGCCGCCCCTGGCAGCCGACCTGGCCACGCTGGGCCGCCCGCTGCTGACGGTCGAGCTCGAGGTCACCGGCCGTACCGGTGCCCGTCAGGGCTGGTTGGCCCTCGGCCGGGACGTGGTCGTCGGACTGCTCACGCTGGCAGACGGCGGCGTGGAGCTGTCGCTCGCGCCGGCCGTGCGGCTGGGCGCCGAGCTGGCGCGGGCCGTGCCCCACGCGGCGGAGCTGACCGGGCCCTGGCCGGCTGGGGAGGAGCCGGGCGACGGCGTCCCGACCGCCGGCCCCCTTCCGCTGGCCCTGCTGGAGGACGTGCTGTCGCCCGATGCGACGGCGGAGGAACGGGCGCTGGCGCAGGAGCTGGAGCGGCGGACGGCCGGCTCGCTGAGCTGCCGGGTGGCCGGCCGGGCGGGTTCGGCCGTCGGCTCCGGGGAGGTCTCCTGGCTGGCGACCCACGCGGGGTGGGTGGGCCTCCGGCCGCGTCTGGGCGGGGAGCCACGGCGGATGCTCGACCTGGTGCCGGTGGAGCCGGGCGACATCGGAACGTGGGTGGCGCCGACCGTGGGCGCGCTGCTGGGGAACTCCGATGGGCGGCCCTGAGATCCGGGTGAGCGGTGGCGCCGGGGGCCTGGAGGCCGAGCTCGCCGACCTCGCCGTTCTGGGGCGCAGCAGCCTCGGCCTGGCCGAGCTGCTCGCCGCTACCGGCGGAACCTGCTCCGGGATGCTCACCGACCCGGACCTGCTCGCCTCCGCCCTGCTCGACCCCGCCGGCGTCGTCCGGTTCGAGGCCGCGCTGCTCGAGGTTCTGCACGGTCCGCAGGGCTTGACTGCCCTGGCCGTGAGGTTCACGGCACGGGCCGCGGTACTGCAGGCGGCCGCAGCCGCCTACGAGGCCGCGGACGCCGCCCTCGCCGAGCTGGCCGACGACCTGCACTGGGCGGCGGGCTACTTCCCGGCAGCCACCCTGGCCGGGCTGGTCACGCTGGGGGTGGGGCAGTTCCTGGCCGATCCGGCCGGCACGGTCGGCGAGATCGACGCGCTGATCGACGATCCGGAGCGCTGGCTGACCCAGCACCCCGGCCTGGTCGACCACGCGGTGAGCACGGCGCCGGGCCTGGCCTCGCGGGCGACCGCCATGACCGGTGGCCTGCTCTCGCCGTGGCTCGGCGGGAGCGACGTCCGCGCCGCCGCGCGCCGGCTCGGGCACCTGTGGCCCGACGGCCGGCCGGTCGTCACTCCGCTGCCGGACGACCAGCGCGGACCGGTGACGAGGCCGCCCACGAACGTCAGCGACCTGCTGGTGGCCCTCGATCTCCGCGCCGTCCGCTCCAGCGCCGGGGAGGACCAGATCAGCGTCCGGGTGATCTCCCGCGCCGACGGGAGCAGGGCCTACATCGTGGACATCCCGGGGACCAGGAACTGGTCGCCGCCCAGCGGCTCGGTCAACCCGCCCACCCATGACCTCGGCACGAACGTCCGGGTGCTCGGCGGTGACACCACCACACGGCAGGCGGCCGTCGCCGAGGCGTTGCGACGGGCGGGCGCCGGATCGAGCGATCCGGTGATGCTGGTGGGTCACAGCCAGGGCGGGATGGTGGCCGCCCAGGCCGCGCACGACGCCGGCACGGCCGCGTTCCCGTACGACGTGCGCAGCGTGCTCGCCGTGGGATCACCGGTCGCCCGGGCGGACGTGCCGTCGTCGGTGCAGATGCTCGCGCTGGAGAACGCCCACGACGTCGTCCCCCACCTGGACGGGCGGGCCAACGACGACGACCCGAACGTCACCACCGTGACCTTCCAGACCCAGTACGGCTCCGTCGGCGAGAATCACGGCATCAACAGCGCGTACCTGGGTGCGGCCCGGATCGTCGACCGCAGCGACGACCCGTCGATCGCCGCGTACCGGGCCAGTGCCGCCCCGTTCTTCGCCCTTCCCGGTGCGGACGCGGAGGTGGTGGCGCACGTCTACTCGATCGGCAGGAGGTGACCCGGTGCGCCTGATCCGCTTCGCCACCTGGCGCAGGGCGGCCGCCGCCCTGGCGCCGCTCGTCCTGGCCGCGATGGCCGGCTGCTCCGGTGGGATGGAGGCCCTCTACGCCGAGGGCGTGCGGCTGATCTGGGAGAGCGAGATCACCCCGCTCACGCTCATCTACGTCAACGTGATCGATCCGGACGACCCGCCGTCGGGTTTCTCGCGGCCCATCAACCTGAACGAGGGCGACCAGCGCGAGGTGCTGGAGGAGAAGTACGGGCCGCATCCCGATGAGGCGTGACGGCCTGGGGGAAACGCTGGTGGGGCGGGTGGGGCTCGACCCCACGACCCAGGGATTATGCGCACTTCCCGCCGGAACGCTGTGCTGACCTGCAAAGACGCAGGTCGCTAGCGAGCGTGCGGTAGCCAATACCCGGCTGTAACGCGACCCGGAGACCACCCGGTCTCGGCGCCCGTCTGCGGGACGTCGGTTCTATGCACCCGCCGGCACTCTGCGGGGCATGGCGAGCGCACGCCCCGCTGCCTCGGCTGTCGGACCTCCGGCGGGGCGGCTGGCACGGTGACCATGGCCGCCGGCATCCCACATGAGCAGATGCACGGGAGGACGCAGCCCCGGCGACACGGTCTCGACCAGCGGTCCACCGGGGCTTTCGGCGCAACCGTACGTCAGGGTGGACATCTGCCACGACGTCGGCGAGATCATCACTCGCGACATCTCGGACGCCGGCAACGCGCTCACACCGCCGAACGGCCAATCCATTGAGGAGACTTCAGTGGCCGATGGGCACGATGGCAATTGCGCGGGTGATGTGATCGGCGAGGTGTTCCAGGTCGTCGATGTCACTGGTGTAGACGTCGTCGCCGCGACGTCGGGCGGTTTCGATGACGGCGGCATCGACGACGTCGGAGGTTCCGGCGCGGCCGCATAGCTCACCGGCCCGTCGGGCCACGTCGTCACCGAGTGGATCGGCTCGGCATTCTCGGAGGGCTTGAGCCAGCCGGGCTTGGCGACGACCATCGCGCCATGCCTGAGCGGTCACGACCGTGGGCACGGTCGGGACCTCTCCTCGGTCAACCAGCCGTCGGAGCACCGTCCAGGCTTCTCGCGCGTTGCGGTCCAGCGCGATGAGCATGCCGGTATCAAAGGTGGCGCTCACGAAGCGGCTTGCTGACGCGGGCTCGATACCTGCGACCGGGACAGTCGCAGGGCGGCAGTACGGCGCGCGGCTGCCACCTTGTTCTCGAGGGCGTCGAGCTCGGCGGTACTGATTGCGCCATGCTGGGCTTCCCAGTCGTCGACCAGCTGGCGGAGGGCTTTGAGGCGTAGACGGTCGGCGGCGGCATCGGCGAGCCAACTGGAAAGGGTGAGCCCTTCAGCCTCGGCGTCAGCGCGGGCGTCGGCAAGGAGGGCGTCATCCATCGATGCGGAGAATTTCTCGGCAGCCACGCTTCCATCTTACTACCCGAGTAGCAAGAGCGGTAGATAGTCCCGGGGCGGCCGTGGGGCTCGAACCCACGACCCAGGGATGATGGGCTCTTACCCGCGTAGCGCTGTCCTGACGAGGTGAATCGCTGCTCAATGAGTTTCGTGGCTGGCCGAGTACCCGGCTCTATCCGCTGGGCCAAACGAAGCTCCGGCCAGGCGGGCTCGCGGAGTACGGTGATTTCCAGTGGGGTTCTGACGCCGCTGCCGGGATCGAATATCCCAGGTATGGCCTGGTAGTGGGGCGGGTGGGGCTCGAACCCACGACCCAGGGATTATGAGATACCTCAAGGCGTGTTGCTGACCTGCGCGTATATCGAAAATACCGCTTCCGACCTGGTGTTTCAACGTTAACCGTCGTTGACTTCCGATGGTGCGATACGGGCTTTCTGTGGGCGTCGTGTGGGCGCGGTGTGGGCGCGGTGGGCGTGAGGGGTCGATACCGGAAAGGCGATGGGAGGCTTGTCCACACCACCGGTGCTCTACGCATTACCGGAGCCCTCGCAGTCGAAAGCTGGCGTCATACCTGCCAGTTGGCTACTCTCAGCGTATGGCGACGATGGGGCTCACGACGCGACGCGATACCGAAAGGTGGGCGGGCAATCTGCTGCGTAGCGCCCGCGCCAAGAAGGGTGTCTCGCAGGCCCAACTGGCGGAGCTGGCCGAAGTTCCCCGCTCCACCGTGGAACGGATCGAGGCCGGGACCCGGCAGCCCTCGCTGGTCACGCTCAGCAAGCTGCTCGCGGCGATCGACCTGGAGATGCGCATTCGGCTGGAGGACTACGACAACCACGACGACGTCCTGGACGCCACCTACGCCGCGATGCCCCCCGATCAGCAAGCGGCCACCGACGCACGTCACGAGGCGCTGGTCGATGCCTTCACCGCCGCCGGAAAGCAGTGACCGGTCCCGAGGCAGCCAGCGTAGAGCCGTTCGACGCCACGCCCATCCTGAGCATTCTCGAGCGCCACGGCGTGGAGTACGTCGTGGTAGGCGGCTTCGCTGCGGTGGTCCATGGGGCTACCCGGCCCACCCGCGACATCGACATCACCCCCGCCACCACTCCGGACAATCTGGACCGGCTTGCCGCAGCACTGCGCGAGCTTGACGCGCGCATTCGCACCGACGCCGAGCCGGACGGGCTGCCGTTCAGCACCTCGGGCGAGTCCATGGCTGGTCAGCGGGTGCTGAATCTGCAGACCCGCCACGGCGAGCTTGACCTGACCATTCGCCCGGCCGCATTCGAGGGCGGCTACGACGACCTGACGCCCGGGGCCAGCCGCCGCATTATCGGTGGTGTCGAGGTGCTCGTTGCAGCGCTCCAGGACGTCATCCGCTCCAAGGAGACCGCGGCACGCCGGAAGGACCAAGAGGCATTGCCCGAGCTGTACCGGCTGGCCGGAGCAACGCACCGGGCTCGGGCCGCCCAGCCACCATCGGAGACCCCGCCGGCGAACCCGCCGCTTACCGCTGCCGAGCGCATCACCGCAGCACGGCAGCGTGCCGCCCAGCGTCGGCCCGACCAGATCTGACCCCGGCGATGAAGGTCAGCCCGCTCAGCCTGTAGTGCGGACCATGATCGCTGCCGTCGGTTCGTTGATCGTCGGTCCGGCGATGAGGCCCCCTCTGCCCACCGCGTCGGCCCGAGCGTCCGTTGCACGTGTTCTCGCAGAATGGTGCGGTTCTCTGGCGGCTCGCCGCTCCGGGGCGGTCGCGCGGGTCAATACAGGTAGCGGTCGATGCCGGAGCCGTGCGCCCACAGGTCGTTCATGCGGTCGGCGGTGCGGGCGTGGGCGGCTTCCTCAGCGTCGCTGAGCACGCAGTCGGTACCAAGCGGGGTGGTCCGCAGCCGGGTGATGAGCAGTCGGGTGTCGTCGGTGGGGGAGAGGTCGAGCAGGCCGGCCAGCCGTGCGAGAAGCGAAACCAGCTCGGTGCGGCCGCCCGAGCGGCAGCCGCTGCCGAGCTGCTCGGCGAAGGTGCTGACCAGGTCGGCGATCTCGGGGTTCAGCGCTGCATCCCCGAGTGCGGCGGCGGTGGCGCAGAGGAGGTCGATGTCGGCGGAGGGCAGGGTGAGCGCGGTCATCGGCGCGTGCTCGTAGCGGCCGTCCGGGGCGAGCAGCCGGCCGCGCCAGGGTTCCCGAGACTGGGTGGGCGCCAGTGCGCCGAGCAGGCGTTGCACGGCGGCGAGGGCGACCCGGTCGGCCAGTGGTGCCGGCAGCCGTAGCGGCTCGGTGTCGGCGCCCGGATGCCGCCGGTCGTCGTCCTCCCACGTGCCCAGGCAGAGCAGGATTTCCTCCAGGGCGCGCATCGGCGCCAGTGGCTCGCCGTCGAGGTCGACGACGAGCACGGTGCACTGCCCTGCCGGGGCGGCGTCGCCCCGTCCGGGGTGGCCGGCCGGCTGCTCAGTCACGGCCGGACCACCGCTCGGTGGCCGACCGTCCGGTCATGCCGGCGGCCCGGACAATGTCGGCCCACGAGGCTCCGGCCGCGAGTGCAACCTGCACCGCCTGGTCCAGCGCGCGGGCGGCGGCGGCCTGCCGGGCGGCGGCCGCCTCGACGTCTTCCAGGGATTGCCAACCGGCGATGTGGCAGCGCCATTCGGTCATCACCTGGTTCTCGTCGGCGCCTCCAGATCGGCCCACGGACCTGTGACGGCGAGCCGCCGCGCCGCGGGGTCGACCAGCTCCGGTGGTACGCGGGTCCAGGGGGTGCCGCGCCAGCCGCAGGTGCAGCCGGCGACCCAGCCGACGACCGCGGCGTCCGGGCGCCACTGCTCCGCCTGCTCGATCACCTCGAGCCGAACCTGGCCGCTGGTGTGGGCGTGCACGATCCCGTCGCCGCGGAGAACCGTGCCGTTCTGCCAGAGGCCCTCGGCGGTGCAGCCGTCGCGGTAGGTCAACCGCACCAGGTCGCCGTTGCCCGGCCCGTCGTCGAGTCGGCGGGCCACCAGCACACCGCGGGCGCTGCTGGTGCCGGCGCCGTGCGCGCCGTCCGCGAACAGCGGCACCACCCAGCCCTCGTGCTCCTGGTCGTCCACGACCGGGCCCATCCATCCCATCGCTCCTCCTCTCGGTGCGTGTGTGCAGCGTCGCCGTTCCGGCGCTGACCCGGCCTGTCCGGCTTGGCTTCTGTGGATGGCCGTCGTTGTCCACAGCCGGGGAGTGGCCACCAGGCCTCACCGTGTGCCCAGAGCCGGATGGGGCCCCGTCCAGCCGCCCTCCGGGGGCGCGGAGCTATCGGCGCGGGGACTGGGCCGCTTGTGCGTCGATCCAGGTGCGCAGGTCGGCGCGGCGGTAGAGGACGCGCCGGCCGAGTCGGAAGCTTTTCGGGCCGGTGCCACAGTGTCGCCAGTACCGGAGAGTGGCGACGGGCGCGCGGAGCACGTCCGCGGCTTCGGTGATGGTGAGCAACTCGGGGTCGTGGTCGGCGGTGAGGTCGGGCATGGCTGGCTCCGGAGGTCGTCGGTGGTGGGCGGTGCCTTCACCACAGAAGGCGCCATTTCGGCCCCGGTGGTGACACTTCACAGCCAGCCTTGTCTCGATGCCTCCAGTTCTGCTCCTGTAGTGGCGCCCCGGCGCGTTACCCGCCAGCGTTGGAAGCCCTGCATCTCCCGACGCCGGGGTCGGTGCCGGGACAGCCGGTGGACAGCATCGGTACTGCGCCTGAGTTGGCCCCCGTCCCGATAGGCAGTCCCGGACCGCCTCCAGTTCGTCTCCGGCCGATGCCCGGTTGTTGTCCGCGACGCTGTCGCTGACCGACCTGCCTCGCTCGTGCGGTGTGAAGCCGTTCTCCGGTAGGCCGACGACAGTCGAGGGACCCGCGTGCCCACAGGGACTGGAGGACAACTGGAGGTCCGCTGCTGGCCTGGGGTTCCTCCAGTTGTCCTCCTGTTGTCCTCCAGTCAGCGGATGCACAGGCCGCGAGCATCGGGGCGCTCGCGCGCAATTGGTCCCTGTGGACGACGGCTTTTGTCCACAGCGCCCGGGCGGACGCCCTGCGGCGGGCGCCGGCGTGGCCACGCTCGACTCATGGCGCTGGACACCGCACCCGGAGCACGGCGAGACGGCGGGGCATGTGGTCGGTCCGCGGGGGGCCTGCGCGACGTGTCAGCTGATCGAGATTCGCTATCCGGTGGGCGCGCCGTCGATGTCGTCGCGCCGCGTCCGGTGGGGCGGGGCCAGGAGCTCCCTTCGGGCCACGCTGCGCGTGGCGCCGGCTGCGCCGTCGTCAAGGTCCGCCTGCGGCGGGCTGTCCTTGCTGGTCCCCCGACCCGTCCGGCAGCTCAGCGTAGGGGCCTCCCGCGCCGTCTCCTCCCGACCGGACCAAGATCCTTCCGCCCTTCGGGCGCTGCGCTGCGGAAGCAGTCTTGGTCCGGTCGTCCCCCGCCGTCGCTCCCGGCCCCTGAGCAGAGCTCTTTGCCGGACGGGCCGGGGAATGGGTGGCAGGACACCCATTCCGTGGTCCCTCCCGTACCGGTGTCGGCTCCAGTCCCGGGAGGGTCCAGATGACCAACACCAGCACCAGCAGCACAACGAGGAGCACGGCCAGTCGCACGGGCCGCACCGCGAGTGGCACCGGCGCGGGCAAGGGGAGGGGGCGGCGGCAGCTCAGCGCGGCGCAGCGGGAGGCGGCCGACAGCGCGCGGGCGGCGAGGATCGCCGCCCTGCACGAGCGGATCAGCGAGCGCGTCGAGCAGCTGACCGCCGATCCGCAGTGGCGGGCGATGCTGGATGCCGCCGCGAAGTTCCACACCTACAGCCTCAACAATCAGCTGTTGATCGCGCTGCAGGCCGCGCGGCTGGGCATAAGCCCGACCCGGGTCGCCGGGTTCGGCACCTGGAAGGCGCTGGGCCGCAGCGTGGTCAAGGGGTCCACCGGGCTCGCGGTCCTGGCGCCGTGCACCTACACCCCCAAGGACAGCCGACCCGACACCGGCACCGGGCAGGACACCCGTCAGGCCACGCCCGCCGCCGCGGCTACGGCGGGGTCGGGGGCGGCGGGGGAGCCGGCCGGCGGGCACGCCGACCAGCCGGCCCGGGGGCGGGTGCTGCGCGGGTTCCGGGTCGCGCACGTCTTCGACATCTCCCAGACCCAGGGCGATCCGCTGCCCGACATCATCCCCGAGCTGCTGACCGGGAACGCCCCCGCCGCCCTGTGGGGCGCGCTGGCCGTCCAGGTCGCCCGCCACGGCTACACGCTCACCCGCGAGGCCTGCGGGCAGGCCAACGGCCTCACCGACCCGGCAGCCCGCACGGTCCGGGTCCGCCCGGATGTCGCCGACGCGCAGGCGGTGAAGACCCTCGCCCACGACCTATTGACCGCACCAAGCCGGGTCGGTGAGCGTGCGCGGCCGGTTCGCGCGCAGCGGACTCGCCGTCGCGGGTTCGGTTGCGATCATCCGGGCTGGTTGGCTGCTGCGCTCTCTCCACCGATGTGGGGAGGAGCCGCTGTGGCGAGGGCCGGGGAGTGTGATCCGTCACGGGACGTGACGGGGTTGACGGTGGCCGCGGTTGGCGGGATCCGGGTGAGCGACGAGCTGCCCGGGGTGGCGGTGCTCGACGCTGCGGGGGTGCCGGTGCCGGCGATCGCGGACTACCTGTGCTCATTGCTGGCCAGCGGCGCTGCCACCGGCAGCGTGCGGTCCTACGCGCTCGCGCTGCTGCGCTGGTGGCGGTTTCTGGCGGCCGTGGAGCTGGGCTGGCAGCGGGCGAGTCGGGTCGAGGCCCGCGACTTCGTGCTGTGGATGCGGCTGGCCGCGACGACTGCCGGCGGCGCGACGCGCGCCGGCCGGGTGGGAGAGCGGGTCGGGTACGCGCCGGCGACGATCAACCACAACCTGGCGGTGCTGCGCGGCTTCTACGCCGACCGGATGGCGGCCGGGGACGGTCCGGTGGTCAACCCGGTGCCGGAGGCGGTCGGCCGCGGCGGGCAGCGGGTGGGTGCGCACGCCAATCCGATGGCGCCGCCGGAGCGGCACCGCCGCGCGCCGCTGCGGCAGAAGACGCCGGCCCGGCTGCCGCGCAGCCTGCCAGATCACTTGTTCGACACGTTGTTCGCGGCGATGCGCAGTGACCGGGACCGGGCGCTGCTGGCCCTCTACGTCAGCACCGGCGCCCGGGCCAGCGAGCTGCTCGGGGTGAGCGTGGACCGGGTCGACGTGGGCGCTCAGCGGATCGGGGTGCATCGCAAGGGCAGCGGTCGGCTGCAGTGGCTGCCCGGGTCGGCGGACGCGTTCGTGTGGCTACGGCTCTATCAGCAGCGGCAGGACCGGCCGGCCGGGCAGCAGGCGTTGTGGCTGACCCGCCGGGCACCGCACCGGCCGCTGACCTATTCGGCGATGCGGCGGGTGCTGCAGCGGGCCAACGAGGAGCTGGGCACCGGCTGGACGCTGCACGATCTGCGGCACACCGCGGCCTTCCGGATGGCCGAGGATCCGCGGCTGACGCTGACCGACGTGCAGTGGGTGCTCGGGCACGCGCAGCTGGCCACCACGCAGATCTACCTGCGTCCACGCGAGGACGCGGTGGTCGCCCGGGTGCTCGAGCACCACCGGGCGCGCGGTGACCGGCCGGCACGGCAGCCGGCAGCGCCGCCGTCGGGCGGCTACCGCCCGGACTCGCTGCGCGAGCTGCTCGGGCAGGCCCGCGATGCGCGCTGAGACCACCGGCCGCCAGTCCGGTCAGGAGCTCGTAGAGCAGGGCGTCGATTCCGGGGCGGACCGTTACGTCGATGCGGTGCCGGCGCCGCGCGGACGTGGCCCGCGCACCGCCCGCCGGCCGTCCGAGCAGCACGACTTCCGCACGCCGACGCTGCCGACCCCGATCCTGGCGCGGCCGAGCGTGTGGCCGGAGACCGCCCGCAGCCGCAGCGAGGTCCTCGCCGCGCTGGACGAGCTGGGCGGTGGGGTGCCGGTCAAAGAGCGGCGCCGCCGTCGCGCCGCGGTCGGACTGCTGCTGGACTGGCTGCAGACCTTTCCCGGCGGGTCCTGGCAGCAGCGCTGGCAGGCCTGCGGCGCGGACGCCGCCGGCTCCGACTGGGCCGACCTGGTGGACGTCGACGGGCTGCAGACCGGCCCTGACCGCCGCGCACAGCTCACCGGGGCGGTCGGCCGGCTGATCGTGCTCGGCGCGCTGCGGCCGAGCTACGCCTGGCTGTATGCGCTGCGCTCGGCCAGCGTGCTGGAGCGGTTCCGCGCCCGCCACGACCCGGACGGGTTCGCCGCGCTGGACGCCCTGTTCACCGAGGACGACACGCGGTTGACCCCGGCGGATCGGCGGCTGGCCTTCTGTCAGCTGACCCGCATCCTCATCCACAACGGCGGCCGGCTCGCTGACGTCACCCTTGCCGACTGCGTGGAGGCCTACCGGGCGCAGGCCGGATACAGCCAGCGCCGGCACAGCTACTGGTACGTGCTGTTGCTGCGGGCCGGCATCCTGCCGCCGGGCAGCCCACCGAGCATCTGGGCGGCCAGCCGACGCGGGCAGCTGACCGTGGAGGAGCTGGTCGACGGCTACGACGTGGAGTGCCGTCCGGTCCGCGACCTGCTGGTGGACTACCTGCACGAGCGGCAGGCCGGCATGGACTACGCCTCGCTGCGCCAGCTGGCGACCAAGCTGGTGCTGCTGTTCTGGCGCGACCTGGAACTCCACGAACCGGGCATCGACTCGTTCCAGCTGTCCCAGCAGATGGTGCGGGGTTGGAAGAGCCGGCTGGGCGAGATCCGCTATGGCAACCACCGGATCGGGGAACGCCGCGAGGACCCGCACGCGATCCTGATGGCGGTGCGGGCGTTCTACGCCGACCTGACCCACTGGGCGCTGGAGGAACCGCTCCGTTGGGGGCGGTGGGTCGCTCCCAACCCGGTCAGCGCCAACGACCTGCGCGGAATGGGCAAGCAGCGCACCCGCACCACCGCCCGCATGCACCAGCGCACCCGCACCCAGGCCTCGGGGCTGCCCGCGCTGGTCGACGCCGCCGAGACCGGTCGGCGGACTGCGGCGGCGCTGCTACAGGCCGCCTCCGCCGTCGCTCCCGGCGAGACCTTCGACCTCGACGGAGTGCAGCGGCGGCGCTCGGCGGTCGCGACCGGCCAGCGCGCCGCCAGCACCCGGCGACCTGGCGTCGTCTACGTCGACGACCCCGACGGCGGCCCGCGGTGCAACCTCACCCTCGCCGAGGACAACGCGTTCTGGACCTGGGCCATCGTCGAGGTGCTCCGGCACACCGGGATGCGCATCGAGGAGATGCTCGAGCTCACCCACCGGGCCTTCGTCGCCTACACCGTGCCCGACACCGGCGAGGTGGTGCCGCTGCTGCAGATCGTGCCATCGAAGACCGACCGGGAACGGCTGCTCGTGGTCAGCCCCGAGCTGGCCGACGTGCTCGCCGCCGTGATCGCCCGAGTGCGCGCCGGCCACCAGCAGATCCCGCTGGTCTCCCGCTACGACCACATGGAACGCGTGCACAGCTCCGCGCTGCCGTTCCTGTTCCAACGCTGGTGGGGCGCCTCGGCGCACTGCCTGACCCACCACTACGTGCGGGTGCTGCTCGACCGGCTGGTCACCGCCGCCGGGCTGACCGCTCCCGACGGCACGCCCATGCGGTTCTCCCCGCACGACTTCCGGCGGCTCTTCGCCACCGAAGCCGTCGCCGCCGGCCTGCCGATCCACATCGCGGCGAAGATCCTCGGCCACCAGACGCTGGCCACCACCCAGATCTACGTCGCCGTCTATGACTCCGACGTCGTCGAGCACTACCGCGGCTTCCTCGCCCGGCGCAGGGCGGTGCGACCCAGCGAGGAGTACCGCGAGCCGACCGACGCCGAATGGGACGAGTTCCTCGGCCACTTCCAACGGCGCAAGGTCGAGCTCGGCGTCTGCGGGCGCGCCTACGGCACCCCCTGCCAGCACGAGCACGCCTGCATCCGCTGCCCCATGCTGCGGCCCGACCCCGCGCAGCAGCACCGGCTGGAAGAGATCAGAGCCAACC
Organism: Blastococcus saxobsidens DD2; assembly: GCF_000284015.1. Lineage (NCBI taxonomy): Bacteria > Bacillati > Actinomycetota > Actinomycetes > Geodermatophilales > Geodermatophilaceae > Blastococcus > Blastococcus saxobsidens. Next base: position 1,702,162 of record NC_016943.1, read on the forward strand.
TCCACGCCCGGCTGGCCGAGGCCAAGGATCAGGACTGGCTCGGCGAGGTCGACGGCCTGGAGACCAGCCTCGCCGCGGCCGAACAGAAGCTCGCCCAGATGCGCCGCAGCCGAACGACCACCGACCTCGGCCTCCCCGCCATTCCAGCCACCCCAGCGGCCATCACACCGCCATGAGTACGGAGACGACGATGAGAAACGGTCCCTAGCGAGAGGGCCGCGAGCGACGGCTGCTCCGCGGCGGCTTCGGGTAGCCGCGACCGATCTTCCAGGTCCCGTCATCGCGATAGATCAGGCCGAGGTACTGGCCAACCCTTCGGAGCCAAGACGCCACGTCAACACGTTAGTGCGCCCTGCGCTGCACCGGTCCGGCCGGTCACCGCGATCGTCTGCACACAACGATCTTGGTGCGGAAAAGAACTGGCGCACATCGAGTGCGGCCACACTGCCGAGGGCTACGACTACCGCGGGTGCCGTGGGCGGGCGGAGGCCGAAGCCGAGTCGGTCGCCTACATCGTCACCGCCTGGGCCGGGCTGGACGCCGGCGCCTACACCGTCCCCTACGTCGCCGCCTGGTCGGCCGGGGACACCGACGTCGTCCGCGCCGCCGCGGCCACGGTGACCGCCGCCGCCGGCCGCATCCTCAGCCACCTCGACGAGGCCCAGAGCACCGAGAACGCGCTGGGGGACTGGGAGACCGCCCCGCTCGCCGGACCGGTCCCGCCGCCCGAGGGCGCCCGCGTCCTGGCCACCGCCTGAGCGGGGAGAGCGCGACATGACCGCCACCAGCACCCCCACCGAGGGCACCGCCACACCGCAGGGCATCGAAGGAGAACCCGCCATGACCACTACCACGACAGTTGCCGGCCTGACCACCGGCCGCGACAGCACGCCCGACGAGCCTTCCACCACCGGAACCGCCCGACGTGCCGGGAGCGAGTACAGCGAGGCCGAGCACGTCGACCCGGCCGGCACGGGCAGCGCACGCGCCGGGACGGCCGAGGACAGCGGGCGGGCACACCGGCTGGTGTGGCTGGACCCCAGGGAGCTGGCCGTGCACCCCCGCAACGTCCGCGACGACCTCGGCGACCTGTCCGGGCTGGCCGACTCCATCGCCGCCCAGGGCGTGCTGGAGGCCCTCACCGTGATCCCGCACGCCGCCGCCGACGGAGCGCCGGGCCACCAGATCGTGGCCGGTCACCGCCGGGCGGCCGCCGCGCTCCTCGCCGGACTGACCGCGGTGCCGTGCGTGCTGCGCCCCGACCTCGCGAACGACGGGAACGCCACCGACGGCGACCGGGCCGCCGAGGCCCGGCAGGTGGGGGTGCTCGCCGAGAACCTAAACCGCCGCGGTCGCCGGTGCGGGGCTGACCCTGGACCAGGCCGCCGCCGTCGCTGTCTACGGGGGCCATCCCGGGACCACCGCCACCCTGATTCGCGGCAGCGGGGGAGGGGCGGGGCGGTTCGCCCACGCGCTGATCCGCGCCAAGCAGGCCCGCGCCGAAGCGGAGCAGGCAGCCGCGTTGCTTGCCAAGCTGACCGCAGCCGTGCGCACCGTCCTGGACGAGGACCGGCCACGCCCGCAGCTGGCTGGGGTAGCCGCCAGGGCCGGGATCCACGCCAGGGGCTCCTCCCTGACAGCACCGGGCCGCAATCCATGCGCTGGCCTCAAGAACTGCGTCATATATGCCGATACGACCCGGGTGAGACTCCTGCCAGCGGCGTCGAGACACCCAGGGTCCCGAGGGCGCTGTCGTGGTGGTCTCGCGTTGGCGCTGCTCGGCCCGCTGCTCGGCTGGTCGTTGCTCCTGCCTGCAACAGCCGCGAACGCCGGCGCCGACAACAGCAACGTGCGCGCGGAGACCCCGATGACGGCGCCCCTTGCCCCCGGGGAGTCGGCCTGGGTCGCGGTCGTCTGGGCCGCGGACAAGACGGTCACCAACTGGTCCACGACCGTCAGCGCCCCCGCCGGTGTGACCGTCTCCTACCCGACCACCCGCGGCGGCGCCGACACCTCGCTGTACGGCTCGGCGACCCTGGTCGGCAAGACCAGAGATTTCACAGCCTTCAGACTCGCCGTGCCCTACAGCCAGCGCACAAGCTTCCCGGTCACGGTGACCTCGACGTACACGCTCTGCGGGGACAACGGCCAGTGCAAGAACCGGGGACAGAGGAACGAGAGCAGGACGTCGAGCACCACGGCGACCGTGACCGTGCCTGTGGTGCCTGCCGTCGGCCCGCCGTTCACCCAGGAGACGATCCGGGTCGCGATTGCGGCGGGGAGCAGCGACTTTCAGCAGATTTCGTTCACCGGCGGCCAGACCGACCTCGCCGCCTTCAGCGTGCGCGTGGGCGCGCTGCCCGCGGGCCTGGAGGTGGCCTACCCCGGCGACAGGGCCGCCAGCACTCTCAACGGCGGCAGCACGCTCGTCGGCCGCCGTACCGACCACGTGGGTATCCGATTCGCGGCGACCTCCCTCCCGGCCGGCACGTACACCGTTCCGCTGACGATCAGCTACACGGCTGCATCGCCCGTCACCACGACCGGGACGGTGACCCTTGTCGTTTCGTGAACTCCCGCCGACCGTCAGCGGCCGCCCCGGACGGCAGCGCCGGCCGTTCCGCCGGGTGCTGGGAGTGCTCGCTGCGGTGGTCCTGGCTGTCAGCGGCTGCGCATCCGGGGCCGAGCAGTCGATGGACGGGACCATTGCCGACTCGTCCCCTGGCGCCGTCCCCGCCGACGAGTTCACGCAGCGGATCGCGGCGGTCGAGTTCGAGCGGCAATGCACCGTCACCTCGCAGACCTTTCCGGACGAGGCCGGCATCACCAGGGACCTGGACGTTCGCCTCGCGGCAGCCGGCCTGACATATGCGCAGTGGAAGGACTGGCACGATGCACTGGCGGACTCACCGGCCCTCGTGAACCAGCTGGCCGAGCTGAGTGCCTCGGGCTGCCCCAGTGCCTGATCGGCCCTGAGCGGGCCGTGCGCCGGCCGCCTACATCGACCGTTGCTTCGGGTCAACCCCTGACGGTCTCGCAGCTTTGATCGACCACCGGCACACCGACGATCACCGGGGACGCCAAGCTCTCGCAGTCACGGTCCGCGCGCTGGCTGCCGATAGTCTGTTGATGACGACGGTGAAGCAGGATCAGGACGCGTTCGAGGACATCACAGCTGCCGCGGCGGCGGATATTCAGCTCGTCTTCGACGAGGGGATGGCGCGTCTCACCGTGATTACCCAGTGCTGGGAGGAGTCCTCTCGCGAGTGTCTGATTCTGGCGCCGACATCGCTCCCCACGTCCTCGGCTGCCTGAGCGCTGGCTCAGGTGCCACGGTCACCCGGGACGACCGCGGATCGGTGGGTCGTCAGGGCGAGGGGGCGAAGCCGCGGCGGGTCATGGTTCCCCAGTCGGTGCGCTTGCGCAGGTACTTCCAGAGCCCTCGTAGCCGCCACACCACGGTGAGCTGGCGGTAGCCGAGGCTTTCCACCACGGCCCATAGGACCATGACGGCACGGTCGGCCAGGCCGTGGTAGCGGCGATAGGCCACCTCGTCCAGGAGGAGGGTGCAGACGGTGAGGAGCAGGCCGTACCCGTAGGCGACGAGGAAGAGCAGGACGGCGAATCGCACATCGACGGCACCGAACAGGAGCGCGGGCACTAGCCCGATGATGGCGAGGAACTCGACGACCGGGGCCAACAGCTCGATGAGGAGGAAGTAGGGCAGCACGACCATGCCCAAGGCGCCGTAGCGGGGGTTGAGCAGCTGCCGCCGGTACCGCCAGAGCACGTCGGCCAGCCCTCGGTGCCAGCGGTCGCGTTGGCGGCCCAGCACCGCGAGGGACTCCGGGACCTCCGTCCACGCCACCGGGTCGGGGATGAAGACCACGCGGTCGGGAAGCCGCTGCTCGCGTGCGTTCCGCCGGATCCGCGCGACCAGCTCCATGTCCTCGCCGACGGTCGCGTGGAGATAGCCGCCGACAGCGATCACTGCATCCCGCCGAAAAAGTCCGAACGCGCCGGAGATGATCAGGTTGCCGCCGAGCCGATTCCAGCCTAGCCGGCCGAACAGGAAGGCGCGCAGGTACTCGACTGCCTGTACGCCGGCGAGGAAGGTCCGGGGCGCTCGAGCGGTGACCACCCGGCCGCCTCGGATCAGCGAGCCGTTGGCGACGCGGATGGTGCCGCCGGCCGCGAGGACAGTGTCGTCGGTCAGCATCGGGCGGACCATGCGCAGCAGTGCGTCTGATTCGATCAGGGTGTCCGCGTCGATGGCGCAGACCAGGTCGCCGGTGGCCACGTTGAGGGCGGCGTTCAGGGCGTCGGCCTTACCACCGTTCTCCTTGTCTACGACGATCAGGTCGGGATGGGTGGAGGAGCGGTAGAGGCCCCGGACCGGCTTCGTCGCGATGCGCCGCCAGTAGACCGGATGGATCGACGTCAGCCCGAACGCCCGCGTGACGACGTCCAGCGTGCCGTCGGCGGAGCCGTCGTTGACCAGGACGATCTCCAGGTTGGGGTACTGCAGGGTCAGCAGCGAGGTGACGCTCTCGCTGACCGTGGCCTCCTCGTTGTGGGCCGGCGCCAGGATACTGATCCGTGGCGCTACGCCGGAGCCGAGCAGCCGCCGATGGTCGGCCCCCCGGACGGTACGGGTGTGCTGGAGTGTTTCCAGCGTCGCGGCGACCAACTGGACGGCGTAGCAGCTGTTCAGGACGAGGAAGTAGACGAGGACGACGGCCTGGGCTGCGCCGAGGACCGCTTCCGCTCCGGGCATGGTCACGCGGCCAACTCCGGTCGCGCGTCCGGAAGGTCGAGGACGCGCCGCGCGGCATCGCGGGCGAACGGGTCGTCGTTCATGAGCGCGCGATGGAGCAGCAGGAGCCCGGTCGAGCCGAGGGCCTTCAGAGTCAGCGCCGCCTCGCTGCGCACGTCCCAGGCGGGATCGCTGAGCAGCCGGGCCACCTGCGCCGCCGCGGGCCAGTACTCGAGGCGACCCAGGCCCCGCACAGCCGCGGCCCGCACGTCCGGATGCTGGTCGTCCAGCAGTTCCGCGAGGCGGTCCACCGCGTCGGTGCCGCCCACCGCCGCGATCAGGGCAGCGGCCAGCGCCCGCGTATGTGGGTCTTCGTCCGTCGTCGCAGTGAGCGCCGGCCCGAACATCATGGGGTCGGTCAGGACCACGGCCACCTCCAGTCCCGCCTGCAGGGCGCTCCCGCGACGATCGGAGAGGAAGTGGGTGAGCGCGCCCAGGCATGGCCGGCCGATCCGCACGAGCGCGTCCTTGACCGGTAGCAGCCCCCTCATCTGGCTGCCGTCCAGCAGGCGGAGCAGTTGGTCGATGAGCGCCGGATCGGGATTCTCGGTGACCCACTCGATCGCCTGAGCCCGTACCTCCGGGCGCGGATCGTTGAGCAGTGCGGGAGCAATGGCGGCGCCGGCGCGCAGCTGCGTGAGCAGGCGCAGGCCCTGCAACCGTCGCCACCACCGGCGGCTGCCGCACCACCGCTCGGCGCGCTCCGTGACACCGACCCTGGTCATGAGCTCGGTGAGCCGAGCGCGCTGAGCGCCCACCAGGCTAGGGGCCAGCTCCTGCAGAAGCCGCACCTGCAGCCTGAACGGCATCGAGCGCAGCAGCGCGGACGACAGCCGGCCCGTGCCCTCCGCCAGCCGAAGCGAGGTCAGGCGGTGGAGCACGGCAAATCGCGCCCGGTCCAGCCGAGCCCGTCGACGGGCGTGCAGGGCGTGGCCGACCAGGGCGGCCGCGGCGGCACTGAGCAGCGCACCTTCGACGAGCGCCAGGTGCGCGAGTAGCGCTGCCGGTGCGGCGACGCTCATCGGGCGAGCGCCCTCCGCACCCGCTGCATGAGCACGGGAAGGCTGAACGGCTTGGCCACATGGTCGATCGCGCCGAGCTCCAGGGCCTCCAGCGTTTCTTCCTCGGTGGAGCGGCCGGTGAGCATGATCGTCCGAGTGCGCTCGAGGACACCGGCCTCGGCCATGGCGGCCAGGACGGCGAGACCATTGCGACCCGGAAGATCCCAGTCCAGCAGCACCAGACGAGGCGACAACGGACCGGTCAGGCTGGCCGCGGCCTCGTCACCGTCGCGGAGCCAGCAGGTGGAGTACCCGCGCGTCGCCAGGCTGTGCAGGATCAGTGCCGCGATCACCTCGTCGTCCTCGACGAGCGCGACATCGACCATCGCGACGTCGATATCGGTCGGATCGGTGTGATGGGCGCCGGCCGGGACGACCCGGTCCCGCCCCTGGGCCTTGGCCTGGTACAGCGCGAGATCGGCGCTGCGGTAGAGAGCCTCTACGTCGGTTCCGTCGAATGGGTACTGCGCTACCCCCGCGCTGAAGGACAGCGAGAACGGTGCGGCCGCTACGGAGGTGAAGACCTCATGCCGCCACTTCTCGAGCAGCTCGGCAACGCGCTGCACACCGTCGTCCCGGGTCATGCCGTACATGCCGACGACGAACTCCTCGCCGCCCCAGCGAGCGGTGATGTCCTCTCCCCGGAACGTCTCCGTGAGCAGCTCACCCAGACGGCGCAGCACCTCGTCTCCCACGGTGTGCCCGTGGCGGTCGTTGACCGACTTGAACTGGTCGAGGTCGAGCACGGCCAGGCACAACGGCTGGCCGAAGCGCTGGGCGGTACGGATGAAACGGTTGAGCACCTCGGTGGAGCGCCGGCGGGTGCTGACGCCGGTGAGCGCGTCGGTGTCGGCGAGCTGGCGCAGCAGCCGGACGCGCTCGAGGCGATTCATGACCCGACCCAGGAACTCGGCTGCGAGGACCGGCTTGGTCAGGTAGTCGTCGCCACCGGCTGCGAAGATGGCCTGAACGGTGCCCGGATCTGCTCGGGCGGTCAGGAACAACACGGGCAGCGCGGTCCAGCGAGCGTTGTTGCGCAAGGCGCGGCAGAGCTCGACGCCGTTGGCGTGGGGCATGTCGAAGTCGAGCACGAGCAGGTCTGGGGAGATGTCGTCAACGACCTCGAACAGCCGACGGGGGTCATCGAGGGTGTGGACCTGCAGGCCTTGTGGGGTGAGCAGGGCCCTGACCGCATCCAGCACGAAGGAGTCGTCGTCGACTGTCAGAACCGTTGCCGACGTGCCATTGCCGCGCTCCAACTGGTCGAGGACCGCCTCGATCACCTGAGAAGGTGACAGGCTCTTCTCCAGGAATCCGACTGCGCCGCGCCGGGCGACCTCGACGCGGTCGGTGAAGGTGTCGCGCACCGTCAGGGCGAAGACCGGCAGCCGGGCGGCACTGAGCTCGGCAAGCAGCGCCAGGGCGTCATCGCTGCCACCCGGGAAGCCAAGGTCAAGGAGTACCAGGTCGGGACGTCGCCGGGCGATGGCCAGCCGTGCGGCGGCGGGGCTCCCCGCAACCTCCTCGCGCAGGCCGACCGAGGCGGCCACCGCAGCGATCCCGGCCGCGAAATCCTCGTCATCGTCCACGACGAGCACAGCTCCGCGGTCCGATCCCCGCCGATCACCTCGGACTGCGGGGGCGGCGGCGGGGACCGCAGGCCGCTCGAGCTCGCGGCGCAGCTCAAGGGTGAGCGCCGACAGCTGCGGCACCCGGCGGTGGTCCAGGGCGGTCGCGGTCTCGAACAGGTGCTCGAGTTCTCGGGCCACCCGCGAGCCCTCGGGCAGGCCGAACATCCCCAACGAGCCGGCGAGCTTGTGTGCCTCCCGCGCAGCCTGCTGACGGAGTTCCTCGGTCAGCTCGCCGTTGAGCAGGGCGACGACGACGTCGTCGAAGACGACGGCACGCCGCATGACGTCGTCCTTGCGGCGGTCCCACAGCGCGGCGACGGAATCGGTGACCGCGGCGGGGGTGGGCGGCTGGGGCGCGAGCGTCATTACCGGGGAGGCCAGTCGAGCGCCGCGATGATCTCGTCGGACAGGCTGACCGGATCGAACGGCTTGCTGAGCACGGCATCCCCGCCGAGGTCGGTGAGGAACTGCCGGTCGGCCGAGCGCACCTTCGCGGTCAAGAAGACGACGGGGATGTCGGCGGTGGCGGGGTCGGTGCGCAGCCGCTGGAAGGTGGTGGGGCCATCCATGTCCGGCATCATGACGTCGAGCAGGATCACGTCGGGGCGCTCGGCGGCGGCGGTGACCAGACCGGCGGCGCCGCAGTGGGCTGTTAGTACCTGCCAGCCGCCCATCGCCTCGAGGCTCATCTGCGCGACCTCGCGAATGTCGTCCTCGTCGTCGATCACCAGGATCCGGTTACCGGACAAGGCTGGCCTCCTTTTCGGTGGTCATGTAGGCGACCAGGCCCATGACGCGCTGTTCGAAGTCGGCGGGGCTGATCCGCCCCTTGGTGAAGAACCGGGTCTCTCCCAGCCGTAGCTGCTCGCGCTGGGACTCGTCGAGGTCCTGGGCGGTGTAGACCACCAGCGGCACGTGGTGCAGCCGCTCGTGCCGGCGCAGCCAGTCCACGACGGTGAACCCGTCCGTGTCCGGGAGCATCAGGTCGAGCACCAGCAGGTCGGGCAGTACGCGTTGGGCCAGTCGCAGCGCCTCGCTGCCGGTGCTGGCATGGAAGGTCTCCAGCCCGTGCTGGGCGAACATCGTGGTGAGCACGCCGGCGAGGTCGGGGTCGTCCTCGATGACGAGCACGCGGGAGATCTGCAGGGGAGGTGCCAGCGCGGTTGCCAGCGCCTGCAGGAGGGACTGCTCGTCCAGTGGCTTGTCCACCCAGCCGGCCACGCCGACCGGAGCCGGTTCTGTGGCCTCCTCGGGCGTGAGCACGCTGCAGATGACGACGGGGATGCGCTCGGTGTCTGGCTGTTCCTTGAGGCGAGCGGCGGTCTCCCAGCCGTTGAGCCCCGGCATCAGCAGGTCGAGGAGGATGGCCGCCGGCTGTTCCTGGGCCGCCAGGTGCAGGGCTTCCTCGCCGGAGGCGGCGGCGATGGCGCGGTAGCCGCGGCGCTCCAGCAGCACCGAGACCAGTTCTCGCACGGAGGCGTCGTCGTCGCAGACCAGCACCGCCGGAGCATCCGCGGCGGGCGGCGACGGCTCGGCGCTGTACGCCGGCACGGTGAAGAAGAAGGTGCTGCCCTGGCCCGGCGTGCTTTCCACCCAGATGCGGCCGCCGTGCTGTTCGACGATGCTGCGGCAGATGGGCAGGCCCAGGCCGGTGCCGCCCTTCTCCCGGGCGTCGGAGGAGTCCACCTGCTGGAACCGCTCGAAGATGGCCTCCAGGCGGTCGGCGGGGATGCCCCGCCCCTGGTCGGCCACCGAGAACAGCACCTCTCCGCCGTGGTGCCGCGCGACCAGTTCGACCACACCATCGCGGTCGGAGAACTTGATCGCGTTGGACAGCAGGTTGGTCAGCGTCTGCATCATGCGGTCCGGATCGGCCCACAGGTCGGCCTCGACCGCGGACACGGTCACGGTCACGCCGGCCCCGGCGGCCATGGCCTCCATCGCATCGCGTGCCTGGGCGGCCAGCTTGCTGACCGCCGTCCGCTGCCGCTCCATCGCGATCTTCCCCGACTCGATGCGCTCGATGTCGAGGATGTCGTTGATCAGACGGACCAGCCGGTCGGTGTTGGACACGGCGATGTCCAGCATCCGCTGTCCCTTCTCCGGAACAGCCCCGAGCGCACCGCTGGCCAGCAGCCCCAGCGACCCCCGGATCGAGGTCAAAGGGGTGCGCAGCTCATGACTGACCACGGAGGTGAACTCGTCCTTCAGCCGATCGACCTCACGCCGTTCGGTGATATCCCGAAAGCTGACGACCGCGCCGGTGACCCGCTCGTCCTCGACGATCGGGCTGGCCAGCTTCGCTACGGCGAGCAGCGACCCGTCCCGGCGCTGGAAGTCGTCGTCGGGGTTGCGTTGTGCCACACCGCTGAGCAGTGCGACGGCCACCGGGCAGGACTCGGGGCCGTGACCCGACGCCGTCCCTTCCGGTTCATGAAGAAGGTCGTGGCTGTTCCGACCGATTAGCTCGTTGGGCTCGTAGCCGAGCATCCGACAGGCGGCGGGGTTGGCGAAAGTGATGCGCCCGTCGACATCCACCCCGAAGATCCCGTCCCCGGTGGAGTCCAGGATCAACTTGTTGCGCCGGACCAGGTCTGCCAGCTCACTGGTCCGGGCCGAGACCAGACCCTCGAGGTCGTTGGCCAGCACGACCTTTTCCAGTGCCACCACGATCTGCTGGAAGACCAGAGCGGTCACCAGCACAACGCCGGTGACCATGAAAAATGTGTCGAACCGGTAGAGGGGAGGGAGGACCGCCGCGCTGAGGACCGCAGCCAACACCGGCACGTAGGGCAGCAGCTCCTGGGTCACGGTGAAGTGCCGAGTCGTCTCCCGAGCCCGGGGCACGACCGGCGCGTAGGTCGACAACGCCATCAGCAGCCAGGCGGTCACCCAGCCGCCCGCGAGGACGGTGCCCGTCGAACCGGTCACGCCTTCGACGGTCAACAGCACGTAAACGCTGTCGGTGACCGCCAGCGTCAGCAGGCCGGCGCTGAGCAGCGACCACTGCCGCCGAGACCCGCGGCCGGCTCTGACGCCGAGAGTGATTACCAGCGAAGCCATGACGACGTCCACGATGGGATACGCCACGGCCACGAGGCGCGGCAGGCCCGAGCCACCGGCCTGAAGAACCGGACCGAGGACCCAGCTCCAGCTGACGAAGAGCGTGGCCGACGCGATGACCAGCCCGTCGAGGACTCCGCGTATCCGGGACACCGGTCGCCTGGTCTTTCCGGGGAAGGCAAAGAGCGCCGCTGCCGCCGGCAGCGCGTAGCTCAGATACCCCGCGTCCGCCAACGACGGGAAGGGGTACGCGTGGTCGAGGACGAAGCCGTAGATCGTCCAGATCGTCGTGCCAGCCGCCCACACGCCGGCGGCGACGGCCATGAGCGTCCAGGCCCGGGCGGCCTCATCGCGCCTGCGCGCCGCGCGGAGAAAGGCCGCTGCTGCAGTGTAGACCGCCAGGGCGATCGCGAGATCACCCACCACCTGGGACCACGACGAGCCCGGGTCAATAATGAGCACGCCCGTCAGTCCGGCGACGAACAACGTTGTTACGGCGACCAGTACCCGAAATTTCGAGGAGCCGGCCGCTGTCTCGCTCCCGACCGCGCCAAGCCGGACCCGGGCGGGATCGAGCAAGCGGGCGTCGGCACCACTGTTGTCGGGCGGGGGGCGGCGTCGAACGCGAACCGGGGCAAGCAGCGTCACCTCGACGTGATCGGCAGGTGACGCACCGAAGTTGAGCGCAAACTCGAACGGCGCTCAACCGTCCCGTTCGTCCTCGTCCCGATTCGCTACCGAGCTTCTGGTCAGGTTCGGCGCGCCCGGACAGGTGAGCCGCCGTGACAGGCCTGAGGGACGCCCAGTCGGCCCGTTTCGCGGCGGGCGGGCGGCCGCCTGGGCGACGAGCCGAGGCTGACGCCTCCATCAGCGGGGGTGTCTCAAGCGGGCAATGCATGGGCAGTCGGCGAACGCTCGCCGAGAGCGGGCTATGCCCATGAGCCAGAACCGGTGACTGTGCATAGACGCAGCCAGCCAGCCAGCCGGCTGCTAACCGACCAGAGCTCGTCGACGCGGCACCGCGGCGGGAAGCATGTGGGCGACGGGGGTGTCAGCGGCGGTGAGTCTGCCAGGGAGCGTGATGCCGTCTGACACCCAGCGGGCGAGGTCGGCCCGGTTGGTGCTGGGACGGGCGAGCAGGTAGCCCTGGGCGGCGGCAACCCCGAGGCTGCGGGCGGCGTCGAAGTCCGCGGGGCGTTCGACGCCCTCGGCGACGAGGGCCGCGCCGATATCGCAGGCCAAGGCGACGAACGCGGTGACGACGCTGCGCCGGGCTCTATCCTCGGCCATCCCGTCGATCAGGGAGCGGTCGATCTTGATGATGTCGGGGGCCAGCTCGACGACGTGGTGCAGGGATGCGTAGCCGGCGCCGGCGTCGTCGATCGCCACGCGCAGGCCGCGCTCTCGAGCGGGCTTGAGTCGGTCGCGAAGTTGGGCGTATCCGTCCACGGCGACGTGCTCGGTGATCTCCAGGACCAGCCGGTGGTACGGGAGGTCGGGGTGGGCCTCGACGTGGCTGGCGAACTGGAAGGCGGCCGAGGGGATCAGGTTCACCGCGAGGTACTGGTCCGGTCCCAGCAGCGGCAGCACGGCGAACGCCTGCCGGACCGCGAGCCCTTCCAGCTCCAGGCCAAGGCCCGCTTCGTGCGCCGCTTCGAACACCACGTCCGGCGGGCCGTAGCTGGCGGGGAACCGGGACAGCGCTTCTACGCCCAGCAGATGGCCGTGGTTCGCGTCGATGATCGGCTGAAGCGCGATCTCGATCCGGCCCTGTTCGAGGAGGTCATGGATCTGGTGGCGGCTGACGTCTCGCTGCCGCTGAGCCTCGACCCGCTCGGTGACGAGTTCGGCGAGCATCGACAGGAATCCCACGTCGCGGCTGTCGAGGCGGTGGGCCTCGTGGCTCAGGCAGCAGAAGCTGCCGTACAGGGTGCCATCGGCGAGGCGGATCGGGACCCCGACATAGGCGCCGATGCGCGCTTCGGTCGTCACCGGGAGGTCACGGACGCGGCTGTCCGCGGACGTGTCGGGGACCGCATTGGGGATCTGCCCGGTGGTCATCAGTCGGCAGTAGGTCTCGGCCAGCGGCGGCCCGTCGTCCAGCTCCCAGCCGAAGGTTGCGGCGTCCCCGTCCAGCGCGCGGTACACCTGTCTGCCGTCGGTGAACTCGGCGACGAAGGCGAGGTCCATGCCCAGGTGCCGGCGAGCCAGCTGCAGAACCCGGTCGAGTGGGCCGTCCACGACACCGCTCAGAGAAAGTCCTGACACCATCGCCTCCTGACGTAGCGAACACCGCCCAGAGCAGGTCGGTGTCGGCGGCCAACGCGTTGCTGACCGGTACTGGAATGCATTCGTACAATAATCGGAATGGTCAGATACTCGGAATAGTTCGGTTCTTGCTTGAGGCGCGCACCAATAAGTGACTCCTCCGGGTCACCTCGGCGTCCGGGGGGTCGGCTCGCAGTGCTCTGTTCGCTCACGGCTGCCGAATGCGGGGTGTTGGCCCGACCGGTTTCGTTCAGGGTGCCGGCGTGTCGGCCATGGCCGCCACAGCCTCATCACAGGGGGCCGCCGAGACGACCCATGCCTGTAGGTACGCCCAGAAGCGGTCGGCCGCGCGGGGGCAGCGCGTGGTCAGCGTCCCGTCCTGGACGAGTGTGTTGGCCCAGTGGTCCACCGCGCTCTGGTGGAAGACGAAGGCCTCCAGGTCCACCCGGGTGGGGAGCGCGAGGTCGGCGACTGCGGCCTCGGGCGGTAGGGCGGCGATGGCGGCCAGCAGCTGCTCCAGGGTGCGGTGCACGACTGCGGGGGCGCGGGGGGCTGTGGGAAGGCCGGATTGCTTCCGGTCGGTGATTTCGGCGCGCAGGGCCGCCATGTAGGCGGCCCACGCTCGGGCGTCGGCGGTCCGCATGCCCGGAAGCGACTCCGGGTGGCGCAGTGCGGGATGGAACAACTCGTAGCGGCCCTTGCCGGCCCGCTTGGCGGCGTACATCGCCGCGTCGGCCTGGGCCAGGAGCTCCGCCGCCTCGCGTCCGGTCATCTGGTCGACGACGATCCCGATACTTGCGGCGAGAGTGATCTGCTGGCCGGCGACGGACACCGGTGGAGCCAGCTCGGACAGGATGCGCTCGGCGATGCCGGCCGCGCTGGAGGTGTCGGTGTTGGGCAGGACGAGCGCAAACTCGTCGCCCCCGAGCCGGGCGAGGGTGTCGGCGGGGCGGGTGCAGCGGCGCAGCCGCGCGGCGACCTCGACGAGCAGGTCATCGCCTGCGGCGTGCCCGAGGGTGTCGTTGACCTGCTTGAACCCGTCGAGGTCGAGCATGAGCAGTGCCACCGGTTTTCCTGATCGGGTGCTGTCGGCGATTGCCAGCTCGGCGTGGTCGGCCAGCAGGGTGCGGTTGGCCAGCCCGGTCAGCGGGTCGTGCAGGGCCTGGTGGGCGAGTGTGTCCTGCAGAGCCTTGAGCTCGGAGATGTCTTTGGCGATGCCGTATACCCCCACGACCCGGCCGTCGACCATGATCGGCAGGTTGGACACCGACACCTCCACGCGCCGGCCTTGCCGGTCGACGACGCTGGTCCAGTAGTTCTGCGGGTGGCCGTCCAGGGCGGCGGCGAAGCGGCGGGCCGTTTCGGCGGCGTCGTCGGGTGCGGCCAGCTTCACGACGCTGTCGCCGATGAGCTCCCCAGGGCCGGCTCCCATGAGCCGGTGGGCGACGGCGTTGGCGCTGGTGAACCGGCCTTCGGTGTCCATGGAGTAGACCGCGTTGGGGTTGTGGTCGAACAGCGACCGATACCGCTGCTCCTGCTCACGCAGCTGCCGGGTGCGCCGGCGCAGCTGAGTGACCAGGCCGTGCGCGACCGCGCAGGTGCCGGCCCATACCGCGAGCCGGATCAGCAGCTCGGTACCTTCGGCCTCGGTGCCGGGAGCAGCAGGCCATGCGTGCGGTGCTGCGGCCGCGGCCGCGACCACCACGCCGGTCAGCAGCAGCCGTCGGGTGCCGTAGAAGACCGCCGTGTACAGCAGCAGCATCCCGTAGAGGACGCTGTAGGGGCTTCGCGGGCCTCCCGTCGCCGCCACCAGCGCCGCGATCTCCACCGCGGTCACGACCCCGCCAACGCGGTTCATCGCCGGCCACAGCGCCGGCACCAGCGAGGCCGTCCACGTCGCCGCGATAGCCGCCACGGCCAGCAACGCCGCCGGCCAGTGGACCTGCCCGGGCTGCGGCAGGGCCAGCGTCAGCACGACGACCACGAACGCGGCCAGCAGCAGCCGCGAGCGGCTCCGCTCCCGGTCCACCACAGTCCACGAGGCCAGGGGAGGAGTCAGGCCATGCGCAAGTCCCCGAGCCGCATCGAGCAGCATGCTTTCCCTCGCCTCACGTCCCGAGGAGTTATCCAGGCTCTTCGCAGTTGAGGGTGTAGAGGGGGCTGGCGCGTCGGTCCCGGGATAGACGTCGAGGCCTTCCGAGGATGGAAGTTCTCACACTGCCCATCCGGAAGACCTCGACGTGCCTGACGCTACCTTCGGCTGCCCTGACCTGACCACGTTCGCCGGCCTGGATGGGCTGGGTCTGGAGGTTGTCGGGCAGCGGCTGGCCCCCGACCGTGCAGTCCTGGCCTGCCGGGTCGTCGAACCCGACCGCTGGTGCCGTCGCTGCGGCTGCGAGGGCGCGCCGCGGGACACCGTGACCCGACGGCTGGCCCACGAACCGCTGGGCTGGCGACCCACCACGTTGCTGATCACGATCTGCCGCTACCGGTGCTCCGCTTGTGGGCACGTGTGGCGCCAAGACATCAGCAAGGCGGCCGAGCCGCGAGCGAAGCTGTCCCGATCTGGGCTGCGGTGGGCGCTGGAAGGCATCGTGGTCGGGCACCTGACCGTCGCCCGGGTCGCCGAGGGTCTCGGAGTCGCCTGGAACACCGCCAACGATGCCGTCCTCGCCGAGGGCAAACGGGTCCTCATCGACGACCCCGGCCGGTTCGAGGGCGTGCAGGTGCTCGGGGTCGATGAGCACGTGTGGCGCCACACCCGCCGGGGCGACAAGTACGTGACCGTGATCATCGACCTGACACCGGTGCGGGACCGCACCGGTCCGGCCCGGCTGCTGGACATGGTGGAGGGACGCTCCAAGCAGGCGTTCAAGACCTGGCTGGCCGCCCGCCCCGACGAGTGGCGCACGGGCCTGGAGGTGGTGGCGATGGATGGGTTCACCGGCTTCAAGACCGCCACCACCGAGGAGCTGCCGGAGGCGACCGCGGTGATGGATCCCTTCCACGTCGTGCGCCTGGCCGGGGATGCCCTGGACCGCTGCCGGCGCCGGGTGCAGCAAGACCTGCACGGCCACCGAGGCCGCAAGGACGACCCTCTCTATCGCGCTCGGCGAGTCCTACACACCGGTGCCGAGCTGCTCACCGACCGGCAACGACAGCGGCTGACCGCGCTGTTCGGGGTCGACGAGCACGTGCAGGTCGAGGCCACCTGGAGCATCTACCAGCGGATGATCGCCGCCTACCGCGAGCCCGACCGGGCGAAGGGCCGGCGGCTGATGAGCAGCCTGATCGATGCGCTCGGCCGCGGCGTTCCGGCCGCGCTGACCGAACTCATCACGCTGGGGCGGACGCTGAAGAAGCGGGCCGAGGACGTCCTGGCGTACTTCGACCGGCCCGGGACCTCCAACGGGCCGACCGAGGCGATCAACGGACGACTGGAACACCTCCGCGGCTCGGCACTCGGCTTCCGCAACCTCGCCAACTACATCGCCAGGAGCCTGCTCGAGACCGGTGGCTTCAGGCCCCGACTACACCCTCGATCGTGAAGAGCCGTTATCCACCTCCCGCGTCCTGATCGGCGTTCGGTCGGCGGCGGTTCACTCCGGCCACCCCCATTGAGCGATCGGGAGCCTGCGTTATCCCAACCTCATACGAGCACAGGTATCGACGGGCAGGCGCTGGAGCGCCAGGCGGAACCTGTCACCTTGTCCTCGTGGCTCACCAGCACGACCTCAACGAGCACTGGCCGAAGCCGCACCGCAGCCGCATCTGGTCGACTACCTGCGGACGGCACCTCCCGACGGGCTCCTGCTGTCGGTGCTTCCCGACCCCGCCCACCGACGAAGGCACCCGCCGGGCTGGCCCTACCTCGGCTGGGAGGACACGATCCCCCCGCCTGGCGGCCACCCGCGGCGCCCAGATCGGTATGGCGGTCGCGCGGCGGCAGAGCTATCCGTGGCTCGGTGAGTTCGCTGCCGCCGACTACGTCGTGGAGATCGCGATCGGCATCCGCCGGGACGGGTCGGTCGGTGTCCGGCGGCTCTCCTCGGATGCCTCCGCCCGGCGGTCCGGTGGTCGGGTGGTGGGCTTCAGGTCGACCTTCGCCGCCGGCCACTCGCCGAACGTGCGCTGCGTGAGCAGCAACTCCGGGGGATAGGGACCGAGGCGATCAGTTACACGCTGACTCGGGGGGATCGACGGTCAGCCGTTGGCGAGTTCGATGTTGCGGGCGGTGGGCGAAGGGTGAGGCACGACCGAAGCAGAGCGGGTCACTGGCGGCGCTGCGTCTTCTCTGCGTACATGGCCTGGTCGGCTTCCCGGATGACGCGTTCGTAGGCGGCTTGGGGGTCGGTTCCGCCGGCGGCGTACCCGATTCCGATGCTCAGCCCGACCGAGACGGTGATCTGGTCGAGGACCAGCGGTTCGGCGGCCGCCGTCCGCAGCCGCCCGGCCAGCAGCTCGGCGTCGGCGGGTTCGGTGTTCTCGCAGGCGACCATGAACTCGTCACCTCCGAGGCGGGCGGCGGTGTCACTGGCCCGCAGCACCGAGCGGAGGCGTTCGGCGAAGGCGATGAGGACCCGGTCGCCGACCGTGTGGCCGTGGGCGTCGTTGACGGCCTTGAAGTCGTCGAGGTCGATGGCCAGCACACAGGTCGGGGTGTGCTCGCGGCGTCCACGGTCGAGGGCGTGGCGAAGCCGGTCACCGAAGAGGACACGGTTGGGCAGGTCGGTCAGCGGGTCGTGCAGGGCTTGGTGGCGGAGTTCTGCCTCCAGCGCCTTCCGTTCGGTGATGTCTTCGATCACCTTGATCAGGTGGGTCGGGTCGCCGTGCGGCGTGGCCTCCACCCAGGAGGTGATGACCTGCACGGGCACGATGCTGCCGTTGGCCCGCAGCAGTCGGCACTCGTACCGCGCCGGTCGGCTGGGCTCTGCCTGCAGGCCGCGGCGGGTCTCCTGGACCGCAGCCACGTCATCGGGGTGGATCAGGTCGAACAGTGACCTGCCGTGCAGCTCCGCTGGCGATCGTCCCAGCAGGGAGCTCAGGGCTGGGTTGACGCCGGTGAGCACACCGTCGGTGGTGGTGACGGCCATCCCGGTGGGCGCGTTGCGAAACGCGCTGCCCTGGTCGGCCGGGGACAGGCCCCCCACCGGATCAGTCACCGCACACCACGCCGAGTCCCACCGGTGTCGACCTCCAGCGCCGTCGGTCCGCGGGCCCGCGCACCGAGCCGGTCAGGTTCGGGCCCCGCGGGAGGCAGCGAGCGTATGGCGCAGCGGGGGCGGATCGGCCCCCTCCACTACGAAGAGTGAGGAGCGTTCATCCTAAAGAGGCCCCAGTGCAGACCGACCGGGGGTGGCCTCAGGCTGCCTGAGAGGTTGGACTTGATGCAGCAACATGAGGCCTCGC
The DNA here is from genome assembly GCF_000284015.1 of Blastococcus saxobsidens DD2. Taxonomy (NCBI): domain Bacteria; kingdom Bacillati; phylum Actinomycetota; class Actinomycetes; order Geodermatophilales; family Geodermatophilaceae; genus Blastococcus; species Blastococcus saxobsidens. The sequence continues at coordinate 1,720,410 of NC_016943.1, forward strand.
CGACGGTGGCTGCAGTTCTGGCGTCTGCCCGGACGGTTGCTGCCAGCTCTGGGAGAGGTAGGCGATGTGCGCCATCGCCTCCTCGTAGAGGCGCCCGATCGCCGTATGGGCAGCGGTGGCGATGTCCTCGAGGTGGTCCTCAGCGACGTCCTTGACGTCCGGGGCGTCCTCAACGTCCTGCGTGATGGTCACGGAGTGGGTTATCGGCGCGCCGAAACCGCGGTGTGACCGGGAACAACAGGAATGTTGCCAAACGTGGCACCGAGGTGGGGTCCGCAAGGTTGGTAAGCTGCGGTGGTCAGCTGGTGGCGGTGTCGCAGCAGACGGTGGATGGGATTTTTCGGGGGCCTGCCTCGTCGGGCCGGGGACGGTCTTGTCGGTGCAGTCGGACGGCGACGAGGGCGACGTCGTCCCCGGTGGTCTGTTCCACCAACCGGTCGATGAGCTGGTCACCCAGTTCATCGAGAGGCGGTCGTCAGCTCGCTGGCGCCGGCACGCAGCCGGCTCTCATGCCGTCGTCGAGATCGCGGTTGCGGCGTTCGATGAGGCCGTCGGTGTAGAGCAGAACGGTGGTGCCCCGGTCGAGGCTGACGAGGGACTCGTCGGGGTGGAGGACCAACGGTGGCGGATGCCCGGCGTTGGCCCAGCGCATGCGCGTGATGCCGCGTGCGGTATCGGCATCGGTCTGTTCATAGCGGGCGATCGATCGGCGGCGGTGGCGTAGGTGTGCACCTGCAGCTGGGTGAACGCGGTGTCGAGCTCGGTTAGCAGTTGGGCCGGCCCGGCGTCGACGGTGACGGCGATGCCGCGCCGCCGGCCCATAAAAGCGGCGGCCGCGGTGTCGTGTCCGACGACGTCACCGATGCCCAGGTTGGTCGCTCCTCCCAGTTGCAGGAACGCGTCGTACCAGTCGCCGCCGACCCGGGCGGCCTCGGTGGCGGGCAAGTGTCGAACGACGACCTGGGCGTGGTCAGGCTCGGCAGGTGCGGTGAGCATGCTCGGAAAGCTCAATGTCGGAATGTCGGCACCAAAAAGTAGCTAGCAGTCGGCATCCTGCACGCAGTCGACGATAATCCAAGCGATTAATCAGATAACACTCGTGACGACTTGCTGCCCATAACATCCGAGCCTTACCGGCAACGCTCAAGCCTTTACTGCAGAACGTCACGCCTTTACTAGAGAACGGCACGAATGCTACCTTCGGGGTAGCTCGGGCCCCGCTTCGCGGGGCCCATCGGCGTTTCTAGGGGTGACATGTTGGTCATTGTTGGGTGGCGTTGAAAATGCACGGTGGAATGAAGGTCTACGCCGGCGCGCCGGCGGCTGCCCGGCACTACGTGGAGGCCGACCGCGGCCGGGCGGACGACTACTACCTCACCGAGGGCACCGGGATCGCCCGCCGCTACACCGCCACCGACGGTCGCGTGACTGAGCTGGCGCCGCTGACCGGCGACACCTACGAGACCTGGGTCGCCGGCCGCAACCCGGAGACGAGCGAGCCGAGGGGGCAGCTGCGCGGCGACGAGCACGCCGTTCGCTTCGCCGAGGTTGTGGTCAACGGCCCGAAGACCTGGTCGCTGGCCGCCGCGCTGCACCCGGACATCGCGGAGGCGTACGGGGCGGCGCAGGACCGGGCCGCCGAGCAGATCATCGGCTGGCTCTCGCAGCACGCCACCACCCGGGTCGGCCCGCGCGGCGGACAGGTGCAGGTCCCGCTGGAGGTGCTGGAGGCGGCCACGGTGCGGCACTACACCTCCCGGGCGAACGACCCGCACTGGCACCTGCACCTGCAGCTGCTGTCCCGGGTGTTCGCCGCCGGGAAATGGCGCGGCCTGCACACCGTCGGGATCCGCGACTTCCTGGGCGCCGTCAACGGGATCGGGCACGCCGCGATGGCGTGCGACCCGGAATTGAACGCCGCCTTCGCCACGCACGGCTACCGGAAAGACGGTACGGGAGAAATACGGGAGCTCGCCGACTACGTGGGCCCGTTCAGCGCACGGCACGCGCAGATCGCCCGGAATGTGGACCGCTACGAAGCCGAATGGACCGCCGCGCACCCCGGCGAATCCCCCGGCCCGGTGCTGCGCCGGGCCTGGGACGCTCGGGCGTGGGCCGACGGCCGCCCGGACAAGGTCACCGCTCAGCCCGGGATCGGGCTGGCCGAACGCTGGCGGACCGAGCTGTCCGCCCTCGGCTACCGCGACCCCGGTAAGCCGGTCGCCCTGGCCGCCACCCCGGTCGGGGCGCTGGATCGAGACGAGCTGGTGCAGCGCGCGCTGGCCCGGCTCGCGGCGGGCCGTTCGGCGTGGAACGCCGCCGACATCCGCGGCGAGGCCGAGCGGCTGGTCGCCGCCGAAGGAGTCGTCGCCGACGCCGGGGTGCGCATCGAGCTGGCCGAGGACCTCACCGCCCGCGCCCTCGGTCGCTGCCTGCCGTTGCTGGACCGCGACGGGGTGCCCGAGCACATCCGCGCGTGGACCTCCCAGCCGGTCCTCGACGTCGAAGCCGACCTGACCACCCGGCTCACCGCCCGCGAGGTATCGGAGACCGACCTGGCGGTCGAGGGCGTGGCCGCCGCCGGGCGGCTGGATGCCGGCCAAGCCGCGGCGGTCGCCGCGCTCGCCGGCGACCGGCCCCTGGTGGTGGTCGAGGGGGCTGCGGGGGCGGGCAAGACCACCACTCTCGCCGCCACCCGCGGCCTGCTCGAGGCCCGGGGCCGCCGGCTGGTGGTGGTCACCCCCACGCGCAAGGCGGCCAAGGTGGCCGCCGGCGAGCTGGGGACGGCCGCCGGGTCCGCGGCGTGGCTAGCGTTCCAGCACGGCTGGCGCTGGAACGACGAAGGACGATGGGCCAGGCTCACCGTCGGCGAGCCCGACCCGGCGACCGGCCGGTTCTACGCCGGGCCGAACGAGGCAGCGCGGCTGCGGCCCGGGGATCTACTCCTGGTGGACGAGGCCGGCATGCTCGATCAGGACACCGCCCGCGCCCTGCTCACCGTCGCCGACGAGTGCCAGGTCCGGGTGGCGCTGCTCGGCGACCGGCACCAGCTGTCCGCGGTCGGCCGCGGCGGCGTCCTGGACCTCGCCATCGCCCAGGCCGACCCCGCGGCGCACCTGACACTCGACTCGGTGCACCGCTTCACCCGAACCGACGAGCAAGGCCGCACAACACCCGACACCGGCTACGCCGAGCTGACCCTGGCCATGCGCACCGGCACCGACCCCGGCGCCGTCTTCGACGCCCTCCTCGCCCGCCGCCAGATCCAGCTGCACCCCGACACCGCCGGGCTGCAGGCCGCGCTGGCCGCCACCGCCGCCGCGTCCTACGCCGACGGCCGCCGGGTGGCCGTGGTGGTGGACACCCGCGACCAGGCCGCAGAGCTCAACACCGCCATCCGCGACCAGCTGGTCGCCGACGGCCGGCTCGATGACCAGCAAGTGGTCGTCACCGGGGCCGGGGAGCGGATCGGCGCCGGCGACCGGATCGCCACCCGCCGCAACGACCGCCACCTCGACGTTGCCAACCGCGACGTCTGGACCGTCACCGCCGTCGGCCGCCGCGGCGGGCTGCTCGTCACCCCCACTGTCACCCCCACCGGCACCGACCCCGGAAACGGGTCCGGCGATGTCACCCCCGCCTGCCCAGCCCGGGTACTGCCCGCGGACTACGTCACCGAGCACGTCGAACTCGCCTACGCCTCCACCGCGTACGGCGTGCAGGGCGACACTGTCACCGCGTCGCACGTGGTGGTCGGCGAGCACACCGGCGCCTCCTCCTGCTACGTCGGGATGACCCGCGGCCGAACCGTCAACACCGCCCACCTCGTCGCCACCGACGCCGAGCAGGCGCGGGAGCAGTGGCTCGCCGTCTTCGCCCGCGACCGCGCCGACCTCGGCCCCGCCCACGCCGCCCAGCAAGCGGCCGCCGAGGCCGCCCGCTACGCCCCATCCCGCCCGCTGGAGCAGGTGCTGGCCGAGCTGCGCGTGGCGTGGACGGCCGAGCAGCGCTGCGTCGACCGGCTCGCCCTCGCCACGTCGCGCCGCGACCTCTTCCGCTCGGTCGCCGTGCTCGAGGCCGGCCGTGCCGACCGGCTCACCGCACTGGAGGTCACGTCGCAGCAGGCGGCCACCGCGGTGGCCCGTGCCCAACAGCGGGCCGACGCTAGCGCCGCCGCCATCGCGGTCCAGGCTGCTCGCCTCCGAGACAGGCTGCTCGCCGTCTGGGACGCCCAGTGCGCCGCAGTTGGGGAAGCCGCGCAGGTCGTGCTCGACGGCCCGGGCCGTCTCGGGTTCCGGCGGGCGGCCGTCGCCCGCGCCGCCGAGCAGCTCACCGCCTGGGCCGACACCTGGCAGCCCTACTTGCCGGCCATGCCCACCGATCCGCGCGGGATCGTTTCCCTCGCCGGCTCGGCCGACGACCGTGCGCGCTTGCGGGCCGCATTCGACGACCACGCCCGCCGCGACGCCGAGTCGGCCCACCCCGAGCACAGCCGGCTGACCGCCGAAGCCGACGCCGCCCAGGCGGCGCACGGCCGTGCCCGGAGGGATCTGGCGCACGCCCGCCGCGAGCGCGAGGACCGGCGTGCACGCCTCGACGCGACCGGTCATCCCTTCGACCGGGACGCGCACGTGGCCGACGCCGAGCGGGACGTCGCCGCCACCGAGCAACAGCTCGCCGTCGCCCGGACACGCGTCGCGCAGCTGCGGGCAGAGCCGGCCCTGCTCAGCCAGCCGGCTGACCTCCTCACTCGGGAGCGCGAACGCTGGCGCGCCCGGCAGGACGCCGAAGACAACCCAGCCCGGACGGACAATCCACATATCCGGTCTGGACTTGGCACCCCGCCACCGGACCTCAAGCCGATCTCACTCCTCGTGCCGCATCCCGACACCGGTCCGGGTGTCGGGCGGTGAACCTCGGCCACCCTGCGAATGGACCTCGCTGCCAGGCCTCCGCGCGGATGTGCTGGACCCGCCGCCGGGCAAGGGCGAGGCGGGCGGCGCCGGACTCGTGTGGGAGATCGGGCCGCGAGGAAGCTCGCTTCTCCCGATGTGAGAGGCCATCCCGGTAGCAAGCCCTCCTGCCTGTAGTCGAAACCCACAGTCACCATTGACGCAGGGATATCTCGTGGGCACTGTCCTTGCATGGCGGGATCCATTTCGACGATCGTGATCAGCGACGGTACGAAGCGCTACCGCGCTCGGTACCGCGACGCCGGCGGGCGGCAGCACGAGAAGCGCTACAAGCGCAAGGTCGACGCCCAGCACTGGCTCGATGAGCAGACCGCGGCGCTGGTCACGCAGACGTGGACGGCGCCAGAGCGCGGCCGCATCACGGTCGAGGCGTGGGCGGAGCAGTGGCTGGCCGCCCAGACCGGGCTGAAGCCGAGCACTCTCTACCGCTATCGCTCGCTGCTGCGCTCGCAGATCCTGCCGCGCTGGAGTCAGCACCGGCTGGCCGACGTCACCCACGGCGACGTCGCCGCGTGGGTGGCCGAGATGGCCGAGAAGCTTGCGCCGGCCAGTGTGCGCCAGGCACACCGGGTCCTCGCGCTCATCCTGACCCTGGCGGTGCGCGACGGGCGCATCCCGCGCAACCCGGCCACCGGCGTCCCGTTGCCGCGGGCGCGGCGTGCCGAGCCCCGGTTCCTCACCCGTGAGCAGGTGGAGCGGCTTGCAGAGGCAGCGGGGGAGTACGGCGACGTGGTCCGCCTGTTGGCCTATACCGGGCTGCGCTTCGGTGAGATGGCCGCCCTCCGGGTCCGCCGCGTCGACTTTCTCCGCAAGCGGCTCGTCGTTGCGGAAAGTGCCACCGAGGTCGGTGGCACCGTCCAGTACGGCAGCCCGAAGACCCACCAGCAGCGAACTGTGCCGATCCCTGGAACTCTCGTCGAGCCGCTGGCGAGGCGGTGCGAGAGTAAGGGGCCCGACGACCTCGTCCTCACCTCGCCCGAGGGCGCGGTACTGCGCTCCGGCAACTTCCGACGGCGGATCTTCGACCCCGCGACCGAGGCCGCAGGTCTTCCGGATCTCAGCCCGCACGACCTCCGGCACACCGCCGCCAGCCTTCTCGTGGCGAGCGGGGCCAACGTCAAAGCGGTCCAGCGCATGCTCGGTCATGCCTCGGCGGCGATGACCCTCGACGTCTATTCCGGGCTCTTCGACGACGACCTCGGCGCCCTCGCCGAGCGCATGGATGCCGCCCACGACGCCCACATCACGGAACGAAGTGTGGGCGCGGTGTGGGCGTGAGACAAAATCATCGATCTTGCCCCCAAGTCTCCAATGCGCTGACCAGTACTTATACCGGTGGGGCGGGTGGGGCTCGAACCCACGACCCAGGGATTATGAGCACTTAACCCCTGAGCGCTGTGCTGACCTGCGTAAACGCAGGTCGCCAGCGAGCGTGCAGCACCCAGTACCCGGCTGTAACGCGATCCGGCGGAATCACCACCCAATGACGATGATCGCTCGGCCTGACGCAGCTGCCCACGACAGGGCCATCCTGGGCCGGTCGCCGGTCGCCGGTCGCCGGTCGCCGGTCGCCGGCCTCGGCAGCCGAACGGCCCGCGGCGAGCCAGCCTGACCTGTGGGGGCCGTCAGCCGGTGATCCGCCGCGACGGCACCAATGCTCCATCTGCGACGGCGACGACGGGGTCACCGGCGGTGCGCTCCTCGCCACCGACGGCTCGAGCAACACGTTCGGCACATCCGAGCCGATGGCCTGCGGCTTGGCCGCTGACCGAGGCGCCGATGGTGGGGGCCACACGATGGAGGCACCCCACGTCGCCTCGGCTTAACAGGAAAGGGCTTCGCGCCAGCAGAGGCTGTGGAAGCTGGCTCGCTGTCCACAGGACTGTCCCCGTAGCGTTCCGTCGTCATTACGTCGGTGCAGCTTTACGTTATGAGGGAGCCAACTGATACGGAACGGCGTACCTGCCGGTTTCCCGGTTGCCGACGGCCGACGGCAGCCTCGCAATCCGGGGCAGGCCGCCCGCCGGAATACTGCGACGACAGCGCGCACAATCGGACCGCCGCCTGGCACGCCCGTCGCCGCCTGCGCACGGAGCAGTCTGGGCACGCGGCCGGGATCGAGCAGCGGCCGATCGATGCCGCGCGACAGCGGGCAAGTGAGTTGCAGGGCCAGGTCGCCGGCATGATCGAGCACTTGAATCAGCAGCTGAAGGGGTTGCTCGAAGAGCTGCGGACGGTGGCCGATCCGGAAGCCGCCGAGCTACAGATCGAAGCTGTGACGAGTGAGGCGGCCGAGCAAGTGGCGACCGCCGCGGCTCGCGCCAGCCGGGCCGAGCAAGCGCAACAGCGCGCCGAGGCCGAGCGCGCGGAGGCCGACTCCGCTGCTGAGGAGGCATCTGCGCTGAGCGAGCAGCTGCGTACCGGCCTCGAATGGGCTCGCCGGCAGCTAACGGAGGCCGAGACCGAGCGAGACAGGCTGAACGCCGAACTGGCCGAGGCGCTCGCGGCCGTCGACGCAGAGCGAAAGCAGTCCGCCGCGAAGTCGGCCGATCTGGCCGAGAAGCTGACCGCCGTCGAGGCGCGGCTGGTCGAGGCACACGGCGACCGCGACGCTGCGATCCGACGAGCGGAAGCCGCGCTGGTCGCGCAGTCCGAGGCGGAAGAGCGATGCCGCAACGCTGTCGAGCGGGCCGACGCCGAGTCAGCGCGCGCTGCCCGGGCCGAGGAGGCGGTCGAATCGGTACGTCGGGGCCTGGCGCAGGCTGACCGGCAAGCCGCAAACCTCCGTGACGAGGTCAGCGACCTGCGCGGGAACCTGGCGGCGATGACCGCCCAGCGGGACGCCGCCGTACACGACGCCGAGCGCGAGAAGACCCATGGCCACCAGCGAGTCGACGACCTGCGTGCCCGTCACGAGGGGGAGAACCGACGACTGCGCGAGGAGCTCGCTGAATTGCGCGGTGAGCTCAACACGGTGCGCGACGAAGCCCGCGTGCAGCGCAGCAGAGCCGACCGAGCCGAAACCCGACTCGACCACGCCGTGACAATCAAGGCGCGGCGCCCCCAGTCGCACGCGGGACGCGCACGGCGCCGAGGCGGGATCACGGCCACAGCAACCGAAGAGACTCGCGACTGACACCGGAGCAGCGTGGCCGAGTTCGTCCTACGGGCCTTGCGCGGTGATGGAACTGGCGATGAAGTCGCCTCGTTGGCCAGCGCCCTGCTGCCGTGCCAAAGATGCTGCTCGGGGACCCCACCGCCAACCGTTTCGGATGGACGTCACAGTCAGAGGGTGGCCGCGAGCAGAAACCCCGCCGCGAGGGCAGGGCCGTAGGGGAAGGTGTCCCGGCGGTCCCCGTCGCGCATCAAGGTGATCACGGCCTGCGTCACGGTGATCAAGGAGAAGGCGGCGAGGGCCAACAACAAGCCCCGATGCGTGGCGTGTCCGAGTCCCAGACCACCGAGCACAGCCAGGCGAACGTCACCGAACCCTGCTCCCGCGAACCGCCAGCACAACAGCAGGACGACTCCCGCCGCCGCAGCAGCGAGGCCGCTGATGAGCAGGCCAAGCCAGTCACCGTGCACGGCGAAACCGACGGTCAGCAGTACGCCGGTGCCGACGGCGGCCTGCCGGACGAGTGGTGTCGGGATGCGCTGGGTGACCGCATCGCAGGAGGCCGCGGCGACCAAGGCACATCCCCAGACCAGCAGCGCAGGCACCAGCCACCACGTCCCCGCACGGTGGGACGTCACGATCGCCGCGGCTCCCGCCCCGCCGCCGACGACGGCGCTGGCCAGTGCCAGGCCCGGACGGGCAGCGTCGAGCCGCGCCAGCTGCGCGAGCCCGTGGGCAGTGATCCAGGGCGTAGCTGTGGCGCCGACCACCGCTCCCGCCACCGAGGCGACCATCCACATGTCGTTCATCCGCCGGTGGCCACCCTTGAGCTCCACAGGGATCTCGTCCTGTTCCTCGCCGCGCCGGCCCTGTGGATATCTGCGCCACCCCAGCTTGCGGTGCGGCAGCGTGTCATCAGCGCGCGATACACCCAGACGGGGAGGGCGAGTGACTAACTCAGGGACGAATTGTCACCCGAAAGGGTGGGAAGGCGACGGCGGTCACACGTCCGCTCGACACGGAGGGCAACCTCGGTCGACGGACGGTGACGTGCTGGGGGGTGATCAGGCATGGCGGTGATACGCGCGACGGCAGGAGCGGCCGCGGTGCTCCTGGCGCTGACGGCCTCGGGTTGTTCCTCGTCGTCCGACCCCGGCCCGTCGAGTTCGCCGACCTCCGGGACGTCGACCTCCCGGACACCCAGCCCCTCGCCGACCGCGCCGAGCCCCGCCGAGGAAGCGCAGGAACTGGCGGTCGACCTCGTCCCGGAATACCTGCGGATGATCGACGACCTGTACCTCGACCCGTCGCTCGCGCTGGACGGCATCTACGAGGTCGCGGTGGCTCCGGAGGCCACGGCGCAGGCCACGGGGATCGGCAAGTTCCGCTCCCAGGGCTACCGCCAGACCGGTCGGTCGCAGCTGGTGACAGCGTCTGCCGTCAGCGTCGACCTCTCCAACGATCCCGCCGCTTCGCCGTCACCTGTCTTCCCGACCGTCGTCGTCAGCGCCTGCGTCGACGTGAGCCAGGTCGACGCGGTCGACGCCACCGGGCAGTCGATCGTGCCTCCCGACCGTCCGCGGTACCTCGTCCAGCAACTCACCGTGGTGAACCCGGACTATCCGGACACGTCGTCGTGGCGGGTCAGCGAGGCTCCGAACAGGCAGGCGGAGTCATGCGACGGGTAGCCCTCGCCCTGACGGGAGCGCTGCTGTCCGTGGGCGCCTCACTGATCCTTGCACCAGTGGCCGCCGCTGATCCGGCGACCTGCCAGCAGTACGACTCGCACGGCATCTGTGTGGTCGGAGCCGGTACGGCCGAGGATGACCGTGGGACGGCGTCCCCAGCGGTCGGAACAACTCCCGACGGCGGTGGCGGTGGCGGCACGCCCGCGGCTGCCTGCACGGTCACCCCCTCCGGCGCCACCATCCCCTGCCGAGAAGGCGAGGCGAGGTGGGTGCAGGACATGCAGTGCTACGCGGAGGCGATGGCCCAACAGCCTCCGAAGGACTCGCCCATCTGGGGCGGTCGCACGGATGGCGCCATCTACAACTGCCTCTTCTACACCGGCGGTGGGGCGTTCCCCGGTACCAACGGCTTCACCTTCTGGTCGGCCACCCCGCCGGCGGCTCCAGCTGCGGTTGATCCAGCGGTGCTCGCGCAACAGGCGTTGAGCACACTGACGGTGCCGTCACCGACGACGGGCCGGTACCCAGCAGGCCTCCTGCAGGAGGGGCAGCCGTTCACGGTCGTCAACGCCTACACCTGGTTCTGGACCGACCCCGGATCGTTCCGAGCACTGACCGCGCGTGCCGACGCCGGAGGCGTGTGGGCACAGGTGACGGTGACACCGACGGCGCTTTCGTTCACGCCGGGCGATGGGGCTGCCACGGTGTCGTGCCCGGGTCCTGGTGTGGCGTGGCAGCCGGGCGACGGGGTGTGGGCGGCATCGCCGGCGGGCTGTGACTACCGGTACCCGCACTCATCGATCCGCCAGCCCGATGGGCAGGTGACGGCGACGTACGGCATCCAGTGGTCGGTCACCTGGACGTCGTCGACGGGCGCCACCGGCACGCTGCCGGATCTGACGACGACCTCGAACGCGACGTTCGCGGTAGCGGAGGTGCAGTCGGTGGTGATCAGGTGACGACGCGGGTCAACGGGATGGCGTCGCCGGCGGCCGGACGCTATCCGGCTCCGGCGCCAGAGGCGGCGCCGCCGCCGGCTCCTCCCGTGCGTACCGCGGCGGCGAGGAGACGTGTCAGCCGCAAGTCGCTGGTCTTGAGCGTGCTCGTCGTGCTCCTCGGGGGCCTGCTGGCCTCCGCCGCCGGCCAGATGCTGACCGCGCGGACCGAGGTGCTGGCGGTCGCCCGGGACGTGCAGCTGGGCTCGACGATCACCGCGGAGGACCTGACGGTCGCGAACGTGACGTCGGATCCCAACCTGTCACCGATCCCCGCCTCGCAGCGGTCCCAGATCGTCGGGATGGTCGCCCAGGTGCCACTGACACGGGGAGAGCTGCTGACCGGCGCCCAGGTCGGCCCGGACAGCGGATTCACGGCGGGGGAGATGCTGGTAGCCCTGCCATTGAAGGAGGGGCAGTTTCCGACCCGCGGGCTGAACCCAGGCCAGCAGGTGCTGATCGTGGCGACGCCCGGCAGCACCGGCTCGACCAGTGGCAGCGGTACCCCGTCTGCCGACACAGGCGGTGCCCGCGATCAGCAGATCGACGCGACGGTCGCCGAGGTCGGGTCGCTCAACCAGGCCACACAGGTGACGGTGATCGACGTACGGGTCAGCGCGGACGACGGCGTGCGTGTAGCCGAGCTGGCCTCGACCGGCAACCTAGCGCTGATCGTGCTACCGGCGGGGCGGTGAGCTGATGCTCACCGTCGTGGCCTCGGGCAAGGCGGCGCCCGGAGTGACCACCTCGACCTGGGCGTTGGCCCTGGCGTGGCCCGGGCCATTGCTGGTCGCCGACTGCGACCCGGCCGGCGGGGACATGGCGCCGGGGCTGCTGGCCGGCCGGATCAGCGCCGACCGGGGACTGCTGTCGTGGTCGACGGCGGCCCGGCGGGGAATCCCGGCGATGGAGGCCGCCACCATGGTCGCCGAGCACGCGGTACTGCTGCCCGAGCAGCCGCAGGTGTGGCTGGTGCCGGGCTTCACGACCGCCGCGCAGGGCACCTCGTTCACCGCCGAGGCATGGGAGCGGCTGGCGTCGGCCCTGCACACGTCGAGTGCGTCGATCGGGCGGGATACCTTGGTCGACGCCGGACGACTGGTGACCGAGCGCGGCTGTTGGCCGGTGCTGCGGGCCGCCGACCGGGTGCTGCTGGCGGTGCGGCCCAGCGTGCGGTCGGTGCACGCGGCGCAGGATGCGACGCAACGACTGCGCCACGAACTCGGCGACCTCGCGAAGGTCAGCGCACTCGTGGTCGGGGACGGGCCGTACTCCGCCGGCGAAGTGGCCAAGGCGTTGGACCTACCGCTGGCAGGGATGTTGCCCTATGACCGGACCGCAGCGCAGGCGCTCTCCGACGGCGCGACAGTCAGCCCGAAGACGCTGCAACGGTCCGCACTGCTGCGCGCGGCGTCGTCCCTGGCCAAGACGCTGACCAGTCCGACGGAGGCGTCCCGTGTCGCCGAGGTGGTGGCCGGATGAGGAAGGAGGACACCGCGTCGCCGCGGCTGGAAGTGCCTGCCGCCCCCGACCTGCCGCGGCCTGCCCGCGAGCGTCCGCCGCTGCCGCCGCCAGAGCCGCTGGCTGCGGTGGCCGCGGTGGCCGCGCCGGTCGACGCCACACCAGCCGACACCAAGGAGCTCACCAGCACCGAGTACCGCGTCGTGGTGGAGTTGCGTGACCGGGTGTCGACCCGGTTGACGGTGGAGGACAGGAACTACGCCCCGGGCCCGCGGCGCGAGCTGACCCGGAAGTTGATCCGCGACGAGTACGACCAGTGGCTGTTGCACGAGGCCAATCGCGGCCGTCCGGCGCCGGAAGTGACCACCGAGGACAGGATCTTCGCGGCCGTGCTGGCCGAGCTGGACGGGCTGGGCCGACTGGCTCCCCTGATGGCCCGGGACGACGTGGAGGACATCCACTTCGAGGGCTGCGAGCCGACGATGCTGCGGATGGCCAGCGGCCAACTCGTGCCCGGGCCGGCGATCGCCTCCAGCGACGAGGAGCTGGAGCAGCTGCTGCGGTCGATCGGTTCACGGTCGGACGACGGACAGACCAGCCGCGAGTTCTCCTCAGCCAGCCCCATCCTGAACGTGCGGCTTCAGGGCGTCACCGAGCTCGGCGCGCGGCTGCAGGCGGCTATGGACGTGCTGCCGCGCCCGGCCGGGGTGATCCGGGTGCACCGGTTCAGTGATCCGAGCCTCGAAGACCTGCACGAGATGAACATGGTCGACTCGCCGGTGCGAGCCTTCCTGCATGCGGCGATCCTCGCCGGCGCATCTCCGCTGGTCAGCGGAGCGCCGGGGGTCGGCAAGACCACGCTGCTGCGCGCGCTGGGCAACGCCATCCCGTGGAACAACGTGGTCATCACCGTGGAGGACGAGCGGGAGCTGGGTCTGCACCTGCCTCGGTGGGATCCCGAGCGCCGGCAGCTGGTCAGGCGGCACGCGGTGTGCCGACCGTTCGAGTCCCGGCTACCCAACGCCGAAGGCAGAGGCGGGTTCGACATGGGGGATGCGCTGCACCTGGCGCTGCGCGCGTCCCCGACCTGGGTGCTCGTGGGGGAGGTCCGCGGTGCCTACGTCACCTATCTGCTGGAGGCGGCGACCAGCGGCATCTCGTCGGTCATGTGCACGATCCACTCACCGTCGGCCGACGGCGTATTCGACAAGGTGCTGATCAACGCGCTGAAGGCGCATCCGGCCCCGTCCCCGGAGCTGGTGCTGCGCTCGCTGGCCGCCCTGAACCTGGTCGTGCACGTGCATCGCGACCGTGACTACGCCCGGTACGTCTCGGGCATCTACGAACTCGGCCCGATCGGCGACTCCGGTCGGCCGGACCTCAAGCCGATCTTCGCGCCGCGCGCCGAGGACGGGCGCGCCCAGGCCACGGGGCCGGGGATGCTCAGCGAGTCGCTGGCCGAGCGGCTGATTGCGGTCGGCTTCGATCTGAACTGGCTGCACCCGGGCGCCTCGGATTGGCACACCGGTCCTCACCGCCGCGAGCGTGCGTCGTGACGGCCGGTGGCCTGCTCCTGACCCTGGCCGGGTTGCTGCTCGCGGCCGGCCTGGTCGGCGTCGTCGGGGCGGTGCGCGGCGTCTCCTTCCTGCCGGAGCGCTCGCCGTCGGTGCGCTCGTCCTCGCGGCGGGGGGCCACTCCGCTGTTCCTCGGTGCGCTGGCCGCCGGCGTGCTCGTCCTGCTGGTCACTGGCTGGCCGGCCGCGGCGCTGGGCGCTGCCGGCGGTGTCGTGTTCATTCCGAAGGTGCTCGGCGGCGGCAAGGAAGCCAAGCGGCTGATCACTACGTCCGAGGCGCTGGCGGACTGGACGCGGCGGCTGGCCGACCTCATCAGCTCCGGCGCCGCCGGGTCGACGCGCGATGCGCTGCGTCGCTCCCTCAACTCGGTGCCGGAGCCGATCGCACCGGCGGTCATCAACCTGGTGACCAGGATGGGGCCGCAGGGCACCGAGACGGCGCTGCGCCAGTTCGCCCGCGAGATCGACGACTCGGCCGCCGAGAAGATCGCCATGGTGCTCATCCTGCGGGAGCGCAACGGCGGGCCGGGGCTCGCCGAAGTGCTAACCGCGCTGGCCGCCGACCTCGACGACCGCTCCCGCATGGTCCGTGAGGTGGAGGCCGAACGTGCCAAGCCGCGGTCGAACATGCGCACCATCGTCGTGGTGACCCTGGTGCTGGTGATCGGGATGACGCTGTTCGCCCGGACATTCCTGTCGGGCTACTCGACACCGTTCGGGCAGATCGCCCTGCTGGCAGTGGTGGCGATCTTCGCGACGTCGCTGCGGTGGATGCGCCGGTTGTCCGACCCGGTCAAGCCCCCGCGGGTGCTCTTCGACCCGGACCCGGCTCCGGTGCACCGGTGACCGGGCTGCAGACGGCCACCCTCGCCGGGATGCTCATCGCGGGCGGCCTCGTCCTCGCGGTCCGTGCACTGCGTCCGGCGCCGCCGTCACTGGTGGCCGCACTGGAGCAGCTGGCGGCCGAGCCGACCGTGCGAACGGCGCCGGCGGTGACGACGTCCACCCGAGACCGGTGTGACTGGCTGCCGGTGCCGGTGGCGCGGGCGTTGGACGGGCATCTGGGCGTCTCGGACGCCGACTTGGCGATCATTGGCTGGACCCGCGCTCAGCTCGCGGCCCGCAAGCTGACCCTGGCGCTCGCCGGCTTGCTCACTCCGTCGCTGTTCGGTCTCGTTTTAGTGCTGCTCGACGTTCCGGTGCCCTTCGTCCTGCCGGCCGCGGTCGGGCTGGGGATCGCCGCCGTCGGATGGTTCCTGCCCTCGGCCGGGGCCCGTGAGGCGGCGGACAAGGCGCGGATGGAGTTCCGGAGCAACCTCGAGTCCTTCCTCACCCTGGTGGCCGGTGAACGCCGGGCGCGGGGCTCGGTGGAGCAGGCACTGGAGGAGGCCGCCGAGATCTCGGGCAGCATGCCGTTCATCCGCATGCGCCGCGCCATCCGCCGCGCAGCCCTGTCCGGCCGCAAACCGTGGGGCGAGCTGCGCGACCTCGGCGAGGAGCTACAGGTAGCGGAGCTGCGCAACCTCGCCGACATCGCAGCAGTGGCCGCCGACGGCGCCTCTGTCTACAACACCCTGCTGGCCAGCGCCCGCACGCTTCGGCACGCCGAGCTGTCCGACGCCCGTACCGAGGCCAACCAGGTCAGCGAGCGGATGTCACGCCCGCTGGCCCTGCTGGTCACCGGGCTCACCCTGTTCGTGCTCGTCCCCTTCATGCTCCGCATGTTCGGGATCTCGTCCTGACCGCACCGCCTACCGGGAGGTTTCCCATGCTTCAGCCCACCATCCGCCGAGGTCCCCAGGCCGTCGTCGCGCAGTGCGTCACGGCCCTGTCCGTCATGGCCCTGTCGGTCCTGGCCTGGCTGCGCGCCGAACACGTGGCCGACGACAGAGGCTCGGACTCCTCGGAGAAGGCGTTCATGGTCATCCTGGCCATCGCTCTCGGCGGCGCGGTCAGCGCAGCGGCCATCGCGTTCGTGGCCAGCAAGACGTCGCTGTTCCAGTAGAACCGGCAGCGGTTACATGCTCGAGGCGCGTACTCCGAACCGTGCGGCATACTCGCCGCGCGGTCCGGTCGCGCGCCCAGGATCCCGCCGAGACCGCGGCCGCGGAAGCGAGCGGGGCTCATCCAGCGTCGAGTTCGCGATCCTGTTCCCCATCATCGTCGCGCTGCTGTTGGCCGGCCCGCAGCTCGCGCTGTGGTACTTCGCCCGGGAAGCGGCCGACGCCGCGGCGCACGTCGGAGCCCGCGCCGCCAGCGTCCACGGGGCGGCCGGGGGAGCGGGGCAGGCGGCGGCGGACACGTACCTGGCCAGACTCGGGACCGGCGCCATCACCGGCTACTCGGTGACCGAGTCCGACACCGCGACCACGGTTTCGGTGCACGTCACCGCCAGCGTGCCCAACGTGATCCCGTTGCCCGGGTTCGTCCCGACCGTCGATGTCACCGTGGTGCGCGGCAAGGAACGCTTCACCACCCCGGACTCGCCATGAGCCGCGACCTGCAGCCGGCTCCGGACGGCCGCCGACGGCGGTGGCGGGACGACCGAGGCTCGGAGTCGGTGGAGCTGGCGATCCTGCTGCCGGTCGGACTCCTCCTGGTGGCCATGCTGGTGGTCGGCGCCCGGATCGCGTTGGCCGGCGACCGCATCAGCGGCGTCGCCGGGATCGCGGCGCGGGACGCCTCGCTGGCCCGATCTGCCGCCGCGGCTCAGCAGATCGCCACCGACACCGCCACCACCGCGCTGACCAGTGAGGGCCTGCACTGCATCGACGTTCAGGTCAGCGTCGATACCTCCGGATTCAGCGCGCCGCCGGGCGCCTCGGCATCGGTCACCGTCGCCGTGTCGTGCACCGTCGACCTGTCCGACATCGGCGTGGCCGGCCTGCCCGGCTCCCGGACGCTGCACGACAGCGCCACCAGCCCGCTCGACCCTGCCAGGGACTTGTCGTGACACCCCGCCCGCAAGCCAGCGCTCGACTCCGGGAGGACCGCGGGTCGGTGGCCGTGCTGTTCTGCTTCATCGTGCTCATCGTCGGCGTCCTGGTCACCGCACTCGTCGACGCCGGGACCGCGATACAGGCCGCCAACCGCGCCGACACGTACTCGGCCGAGGCGGCCCGCGCGGCCAGCATCGCCATCGGCCCCGTTCCCACCGGCGGCAGCACCGACGCGCAGTTGGCGGCGACCGCGGCCCGCTCCTACCTTGACCACGCCGGCGCGTCCGGCACGGTGACCGTCACCGGCCCGGGCATCGTCCAGGTCAGCGTGACCGTCACCGACTCGACACCCCTGCTCGGCATCCCGGTCAGCCAGACCCGCGTGCACACCGCCCAGCTGCTGGTCGGGGTCACCTCCGGTGAGGGCCTGTCGTGACCGGCCACTCCGCCCGCCTGCTCAAGGCCGTGGGCGCCCTGGTGGCGCTGCTCGCCGTCGTCGTCGGCGTACCGGTGCTGATGGCGGGGCTGCACCTGGTTCCGGACAGCCTGCCGTCGCTGGGCGAGGTCGGCGCCGTTCTGACGTCCCGCGACAACGGGCAGCTCGTCGGGCTCGTCCTCGCAACCGGGGTGTGGGTGTGCTGGGCGCTGTTCACCGCCGCGACAGTGGCGGAGATCGTGGCGTTCGCCCGCGTACGGCCGGTTCCGACCCTCCCCGGGCTGGGGATCTTCCAGCGGCCGGCCGCCGCCCTGGTCACCGCCGTCGCGGTCGGCTTCACCGTCGCTCCACTGGCCGCCGGCGGCCCCACATCCACCGCAACGGCGCCACCGCTGCCGGTCGCGGCCACATCCACCGCCGTCCCGGCGTCGGCGCAGTACGCCAGCGCACCGGTCATAGCGCAGACACCGGTCGCGTACTCGATGCCGGACGAGCACGCGCCTCCGGTCGCGACCACGACGTACCAGGTGCAGCGCCGGGACACCCTGTGGGCGCTGGCCGAGCGGCATCTCGGGGACCCGCTGCGGTATCCGGAGATCGCCAGGCTCAACCCGACCGCGGTGGGTCCGGACAACGAGATCTTCCCGGGCTCGGTGCTGGTCCTGCCGCCCGACGCGGTCGGCCTGCCGCCGATGGGCCCAGCCCCGACCACCGCGAGAGTCGTCGAGGACGTCACGGTGGAACCCGGTGACACCCTGTGGGACCTCACGGAGGAGATCACCGGCAGCGGGCACAACTGGCGCCAAGCCTGGGAGCTCAACCGGGGACGCAGCCAACCCGGAGGTGCCACCTTCACCGACCCGTCGCTGATCCGACCGGGCTGGACGCTGAGCATCCCCGACCCGACCAGTCCCGCGACGCCCGCGCCCAGCGCACCGGCGCCTCCTGCAGCCGAGCCGGCACCGCCCACGACCGAACCGGCACCGCCATCAGCGCCAGCCCCGAGCAGCACCCCTCCAGCTGACCCGACCGCGCCAGGCAGCAATGCGCCGCCTCCCGCCACGCCCGGTCCGGCCACCAGCGCCCCGACCTCGTCTCCCACGGCTGCACCGAACAGCGTCGAGCCGTCGCTGGCGAGGCCTGACGAGACGTCGACGGGTAGCACCTCGGAGCTGCCGATGGTCGCTTTCGCCGCCGGCGGTGGGCTGCTGCTGGCCGGGGCCTCGCTGACCGCGCTGCTGCGCTACCGCCGCAGGCAGTTCCGGCAGCGACGTCCCGGGCGCATGATCGGCAGCGCACCACCAGAGCTGCTGCGCGTCGAACGAGCACTGCAGGAGGCCGGCAGCGTCGGCAGTGCCGACGTCACCTGGCTGGACCAGGCGTTGCGGGCGCTGGTGCAGGATCTGGCGAGGGTCGACGCCGCTCGCCTGCCCGACGTGGTGGCGGCCTGCATGACCGACGACGTCCTGACTCTGGTACTCACCGAGCCGGCCTCGGGAGCCCCGGAGCCGTGGACGGTGGATCCGGCCGGCACCCGCTGGTCGATCCGGCGCGATGATCCACTGACCTACGACGAGCAGCGGCGGGCGTACTTCTTTGCACCGTTCCCCATGCTCGCGTCGGTGGGCTACACGGCCGAGGGCGAGCACTGGCTGCTCGACCTGGAACGGGTCGCGACCCTGTCCCTGTCCGGGGACGCCGAACGCTGCCTGAACCTGGCCCGGTTCCTCGCTGCCGAGCTCGCGCACAACACGTGGTCGGAGATGCTGCAGGTGACCCTGGTCGGCTTCGGCAAGGAATTGGCCCAGATCAATCCCGACCGGCTGACCCACACCGACGACGTCGAGAAGGCGATCGCGGCGCTCGACGGCCACCTGGAATCGGTCACCGAGGCCATGCGAATGGCCGACGTCGATGTGCTGTCGGGCCGGATGCGCGACGTGGCCGGCGACGCGTGGGCGCCGCACGTGCTGCTCATCGCTCCGGAAGTTGCCAAGGACAGCGCCGGGCTGGAACGGCTGATGACCGCCATGAAGCAGCAGCGGGCTCGCGGCGCGGTCGCGTTGGTGCTCATCGACGACCCGGACCACGCGGAGGCCGCCCGATGGCAGCTGACGGTCGACGAGGCCGGCATGCTCAGCGTCCCCGCCCTGGGAGTCGAGCTGATCGCGCAGCAGATCCCGGCCGACGAGGCGGCGCAGCTGGCCCAGGTCCTCGCGCTGGCTACCGTCACCGACGACCGCCCGGTCCCACCCTCTCGCGGAGATGAGTCCTGGGACGAGCACGCCGACGCTTGCGGCGGCCTTCGAGTTGACCCGTCCCGCGCCGGCCGGCGGCAGCCGCCTGCGCCGGCCGAGGCGGACGCCGTGCCGGCGGTCCACCAGGCAGGCACCGCGGCCTGGATGACCAACTCGGTGCTACCGCTGTCCGCGCAGACCTATCTGGACCGGGCCGCGACCACCGAACAGGACCTGCAGGCGCTGGCTCCGGTCACCGACGGACACACTCGCGACCAGGTCGAGTTCGCCGACCCTGCCCTGGACGCCGACCTCGCCGACTGGGCTGACCCGTCCTGCCCGCGGCCGAAGTTGACCCTGCTCGGCCCGGTCGAAGTGCGGGCGCAGGGCACCCTGCCCGAGCGCAACCCGCGGCGGCAGTTCTACACCGAAATCGTCGCCTACCTCGCCACCCGGCCCGGGGGCGTGACCAGCGAGCGCTACGCCACCGCCATCTGGCCCAACGAGCCCGACGTCGTCGGCAAGACCAAGGTGCGGCAGTCGATCTCGATCGTGCGCGCCTGGTTGGGCACCAACCCGGCGACCGGCGCGGACTACCTCCCGTCCGGGGTCACCGCCGGCGGGGTCGGCCGCTACCGCATCGACGACGTCCTCATCGACGCCGAGCTGTTCCGCCGACTGCGAGTCCGCGGGCTGGCCCGCGGTGTCGACGGCATCGCCGACCTGCGCGCCGCTCTTGACCTGGTCACCGGGCGGCCATTCGACCTGCCCGCATCGCGGCAGGGCGCGCCCGGCGGATACAGCTGGCTGGTGGAGGAGAACTCCCGACTGGACCACGAGTACGCCGCCATGATCGTCGACGTGGCGCACACCGTCGCGACGCACCACCTCGCCGCCGGCGAGCCCGAGCTCGCTGCGGCCGCCGCTCATGTGGCGTTGAAAGCCGGCAGCTACGAGGACGTGCCGCTGCTCGACCTGGTCGCCGCCTGCGACGCGCAGGACAACCGGGCGGAGGCCGACGCCTACGTCGCCCGCATTCTGGCCAACCACGACGCCGAGGTGGAGGAAGACCTACCACCCAGAACCGCCGAGATCCTCTTCCGCCGACAGTGGATTAACAGGGCCGGCTGACCAACGACGGAGGCGGTCGGAGGTACGGACCGCTACGGAAGGACCGACGAACCTGCAACGGCTTCCAGTAGCCGTCCGAACGGCGGTAGGACGATCAGTCCGCCCTGCCCGCCGGGGACGGCCCGAGCCGGCCCAGCGCGGCAGTGCCAGTTGCAGTGTCGCCACCCGTGGCTTCAGACGAGTGCCCCGCATAGCCTCTCCATCACCGGGCAATCTCTCGGGCGGTTCTTACGGGACACCGAGTCCGATGCATCCGATCTGATCTGCGGCGTTCCCGGTAAGGGTTGGCCCTACGGGAGACGACGGGGCATGCACTGTGAGTGCACGCTTCGCAGCGTGCGACACGTGGGCTTTACGCCGAAAGTGGCGCCCTGCCACCAGCGGCCAACCAAGGTAGAACTGCCGGCGTACAGCTCACCAAGTCTCGAGGACTCCGGTTACGGTCGGGGCGTTGCGCGCGAGGGTCGTGCGCCAGTCCAGCACTTGACTCTGCTGGAGTTGGCCGACGATCACGATTGGCGCTAGGCGGCGCTCGCTCGCCACGCTATCGACCCATCCCGCGCCGATACGCGCCGGCGGTGTCGGGAGCGGCCTAGGCAAAAGCCAGGCGCCCGCTCGCCTGTCGGCCTCGTTCTCCGTGTCGTCCGTTTCGTCCTGGTCATCCAGCGTCTCCACTAACACCTCGGACGAGACATGGCCGAGAATGACGTGGGCCACCTCGTGCAATAGCGTCCACAAGACTTTGTCCAAGCGTTTACCTCGCCCTGAGAGCGCAATGGTTGGGGTCTTGCCGAGCATGAACGCGCAGCCGTCAATCTTTGCCCCCGGTAGTGCCTCGACGTAGACGAGGACGAGGCCAGCGTCCGCGAATCTTTCGGGCAGGCCACGGAAGCCGGCTGGGCTACTGAGCAGTGTGGGCAGTTGCGCCGCCAGTCTCTCTAACTTGGACTTCGAAAACGGCTTCACGCCCGTGCGTTTGCGGGCCGCGCGCCTAACACATGCCACCCAGGCGACTTGTACAGACGAGACGGGCTCGTCGTGGTTGCTCCGTCGGGCGGCGATGTGAAAGGCGGGGTCGTCGTCGATGCTGTCCAGCTCTAAGAGTTCGGCTACCTCTTCTTCGAGCTCGTCTAGATCTTTTCCAACTAATACACCACGCTTGCGCAACGTTGCGACCGGCACCAATCGGTTAAGGCGCGCGCGGCGTCGCACTTCTGACAACTCCTGCTGAGTCCTGGTGCTCTTTGCCTGCTCACTCAGCAAGTATTCATCCTGAAAGCTGAGCCAGAACTCGGGCGTCTGACCCAGGGCTGCACCGATCTGTGCCGCCGACTCACGAGTCACTTCCTTCTTGCCGTTTACGATCTCGGAGACGAATTGCACCGGTCGTCCGAGCACGGCGGCGAATTCCGCCTGGGTCCACCCGTGCGCTTCGATCTCCTCGGCGAGGAATCTGCCGACTGGCACCGGGTCGGGCACGCGATCGCTCATCGTCCTGAGTCCGTTCTGGTGGGCGCGATATCCAGCATCGCTGTGATGGGGCTGCTGTCTGCCTTGAAGGCGAGGGTGAGGGCGCGGTCGGAGCTCAGTTCAGTCCTGACCCGTCCGGGATCGTCGCGATCGGTGCGCAGGCGCAGGGAGCGCAGCGACAGCACGTCGCTGGGAATCCGCGCGGCTCGGATGCATTGAACGACGAGGCGCAGGCGGCTGACCTCGGCATGGCTCCAGTCCGGAGGCCGCACACCTGGCGGCCTCGCGGCATCACGCGCTCCGCGATCGAGGTACTCGATCTCCATCGGCCCTTCACTCATCGGGTGATGCGGCACAACCTATCGGGCGGACTCGGGTCCGCCGACCCGCCTCGTTCCTCGACACGCCGTCGTCACCGCCACATCACCCTAAGGGTGATGAGCTGCTACCGTCTACCGACGACGCCTGGAGAGCCAGGCGTGGATCAAGGGAGTGAGCGCGTGATGACCGAAGCCGAGCTGTCGGCCAAGAACCCGACCAAGGACAAGGACTACGAGATCGCGATCAACGGGTCGCGCTTCGAGGTTGACGCCGAGACCGTCACGTACGAGCAGGTGGTTGGTCTGGGATTCCCCCACAGGGACCCCAACGTCATCTACTCGGTGGCCTATCGCAAGGCCAAGGGCGGGCACGGGGGTAGCGGAACCCTGGTGCCCGGCACCTCGGTGACCGTGAAGAAGAAGGGGACGAGCTTCGATGTCACTGCCACGACTCGTTCGTGACAGCCCGGATCTGTCGCGACTCGTCAACGAGGGGTACGCCGTCCGCATCTTCGCCGGTCACCTGGCCATCGACGACGTCCCGTTCGTGACCGCCGGGGGCACCGTCGTCCGCGGCAGTCTCGTCTGCCCCCTGGACATCCAGGGCGAGACCACTACTCCGCCGCAGACCCACGTGATGTGGTTCACCGAGATCCCGCACAGCAAGGAGGGGATGGAGCTCCAGGCTCTGATCCACCAGCGCGGACCGATACAGCTCGCCGGCGGCCTGATGGCGGCGTGCAGTTCCTCGATGAAGGCGCACGGCCGCGGCTACACCAACTACTACGACAAGGTGGTCGCATACGCCGGGCTGATCGTCGGCCACGCCCAGGCCATCGATCCCACGGCGATCCCCACCACGTTCAAGCCGGTCGTGTCGGACGAGACCGACAGCGTGTTCAAGTACCTGGACACGAACTCCAGCCGCGCAGGCATCACCGCCCTGGCGGAGAAGATCTCGCTGCCCAAGGTCGCGATCGTCGGTCTTGGAGGGACCGGCGCATACCTGCTCGATCTGCTCGCCAAGACGCCGATCCGTGAGCTGCACGTCTACGACGGCGACGTCTTCTCCACTCACAACTCCTACCGGTCACCGGGCGCGGCCAGCATCGAGGAACTCAACGCCGCCCCGCTCAAGGTGGACTACCACGCAGCCCGGTACGGACGACTGCGATGGGGCGTCGTGCCACACGCGCAGTACGTGACAGCGGACAACGTCGACGAGCTGCTCGAGATGAGCTTCGTGTTCCTCGCCATGGATGCGAACGAGGACAAGAAGGTCATCGTCGACGCGCTGACCGACGCGGGAGTGCCCTTCATCGACACCGGGTTGGGTGTGCGGCACGACGCCAATGGCTTGGCCGGGCTTCTCCGCGTCACTACGAGCCTGCCCGGGCAGCAGGGTCACATCCGGGACCACCAGCTGATCTCCTACGAGCTCGGCGATGGCGACGAGTACGAATCCAACATCCAGGTGGCCGAGCTCAACGCGCTCACCGCCATCCTGGCCGTCATCGCATTCAAGAAGCGTTGCGGTTTCTACCGCGACAGCGAGAGCGAACTGCACTCCCTGTACCGAATCGACACCAACGAAATCATCAACCAGTACGGCAACGACGAAGCCGAGGATGACGGCCCGACGGAGGCGGACACGACCGGTGAAGTCTGAAGAACTCGAACCCGTCTTCGTCGAGTATGTGCCGACAGACCTGGACGACGGGCTCCTGTACGTCTCGATGGAGTACGCAACCGCCTCCCACCGATGCGCGTGCGGCTGTGGCGTCAGGGTCGTGACTCCGCTGGGCCCTGCAGACTGGATCCTGACCTTCGACGGGCGGGTGACCCTGTCTCCGTCGGTGGGCAACGGACAGTTCGAGTGCGGGTCGCACTACCTGATCCGGCAAAACCGTGTGGTCTGGTGCCGACCCATGACGCGAGGTGCTGCACTAGCGACACACAAGCTCGACACCGCGCAGCGCGCACAGACCTACGGTGACGTTCCCCGTGCCGGCGTGCTGACGAGGCTGAGCCGCTGGCTGCGCCGGTTCCTGGGGCGCTCATGACGCCGGCGGTCACGAGATGTATGAGTTACCTCGAGCACGACAGTGACGTGGTTTGACTGGAAGAGACCCCCCGAAGGCGTGCGAATCGGTCAGAGCTGTGCGGCAAGATGCGCCGAACGGCGCTAAAAGGGCTGGAGGTGAAGTAGGCATTGAGATCGCGGATAGCTGGCGCATGGACGGGCTGGGATGGCAGCACCGTCGTTACGCTCGAGAACGGGTCGGTATGGCAGCAGGCGGAGTACTACTACCGCTATCAGTACAAGTATCGCCCACTGGTAGTCATTAGCGGAGGCAGGATGCAGGTCGACGGCATGGCCAAAGCCGTCAGGGTGCATCGTCTTCGGTAAGCGCAGATAGTGGACCAGCGCTCCGGCCGCGCGATGCTTGGCTCCCGGACGTCGCCGCCGTGGCCGCTGGCAGTCGAGTCTCGAGGTCGAGGAACTGCTGGCGACTAAGATCGAGCCAGGTAGGCAGCGCGGACATCGACCGACCTGCGGGCGCAGCGCGAGGGGTCAGCAGATCGCCCGATCGACGATCGTCCTCTGAATCGAGCACACATTCAGACCACAGTCGCAGCATGAATCAGTCCCTACCGCGAACAACAGAAACTGCAGTAGTCCTCGGCGCCCGACTGGTCCCACATGCAGGGGGCGTCAGTCCCCGCGGGAGATCTAGTCGGACACCACCCGCTACGGCAGTAGCGCGGGATCGGTGTTGGTTCCCGTGCACATGCGCTCGAAGTGCTCACTGTCGATCGCTCGCAGGAACTCCATGCATCGCCGAATCTGTCCATGGACAGCACGGGCGTCGAGCACGTCAACACTCTCGCTGCCCTCGCCGTGCGAGAACCTGTTGCAGAAGTCGAACACGTCGCGGAACGGTTCGCCATCTTGAGCCTGGACGAGAACCTCGAGCTGCTTTAAGAAGTCCGTTCGGTGCGGCGCCTTGTAGCTGGCGAAGACCTCAAGGACCCGGCGAGCTGCATTGGGCAAGAGGAAGAGTCGCTCATGGTCCTCGGAGTCCGCGATCCCAGCCATGACCATGGAGAAGAGGTAGGCGTACTCCGACGTGTTGTTAAGCAGGAGTCGAGGGAGCTTGCCTACCTTCGACCGGCGCTCGCCATCGACTGTCGCCGCGTACATCTCGAGGAACGAAACCTTCGGGAAGCGAATCTCGTCAGCGTTGCCCTGTGTGATTCGCTTCATGGAGCTGCCCCACGCGTTCTTGTGGGACTTGATGAAGAGCCTCAGCAGGCTGAAGTCATGGGTCAGGATGATGTATTGGCCGAAGCCCTTCAGCGTGTCGATGAGCCACTGATGGGTCGCAAAGAGTGCTTCCCGGTCGAGCGAGCTTGACGGGTCATCGATCACCACGACCCGCTGCGAGGGGTCGCCGCCGGGTACCTGCTCGTCCTCGAGCTTCCGGAGAAAGTACAGGAGCGAGAGGGTGGTCCGTTCGCCGTGGCTGAGATCTGTGCCTGGCTTGTCACCACGTCGACAGGCGTAGGACTTCCCGTCCGCCGTGACAGCAACGCTGAGATGGTCCTTGCCGTAGACGCGGGCGAGGTCGCGCGTCAGGGTGTCGGCCATGTCCTTGGTGGTGAACTGCGCCTGCCGCACCTCGTCCAGTCGCCGCTCCGCGAGTTCCGCTGCCTTCTTGCTGGTCAAGCTCTTTGTGGCGCTGTCCTTGGCCTGTTCTTCGAGGTCGCGGAAGGCTCCACTGTGTGACCCCACCAGATGGTCAAGGACGGTCTGCTTCCGCTCAGCGGTGACCTCCTCGTGGCGACGAGCCTGGTGATTGTGCTCGTTGACCGCCTGGGCGAGCACCGTGATGGACGGTGCGCGGTTCAGCACCGACCAGTCCGGCGCTTCGGGCGTCGCGCTGGGGTCAGAAACCTTAGCGTTGAGTGCGCTCTCGACCTGTGTAAGCGTGGCCACATGCTCGTCGACTTCAGCCCTCGCTTGCGTCACCGCTTCCTCGTAGACCGACCGGAGTTCGCTGGCGAGACCCGTGGAGGCCGGCAACGCGACATGCCAGGCCGCGAGCGCTTGTCTCTCGCGGGTGACTTCGGCAAGTAGGTCCTTCGCCTGGCCGCGGATTCGAAGCCAGCTCTCGTCGAAGTGCCAAGCGAGCTGATCGCGCCGGTCGCGGCTGATATCTCCCGCGCAGAAGAGACACTGGTCGAGGTCCTTATGCAGCCCGAGTCCTTGCTCGACCCAGGCCTGAGCGGTCGGGTTCCCTTCAAGGGCTTCAAGGGCCACTCGGGTCGGAGTCTCGGCTAACAGTTCGGAGAGCCTAGCCAGTCCTCCAGCAATGCCAGCAGGCGGCGGAGGCAGCTCTGCGACAGGAGCTGGGGCACCCTCTCCCAAGCGCTTCAATGCCTCCGCGTGCGCGTTGCTGTCGGGGAACTCGCCCTTGTACTTACGCAGTTCGTCTTGGATCTTCGGGATGGAGTAGCGGTTCTTCGTGAAGTGGTTGTAGTCGAACTCCTTGAGTTCGGAGATGATCCTGTCCTGGACGTCCCGGGTCAGCTTCTCAACCTTGGTGTCCGCGGCCTTTTCGTGCTTCTTAGCTTCGGCTGCGTCCGCTCGTAACCGCTTGACCTCCTCTTCAAGTCGCGCCTCTTCGTCCTTGGCATCGATGGCCTCCCGCCCAAGAGTCACGATGGCCGAGGCGCTATCGCCGTCAAGGAAGTCGGCGAGGTTCGCTTCAACCCACTTGCGCGTGAAAACCGCCATGGAAGACGAAGGGCTCACTTCACCCGAGCCGACGGTGGTTCGCTGCCCGTCCTCATGCTCCCAGACAACACCCGTGGCGCATGAACCTTCGGCGAGGCTGAGGAGGAGCTCGGACAGCGTGGACTTGCCGCTGCCGTTGTGGCCGTAGACCACTGTGCGGCAGCCTGACGGGAGGTTGTCAGGCCAGAAGCCCTTGTCCAAGGACCGCCATGGGGCCTTGAGATCGAGTCGGCGAAGCATGTTCCGACCATAGTTTTGACCCCCGACACCCTGGCGGGGAACATGCCAGCGTCGAGACGGTCAGCACGACGTCATGCGTCACCAGGGAACGGCCAGGTGGGATCCAGCGCTGGCCAACTGCGGACGGGTGGCCGGAGCGCGAGCCAGCCAGCGTCAGCCCCCTGTTCCTCGGGCCGTTGTCGCATGAGTGACCGCGTGCTAGCCAGTGCACACTCGCCGCTCGCCTCCGTGCCCCGATGGGGTTCTTCAGCGGGACCCGTGGTCGTCGAAGCTGGAACCCGAGTGGAGGGCGGGTGCTGAACGACGGGCCGCTGGACGCCCCTGGCCGAAGCCGGACGGCGCCTGGCCGGTAGGTGGCCGAAGGTTGGACGAGCCCAGATGTCAGGCTGTCATCCGTGGCGGGGCGCTGGCTGGCTGACTGGGCGCACCTGGTGACGCTGGCAGGGCTGGCATCCACCGTCTGGGGGATCTCGCTGGCCTGGACGGCGGCCGTTAACGACTACCGGACCTTCGCCGGGCGGCCGGTCTTCCCGAGGCTTACTGCGCTCACGGCTTGGTTCCGTCGGCATGTCCTCCGGCAGCGACGCGAAGTAGTTGTTCTCGGTGGCATGGCCAACGCCACCCTCTCGGCCACAGGGACGCTGACGGCCACCGGCGAGGTCGGGCTACCACCGGACGCGACTCCGGAGCAGCAATTCGAGTACGTGCGGGAACGGCTCGCTGGCCTGCAAGGTGAGCTGTACCGGCTGGACAGGTCCGTCGGCGAGACCGAGCGACGATTGATTCAGGAGATCAGCCAAATCCATGCGGAGTCCCAGCGCCGCGACGACGAGCTCCAGGAGTCTGTGCGGCGTGTGGCGACTGGCTCCGTCAAGCGGGAGCTGAAGGGCCTCTTGCTGGTCGGCATCGGTTCCCTGCTGACTGCCATCCCTTCGCTGTTTGGCTGAGGGCCGCAGCACCTATCCTCGTCTAGCCTGCCGGCCTGAGTCGCCTTCTTGGCGTCGCTGAGGCCAGCGGCAGATTTTCGCCGGTCAACCCCTACGGCAACATCCCGGCGGTTCGATCTCTCGCGGCGCCGACATCCTGCAGGGGATCCCCTTGCGGAGCTCCAGCGTCGCCGTCACCGAGAACCGCCCGAACGCCGCCGCGGCGCTTGCTCCACGGGCGCCGGAGGAGGCGTTGGCCCTGGCCGGCAAAGCCGATCTGCTTCCCGGGGTAGCGGGATAGCGCGCAGCCACCCTCCGGGGTTGCCCCGGCTCAGGTTGAACGCCCGGCGCGCCGATGGAACGGCAAGGGATCGACAGAAGGCGCGATCCAGATGCTCGGAGGACCACCCACATGTTGCTGTTCGAAGGCCTCGCCGCGGTAGCGGCCAAGATCGCCGGTGCCGGCGCAGTGGCGCAGGCCACCGCAGGCCTCGGCATCGCTGTGGCTGGTGTCACCGGAGCGGGCGCCGTCGGCGCTCTGCCCGCCTCGCTTCAGGACCCGGTGGCCGCCGCGGTCGAGACCGTGTCGCCGTTCGACCTTCCCGACTCCGACGACAGCCTCGAGACCGACGACTCGGGCCTCGACGGGCCGGGCGACCTGCCCGATGCAGCCGACACCGACGACAGCGACGGCCCCGACGACTCCGACGACCCGGCTCGGCTGGCTGCCGAGGCCGAGGAGCAGGCCCGCGGGGCCGCCGAGGAGGCTGAGGAGCAGGCCCGCGAGGCCGCTGAGGAGGCTGCCGAGCAGGCTCGTGAGGCTGAGGAGGAGGCCCGCGAGGCCGCCGAGGAGGCTGAGGAGCAGGCCCGCGAGGCCGAGGAGGTCGAGGAGCAGGCCCGCGAGGCCGCCGAGGAGGCGTCCAAGCCGGACAACTCCGGCTCCGGCTCGGCCAACTCGGGCTCCGGCGGTGGGGACGACGACTCCAGCGATTCGGACGACGACTGACACCTACGGCGTCTGACGCACCAGCAGGGCCCCGCTTGGACGAGCGGGGCCCTGCTGCCGTGGGGATAGATGCCGCAACCCAGACAGGCTGATCACGCGGTAGCGGATCGGTTTCCGGGATACACGCGCGCCAGGTGCGGCGAGCGAATCAGGGGCGCCTTCGTCGTCGAATCTCGCGGGCGTCACCCCTCGCTGCTTGCTCCGTCACCCCCCGCCGCCGGATACCGCGTGTCCTTGGACGCGATAGCGGGACAGCGCTGGTCAAGGGGTGACGTGACCGCCCCTGTCACCCCTGCCGAGGGGTGACGGCTCGTTGAACGTCTCTGCAGAGCCTCGACGGCATCACACCGATGCCGGAGGACCCGCACATGTTCCACGATCCCACCATCGTCGGCAGCTGGCCGGCGCTCGCCGCACGTCTGGACGACGACGCCATCCTCGTCCGTTGGGCAGCCAACGAGACAGCCCTGATCGGGCTGAGCAGCGTCCATGACCTGCTCGCCGTCTGGGCCGAGGAGGGCGTGGACGACCACCGCGACGTCGTGCTCGCCGCGCTCGTCCGGCTGGCCGCTGTGGACGGTGGCCGCGACGACGACGCGCTGCTGCTGACGCTTCACTTGCTCAGCGGGCTGGTGCGGACGATGGCCAGGCAGCTCGCAGACTTGAATCCCGACATCCTCGCCGTGGTCGTCGGCGAACTCGCGTGCCAGATCCGCCGCTACCCATGGCGGCGCCGGCCTCGAGCGATCGCGGCGAACCTGCGCGCCGAGACCCGGCGGGCGGTACTCGCCGAGCTGCGACCCAGCAGCCGCTACCACCCCGACCGGATCGAGATCCCGACCGCTACGGGCGACATCACTCGGATAGCAACTGCGAGCGCCGACGAGGAAGGGGAGGACCTCGACGTCGTCGACCTCCTGCAGTGGGCGGTGCGCTCAGGAGTCGACGCCGAGGACGTCGCACTGCTGATCGCCACCGAGTGCAGCCGCGACCGGCAACACCGGTGCGCCGACCAGAAGGTCGCCGCCGCACACGGCATCACGACGCGCACGCTGTACCGGCGGCGGAACCGCACGCTGACCGCCTTGCGCGGCATGGCTGCTCAGTACCTGGCGGCCGTCGCGTGAGCCCACTTCTGCAGGACGTCGATGGAGCCGGCGCCGTGACGGGCGGTGTGGCCAGCGGCGGCGACGTCGGCCCCGACGAGCGACTGCTGTCGGTCGCGGAGATCCAGCAGGCGTTCCGCGAGCTGCGTGCCCGTCGTCTGCGAGCTTCCGGAAGCAGGCTCGCGGCGCCGAGGCGTCTCCACGGGCTCTCCGTGTCCGAGGATCGTGCACCGGCGGGTGCACCGGTTCTGTCTCCGCGCCGCACAAGGCGAGACGGGGACAGCACGGCGCTCCCGGCTGGAGAGGACACGCACTGCGAGCGGTGGGCTGACAGCGGTGACAGAGCGCCGCAGCGAGGCACGAGCAGGGGTCACAGCGCGCCCACGGCTGTCCCGGGCAGGGGTGACATCGACGCGCTGGGGGCCGACTGGGTCACGGTCGTAGCGGCACACGCCGGTGCCGGCGCCTCCACGGTGGCGCTGGCCATCAGCGACGCTGCGGCAGCCACCGACCGGCGGGTGCACCTGGTGGAGACCGCGCATCCCCGCCGGTCGGGGCTGATTGCCGCGGCGTCGGCGGAGCTGGGCACCGACGCCGCCGGCGCCTGGCGACGTGGCTCCCGCGACCGCGTCACGATCGACCGCCGCGTCGCGGACGTGGAGCCTTGCGGCTGGCCGGTCCTCGCGAGCAGCGAGGAGCCGGCGGTCACCGTCCTCGATCTCGGGCTGCCTGCTCCGGAGGACCTGGCCCGGCTGGCCGCCGACCGTACGAGCACCGTCGTCGTCTGCCGGCCGACCGTGCCCGGGGTGCGACTGACCGAGCACGTGCTGAGCCAGCTCGCCGGGCAGCCGGTGATGGTGGCCGTCGTGGGCCCGGCGCGCTGGCCCCGAGCGGTGAAGGCCAACTGTGGTCCGCAGCTTCGCGAGTTGAGGTCGCGGGGACGGGTGGTCCGGGTTCCGGTCGACGGACGACTGCAGACCGCCGGTCTGACCGGAGACCGGTTACCCAAGGGAGTGGAGGCCGCCGGCCGGTCGCTGGCCGCGCTGCTGATGCCGGCCGTGCCACCGCAGCATCGGCATCGGCACCGGGCGGCAGCGTCCCAGCCAGGCGCGGCGGGGGAAACAGGGTGAAACCCCGCATGAAAGCAGCCGTACGAGCGGCCTCGACCGTCGCGTTCGTCGCTGCGGGCCTGGTCGTGCTGACCGCGTTGCCTGCCACCGCGGCGCCGGTGGAGTTGACCGCGGCGGTCTGCCCGGAGGCGCCGCCGGGAGTGCAGGCCTTCGCCGATCAGGTCACGGCGTGGGTGAAGTGGGGGGTGCTGGCGCTGATCGGGATCGCCGCGGTCGTGTCGCTGGGCTCAATCCTGGTGGGCCGGATGTTCTCCCATCCGCATGCCTCCCGGTACGGGGCGATGGGCATCGCGGTGGTCGTGATGGTGGCAATCACCTACACGGTCATCCTGGTCATCCTCGGATCGATCACCGGCAGTGGGTGCACCTGATGCGCCGCCGTCCCGACGTGCAGCGGAGCGGTACGCCGGAGTGGAGCCCGGCGCGTCTCCTTGCGGCGCTCGTGATCAGCGCGGTGGTGGCGCTGGCGGTGCTGGCTGGCCTGGTCTTGGCAGTTGTCAGAGGGCTGACCGAGCAGCCGGACGAGAGGGACTCCGCACGACAGGCTGCGGCTCCCTCCCCGGGCATGTCGCGGCAGGATGCGCTGGCCGCCGCGCCGATGCCGACCGCCGACCCAGATGAGGCGCTGCCTGGCCCGGTGTCGAGGCAGGCTGCGGGCGTTCTCCAGCTGCCGCGCGCCACCGGCGTAGGTCCGGCGGACGTGCCCACCGGCTTTCCTCGGACGCCGGAGGGTTCGCTGGCGCAGCTCGCGGCGATCAACGTGACGGCGATGCAGACCGGCTCGATGGACGGCGTGCGGCGGGTCATCTCCGAGTGGGCCGCTCCCGGCGGGCCGACCCCCGAGACGTGGTCCGGGGTGGAGGGCATGGCGAGCCTGCTGTCTTCAGCAGGGCTCTCCGGTGCGGGGTCACCGCAGCTGGCCATCGTCGTGCGCCCGGTGATGGGGCTGATCAAGGGGACGGTGGGCGAGGACTTCTCGGTGGTGTGCGGGAACCTCGAGTTCACCGTCACGGTGGAGCAGACCTCGCGGATCGCGATCGCTGACTGCCAGCGCATGGCATGGGTCGGGGACCGGTGGGTGATCGGTCCGGGGGAGGAGCCGGCGCCGGCGCCCTCGGTCTGGCCGGGCACCGAGGCGGCGATCGCGGCCGGCTGGCGGGATCTGCGCCATGTCTAGGCCGCAGCTTGCCCCGTGCGGCCGGTTGTCGCGCCCGCGGATGCTGATCGTCGCGCTGATGCTGGCGGTGGTGGGCTGGCTGGCAACCGCGGTTCCGGCCTCGGCTGCCGACTCGACGGTCGTGGCGTTCCCCGCAGCTCCGGCGGCGGACGATGGCTCACTGCCGTGCCTGCCGATCAACCCGTTCTGCGTGATCGGCGAGGCAGCCGGCGCGGTGGTCGCCGACGTGTGGGTCAGCGCCATGTTGTCGCTGTGGGAGGCCGGTCTATGGCTGCTGGGACTGGCCTTCTCCGTGATCGACGCCCTGGCCACCCCGGACCTGTCCGCTGATGGCCCGCTGGCCGCCGTGTATCCGGTGACGTTCGGCATCGGCGCGACCGTGGCCGCGATGATGGCCATGGTGCAGCTGAGTGTCGCGGCGGTGCGCCGGGACGGGCAGACGCTGGGCCGTCTGATGATCGGACTGCTGCAGTTCGGGCTGGTCTGGGCCAGCTACGTCGGGGTGGCGGCGCTGCTGGTCACTGGCGTCTCAGGACTGACCACCGCCCTGCTGCGCAGCCTGCTCGACATCGACACCATGGCTGCCTTCGACCCGTCGATCAGCGTGAGCCGCGACCTGGTCGACGGCACGGTCGCCACCGTGCTCGGGGTCAGTTCGATCTTCCTGCTGGTGCCAGCCAGCGTGGGCTACCTGCTGCTGATGCTGGTCCGCGAAGCGGCGCTGATCGTGCTGGCCGCGACCTCGGCGATCTCGGCAGGAGGACTGCTGGCGCAGACGTCGAGCACCTGGTTCTGGCGAAGCCTCCGCTGGTTCCTCGCCGCGCTGCTGGTTGCTCCGGTCGCCGTGCTCGTCCTCGGCGTCGGAGTGACCATCACCGAGGGCATCCTCACCGGAGCAGAGGAGACGAGCACCGAGGCCGCGATCGGCATGGCGGTGGTCGGCTGTCTGCTCATCCTGCTCGGAGCTATCTGTCCACTGGCGCTGTTCCGGCTGCTGGCCTTCGTCGACCCCGGCACGTCGAGTGGGGCGGGGTTGCGCTCCTCGCTGGCCGCGTCCGGCGGAGTCATGGGCGCCCTCCAGAAGGCTGGTGGTGGGCGAGCGGCCGTGGCCACCGCGGCGGCGGGTGCCACATCCGGTGGGGTGGCCGCCTCCGGTGCAGCGGCGCAGCTGGCCTGTGACCGCGCGCAGGGCGAGTCGACTGCAGACGCGGCGACCAGTGGGCGCTTCGCCGGCGCGCTGCGAGCGCTGACCACCGGTACCTCCACGGCCGGCCGACTGGCCGCGGGGGTGGCCGCCTCGGCGTCAGACGTGCTGGCCGGCGCCGGAGTGGGGCACACCCACCCGTACTACGGGCAGCCGCTGCCCGCCCGGGTACCGGCGCGCGGCAACGGCCACACCGGAGGGACGGCGACCGGGGGCGGGCAGGGCCGAGGGCGCCGTCCTGACGACGGCGGAACAATGCCGACGAGACCGACCGAGAACGGGCAAGCCCAGCACCTCGGGGACGGCCCTCCTGCGGCCTGGCCCGCCGAACGCCTCGACGGCATGGCACCTGACCGGCCCGGTGAGAGCGACCCGATCGGTCCCGACCAGGACGACGCGCGATGAACGCCGTCCGCTACGGCGACTACTCCCGCGACGTCTCCGGCTGGTTCCTCGGAATGACCGGCGCCCAGCTGGCCCTGGCCACCCTCGCCGGCATGCCGGCGCTGCTGGCCCTGAACGCGCAGGCATGGGGGCTGTTCGCCGTCTGGCTGCCGGTGTGGGCGCTGCTGGTCGCCGTGCTGTTGGTCCCCATCCGGGGGCGCGCGGCCGGCCGCTGGTTCGGCGATCTCTGCCTGTACGCGATCGGAGGAGCGATGGGCTGGACGATGTTCGGCTCTCGAGCCGCTGCCGGGACGGCCGAGGACCTGTCCGAAGCGGACCTGCCCGGGGTGCTCGCCGGCATCCGCACTCACGACGGACCGCCCTACGGGCAGCTGTTCACCCGCCCGGTGATTGTGCAGAACTCCGCGGCGCGCACGTGGGCGGCCGTGGCGCGGATCGACCATCCCGGCATCGGCCTCGCCGAGCCGGCCGAGCGGGATCGGATGGGCGCCGGCCTGGCCGAGCTGTGCGAGATCGCCGCGCGCACCGAGCTGGTCGACGTCCTGGCCCTGCAGGTGCGCACCGTGCCCGACGACGGCGCCGAGCGCGCCGCCTGGGAACGAGCCCACACCCGCTTCGACGCCGCGCCCCTGGCCGCCCGCGTGAACGCACTGCTGGGCGCCACCCTCACCCCGGCCGCGGTGCGCACCGAGGCCTTCGTGACCGTCGTCGTCGGCGAGGGACGGATCGGCCGGGCCGCGAAGGAGTCCGGCGGCGGGGTGGACGGCCGCGCCCGGGTGCTGCACGGGGTGATGGCCGAGGTCGAGAGTGCGTTGCGTGGCCCGGTCGGCTGCACCGCCGTCACCTGGCTGGACTCGGCTGCACTCGCTGCCGCGGTGCGCACCGGCTTCGCTCCCGGCGACCGTGGCCAACTGATCGCCGCCGCCCTGTCTGCCGCCAACGGCACGCAGCTGGCGACCGGGGTGCCGATGGCCGCCGCCGGGCCCACCCAGGCTCGCGCCGAGATGCGGCACTACGTGCACGACGCATGGGCGTCGGTCACCGACACGATCCTGCTGCCCGACTCCGGGGCGGTGCTCGGTGCACTGGCCCCGGTGCTGGTTCCGACGACGGCGGGGGAGCGGCGCTGCCTGACCGTGTTTCTGGCCCCGCTGCCGCTGGACCGGGCTACCCGGCTGGTCGGGCGGGAGGAGATGAGCGCCACCACCGGCAACGAGCTGCGTGCCCGCATGGGCTTTCGGCAGCGGGCCCGGCAGCGACGGGACACCGAGCGGATCGGTGCCGCGGACGAGAAGCTGGCCGCCGGCCGGGCGCTGGTTCGTCCCGCCGTCGCCGCCTGCGTCACCGTCCCGGCCACCTGGCCGGTGGACGAGCACGGCCGCCGGCTCGAAGCCTCCATCCGTGCCGCTGGTTACGTGCCGTTGCGGCTGGACTTGGCGCAGGATGCCGGGTTTGCCGCCGCGGCCATTCCGCTGGGCGTTGGGCTGCCCGACCGCAGGGGACGGCGATGAACCGCCGCGGCTCCCGCGGGGGCCGGGACGTCGCTGTCCTGCTCGACGACTTCGGCCACCGGCTCCCCGCCGTCCCGGCCGTCGAGACGGCGGGACGGGAACGCGGGCCGTTCACCGCGCTGGTGCCCCGCCGCGGGCCGCGCGGCCGCGGCCGGGGTCGCGCAGTGGCGCTCGCGCCGCTCTCGGTGTGGCGAATGACGTCGGAGCAGACGCCGGTGGTGTGGCCGCTGATCGCCACCAGCGGGCTGCCGCCCACCGGCGCGCAGATGGGCATCGACCTATTGTCGGGCGGGGCGTTCTACTGCGATCCGGTTGGCTGGGTCACCGACGACGCCATCCCGGTCACCAACCCGAACGTCGTCGTCTTCGGCAAGCCCGGCCGCGGCAAGTCCGCCACCGTCAAGGCCTTCGCGCTGCGGATGCTGGCCTACGGCTACCGCACCCTGATCCTGGGCGATACCAAGGACGAGTACGAGCCACTGTGCCGCGCGCTGGGCGTGGAGCCGTTCGTCATCGGCCACGGACTGTCCGCACGAGTCAACCCGCTGGCCTTCGGCCCGCTCGACCACGGCTGGGACCGGCTCGACGCCGCCGAGGCCCGCCGCCGTGAGGCCATCATGTTCGCCCGGTGGATCGTGTTGCTCCGCGGCCTGGTCGGCTCCCAGAACGTGCCCTTCGGCCCGGTGGAGGAGACCGCCGTCGGCGAGGCGCTGCGACTGCTCACCGGCTACCGCAGCGGAGCAACTCGGCTGACCGAGCCCACCATCCCGCAGCTGTGGCGGGCACTGGACGAGCCCACCGACGAGCTCGTCGCCTCCTGCCGCTACGCCGACCGGCGGCACTTCCTCGACGCCACCCGAACTCTGCGCGACGCCCTCGGCTCCCTCGTGAAGGGCTCGTTGGCCGGACTGTTCGACGACCACACGTCGATCGAGGTCGACTGGCGGGCGCCCATCCAGTCCTTGTCGCTGTCCCGCCTCGAGCCGCTCGGTGACCAGGCCGTCGGCATCGCGCTGACCTGCCTGAACTCCTGGGGTCAGGCGATGCGCGAGATCGCCGACCCGGGTGACCTGCGCATCGTCGTCCGCGACGAGACGTGGCGGCAAATGCGCCTGGGCACCGAAGCGATGAAGAGCCTGGACGCCAACCTGCGGTTGTCCCGCCGCGACGCCGACGTGCAGATCCTGCTCGCGCACAAGCCCTCGGACATGCTCACCGCCGGGGACGCCTCCTCCCAAGCGGTGGCCATCGCCCGGGACCTGCTGCACCTGTGCGACGTCAAGGTGCTGCACGGCCAGGACCAGGCCGTCGCCGACGAGCTCGCCACCATGCTCGGGCTGACCCCCATCGCCCAACGGGTGGTTACCGGCTGGGCGATCGCCGGCAAGGGCCGAGCCCTGTGGCTGGTCGGCGACCGGGCGTTCAAGGTGCAGACCGTCCTCACCGAGCCCGAGCTGCGGCTGACCTACACCAACGAGGCCCTCATCGCCGGAAGCCCGGCATGAGCGGGACGGCCGAGGGATTGGCCCTGGCGTACGTGAAGCGGTGGCTGTGGAAGGCCGCCGCTCCCGTCGCCGTCCCAGTGTTCGGCGTACTCACCCTGCTGTTGATCCCGCTCGCGGTTCTCGACGCTCCGGAGGCGTCGACGTCGCCGGCGTCGTCCTGCTCGATCGCCGGCACCGGCGCCTCCGCCGCCGACATCGAACTGGACGCCGTCCAGATGGGGCACGCGCAGACCATCGTCGCCGTCGCCGCCGCACGAGGGCTCGACCCGTATGCGGCCACCGTGGCGCTGGCCACCGCGTACCAGGAGTCCCGCATCCGGATGTTGGCCAACGACGGCAGCAGCCCCGAACTGACTGCCGAACAGGCCGCAGTGACCGCCACCAGCCTGACCTACCCGCACGACGGGCTCGGCTCGGACCACGACAGCGTCAACACCTTCCAACAGCGCTGGACCGCCGAATGGGGCACCGTCGCCCAGCTGATGGACCCCGTCTACGCCGCCGAGGCCTTCTACCGCCGGCTGGTCGAGGTACCGAACTGGCGGACCATCCCGCTCACTCAGGCGGCCCAGGCCGTGCAGATCTCGGCTGCCGGCGGCGCATACGCCCGCTGGGAGCCGCTCGCCCGCGAGCTGACCGCCATGCTGTGGCCCGCCGCCCAAGCCACCGCAGTCGACGCGAGCGGTACGGCGGCCGGCGTCTGCCCGGGCCTGCCGGTCCCGGCCGGGTCGTGGATCCGCCCCACCGCCGGCACCGTCACCTCCGGCTACGGGTCCCGCTTGGGCACCCTGCACGCCGGTGTCGACATCGCCGGCCCCCGTGACACCCCCGTCTACGCCGCCGCCGACGGCACCGTAGTTCGTGCCGAGTGCACCAGCGCCTACTGCGACCGCGACGGCACCCTGAGCCTGGCCGGCTACGGCAACCTCGTCGAACTCGACCACGGCGGCGGGGTGACCACCCGCTACGCGCATTTGTCGGGCTACACCGTCACCGTCGGCCAGCGCGTCAGCGCCGGGGGGCTGATCGGTTTCCAGGGATCCACCGGCAACAGCACCGGCGTCCACCTGCACCTCGAAGTCCGCTTCGACGGCGCGTCCGTCGATCCAGTGCCGTGGCTGGCCAGCCGCGGCGTCGACCTGCATGCCACCACCGCCGGCTGACCGGCAGAGGGGTACCAGGACGTGGACATCAACCACCGGCTCAGGGCCGGCGCGTGACGACGCCCTTCCGGCGTCGCGATCCACAGCCGATCGCTCGGGGATGGGAAATGGCCGTCGCCGCAGTCGGTGGCGCCCTGATCGCTGTCGCACTGGCAGCCCTGGCCGGTCTCGGACTGGCCTCGGCGTTGTGGGGCGGTGGCTGGGTGTGGCCGCAGGGCACCGAGACGATCACCCACGTCCTCGGCGGGCTCCTGAGCGGCGATCCCGGCCGCGGCCTGCCACCGAATCAGCTGGCTCGGGTCGCCCGGCCGGTGCCGGTGTACGCGTGTGTTGCCGCCGCCGAGCTCGTCCTGCTGACCGCCGCCGTCATCACCGCTGTCCTGGTCGCCCGCCACCGGCGCCCGGGCGACGCCCGCGGCGGCATGGCCACCCGCAGGGAGGCCGAGCAAGCCCTCGGGCTGCGGCAGCTACGCGCCGGGCGAGCGGTCATCCGCCCGGACCGCTACCCGTCCAGAGGCAGCCGGGGACGCCTTCATCGCCTCCTGTCCACAGGCGGCAACGCAATCCGCGGTCGTCTCCACAGATCTGTTCCGACGACCACTTCCCGATCGACCTTCCCAGCACCGTCGACCCAGGCACCACCCGTCCGCACTGTGAAGGAGAACCCTCGATGAGCTCGACCGACGACGGCATGAACTCCGATCTGCTGGCCGCCCGGGCCGAGGCTGCGGCACTGTTCGCCGCCGCCTCCCGCAACGACCAGGCCGGAGCGACAGCGCAGCTGCACTGCCTCGCCGCCGCCACCGCCTTGCGCACGCCCAGCGGCCCAGTGCCCGCAACTGCCGACGCCACCGACCCCGACCGGCTCGTCGAGCAGGCGTTGCGCATCCTCGGCAACCTGCCCGCCGCTGATTTCGCACACCCCGACGTCCTCGCCGCCGCCCAGCACGGCCACCGAGCGCTGCGTGCGCCACGCTGATGGCCACGTCGCTCGGGCAGCTACTCGACGCCCTCGCCGACACAGCGCGAACCACGGACGACAGCGCAGCCGCGCGCGCCGATGCAGGCACCGCCTTGGGCCACCTGGGTCGGGCGCTGACCCACCTGCGCCACGACGGCGTCTCCCCATTCGCCGGCGATCGCCGCGAACAGCAGGTCGCCGACCTGGCTGCCGCCTGCACAGAGCTCGGCGTCCGCGCTCCAGCGACCGAGTCGGCGTTGACCCGGTTGGCGGCTGCCGCAGCCGACACTGTCGGCGTCCTGTACGACCACACCACCGTGACCAGCCGGTGGGCCGTCGCCACCGCCGTAGCCGAGACAGTGACGCCGCTGGCCGAGGTGGTCGCCCACCGCCTGCCTGCCGGTCCGGCGACGCAGTGGCACACCGAGGTCGAGCGTCAGGCGGCCCTCGTCCAGCAGACAGCCGCGCTGCAACCGCCGACACGCGCCGACGTCGCCATCCTCGACCGCCCCGTTCCAGGTCCCGCGGTCAATGCGTCCGTCGACCCAGCACGCGTGGTCCCCGACGCCATCGGCGTCCTACTCCAGGCCACGGCCCGAGCCAATGATCCACCGTCGGTCACCGAGGTCCTGGCCTACACGATCGCCGCCCAGACACTCAGCTCTTCTGCGGCGCGCCTCGGCTCGACCGACGCACCACCGGCAGGTCAGACGACGGCGGCCGACGCCTGGCGCGCCGTCCGAACAGCCCTGCGTCCGTACGACGACGGCAGCCGCCGCTTCCACCAGCACACACCATCCGGCGTGACCGCAGCGGGTCGCCTCCATGCCGTCCTCCGCTCCGAGCCCGACCCGGCCACCTGGACGGCGTCCCTGCGCGCATCGGTCACGTCCGCGGCTCAGCACCTGCCAACTCTCGCCACGCAGCTGCTCTACCGCACCGTCCGGTCCTGGGCGGACAACGGATCGCTGATCGCCTACGCCCGTGATGTGCCGCCGCGCGAGGAGCGGGTGGCCGCGTACCTGCGCGGATATCAGTCCGGCGGGCTGGTTCGCGTCGACGCGACCGACCTGCAACCGGTCGCCGGAGCCCTGCACAACGCCCGCCTGCTCTCCCTCGCCGTTGCGGACCGGGCAGCCGATCCGGGCGCCCGCGCGATCGCCGGCTTCCCGCGCCGGGCCTGGGCCGCGAATCGGGCGCTGCTCGACGACCCGCAGACGCCGGTCGCGCTCAGCGTGGCCATCCAGCAGGCCCACCAGCAGCTGCAGGCGGCACGAGCCCAGCGGTCCGGGCCGAGCCGGGCACGCTGAAAGGAGAGACGGATGCTCACGTCAAGGTTCGACCCGACCGACGTCGGCTGGCGGCTGGGCCGCTCCTCCCAGCCGCACGGGGTGGAGCTGTGGTGCCGGTATGACCGCACCACCGGCGTCTACGGCGAGCAGGGGTCCGGCAAGACTCTCGACCTGCTCGCTCCCGCCCTGCTGGCCCACCGCGGCGCCGGCCTGGCGACGCTGACCAAGGTCGACGATTTGCTGCTGACCGCCGGACGACGGCAACGGCCCGCTGGCCCCGACGAGCCGCCGCGCCCCGTCGCGGTGCTCGATCCGTTCGGTGCGGCACCGGGATTGCCGGAGCTGGTGTGGGATCCGGTCGCTGGCTGCGTCGATCCTCGGATCGCCGAACGACGAGCCAAGGCGTTCGCCGCCGGCACCGTCGCCGGCGCGGTCACCGGCGGCCGGCAGGACAACGCCGCCCGGTTCTACGCCGCGGAGACCGCCAAGGTGCTGCAAGGATTCCTGCACGCGGCGGCACTCACCGGCCGCACCCTGGAGCACGTCCTGGAGTGGGTCGCCAACCCTGTCGCCGCCGAGCAGCCCGCCGAGATCCTGCAGCAGCATCCGCACGCGGCCCGGTTCTGGGACGGGCTGCTGATCGGCGCGCTGCACGGCAGCCCGGACACCGTCGGCAACACTGCGACCACCGTCCAGCAAGCGATGGCGCTGTTCTTCCAGCCGGACATCAGGGCGCGCTGCGTGCCCTCGCGAGGGCGGTCGGCGACCAACCTGGCCGACCTCATCACCCGGCAGGGAACGGTGTACCTGCTCGGCCGGGAGGACCCCTACGCCTCGGCGGCGCCGCTGATGACCGCGGTCGCCGAACACGTCCTCGACACCGCCTTGCACGTCGCCGCCGCCTCGCCGCACGGGCGGCTGACCCCGTGCTTCCTGGCCTGCCTCGACGAACTGCCGTCCACCACACCGCTGCCGACCCTGCGGGTGCGGATGGCCAACGAACGCGCGCTCGGTCTCTCGTTCATCTACGCAGCCCAGACCTGGAAACAGATGGCCGTCTCCTACGGCGAGGACGAGGCCCGCTCGCTGTTCGGGCTCACCAACAACCTCGTCATCTTCGGCGGCGGCAAGGACGTCCACTTCTACCGGGAACTGTCCGACCTGCTCGACGACGTGCGGATCAGCCGGCGGACCGTCACCGAGGGGCCAGGCGGTATGGGCACGTCCCGATCGGGTGAGGACGTACGGGTGCTGCGCCCCGGCGACATCCGTCGCATCCCCGAGCGGCACGCTCTCGTCGTCGCAGGCACCGCTCCGCCGATCATCGCCCGGTTGCGGCGCTGCCTCGACGGCAAGGACGGTCAGCAGCTCACGACCGAGCTCGACGCCGCCCGTGCGCGTGTCAGCCGCGCCCGACCCGACACCGCCGACGTACAGCAGCGCACGGCTGCTGCGCTGGCCTACGCCCGTGACCACCGGCTCGTCCCAAGCCGGCACGCCGACCCGGCCAACTCGCCGGCCGTACCGCAGCCCGAGGCGGGGTCCTGGTGATTGTGCTGCCGTTCCCACCGCCGCCTGGCGCGGTACTGCGTGCGCTCGAACTCCTGAAGAACGCGCGTCGAGGTGACCGCGGGGGAGTAGCCCAAGCCGGCGCCGTGGCGGACCTCGAGCGCCCCTGGGAACCGGCCACCTGCACCGGGGAGCTGGGCGCAGCGGTCTGGAGCTGGTGTGACGACGTCGTCGCGTGGATTAACCACGAGTACGCGTGGCGGCCCGCGCAGATGGTCCCGGCCTGCTGGCCCCACCACGCCCACATCGCCCGGGAGCTACCCGTGCTGGCGGTGCTGCGGTGGGAAGCAGAGAACGCAGCAGGTCCGCAGCTGATGGAGGAATGGAACCGCTACGCCTTCCCGATGTTCTGCGACCGCATGGCTCAACGGCTCGGGGAGAGCACCTGCCGCACCGGCCGGCACCAGGA
Source organism: Blastococcus saxobsidens DD2 (assembly GCF_000284015.1). Lineage (NCBI taxonomy): Bacteria > Bacillati > Actinomycetota > Actinomycetes > Geodermatophilales > Geodermatophilaceae > Blastococcus > Blastococcus saxobsidens. The sequence continues at coordinate 1,763,153 of NC_016943.1, forward strand.
CTGGCCCGCCGAAAGCCGCTACACCGCCTTCCTCGACGCCTCCCGTTGATGACGAGGGCAGGCACCAGCGGCTCACCACGAGGGAGGGAGCGGACGGAGGCATGGAAAAGACGTAGCCCCGGCGACATGACCAGAGGTCAGCGGTCCACCGGGGCTTTCACACTCACTCTACGCCCGAGTGGGATGTGATGACAACGCCGACGCCACCGGCCTTACCGCCGGCCGGTCGCTGGGTGGAGGCCTGGCTCAGTGCCCCGCGATTCGCGGTCTACCTTGCCGCCACCGGCGCGGACCGGGACCGGGCGTTGGCTTTGTACGAGTGGAACGCCCAGCTCAGTGCCGCGCTCATGCACGACCTGGCGCACGTGGAGGTCGGGCTGCGCAACGCCTACGACGCCGCCCTGTCCGCTCGCTGGCCCGGGCCTCCGCATTGGACCCTGGCTGCAGACACGGTCTTCGCTCCGGTGTATCGCACGCGGGGACGGCGCCGCGTCGACGTGAACGACAAGCCCCGGGACAGCCTGCGCCAAGCAATCGCGAACGCCGGCGGCCGGACTGCCCCGCCAGGGAAGATCGTCGCCGAGCTCATGTTCGGCTTCTGGCGCTACCTCAGCTCCGCGGCGCACGAGAAGACGCTGTGGGTTCCGGCTCTGCACCGCGCCTTTCCTCCGGGCACTGACCGCGCCGTCCATATCGACGGCCCCGTCGGCCGTTTGCACGAGCTGCGCAACCGCGTGGCGCACCACGAACCCTTGTTGACCACCGACGTCGTCGGCCGGCTAGCCGACTTGATAAGTCTCTCCGGCCGCCTCGATCCTCAGCTGGGCCTGTATCTGCAGCACACCAGCACGGTGGCCGACCTCCTGGCCAACCGGCCGTAGCGCTATGGGGTCTCGGCGGGGCGGTGCACGTCAAGGCTGAGCCTTGGCTCCGCTGAGGTAGGCGACGAGTGACAGCGCTCAGGGTCGGCGCCCACTCCGGAGGAGGGAATGCGTCATGGCTGACCACTAACGTCGGTGGGGTGATAGATGACCCCGAGTTCGTCACGCCTCACCACCGAGTCATCAAGTTCCTCGTGGGTGACCGCAAGCTCGGCCGGTGGAGCTACGGCTGGCGTATGGGCGCCGGTGGGACGTCCTTCTACATCAAACCTCTGGTCGCCTGGGCGCAGGAGATCAAGGTGAGCTTGCATGGGCCAGATCCCGCTCGTGGCCTGCGCGGCGGCTACAAGGTTGAGCTGGATGCATCAGCAAGGGGTGCCGTCGACGCTGTGGCTGAGGTGGGGCGGATGAAGAACAACTGGCCGGATCGTCAGTGGTTCTCCGGTGCGCGAGTAACAGATGATGTCGATCTCGTTATGCGGCTTCGCTTTCCCTGGGACCTGTTCACTCGGGATTCGCATCCGGTGCAAGCGCCGGCCGATCCTCGAGCCAGGGAGTTCGGCGGATTTATTGCAGTGCCACAGTCGGACTACGCCGTAGACGTCGAGGTCCTGGTCTGCAAGACTAAGCCGTGGTGGCCAAACGAGAGGCAAGCCCGGATCGACAACGCGTGCCTGGGTCCGGTTCTGAACAAGTCGGGTCAGTACTTGACGGCAGTCGTCGTCCATCGTGAGATCGCTGCAGAACCCTCGCCACTGGTGCGGCATCAACCGGCGGGTCAGGTTGGTGGTCCACCGCAGTTTGATCGAGTCCGCGGACTAGGAGCACAACTCGACGACCGCGGATTTCTTTGGATCCATGAGATGTGGATCTCTCGGTCCGCCCTGCAGGCCGCATGCCTCACCGCCTTCAGGTCAGCTTAGAGCACGTATGGGGGTCGGGATTGCGGCGGTCGTCAGTAGGCTTATGGCTGCGGCGGCAGACCGACAATCGACAACATCTCGTAGATGAAGTGTGACCCGGGTCAGTCATCGACGATGATGGCGGTGCTTCCTGGGGCTGTCTGCTTGAGCTCGACGATGCCGTTGGCAGTCTCGACACTCAGCCCGCGCGAAGTACCGGTCTTAGTTGAGACGGTGAGCGCTTGACGGTAGCCGAGGACTTCTCGAACGATCGCCTCCGGTGGGGGCCCGAGTAGAAGACCGGGATGCCTAGGTTTAGCCTCGTCTGGCCCCACGAAGCGGTCGGCTGCCGCCGTCGCGAAGACCGATGCCCACACAGTGGAAAGCATCAGCGCTTCGGCGATAAGCGGCGCAGGGCGCAGGTTGAGCACGGTTATCTCCCAGGACCCGGCGTGCTCGTGGCGTCCCGGGAGGCGCTCCAAGAATTCGATCGCCCTTGCATCGACGATGCTGGAGCCGCTCTTAATGGCCGACAGTCGAACGCTGCCGTCGGGCGCCGGGGATTCTGCCATAAAGTTGACCCGCAATTCATCATGCGCTCGTACCGCGAGGCCATGCTTGAGCTTATTGTTGCCGACGCTGGCCTCTAACCCCTCGCCTACGAGCAGTCGCATAGCGCGCTGCACCCATCGCCAGTGCATCCGGATTGCGGATACTACGTTTGAGGGTGGGTCTTCAGCTAACGCCTTCACGTCTGCAGCGGGCATAAAGAGGTTCGCGGGAACTTCTCCTTGTCCTGCGAAGTCGCGGAGCTCCTTCACGAGCTCATAGCCGGAGTCCCGATTGCTGGTTAGCGACACCCAGATATTCGACCCCGGGGTATTCCACCCGGTGATGACGGCGTGGACCAACCGGAGGAGCGATTCGGCGAGGTGGTGACGAAGGGCGAAGGCGTCAAGTGCCCGTTGCAGCTCCCGTTCGGCTTCCGTCGGTGCCGTCATGGATAACAGGCTCTCGTCAAGGCCGTAGCCGGTTACTTGGGCAGCGAGCGCCGAGCGGTAGTCGATCGGTGTCGGCTCGCGCAGCAAGTCGTCGATCCGCGCACGCCAGTAAGAAGCTGGATTGGAGGCGAAGAATGTGTCGTCCAGACGTGCAAGCTGCTCTGGTGTCAAGCTCGACGAATCACTGGTCGGGTACAGCGGCATCTCCCTTCGGTGGCGTTCGGCGTCTAGGTCACCTGATTGTGTCTCCGCGGACACTGCAGCCGCCACCGCTGTAAACCTCGCATGCGCGCACATCCGTCCGTGGGTCGATGCGCAGCTGCGTCGTGCGCCCCTGTCTCGGGCCCCGCGCTTAACGCTCACTCGAGACGCGCAAGTAAGTTCCAAGGCGGCCGGTGTGCGTGTCGGCGTAGTTTGTGCCGGTGGTGGAGACGTCGTGCAGCGCCCGCCCTTCTAACGGCGTCACAACGGTTGACGTGGCCGCGGCCGAGCTGCGAGGCGAGGGTGCCGGCCCTGGGATGCAGCCCGCTCAGCTGCCTGCGCACTGTCGGCCAGCCTTTCCGGCCCTGTCTCCGTTGCGGATATCACGGGGGCGGGGGACTCCATCCCCAGGCCAATGACCGGCTCGGGCAGCTGGCCGGGCAACACTGTCCGTGCCGGCACGTGAGCACCCTCTATCCGAGCCCGAGCGGCGTCGAAGACTTCCGACAGCGCGATGTCGGGCGCGATGCCGGTGCTGGCCACCACTCGAGTGAGATGCGCCGGCCAACTCGTCGACGGGACGGCGGCGATGACGACCGCGGCGCGGCGAGCGGCGTGTACCTGGCCTTCGACGGTGTCCAGCTGGTCGGCGTAGACGGCGACGCGGGCGTCGATGAGCGCGCCAGCCAGGCTTGGGGAGGCCGCGAGAGCCTGGCGCAGAGCGGCGGCGCCGCCCGTCTCCAGCAGCTCGGCGGGGTCCTTGCCGGTCGGAATGGCGAGGTGGCGGGGATCGTCACCACGGGCGGTGAGCTGCCAGAAGATGCGCTGGGCGGCCCGCTGTCCAGCCCGGTCGGCGTCGGTGGCGACGATGATCCCGGGTTTTCCGCCGCCGATGAATGGGCGTAGCGCGTCGGCCTGTGCGTCGGTGAAGGCCGTGCCCAGTGGGGCGATGCCGACGTAGTCGCCGTCGACAGCGAGGGTGACTGCCAGCGCGTCGAGGGGGCCTTCCACGAGGACCGGGACGGCGCCGGCAGCCAAGGCCGCAGCGCCTTCGGTCAGGCCGTACAGCTCGCTGCCCTTGGTGAACAGCTCGGTCTCCGCGGTGTTGAGGTACTTGGGGACGGCGTGGTCCCCGTCCTCGTCGTGGTCGGGGTTGCGGCGGCCGATCCAGCCGTGGATCTCCTCGCCGTCGCGGATGGCGAAGACCAGCCGGTCGCGGAAGCGGTCGATGACCCGGCCGGTGGATGCGTAGCTGCCAAGGCCGGCGGCGACGATCTCGGCGTCCGTGGCGCCGAGGCGGCGCAGGTGGCTGGTCAGCGCGGTCCAGCTGTCGGGGGCGTACCCCACGGTGAACCGGTCCTCTCCCGCCAGATCGGTGCCGAGCCGGTCGGTCAGGTAGGCAGGTGCCCAGGAGCCGCGGTAACGGGCGGTGAAGAAGTCGGCGGCCTGCTGGTTGAGCTCCAGGAGATGGTCCCGGTCAACGCGAACTCCCTCTTCTTCGTCAGCCCGGTCAGTTGCGGCTCGGTGACTCGGTTTCGCGGCCCGGCGATCGGTTTGTGCAGAGACGTGATGCTCGTCAGCGCCCGGGTCGTCCCCGTACAGGTCCTCATGGAGAAGTTCGGTGTCGTCGGGTTCCACCAGACCGGCCAGCCAGTCGTCGTCGGCAACTCCGTCGGCTGTGGGCAGGTGTTCGAGGTCGGTCGGCGGCGTCGGCGCGTGTGCGCGTGCGGCGGACGCCGGGTCGGTGAGCACGCGGATCCGCCACACCAGGGCGGTGGCCAGCTCATCCGGGCGCAGTTGGTCGTCGTCGGAGTGACCGGCGTGCAGCAGGTCATGGGCCGTGGACAGCACCTGGTCGGGCTGCCAGCCGGCGTGGCGTGAAGCGGCGACGGCGGCGACCAGGGCGGGCCAGGCAGGGTCGGCGACCACCCGCTCGGCGGTTTCAGGGCCGAGGACGGTGGCCAGAACTGGGGTCCAGTCGGGGCGCAGCGTCTCGGGGACGGAGGAATCGGTGGCGGTCATCGCGGCGGGGGAGAGGTGCCGACACAGTCGCCACCACAGCGCGGCGGCGGGCTGCTCGTCCGGCAGGGGACGTTCGGCGGCCACGGCGTGGACAAGCGCGGTGATGTCGATGCTGGCGCGGTCGGCGGCGGCGAGCCGCTCGGCCAGGACCGGCCAGTAGGGGTCGCCGGCGATGCGTGGGTCGATGCTGTCGACGAGCGGCGCCCAGCGCCCGGTGAGCGCGCGTCTGTCGCCGAGCAGCCGCGTGACGCGGTCGTCAAGCGCCCGCTGGGCCCGGGCGTCAGCGGCGCGCGGCAGCGCCGGGCCGGTGGGACGGCGGTCGGCGTCGTCAACGCCGTGGGCTGTGCGCCAGACGGCGAGATCGGCGACCAGCTGAAGATCGCGGTCGATGAGCGGACGCGCCCACGCGGGAGCGCTGGTGGGGGTCCAGGCGCGTGCACGGGCGGCGACGTCGACGGCCGGTGAGCTGACCTGGTCGGCGGAGTCGGCGAGGTAGGGGCCCCACTCGAGGTCGTCGCCGAGCGCCTTCGGAAGGCCGGGCAGCCACGGCAGGGGGCCGGTCCCGGCCGAGTGATGCCCGGTGGAGTCGATGCGCCAGTCCAGGACCGCGGCCACATCGCGGGCGTCGTCCAGACGTCGATCCAAGGCCAGGGCCTGCCGGAGGACATCGGAGGGATCACGACCCGAGACCGCACACAGCGCCAGGTGCGCGCGCAGGACGGGGTAGGCCGCCTGCATGGTCAGGCCCGGCATCGCGGCGTCGGCGGCAGCGTCGATGGCCTGGAGCACCTCCAGGCCCAGGCGCTCTTCCGCGGCGGTGTTGAGCGCGTCGTAGTACCGATCTGCGGCGCAAGCGAGCAGAGCGGCGGGATCGGTCAGCCCGCGGGCCTGGCTGGTGGCCGAGGTCGGAGCGCCGTCGCGAGCCAGCACACGAGTCAAGACGTCGACGGCGGTGGGTGGCAGCAGCGCGTCGCGGGTGATCACGCTGTGCGGGTCGCCGTCGCCGGCGGTCGTGAGGAAGAGGTGGTTGGCGTGCCGGCCGCGGGTCAGGGCGACGTAGAGCAGTTGGCGCGACTCTTCGCCGGTTGCGACGGTGTAGCAGGTGTCGGCGGTGAGGCCTTGCGCGCCGTGCACGGTGGTGGCGTAGCCGAGGCTGACGTGGTCGCTGACGTAATCGGCGGGCAGGGTGAGGCGCCGTCCGGTGCGCTGGTGGACGACGTCGAGGGTGCCGGTGTCGCGGACGGCGGTGACCGTGAACCGGTCGCCGTTCTTGACCCAGTCGGTGGCGCTGATCGGGAGGGTGCGCTCGTTGCGGCGGGTGATGACCGCATCGCCGGCGGAGGCCTGTGAGGCGTCGGCGAGGGTGACCTGTGGCCCGACCGGCCCGTTCTGCTGGGCGAGTCGGTCGCGGCGGGCACGGGTGTTCAGTTCGCCGACCAGCTCCCGCGTCGGCGCCAGCATGATGGCGTCGCGCCCGGCAGCGCGGTCGGTCGACCAGGCGGTGTAGGCGTCGTCGGTGACCGTGGTCAGGTCCCCGACGTGCACCCGTCCGTGATCGATGTAGTAGGCGAGGGCGGCCGGGTCGCCGTCGCGCAGCGCCAGTGACGCGGCGCCCTCGGCGTGGTCGGGAGCGCCGGTGTCAGGGTCGGTGAAGCGCAGGACCTGCGAGAGGGTGACCGCACCGTGGGTGGCGGCGATGTCGCGCAGCACTCCGCCGGCGCCAATCGCCGCCAGCTGCTGGTCATCGCCGATCAGCCGGACCGACCCGCCGGCGTCGGTGACGAACGCGATCACCCGGGCCAGGTCGGGAGTGTTGGCCATGCCGGCTTCGTCGATGACCACGAGGCTGTCCGGGCCGATGCGCGCGACCCAGGTCGGGACGGCGTTGCCGGTGGCCAGTGCGTGGATCAGCTTGGCGAGGGTGTCGGTGTCGGTGCCGACTTCCTCACCCAGCACCGCGGCCGCAGCTGCCGAGGGCGCCAGGCCCACGACGTTCCCACCGCCGGCCCGCCATGCCCCGGACAGCGCACGCAGGGCGGTGGTCTTGCCGGTGCCTGCCGGGGCCAGTGCCAGTTGCACCCGGGCTCCGGAGGTGGCCAGCTCGCGGACCAGCTGCACCTGGCCAGGGTTGAGCTCGACCCGGTTGGCGGTGGACTCCAGCAGCGCGACGTCGACGGCCGCAGCCGGCACCACGCGTCCGTCGCGGCGTCCGGCCGCTGCGAGGATGGCGCGCTCGGCGGCGAGGATCTCGGTCGAGGTGTACAGCTCCGAACCGGCCACGGTGTAGACGGAACTGCCGTCCGAGCGGCGCAGCGCCGGTGGCTCGGTCACCGGCTCGCGGTTGCCCAACGGCGTCGACAGGGACAGCGCTCTGTCGACGACGGCGTTGATGGCTCGGTCAAGATCGGTCAGCCGGATCGCGGCGGCGCGGGCCTGCCGCTCGGCCTCGGCGCGGACGTGGTTCACCTGCCAGGTCGCGCGCGAGCTCTGCACCGCCGACAGCACGTGCTGGGCGGTCTGGTCGACCCATCTGCGCGTCGGGTGCTCCGCTTGGGGTCCGCGGCGGGGGGCGAGTGCACTGCGGAGGTAGTCGCGCAGGCCGCTCTCCCCGCCCAGCACCGCCAGCGCCTCGGTGCGCCAGGCGGCGCGCTGTTCGGCGTAGGAGCGGGGCTCGTGCTTGCGGTGGCGGGTCTCCAGGTTGGCCCGCTGCGCAAGCGACACGGCCTCTTTCGGCGTCGGCGGCCGCCCGTGGTCTGCCTGGAACGCTGCCGACAGCTCCGCACGGCGGGTGTCGATCGACGCCCGCCGTGACGACCAGAGCCGGGGAAGCTCGCCGTCAACGCCGACGATCTCGCGCACCGGGCGCTTGCTCGGGTCGGCGCCGGGGCGGTCGGCGAAGCGGACGCCGAGTCGCTCGGTGAGCAGGGCTTGCAGGCGGGTGTTGTACCGCTCGGAGGCGGTGACGTTGTTCTTGTAGAGCAGCCGACCGTCCAGCGCCAGCCACCGCCCGTCGCGGGTCTGCACCTTGTTGCTGACGGCCACGTGGGTGTGCAGATCCGGGTCGCCGGCTCGTGAGTCGCGGTGGGTGAACGCCGCCGCGATCAGCCCGCGTACCTCCACCTGCGCCACTCCGTTGCGGCCCGTGCGGGTGTAGGCGGCGTGGTCCTCCAACCAGGTCAGCGTGTCTGTCACCGCGTCGGCGTGCGCCCGCTCGATGACGGATGCGACCTCTGGCGGAGCGATCGCCCACAGCGTGGAGACGCTCTTGACCGGGCTGAACGTCAGGTCGTACCCGGCGACCGCGGTGGTGGCCTGGCGGGAAACGCGGGCCAAATGACCGGACAACTCGCGGGCGTCGGCCGGCGGACGGCCGTAGGTCTCGACGAACATCGTCGAGGCCAGCTCGGTGCGGATTCGGGCTCGTTCCTCGACCGGCACGGGGGTGTCCGCGGGCAGTCCGAGCGCGGTGTTGTGGTCCCGGAACGCCCCTGCTGAGCGGCGGTGGAACATGTTGGCCTGCTCGTGAATGCGGTAGGGCGCGCCCAGGCGGCTGGCCTGATCGATCTCCTGCGGGTTCTTACCGGCCAGCTGCGCGTCGCGCTCGATCTGGTCGGCGTTCGGGTGCCGCCCCTCCCCGAACAGCGCGACCATCTGCGCCTCGGTGACCCGCTCACCGACCGGAAAATCGGGCACGGCGGCAAGCCCGCGTCCCATCCAGACGCCCGGAACTTCCCCTTTCTCGCTGTAGTAGTAGCCCAGGTTGTCGAACCCGCGGGTGGTGGCGTCGTGCGCAGCCACCTGGCGGGTCAGATACGTGTATCCGTCCCCCGCGGTGAGCTTGTGCAGCGTCATCACGACCCGACAGTCGCGAGCATCTCTGCCACGCTCCGGCGCCGTGGAGCATCGACAAGGGGCGGTCTATCGGTGGAGGCGCATATCGGAACCACCTCCTATTGCCCGTCTCCGGTCGGCTCCGCCGACGACGGCGGGGAGGGAGCCTGGTCGTCGGTGGGAGAGCGTCGTGGTGTCAGGCCCGTCGCATGGCGGCGTACTGGCTCCAGTCCCGGGCGGCGAGGGCGGCCCAGCGGGTGGCGGTGTTCGTGCTGAGGCCGAGCAGTTCGGCCAGGATCGGCACCGGCATCCGGGCGGCGAGGTCGAACATCGCGGCCTTGCGGGCGGCGGAGGGCCGGATGCCCAGAGCGACGAGCTGGGAGCGGATGTTCTCGGTGACCAGGTGCTTTCCGGGCAGACCGCCGGGAAACAGCCAGCGGTCGGGGCGGCTGGCGTAGGAGGCCTGGCCGCGGCGGGCCAGCTGGTCGAGCACGAGCCGGTCGAGCGGATCGGGCAGCTGGATGGGGGCTGCGTCGAAGGTGACGGTCACGGCTCCGTCGGGCTCGGTGGTGATCTGGTCGGCGCGCATGCGGCAGATCCGGGCCAGCGGCTGGGCGAACAGCAGCATGAACAGCCCGCCGATGCGGACATAGAGGCGGATGTCGTCGTCGTGCAGCAGCCGCTCGACCTGCTGCCAGCGGCGCTGGTCGGAGAGGGTGACCTGCGGCAGCGGCCGCTCGGCGCCGGGAACGTGCAGGTCGGAGCCGACGCCGCTGCGTTGTGTCCAGTCCAGGAACACCTTCAGGCTTCGGCCGCGGCCGGGATGGCTGACCAGGTAGTCGTCGAGCTGGGCCTGGGTGGCGGTGGCGAGGGTGGCGTTGTGCTCGTCGAGCCAGCGCAGGAACCGGGCGGCACCGAGCACGGCGGCGCGGGCGTGCTGCACCCCGCCGCGGGTGACCCGGTCACGCTCGCCGAGGAGCCGTAGCCGGCGCAGCAGCTGCCAGCGGGCGAATCGGTCAATCACCTCGGCGTGGGGTTTGGGCAGGTCGGTGAGGAGCTCGCGCAGCCACGGGACGATGCGTTCGACGGCCAGCTGGTAGGGCGGCAGGACGCCGAGCGCGGCGAGCAGATCGCGCACGTAGTCGACCGACCGGGTGGCCGGCAGAGCCGCGAAGGCGGCGTGGGAGATCTCCAGCTCGCCGCGGGCCATGTCCCGCAGGATGTCCGGGCGGGCCGAGGCACGGGTCAGCCAGTAGAGCGTGGTCTGCGGCCGCGGCCCGGCCATCAGGGCGTCGAAGACCGGCTGCAGCTTCGGGTGGATGTCTCCGGTCGGGTCGGTGAGCAGCTCGGTGAGCTGCTGGCGCAGGGTGCAGGGCCCGCAGTGGCGGCCGAATGGGCTGTCTTCGCGGCCGCAGGACGGGCAGGCGTAGACCGGCTCGTGGCCGGTGCAGCCGGCGCAGGCCGGGCGGCGCTGCGGGTCGTAGAAGGCCAGCACCTTCAGCTGGCCGCAGCCCGGGCACGGCTTGGCCGTGCGACGGAAGCGCAGCATGCAGCGCTGGCAGACCCGCTGCTCGAGGATCTTCCGATGGCAGGGCCGCAGCTCGCCGCACTGCCCGCAGGTGGTGGTCGACCAGCCGCGCGGAGCGCTCACCGGTCCTCGTGCGGGCGCCGGACGGTGGCGCGGATCGGGCGGAGGTCACCGATGCCCAGCCCCTCCCGCGCCGCATCGACGGTGCCGGTCTTGGCCTGTTCGGCCTGTTCGACGACGGGTTCGAGCAGCTCGGCGGGGGTGCAGCCGAGAATGTCGCAGAGCGCGGCGAGCAGGTCGACGTTGACCCGCTGCGGCGGGGTGGTGACCAGCTTGTGCACGTACTGGCGGGTCAGGTGCACCCCGCGCTCGGCCAGCAGCGGCACCAACTCGCTGGTCTGGAAGATGCCGCGGGAGGCCATCACCTGCCGCAGGTGCCAGCGCATCACCAGCCGCCGAGTCATCGGCGCACCTCCGTCCCGGTCGTCATCCCGGTCGTCGCCCCGGTGGCCTCCGTGGTTGTCGATGGCGGCTTGTAGACGCGGCCGAGCGCCGCCTGCAGCGTCTTGTTCTTGAAGTCGTTGCTGACCGAGGTGTAGATCGCCGTCGTCGAGGCGTAGGCGTGCCCGACCTGTTCCTGCACGAACCGCTCCGGATAGCCGAACTCGATCAGGTGCGTGACATAGGAGTGCCGCAGGCAGTGCAGCGTCAGCTCCGGGGCGAGCCCGGCGCCGGCGCGCAGCACCGCGAACCGCTTGTCCAGGTGCTTGGTCGAGACCCGGGTGAGCCGCTCGGTGACCCACAGCGCCGGATGGTCCGCGGGCCGCAGGATGGGCCGGGCCTGCTCGGCCCACTGCCGCAGCCCGGCGATCGCCCAGTCGAACTCCGGGACCGCCAGCACCGTGCGCCGGCGTGGAACGCCGCCGCGGATGGCCTTGCCGTAGCGCACGTGCACCGACCCGTAGCCGCCCCAGTCCGGCACGTGCGGGTTGGGTCGCAGGTCGGCCACGTCGAGGCGGCACAGCTCGTTGCGGCGCAGCCCGAAGGCGTAGCAGGTCTTGATCATCTGCGCGTCCCGCAGCGCGGCGAGCGCACCCTTGCGTCCGGACTTGACGATCACATCCACCTGACGGTCCAGGTGGTCGAACAACTGCTCCAGCTCGTCGTAGGACAGCGGGCGCCGGGCCGGTTGTCCCTCGTACTCGGTCAGGTGCGCGACGGTGTTCCACTCGTGACACACCTGGCTGGGCACCTGCCCGAACCGGTCGCGGCACTGCCGGGGCCACTCGTAACGGGCGTCGGTGAGGTAGTCGCAGAACATCCGCAGCGTCAGGTGGTAGCCGCGGATCGTCGCCGGCGCCATCCGCCGCTCACCGGAGGTGAGCCCGACGGTGAAGTCCTCGACGTCGGCCGGCGTCCACGACCACGGGTAGGAGCCGGCGAACTCGGTGAACCGGCGCAGCAGTGACAGCCGCGAGGAGACGGTGGCATCGGAGAGCATCCGCGACTTCTGCTGCCTGGCCCAGCCGGTCAGCATGCCCTCGAACACCGCAGCCGGCTCGTCCAGATGAGCGACGCCCTCGACCAGAACCAGTCCCGCCGAGCCCGGCACCTGCGCCAACCCCGCACCCCACCCTGTCAACGGAAACACGACAATGTCGCGTCAACGTAGCAAGAGCAGGATGGTCCCCAGGTCAGCGACGCGCGCACCGCCGACCCGCCGGCGAATAGACGTGCAGCGTGCGCCCGCAGTGTCAACTTTCCGTCAATAGGCGGCCCTTCGGGCCGTGATGCATGAGGTGTGTCAGGTCGGAGGGGTCGGGGTGACGCCGGCTCCGGGCGCCGGTCTGCTTGTCCTGTCCGGCTGGACCTTGCGAAGTCCGGACTTACCTTGCGAGTGATCTTGCGACGTCCGGAATTAGCTTGCGAGTCGCTACCGGGATCGGGCCGACCGCTGGCGAACACTGTGACGGGTGACACAGTCACCTCGGGCGGCGGAGGCCGCTGACTCACTGCGCGCGGACGGTTTTCAGGTCGGCTACCTGACCGAGGACGGCGCCGAGCTCCGGGTGCCGTTGGCCGAGGCGTGGACGGTGGCGTTCGAGCACGGAACGCCGGTGCGCCGGTTCGTATCGCGCAAGGGGCAGCGGCACCTGAGCGGGCTGTGGTGGTCTTCGTCAACCGGCGGCCACGTGGGCTTCGAGTCCTGGCTCGAGCGCGACAACTTGATGTGGCTGGACTTCGACCCGACCGTGGTCGGCATCGCATCCCAGCCGTTCTGGCTGCGCTGGACCGGCGAGGCGGGCGAGCAGGCATCGCACGCACCGGACTTCTTCGCCCGGCGGGCGGACGGCTCGGCGGTGGTCATCGACTGCCGGCCGGTGGAGCGTCGCAAGCCGCGGGACGTGGCGAAGTTCGACGCGACCGCGAGGGCGTGCGCGCTGGTCGGCTGGGAGTACCGGCTGCTCGGCGCCCCGGAGGCGGTCGAGACCGAGAACGTGCGCTGGCTGGCCGGCTACCGGCATCCTCGGCACCGGCTGCCGGAGAGCGTCGAGGCGCTGCGGCGGGTGTTCGCGACGCCAACGCCGTTGATGGCCGGTGCGGAGGCGGCGGGCGACCCGATCGCGGTGCTGCCGGTGCTGTTTCACCTGCTGTGGTCGCACGAGTTGACCGCGGACGTGTCGGTGCCGCTGCATCCGGAGACGCTGGTGAGTCCCGCGGCGGGCACGCGATGACGCCGGGACGGGCCGCGGTGCTGCGGCCGGGCGACCGGGTGCACTTCGACGGCGGCGAGCACCAGGTCATCGCGCTGGCCGGCACGTCGGTGCGGCTGCGCGCGGGCGACGGCACCGAGCAGGTGGTGCTTGCCGGCTACCTGCTGGCCTCCCCGGAGTTCGCGGTCATCGGCGGCGCGCCGGCGCCGGCGGTGCAGCCGTTCGGGCTGCTCGACCGGCTGCCGGCCGGCGTGCTGGAGGCGGCGCGGGAGTGGGAACGCCAGGTGGTGGAGGTGGAGACCGGGCTGCCGCCGAACCCGCCGTCCGGCGCGGTCCCGCGGGCGGGCTATGACCCGGCGACCACGACGCTGCGCCAGCGCGAGGAGGCGAAGGCGGCCGAGCTCGCGGTCAGCGTTCGCACAGTGCAACTGCGCCGGGCCCGCTACGCCCGGCAGGGCCTGTGGGGACTGGTGGACCAGCGGGCGGCGCGGGAGTGGGAAGCGACCGGACGGGTGGATGCGCGGCTGGTTGAGGCGGTCCGGGAGGTCATCGAGGCGGAGACCGACACCTCGACCGGCACCCGGTCGCGGCTGATCCGCCGGGCGGCCAAGGCGGTCGAGGCCACCCACGGGCCCGGGGTGGTGCCGCTGCCGGGCCGGACGACGTTCTACCGGCTGATCGACGTCCTGGCCGCCGGCCGGCACACGTTCGGCTCGGCGGTCACCCGCAGGCAGACCGCCAACCGCCCACCGGGGGTGTTCACCCCCAGCCACGCCGCCCGGCCGGGGGCGCAGGTGCAGATCGACTCCACCCCGATCGACGTGCTGGTGCTGCTGGACAACGGGACCCCGGTGCGCGCCGATCTGACGATCGCGGTCGACGTCGCCTCCCGCACCATCTGCGCGGCGGTGCTGCGCCCGGTCGGCACCAAGGCGGTGGACGCGGCGCTGCTGCTGGCCCGGATGCTGGTGCCCGAGCCGATGCGGCCGGGCTGGCCGGTGGCGCTACGGATGGCCGCCTCCCGGCTGCCGCACGCCCGGCTGGTCGACATCGACGCGCGGATGCAGTTGGCCGCGGCCCGGCCGGTGATCGTGCCGGACACCATCGTGATCGACGGCGGCAAGGTGTTCCTCTCCGACACGTTCACCCGCGCCTGCGCCCGGCTGGGCGTCTCGGTGCAGCGGGCGAGGCCGCGGACGCCGACGGACAAGCCGATCGTCGAGACGACATTCGAGGCGATCAATTCTCTGTTCTGCCAGCACGTGGCCTCCTACACCGGCTACAACACCACGCTGCGGGGCACGGATGCGACCGGCGCCTGGACGCTGCCGGAGCTGCAGGACCTGCTCGATGAGTGGCTGCTGGCCGGCTGGCAGACCCGCCCGCACGACGCGTTGCGTGACCCGCTGGCACCGCGGCGGGCGCTCTCGCCGAATGAGATGTATGCCGCGCTGGTCGCCGCCGCTGGCTACCTGCCGCTGACGCTGGCCGGGGAGGACTACCTGGAGCTGCTGCCGGTGGCCTGGCGGGCGATCAACGCCTACGGCATCCGGATCGGCTACCGCACCTACGACAGTCCTGAGCTGGGCCCGTGGCGGCAGCAGCACTCCGGGGTCACCGCCCGCCGCGGGTTGTGGGAGGTGCACTACGACCCTTATGACGCCACGCACGTGTTCGTGCGCACCGCCGAGGGCTGGCTGACGGTGCCGTGGACCCACCTGCCAATGGTCTCGGCGCCGTTCGCCGAGTTCACCTGGCGGCACGCCCGGCGCCTCGCCGCCGAGGCAGGTCGGGACGACACCAACGAGACCGAGGTCGCCCGGGTGCTCGATGACCTGCTCACCCGGGCGCAGGCCGGCCCGGTGGACAAGGTCAGCGACCGGATCGCCGCCCGCACCCGGGTCGCCGCGGCCGCGCACAGCCCCCCATCCCGGGACGATGACGCGGACGCGGACACCGCCGCGCCGGAGGACGTCGAGCGGGATGACGGCCGCGACGGGCGGCTGGCCACGGTGATCCCGTTCGGGGTCTTCGATGCCGACGCGGAGGCCGACCGGTGGTGACCGACCCCGACGGCGGCATCGACCCGGGCGGGGTCGAGGATCCGCTGACCACCAAGGAGGGCTGGCGCCGCTTCGTCGACCGGCAGCCGAGCCCGCCGGCGCTGCTCGAGACCGCGGCGCTGGCCGGGCTGCCACCCCGGCAGCGGGAGGCCTACGACCAGGCGCGGCGGGACTACCACGCCGACCTGCCGCTGGCGAACACCCCGACGATCCAGCAGCTGATCGCCACCGCACGGCTACTGGTCCAGCTCAACCGGCACCAGATCTCCGCCCGCCGCGGGGTGATCGTCTCCGGCGCCTCCGGGACCGGGAAGACGACCGCGCTGACCCAGCTGGGGCGCACCCACGAGCGGCGCACCCGCCGGCGCTTTCCCGAGGATGAGCACCGGCTGCCGGTGCTCTACGTGACCGTCCCGCCGGCGGCGACCGCGCGGATGCTGGCCGTGGAGTTCGCCCGCTTCCTCGGCCTGAGCTTCACCGCCCGGGCGAACCTCACCGACGTCACCGAGGCGGTCTGCACCACCGCCACCCGCACCCGCGTGGAGCTGGTCTGCGTCGACGAGCTGCACAATCTCAACCTGGCCACCCGCGCCGGCGCGGAAGTCTCCGACCAGCTGAAGTACTTCGCCGAGCGGCTGCCGGCCACCTTCTGCTACGCCGGCATCGACGTGGAGGCGCAGGGCCTGTTCGCCGGCGTTCGCGGCCGGCAGATCGCCGGCCGGTTCACCGTCATCCCGGCCACCGCGTTCGCCTACGGCACCACCGAGCAACGCGAACAGTGGCGCGCGCTGATCGCCACCATGGACGGCACCCTGCGGCTGCACCGCCACCGCCCCGGTGACCTGCTCGCCCTCGAGGAGCACCTCTACCGGCGCAGCGGCGGGATGATCGGCAGCCTCTCGCAGCTGGTCCGCGGCGCGGCGATCCTGGCCATCGAGGACGGCAGCGAACGCATCACCCGCGAGCTGCTCGAGACCGTCCCGGTCGACTACGCCGCCGAACGCGCCGCCACCCCGCCCCGGGCGGTCGGCAACCGGGGCGGCCGGAAGCAGGCCGCGGGCTGATGCCCCCGCTCCGGTTGCCGATCCCGGTCCCGCCGGCCCGGCACGAGACGCTGGCCTCCTACCTTGCGCGGCTGGCGAACCTGCACGGGATGGCGCCGCGCGAGCTCTGGGAGCCGATCAGCACCCCCCGCCCCGGATCCGCCCGGCGCGACGCCCTCGCGGATCGGCTCGCCGCTCTCACCGGCCGCCCAACCTCACACCTCGCCGGGGCGCTGCCCGAGTTGCGCGACCCGCCGCCAGACTGGGCCGCGTGGCGGCACCAGCCCCAGCCCGGCTGCCCCCGCTGCGACGCCCGGCACGGCGGGGGAGCGGTGGCCCGACTGCTGCCGCACCACCGCTACGTCTGCACCCGCCACCGGTACTGGATCGGGCCCCCGGACGCCGGCCAGCCGGCCACCGCTCTCGGCGACAACCTCGACGACGACCTCGACGACGTCGTCTGCGCCCAGCGGCGCCACCTGAGGCTGCTGCGCCGACACGGGCCGGCGGCGACCTTCGACGCGGTGCTGACCGGGTTCCTCATCTGCGGGCACCTGTGGGCCGACCGACCCGACGCCGACACAGTCTCCTGGCAGCTCCGATGGGAGGGCCGCACGAAGCTACTCATCCCCGTCGGAGCAGAGGCGGTGACGTTCAGCGCCTCCCGGCTGTTCGCCGCGGTATATCCCGAAGCCGTCACCCTCGCGGCGGTGCTCGCCTCACCGGCCTGGCGGCGGCTGGCCAGCGGCAGCCCCGAGCAGCAGCGGCGGTTCCGCACCGAGATCGGCCGCCTGCTCGCCCACCCCGGCTATCAGCCGCCCGACGGCGGCGACGCGATCGCGCACTGGATGAAATACGACAGCCACCGCCCGCCGAGCCGACCCGAGAAGCTCTTCCCGGACACCCGCGAGTACGGCGCGCTCCGCCCGGCTGGGGCCAGCGCCCAGAGCCAGGCCCGGACCGACCGCAGCGCCTACTGGTTCGGCATCAACCGGCGCGGCGGCAGCACCCTCCTGCACCACCGCCACATCCGCCCAGTCCTGATCCGCGACTGGTCACCCAGGATGGACGGGATCACCGCCACGATCTTCGCCAGCAGCACCACGATCGACCTGCATCGCAAGCCGGAGTCAAGGCTCGACATCGCCGACTCGACGCTACCCACGGAAGACGCCAGCGGCCGCCTGGTCACCGAAAGTGCAACCTTGACCTGAACAAGATCCGCTCGGGCTGTTCGGATCTACCTTGCGAACCGCAGGTCAGGGACGCCACCCAGCGCAATCTTCGACTGAACAGGACACTGCTGGGGGTGACGCTCAGGCGGGGAGTCGTGTCATGAGGGCGTGTGACGATCCGGCGGTCGGTCAGTTGGGCGAGCGGAGGAAGCGGTGGTCAGAACGGTGAGTCGGCAGGCGGCGGCGCTGACGAAGGCGCGGGAGCGACGACGGGCGCTGGACGCCGCCCGTGATGAACAGGACCGTCGGGTCGAGGAGGCGACGGCGGAGGCGCTCGTGGCCCTGGAGGGGCGACGGGAGGCCGAGCAGGCACTGCAAGCGGCCACGGCGGCACTCGGCGAGACGCTGCGCACGCTGCTCGCCGAGGACGTGTCGGTCGAGCGGGCGGCCGCGCTGCTGGAGCTGGATATCGCTGAGGTTCGGCGCCTGACGAAGATGACCGAACGACCCGCGGCCACTCAGGCGGGACCGGCGGCGACGGCAGCCTCCGCGAGCTCTAGGTCGAGGGAGGTCGGGGGAGGCAGAAGCGCTTCACGCGATGAGTCGACCTGCAGGCACTGACCGTAGGTAGGTGGAACCTGGGGCGGTTGTGTACCGGATGCCGGCGCGCCACTCGCCGGTTGGCCAGCGAACCCTTTCGAACTGGGAGGCGCGGTACCACCGGCCGTCATCGTGCAGCACATGGACCGTTCGGGGCGGGTCGAAAGTGCGCCGGCCGGCGTTCGGCTCAAGCACGTCTGCTTCATCGGCAGCAGGGTGCGCTGTCATGCGCGTCGGGCGAGATTGCGCCAGGGGTTGAGCCCTTTCGCGCGTTTTCGTCGACGCGACGTCCCGCTCGACCGGCTTGCCGGGCGGCCCAGTGGCTCAGGCGAGTGCGGCTGCGGCGGGGGTCCGGCCTCCCGGGGCGCCGGTGGCGCTGAGTACGCCGGCCAGGTTGTCGAGGGCGCCGCGGACGAGGGCGTAGTAGGCCCACACGCCGCGCTTCTCCCGGGTCAGCAGGCCGGCGTCGACGAGCACCTTGCAGTGGTGGGAGACCGTTGGCTGACTCAGGCCCAGGGGCCCGGTGAGGTCGCACACGCAGGCTTCGCCGGTGCTGCTGCCGGCGATCAGTGACAGCAGCCGCAGCCGAGCGGGGTCGGCCAGTGCCTTGAGTGTCTGGGCCAGCGCTGCAGCCGCGTCGGCGTTCAGGCCGCCGGTCATTGGGGCCGGAGCGCACGCAGCTGCGTCGGTCGGCTGGTCGAGAACGGTCAGAGCCGCCGGAGTTCGACTGCTGTTCACCTGGGCAGTGTGCCCCGGAGATTGACGCCTGTCGATGCCCGGTGCACAGTCAATCGACGGCGGTCGATGCCTGCCGCGCCCGTCTCGCGGCCGCGGGGCGGCGACCCCCACCGATTAGGAGAGGTTCGCCGATTCCATGAGTGACACCGTCGCGGAGACCCCGCGGCCGATGACCGACCTCGAGACGCCGGTGATGGCGCGGCTGTCGACGCTGGACCGGTTCCTGCCGGTCTGGATCATCGCCGCGATGGCGCTCGGTCTGGCACTTGGTCGCTGGGTCCCGGGCGTGGACGACGCCTTGTCGGCGGTCGAGGTCGGCAACGTCAGTTTGCCGATCGCGGTGGGCCTGCTGCTTATGACGCTTCTATGCCTCGCGTCAAGCCATGCAGGTCTGAAGTTGGCGGAAGACAGACCGGCAGACGTAGCGCTTGAGGCAGCGGCGGATCTCTCGGTTGCTGCGTCCTTCTGCGCGCCGGCGGGCGACATAGTCGCGGGTGGCGGCGTCGTAGCTCATGCGGCTGCGGACGGCGATGTCGAAGGCGCGGTTGAGCTGTCGGTCGCCTGATCGGGACAATCGGTGTCGCGTCGTGTTTCCCGAGGACGCTGGCAGCGGTGCGATGCCACCCAGGGCTGCGAATGCCGCTTCGGAGCGGATCCGCCCTCGGTGGGAGTACGCGCAGACAATGATCGCCGCGGTGACCGGTCCAAGTCCGGGAACCTCCTGCAGGCCGGGAGCGAGCTGTTCGGTCAGCTGACGCAGCTCGCGATGATTGGTCTTGAGCGACTCGGTCTGCTCCAGCACCGCAACCGCGAGACGACGGCCTTCGCGCCGCGCGATGGCCGAGACCTCCGAGGACGCGGCCCGGCTGGTCCGCCAGGCTGCGATGGTGCGGATCTGGGCGTCGGTCAGGGGCTTGCGCGCGTCAACGCCGAGGTCGACGGCGCGCAGTAGCGCGGTGAGCGCGTTGCGGTTGGCGGTGCGCTGCTGGTCGATGATCGAGCGGGATGCCAGGAGAATCCGCAGGTCCGTGCGGGTTCCTGACTGACGAGGCCTGGCGAGAGTGTCGTAGTCGCGGCCGATGACCGAACGGGCTGCTGCTTCGGCATCGAGGGTGTCGGACTTGCCGGCGTGAGCGTGCGTGGACCGGGCTGCTGGTCGAACCTCCGCGACGTCGAAGCCGCGCTCGAGCAGAGCTGCGCTGATGCCGGCGCCGTAGGACGAGGTGCCCTCAATGGCAGCGAGAACGCTGCCCTGGCCGCGGCGCACTATCCACCCGATCGCGCGAGCGTTGCCCGCCTTCGTCGTCGGGAAGGTCGCGGTGTCGATGACTGCTCCCGTGCGGGCGTGCAGGAGGCAGTAGGTGTGCGTGCGGGCGTGGGTGTCGATGCCGACGACGTGCTCGACGGTCTCGGCGACGATGCTCATGAGTCTCCTTGATCGGGCGCAAGTGAATCGATCAGCTCGGACCCGTGGAGTCGCTCAGAGACACATCTGTAATGAGTCACGCCCATCGTTGATCGGTGGGCGGACAGGCTTCTAATCAAGGCATCTGGGCGGGAGGGCCGAACCCCGGCCCGCGCGTGGACAGGTCATTTTCAAGACACCACCGACGGGCGGTGAGTCGGATATACCCGGAGTCACGCGCGCAGGCCGAGGCCCAGCTTCTCAGCCGGCCACGGGCCAGCCGCCATCCATTACAGATGTACCCGGTGCTGGCCAAAGTCCGGTACTCCGAGCTCGACCGCGTGACCGGTGACCGGAAGCTCCTCGGGGCGAGCCTGGTGCTCAACTGGGTGCTCGGTCCGGCGCTGATGTTCGCGCTGGCCTGGCTGCTGCTGCCCGACCTGCCCGAGTACAGGACCGGCCTGATCATCGTGGGTCTGGCGCGCTGTATCGCGATGGTGCTGATCTGGAATGACCTGTCGTGCGGTGACCGGGAAGCCGGCGCCGTGCTGGTCGCCATCAATTCGGTGTTCCAGATCGTCGCCTTCGCCGCTCTGGGCTGGTTCTACCTCCAGGTGCTGCCCGGCTGGCTCGGGCTGGAGACCACCTCGGCGGAGTTCAGCTTCTGGGCCATCGTCGTGTCGGTCCTGGTGTTCCTCGGCATCCCGCTGGTCGCCGGCTTCCTCACCCGCACGCTGGGCGAGCGACGGAAGGGCCGGGACTGGTACGAGGGCACATTCCTGCCCCGTATCGGCCCGGTCGCGCTCTACGGGCTGCTGTTCACGATCGTCATGCTCTTCGCGCTCCAGGGCGACGCCATCACGTCCAACCCGTGGGACGTCGCCCGCATTGCGCTGCCGCTGCTGGCCTACTTCTTCCTGATGTTCGGCGGCTCGTTCCTGCTCGGCATGCGCCTGCGGCTGGGCTACGCCAAGACCGCCACGCTGGCGTTCACCGCGGCCGGGAACAACTTCGAGCTGGCCATCGCCGTCGCCATCGGAACCTTCGGCGTCACCAGCGGTCAGGCACTGGCCGGCGTGGTCGGGCCGCTCATCGAGGTCCCTGTCCTCGTCGCCCTCGTCTACGTGTCGCTGTGGGCGGCACGGCGCTGGTTCCCCGGCGACCCCACCGTTCCCGCTCCCGTTCGGAGTTCGCGATGACGACGGACAAGTCCCTGCCGGGCCTGCTCACTCCGGAGGCCGCCCTGCACCGGCTGGCCGACGACCTGGCCGCCCGCTTCACCGGCGTGTTCGCCCGGGAGACCGTCGACCGGTACGTCTTCGAGTCCTACACCGCCCTGCGCCGCACCGCGAAGGTCACCACTCATCTGCCGGCGCTCACCTCCCGGTTCGCCACCGAGCGGCTCACTGCGCTGGCCCAGGCCAAAGGCGCCATCACCACCGGCGTGCCCGAGGTGCTGTTCGTCTGCGTGCACAACGCCGGCCGGTCCCAGATGGCCGCCGGTCTGCTGAACGCGCACGCCGCCGGGCGGGTGCACGTCCGCTCGGCCGGCTCCCTGCCGACGGCGCAGATCGACGACGCGGTGACCGAGGCGATGGCCGAGGTTGGTGTCGACCTCGGTGCGGAGTTCCCCAAGCCGCTGACCGACGACGTCGTGCAGGCCGCCGACGTGGTCATCACGATGGGCTGCGGCGATGCCTGCCCGGTGTACCCCGGCAAGCGGTACCTGGACTGGGCCGTCCGCGACCCCGCCGGGCTGAGCGTCGGTGAGGTCCGTGCGATCCGCGCCGACATCGACACCCGGGTCCGCGCATTGCTGGCCGACCTCGTTCCCTCTGCCACCCTCAGCTGAAAGGGGCCTTGCCGTGTCCGAGAAGCCCAGCGTCCTGTTCGTCTGCGTGCACAACGCCGGCCGGTCCCAGATGGCCGCCGGCTGGCTCACCCACCTGGCCGGGGACGCCGTCGAGGTGCGGTCGGCCGGTTCGCTGCCCGCCGACCAGGTCAACCCTGCCGCGGTGGAGGCGATGGCCGAGGTCGGCATCGACATCTCCGCTCAGCAGCCGAAGGTGCTGACCACCGAGGCGGTGGAGGCCTCCGACGTGGTCATCACGATGGGCTGCGGTGACGCCTGCCCGATCTTCCCCGGGAAGCGGTATCTGGACTGGGCGCTGGAGGACCCGGCGGGGCAGGGCGTCGACGCCGTCCGTCCCATCCGCGACGACATCGAGTTCCGCATCCGCGGGCTGCTGGCCGAGCTCGGCGTGCCGGCGCCGGCCGCCACCCGCTGATGGCCCAGTGGATGGCTCGCGCCCGGTGAGCGCGCCACAGGTGCTGTTCGTGTGCGTGAAGAACGCCGGTAAGTCCCAGATGGCGGCCGGGCTGATGCGGGCCGCCGCCGGTGACAGCCTCGAGGTCGCTTCGGCGGGCACCCGGCCCGGCGACGCGGTCAACCGACTGTCGGCGCAGTCTCTCCTAGAGGCCGGGGTCGACATCACCGACTCCCAGCCGCGCCCGATCACTGCCAACCTCATCGCCGCCGCCGACGTGGTCGTCACCCTCGGCGGCGAGGCCCGCATCGACCCCGACCTGGTCACTGCCGCCGCCGAGCTCCGTCCGGAAACCCGGTTCGAGACGTGGGTGACCGACGAGCCCTCCGACCGGGGCATCGACGGCATCGAGCGGATGCGGCTCGTCCGCGACGACATCGCCGCCCGCGTCGCCGACCTACGCGACCGACTGCTCGCCGCCTCCGCCAGCTGAGTTCGGCGCCTCCGGTCCGCGGACCCGGTGCGCGGCGACCACGAACACCGCGCCGAGCGCCACCATGCAGGCCAGCGCGGTCAGTGCGCCGGTGCGGGACCCGACGACGTCGGCCACCGCGGCGCCGCCGAACGGTGCCAGCGCAGCAGCAGCGGTGATGGGGGCGGCGAACGCCCCTGCCAGGGAGGCGTAGCGGGCGGGGCCCCACTCCTCGGCGACGACGGTGGCCTGCAGCAGCGTGCCTGCCCCGCGGACCGCGCCGACCAGCACGGCTACCGCAATCAGTGCCCAGGCCGGTCCGGGCACCGCGGCCAGCAGGCCGATGGCGGCCGCCGACGCGGCGACGATGACCACCGCCCGTGTCGCCGGCGCGGTGCGGGCGCTCAGCGGGGCGTAGCCGAGACGCCCCAGCAGTTGTCCGGCACCGAGCAGGCCGAGGGTGGTCGCGGCGAGTGAAGCGGACATGCCGCGTTCGGTCAGCAGCGGGATGAGCAGCGTGACGCTGGTGGCGTAAAGCCCGAACGCCGTCAGCGTCAGCCCGCCGGACAGCAGCCAGAACGCACGGCTGGTCAGCACCGCGCGCACTGCACGGTCACTTTCCGGCGACCCGGCCTCATCGTCGGTCGTGAGGTGCGCGGTGGAGCGGGTGTCAGTCCAAGGGAGGTCGAGGGCGACCAGGTGCAGCGGCACGGTCACCACGGCGAGCACACCGGCGAGCAGCAGGTAGGTGTCGCGCCAGCTCAGCTGCTCCAGCAGCAGGCTCGTCAGCGGCGCGAAGACGGTGCTCGCCAGCCCGGCGACCAGGGTCAGCGCGGTCAAGGCCCGCACCCGGTGCGGGCCGTACCAGCGGGTGAGTGCGGCGAACGCCGGCTGGTACAGCACCGCCGACATCGCGACGCCGGCGACCAGCCACGCCGCGAAGAACCAGCTCAGGCCCGGGGACAGTGCGATGGAGGCGATCGCCGCCGCCGCGAGCACCGAGCCGGTGGTCATCACCGGCCGCGGCCCGAACCGGTCCAGCCACCGCCCGACCGGAATCCCGGCCAGCGCCGAGGCGATCAGCCCGACGGTGAACGCACCGGTCGTCGCGGTCTCCGACCAGCCGGTGTCGGCGGTGATGGTGACCAGCGCGACGGGGAAGGCGTAGTACAGGACGCCCCAGCTGACGACTTGGCCGAGGGCCAGCACCGCGACGATGCGCCAACCCGGGAACGCATCCCCGTCCGCGCGGATCCCCGCAGAGGGCACGCGGGCGGTGGGCCTCAGCTCCTCCCGGCGGGTCACCACGCCAGGCTGCCTGAACCGCGGACGAAGGTAGGGACCGGCTCCCGAAGGTGGCCGCCGGGAGCCGGTCGCCGCAGGGTCAGCCGCAGCACGAGCCGCCCGCCTGGCCACGCACCTCGGCCAGCGGCATCCCCCCGCCATCGGTGTCGGTCTCCCGGCCGCCTCCCACGCCGGTGGCGAAGCCGACCCGTGCCTCACCGTTGGCCCACGCAGCGTGTGCGGCGTCCACCTCGGCCGGAACCTCAGCCGCCGGCGCGGTGCCGCAGCAGCTGCCGCCGGCCGTGGCCGCGTCGTCGTCGGTGAGCGGGAGGGTCACCGAGCACACGCCGGTCTCGGGCAGCACCAGCTGGACCTCGTCCGCGGCGGCGTCGTCGCCGGCGAGGTGTGCCGCGATGGAGCGGACCTGCTCGTTGCCCGTGGTGATGAGGAACGTCGGCGCGCGGCCGTAGGACTTCATCCCCACCACGTAGAGGCCGGGCTCGCCGGGGTGGGTGAGTTCGCGGTGGCCGTGCGGCGGCACCGTGCCGCAGGAATGGAACGCCGGGTCCACGAGCGGCGCCAGCTGCGTGGGCGCCTCCAGGCCGGCATCCAGATCCAGGCGGACCTCGTTCAGCATCGCGACGTCCGGCCGGAAACCGGTCGCGGCCGCGACGTTGTGCACGCCGGGGATACGCCGTTCGCCATCGGCGGTCCGCCCGACCACGGTCACGGTGCCGTCGCCAGCGAGCTCAAGGCCGGTGGTGGAGAACCCGGCGTGGTGCTCAATGGCGCCGGAGAGGACCAGGGAGCGGAGGTCGGTGCCCAGCTTGCCGCGGTCGGGCAGCTGGTCGGCCTCGCCACCGCCGAACAGCCGCCGGGCGTCGGTGCCGCGGATCGCCCACGCGATCTCCGTTCCGGGCTCCTCGCGGGCCAGCTGCGCGAGGTTGAGCAGCGTGTTGGCCGCCGAGTGGCCCATCCCGACCAGCAGCGTGCGGCGGCCGGCGAACCGCGCCCGATCGCTGCCCAACACGTCTGGCAGCGGGCCGACCAGCGCGCCGGCGGCCTCCGCCTCGACCTCACCGATCGCCGGCAGCCCGGAGCCCCCCAGCGGGTTGCGCTGCTCCCAGGTGCCCGAGGCGTCGATGACCGCGGCGGCGCGCACGTCAGTGACCGCGCCACTGGCGTCCTGAACCCGCATGAGGAACGGCCGCTGCTCGCGGCCCAGCGTGCGGGACTTGTCCAGCCCGTCGCGCGTCACCGCCACCACCCGCGTACCGGTACGGACCACGGCATCGCCGAGGACGTCGGCCAGCGGCTCGAGGTAGCCGGCGACCACCTCGGCGCCGGTCGGCGGGACGTCTCCAGCCGGGCGTGTCCACCCGGTCGGGGCGAGCAGCTTCTCCGCCGTCGGATCGACGATGTACTGCCACGGGGTGAAGGTGCGGATGTGGCCCCAGGCGCGGATCGCGGCACCGACGTGGTCCCCGGCTTCGAGCACGAGCGGGGTCAGGCCCCGGTCGGTGAGGTGCGCGGCGGCGGCCAGGCCGACGGGGCCGGCGCCGATGACAACGACCGGCAGGCCGGTCTGCAGAGCAGGAATGCTGGCGGGGGCGGGTGTGCTGGTCACAGGGACGGTCCTCCGGTCGGTGGTCGGGTCAGGCGGTCGCGCAGCAGGCCGGGGAGACGGTGCTGTGGGCGCTGCGGCGGAGTCGAGCGGACGCGTCGAGCGCGCGGCGGGCGGCTCGGGCCCAGCTGCTCGGGCGGCAGCAGGCGGCGATGGCGGCCAGGCGGGCAGCGCTCGCCTCGCGGCGCAGTTCGGCACCGCGGGTCTCGGCCAGCAGCTCCATGGCATAGGCGGCGATCACGTGGGGCTCCTTCCTCACTCCCAGCAGTGAGGCCGGGAGGCGACCTGCTGGCATACGCGTCGTGCAGCGGTACATTGACGTTGGTCAATACGACGCACAGTGCCGGACGTATCGACGGTTGTCAATGCGTTGGTGCGATGGGGCGCCGAGATCGAGGAGAGAAGCGATGACCGTGCGGGAGCTGCCGGTGCTCGACCAGCCCGAGGCGGTCGCCTGCTGCGCGCCGCTAGCCTCGACGGTGCTCAGCGAACCGGACGCCGAGACGCTCGCCCGGCAGTTCGCCGCGCTGGCCGATCCCGTGCGCCTGCGGCTGGTGTCACTGCTGGCGACCGCGGAGGGAGGGGCAGTGTGCGCCTGCGACCTGGTCGAGCCCGCCGGTCGCACGCAGGGAACGGTCAGCTCCCACCTCGGCAAGCTGCGCGATGCCGGGATCGTGGTCAGTGAGAAGCGCGGGCGCAACGTCTGGTACGCCGTCGTGCCCGCTGCGCTGGAGAATCTCCGCGGCGCTCTCGCGCAGCGCTGACGGCGGATTCAGTCGACGTGCGACATCGACGAAAGGGGAGCACGTCCGGCCTCGGGGTACCGGCTACGTGCCCTCGCGCGCCAGACTTTCCGCGGCCAAGGCAACCGAACGAGGCGGGGGGCGATCCGCCGTTGTCAGCGGCGCCCTGGCCGGACACCATGACGGCGTGCTCGCACTACCGGCCGTCTTCGCCGCCGTCCCCGGTCTGCGTCGCTGCGGATGCTGCGGCGGCGTGTTCCGCCGCTGGCGGGTGCGCCGTCTGGCCGCTACGCCAGGTGTTGGAATCTGCGCCGAATGCGCCCACTTCGCGTCCGCTGCCCGGCACGGCTGACCGAAAGGGATCCTCGTGCGAGTGGAACTGCCGTATTTCGATGGCTGCCCGAACTGGCAACTGGCCGACCAGCGGCCACGAGACGCGCTGATACAGGCGGGCCGCGACGACGTGCGAGTGGAGCACCGCCGCGTCACCACGCCGGAGCAGGCACAGGCCGCTGGATTCCGTGGATCGCCGACGGTGCTGGTGGACGGACGGGACCCGTTCGCAGACCAGGACGCGCCGGTGGGCCTGTCTTGCAGGGTGTTCCGCACCGAAGCGGGGCTGGCCGGTGCGCCCACAGTCGAGCAGCTATTCAGAGTGCTGTCGTGAAGTTCCCGGGCCGCAGGCTCGCATCGGGCGGTGCTGAAGTGACGTGCGGCTGCTGTGGGCGGGACCGGCCCCGCACCGGCGTCCACGAACTTGGCGACACCTCCGGCGTGTACGTCTGCTGGCGGTGCGCGCTGTGGATGGCGGCACGAATCGGCCGCCGCCGCGAGCGCATCAGCTGACCGCGGACCGGTATGGGCAATGAGCGTCGAGGACAACAAGCAGCTGGTCGCACGCGCCGTCGCCGAGGTGATCAACGGGAGCAACCTCGACGTGGTCGACCAGCTATACGCCCCCGAGCTTGCCCAGGCCGCACGGGGGTGGGTGGCGCCGTTCCGCGAGGCGTTCCCAGACGTGCGCATGGAGACGGTCCAGCTGGTTGGCGAGGGCGACACCGTGGTCGGCCACTTCCGCTGCTCCGGCACGCCGCGTCTACGAACGGCCGCCATCGGCCGAAGGTCTGCGCGCGGTGCACGGCACGGCCGGCCGCGGTGTTGGCGGCAGTGCAGTCGGTGCACCGGCAGCGGTCCTTCATGTAGGCGACGCGGGTGCCGTGCACGTGCCGAGTACGCGGATGAGTGCAGTCCCGCCTCGCCCGACCCTGAGCGCGCTGGACACGGCGACGTGCTCGCTCGATGGCCTGCCGTCGGGGTCCCTGCCGGCTAGATGACCAATTTTTCAGGATTAGTGGTCGTAGGCGTCAGTGATCGTGGGGATGGTGCGCCGATGTGGTCTTGTGCCAGATGACGCGGCTAGCGCCAGCACGCGTGGCCCGGCGTCAGGTGGTGGGCACGGGCCGCGCAACGACGTCGGCCGGTATCACGTGGCAGACGACAGCGGGGTCACAGGTGGCCGGGTCCAGGGTGCCCGCCCGGGAGCGCAGCCGTTCGACGTCCGCCCGTAACGCGGTCAGCTCGGCGATGCGCCGGTCGAGGTCGGCGGCGTGGCTGTCCAGCAGGGTGAGGACGTGCTGGCACGGAGCTCCGCTGCTCGCCCGTACCGTGATGATCTCGCGGATCTCGGCCAGGCTGAGCCCGGCGGCTTGGGCCGCTTTGACGAATGCCAACCGGTCGACGGCGTCCTCGTCATAGTTCCGGTAGCCGGAGGGACGCCGAGCCGGTGCGGGAAGCACGCCGGCGGATTCGTAGAACCGGATCGTCTTGGTCGTCAGCCCGGTTCGGGCGGCGAGCTGGCCGATACGCACCGGCGCACCCTACGACTTGACCTTCCAGTGCAGTGGAAGCCCTAGCGTCGGCTACCAGATCATCGAGCCAAGCGGAGGAGCGGCACGTGGATGCAGTGGATCTGGTCGTTATCGGAACCGGCGGGGCGGCGATGGCCGCCGGCATCGAGGCGCGCTCGCGCGGCAAGTCGGCCGTGCTGGTCGAGCATGGACCGCTGGGCGGGACCTGCCTGAACATCGGTTGCGTACCGAGCAAGAACCTGCTCGCCGCCGCCGGCCGGCGGCACCGTGCACAGGCCAACCCGTTCCCGGCCGTACCGACCGGCGCCGGCGACGTGGACATGGCCGCACTGACCGAGCAGAAGCAGGAGCTCATCGACCGGCTGCGGCAGCTCAAGTACGCCGACGTCGCCGAGGCGCACGGTTTCCCCGTCCGGTACGGGCACGCCCGGTTCGTCGACGAGCAGACCCTCGAGGTCGACGGGCAGCCACTGGTGGCGCCTGCGTACGTGGTGGCCACCGGCGCGGCCCCGCACATCCCCGACCTGCCTGGCCTGGCCGGCGTCGACTACCTGACCTCCACCACGGCGATGGAGCTGACCCGGCTGCCGGAGTCGCTGGTCGTGCTGGGCGGCGGCTACGTCGGGCTGGAGCAGGCGCAGCTCTTCGCGCACCTGGGCGTGCAGGTCACCGTCGTAGGCCGATTCGCGCCGCACACGGAGCCCGAGATCGCCGCGGTCTTGCGCGAGGTGTTCGCCGACGACGGCATCACCGTGGTCGAGGAGCGCGGGGTGGCCGTGGCCGGCAGCGCCGACGGCGTCGTGGTCACGACAAGCGGCGGCCGAGAGGCGACAGGGCAGCGACTTCTGGTGGCCACCGGCCGGTACGCCGACACCGGCGACCTGGGTCTGGAGGCGGCGGGGGTGAAGACCGATGAGCGGGGCTTCGTCGTCGTCGACGCCCATCAGCGCACCACGAATCCGCGGATCTTCGCCGCCGGCGACGTGTCCCGAGCGCCGCAGTACGTCTACGTCGCCGCGCAGACCGGGCACGCCGCTGCCGCAGGAGCGCTCGGTGCGCCGACAACCGTGGACTACCGCGGACTGCCCGGGGTGACGTTCACGACGCCGCAGCTGGGCGGCGCCGGCCTCACCGAGGAGCAGGCGCTGGCGCGCGGTCACGCCTGCGACTGCCGGGTGCTCGGCGCGCAGGACATCCCGCGGGCGCTGGCCAATCGGGACACCCGGGGCGCCCTCAAGCTGGTCATCGACGCCGACACCGGACAGGTGCTGGGCGTGCACGCCGCACTCGACGGCGCCGGCGACGTCATGCTTGCCGCCACCTACGCGATCAAGTTCGGGCTGACCGTCGACGACCTGGCCGACACGTGGGCGCCGTACCTCACGATGAGCGAAGCGCTGCGTATCGCCGCCGGACTGTTCCGCACCGACAAGCCGACCAGCTGCTGCGCATGAGCGGAGGCATCGTGGTGAGCGCTGCGGGTCGGTTGCGTTCACTCAGGTGCCAGTGTCGGAGTGCCTGGACGGCAGAACGAGGAGGCGCCGACGTTCACCAGGACGGCCAACCCGGCGAGGGCTGAGCGAGGCTTAGCCGCGGACGGTCGGGCAGTGGAACCCCGGTGACGAAGGACAGGAGGGGCGTGGCGGGCGACGAGCGGCGGCCGGGGATGCGCGCCGTGCTGGCCCAGCCGGACTTCCGGCGGCTGTGGACGGCGCGCACGGTCAGCCAGTGGGGCGACATCTTCAGCTTCGTCGCGCTGGCCATCCTGATCTATCGGCTGACCGGCTCGGGGTTGGGCGTGGCGGGCGTCGTCGTCGCCGAGATCGTCCCGGTGCTGCTCATCGCCCCGATCGCCGGGGTGGTCGTCGACCGACTGCCCCGCGTCCAGGTGATGGTCGTCGCCGACGTACTCCGCGCCGCCCTGGCTGGCGTTCTGGTGGTCTGGCACGACGACCCGCTGGTCATCTACGCGGTCGCGTTCGGGCTGTCGGCCGGCGCGGCATTCTTCAACCCGGCCGCCAACAGCGTGCTGCCCTCGGTCGTGGCCGACCGGGAGATCGTCGCGGCCAACAGCGCCGTCTGGACGGCGGCGGTGCTGTCGCAGATCCTGCTCGCGCCGCTGGCCGGCGGGCTGGTCGCCGTCGTCGGCCCCGGCTGGGCGTTCGGCGTCAACGCCGCGAGCTTCCTCGTCTCGGCGCTGGCGCTGCGCGGACTGCGGCTGGTCGCGCCGCCGCGTGAGGTCGGCCGCCGCCGGCTGCTGGCCGAGACCCGCGAGGGTGCGGCGCTGGTCGGCCGGGACCGGCTTCTGCGCGCGCTGGCCATCGGCCAGCTGCTGGCCGCGCTGTCGGCCGGCGCGACCAGTGCGCTGCTGGTCGTGCTGGCCGCCGAGCACCTGGGCGCGCCGGCGAACGCCTACGGGATCCTGGTCGGCGCGATCGGCGTGGGTGCCGCCCTGGGCCCCACTCTGCTGCTGCGGCTGATTCCCGACCCCCGGCGCCCGCTGTACGTGTTCGGCCCCTACGTGCTGCGCGGCCTGGTCGACCTGGTGCTGGCCTCGGTCCGGTCACTGCCGGTCGCCGCCGCCACTCTGGCCGTGTACGGCGTTGGAACCTCCACCGGTGCTGTCACCTTCAACAGCCTGCTGCAGTCGCACGTCACCGACGGCACGCGCGGGCGGGTCTTCGCCCTGATGGACCTGCTGTGGCAGACCGGGCGCCTGGCCAGTCTCGGCGTCGGCGGGCTGCTCGCCGACACCGTGGGCATCCGCGCCGTCTACTACCTCGGCGGCATCCTGCTGCTGCTTGCAGCCGCCGTCGGCTTCGCCGCCAGCCGCACGCCCCCACCCTCGCACGAGGCAGCCTCCCCGAGTCCGGACTGAGCAACGGCCAGACCCGGTCCGCCGATGTGCACTTCAGTGGCTGGGGCCAGAGCGCACCTGCAGCCCGGTGAGCAGCCCGCGGCCACGGGCTTCGATCTCGTCGCGGATGGACCTCACCGACCAACCTCGTGCAGCTGGCTCCTCCAGGACAAGTTGAGGTAGTACGTGCCCGGGAAGACAGAACCGGCGTTACCGCAACCCATGGGTGGCCCTGGGTGAGCGGGACTTGATCCTTTTGGTCGCCCGGTTGCCGCCGACCTGCACCCATCCGCGCAGCCACACCTCGGACGTGTGTCGTCGGGGGTCTCACCAGTTGGAGACGCAGCAGACGCGGCGAGGCCGATTAGGCCAAGAAACGCCGCACCCTCAAGGGGGTGGTCGTCACGTTCCGCGTGCTGGCCGCCTACGTGACGTTCGAGGGCGTTCGCAGCCTCGTGGGCGGCGAGGAGCCCGGCACGTCGGTTGTCGCCCTGGTACTGCTCGCCGCCTCCATCGTCGTGATGCCGCTCCTGGCTCGCGCCAAGCGCCACGTCGGCGAGCGGCTGCGGGACCCGCTCATCCTGGCTCACGCAGCCGAGACCCGTATCTGCGTGCTGCTGAGCATCTCCACCTTGCTCGGCCTCGGCCTCTACGCCGTGGTGGGATGGCCGTGGCTCGACCCGGTGTCCGGCTTTGTCATCGCAGCTTTCTCCGTCCACGAGGGCCGTGAAGCCTGGGAGGGCGAGCTGGACGAGGACGACGAGGAGGAGACGTGAGCGGATACCTGCTCGTCCTCGGCCTCGCGGCCCTGCCCGCGGCCGGGAACTTCGCCGGGGGAGTGCTCGCCGAGACGTTTCGCGTCTCTGAACGGACGCTGAGCCTCGCGCTGCACCTCGCGGCCGGCATCGTCCTCGCCGTCGTGGGCCTCGAGTTGATGCCCGAGGCCCTGGCGGCGGATCTCCCGTGGGTGCCGCTGTTGGCGTTCGTGGGCGGAGGCGCTGCCTTCATCGGCCTGGACCGAGCCATCGGCTTCATCCAGGTGAGGATGGGCGGGGGTGAGAAGCAGGGGAGCGCACTGGGGATCTTCTCCGGCGTCTCGCTGGACCTGTTCAGCGACGGCGTCATGATCGGCACCGGCACGGTCCTCAACCCGGCTCTGGGCCTTCTCCTCGCCCTTGGGCAGGTCCCCGCCGATGTCCCGGAGGGCTTCGCGGCCATAGCGACGATGCGCAGGGCCGGCATCAGCCGCGTTCGACGGGTGCTGCTCGCGGCAGGCTTCGCCGTCCCGATCTTCCTCGGCGCCACGCTCGGCTACTTCGCCCTCCGGGACGCCCCCGAGATCGTCACCCTGTCGGTCCTCGCGTTGACCGGTGGCGCGCTCACCGCCGTCGTGGTCGAGGAGATGATCGGAGAGGCGCACGAAGGCGAGACCTCACGGCTGGGGCCCATCTTCCTCACCGCCGGGTTCGCCATCTTCGGTGCCATCTCCGTCTACGTGGGGGCGTGACCGAGAACGGCCCATGGCGCTGCGGCCAGGCGGGGAAGGCTCCCAGCCGATTCGGCGGTGGCTCGGCGGGTCAGTCCGCTGCCACGGTCATGACGCCGGTCTGCCCCATGCCGATGTGGAACGAGCAGTCGAACAGGTAGTCGCCGGCTTCGTCCACCTCGAACTCCACCGTCTCGCTGCGGCCGGGGCCGATGACGGAGATCTCCTCGGTGATGTCCTGCGGGTTGCCCCCGGGAGTGAATCGGAAGCCGTGCGTCAGCTCATCGGCGACGCTCTGCACGGTCAAGCGCACCGGCCCGGTTGCCACGGTGACCGTCGCAGGGGTGAACACGTAGTCGTCGCTCACCTGGATGGTCAGCTCCTGTACGCCGTCGGCGCCCACCGCGACAACTCCCGGGACGGCTGCAGGAACCGGAGAGGAAGCTGCCTGCTCATTCGTCCCGTCGCCTGCGCCGCAGGCGCTCAACGTCAGCACGAGGAGTCCGACGAGTGCGGAACGTCGGGCCTTGTTGTCCACTGGTTGTCCTCGCTGAATGTCGTGGTGGGGAGCACAAGAGGCCAATGCGGTCGCGGCGGCTGTACCGCGCTTCATTGGGCGGTGATATGGGTCGACGTCAGGTGAACAGTGCTCGTCCCCACCAGTCGTCACCGGATTCGACTCCCGGAGGACAGGCGAAGACCGCCGAGGAGGTGTGCTCGATGAACTGGTTCAGGGCATCGCCGGCCAAGTTCCGCTGCACCTGCACGAAACCCGTCTCCGGGTTGCGCTGGTACGCGATGAAGAACAGTCCGGCGTCGAGCCGGCCGGATCCGTCCGATCCGTCGACGAAGCTGTAGCCGCGACGGAGGATGGCCGTTCCGGCGTTCGTCGGGTTGGACAGCGCGACGTGGGAGTCGGCCGGGATGGCCGGCTTGCCGTCGACGACGTGGGTGAGGTCCACCGGGTCGAACTCGGCGCGCTGCCCCAGCGGCGCGCCGCTACCCTTGCGCCGTCCCATGGCGGCCTCCTGGCGCCCGAGGGGGACGGTGTCCCAGTGCTCGACCAGCATCCGGATGCGTCGGGTGACCAGGTAGGAGCCGCCGGCCAGCCAGTCCGCTCCCGGCCCACCGTCACCGGGAGCCACCCACACGAACCTGTCGAGGGCTTGCCCGTTCTCGGCCTTGAGGTTGTTCGTGCCGTCCTTGAAGCCCATCAGGTTGCGCGGCGTGGCCTGCTCGGTGCTGGTCGAGGAAGTCCGGCCGAACCCGAGCTGCGACCAGCGGACACTGACCACCCCGGCACCCAGCCGCACGAGGTTGCGCACGGCATGCACCGCGACCTGCGGGTCGTTGGCGCAGGCCTGGATGCACAGGTCGCCACCGCTGATCGCCGGGTCGATCCGATCCCCGGCGAACTCCGGCAGCTCGACCAGCGCCGCGGGCTTGCGTGCGGCCAGGCCGAACCGGTCTCGGCCGTCGGCGGTGGTGAACAGCGTCGGGCCGAACCCGATGGTCAGCGTCAGCCCCGACGCCGCCAGCCCGAGCGCCTCCCCGGTGTCGTCGGGAGCAGCGTGCTCATTACCGTCGACGGCCCCGACCGGGCCGGCGTCCTGCCCCGCGGTCATCCGCCGGGCGGCCTCCGTCCAGGTCTTGAGCATCTCGACCAGGTCGTCCCGGCTGTCGGTGGTGACGTCGAGAGCGATGAAGTGCAGCCGGTCCTGGGCCGGGGTGACGATTCCGGCCTGGTGCCTGCCGGTGAAGGGGATGGCATCCGCAGCATCGGATCCGGGGGCAACTGGTGCGGTGGCTGTGCCGGCCGTGGCCCGTCCGAGCACCCCACCGGTGGCTCCGGCAGCGACGATGCCGAGCGTCCCGCCGCCGGCGAGCCCCAGGAGTCGACGGCGGGACATGCCTCGGGGGTGCGCAGCGTGGCGTTCGCTGGAGTCAAAATCCGTACTCATGGACGAGAGGCTCGGCCGATCTGTGCGTCGGGGACAGCTGGCAAGGACCCTACTATCGAAGCTAGGAGCCGGGTGGGGGCTCCTGCTATTCCTGCCCACCGGAGAAGCGACTTCTCGGTCACAAGGCGGACGTGCTCAGCCCAGTGGCGCCCAGCCAGGCCCGCAGCCAGATCATGAGAGCGTCCCACCAGCCGGTCAGCAGCAGGATTCCCAGCAAGATCATCAAGCCACCGCCGATCCGCATCACAGTCGGGGCGTGACGGCGGGCGAAGGCCGAGAACGTGAGGGCGCGGCGGGCGCCGAGAGCGACCAGGACGAAGGGGATGCCGAGCCCGAGGCAGTAGGCGAGGGCGAGGACGGCGCCGCGGCCGGCGGATGCCTGGGTGTAGGCGAGGGTGTTCACCGCGGCCAGGGTCGGGCCGAGGCAGGGCGTCCACCCGAGGCCGAACACGACGCCGAGGACCGGGGCGCCGGCCAGGCCGGCCGGCGGCCGGTGGTGGATGCGGCGTTCGCGCATGAGCCAGGGGATTGCGCCGAGGAAGGACAGCCCCATCGCGATCACGACGACGCCGGCGACCCGGGTGAGCAGCGGAGCCCACTCCAGCAGCAGCCGGCCCAGGCCGCCGAACAGTGCGCCGAAGGAGACGAAGACGGCGCTGAAGCCGGCGATGAACAGCAGGGAACCGGCGAGTACCCGGCTGCGGCCGGCGGCTGCCGGCCCGGCCTGTGATGAGGACGTGCTGCCAGTCTCGGGGGAGCGGTCGGCCGGTGCCGTCCCCGCGGGGCTGCCGCCGGCAGGTTGCGGAACCCGGGGCTGGCCTGCGGTGGCCTGGGAGCCGGCGAGCCCGGCGACGTAGCTGACGTAACCGGGGATCAGCGGCAGGCAGCACGGGGAGGCGAAGCTGATCAACCCGACGAGCGCTGCCACCGCGATGGCGAGCAGCAGCGATCCGTCGGTGACGATGCCAGCGAAGGTCGCCGCGAGCTCGCTCACGCCTCGGTCTCCTCGATCAGCAGCTCCACCGCAGCGCGGAGGTCATCACCGCGGACCTGGCCGGTGTAGACGGCGGCGACCCGGCCGTCGCGGTCCAGCAGGATGGTCGAGGGCACCACGTTGGCCGGGAACCCGCGGAACGCCATCGCCACCTCGCCGCGCGGATCGAACACCGACGGGTAGGCCACCCCTAGCCGCTCGACGAAGGCGACGGCCATCTGCCGCTGGTCCTTGACGTCGATGCCGAGGAACTGCGCGCCGCGGTCGGCGACGTCGGCGTGCACGGCCTGGAACTCCGGCGTCTCCACTCGGCACGGTGTGCACCAGGATCCCCAGAAGTTGATGACGGCGACGTCTCCGGCGAGGGAGGAGGACTCGAACGGGGTGCCGTCGAGCAGCTCCCCTGAGAACGCAGGGGCCGGCGCGCGCCGCTCCTCCGGGATCACGGTCGCGGCGGCTGTGGGCTCCCGGAATTCGAACTCACCGGTGCCCCCCTCGTCGCCGGTCAGCCCCGTGGAACAGCCGAGGAGCGCGGTCGAGCTCAGCGCTCCGGCGGCGATCAGGAAGATGCGACGGTTGAGCATGCGGTCGGAGCCAGCTGTGCTGGTCACCGCGGTCGCCGGTCATCGCGGGATCGACTAAGCACGCTAGTAAGTTACAGGCCCTCCGGTAGCGCCGCGATCGTCCACCGTGTGGGCTGCAGCGCATCCGGCCGGCCCCTTTCGGCGCCGGCCGGATGCGCTGGCCTCACGAGCTTGACCGTCTCCATCCCCAGCTGGTGCCGCGGTGGTCGTGCGGAGCGTCGTCGCGACGCTGGAGCTCGCGCCTGAGCTTGCGCTCGGAGAGGCGGCCGAAGGAGAAGAAGTCCCCGTCGACCAGGATGCCGGGGGCGAAGAGGACGCCGTGTCGTTCCCCCAGCGCCCGACCCTCCTCGGTCTCCAGGCTGATCTCTTCGGTCTCGAACTCCTGTTCCTGGCTCAGCTGGGCCAGCGTCTCCTTGGCCTGTTCGCAGAAGGAGCACGACGTCTGGGTGAGGAGGGTGACGACGGTCATCGGTCGGTCCGGGCGGCCTCGAGGTCGGCGAGGATGGTGTCGACGGGCAGGTACATCGTGTAGTCCGGCGCCCCGCCGTAGTCGGCCCGCCAGACGATCTCCCCCTGACCGTCGACGAGGATGAAGCTGTGCCCGGCCGTGGTGTCGCCCATCATCCCGTACTTGTTCGCCTCGTAGGCCTCGATCACGGCCAGGTCAGGGTCAGCCAGTGCGAGGGACTCCAGGCCGTCATCGTCCATCTTCTGGACCAGCAGGTCCTGGGGAGCGTTGGTGATGCTGACCAACTGGTCCACGCCGGCCTCCTCCAGCTGGGGGGTCGCCGCCTCGAGGTCCCGGATCTGGTCCCAGCAGGCCTGGCAGCCCAGTCCTTCGTGGAAGTACAGCAGCACGTTCTCCCCGCGGAAGTCGCTGAGCGATACGTCCTGTCCGTTCGTCCCCGGCAGGGTGAAGTCCGGAGCCTCCTCGCCGGGGCCGGGTGATCCGACGTCGTAGCGCTCGGGGTCGGCCGCCCCTGCGGAGCTCGTGCTGCTCTGGTAGACGGCGTAGAGGCCGCCGATGACCAGGATCGCCACGAGCCCAGCAACCACCCAGATCCGGGCCCCACCGCCCCGCTGGTCGCGACGCGCGGCGGCGACGGCTCGTGCGCCTTCGGTGCTCGCGTCTCTGGCGGGGCTCTTGGTGCTACCGCGTCCACTCATCGTCATGATCTCCCGGTCGGTGAGGTCTCGGTCGGTTCGACGGCGCGGTCCTCGCCATCGGTCGGGTTGGTCGGCGAGGGGTCGGTCTCCGAGCCGCGGCTGCGCACGGCGCGCAGGACGAGCACTGCCAGTGCGCCGAAGACGAGGGCCGCGGAGAGCCAGCCGGGGATGAACGACAGGGCGTCCTCGACCTGGGCGGCAGCGTGCCCGAGGGCTGCGGTCAGGCGGATCTGCCACTCGCCGGTCGCCATGCCCTGCCCGGCAAGGGCCAGGACCATGGTCAGCGCACCCATCAGGATCATGAGCACGGCGGAGAGCAGCGTGGAGAGGAGAACGGTGCGGCGCAGCCGGCCGGCCCGGAGGGTCACCGTTCGGCTGGCCAGCAGGCGCGTCTTGCCCCAGTCCCGGCGATCCCACAGCAGAGCGATCACGGTCAGCGGCGCCACCATGCCGAAGACGTAGGCGATCCCGACGGCCAGGGCCGCCGGGAAGGACGCGACTGCTCCCGACACCGCTGCGACGCCGGCCAGGACGGGAGCGCAGCAGGCGCTGGCTGCCCCCGAGAAGGCGCCGAGGCTGTACACCGAGCGCAGGCCGCTACCGCCGCCCGTGCGCATGGACGGCATGGGCAGCATGAACTTCCAACCGTTGAGCATCGCCAGACCGGCGAGCACCATGAGGCCACCACCGATCGAGAAGATGATCGCGTGCTGCTCGTTGAGCAGCCGGCTCAGGAACGACGCGCCCAGGGCGATGGGCAGGATCACCGTTCCGACCCCGGCGGCGAAGACGACGGTCATGAGGACCAGGCGCGAGCGCTGTCGGAAGCTCGAGGCGAAGTAGGCCGGGAGCATGACGGACACGCAGCACGGAGCGAGGAGTGCGAGCACGCCTCCGATGAAGGAGGCGAGCACCGTCGTGGACAGCAAGAGGTCCTGCATCGTCACTTCCAGCTGACTCGGATGGGAGGGCGGACCTCTGGTGGCCGGATGGGCGCTACCGGAGACGGCCGCACGAAGGAACTGCGGCGCGTTCCCGCTCCCGCGAAGTCCACTATGACACATAGGAGTCGGCTCGACCACTATGACGAATAGGAGTCGGGGTCGACACCACTATCCTTCTTAGGAGATAGTGGGTCGTCGCGCCACCGGGGCGCCCGAACGGAGGAACCATGTCCGAGTCGCTCTACCTGCTTGCCCTCCTGGCCTGTCCCGTGGGGATGGGCCTGATGATGTGGATGATGATGAAGATGCAGCGGCCGTCCGCCGCTGCGGCCGCGGAGAGCCCTGCCGAGACGACCGTCGAGAAGCAGGCTGAGCTCATCAAGCTGCGCGCCGAGATCGACCAGCTGCGCGCCGAGCGCCGGGACGACTCCAAGCCGGCCGGCTGGGCTCTCTGACTGCTGCGCCGGTACAGCGTGGACTCACAGGACGCGCGCACGCTGGTGTCGACGCTTGGGCCGCCACCTCGTGCAGTGAGCGCATCGCGACCACACATCCGGCACACGGATTCTTCACATCCGGTGGGCACTGTGGAGTCAGGTCGCTCACCGGCGGCCTGTCGCCTACCGAGGAGAAGAGTCTCTTGAGCAAGCGCACGATCATCGCTGTCGCCACCGGTGTCATTGCCGGTGCCACCGTGGTGGGGGTTCCCGCCTTCGCCTACGCCGACGCCGCTTCGGAAACCGGGGCAGCGGATTCCCACATGGAGTCGGTGATGGACGATCCGGCCTTCTACGACCGCATGATGGCCGCCATGTCCGACATGATGTCCGACCCGCAGATGCAGGAGGAGATGCGGGACCACATGCGAACCATGATGGAGGGCATGTCCTCGATGGAGGGCATGGAGGACATGCACGGTCACATGGACGGCATGGGCGGCGGCATGGGCGGCGGCATGGGCGGCGGCATGGGCGGCGGCATGGGCGGCGGCATGGGCGGAGAGTCCTCCGACGACGCCGGCGACTCGGCTACCCCCTGACACCTCCGGCGGAGGGCGCGTTCCTCCCGGTGTCTCCTGGCGCTACGAGGGCCAGGAGCGCCTTAACGGAACCCCGATGAGTCCCGAGCGATCGAGACCGACCGCATCGACCGAGCTGACCAGCGTTCGGTCGCACATCATTGACAGAGAGGCACACCCGTGCGGCCCGTCCTGTTCGAGGT
This sequence comes from Blastococcus saxobsidens DD2, assembly GCF_000284015.1. Taxonomy (NCBI): domain Bacteria; kingdom Bacillati; phylum Actinomycetota; class Actinomycetes; order Geodermatophilales; family Geodermatophilaceae; genus Blastococcus; species Blastococcus saxobsidens. The sequence goes on from NC_016943.1 coordinate 1,802,729, forward strand.
CTTCGGTTTCCCGATCAACAGCTACGGCGTCAGCAAGGCCGCCGCCGCACTGGTGGCGGGGTACCTGCTGGCCCGTGAGTTCCGACGCTTGGGATGGAATCCCGACCGCGCCTGGTCGATCATCATCGCGGCGACCGTCATGGGATTCGTCGGCGGCAAGCTGTACTACCTCGCCGAGCACGCCGGAAGCCTGTCACTGCACTCGTTCGGAGGGTCGGGGTTCACCTGGTACGGCGGCCTGATCGCCGGGGTCGTGACCGTCGTGGTGATGGCGCGCCGGTACGAGCTCCCGCTCGGTCAACTGGCGGGGATCGCGGCCGCCCCGCTGTCCTTCGCGTACGGCGTCGGCCGCATCGGGTGCTTCTTGTCCGGAGATGGCTCGTACGGGCAGCCGTCGGATCTCCCCTGGGCGGTCGCCTTCCCGAACGGGATGATGCCCACCATGGTGCCCGTGCATCCCGCCGCCCTGTACGAAGCGCTCTTCGCGCTCGCACTGGGCGGGGTTCTGTGGGCGCTGCGCACCCGGTGGGCACCGCTGCACGTCTTCGGCCTGTACGCGGTGCTCAGTGGAGTTGCACGGTTCCTCGTCGAGGAGATCCGTCTCAACGAGGAGGTCCTGTTCGGGCTGACCCAGCCACAGCTCTGGTCCCTGATTCTTGCCGCGGTCGGCGTCGGTCTCCTGGTGACCGGGAGGCGTAGCCCGTCCGAGAAGGAGCCGGCCGCGTCCGCGGCCGCCTGAGTCGTGGAGTCCGGCTTCGGCGGTGAACAAGTTACGACAGCCAGCGGAACCGTCCTCGTGGTCGACGACGAGGCAAAGATCCGGGAACTCGTCGGTGCCTACCTAGAGCGCGAGGGCTACCACGTCCTCCTCGCTCAGAACGGTCTGGACGCGCTGCGCCTGGTCGAACGCCTCCGCCCCGATCTGCTGGTCCTCGACCTGGGGCTGCCCGACATCCCGGGAGAAGAGCTTCTCCGCCTGCTGCGCCGGTCCAGCGACGTCCCTGTGGTGATGCTGACCGCCCGGGCCAGCGAGGGAGATCGCGTGGCGGGCCTGCGTCTGGGCGCCGATGACTACGTGACCAAGCCCTTCAGCCCGCGAGAGCTCGTCGCGCGAGTCGGGGCCGTCCTCCGCCGCGCCGGCGGCGGACGGCCCGGTCGCGTTCCGACCTTCGCCAGTGGCCGGCTGGCCATCGACCAGGAGAGCCGGGAGGTGACTCTCGACGGGAAGTCGATCGAGCTGACCCGCACGGAGTTCGACTTGCTCGTGATCCTGTCGTCCCGTCCCGGGCGGGCGTGGACGCGCGCCGAACTGATCAGTCGCCTGCAGGGCCACGGCTTCGATGGGTACGACCGCACGGTGGACGTGCACGTCAAGAACCTGCGGCGGAAGCTCGGCGACCGTTCCCGGCGTCCGAGCTTCGTCCTGACGGTTGCCGGGATCGGCTACAAGTTCGGGGCGCCCGCCGATGAGTAGTTCCCTGGCCCGGCGACTGGGCCTGGGCTTCGCGGCGATCGCGCTCGTCGCGGCCCTCCTGGCCGCCCTGTTGGTCAATCTCGCGTTCAGCAGCCGGTTCGAGTCCTACCTCGACCAGCAACGGTCGGCTCGGGTGGACCAGATCGCTGCTGCGGTCACCGGTTCGTACGTGTCCGCGGAGGGCTGGGACCCCGAGCGTCTCGACCAGCTCGGGCCGGCGATGTCCATGGCCGGTGCCGAGGTCCGCCTGGTCGATGCGGCGGGGGAGACGGTCTGGCCGACCGCAGGCAGCACCACCAGCGAGATGGCGCAGATGCATCGGGAGATGATGGCGGCGGGACCACTGGCCGACCCGGTCACCGTTCCGATCACCGTCGACGGGCAGCCGCGGGGAACCCTGCAGGTCGCGCTCCCCGAGGGCAGTGTGCCGCTCGCTGATCGGCAGCTCCGCAGCTCCGTGAATCGGCTGCTGTTCGTGGGCGGACTCGCCGTAGCGCTGATCGCCTCGGTCCTGGGCCTGCTGTTCGCCCGGCGGGTCACCCGCCCGCTCGCGGAGCTGACCGCAGCAGCTGATGATCTGCGCGCCGGTGACCGTGGCCGGCGGGCCATGGTGAGCGGGCGCGATGAAGTTGCCGAGCTGGCGACGGCGTTCAACGAGCTGGCCGCCTCCGCCGAACGGCAGGAGGCGCTCCGGCAGTCCTTCGCCGCGGACGTCGCCCATGAACTGCGCACGCCGCTGGCCATCCTGCGCAGCCAGCTCGAAGCCGTCCAGGACGGCGTCCTCGACCTGACGCCCGCTCTAGTCTCCTCCCTGCACGAGGAGACCCTGCGGCTCGGGCGCCTCGTCGCCGACCTGGAGACCCTCACCCGCGACGACCACAACTCCTTCTCCCTGGAGCGCGTCACCCTCGATCTGGCCGAACTGGTGCGATCGGTCGCTGCGGGTTTCCAGCACCGCTTCGCCGAGCGTGGTCTCCAGCTGGACCTACGACTGACCCCAGCGCCGGTCTGCGGTGACCGGGTCAGGCTGGCCCAGGTGGTGACCAACCTGCTCGGCAACGCGGTGAAGTTCGTCCCGGTGGGCGGCCGGGTGACCGTGACCACCGGCACCCAGGGTGATGCGGTGCACCTGGAAGTAAGTGACGACGGGCCGGGGATTCCGGACGCGGAACTCCCGCAGGTCTTCGACAGGTACTTCCGAGGACGGGGTGCACGGGCCAACGGCTCGGGGATCGGGCTGGCGGTCGTGGCCACCCTCGTCCGCGCGCATGGCGGAGGGGTGAGCGCCACGAACGCACCCGACGGAGGGGCCGTCTTCACCATCACGTTCCCACTCGCGGAGCCCTCAGGTTCCGCAACGGCATCAGCACGTCCGCAGTCCGCAGTCGCCCGGGGTCCACTGCCCGAGTCCTCGACGGCTCCACTTCTTCAGGAGTGACCATGGCACCACGCAGAAGAGCGGAGGCGGCGCCGCCCACGACCGAGCGCGTGCGCGCCGTCTACGAGCGGCAGGCCGCGCACTACGACGCTGTGATCACGGTCGCCGAGTGGCTGCTGTTCCGGGGCGGCCGGTCGTGGGCCTGTCGGCAGGTCCGGGGGAGGGTCCTCGAGGTCGGCGTGGGCACCGGGCGGAACCTCCCGCTGTTCCCTCCGGACGTCGAGCTGACCGGTATCGAGCTGAGTCCGGCCATGCTGGCCCGGGCTGAGGCGCGCGCCGCGCAGCTGGCCCGGCCGGTAGATCTGTGCCTGGGCGACGCGCAGCGACTGCCTTTCCCCGACTCCAGCTTCGACTCGGTGATCGCCACCCTGACCTTGTGCAGCATCCCCGACGACCGAGCCGCAGTCGCCGAGATGGCTCGGGTGCTGCGGCCGGGCGGCCGCCTGGTGCTGCTCGATCACGTCGCCAGTCCCCTCCCGGCGATCCGGCGGGTTCAGCGTTTGCTGGAACCGGCCTTCCTGCGCCTGGCCGCCGACCACCTGCTGCGGGAGCCCGATGTGGCGGTGCGGGCCGCCGGGCTGGAGATCGAGCATCTGCGTCGCTCGAAGCTGGGCATCGTCATGCGGCTGACGTGCACCAAGCCGTGAGCCACTCCCATTGCCCTGTGCCCTCGGCGCGCCTGGCCCGTTGACACCGCTTCACAGCTCCCGTTCGCACCGAAGAGACAGGACCATGTCGCTCTTGCTCCGCCTGGCAACCCTGGCCGCCGTCGTCCTCACCGTCCTCGGACTGGGGATCGGCAGCGCGTCAGCTCACGCTGAACTCGCCACCTCCGAGCCGAGCGAGGCGCAGACGCTGACCACACCGCCCCGGCAGATCACCCTGACCTTCACCGAGGCGGTCCGGGCTGGCTCGGCCGAGGTCGTGGTCCGCGGCGCCGACGGGCGTTCCGTCACTACCGGCCCCGCTACCGAGACCGATGCCGTGGTGCGGCAGCCGGTGGACCTCAGCAGCGATGGGTCCTACCTGGTTGCCTACCGAGTCGTCTCGCAGGACGGGCACCCGGTGACCGGGGAGCTCACCTTCAGCTACGCCGGGGCCGAATCCTCCGACGCCGGGCCGACCGGAGTGGCGAGTTCGACGGACTCCCCGGAGCCGCCGGTGACGCAAGCCGCCGCTGAGGAGGTGGCCGTGGCCGACGGCGGGGCCGGTGCAGGGCTGTGGTGGATGCTCGGCGTCTCAGTGGCCGTCGTCGCCGGTCTCGGCATGCTGGCCCTGCGCCGACGAGGGCCTCGGGGCTGAGCGAGAACCACATGGCTGACTCTCTCGTGACTGCGCAGGCAGCCGACCGCATGCGCAGCCGCTGGCCGGTCCTCCTTCCGGCGGCCGCCGCGGCGCTGCTGTTGACCTGGCTGACCTTGTCGGCCGGGTCCGAAGAGGAGTCGTCGGTCGCCGGGCTGCCCGGGTCCGATGCAGGGGCGGCCTGGCTCGTGCCCATGGTGCAGCTGCTGAACGACCTGGCTGCGGTCATGACCGCCGGATGCCTGCTGGGTGCGGCGGTCCTCCTACCGGGCGACCGGTTGCTCGCTGCCGCCGGTTACCGGTGGGTGCGCACCGCCGGGTGGTCGGCTCTGGTGTGGAGCCTGCTGTCGCTGGCCGCGGTTCCGGCGCTGCTGGCCGAGTTCCTCGGACGAGGATTGTCGGGAGTCACGCCGACGGCGGTCGTCCAGTTCGTGGCGGACAGCCCTCAGGCCCAGGCCCGACTCGTCGTGGCTGTCCTCGCTGCGGTGCTCGCCATGGCCGCCAGGGTGATCCTCTCCATGGGCGGGACGCTCGGTCTGCTCCTGGTCGCCCTGCTCGCCGCGCTTCCGCCGGCCCTTGTCGGGCACGCCGGCGGCACCGGCGGGATCTACGGCCCGACCGCGGTCGCTCTGCACGTCCTGGGCGTGGTCCTGTGGGCGGGAGGACTGGTCGCCCTCCTGGTCTGCCGCTCGATCAGTGTCGGAGCCGCCGGTGCCGCCGTCTCCCGGTTCAGCCGGCTCGCCGGACCGCTGGCGTTGCTCGTCGGTGGGAGCGGGGTACTCACCGCGCTGACCCGGCTGTCCGACCCGGCACAGGCGCTGGGCTCCAGCTATGGGTTGCTGGTCATGATCAAGCTGGTGGCGTTCGTGGGCTTGATCGTGGTCGGGGCGTGGCATCGGCGCTGGACCATGCCTGCCCTCGTCGCCGGACGTCCGGCAGCGTTCCTCCGGCTGCTCTCCGTGGAGGTGGTGCTCTTCGGAGCCACCATGGGGGTGGCCGTCGGCCTCAGCCGCACACCGCCCCCGACGCCCCCCGCCGCGGCCCAGGGCGGCGGAAGCCATGCCGCTGCTGACGTCGTCGTGCCGGCCCCGCCGTCGCCCGCCGCGTTGCTGGACGTCCATCCGGGCCTCGTGTTCCCCGTCCTGACCGCAGCGGCGATCGGGTTGTATCTCGCCGGCGTCCGGCGGATGTCCGCCCGAGGACGTCCGTGGCCAAGGCTGCGGACCCTCGCCTGGTCCGCGAGCTGGGCGCTGGTCCTCCTCGTGACCAGCAGCGGGCTCGCCGGCTATGGCGGGGTGCTGTCGAGCGTGCACGTCCTCCAGCACTTCACCCTGTCCCTCGCCGCGCCGCTGCTGATGGTGCTGGCCCGACCGGGCCGGCTTGCCATGACCGCCCTGCGGCCCTCGACGGGGCAGGACCTGCGAGGACCGCGGGAGTGGCTGGTGGCGCTCCGTGGTCGTCCGGTGATGGGGGCAGCTCTGCACCCGATGGTCGCTCTACCGGTCTACCTGGTGGTGAACCACTCCGTCTACGTCTCCGGGCTGTACGGCTGGCTACTACGGTCCGAGGCCGCCGACGTCGTCTTCTTCACCCTGTTCCTGATCAGTGGGACGCTCTTCTTCCGCGCGCTGCTCGGCCCCGCCGGACCGGACACCGCAACGGCGCCGAGACCCCCCGTCGTCCTCGCCGCGCTGGCAGGGTGGGCGGCCGTCCACGGTGCGGTTGCGCTCGTGGTGCTCCGCAGCGGCCCGCTCCTGGCCGCCGAGTGGTGGAGTCAGCTGCTACGCCTCTGGGGGCCGATGCCGATCGAGGACCAGCAGACCGCCGGACGGATCGCGGCGACCTACGGGGTGGCCATGCTCTTCGCCACCGTCCTCGCCATCCTGTGGCGGCGAAGCCGTCGGCCGGGGGCGCCTCCGGCCGCTGCATGCAGCGCCGCACCTGTCCAGGGCGCGCCACAGGTGCAGGGGACCCGCTGATCGCCACGCCGGGGCAACAAGCCGGCGGATGCGCTTGCGGGGCCGTCCGGCGATCGGCTTTACTAGCCTGGATAGTAGTAAGACCACGTCTGCGAGCGCAGGGAGAAACGACATGCTCAGGTCGATGCGGTGCTGCCTGAACCCGAAGGTCATCGGGGGTCTGATCGCCGCAGGCGTGGCGCTCTGGCTGATGGCCCCGGCCGCCAGTACCGCGGCACTTCCGCTGCTCATCGCGCTGGTCTGCCCCCTGTCCATGGGCGTGATGATGTGGCAGATGAATCGCGGCGGCGGTAGTTGTGGCGCCTCGAGTGGGGGCCGCTCTGCGGCAGCCCCCTCCGTCGACGTCGACGAGGAGCTGCGGCAGGCGCGCGAGGAGGTCTCGATCGCCCGGGCCCGCCAGCAGCTGGGTGACCGGGGCAATCAGGCGCCCGCCTGACAGGGCAGGCGCGCCGCTGACGCGGGCGCCCACCGGCGGGACGGACTCTCACCGCGCTACGAGGCGTGTGGTGGGGCCCTCTCGGGGTGGTGACCGCGGAGGCGGTCACACCGTTCAGGACGAGGACGTGGCGACGTAGGAGATGATCGTCGCCATGCCGGTGCCCATGTGGTAGGCGTTGTGGCAGTGGGTCAGCCACTGACCCGGATTGTCGGCCGTGAAGTCGACGATCACCCGTTCCCCCGGCGCCACCATCACCGTGTCCTTCACCGCACCGGCGAACAAGGGGAGGCGGTTCCGCGCCGGATCTCGCAGGTCACCGGCAGTTGCTCCCGGGAAGAGGTCACCAGAACCTCGCACGGTGAAACTGTGGCCGTGCACATGCATCGGGTGGTACATCGGAGTCTGGTTGACCAGCTCCAGTCGGACCCGCTGGCCCTCCCGGATGGCCGCGGGCGTGATGCCGGAGAAGGGGCGCCGGTGGTCGTAGCTCTGGGCATTGATGCGCCAGGCGAAGCTGAACATGTCTCCGGTGAGATGGAGGGTGTGGGTCACGTCCGGGGGCAGGTCGTCCTGGTCAACGGTGGGCGCCGCGCGGAGGTCGGTGAGCCGGAGCAGTCGCCCACTCAGCTCACGGGGAGCCGCAGCGGCTGACGGGGCTGCACCGCTGGCAGTGCGGACCACTCCGAGCGCCTGGGCCCCATGGCCTTCTGCCACCGCCACCAGCGGGAAGGCCCCGTCTCCGAGGGTGACGAGCACGTCATAGCGCTCGCCGGCGCCGATGTGGAGGTTGTCGACCGTGATCGGCTCGACCGGGAACCCGTCGGTATGGGTGACGGTCAGCCGGTGGCCTCCGAGAGCTACCCGGAAGGTGGTCGTCCCGGCGGCACTGATCAGCCGGATTCGTGCTCGTTGACCCGGCCTGGCGGCGAACGTCTCGGGGTCCGTGGGCAGGTGCCCGTTCAGGAGGTAGAACGGGTACCGCACGCTGTCGGCCATGCGCGACGCTGCGGACACTGGCGTCTCGGAACCTGTCAAGCCGGTTGAGACAAGATCGCGTTAGTTGTTCTGGATGAGGGCCTCCCTGCTGGGCTGGTTGATCCAGGCGGCGGTCGGCAGCGGTGGCGGGGTGGGGCGCCGGTGGCCGAAGCGGGTGGGGTTGGCCGCGTAGGCCGCTGCCAGGGTCGCGGCCCGCTGGGCGCGGACCTCACCGGCGGTGCCGTGGTGCACCGAGGCCGGGGTGTGCAGCCCGAGCCCGGAGTGGCGGTGGTCGTGGTTGTAGTAGGCGAAGAACGCCTCGCAGAACGCGCGGGCGTCGGCCAGGCAGCCGAACCGGTCGGGGAAGACCGGGGCGTACTTCAGCGTCTTGAACGCCGACTCGCTGAACGGGTTGTCGTTGGAGACGTGCGGCCGGGAGTGGGAGCGGGCCACGCCGAGGTCGACCAGCAGCTGGGCGACCGGCTTGGAGGTCATTGAGGTGCCGCGGTCGGCGTGCACGCTGCCCGGAGCGCCGTGCACGGCGACCGCGTCGGCGATCAGGGCCTTGGCGATGTCGGCGTCCTCGCGGGCGGCGACGGTCCAGCCCACGACGTAGCGGGAGAAGATGTCGAGCACGACGTAGAGGTCGTAGTAGACGCCGCGCTGCGGTCCGCGCAGCTTGGTGATGTCCCAGCTCCACACCTGCCCTGGCGCGGTGGCCAGCAGCTCGGGCTTGGCCCGCGGCGGATGGGTGGCCTGCCGGCGCCGCTCCCGGGACTGCCCGGCCGTGCGCAGCAGCCGGTGCATGGTCGACATCGAGCACAGGTAGCTGCCCTCGTCCAGCAGCGTCGCCCAGCACTGGGCCACGGACTTGTCGGCGAACCGGGCGCTGTTGAGCGTGGCCAGCACCTGCTCCCGCTCGGCGTCGGTGAGCGCGTTCGGCGGTGCCGACCGCGGCGGCTTGTCCTGCCGGGGCGCCGGTGGAATCTGGGCGCGGTAGTGCGTTGCGCGTGACCAGCCCAGCAGCGCACACGCCTGCGTGGTCGAGGTGTGCGCGGCCAGCTCGGCCACCGCTGGGGCGATCACTTCTTCGACGGCTTGTCGGTGTCCGCGCTCTCGGAGAGCAGTTCCAAGAGCGCGTGTGCTTTTCCCACAACGTCCAGGGCGGCCTTGGTCTTGGCCAGCTCGGCCTCGGCCCGCTCCGCGCGGGCCCGCAGCCGCTCGAGCTCGACCTGCTCCGGCGTTCGCTTGGCCGGCCGCGGGCGGCTCTCCAGCCCGGCCAGGGCGCCGGCGTCGCGGGCGCGGCGCCACTCGACCAGGTGCGAGGAGTACAGGCCTTCCCGGCGCAGCAGCGCGCCCCGCTGGCCGGGCTCGGTGGCGTCGTACTCGGCCAGGATCTGCAGCTTGTACTCGGCGGTGAAGGAACGCCGCCGGGGACGCTCGGCTCGAGGACTCACCTGTCCATCGTCGGTCACTGGCGCAGCGGAAAGGTCTGCCGTCGTCATCGTCATCGTGATCAACCTGTCTCGCCCTGTGCGGAGGGAGAAAGAACTACCCGAGGTGTCTCACGTCAGCCTGACGCACAGGGTCTGCCCTGCCGGAGTGTTGGTCATCTCAGCGGTCTGGTGGTAGTCCCAAGACGCTGACCGGTCCTCGATCTGTCCCGCCTGGACGGGAACCTTGTAGCTCGCTTCCATGTCTCCATTGCGGAGCTCGGACAAGACCTCATCGGGGGTCCCCGCGGCGCCGTCGATCCAGTCGTCGAGGACGACCACGAACTCCACGTCGTAGTCGCCGGCTTCCCGCGGATCGTCGATGATCAGCGGCGCGAAGAGGCCCCGTTCGCGTTGCATGCCCACGTGCGGATGGAACCAGTAGGTCCCCGGATCGGGAGCGACAAAGGAGTAACGCATCGTTTCGCCCGGGGGGATGACGGGTTGCGTCAGGTGGGGCACGCCGTCCATGTCGTTCCGGAGCCGAAGTCCGTGCCAGTGCACGGTGGTCGGCTCGGGCAGCCTGTTGTGGACGTCCACGTCGAGCAGGTCTCCGGCGGTACAGCGCAGGGGCCGCCCTGGCACCTGGTCGCCATACGCCCACGTGCGAACGACGCGTCCACCCAGGTCGACTTCGACCGGCGCCGGGGTCACCGACGCACGGACGCGACGGCCGGTGCCTCGGGCGAGGCGGGCCTGCTCAACACGGCGCACCGCATCGGAGCCGGCCAGCACCCGTCCCTCCGCTGCGGTGGCCGTCGCGGGCAAGGCCGCCCATGTGCCACCGGTCGCCGCCATTCCGGCCAGCCCCACCGCCCCGAGAAGCAGTCCGCGCCGAGAGATCGAGGGGCCGGTCACCTGCCACCGTCCTTGTCGTCGGTCGTGTCGATGTGGTCACAAACAGCCGCCGGCGGCCGTCCGGACGGCGTGCCGCCATGAACTCCGCTGGCGGCTACCGCCCGGCGGCGGGGCTTCCGTGGTGCGGACCAGCGCTCTCCGTCCATGACGCGAGAGATACTACGCGTTCTAGTAGACCTGGACACCCTTCGCGAGTGGGCGCCCGGCTCGGAGCCTCTACGTAGCGACCTAGTAGTAGTCTCTACGTAGCGCCATAGTAGGGCTGGCTGGCGCGCGGCTGATCGAGCGTCCGCTGGGCGACTCGGTGGAGCCGGCCCCCCACACGGCCGACCCGATCTCGCGAGGTGGAATTCCATGTCCAGGAAGCGTTCACCCCGGGCCGAACCGTCCCGGTCCGGGAGGCCAGGGCAGGGCTCGAGGCCCCGGGTCACCACTCCGGCCCAGGGGGTGACTCCGCCGCGCCCTGTCGCCCGCCGTGCGCCGGCGCCTCTGCAGGCATTCCAGCGCCCACAGGCCCCGCGGTCGAGGTCCGCCGCGCCGTCGCTCCCGGTGGTCCTGCCGGCGAGGAAGGCACCGCGAGTACCCCCGACGCATCCGGGCCCCGCTGTTCAGGGGACGTCGGCCTCCCCGGGAGCCTCGCCCCGGCCCGCGATGTCCGGGACGGTGACCGCAGCCCCCTCCGCGAGCGCGAGGCTCGGTCCATCTGCGCCGCCGGTCCCGGGTCCTCCCCGGTCATCGGCACCGGAGACCGTCACCCCGGTGCGCCATCCTGTCCTGGCCCCGGACATGCCTGCGGGCGCGGTCCAGGTCATGTCCTGGTCGTGCGAGTCCATGGAGGACGTCGATCCCCAGGCGCTCGGGGTGACCTACTGGTTCGACGCCGCGGCCAGTGGTGCCCCCTATCCGGTCAGTGTGCGATTCAGCGGTAGGCGGCTGGCCGGACCCGATATCCCGGGTAGGGGCGACGAGTTCGAGGTCGTGCACACCCTGGACGAGGTGCTCCCGGGAAGCGGTCGGGTCGCCGTGACCGCCCGTGTCCCCGGCCTAGCGCCGGGGGAGTGGGAGGTCACCGCGACCCCCGTCGTCCGGCACGCCCCTGCAGACTCCGCTCCGCCTTCGGCTCTGCCTCCCGGGCCACTTCCCCGTGGGACGACCGTCGGGAGGACGACCTTCAAGCCCGTGGCCGATGTCCGGGCGCCAGGGGTCCGGATCGGAGCCTGGCCCGCTCTGGTGACCCTCGGCTGGCTGTTCGCACTGGCTCTCCAAGGTGTGCTGGCGGCGGATCGCGACCTGCCGGTCGTGCGACTGCTCCTGGTGTCCGTGCTGGCGAGCCTGATCGGGTTGGTGGGCGCCAAGGTCTACTACCTCCTCACCCACCGGGAGGAGAGGCCCAACCCCCTGACCGCGGGAATGTCGGTCCAGGGCTTCGTGATCGCAGGGATTGGCTCGGTGATCCTGGGAAGCTGGTGGGCGGGGATCCCGGTGGGCCAGATGCTCGACGTGACGGCGCCGGGGCTGCTGGTGGGCATGACCATCGGGCGCCTGGGGTGCTTCCTCGGGGGGTGCTGCGTGGGGCGCCCCACGGCGTCTCGGTGGGGCATCTGGTCCTCCGATCGCCGCGTGGGCGTGCGCCGGATCCCGGTGCAGCTGCTCGAGTCGAGCATGGCCGGCCTCATCGCCGCAGCGACGCTCGTGGCAGTGGTGCTGACCGACCCCCGGGTGGACGGACTGCTCTTCATGGCCGGGCTGGCGGCCTACACCTTCGGGCGCCAGTTGCTGTTCCCGCTGCGGGGGCTGCCGCGGCAGACGAAGCACGGCCGCAGGCTGACTCTCGCAGTCGCCGGACTCGTGCTGCTGGCGGCACTTTCGGTACTGGTGAGCGTCTGACCCGGCGGACCGCCGAGCTCGAGGTCCGGCCGACGGCGGGACCGTCGTCCTGCTCGGCGGACCGGTATCGCGGGCCCCTGCGTCCCTGGAGGTGTCGACGCTCGCACTGTTCTCCTATGTGCCATAGTTGCCAGTCGCCACTGCGCGTCGCCTCCGTGGGAGCGGCTGTCGCTCCGCCGGACAGCGCCCAGGGGATCTGCGCTTCGATGCTGGACTCGGATGAGGGAGGTCGCGCCCTGATGTGCTGGGGGAGCGATGCGCTGAGGTTCGCGGCGGCTACCGGCGCGCGGGCTCAGCGAGGCACGGACGACATGGCCACGGTCGGGCCACAGGTCGGGGTGCGCCGGTGATCCTCGCGGCCGCCGGCTGGGCAGGTGTCATGCTCGGCCTCGCCAGCTCCATCGCGCTGGCGGTCTTCGGCTTCCGAGCGCTGCGCACCCCTCACCGGGCGACGCGGGGTCAGCTGCAACAGCCGGTCGTCGGCATGGTGGCGGGCGCGGCGGTGGCGTTCATCGCGTTGGAGCTCGCGCTGCTCACCGACGACTTCGCGGTGTCCTTCGTCGCCGGGAACAGCTCGCGGGCGACGCCGGTGCTGTTCAAGTTGACCGCAGCCTGGTCGGCGCTGGAAGGCAGCATCGTGCTGTGGGTCGCGGTGCTGGCCGGTTTCACCGCCGTGGTGCTACGGCAGGTCCGCTCGGTCGATGACCGGCTCGGCACGGGCGCGCTGGCGGTGATGGGCCTGGTCGCCACCTTCTTCTTCGGGCTGGTCTCCACCGTGGCGAACCCGTTCGAGGTGATCGCCCAGCCGCCGGCCGACGGCCCCGGGCCCAACGCACTCCTGCAGAACCACCTCCTGGTCGCTCTCCACCCGCCGTTGCTGTACCTGGGGTACGTCGGGTTCACCGTGCCCTTCGCGTTCGCCATGTCGGCCCTGCTGACCCGAACGCCGGGAATCGACTGGCTGCGGCGCACCCGCCGGGCCAACCTGGTCGCCTGGTCCTTCCTGTCCGCCGGGTTGGTCCTCGGCGCCTGGTGGTCCTACGAGGTGCTGGGCTGGGGTGGCTTCTGGGCGTGGGACCCGGTGGAGAACGCCGCGCTGATCCCGTGGCTGACGGCGACCGCCTTCATCCACTCGGCCGTTGTCCAGGTCCGGCGCGGGATTCTCCAGTCCTGGAACTTCGTCCTCGTGCTGACGACCTTCGCCCTGACGATCCTGGGGACCTTCCTCACCCGGTCCTCGGTGGTCGCCTCGGTGCACAGCTTCACCCAGTCTCCGGTGGGCCCGGCGCTGCTCGGCTTCTTCGTCGTCGTGGTCGTCGGCGGGTTCACCCTGTTCGCCCTGCGCGCACCGCGGCTGGCTTCACCTGACCGGCTGGAGTCACTGGCCAGCCGCGAGGGAGCGTTCCTCGTGAACAACCTGCTGCTCTCCCTCTTCGCCTTCGTCGTGCTGCTGGGCACCCTGTATCCGGTCTTCGTCGAGGCGTTCACGGGGGCGCAGACGTCGGTCGGACGTCCCTTCTTCGACCGGATGGCGGTGCCCATCTCCTTCGCCCTGCTGCTCGCGATGGGAGTGGGGCCGTTCACCCCGTACCGGGCTGCCAACGGCCGGCTGCTGTGGTCGCGGCTGCGCCCGGCCCTGCTGGCCGGCAGCGTCGTCAGCGCCGCACTCGTGGTGGCCGGAGTCCGGTCGGTCGCGGTCGTCGCCGTGGCCCTGCTGGCGACGGCGATCGTGGCAGCCAGTGCGCGGCAACTGCTCACCAGCGCGCCCGATCGTCGGCCGGCCACCCTGTTCCGGATCGTCCGTCGGCAGCGCGGTTACTGGGGTGGGCAGATCTCCCACATCGGTCTGGTGCTGATCGCCCTCGCCATCGCCGTCTCTGCCGACCTGTCCGAGCGCACGACGGCCACCTTGCGGCAGGGGGAATCGGTGGAGTTCGGCGGTTACACGGTGACCTACACCGGCAACGAGACCATCCAGCGATCCCACCGCACCGAGGTGGCGGCGGAGTTCCAGATCCGCGAGGGCGCCGACGTGGTCCGGATCGCCGGGCCCTCGCTCAACCAGTACCCCAGCCAGCAGCAGGCGGTGGCAACGCCGTCGGTCTGGTCCACACCGCGCGAGGACATCTACGTCGCCCTCACCTCGCTGGAGGACGGTCAGGTGTCGGTGAACCTCTACCGCTATCCGCTGATGTGGACCCTGTGGGCCGGCGGTCTCCTGGTTGCCGCCGGCGGCTTCTGGGCGGTGGGCGGCAGGCCTCGGCGACGCGTCCGCGACACGACTTCTGCCGCCGAGGCGAGTGCCCCTGAGAACTCCGACGCGGGCCCTCCGCAGGCTGTCGCGGTGCTGTCCGACCCGCCGCCCGAGCAGGGCGAGGGGCGGAACCATGCCTGACCGCCGCCGGGTGGGTGCGACGTCGGCTCTGGTGCTCGCCTTGCTGACCGTCACCGTGGTCGGTTTGTTCACGGCCGGTTCCGGTCCGCGTGATCGGGTCGCCGAGCTGGAGGGCCAGCTGCGCTGCCCGGTGTGCAAGTCGGTCTCGATCGCCGAATCCCCGTCGGAGACCGCGGTGGCCATGCGGCGCAGCGTGGTCGAGCAGGTGGCGGCGGGCCGCTCCGATGCCGAGATCCTGCAGTACTTCGAGGCGCGCTACGGGGAATGGGTCCTCCTGGACCCGCCCGCGCAGGGGCGCGGCGTCTGGCTGCTGGTGCTGCCAGCCGTCGTCGCCGTCGGGGGCCTGGCCCTGGTCCTGACCCGGGCACGGCGTTCCCCGGCCGTGCCGGAACTGTCCGATGACGACCGGGACCGGGTCGCTGCCGCTCTCGCCGACGCGCGGACCCGCCGCCACCAGGACGAGGACGACGAACCGTGAGCCGTGAGGAACTGGAGGAGCGGCGCGACCATGCGTTGCGGGATCTCGACGAGCTCGAGCGCCAGCACGCCGAGGGAGAGCTGACCGACGCCGACGTCGCGCGGCTGCGTTCCCGCTACGAGGCCGAGGCCGCGGCCGCCATCCGGGGCCTGGAGGAGACGGAACCGGAGCCGTCTCCGGACGCGGGCAGGGCAGGGCGCGGGGCTGTCCGGGCACGTCGAGCTGCCTACCTGGTCACCCTGGCGGCCGCCGTCGTCGCCGCCACGGTGCTCTTGCCGCAGTCGGTGCTGGACCGCCCCGCCGGGGGGTTCGTCACGGGCAACGAGCTGGACGGCACCCCGGCTTCCACGGCAGAGGATCCGGTGAGTGGTGGACGTGACCTCTCCACGGTGACCAACAGCGAGATGGAGGCCGTGGTACAGGCCAATCCGGATGTCATGGGGATGCGGTTGGCCCTGGCCAGGCGCTACGTGGAGGCCGGCGACCTGTCCTCGGCGCTGCCGCACTTCGTCGAGGTCCTGCGCCGGGAGCCGGACAATGCGCTGGCCCAGGCTTACCTCGGCTATGCCTACTTGCTCGCCGAACAGCCGGAGAAGGCGCAGGGCTACATCACCGAGGCGCGGCGGCTGGACCCGGCATTGCTGGACGCACAGTGGTTTGAAGCGAATCTGTGGCTCTACGGATTCGATGACCCCGCCGGCGCACTTGACGTGCTCGCCGAGATGGCCGCGCGCCCCGACATTCCCCCGGACGTCCGCGGTCAGGTCGAGGAGCTGACCGCGGAGGCGCAGGCGGCGCTCGACGGGACCGGAGGTGACGGCGGGTGAAGGACCTCACAGCACCGGGGTCGGTGGTGGCGCCGGAGGAGTCACCGGATGCGGTGAAGCCGGCGCGACGGGGACGCGCCGTCCGCTGGGCTGCAGTGGTCGTGGCGGTCGCCGCCGTCGCCACCGGTGTGGTCTTCGGCAGCCGGCTGGACGCCGACCCGTCGCTGGTCGAAACCCCGCTGATCGGTACGGCCGTCCCAGACCTGGAGCTGCCCGCCCTGGAGGGCGGCGCGCCCCTGCGGTTCTCCGATCTCCAGGGCGAGGTCGTCGTCGTCAACTTCTGGGCGTCGTGGTGCGTGGCCTGCCGTGAGGAGCACCCGGCGCTGCTGGCCGTGGCCGAGACCTACCGGGCTGCCGGCGTCACCTTCGTCGGCATCGTCTACCAGGACAAGAAGGACGCCGCGGTCGGCTTCCTCGACGAGATGGGTCGCGGCGGTGACAACTACCGCTACGTCACCGACCCGGACTCCACCGCCGCGCTCGACTTCGGTGTCTTCGGCGTTCCCGAGACCTTCATCATCGACCGCGACGGCGTCATCCGAGGCAAGATCACCGGCGCCTCCACCTTCCCTCTCCTGGCCGGCGCGGTCGAGGAAGTGCTGGCTGGGCGGGAGCCGCAGTCCCGGACCTCCGGTTCGGTGCAGCCTGCGCCGGGGGAGCCGTACGTGGATCGGGAGTAGCGCGGCTCGGGACCGGCTGCGCTGGCCGCAGTTCTGCGGGACTGGGGGCGGGCGCGTGTGCACCGTCAGCTGTTGGAACCGTATCGATCTGCGGTGTCGATGTGCCGGGACTCGGCTGCACCACGCTGTCCACTGAACCGCCTCGGGACTGATGGGGGCGCTGGGTGCCCCGGGTCTGGCGGAGTCGGGTTGCTGAACCCTTGGGACACAACGATTTCTCCTGGGTCCCGAATCCATCGACGACAGCCAGCCAAGGGCGCTGTGCCAACGACGTCGGTTGTGCCAGCTGTCGAGCGGCTCGAACATCACTTCTGCCCGCCTGCGGGCACGCGAGTTCGGCGTCACCCTTCTGCAGGCCGCCCCACCGGCTACTCGGCGATCGTGCTCCCGATGAGCGCGTCGTCGAGAGCAGCCAACTCGGAGCACTATTGTCAGGTACAGACGCTTCAGTCGGCGGGACTGCCACGCCATCCTGATTGGCAAGCCAATGCCGCTGGGTTGATCGGAGGATGCGGGATGGTCGCCGTCGTCGCCTCGTCGTGGCCTCGAGTGGTCCGGCGGCTTCTCAGCGCTCTTCTTGTTGGTGTGACCACTGTGTTGTGCTCTGCGTCGGTGGCATCGGCGGCGACTCCGATGCACATGGCGGGTGTCGTCGACCATGCGGGAATGCCGGCCGAGCACCGGTCCGGCATGGCGTCCTCCGACGAGTCGGTGGACGCGCCTGCGGCGTCGGACATGTCGTTCGGTTGCCCCGGCAGCGGGCAGGCCGGCGGCGCCTGCGGTCAGGCACAAGTGAGCCTGGCAGCGTCGCCTGCCGCGACGACGTATGCGTCGCCTGCTCCCGTGGCGTGCCACCCCGTCACGGACCCACCCCGTGTGCCGGTCGAGCTGTTCGCCGACGAGGCACCACATCAATGGTTCGCCCAGCCGGATCTCACCCGTCTGTGCGTGAGCCTCGTCTAGGACATCGGCGGGGCGTCGCTCTTCGCTTGAGCGAACGCCGGCTTTGCCGTCCTGTCCGTGCGGGCACCTGAGACTGCGACCAATCGGCGCGCCCGGTTGCCTGCTCCTGAGTCCGGAGCACTTCTGATGTCTGTCAATGCACTGTTTTTCACCGGTCTCACCACCGGTCTGATCGCCGGGGGTGCGTCCTGCGCCGCCGTACAAGGTGGTCTCTTGGCTGGTGCACTCACCGGTCGAACCCCCGCAGCGCCTGTTTCCTCAGCGAGGAGCAACACCGGGCCGCAAGCAAGAAGGACCCGGCCGGCTTCGAGTGGCTACGACGACACGGCGGCCATTGGGAGCGTCGGTCCGGGCAACCGCGGGAAACCGCCGGTCCCAAGGAGGAAAAATCCGGGTCGTGGCACAGCGGAGTCCAGTGCCACCGCGACGCTCGTACGTGGCAAACCGGTCGCTGTACCTAAGCCGCCACCGCAGTCGCTGCGGGCCCCGCTGACGGCGTTCCTGGGAGCCAAGCTTGTCTCCCACACCCTGCTGGGTGCCGCCCTCGGGGCATTCGGGGCGGCTCTGGAGCCCGGCCCCAAACTGCGGGGGTCCTTCCTGGTGCTGGCCGCGCTGCTGATGCTGCTCTTCGCCCTGGACATGTTCGGGGTACGCGCGGTGCACAAGCTGGTTCCGCGTCCACCAGCGTCCTGGGGCAAGCTGGTGCGCCGCACCACACGGAAACAATCGGCAGGCATTTCGCTGGCCAAGCCGGCCGTGCTGGGCTTTCTCACCGTGCTCCTGCCCTGTGGGGTCACGATGAGCGTGGCGCTGCTGGCCATCACATCGGGTTCAGTGGCGGCGGGTGCTGCTGTCATGGCCGGGTTCGTGCTGGGGACCGCGCCACTCTTCGCCGTGCTCGGGTTTCTGCTGCGCAAGTCCACCAAGGTGGTGCAGGGCCGGCTGACCAAAGTCACCGGCGTTGTGGTGTTGCTGGTTGCGCTGTGGACGATGTCCTCGGGGCTGCGGGTAGGCGGATGGTTCGACGTCACCTCCCTCGCCGCGTCGAGCAGCACGTCAGCGGGCTCGACTGAGTCGGCCGGGGCGGTGACCACCGACGCCACCGGCAGCCAGGTCATCACGTTGGACGTCACGGACTACGCCTACGAGCCCGCACGGGTGGAGGCGAAGGCGGGTGTGCCCACCACCTTGGTGCTGCGCACCAACGACACGCAAGGGTGCACCCGGGCATTCGTCATTCCCAGCGGTGGCTTCCAGCAGGTGCTGCCCGCCACCGGCAACACCGAAGTACCGCTCGGCAAGCCTCAACCCGGAATCCTCCGTTACACCTGCTCCATGGGCATGTACGGCGGTTCGATCGACTTCACCGGAGATAGTTCATGAGTCGCACCCTGGAGTTTCGCGTCACCGGCATGCACTGCGGCAGCTGCGGCATGCTGATCGACGACGCGGTGGAAGAACTGGACGGAGTGACCTCGTCCACCACCGACGCCCGCGCCGAGCGCACCGTCGTCGAGCTCGACGACGTCAGTCCCATCGACGACGAGGACATCATCGCCGCCATCGAAGAAGCCGGATATCGCGCGGTGAGAGCATGACGACCACAAGGCGCGCCCGGGATCAGGCAGCGCCGGAGTTGGGCCCTCTCAAGGTGTGGATCGGCGGGACGACCTGCGCGTCGTGAGCGGCGCGGATCGAAAAGAAGCTCAATCGAATGGACGGTGCAACTGCGGCGGTGGACTACGCCACCGAAGAGGCGTCGGTCGCCTACGACGGCGCGGATGTGACGCCGACTGAGAGTGAGGATGTGGGCGAGCCCCGCAGCGATCGATCCTGATCCAGTGACTGACTGACTTCGGGCCTTCGAGTCGATCTGTCGGTTCGGCCGCTTCGGGGCTCGCCTGCACTCGCCGGTCGAGGGTTCGCGAAGTGGCCCCCGGTCAGGCGGACGCCCCTGCCTGTGTCACCTGCTGCGTGATGATCTTCTCGTAGGTCGCCGGGTTGAGGTTGTCCCGGCGGCTGTGCCGACGCCTCGGGTTCTAGAAGCCCTCGATGTAGCTGAAGACCCCATGTCCGGCTCGTGTCGGGTCGGCCAGGCCCGCTGGTAGACCAGCTTCTCCTTCGGCGTGGCGAAGAACAACTCGACCATCGCATCGTGGTACGCGCTGCCTACGAGGCCCATCGAGGCGAGCACGCCAGAGCTGCGCAGCGTCTTGCCGAAGTTGCAGCCGGGGTATCGGGCGGAGTCAGCTGGTCGTCGCAACACCTCGAGCAGGAGGTCGCGCGGTGGATGTTCGGACTCGTCAGCGGAAGGTGCAGGAGTACCGCGTGCAGATCCCCTGGCCGGGACGCCCAACGGTGGCCTGGGGGGACGATCGGGTGCGATTCTGGTCGCCATCGCGCGGGGGGTGATGACTGAGACCGCGGACGCCGGGGCCGGCGTGTCAGGGGCGGTGGCCTTCCGCTGGTTCTGAACCGCGGGCGGGGGGGATCCTGCGCTGGCGCCGACGGTCTCAGGCCGGTATCTGTCGTTCGCCGAGCGCGAGGGCATCGTAATGGTCCGGGTTCAGCAACTCGGGGTCTGGAGATGGCCCCGGTTGGGGGTCACCCGTCCACGATCTCACGAGAAGTTCGCCGGGCTCAGATCGGCGGCCAGCCGAACTGGGCGTAGAAGGCCAGCATTCCGCTCATCAGCCGCGTCCAGCTGCCCGTGGCGATGCCGATGCCCATGGCGATGAGGAGCACTCCGCCGAAGACCTCGATCTTCCGGGAGTTGCGCCGGAGCCAGTCCAGGCGCAGCCGGCCGCGCCGGACCCCGAGGGCGACGAGCAGAAAGGGGATGCCCAGACCGATGGAGTAGAGCAGCAGGAGCAGGGCGCCCCGTGCGACGGTCCCCGACCCCGCGGCGGTGGTGAGGATGGCGGCCAGCACGGGGCCGACGCACGGCGTCCACCCGAAGGCGAAGGCCGCGCCGAGCGCGAGTGCGCTGCCCGGACCGCGCCCCATCCGGCTGAGATCCATGCGCACCTGGCGGTGCAGCAGCGGCAGCCGCAGGACACCCGCCGTGGCCAGCCCCATCGCAACGATGAACACGCCCCCGACGACGTTGACGGTCGCCCGGTGTTGAGCCAGGAGCAGCGCCAGGCTGGAGGCGGTCGCACCCAGGGCGGTGAACACGATGGTGAAGCCGAGCACGAAGAGAAGTGACCCAGCCAGCACCCGGTCACGGGTGGGCGCAGAGGTAGTCCCACCGGTCGCGGCCGCCGGGACGCCGACGGGCGGAGCCAGGCTGGACACGTAGGAGACGTAGCCGGGCAGCAGTGGCAGCGCGCACGGCGAGGTGAACGACACCACGCCCGCGATCAGCGACAGGAAGGCCAGCGGTAGGAGATCCACAGACGGCGCTGCTCAGTCGGTGGCCGCGGACGAGCCGTCGGCGAGCTGGACCCCTAGCCGCTCGGTGAGCAGCGTGCGCAGATGTTCCTGGTCCGTCGCGCCGATGACCTTGTCGACGATCTCTCCGTCGGGGGCGAGGACCAGGGTGGTGGGCACCCCGGGGCTGGGCAGCAGATCGAGCGACCGGCCCGATGGGTCGTACAGGTTGGCATGGGTGACGCCGAGGTCGTCCAGCAGGAACCGCGCCGGCCGCTCCCCATCCTTGGCGTTGACGCCGAGGAACAGCACCTGGTCCCCCACCTCGTCGGCGAGGCGCTGCAACTCCGGCATCTCCTCGCGGCAGATCCCGCACCACGACGCCCAGAAGGTGAGGACGACCGGAACCGCGGGCAGCTCCCGTAGCGCCAGTTCGGTCGGCTGGCCCAGACAGGTCAGGGTGACGTCGGGGAGCTGGGTGCCCGCGCCGCCGCCCGCCTCCAGCGGTTCCGGGCACGGGGCCATCGGGGGAAGGTCGCCTTCCTGGGCCTGGGACTGGACACCGCTCGGTGATTCACCGGGGCTGGTGCATGCCGTGGTGAGCAGCGCAGCGGCGACCGAGGCCCGACCGGCCCGCGCAGGTGACCGCTTCCGGGCGCCGGATGCTCGAGAATCTGCCAAATGGACCGTCACGGCGCCCCGTCGCCGGGTTCACCCTCGGCGCTGTCCGGGGCCTGGTAGTTCTCGTCGTGCTTGATGATCATGGTGTCGGACCGGAACGTGTCACCGTCCCAGGCTCCCTCCATCACCACTCCGATGCCGGGGCGGAACAGCTGTGCGGGGGACCCCCGGTAGGCCACCGGCACTTCCGCGGGGCCGGAGACGACCACGAAGCGCAGCCCGTCGTCCGTCGTCTCCACGCTGCCGTCCTGCACTAGACCGCCGATCTGAAAGCGCCTGCCGTCCTCGAAGTCGGCCTTCTGCGCGAGCGCCTCGTGCGGCGTCAGGAAGTACACGAGGTTCCCGTTGATGTTCCCGACGAAGAGGACGCCCAGCAGGATCCCCGCGACGCCGAGCACCGAGACGGCCAGCAGGCGGTATCGCTTCATCGGATCTTCTCGATCCGCCGGGTGGCCTCGCTCAGCCGGTGCCGCAACCAGGCGGCGTAGCCGCCCATGGCCCCGTAGGCGACGCTGAATCCCAGCGCCACCCATGCCCACTCAGACATGGTTCGGGAACTCCTTCCGGTAGTCAGGGGTGGTGACGGCCTCCCCGGCGAGCTCGCCGGCGGCCCCGTCGTGCGCGGCGTCGTAGGCCTCCTCGGCGACCGCCAGCCGGATGCGTGCGCGCAACAGAACGACGTAGACCAGCGTGAAGGCGAGGACGTTCAGCAGCAGGGCGGCGAGCATCCATTCGTCGATCGTGGGGGCCGCCGGCTTGAGCACCGTCGGCGGCTGGTGCACCGCCCGCCACCACACCACGGACATGTGGACGACCGGGATCTGCGCGAAGGCCAGGACGCCGAACACGGCGCTCCGCCGCGCTCGCACCGTGGCATCCACGGTCGCCCGACGCAGCGCCAGGTAGCCCAGGTAGACGAAGAACATCATGGCCGTCGTGACCAGCCGGGGATCCCAGGTCCACCAGACCCCCCAGACCGGCTTCCCCCAGATGGAGCCGAGCGCGATGGTGAGTCCGGTGAAGAAGACCCCGACCTCCGCACTGGCCGAAGCGAGCCGGTCCAGGGACGCCCGGCGCTTCCACAGCCACGCCGCGCTGGCGCCGAACGTGATGGCAAAGCTGAGGTAGGCGAGCCACGCTGCCGGGACGTGGACGTACATCAGTCGCTGCAGATTGCCCTGCAGCCGGTCGGGGGGAGCGGTGAGCGCTGCGGCCAGAGCGCCGGCCATGGCGACGATGGTGACGGCGGTCAGCCGGCGAAAGACGGACCTCACGAGAACTCCTCGAGGGATCGAGCGAAGAGCGCAACCGCGAGTGCGGCGACGATGTCGACGAGCAGCAGCAGGGCCAGCCAGTTCCACGGTTCCCGGCCATAGCGAACCGACTCGGCCACCTGCGTGGCCGACAGAAGCAGGGGAAGCGCGAGCGGCAAGACCAGAAGGGGCCCGAGGGTCGTGCGGCCGGCCAGTCCCTGCGCCAGAGCCCCGGCCAAGGTGCCGAGCACGGCCAGCCCGGCAGCGACCAGCGGCAGGACGGCGAGCAGCCAGGGCCAGCTGTCGAGGGGTGGGTCGTAGATCATGACCGCGACCGGCAGCAACGTCAGCTCGAACGCCAGCAGGAGCACGGCGCTGGCTGCCGCCCGCCCCGCCAGCCGGACGACGGGATGCACTCCAGTGAGCCGGAGCAGGGCCACCTGCGCGGCTGTGTCCGCGGTGCTCTGCCGCAGGCTGACCAGCACCCCGAAGAGAAGCACCACGACCCAGTAGATGCCGTAGCCGACGGACCGCAGCAGGGGGACGTCGGTGCCGATGGCGAGCGGGACGAGCAACAGCGCCACCCCGCCGAACGGTGCGGTGACCAGCAGAGCCTCGCCGGCTCGTCCCTCGAGGAGGAGGTCCTTGCGGGCCAGCTCCAGGACCTGCCGTGCCGGAGGCGGCGGGGTCACCGGGCCGCCTGCGCGGGCACGGGCGTGGCCGAGGGGAGGGCGTCGTGAAGACTCCCCGCCTGGAGATCCAGGACTCGGTCGACGGCCGCGTCGAGCCGGGCACGATCGTGGGAGACGACGACTGCGGCACCTCCGCGAGCGCACACGTCGTCGATGACCGCATCGACCAGGCCGGCCGAGCCGCTGTCCAGCCCGGCGTGCGGTTCGTCGAGCAGGAGGAGGGCAGGCGTGCTGAGGATGGCGCGGGCGAGCTCCGTCCGGCGCTGCATCCCCTGCGAGCAGCGGTCCGCGGGTCGGTCCGCGGCCCGACCCAGTCCGACTGCGTCCAGGGCCGTGCTGACGGCCGACACATCGACACCGGTCAGACGACAGAAGAAGCGCAGGTTCTCGGCCAGCGTCAGCCGGGGATAGAGCGCGGGTGAGTGCCCGATCAGGCCGATGCGAGGACGGATCCTCTCGCACTCACGGCTGCCCAGCGTCGAACCGAATACCCGACCGGTGCCGGCGGTAGGGGAGAGAAGAGTGGCCAGCAGGCGCAACAGCGTGCTCTTGCCCGACCCGTTCGCCCCGATCACCCCCACTGATTCGCCCGCTCCCACGGTGAGCGTCAGGTCCCGGAGGACCGGTGTGCGCTCGACCGAGACCGCGATGCCGTGCAGCTCGATCACCGCATCCGGGTGAGCCTGCCGCCCAGCAGGGCAGGCGTCGTACGGCAGCCGGGAAGCGGGGGACACGGTCAGCCTCGACCTTCTTCGGCGCCGGGGAGGGGAGTGCTCAACGTCAACAGCAGTACGCAGGTAGATAGTACGGACGTGGGTAGTAGTGACAGCGGCCGGGGCGGCGGCGGGCTCTACTAGGCGCAATCGTAGTAGCCTGGATCTCGAACCGGCGCCGGCAGCGGAGAGCGCAGGATCGGTCCGCGGGCGCCGGTTGTGGATGTCCGCGTGCACCGCCTGAAAATGTGAACATCCGACCAGAAGGAGATCTCCATGAGCCGTAACGACGTGCTCGTCACCGTCGACTGGGTCCAGGAGAACCTGGGCCAGCCCGGCATCGTCTTCGTCGAGGTCGACGAGGACACCACCGCCTACGACGGCGGCCACATCGAGGGCGCCGTCAAGCTGGACTGGAAGACCGACCTCCAGGACCCGCTGCGCCGCGACTACCTCGACAAGTCTGCCTTCGAGGCGCTGCTGTCGTCCCACGGCATCAGCAACGACGACACCGTGGTGCTCTACGGCGGCAACAACAACTGGTTCGCCGCCTACGCCTACTGGTACTTCAAGATCTACGGCCACCGCGACGTCAAGCTGATGGACGGCGGCCGCAAGAAGTGGGAACTCGACGGCCGCCCGCTGTCGAATGACGCTCCTCAGCGCCCGGCTATCCAGTACCAGGCCGCCGAGCCGGACCTGTCCATCCGCGCGTTCCGCGACGAGGTCGTCGCCTCTATCGGCTCGAAGAACCTCGTCGACGTGCGCTCGCCCGACGAGTTCTCCGGCAAGATCCTCGCCCCCGCCCACCTGCCCCAGGAGCAGTCGCAGCGGGCCGGTCACGTGCCCACGGCGATCAACATCCCGTGGAGCAAGGCCGCCAACGAGGACGGCACCTTCAAGAGCGACGAGCAGCTGGCCGCGCTCTACGGCGAGCAGGGCTTCGATGACAGCAGGGAGACCATCGCCTACTGCCGCATCGGCGAGCGCTCCAGCCACACCTGGTTCGTGCTCAGCGAGCTGCTCGGTAAGAAGAACGTCAAGAACTACGACGGCAGCTGGGTCGAGTACGGCTCGCTCGTCGGCGTTCCGATCGAGAAGTGAGCCAGAGCGTCCGCGGCCCCTCGCTGCCGTCGCGGGCGGGGGTCGCGCCGCGGCGTCGCGGATGGCGGGGTCGGGCGGTGTGCCGGGATGGTGCCGCGCGTGCGGTGCGCTAGGTCCTCACCGCAGTGTGCGCGGCCTCGCCGTCTCATCGCCCGGTCAGGGAACAGCATGACGACTAACCGAGCTAGTACAGTGTGAGCGCTGGTCTGTCCTGTGTCGGATGTGCCGACTGGTGTAAAGCGGTCTCAGCGATCGATTGATGGGGAGATGCCGGTGCGACCGTTCGGTGACCTGGAAGCTGTGGTCATGCAGTGCCTGTGGCGGCGAGGCGCGCCGGCGACCGTCCGTGAAGTGCTCGGTGAGCTGAACGGCTCGCGCTCCCTCGCGTACACCACCGTCATGACCGTCATGGACAACCTGCACCGCAAGGGTCAGCTTCAGCGGCAGATGGAGGGGCGTGCCTGGCACTACACCCCCACCCGCACGTGGAGCGAGCACTCGGCGGCACTTCTCCAGGAAGTCCTCGAGGAAGCGAGCGACCGGGACGCGGTGCTGATGCACTTCGTCGCCGATCTGGACCAGGACGGGGTGGCCAAGCTCCGCGCGGCGGTGGAAGCTGCCCGTCGCGCTGACGCCCCCTGATGGTCAGCGCAGGCCTGCTCGCTTTCGCGGTCGTCCTGGCCGTCCTGGCGCCCAGGATGGTCGGTGCAGCCTGGGCTGATCGCGCACCCCGGCTCGCGGTCTGCGCCTGGCAAGCGACCTCGGTCGGGGTCGTGTTTGCGACGGTCCTCGCAGGTTTGACGCTGCTCGTGCCGGCCACCGCGATCAGCGGGGGACTCGCTGCGTTGCTCGACGCCTGCGCCACGACGATTGCAAATGTCTACAGCTCGCCCGGTCAGGTGCCCGGGATCGTGCTCGGCGGGCTTCTGGCCGTTGTGGTGCCCTCGCGTCTCGCCTTTGTGGCGGTGAGGCAGGTCCGGCGTGACCGTCTGGAGCGACAGCGATTGCGGTCGTCGGTGCTGGTGGGTGCCCATCCCAGCCCCTTCCTCGGTGCCCACGTTGTGAACTCTTCTCAAGCGGCCGCCTTCTGCATCCCCGGTCGGCACCGCACGATCGTGCTGACCAGCGCGGCTCTCGAGGGACTGTCCGATGAGGAGTTGGCCGGGGTCCTGGCACACGAACGGGCACACCTGCGTGGCCGCCACCACCTCCCTGTGACCGCGGCCCGCATCCTCGGTCGCGCGTTCCCGCGCCTTCCGGTGTTCGCCCGTGCCAGGGCGGAGACCGAACGGCTCGTCGAGCTGTTGGCCGACGATGCCGCCGCGCGCGAGGTCGACCGGGTCGAGGTTGCATCTGCGTTGGTCAGCCTGGCGGGCATGAAGGCTCCGGCCGTCGTCATGGCGGCGGCGCAGGCCGCGGGGGCGGTCCGGGTGAACCGGCTGCTCAGGCCTGTTCAGCCCCTTGCGCCGATCCATGGATTCCTCGCCGTTGTCACCGCTGCCTCGGTCGTCGCTGCACCCTTGGCCGTTGCGCTGTGGCCCCTGCTGTCCGCTGCGTCGAGCGGGCTGTGCCTGCTGCCCGGCGAGGCGTGGTGGGCCTGAGCGGCCAGCACCATCACACGTTTGCGCGACTGCCGCTTTGTCCTCGATCGATGGGAGTTTGAATGTCGCCGATCGCCCTGCTCCCTTTCCGGGATGGCCGGCCCTGCAACACGGTGGCGGGTCGCGGGGGTCGTGGCCGGCGCCACGCAACCGTTGCCGTGGCCATCGCCGGTGCACTACTCGTCGCCGGCTGCACGGGTGACGCTGGCGACGCCGCGGCCGGTCCGGTCGGTGATGACCTCACCCTCGAGCACGTGCACGGGCTGGGGGTGGACCCGGCGGACGGCGCTTTGTACGCCGGCACCCACTACGGTCTGATGAAGGTGTCGCCGGACGGGGAGCTGACCCGGGTGGCCGACCGCATTCAGGACTTCATGGGCTTCACCGTCGTCGGCCCGGAGCACTACCTCGCCAGCGGTCACCCGGGGGAAGGACAATCCGGTCCAAGCAACCTGGGCCTGATCGAGAGCACCGACGGCGGGCAGACCTGGACGACGTTGTCGCTGGCGGGTGAAGCGGACTTCCATGCGCTCGATGCCACCCGGGGGCAGATCTACGGCCACAGCGGCGGCAGGTTGCTGGTGAGCGAGAACGGAACCGAGTGGACCGATCGGGGCGAGATGGACATCGCCGACGTTGCCGTGGATCCGTATGTCTCCTCGCGAGTACTGGTAACCACGGAGGAGGGTCTGGCCCTCAGCGAGGATTCCGGTGAGACCTTCGAGGTGGTTCCGGAGAGCCCTGTCTTGTTGCTCGTCGACTTCTCCCTGAGCGCCGGTGAGGCGGTGGGCATCTCGCCGGAGGGCATCGTGTATGCCAGCACGGACGGCGGACAGACATGGATGGAGCGTGGAGATGTCGGTGCCGAGCCGGAGGCGCTGGGCGTGAACGCTGAGGACGTCTACGTCGCCGTTGACGGCGCCATTCTCATCTCGACCGATGGTGGAGCGACCTTTACGGACCTGTACCGGGGGGAGTGATGAAGCCGCGAGGCCTCGGCGTACTGCTGGCACTCGGTCTGCTCGCCGGCTGTAGTTCCGATGCGACCCCGGCCGGCGACTCCGGAGAGTCTCCGGGCTCAGGGACGCTGCCCGTGGAGACCGCGCCACCCTGCGAGGAGCTTCCCGAACAGCCCGCGGCGCCGGGCGCCGAAGCTCTGCCATCTCTCACGCTTCCGTGCCTCGGCCCCGGTCCCGACATCTCGTTGGACCGGCTCACCGGTCGACCCACCCTGGTGAACCTCTGGGCGACATGGTGCCTCCCCTGCCGCGAGGAGATGCCACTGCTCCAGGAGACCTACGCGCGGCACGGGCAGGACGTGCGCTTCCTCGGCATCGACACCCAAGACGACCCCGAAGCGGCCGCCGCATTCCTGAGCGACCTCGGGATCGGCTATCCCCACGCGGTGGATGCGGACGCCGAGCTACTACGCGAGCTCGGCGTGCGAGGCCTCCCCGTGACGCTCGCGGTCGACGAGCAAGGGCGCGTCGTCGACCGCCGGGTGGGCCAGTTGACGCCGGAGGAGCTGCAAGAGCTGATCGACACCTTGCTGGCCTGAGCTGAGCCTGGGACGGCGCAAACGACGGGCCCGAGCAGCTGGCCCGGGACTTCGCCAGGCGGTGCGCACCGGCGGCGTAGGGCATCGCTACGTCCTGACGGCGGCATGTACAGCGTGGAACGCCGCCATCCGGCGCGGAACTCGCGAGCAGATGCGGGTGCCAGGAAATTGCGCCACGGAGCTCGAAGCGGTCAGTTTTCGCGCAGGTCCTGCAACCGCCGGCGGAACTCGTCGGTGTCCAACTCGCCGCGGGCATACCGCATCCGGACTTCGTCTTCCGCCGACGAGTCCTCGCGGCGACCAGAGCCCCCTCGGGGCGCGTCCGTCGGCCGACGGGTTGCACGCACCACCAGCACGACTGCGACTGCGATCAAGGCGATCAGCAGCGCCGTCCAGAGGAGCATGCCCAGGCCCATGCCCATCATGCCCATCATGCCCATGTCTCCACCCATCACGCCGACAACCTCCTGTTGAACCTCGATCGGACTTGTACTAAATGCCATAGTAGACTTGGGCCCGTGAGGCCCGGGCGGTGGTCTCACCGCTGAATCGTCGTTGCCCGCTATCGCCTCGGTCTATCCGCCACGAGAGCGCCGGCGTCGCCGAAGGGGCTGTCCATGCGCGGAGAGATGTACGAGTTCCCCTGCCGCCATTGGGCTGCACGGATCTCCGACGCAGCGCGACGACCGTCGGGTGGTCCACCGAGCCGTCCTGCCGCCCTGGCCACGAGACGTAGGAGCGCGGCCCCCGCCTCTCCGGGCCGCCGCTGCAGCAGTCCTTGAAGTGAGCGGACAACTGCGAAACCAGCCGGAATAGGGTAGGGGGGTATCGTGTTCCCCGTGCTATAGGACAACTTCGAGGGGGAGGGTGCATGGAGTCCACGCAGGACGTGAGGCGCCAGGGCTACATCCGTCGCAAGGACGACTACCTGAATCGACTCCGGCGGATCGAGGGCCAGGCTCGTGGACTTCAGCGGATGGTCGAGGACGAGAAGTACTGCATCGACATCCTCACCCAGGTCTCGGCCGCCACCAAGGCGCTGCAATCGGTGGCGCTGGGCCTACTCGAAGAGCATCTCCGCCACTGCGTCGTCCAGGCCGCCGAGGCCGGCGGCCGAGACGCCGAGGACAAAGTGCGCGAGGCTTCCGACGCCGTCGCCCGGCTCGTGCGGTCGTGAGGTACCCATGGGCAGCGGTCCACCCCCGCGATGGCCGGAACCTCCGGCGAACCTGCACATTCACGAATGAAAGGACACCGGTTCCATGAGCACCTCGACCTACACCGTCGTCGGCATGACCTGCGGACACTGCGTCTCCGCCGTGACCGAGGAGGTGAACGAGCTGCCCGGCGTCACAGCCGTACAGGTGGATCTAGCCAGCGGGGGACTCACCGTCAGCAGCGACACCGCGATCGATGAGGCCGCCGTACGTTCAGCTGTGCAAGAGGCGGGCTACGAACTGGTCGGCCACTAAGCGCCCAGGCCCGCCACCTCGCCCATGGGCGGGAGTGCTTCGACCAGCTTCCCGGCCTGACATCGCGTTCCGAGGCGGGGTCCGCTGCCGGCTCTGGGCCCACCGATGGATCGGCCCGGTCGGCCAGCGAACGAGCAACCGCCTCGGCTCCGTGCACGACCGCGCCACGGTGCACATGCAGGGCCACGCCGTCCGTCGGATTCACCTGGACGCGGCCGGCCATCGCCGCCATTCCGGTGTGCTGCCACCAGGCGCCCTCACCGGCACACCTCGCTACAAGGAGAATTGATGAGCTCCGCAACCCGTGATGGCACCACGCCGGCTGGTGAAGGACAGATCGAGCTGGGCATCAGTGGCATGACCTGTGCGTCCTGCGCCGCGCGGATCGAGAAGCGGCTGAACAAGCTGGACGGCGTCACGGCTACCGTCAACTACGCGACCGAGAAGGCGAGAGTCAGCTACGCCCCGGGAGTGACTCCGGAGGACCTCCTGGCCGCGGTTCAGAAGGTCGGCTACACGGCTCGCCTGCCCGAGCCGCCCCGGTCGGCGGCCGACGACACCGAGTCCGGCCCGGCTCCCGACGACGACGTGCGCGAGCTCCGCCACCGGCTGCTGGTCTCGACCGCGCTGACGATCCCGGTGATCGCCATGGCGATGATCCCGGCCCTGCAATTCACCTACTGGCAGTGGTTGTCCCTGACCCTGGCCGCTCCGGTGGTCGTGTGGGGCGGTTGGCGGTTCCACGAAGCGGCATGGGCGAACCTGCGCCACCGCGCGGCCACCATGGACACTCTCATCTCGATGGGCACGCTGGCCGCTCTCGGCTGGTCGGTGTATGCGCTCTTCTTCGGGACCGCCGGCGTCCCGGGCCTGACCCACGAGTTCGAGTTCACCGTGGCGCACACCGACGGCAGCGCCAACATCTATCTGGAGGCAGCCTCGGGTATTGCCACCGCGTTGCTCGCGGGGCGCTACTTCGAGGCGCGCGCCAAGCGGCGTTCGGGTGCGGCGCTGCGCGCGCTCCTCGAGCTCGGCGCCAAGGAGGTGTCCGTCCTGCGGGGCGGGCAGGAACACCGGATCCCCGTCGACCAGCTCGCGGTCGGTGACCTGTTCGTCGTCCGCCCGGGGGAGAAGATCGCCACCGACGGCGTGATCACCGAGGGATCCTCCGCGGTAGACGCGTCCATGGTCACCGGTGAGTCGGTACCCGTGGAGGTCGGGCCCGACGACGCGGTCGTCGGCGCCACGGTGAACGCCGGTGGTCGTCTCGTCGTGCGCGCGACCCGCGTCGGTGGCGATACCCAGCTGGCGCAGATGGCTCGGCTGGTCGAGGAGGCCCAGAACGGCAAGGCGGAAGTCCAGCGCCTCGCGGACCGCATCTCCGGGATCTTCGTCCCGATAGTCATCACGCTCGCGGTGGCGACCCTGGTCTTCTGGCTCGCGACCGGCGGTGGCGTGGGCATGGCCTTCACGGCGGCTGTCGCCGTGTTGATCATCGCCTGCCCCTGCGCCCTGGGTCTGGCCACCCCCACAGCGCTGATGGTCGGTACCGGCCGCGGGGCTCAACTGGGCATCCTCATCAAGGGCCCGGAGGTGCTCGAGTCCACCCGCCGGGTGGACACCGTCGTCCTCGACAAGACCGGCACGGTCACCACCGGGCGGATGACGCTGCTCGACGTCGCCGTCGCTCCGGGAGAAGACGTCAACGAGGTGCTGCGCCTCGCAGGCGCGCTGGAGAACGCCTCGGAACACCCGATCGCTCAGGCCATCGCCGCCGGTGCCGCACAGCGGGTGGGGCAGCTCCCGAGCGTGGAGGGCTTCACGAACATCGAGGGGCTCGGCGTCCAGGGCGTCGTGGACGGCCACGCGGTCCTGGTGGGACGCGTCCGGCTGTTCGACGACTGGGCGCAGCAGCTACCCGCCGACCTCCAGCAGGCCAAGGCTGCAGCCGAGGGGGAGGGCAGGACCGCCGTCGTGGTCGGCTGGGACGGCGCCGCCCGCGGCGTCCTCGTCGTGGCCGACGCCATCAAGCCGACCTCGGCCCAGGCCATCCGGCAGTTTCGCGACCTCGGACTCACGCCCATCCTGCTCACGGGGGACAACAAGACCGTCGCCCGCTCGGTCGCCCAGCAGGTCGGCATCGACGAGGTGTTCGCCGAGGTCCTCCCGCAGGACAAGGTCGATGTCGTCAAGCGACTCCAGGACCAGGGCAAGGTCGTGGCGATGGTCGGTGACGGGGTGAACGACGCCGCCGCCCTTGCTCAGGCGGACCTCGGGCTGGCCATGGGGACCGGCACGGACGTCGCCATCGAGGCGAGCGACCTGACCCTCGTCCGCGGCGATCTTCGGGCTGCCGCGGACGCCATCCGGCTGGCACGCAAGACCCTGTCCACCATCAAGGGCAACCTGTTCTGGGCCTTCGCGTACAACGTCGCGGCACTTCCGCTGGCGGCCGCTGGGCTGCTGAACCCGCTCATCGCCGGGGCGGCGATGGCCTTCAGTTCGGTGTTCGTCGTGTCCAACAGCCTGCGGCTGCGCCGGTTCAAGGCTCTGGCGTCGGACAGCATCGACGGGGGAGCGGGGTCAGACCGCTCCGCGGAGAAGGCCACGGTGACCGACGGAGCCGTTCCGGGGTCCAGCGTCTCCTCGCGCTGAGGTCCTGTCGGCTGCCTGGCGAACAGGGCGGCGCCGAGGAAGTCGACCGGACGCCTTCCCGGCTGACGCGGGAGAGCGCCTGGTCGGCCTTCCCCGGTGGGACCTACGGGGTTCCCGGCGCCCGCCGCAGTCGGCATCGCAACGCGGTCCCCACCAGGATGACGGCCGCGAGCGCGATCACCGGCAGATCCCCGAAACGGGCGTACGGCGTCAACCCGACGCGGAGCGGAACCGTCTCCTCGAGGAGCGCTGCCGTCCCCAGGCCGCTCCTGGCGAGCACCTTTCCGCTGGGCAGGATGACGGCGGAGTAACCGGTGGGTGCGGCCTGCAGGAGCGTGCGGCCGAACTCCCGGGCCCGCAGCCGAGCGGCGGCGAGCTCGGCTGCCGGCACCTCCTCGGTGACGAAGGATGCGGCGTTGGTAGGAACCAGGACCATCTGCCCGCCCGCAGCCACGGCCTCCCGGACGCGGTCGGCGAAGAAGACCTCGTAGGAGATGACCACCCCGAGCGGCCCGGCGGGTGACTCGAGGAGTGCCTCCCCCTCGCCGACGATCGCATCCCGCGGAACCAGGGCCGTGGCATCGGTGACTTCTTCCAGGAGACCTCGGGCCGGGATGTACTCCCCGAACGGCACCCGATGCTCCTTCTCGTACCGGGCCAGCCGCTCGCCGTCCGGTCCCCAGAGGACCGCGGCGTTGCGAAATCCGTCGTCCTCGGTTTCGACTATGCCGACGACAACGGATGCGTCCAGGCCCCGGGCGAGCTCGCCCAGCGCAGCTCCGGTCGGCGTTGCCCCGACCGGCCCCTCGACGTGGACGACGTTCTCCGGAAGCAGTACGAGATCGGGGGAGCCGCTGATGTCTCGGGCCAGATCGAGGTGGCGCTCGGTGACCGCGGACAGGTCCGAGTCGACCGCCCGCTCGCCGCGCGGACCACCCCCCTGTACGACGACTGCATCCAAGGTTCCCGCATCACGACTCGTGATGCTCGAACCGGCGACGACTGGGAGCACACTGACGGCCAGAGCCCCGCCGGCAGCAACGGCCCGGCGGCGACGATCCGGCAGGACGAACAGCGCCGCAAGCGCGACTCCCGCAGCTGCCGCCGTGCCGGCGACCAGCAACGAGCCACCGAGTCCGGCCGCACCGAGAAACGGACCGTCGGGTTGACTCAGTGAGAACGCAACGAGGGGGAAGCCGCCCCACGGGAATCGGGCCTGCGCCGCCTCGAGCAGCACGAGGGCGGCCGGGAGCGCCCACCACCCACTGGACCAACTGCCGTGCGTGGCCGAGGGGACCAGGGCGGCGGCCCCGGCGAGTAGCCCGGCCTCGAGGGCCGCCACCCCGAGATAGCCGGCGACGTGGAACTCGAGCAGCCACGGAAGCGTGGCCCCGTAGAACACCAGACCGGTCATCGCGCCGAACAGCAGCCGGTCCCGCAGCGGCCGGCCGTGCAGCGCGATGGTCAGCGCCGCAGCGCCCACCGACAGCAGTGGCCACCACCCCCGCGGCGGGGCAGCCAGTGCCCAGGCGGCTCCGGCAGCAACGGCGAGGGCCATGCCCACCAGCCGGTTCGCCACTCCGCCGTCCCGTGTCACCCGGGCGTCAGTGGGGGCCCTGTCTGACGTCACGGGCGGGGATGGTTGTCTCACCGACTCCTCCCCGTGAGCGGCGAGCGGGAAATCAAGGTCCGGAAGTGCACCCGAGGGCACGAGAAGTCCCTGTGCAGAGGACCTCGGCCTCGCTCACCCTGGGCCCGGCTGGATCCCGCCGTCACCCGGCAGCGGCGAGCTCGGTGAGGTCTTCTGCGTACTGCTCGGGTGTCGTGCCGCCGGTGTAGACGATCGAGCGGTCGCCCGGGCCCCAGATGTAGACGGCACCAGCGTGGTCGATCCCGTACTCCTGGTGGGCATCGTCCCCGTCGTGGGGATGTGCCGGGGCGTCGGAGGCGGCGGGGACCTGTGCGGTCTCGGGGAGGTACAACTCGGTGAGCGCAGCCGCTGTGGCTTCGCTTCCCCCGATGAGCCCGGTGAATTCCGGGTCGAACCGGTCGAGCCACTCACGCAGGGCCGCCGGGGTGTCCCGAGCCGGGTCCTCGGTCACGAAGAGGACCTGCACGTGGTCCTGCAGCTCCGGTTCCAGCATCTCCCGGGCCAGTGAGAGGTCGGCCATCGTCGTGGGACACAGATCCGGACAGTGCGTATAGCCGAAGAACAACACCGTGACTTCGTCATCCGGCCGCTCGCTGAGGTCGAACACCTCCCCACTCGTCGTGAGGAGCTCCAGGTTCGGACGAGGCCGCGGGGGATCCATCACCGTCCCGTGGAAGCCGTCGTCTTCCGTGGTGATGGTTATCCCGTTTTCCGCTGAAGCGTCCACCGGGTCGGTGGCGTCGGCACCACAACCGGCCAACATCAGGCTGCCGAGGAGAACGGCAGCGCTCGCTGCCGTGCGACCGCGGACCACGCGCACGGAACCTCCCGAGTAGTACGAGGTGGCCGCGACGGGATGCTGACCCCTAGGCGACATAGTAAGCAGCGGCTCGTGGAGCCATCTCACCTGCCAGGTTAGGTCCGGAGCACACGGTCACCAGGGCAGACCGGCGCACTCAGGTCGGCATCCCGGTACGGGTGCCAGGAGCGGGACCGGCCTTCACCCGCGTACAGAGACGTGCACGGCCGGCCGGACCGGCAGCGTCGACAGAGAAGTCGACAGCCACGAGTACCGAGTACGAGTCCGGGTAGTAGCCGAGGGTCCGTTGCAACGACCATAGGGAGTGCCCAGTGCGCGTATCCGACGTCATGACCGCTGACCCGACCTGCTGTTCGCCGGAGACGACGGTCCGGGAAGCCGCTGAGCTGATGGCCGACAACGATTGCGGCTGCCTGCCCGTCGTGGACGAGGACCGCCACGTGGTGGGGGTGGTGACCGATCGGGACATCACCTGTCGGTGCGTGGCCCAGGGCAAGGACCCGGAAACGCCGGTCGCTGAGGTGATGACGTCCCAGGCCAGCTGTTGCGGTCCGGACGACGACGTCGATGAGGTTGCTCGGATCCTGAGCGACAGCAAGATCCGGCGGGTGCCGGTGGTCGACGCCGGCGGCTGCTGCGTCGGCATGGTTGCCCAAGCTGATCTCGCCCGTACGGACCAGCAGCAGGCCGGCGACGTGGTCGGCGAAGTCTCGGAGGGAACCGACTCGCCCTCCCGGGCCTGACGCTGGAGTCGCCAGTGCGGCATTGCGGATGAGACCGAGGTTCTGTCGTGCCGCGCCGGTGCCGCCCGGCGGCATGAGTGCCATCCGCTCCGATCGCATCCGCACGGAAGGACCGCGATGACCGTCGTAGAGACCATCGAGACATCCAGCCTGGGTGACCGCAGCTACCTGGCGACGGACGGCGAGGTTGCGGTGGTGGTTGACCCGCAGCGCGACATCGACCGGGTGCTGACCCTGGTCGACGCGCAGGGGCTGCAGGTGACCCACGTGCTGGAGACGCACATCCACAACGACTATCTGACCGGCGGGCTCGAGCTCGCCGCTCGGACGGGCGCCGTCTACGTCCTGCCGGCCGACAGCGGGGCGGAGTTCGACCACCTCAGCGTCAAGGACGGTGACGTGCTGGAGGCCGGGGCGATGCGACTCCGGGTCCTGCACACCCCCGGCCACACCCACCACCACGTCAGCTACGCCCTCCACGAGGCCGACGGGCAGGCCGTTGGCGTGTTCACCGGTGGATCGATGCTCTTCGGGGCGACCGGGCGCACCGACCTGGTCAGCCCCGAGGACACCACCGGCCTGACCCACGCCCAGTACCACTCGGTGCAGCGGCTCGTCCGCGAGCTACCGGCCGAGGCGGAGGTCTTCCCCACCCACGGCTTCGGCAGCTTCTGCTCCGCGACTCCGACCAGTGGCACCGCCTCGACGGTGGGGGAGCAGGTCGGGGCCAACCCTGCCCTGACCCTGGCGGAGCAGGAGTACGTCGACGCCCTGCTGGCCGGACTCGACGTCTATCCGGCCTACTACGCGCGGATGGGTCCGATCAACCGCAGTGGCCCGCCGGCGGTCGACCTCTCCCTCCCACAGCGGGTCGACGGCGCTGAGTTGCGCCGGCGGATCCAGGCCGGAGAGTGGATTGTGGACCTGCGTCACCGGGTGGCCTTCGCGGCCGGTCACCTGCCTGAGTCGCTGAACTTCGAGCTCGGTGACAACCTCGTCACCTACCTCGGCTGGCTCTACCGCTGGGACGCCCCGCTCACCCTGATCGGGGAGAGCGAGCACCAGATTGCCGACGCTCGGCGGGAGCTGGTCCGGATCGGCATCGACGAGCTGGCCGGCGCCGCGATCGATGACATGGAAGGCCTGGCCGATGACGGGGCGCTGCGCTCCTACCGGGTGAGCGACTTCGCCGGCCTGGCCGCCGAGCTCGAATGCGGGCCGGTGCAGATCCTCGATGCTCGCCGCGACGACGAGCGCGCCGCCGGGTTCGTTCGGAGCTCTCGGCACATGCCCCTGCACCAGCTCGCCGACCGCCTCGATGAGGTTCCCCAGGGCGAGGTCTGGGTCTACTGCGGGTCGGGCTACCGGGCTTCCATCGCCGCCTCGGTCCTCGACCGACCCGGCCGCCAGGTCGTGCTGGTCGACGACGACTACGGCAGCGCCAAGGAGCTCGGTCTGGAGGACGAACCCCGTGGTGGAGACCGACGGTGATGACGGCGGACTCACGGGCTACCGGGATTGCATCGTCCCGTCTGGGAGTTCGCGGCAGTGAGCACGGGCGAGCAGGACGCCGCACCTGTCTCGCGGGCTCGGCAAGGAGGAGAGCGTGACCACCACTGAGCTGCTCGTCGTCGCCGGGGGCGTCGCCCTGATGGGCGTTCTGGCCTGGTACTTCTTCGCCCCACGCAAGGCCACGCACGCCCAGGTCCAAGGCGGGCGTCAGGTCGTCGACATCACGGTCAAGGGCGGATACTCACCGAGCCTCATCCGGGTCCAGGCCGGCACCCCGGTGCAGCTGCGGTTCCATCGCCAGGAGAACAGCGATTGCACAGCCCGGGTGGTGTTCCCCGACCTGCGCAAGAGCGCCTCGCTGGCCGCCTTCGGCACGACGACGCTGGATCTCGCCATCGACCAACCCGGTGAATACGGCTGGGCGTGCGGGATGAACATGCTGCACGGCACCCTCATCGCCGAGGAAGGCGGCGACGGTGACGGGCTCCGCGCCAAGGCCGAGCGGGCCGAGACGCCCTTGGCGTCGCCAGACCAAGGCGGCGACGAGGTTGTCGAGGCCGCCCGGGGCGTCACGCAGGAGAACCGGGAAACCGCTCGCGCCGTCGGCGTCGGGCCCCGGGTGGACGACGTCGCGACGTGTGAACGGGCCGAATTCCTGCTGCCCGGCGCGCTCCGCAGCCTGCCCACCGACGTGGCACGCGCGGAAGCCCAGCTGCGAGCTGTCGGGGGTGTCGACTCCGCCCAGGTGAACTTCGGCGCGGAACGCGCGGTGATCATGTACTACCCGACGCTGGTCGACGTGGAGGGGCTGACGGAGGCGGTCGCGGCCGCCACCGGCTTCCCGGCCCGGCTCCGGGCCGAACCCGGAGCCGCCTCGACCGAGGACGCCGAGGCGGAGGCGCGCCGAGAGGAGGTCCGCGACCTGACCCGGCGCGTCGCCGTCGGTGCAGTTCTGAGCCTGCCGGTGGTGTACGCGACGATGGTCGGGCACTTCATCGGCGGCCAGTACGTGCCCGATCTCCTCGAGAATCCGTACATCCAGCTGCTGCTGACCCTGCCGGTGTTCTTCTGGGTCGGCTGGCCGATCCACACCACCGGATGGCGGGCACTGCTCAACCGCAGTGCCGAGATGAACAGCCTCATCACGCTGGGGACGATCGCCGCGTTCGGCTACAGCCTCGTGGTCACTGTCGTGCCAGGGGTTCTGCCCGAGGACGTGCGCGAGGTCTACTACGAGGTCGTCTCGGTCATCATCACGCTGATCCTCCTCGGCCGGCTGGTCGAGGCCCGCGCCCGAGCCGGCACCGGTGACGCCATTCGTGCCCTGGTCGAGCTCACCCCGGCCACGGCGCGCGTGCTCCGTGACGGCCAGGAGGTCGAGGTCGGCGTCGACGAGGTCGAGGTCGGCGACGACGTGCGCGTTCGACCTGGCGAGAAGATCCCGGTGGATGGCGAGATCGTCGACGGCGGCTCCACGATCGACGAGTCGATGGTCACCGGTGAGAGCGTCCCGGTCAGCAAGGCGGCCGGCGACGAGGTCATCGGTGCCACGGTGAACCAGACCGGCGCCTTCACGATGCGGGCGACCAGGGTGGGCTCGGAGACCGCCCTTGCCCAGATCATCAAGCTGGTCCAGGAGGCGCAGTCCTCCAAGGCACCGATCCAGCGGCTCGTCGATGCCGTCGCGAGCTACTTCGTGCCGGCGGTGGTCTTCATCGCCATCGCCACGTTCGTGTTGTGGTTCGTGTTCGGCCCGGCCCTGACCCTCGCAGTGATCGCTACGGTCAGCGTGCTGATCATCGCCTGCCCGTGTGCTCTGGGGCTGGCCACCCCCCTGTCGATCATGGTCGCTACCGGCAAGGGCGCCCACGCGGGGGTTCTGATCAAGAGCGCCGAGGCGTTGGAGACCGCCCACAAGCTCGACACGGTGGTGCTCGACAAGACCGGCACGATCACCCGGGGCGCACCGGCGCTGACCGACGTGATCGCTGTCGCCGGGCAGGACGAGGGAGAGCTGCTCGGTCTGGTGGCTTCCGCCGAGGCGGACAGCGAGCACCCGCTGGCCAGTGCGATCGTGGCGGGGGCACGTGAGCGCGGACTCGACCTCGTGCGACCGACCGCCTTCGACTCCGTCACCGGCAAGGGTGTTCGGGCGACGGTGGGCGGACAGGAGGTGCTGATCGGCAACGCACGCCTGCTGCGGGACGCCGGCATGGGGACCGGCGAGCTCGAAGACCACGCCCATCGGCTGGCTGATGACGGGAAGACCCCGATGTTCGTCGCCGTGGCGGGACGCCCCGCCGGTCTCATCGCCGTCGCCGACACGATCAAGCCCGACTCGGTCGCGGCCATCCGGGCCCTGCACGACCTGGGACTCGAGGTCGCGATGATCACCGGCGACAACGAGCGGACGGCACACGCGGTCGCCCGCCAGGTCGGCATCGACCGCGTCCTCGCCGAGGTGCTGCCGGAGCAGAAGGCCGCCGAGGTCCGCAGCCTCCAGGACGAGGGCAAGCTCGTGGCGATGGTCGGCGACGGCATCAACGACAGCCCGGCACTGGCTCAGTCCGACGTCGGTATCGCTATCGGCACCGGTACCGACGTCGCCATCGAGGCCGCCGACGTCACGCTCATGTCCGGCGAGCTGAGAGGTCTGGTCACTGCGATCGCGCTGTCCAAGGGGACCATGCGCAACATCCGGCAGAACCTGTTCCTGGCGTTCGGGTACAACACCGCCGCAATCCCCATCGCCGCCGGCCTGCTCTACCCGGTCACCGGTGCACTGCTCTCGCCGATGATCGCTGCCGCTGCCATGGCCCTGTCGAGCATCAGCGTCGTGGTCAACGCCGCTCGGCTCAACCGGTTCACCCCACCGCGGGTCGTCGCCACCGTCCACGAAGAGCGCGGGACGACGACGGCTCCGTCCACCGGTGCTGCGCTCGCTCCGCCGGAAGCGAAACAACGGTGACCTGACGTGCTCCCGATCTCTACCGCAACGGTGTTCGGGATGCAGCCCTCACCGGGGAGGGCCCGGTAGCTCTGATGCCACGGAACGACCGTAGAAGAGCGGCGATTACGATTCTCCGACGTTCCGCCGAGCCTGTCGTCACACCGGGGCCCGGGGCCGGCCCTCCAGCGTCCAAGCAGGGCTTTCTCGAGAGGTTCGAGAAGCGCGTCGCGCAGCACCGTCTCCGGTTCCGTGGACGTCCGCTGGGGCTGCTGAGCGTGCGCGTCGCCCGTCGCTTCGTGGAGGTGCGCGTCACCGGCCTCGCCGCGGAGATGACCTATTACCTCATCCTGTCCCTTGTACCTCTGGTGACCGCGCTAGGAGCCGCGCTGGGCCTCCTGGGCGACGTGCTGGGACCCTCCTCGGTCCGCAGCATGGAGACCGCCCTGATCTCCGCTGTCGAGGCGGTGCTCAGCCCGGAACTCGCTGCGGAGGTCGCCGTTCCGTTGGTCGAGCAGTTGCTGCGCCAAGAGCGGGTCGGGGTGGCGATCGGCAGCGTCGCCGGGGCGCTCTGGCTGGGCAGTCGGGTGTTCCGGGCAGCCATGCGTGCTCTCGGGGATGCCTACCAGGTCGACGAGCGCCGCAGACTCCCCGTGCTGTGGGGGCTGTCCCTCGTGTTCACGTTGGCAGCCGTCGTCGTCGTCGCGCTGCTGCTGAGCCTGATCGTGGTGGGTCCGCTTCTCGGCGGCGGGCGGTGGCTGGCCGACGTCCTCGGTACCGGGGAGCAGTTCGAGCAGGCCTGGAATCTCGGTCGCTGGCCACTGGTCCTGTTCGTGGGCGTCATCTTCCTGGCCTGGCTGTACCGGGTCGGCCAGACGGCGGACGACTCGTGGCGCGACGCGCTGCCAGGCGCTCTGTTGGCAACCGTCACGCTGGTCACCCTCGCTGCGGCCTTCCGGCTGTACGTGGACGTTGCGGGTCCGCAGGGTCCGGACATCAGCGGCGGGTCCGATGCCGTGGCCGTCGTGGGCCGGTTCATCGGCACGGCACTGGCCACGATGCTCTTCGGCTGGCTGGCAAGCATCGTCGTCCTCACGGGGGGCGTGTTCAACGCCGAATGGAACCGACTCAACAGGTCCTGATGCACGTGCACCCACCAGCGAACACCCAACCGACCGGCCCGATGCCCGGCGACTGAACGGGGTGGGGACCGGGGCGCTGCGACAACGACGGACAACCCGCCGAGACCGCGTCATCCGGCCATGTCAGAACGATGCCAACTATGCGCTATCGTAGATCGGTCGCACGCAGGGCTTCGCCGGGCGACCCACCACGTTGTCGGCCGGCCTCTCGGGCGGCTGTCTCCAGGGCCTCCCTGGGCGGGAGTGCCTCCGGTGGAAGGCAGCGACCACGTCGCGAACTGGCAGCGCGCTGTTGGCTGAGTTGGCAACCGGCGCCTCCGCGCGGCCTCGGATACACGTAGAAGGAGAGCCGTGGGCAAGGACCAGGAACCTCGCCAGGACCGTCGGGGTAGTGGATCAAGCCGATCCGGGGGCCGTTCCGGAGGACGCGGCCGTCCGCAGGCGAACGTTGTCACTGCGCAGCGACCGTGGGGACTGATCGCTGCGGCGATCGCCGTGGTGGTCTTTGCCGCGGCCGTCATCAGCTATGCCGTGGTACAGGTCGACAACGCCGAGGCCATGCGTGCCGATTCCGTCGAGGAGATCGACGGCATCGAGGTGTTCGACTACGCCGCCGGCCAGGAGCACGTGAGCAGCGAGGTCGACTACGACCAGACGCCTCCGGTGGCCGGGCCGCACGACGGGGTGTGGGCCGACTGCACCGGGACCGTGTACGACGTCGACATCCGGCACGAGAACGCCGTGCACAGCCTCGAGCACGGTGCCGTATGGATCACCTACGACCCGGAGGCAGTCTCCGAGGACGACATCGCCCTGCTCGCCGAGGTCGCTGACGAGTCCGGCCGGATGCTGTCGCCCTACGTTGGCCTGGATTCGCCGATCAGTGTCCAGTCCTGGAACCACCAGCTGAAGGTCGACTCTGCCACCGATCCACGCATCAAGCAGTACGCCGATTTCATGACCTTCAACGCCGAACTCTTCCCCGAGCCGGGGGCCACCTGTCAGAGCCCGCAGTTCCTGGCCGACCCGTTCGTGGAGGACGGCGCCGCCCTCGACCCCGACTCCGGGACGTCGGCACCGTGATGAGGTCGGCGTCCCGCGCACGCACCGCCGGATGGATTCGCCGGCGCGTCAGCGGGAGCGATCGACAGGTCATCCAGTTCCGGATGAGTTCCGTGCCGGGCGAGCGAATCGGAGATCAGACCGGTG
This sequence comes from Blastococcus saxobsidens DD2, assembly GCF_000284015.1. NCBI lineage: Bacteria > Bacillati > Actinomycetota > Actinomycetes > Geodermatophilales > Geodermatophilaceae > Blastococcus > Blastococcus saxobsidens. The sequence continues at coordinate 1,845,042 of NC_016943.1, forward strand.
GGGAGGGATGGTGACGGGAGAGACGACCGCTCGGTCGGGGTATCGCCGGCTGCGGGCCCTTTTGGGCGTGGTCATCGCAGTCGGGCTGCTGTTGCTCGGCGGCGGAGCGGCCGTGACGCTCGGTCTGGGTCGGGACGAGGCGCCCGGCGCGGATTCCGTGGACGCCGGCTTCTCGCGAGACATGTCCCGCCATCATCTGCAGGCAGTGGAGATAGCCAACCTGGCGTTCGAACGCACCGATGATCCAGAGATCGGCCAGATGGCGTTCGACATCTCGGCCACGCAGACCAATCAGGCCGGTCGCATGCAGGGCTGGTTGTCACTCTGGGGGATCCCACCCACTGGTGGTGAGACGATGGCCTGGATGGCGACCGACGAGCACGCCGGCCACGACGCGGCCATGGGGGCCGACGGCCTGATGCCGGGCATGGCCACCGAAGAGGAGTTGGCCGAGCTGCGCGACTCGTCGGGCACGGCATTCGACAGGCGCTTCCTGCAGCTGCTGATTCGTCACCACCAGGGTGGCCTGGAGATGGCGGAGGCGGCTGCGGATCGTGCCGAGGAGCAGGCGGTACGCAGTCTCGCGGGCACGATCGCCGAGACGCAGACGGCCGAGACCGCCACGATGACGAAGATGCTGAGTGCCCGCGGAGCAGCGCCGCTACCCGCACCCTGAGGGTCGGGCCGAGCGACCGCTGAACCACGGAAGGGGGCCCGTTGGACAGGGGCAGGCTCGGTCCGTGAACGATCTATCACCGATCATTCGACTGGGAGGTCGGGGACTTGACCAGGCCCTGACCGGCGAACCCCCTGTGCAGGACGGACATCCATGCTCCTAGCCCGTCCGATCGCCCTCGTCATCGCTGCTCGATTGCCCGCGGCCGGCTGGAGAAGCACATCCTCGACGGCGGCGACGTCGTGAGCCTGCCAGCGGAGCGAGCGGGCTGGCCTACCGCGCCTGATGATCCCGGCGCTGAGCCCACGTCCGGGATCGGCCGCGCCGTGAAATTCGGCGAACGCCACCAGGTGGCCATCTACCTTCTGACCCTGGCCGGTGCCGTGCTGTTCGGCGTGGCGGCCCCCACCACGGGGCCGGCGCTGGAGCATGGGATCGAGCCCGTGCTCGCGACTCTGCTCTACGCCACGTTTCTGCAGGTTCCGTTCACGTCGCTGAACCGCAGCTTTCGGGACGGCCGCTTCTTGTCGGCCGTCCTGGTAGTGAACTTCCTGGTGGTTCCCCTCGTCGTGTGGGGCCTGACCCTCGCGCTGCCGGATGACCGCGCGGTTCTGCTGGGCGTGCTGCTGGTGCTGCTCGCGCCGTGCGTCGACTACGTGATCGTTTTCGCGGGCCTGGCCGGAGGGTCGGCGCAGCGTCTGCTCGCTGCCGCGCCGCTGCTCATGCTCGCCCAGATGGTCCTGCTACCGCTCTATCTGCTCTTGTTCCTGGGCTCGGACCTCGCCGCCATCGTCGATCCCGCTCCGTTCGTCGAGGCGTTCGTCGTCCTGATCGCGATACCGCTGACTCTGGCCCTGTGCACCGAGCTGCTCGCCAGACGACACCGCGCTGGTGTGATGATCACGCGGGTGATGACCGCACTGATGGTCCCGCTGATGGCCGCCACGCTGTTCACCGTGGTGGCCTCCCAGATTCCCCAGGTCAGCGACAGCCTCGGAACCGTCGCCCGGGTCATCCCGATCTATGCAGCGTTTCCGGTCATCATGGCCGTGGTTGGACGGGTGGCCACGCAGGTGTTCCGTCTCGACGTTTCCGCAGGCCGGGCACTGAGCTTCAGCGGCGCCACCCGCAACTCCCTCGTGGTGCTACCCCTCGCGCTCGCTCTGCCTGAGCCGTACGCAATCGGTGCGGTCATCGTGGTGAGCCAGACTCTCGTCGAGTTGGTCGCCATGGTCGTCTACGTGCGGGTCATCCCACGCCTGCAGCCGGCAATACCGGGGCGTTCGAAGGGACGGCGGCTGAGGTGCTGGGCGTCATCGTCATGAACCGCACTTGGCGAGGGATCGGGTCAAGGTGACGCTAAGGGCTCTGCAGTCGAGCCGGCCGGTCGTGAGGCGGGCGCGGATCATCGGGCGCCCTCTGTTGAGCGGCGCCGCGCGTCAGTTTGTCGCACTGTCCCGGCGCGCTATCATCGTCCGGTGACGATTGCTGAGGCGCCGACGGAAGCCGTCCCGCGAGCAGCTCTGGCGTCGGCGGGGACGCTGTTCCACGGTCTCGGTGACTCCGCCCGCCTCGCGTTGCTGCGTCGCCTCGCCGAGGGCGAGGCCCGAGTCGTCGACCTTGTAGCGGAGCTCGGCATGGCGCAGTTCACGGTGTCGGCACACCTGGCTCGCCTGCGGGACTGCGTCCTGGTCGACTTCCGATCCCGAGGCCGCGCCTGGTGTACTCCCTGACCCACCCTCAGTTGATGGACCTGCTCGCCACGGCGGAAACGCTGCTCGCCGCCACCGGCAATGCGGTCGCCGTCTGTCCCGGCTTCGGCGCCCCTCGACCGCAGCTCCGACCCACCACCCCGGCCGAGACCACCCACGACGAGGAGAGCACCCGATGAGCGACGCCTGCGGCTGCAGCGACGACGAGACGACCTCGGCCGGCAAGGAGGCCGAGGAGCACGAAGCCGAACGGCTCTGGCAGGTCCGGGAACTGCAAGCCGCGGCGGTCGCCGGGGTGCTGCTCGTCGCCAGCCTGGTCGCCGGAGGCGCCGACCGTCCCGGACTGCAGCTCGGCCTCGAGGTGGCCGCCCTGGCGGTCGGCGCCTGGACCTTCGTCCCGTCCACGCTGCGCCGGCTGGCGAAGGGCAAGATCGGCGTCGGCACGCTGATGACGATCGCCGCCGTCGGGGCAGTGCTACTCGGCGAGGTCGGCGAGGCCGCGACGCTGGCCTTCCTGTACTCGATCAGCGAGGGCCTGGAGGAGTACTCGCTGGCCAAGACCCGCCGCGGGCTCCGCGCGCTGCTGTCCCTGGTGCCCGAGCAGGCGACCGTTCTGCGCGGTGGGGTCGAGCAGGTAGTGGCTCCCGCCGAGCTGCGGGTCGACGACGTCATGGTGGTCAAGCCCGGCGAGCGGATCGCCACCGACGGCGTCATCGGCAGCGGGCGCACCGCCCTCGACGTCTCGGCGATCACCGGCGAATCGGTGCCGGTGGAGGCCGGGCCGGGCGACGAGGTCTTCGCCGGGTCCATCAACGGCACCGGTGTGCTCGAGGTGCGGGTCACCACCACCGCCGCCGACAACTCCCTGGCCCGGATCGTGCGGATCGTGGAGGCCGAGCAGTCCCGCAAGGGCGAGGCCCAGCGCCTCGCCGACCGGATCGCCAAGCCGCTGGTGCCCGGCGTGATGATCGCCGCGGTCGTCATCGCCGGCATCGGCAGCCTGCTCGGCGACCCCCTCGTCTGGATCGAGCGCGCCCTCGTCGTGCTCGTCGCAGCCTCTCCCTGCGCTCTGGCCATCTCCGTGCCGGTCACCGTCGTCGCCGCGGTGGGCGCAGCCAGCCGCCTCGGCGTGCTGGTCAAGGGCGGCGCCGCCCTGGAGGCCCTCGGCGCGATCCGCGGGGTCGCGCTGGACAAGACCGGCACGCTGACCCGCAACCGGCCCGCGGTGGTGGAGGTCGCCACCGTCCCGGGCGTACCCCGCGAGCAGGTGCTGGACGTCGCCGCGGCGCTGGAGGCCCGCAGCGAGCATCCCCTTGCCCGGGCGATCCTGGCCTCCGTTCCCGGCGCCGAACTGGCCGACGACGTCGAGGCCGTCGTCGGAGCCGGGCTGGTCGGACGGGTGGCCGGCCGCCCGGCACGGCTGGGCCGTCCCGGCTGGATCGAGGCCGGCGTACTCGCCGGCGACGTGCAGCGGATGCAGCATGCCGGCGCCACCGCGGTGCTGATCGAGCTCGACGGGCAGCTCATCGGGGCGGTCGCCGTGCGCGACGAGCTGCGCCCGGAGGCGGCGGAGGTCGTCGCCCGGCTGCGCCGCGACGGCTACACCGTGGCCATGCTGACCGGCGACAACACCGCCACCGCCACGGCCCTGGCCCGGGAGGTGGGCATCGAGCAGGTGCACGCGGAGCTGCGCCCGGAGGACAAGGCCCGGCTGGTCGCCGACCTGCGTGGACAGCGGCGCACCGCGATGGTCGGTGACGGCGTCAACGACGCCCCGGCGCTCGCCACCGCCGACCTGGGCATCGCCATGGGCGCGATGGGCAGCGACGTCGCGATCGAGACCGCCGACGTGGCGCTCATGGGCGAGGACCTGCGGCACCTGCCGGAGGCCTTCAGCCACGCCCGCCGCGCGCGCCGGATCATGCTGCAGAACGTCGCCCTGTCCCTGGCGATCGTGATCGGTCTGATGCCGCTGGCGCTGTTCGGCGTCCTCGGCCTGGCCGCCGTCGTGCTCGTGCACGAGGTCGCCGAGGTCTTCGTCATCGCCAACGGCGTGCGCGCCGGCCGGACGAAGCCGCTGGCGCCGGTGTCCATTGCCCCGGCGTCGGCGCCCGGCGAGTTGACCGGCGCCGTCCGGTGACCGGGGCCGGGGGCTCCGGTCCAGGGCGGGTCCGGCCGGTCCGTCGGCGACTGTGGGCGGCGGCGACCGCGGCAGCAGTTGCGGCGGTGGACCTCACCGCGAAGGCCTGGGCGCAGAATCATCTGTCGGGGACCGGGGTGGAGCTCGGGCCGGTGGATCTGCGGCTGGGCTACAACCCGGGTGTTGCGTTCTCCGTCGGCGCGGAGGCCCCGGCCTGGCTGGTCATCGCCGTCACCGCCGCGATCACCGCCGGCGTGGCCGTGTTCGCGTGGCGCACGGCTTCCCGGGGGAGCCGCGGCCAGCTGGCTGCGCTGGCCCTCATCCTCGGCGGTGCGGTGGCCAACCTGGCCGACCGCGCCGCGGACGGTGTGGTCACCGATTACCTGCACACCGGTTGGTGGCCGACGTTCAACCTCGCCGACACGGCGATCGTCACCGGCGGCCTGCTGTTCGCGATCACCACCTGGCGCAGCGACGAGGGCGAGTCTCGCGCTGCCGCTGGACACGGGACTGAGGGATCGGCCGTCGAGTCAGGGCCGGCGTCCGCCCCACCCAACAGCCCCCGCGGCTCGACGTCGAGCGGCGAATAAGCCGCGCCCGAAAAACGACGGACCCGGGGCCGGCGGCGCAGCCCATACCGAGAAGTCCAAGGCATGGCCAGCACGCCGAGGACCTGGAGAAGCTCCTTCACCGTCCTCCAGGGGCTCAACGGACAGCCGGCTACGAGACCACGAGCATGAACCCGACCACTGCGATGTAGACCACAACGGCCGCCCCGAAGACGAGTACGTCCCGAAAGAGCAGGGAGTACTGATCACCCAGCTTGTGGCGCCGGCTGAGGACGGCGAACAGGATGGGCATGAGTGCGACGAAGCCCATGACGACGAGGACGATCGGATAGTTGTCCACGGACACGCCGACGATCGCGAGCGGGAGCACAGCGAGCGTGAAGGTCATGGCGTGGTCCGCGAACACGCTGGTGACTCCACTGGTCACCTGACCGCTGCGGACCACCGACCAGGTGGTGAACACCTGCGGCAGCGCGGTCATGAATGCCGTGATGAAGAGACCGCTGACCAGGGGCTGCAGCCCGAGGGTGGACCCGATCTGCCGCGTTCCGGTCACCAGGATGTAGGAGCCCACCGCGAGGACGGCAACGCCGGCGACCGCGCGCAGCGTTTGCTTCGTCGACCAGGAGACCTCGCCACGCTGACCGCCACGCCCGCGTAGCAGGGCCTGGGTGAGGAAGGCGACGTACACCAGAACCGCGATGACGCCATCGATGAGCTGCAGGCCCCGCCACGGAGCGGGCAGGACCAGCAGCGCAAATACGGCCACGGTGGCCAGGTAGGGCAGGGCGTCGACGAGCACCGAGTCCTTCTCCACCGTCAGGCCGCCCGACTGAGCATCTCTGTCCTGGTCGCGGCGGTTCTTTCGGCTGGCAGCGAAGGCGACTGCCACGGTGATCGGAATAGAGACGACCGTCGAACCGAGCATGCTGCCCAAGCCGATCGAGGCGGTCCCGGTCACGGCGCTCACGGTGTTGATCCCGACATCGGGGCTGGCGCTGCCCAGGGCGACGAGCGGCCCACCGGCCGCGCCGGTGAAGCCATACCGGCGGCGCACTGCCTTGAGTGGCGCAGCAAGCTGCTCGGCGCCCCATCGCGTGGCGAATGCAGCGACGATCAACCCGGGCACCCAAAGCCAGACCACTTTGTCTCCGTTCGTTGTCCCACCAGGGGCGGACCATCAGCTGCTACGAGGCGTCACGGTCGACGCAAGGCGGGTGAAGGCGTGGCGATTGGTGACCCGCGCCGACCAGCGGTCGTCGCAACACCCGGGTCGCTGATTCGGAGAGCCAATTTTCATGGTGTGACCCGGGCGCCGGTGATGTGGCTCGTGGCTGACGCCTGCAGGACAATGCCGACCTGCCGCTGCCCACGCGGGGTGCTCTCCCACCGGCCAGTCCGACCTTTGCAGCCTTCAACAGCCGCGCGAGCGCGTCATGGCCATCCGCGGTCTCATCAATTCCGGTTCGGGGAGGTTGATGACTGCCACACCGTCGGCCACGCCGGATGGACGCCCAGCGAGTACAGCCGACCGCCGTCGTTGCCGGCGACTGCCCCGGCCGAGGTTCGCGACCCCGTTCTCCATGGTTCCCGCCCAGGGAGCCGGCCTTGCGGCGCCTTCATGATCCTGCGGTGGCGCTCAGCCTTCTCCAACCGCAGAAGTGCCGAACATCAGGGTCCGCCGGCCGATGTCGTACTGCACATGTTTTCTCGACGACAGCAGGTCCTGCAGAACATCAGCGTCATCGGCGTCCACGGTGAGGACCTCCTCCCAGGCTCCCGGGTCGAGCACCAGCTGCAATGTGAACACGCCCTCCTCGCCCGGCTCCTGCGCGACCCAGGAAAACTGGTAGTGGCTGACCTGACGGACCCGGATGCTGTCGTCGGTCACCGGCTGTCGCACCAACGGCGGCTGCGGGACCTGACCCTGCTGCCCGCTCTCCTGCTGCGGGGACTGGCCCTGCTGTACGGACGGCGACTGTGGCGACTCGCTCATCGGTTCTCCTCGGTTGTACGGGTCGAAGTTCCGGACGGTGCTACCAGAGCCGTAGGCGTGAGATCGGTGGGACAAACCTTGCCGTGGAAGTCCGTCTCCGAACCTCACAAGGTGGACGGAGGACGCGGCTCGTGGGTCGGCGCGGTGGAGTTTCACCGCACGTGGGGGCGTAGTCCTGCAGGACGGCGCCGCTACGTGGCCGGGTGAGATCGTGCCGCCGAGGCAGCCGGTAGCGATCCCGCCCGAGTTTCAGCTATGGCCCGCCCGCCAGGGGGCGATCGCCCGCGACGGCTGACAGACCGAGCGGTTGTCGGCATGGACCCTCAACCCGCGCAGCCTGGCGGCCGCGGCGGTGGAACGAGCGGCCCGCTCCGTTTGTGGGCGGTGGCGGTGTAGTGGCGTGTCATCGCTGCGTGGACCTCTGGGCTGACCGGTAGCCCTTCGAGGAAGTCGTCGATCTCGGCATAGCGGAGGCCGAGGACCTCCTCGTCGGGCAGCTGGGGACGCTGGGACTCCAGGTCAGCGGTGGGAACCTTCGTGATGATGCGCGCAGGCACACCCAGGTGTTCGGCGAGAGCCCGTACCCGGCGCTTGGTCAGCCCGGCGAGCGGATTGGCGTCAACTCCGCCGTCTCCGAACTTGGTGAAGAAGCCGGTGACGGCCTCGGCGGCGTGGTCGGTGCCGATCACCAGGCCGTCGAGCGCCGCGGCGATGGCGTACTGGGCGACCATGCGCTGGCGTGCCTTGATGTTGCCCAGGGCATGGTCCTCTTTCTCGGCGGAAGGAAACCGCAGTCCCGCCGCCGACAGGCTGACCAGGGCAGCATCGCTGGCCGGCTGGATGTCGACGGTGAAGAGGCAATCGGGTTCGATGGTGTCGAGGACCAGCCGGGCGTCTGCGTCGTCCTGCTGCTGTCCGTACGGAAGACGCACCGCCGCCAGCGCGGCCGATCCGGCTGGGCGACGGCGGACGGCTCGGCGACAGAGCATGCCGACCGTCGCCGAATCGACGCCACCGCTGATGCCCAGCACAAGGGTGCGCAGACCGGTCGCGGTCAGCAGCTCGGCCAGGAATTGGCTGCGGCGGTCCGCTTCCTCGGCCACATCGAACTCGAGGCGCACTCCGAGTTCTCGGGCGATGCGTCGCTGGGCATCCGTCGCGTCGTCGGTCACGCGGTAATCCCTTCTGCAAGTGGAATGAGCCCGGTCGCCGGGATCGCTGCAACCCAACCCGGCTGCGACCGGCGGTTGTCGGCCAGGTTCGGCCGTCACGGACCGGCGGGATCGCCGTCCGGACGCGCTACTGCCATAGGAGGCGCGGCTTCGAGCCCGGTGAGCATGTCTGCCACGCCCAGTGGCGGCCACGAAGCGGCGGCCGTCGGCAGCGACCGGAGCGCGGACGTGTAGCGGACGAAGGCGGTGAAGTCGGCGGGAAAGGCGTCGGCGTCGACGCCGAGCAGCCGTCCGCGTCGCTGCGCACGCCCGGCCAGGGCTTCCCATGACCGGGCGTCGACCTGTCCGCGCGATGGAACGCCGTTGCTGAACAGCAGGATGTCGACGTCTTCGTAGGTTGCGCGGTCGAGATACTCGGCGAGGTCCGCCGCGGCGCTGCGCACCGGGAAGAAGGTCCAGAACGGTACCGAGGCCGTGGTGAGGGTCCGCCAGGGATCGTGCACGATGAAGGAGCTCACCAGCAGCCGCTGCGCCGGCTGCCCCCGCTGCCGCAGCCAGTCGCGGAAGATGTCGGCGACCCCCGCCGCAGGGTCCTGCGGGTGGCCGTAGCTCACCTCGACCACCGGATGCCCGTTCCGCGTCGCCCAACCGCGGATAGCCTCACCGAGCGCCTCGGCGAACCCCCACTCGGCCTCGGCGGCGACCTCATCGGTGCCGGGCGCCCCGGGCTCGGCCGAATACTCCTCGGCGGACATGCCGCCCTGCGCGCCGTACTGGAAGACGTGCCGCGGTCCCACCCGGGTGACCGGCCACGAGGACCGGTCACGCACGACGATCACCGGCGCGCCCGGCTCCAGCGTCTCGGCCAGAAAGGCCTGGTACGCCTGCGGAAGGACATGCCACTTCACCCGGAAGTACGCCATCTGGGAGGCGCTGAGCGCGTCCTGGTTCGCGTCGTGCATGTGGTGCAACTCGATCGTCGGGTTGCCTTCCAACAGCGCCGGCGCGTGCCGGGCGCCGAAATCGAGCGCCGCGGCGGCGTCGCGCGGATCGGCCCGGGGCCTGCGGACGGGCACGAGCAGGGTCTGTGGGAGCCAGGGCAGGCCGGCGGCGGCCGCCAAGTGGGCCAGCGCCCCGTTGGACGAGCCGAGCAGCACGCCCGGATAGCGGCGCGCCGGATAGTGCGCGGTGATCCACGCCGCGACCCGCTCGAGGTCGACCTGGTCGAGTCGGTCGGGCGGAACACCTTCCTGACCGCTGGCGATCGCGTAGACCCGGCGGCGCAGGCTCAACGGCAGTAGCGCGCTGGCGCGCACCAGCGGGACCTTGAGGCTGGACTGCCCGAGGTAGGGAAAGTCTCGTCCGTCGAGGGCTCGTGCCAGAGCCGTCAGGAAAGCGCTGGAGGAGTCGAAGGAGGCGATGGCCTTCTCCGGCGGTACGCCGGTCACCGGAGACCCCGGTAGCAGGCACACGCGTCGCCGGCTCCACCACGGTTGCCGGTCACCGCCTGCGGGCTGCCCTGTGGCGCGGTTGCGCGTCTCATCGTTTCTTGGCTCCGTTCCTGACGCAATTCAGGAGACCGCTGAGGAGGCTCGAGTGGCGAGACGGTGCAGCGGGTCTGACCACGCGTGCGGATCGAGCCAGACGAAGGCGTGCGCGCCGGGCACCGTGACGTGATCGCCGTTCGGCGTGGAGCCGGCCAGGTCCCGCATCCAGCGCTCGGTGCTGAGCCGGTCCTGCTCGCCGCGGATGGCCAACACCGGCACGTGCAGGCGCGTGACCTGCTCCTCGAGCCGGTCGGCGAGATGGACCCTGATCAGGTGAACGATCCCGCGCGGTCGGGCGCGCTTCCACTCCGGGATGTGGTTGGCCTCCAGGCCGGGCGAGGGCGCTCGCGCGTCCAGGCGCCAGCGAAACAGCAACCTGGGCAGGGACCGCGCCATCGGGTCGACGGTGGGGCTGACCAAGCCGACGGCGGCCACCCGCTCAGGGCACAGCACCCCGGTCCACGCCGCCACCTGCGTGCCACTCGAATGTCCCACGACCACGGCGCGGTCGAGCCCCGCGGCCTCGAGCCAGTGCGCGACAGTGTCCGCGTAGCCGCGAACGTCCAGGTAGCGCGTCGGCTCGCCGCTGCCGGCGTAGCCGGGCAGGTCGAGCAGGTGTACTTCCGTCCAGTCGCCGAGGACGGCACAGGCCGGAAGTAGATGGTCGGAGACCGCCATGCCCTGCACGACGACGACTGGGAGGACGCCGGGAGACCGATGGCCCAGCACCCGCGTGCGGATGCGCCCCTCGGGCACGTCGGTGTAGCGGAGCAGCATCTCTCGCGGCAGCGGGGGAGGGGTCGGCATGCGCCGGTCCTACCCGGCAATCTCGGAGACGGGCGCGCATGACACCTGTCGGCTGTGGCGAGATCGACACGCGGTCGGCGACGGGGCGGGGCTGGCCCAGGACACCAGCCGGCGGGGCTTGCCACGCCACCGGTTAGCGTCCGCCCGGAGACGTGCGGGGCGCGGTCCGATCTCCACGTTGCCGCGATGGTCTCGCTGGGCGATCGACGAGAGGCCAGCTGCGAACCGTCTCGATGCCGGCAACCCGTCCGACACGCCTGCCCGGCGACTGTGCCCGCTCGGCCAGCCCCGGGGCGGCGTGCTGGCGGACGGCACTGTCATTCCCCGCGCTCGGTGCGGGCGGCGGAGCCGTGGTTGGGGCAGAGGTCGACGGCGTCGCCGGTCTCGGCGAGCAGCCGCTCTGCGGCGGCCAGCAGCTCCATCAACCGCGGCTCGGCCGCGAGAGAGAACATCGACGCGCGGCCCTGGGGTCGGGAGGTGACCAGTCCACAGTCGCGTAGGCAGGCCAGATGCGCGGAGACGGTGGACTGGGCCAAGCCCAGGTGCGTCGTCAGGTCCACGACCCGGTGTTCGCCGACGGCCAGATGGCGCAGGATCGCCAGCCGGGTCGGGTCGGACAGGCTGTGGAACAGGGACGCCGCCGGGGACAGCGCCTGCGCCTCGTTGACCGTCGGCGGCGACGCGTCAACATTGCTGCGCGCTTTCATCGTCACAGAGCGATGTTAGGTGCTGCCCGGGGCCGGTGGCAACCGGGTCGCCAACGCCTGACCCGCGGGGTGCAGTTCGGCAACCGGTTCACTGCAGCGGTTCGACCAGCCGGGACTTGCCGCCGGGGGAGGGCCGCGGTGGCTCGTTATCGAGCACGACGGCGACGTCCAGGCCGTGGCTGCGCAGCAGCGGGGTCATCCCGCCGACAGGGTGCGCCACACCGCGGTGCGGTCGGCTCCCGGAGTCGACCGGAGCCGCACGCTGACCGTGGCCGGTGCCGTCTGCCGGATCTGGGCAAGCCCGATGCCGGGCACCCGGTCGAGGACGGCGGAGAGGGTGAGCGGGGTGTCGGTCAACGGGGTTCCGTGGGCGGCCGGGAAGATGAGTACGTCGGCGGTGCGGCCGTGCACCTGGATCGTCGGCAGGGGCCTGCCGCAGGGGCAGGGGTCGGGGCGGACGAGCACGCCGTCGCCGAGGTCGTAGCGCAGGATCGGCTCTACCCGGTTGGCCAGGTTGGCCAGGTTGGTCAGGTTGGTCAGGTTGGTCAGCAGCACGGTGTGGGACTGCTGACCGGGCGGAACAGAACGGTATTGGGGGTCGACCGGCTCGAGGATCGCCCAGTCGCTGTTGACGTGCAGCCGACCGTGGCGGCAGCGGCCAGCGGCTGCGGGCGAAGGCGACCGTGCCGGCCAGCCGGGTGCTCTGACGGGCCGTACCCGCGGCCGGGCCGCCGCGGTACGCACGGCGTGCGCCGAGCGGAGGGGGAGGACATGCGGGTCGGCCGACGCGTCCGGCGCGGAGGCGAAATAGCGGGGGAGCGGAATGAGCATGGCCGGCCCACTCAACCGGGTGAAGGAGCCGGCCGGTCAGCGACGCCGAGAAGGTAGTGGCCGCGGACACGGGTCAGCCACCGCTGACCTACGACCAGGTCCTGCCGCTCGAGCTCGGCGATGAACCCTGCGGCGGTGAACCGGTCGCGTGTCGGGTGGTCGAACAGCCACCGGTAGCCCCGGGTGGCCAGCGCATCGGCGGTGACCTCGTCGAAGTAGAAGCGGCCACCCGGCCGCAGCACTCGAGCGACTTCACCCACGGCCGCGCGCCAATCTTCGACGTGGTGCAGGATCCCGAACTCGAACACCGCGTCATAGCTGCCGTCGGCCGCCCCCAGCGCCTGCCGCAGGTCGGTCACGTCCCCGGTGACGAGCCGAACCCTGTCGCCATAGCCGCTCACCCGTCGGCGCGCACGATCGACCATCTGAGGATCGAGATCGACAGCGTCCACCTTCTCGGCGCCGAACTGTTCGAGAACCAGTTCGGTGCCGTAGCCGGCGCCGCAGCCCAGTTCCAGAACCCGTGCCTTCGGTGGCAGCTTGCCGCCGAGTCGCAGCAGCGCCGGAGTCTCGTACCAGCGCTGCAGCGCCCGTCGGGGCCGACTGTCCACGAGTGCGGTCTCTATCCGGTTCATCAGCATGTCGCAGTCGCCCATCGCTGGATCGCAGTAGCATCGTCTTGAAGCGATGAATAGCAGGGTGCCTCTGCTCTGTCCAGCCCCTCGCCGACTGGCGCCACGGCGAGGCGCGCCGTCGTCGGCCACGCCCATGGTCGGTCTGCGATAGCCCCGGCGTTATTCGCACGCACCGTGGCCGCATCATCGGATAGAACTGCTAGCATCGCCGCATGGCGATGACTCCGCGGCGCTGCGTGGGTGGATGGCCCGTGCTGGCACCAGCCCTTGTGGTGGCTCGAAGCCCCGCTTCTTCGTTTCACATCCAAGCGGTAGCTGACGAGTCGGTGCCGCAGCACGGTGGCTGCTCCTTTCCCAGAGGGCCCAGCGACAGGCCACTTTTCCGAGCGCCAACCTCTCGCCGGCCGGCCGATGCCGGTGCCCTACACAGAAGGCAGTGATGGAACTCCTCACCTGGACCCTGCAGGCCATCGGCCTGTTCTTGGCCACCAACATCGACGACATCATCGTGCTGTCGCTGTTCTATGCCCGGGGCGCCGGCCAGCGCGGCACCACCGCGAAGATCCTCGTCGGCCAGTACCTCGGATTCGGCGCCATCCTGGCCGCGGCGGTGCTCGTCGCCCTGGGCGCGCGCAGCTTCCTGCCCGAGGAAGCCATCCCGTACTTCGGACTCATCCCGCTGGGCCTCGGCCTGCTCGCGGCCTGGCGGGTCTGGCGCAGTGATGACGATGACGATGACGACGAGGGCAAGGTCAGCGGCAAGACGCTCAGCGCGCTGACCATCGCCGCAGTCACCTTCGCCAACGGCGGGGACAACATCGGCGTGTACGTGCCGGTCTTCGCCACCGTCGGCACGGCGGGGATCCTCGCCTACTCGGTCGTCTTCCTCGCCCTGGTGGCCGTGCTGGTCGCCGCGGCGCGCTTCGTCGCCACCCGCAAGCCGATCGCGGAAGTGCTGGAGCGTTGGGAGCACGTGCTGTTCCCGATCGTCCTGATCGGCCTGGGCGTCGTCATCCTGGTCGAGGGCAGAGCCTTCGGCCTGTAGCCCGCGCCCGCGGAGCCGCATCGGCCTCCGATACCCGATGCGGCTCCGCGACCGGCGTCTCGGCTCAGCCGCCACGCCTGCCCAGCAGCGCCACGCTTAAGTAGCCTTACCAACGCGCCGTGCCGGGCACGGGACTGGACCGTCCCCGGTTCTCCGGACACAGCCGGCCGGAACTGGAACCGATCGCCGCCGATGCCAAGGCCCGGCTCCAGGAGGCACTGCGCACTGTCGCTGACCGAAGCGCTTGACTGCACCGGACAAGCGGGCCCTCCGACCGGCTCGGTATCGACGCCGGAATCGGTACGGCCCCGGGCGCGCACAAGCAGGCCGGAGGACGACGGGGGTCCGCTGCCAACCACGGGGCTCTGCACCTGGTCGGCCTTGCCGTCAGAGGCTGCTGTCCGGCGGCTGGTTGGTGTCACGTTGGTGGGGGTCAGTCCGCAAGGCTGAGAACCGAGTTGGGCCGCCAGGTCGCGCCGGCGGCTACTTCCTGCTCCAGCGGCGGCCCCTTGGCAGGGTGCTCACTCACTGGCCCGGGTGCGCCGGCCATGCCGTGGTCAGTCCGAGGGCGGGCAGTCCCGTGACGCGGAGGCGTCGAACTCGGGAACCGGTCGGGCCTCGGCTTCCTCAACCGTGTCGGCGATCCCGTTCTCAGCGATGTCCTCGATCAGCCAATCCATCTCGTCGATCTCCCGCATCTGCGCCTCGCTGATCTCCACGGCCAGCTGGCACACGCGCACGTCCGAGAGTTCAGACCGCTCGGAGCGGGTGATCGCCATCGAGTGGTGCGGGATCATCGCACGCATCCAGGCGGTGTCCTGCACGGTCGTCTGAGTGCGGTCGAGAAGCACCCCGAACCCCAGGAGCAGCAAGCTCGCCGCGACGATGGCGACGTTGGCCTTCATGTTCTTGTACATGTTCAGCATCCAGCCGAGCATCACCAGCCCCATGACCCCGCCCATGGTGATCGCCATGAACACGCGGCTCTGGCTGAAGCGGATGTGGCTCCACTCGACGCGGACGCGACCACACCACTCCACCCCGCTTCGGACGGCATCCCAGCCCATGGACCGGAGCTCTGGGTCATCTGCCTGGCTGTGCTGTTTGCGGCGCTGGCGCTGGCGCTGGTGAGCGTCGCGACGCTGTTCCGTGGGCGAGCCGCCCTCGTCGTGCGAGGCCCGCCTCCTTCGCTGCGTGGGCTCCGGCAGCGCTTCCGCCTGCCCCCTGCGCCGGATCTCTCCGCTCTCTGCCTCCTGCGGATCTAGGCCGAACGCCCCGACCCCGCCAGCGCCTGCTGCACGGGGTCGATCAGGCACGCCCAGATCCCAATGACAGGAGACTTGCAATGACCCGTAGGACAGCTCGACTCGTCCGTATCGCCGGTGGCCTGCTCGCCGGCGCAGTCCTTCTCGGCGGCTGCTCCAGTACCGTCGACGGCACTGCCGTTGACAGCAACACTTCCGCCGACAGCTCGGCGACCGTGTCCGAAGAGTTCAACGACGCCGACGTCGCCTTCGCGCAGGGGATGATCCCGCATCACGAAGGTGCCCTGGGGATGGCTGAGATGGCTCTGGAGCGCGCCAGCGATCCTCGCGTGCTCGACCTGGCCGAGCGCATCCAGGCCGGTCAGGATCCGGAGATCGATCTGATGACCGGCTGGCTGGAGGAGTGGGGAGAGCCGGTGGAGACCGGTGGCACGGGGGGTATGGATCATGGGTCCGGCGGCGGCATGGATCATGGCTCGGACGGCATGGGGGACATGCCGGCCGCCGGTCCCGACTTCGACGTCATGTGGCTGCAGTCGATGATCGAGCACCACGACGGCGCGGTGATCATGGCGCAGATCGAGATCGACGACGGTGCGAACGAGGAAGCGATCGACCTGGCTCGGGTCATCGTCGAGACGCAGAACGACGAGATCAACGAGATGCAGCAGCTGCTGAACGAACTCGGCGGCTGAGTCGAGGGCCGCGGGGTGCGGCTTCTTGTGCCGCCCCCGCGCTCCCCGCGGCCTCTATCCGTCGGATGTACTCACGCCAGAAGACGGCGGCTTTCGGTGCGGGGGGAAGACCTGCGTAGTCGGCCCGACGCCGATGACTCATGAGACATCAGGGCCGGGCGCCCAACCCGCATATCCTTGGCTGGGCGTCCGGCAGCCGGTCGGGGCTGTGGATCAACGGACGGGGTCAGCTCAGCGACGTGATGAGGTCTCGGCAGGCCTTCTCGCAGCGCCGGCAGGCCTCGGCGCAGACGCGGCAGTGCTCGTGCATCGAGGCGTGGCTTTCGCACTCGTCACCGCAGGCCTTGCAGGCGGCGGCGCAGGCCTCGAGGACGGCCCGGGTGAGGTTGGCGTCGTAGCCGGTGTGCCGGGAGAGCACCCGGCCGGTCGTGTCGCAGATGTCGGCGCAGTCGGTGTTGGTGCGGATGCACTTGGTCAGCTCGGCGACCTTGTCCTCGCTGAGGCAGGCGTCGGCGCAGGCGGTGCAGGCCTGGGCGCACTCGAAGCAGGCCTCGATGCACTCGAGGAGCTTCGGCTTGTCGACTCCGCCGAGGTCCTTGGGGTAGGTGTCGAGCATCTGGGCTGCCACGGTCATGGTTGTCTCCTCGGATTCTCGGCCCGGACGGCTCGGCTGTCGCCCGGATCTGGCGCCGACGAATCCGGCGGTACCCGCAGACCCGTACGGGTATGAGCGGCCTGGAGGTGTTTCTCGATGTCCGAACCCGATCACGCGCATCCGGTCGATCCCGTGCGTGTCGCCCACGCCCGAGCCCGGCTGCCCAGCCGCGACGAAGCGGCCCAGCTGACCAGCGTGCTGAGCCTGATGGCCGACCCGACCCGAGCCCGAGTCCTGTTCGCGCTCGACATGGTCGAGGAGCTCTGCGTCGGCGACCTCGCGCTGGCCCTGGAGTCCAACGAGGACGCCGTCGGCTACGCCCTGCGGCTGCTGCGCACGGCGGGACTGGTGACCAACCGGAAGCAGGGGCGCGTCGTGTTCTACCGCCTGGCCGAAGGATTCCCCGAGCCGCTACGGGAGCACTGCCTCCGCCAGTTGGTCGTCCTCTCAGACGCGGCGCCGGACGACGACTGAGAGTGTGTGTGTCAAGGGCCGGCGCGGGGCCGAGGCGGGGTGATCGTCGCCGCGCGAACATCTCCGACCGCCCCTACAGTCGGCCATATCCGGACGGTCGTCCGGGTGATCGCTGTCGTTTCCCCGGCTAGTACCGGCCGTTTCCCAGCGGCATATCCGTTGACGCGAGGAGGGCGCCATGGTTGCGCTGCTGTCGCTGGCTGCCCTGGTCGCGGCCGGCATCGTCGGGCTGTACGGGCTGTCGTCGGCGTTGCGCACCGCCCGGGAGCCCGCCGCCGTCCTGTCGTACGAGTCGGGCCTGCTCCCGCAGCAGCACGCCGTCTCTCGCTACCACGCGCGGTGGTACGCGGTCACGGTCCTCTTTCTTGCCTTCGACATGGAGATGATCTTCATGTACCCGTGGGTGGTCGTGGTCGCGGACATGGGGGCGGCGGCGGTCGTCGAGATGTTCGGCTTCCTCGCCGTTCTGCTTGTCGGTGTCACCTACGTCTGGCGTGAGGGTGCGCTGCGATGGACCTGATCGCCCGCCTGCGGAACTGGGCGCTGGCGAGGCCGCGGGTGCTGCTCGTCGATGCCCCGGGTGCGACGACGTTCCGGTGGTCCGTCGAGGCCGAGTTGGACCGGCGCGGCTGGCGGCGCGCCGTGTCACCCGCGGACACCGATCTGCTGGTCGTCCTTGGCGGGCCCGGTCCGGCGCTCGCAGAAGCCGTCGACGTGCTGTGGAAGCAGATCCCGGAGCCGCGCCACCGGATGGACGTGCCCGACCACGGCGACGCCGTCGTCGCTCTGGACGCGGGTCGAGACGCACTGGTCCGCCGGATCGGCTCAGGTCCAGATGGCGACGACCGGCCGTCGCCGGCCTCGTTGCTCGGCAAGACCGAGGACGAGGACGCCGACGACGAGGGCATGGACCACGGCGGTGGCCGCGGGGGCATGGACGACGACGCCGGTCATGAGGACGAGGAGAGCGAGGAGGGCGAGGGCGTAGATCACGGGGCCGATGACGAAGGCATGGGTCACGAGAGCATGGACCACGGTGGTGAGGTGGCCGGGCTGCCGATGGCCTCGACCGGCCCGGACCGGGACGGGCTCGAACTCGACGTTCTGAAGGTGGCGCTCGGGCCGGTACTGCCGGGCTGGCCGACGGGTCTGGTGTTGCGGGCGGATCTGCAGGGTGACGTCCTCACCTCCGCAGAACTGGCCTGGCTCGACGCCGGCACCGCCCCACCCGCCCAGCAGCAGTCCGACTCCCAGCGGGCCGCACTCGACCGGCTCGCCCGCTTCCTGGACGTGGCCGGCTGGCCGACGGCTGCCCGAGACGCACGCCGTGCCCGGGACGGGGCGGCCGAGGGGGCCAATCGAGATGAGGCACAACGGCTTGCCGAGGGCCTGGCGCGGCGGGTGAGCCGGTCGCGGACCTTGGCGTGGACGGCCGGCGGCATCGGGAGGCGCGGGTCTGGGGGAGACGCCCTGGACCGGGTCAGGCGTTGGTGCGACATGGCGTCGGGGCAGTCGGTCGAGGACGTGCCCGCGATGTCACTGGACGACGTCGCAGCCTTGGTGGAGGGCGCGGAGATCGGGAGCGCCCGGCTGATCGTGGCCAGCCTCGAGCTCCGCCCCGTGTCCGCGGTGTCGGCTCCGGAGCACCTGCATGCCTGAGCAGACTCTGGCGGAGGTGTGGGGGCTGGTCCCGGCAGTCCTCGGGATCGTGGCGGTCGGTCTGGTCCTGGGCGTCGTGGTGGCGGCGGTCGACCGCGTCGTCGTCTTCGGCGCGGCGGGGGCCGCTGTCGGGCCGATCCGCTCGAGCGCGCGTCTGCTGGTCGAGCAGCGGCGGACGACTCTGGCGCCGGACCGACTGCTGTGGCGGATCGGATGCGTCGCCGTGCTGACACTGGCGCTGCTGTCTCTGGCGGTGGTGCCCGTGGGCGGTCGGACGCTGTGGTCGACCAGCGCCGATCTCGTGTGGTTCAACGCCATGGAGGCGTTGCTGTGGGCGGCGGTGTGGCTGGTCGGGTGGGGTCCGAACGCGGTCCATGCCCTGACCGGTGGATACCGGTTCCTCGCCCAGGGCCTGGCCTACGAGTTGCCGCTGATGTTCGCGCTCATCACGGCTGGCCTGGGGGCCGGCTCACTGCGCACGACGGACGTCGTGGCCGCGCAGGAGAGCCTGTGGTTCGTGGTCACGATGCCGGTCGCCTTCCTGGTCTTCGTGGCCAGCGCCGCGGCCTTCGCCTTCTGGGGGCCGTTCGCCGCACCGGCCGCAGCTGACATCGCCGGCGGCGTCACCTCGGAACTGTCCGGGGTGGACCGGCTGCTGGTGGAGGCCGGTCGCGCCGTCTTCCTCGGCGCGAGCGCGGCCATGGCGGCCGCACTGTTCCTCGGCGGCGACTCCGGCCCCTGGTTGCCCGGCCCGCTGTGGCACCTGCTGAAGACGCTGGCCGTCGTCGCTGCTCTGGTCTGGGTGGGACGACGGATGCCGGTGCTGCGGCCCGATCGCACGGTGGAGGTCGGGTGGATGGTCCTGGTCCCGCTGACGCTATTGCAGGCGCTGGTCGTCGCTGTGCTGGTCCTGAACGGGTTCTACGCGTGAGGAGGAGGAGACGATGCTGAGCGAGCTCTCCGGCTGGGCGGTCACGGCCGTCGCCGTCCTCGGGGTTCTGTCGGTTGCCGCGGGAGTCGCCGTGTTCGTCGTCGACTCGATGGCGCGGGCGACCTTCGCCCTGCTGGCGTCGTTCCTCGCCGTGGCGGGCATCCTGCTCGCCCTCGACCTGGTCTACCTGGCCGTCGTGACGGCGCTGATGATGACGATCGAGATGGCGATCATGGCCGTCTTCATGATCATGTTCATGATGAACCCGGCCGGGCTCATGCCGATGACGATGGTGCACAACGCCAAAGGTTCGGCCGGAACGGGTGCGGGTGCGTTCGTCGTCCTCGTCGTCGGCATCTGGACGATCGACTGGCCGATGCCGGACCCGGAGCGCCCGGCTGACAGCACCCGCCAGCTCGGGGAGGCGATCATGGGCAGCCACATGCTCGTCATGCTGGTGATCGGCATCGGGCTGTTCGCCACGATCCTGGCCGGCACCGTCCTGGCCACCGCGCGCGGCCGCTACGACCGCTTCGGCGCCGGCCTGACGGCGAAGCGCCCGGACGACCCGGTGCCCGGGGGACTGCGCCGATGACCGCCGAGATGGTCCTGCAGATCGTACTGACCGTCGCCGCGGGTCTGATCGGTGTCGGGCTTTTCGGGGCGTTGTCCCAGCAGACGATCGTCATGGTGATGATGGGCCTCGAGCTCGTCCTCAACGGTGTGCTGCTGGCCGGGGGAGCGGCCTGGTACTTCCTCGCGCCGGAGCTGCCCGACGCCCAGGTGCTGGTCGTCGTGGCGCTGGTGGTCATGGCGGTGGAGATGGCCATGGGCTTCGCCGTCACCGTCGCCTTCTATCGAGCTCGGCAGCTCGACATGATCGACATGGCGTCGGACCTGCGCGGATGAGCGCCGTCCTCGGCGCCCTGGTGCTGCTCCCCGCCCTGACCGGTGCGGGGCTGCTGGTTACCGGTCGGCGGGCCGATCGCGTCGCCGGAGCGCTGGCCGTGGCCGTCACCGCGGCAGGTGTGGTGGTGGCTGCGCTGGTGGCCGGGACCCGGCCGCGGCTGTCTGTGCCGTTCCTCGGGATCGTCGAGGGCGGGGATCTGCGCCTGGTCGTCGACGGGCTCTCCGCCGTGCTCGTCGTCCTGGTGGCCGGCATCGCCCTGCTGGTCACCGTGTTCGCCGTCGTGGACCTGTCGGCGGATGCCGCTCGGGGGCGGTTCTTCGGCTACCTGCTGCTGTTCGTCGCGGCCATGCTGGCGACGGTCACCGCGGCAACCTTGCCCACGCTCCTCCTGGCCTGGGAGGTCATGGGCGCGACCTCCTACGCGCTCATCGGCTACCACTGGGAGGAGCCGGGCAAGCTGGCCGCCGGCACCCGGGCGTTCATGACCACCCGGGCCGGTGACCTCGGCCTATACGTCGCCGCCGGGGCGGCGCTGGCGGCGACCGGGAGCCTGGTGCTGACTGACCTGGAGAGCGCGGACGGCGGCTGGGCGGACGTGGCCGCCGCCGGCGTGCTGGTCGCCGCGCTGGGCAAGTCGGCGCAGCTGCCCTTCTCGGCCTGGCTCTCGGCCGCGATGCAGGGGCCGAGCCCGGTGAGCGCGCTGCTGCACTCGGCCACGATGGTGGCCGCCGGCGGGTACCTGCTCATCCGGATGCAGCCGCTGCTCGCGGCGACCGGCTGGGCCGCGACGGCGGCGGCGTGGACCGGGGCGCTGACCGCCCTGGTCCTGGGCGCGGTGGCCGTGGCGCAAACTGACCTCAAGCAGCTGCTCGCGGCCAGCACCGCCGCGCAGATCGGCTTCGTCGTCCTCGCCGCCGGGGTGGGCGCCACCGCAGGCGGCACCGCCCAGCTGGTCGCGCACGCCGCGGTCAAGGCCGGGCTGTTCGTCGCCGCCGGGGCCTGGCTCACCGCGCTCGGCACCAAGAATCTGGCTGACCTGCGTGGCGCCGCCCGTCGGTATCCAGGAATGGGAGCAGCGGCCACCGTCGCTGCCCTCGCTCTGGCCGGTGTACCGCCGCTGTCGCTGTGGGCCACCAAGGACGAGGTACTCGCCGGTGTCGACGGAACGGCCCTGCGGGTGGTGGGCCTTGCCGCCGCCGCGGTCTCGGCGGTCTACGCCGGTCGGATCCTGGCCGTCGTCCTCGCCCGGCCGACGGGGGACGAGGCGTTCGACGAGGAGGAGCCGGGCACCCGGCGCGTCCCGGCCCTGACCACGGTAGTCGCCGGCGTGCTGGCCGTTCTCGCCGCCGGGCTGGGTGTGCTCGCGCTGCCGGCCGTGGCCGAGAAACTCAAGGCGGTCCTGGACGTGGAGGGGGAGCCGTCCCCGGGGCTGGGGGAGCTGCTGCTCTCCGGGACGCTCGCGCTGGTGGCCCTGGGGCTGACCGTCGCCGTGGTCCGGGCCCGCCCTGCCGTCATGGAGCAGCTCTCCCGGGGTCCGCTGGCCTCGTGGGCCGGGCTGGGACGGCTGTTGTCGCCCCGGCCGGCCATGGCTGTCGGCCGCGCTCTGGCAGTCGTCGACGACAAGCTGATCGACCGGGCCGTCATGGGGGTGGCCCTTGGCGCCCGTCGGCTCGCCGGTATGGCGTCCCGGGCGGACGACAGCGTCCTGGACGGCGCGGTGTCCGGCGTCGCCGCGGCGACCCGCCGCACCGCGGCCGGCTCCGCGCGGATCGACACGGGCGTGGTGGACGGCCTCGTCCGTGCCACGGCGAGGGCGTTCCGCCGCGCGGGGAGCGCCGCCCGCCGTCCGCAG
Source organism: Blastococcus saxobsidens DD2 (assembly GCF_000284015.1). Taxonomy (NCBI): domain Bacteria; kingdom Bacillati; phylum Actinomycetota; class Actinomycetes; order Geodermatophilales; family Geodermatophilaceae; genus Blastococcus; species Blastococcus saxobsidens. The sequence goes on from NC_016943.1 coordinate 1,867,320, forward strand.
ACCGGGCTGCTGCACCAGTACTACGCCCAGGCCGTCGTCGGTCTGGGGTTCCTGCTCGTCCTGCTGCTCGTGGTGAGGTAGTCGTGCTGCTGACCGTCGTGATCTTCCTGCCGTTGCTGGCTGCTGCTGTGCTGCTGGCAGTCCCGAGGATTCCCGGTCGCGCGGCGATCGGGGTGTGGGTGGCTGCCTCCGCCGTCGACCTGGCGCTGGTCGGCTGGATGTGGTGGCGCTTCGAGCCCGGCGAGGGAGCCTCGGGCGTCGTCGACGGCCTGGCGTACGAGGCCGACCTGCAGTGGATCCCCACCGTCGATGCGGGCTACCACGTCGGCGTCGACGGGCTCTCCCTGCCGCTGCTGGCCCTGACCGGGGTGCTGTTCCTGGCCTGCGCCATCTACTCACTGCGGGAGCCTGACCGGCCGCACACCTACGCCGCGCTGTTCCTCTTCCTCCAGACCGCCTGCCTGGGCACGTTCGCCTCACTCGACCTGATCCTGTTCTTCGTCTTCTTCGACCTGTCGATCGTCGGGATGTACTTCGTCATCGCCGGCTGGGGGCACGGCAACGCCCGGCGCAGCGCGCTCAAGTTCTTCCTCTACACCTTCATCGGGTCGCTGGCACTGCTCGTGGGCTTCATCGGGCTGTTCCTCGGCAGCGAGGAGCGCACCTTCGACATGGTGGCGCTCGCGGAGAACCCGCCGCTCGCGGACTCCCCGGTCGCCGGCGGACTGGTCCTACTGGCGATCGGCCTGGGGCTGGCGGTGAAGACGCCGCTGTTCCCGTTCCACACCTGGCTGCCCGACGCGCACACCGACGCCCCGGCCGCCGGGTCGGCTGTGCTCGCCGGGATCCTGTTGAAGCTCGGGACCTACGGGTTCGTGCGGATCGCCATGCCGATCCTTCCCGAGGCCTGGCAGCGGTGGGCCATGGTGGCCGTCGTCGTCGGGGTGATCAGCGTGCTGTGGGGCGCCTTCGTGGCGCTTGCCCAGACCGACGTCAAGCGGATGATCGCCTACACCTCGGTCAACCACATGGGTTACGTGCTGCTCGGCCTGGGCGCGGCCGGCCTGGTCGCCTCCGCCGACGAGGGGGCGCGAACCGTGGCCACGGTGGGGGCGATGTACCAGATGGTCAGCCACGGCCTGCTCACCGGCGCGCTCTTCCTGCTCAGCGGCGTCCTGTGGTCTCGCGGACACACTTACGCCTTCGACCGCTGGGGCGGCCTGGCGCGGCCGGCGCCGGTCTTTGCCGCCTGCTTCGCGATCGCTGCATTCGGCTCCCTGGGGCTACCCGGCTTCTCCGGGTTCATCGCCGAGTTCCAGGTGTTCACCGGCGCCCTACAGGCCGCGCCGGTGGCCACGGTGAGCGCCGTCGTCGGCATCCTGGTCACCGCCGGACTGTTCCTGCTGGCCCTGCAACGGCTGCTCACCGGCGACACCGTCGTCCCATCCGAGGCAGACCCCGACAAGCCGGGGGAGGGCCCGGGTCTGGACCGTGCGGACGGCACGACGGCGACCGCCACCCGGCCGCGGACAGCGACCCGGATGCAGGACCTGCGTGGTCACGAAGTGGCCGCGATCGCCCCACTCCTCCTACTCGCCCTGGTCCTGGGGCTCCTTCCGCGTGCCCTGCTGGACGTGCTGGAGCCGGCCGCCATGGCGGTGGTGGAGCTGGTGAGCCGGTGACCGGCATGTCCGTGGGCGGCGAGCGGGTGCTCGCACTGCTTCCCGAACTGCTCCTGCTTCTCGGCGCCGTCGGCGGCCTGCTGCTGGGCCTCTGGACGCCGCAGCACCGGCAGTGGCGGGTCCGGCTCCTGGTCACCGCCGCCTGTCTGGCCAGCGCGATCGCCGCTGCTGTCGCGCTGTCCGAGCCTGCGGAGCGGGTGTTCGAGGGCACCTGGGTCATCGACACCACCACCGGCGTCGTCCGGATCGTGGTCGCTCTCGGTGTGGCAGTCCTGGTCTGGTTGGCGTCGGCCTCGCTGGCCGGGCACCCGCGGGAGACCGAGGCCTACGTCCTCATGCTGCTCGGTGGGCTCGGCAGCATCGCGCTGGCCGCCAGCGGCGACCTGCTGCTGCTCGTCGCCGGCTACCTGCTGGCCAGCGTCCCGCTGTATGCGCTGGCCGGCTTCGCCAAGGACTCCGCGGGTGTCGAGGCGACGATGAAGTACTACCTGATGGGTGCCTTCGTCGGCGTGCTGATGCTCGTCGGCGTCGCCGCCCTGGTGCTCGCCGCCGGTACGACCAGCTACTTCGACCTCGCCGCGCAGCTCCCGGACGCCTCCCCGGCCCTCCTCGCGGTGGGCATCCTCGGCGTGCTCGCCGGGGTCGCCTTCAAGGCCGGCGCCGTGCCGGTGCACTTCTGGGTACCCGACGTCACGGCCGGCACCACACCGCCGATGGCCGCCTACCTCACCACGATCCCGAAGATCGGCGCGGTCGCCGCCGCCTTCCGCCTGCTGGCCGAGCCGTTCGCCGACGTCCCGCTCGACGTGCCCTTGCTGGTCGCCGTCATCGCCGCAGCCAGCATGACCCTGGGCAACCTGGCCGCCTTCAACCAGACCGACGTCCTGCGGCTGCTGGCCTACTCCACGGTCAGCCAGGTGGGCTACCTGTTCATGGTCGTCGCCGTCGCCGCCCGCACCGATCTCGCCGTCCCGGCCTTGGCGATCTACCTGGCCGGCTATGCCGTCACCAACATCGGCGCGTTCGCCGCCGTCGCGGCGGTCCCGGCCGCGCGCACGATCAACGACTGGGCGACCGCGGTCGGGCGCCACCGATGGCTCGTCGTCGGCCTCGTCGTCTGCCTGCTCGGCCTGGTCGGAACACCACCGACCGCCGTCTTCGTCGGCAAGCTCGCCGTCTTCACCGCCGCGTGGGACGGTGCGCTGGCGTGGTTGGTCGTCGTAGCAGCCATCAACACGGTGGCGAGCCTCTTCTACTACCTTCGCTGGATCGCCCCCGCGTTCGCCGGGGTGCCGGCAGCACCGTCTATGCAGGAGGGGGCGGGCAGAGGTCCACGGACCGCGGCGGGCACGGCGCAGCGGACCCGGCGTGGCGTCCCGACCGGATTGCTGCACGGAGCCGCGGTCATGTCCCTGCTCCTCGGTCTGGGATCGGGGTGGTGGCTCGCCTTCGCCTTGTCAACCTGACCGAGGACGACGACCCCGGACGTCGGTGCATCAACTCGGCGAAAGAAGTGGAGTGCAAAGCGATGCCCGCGTCGACCTGCCGTCGGTCGGTGGCGCGACTGACGGCGATGTCGCGGCGAGCAGCAGTCATGCGGCTTGCAGGCAGACAGCACGGACGCCGAGGGCGTCGGCCAGCAGCCCGCCGACGCCGGGGCCGACTGCGGCCACTCCCGCCAGAGCGGTCCACGCGGAACGCATCGCCCGTGGGTGCGGTCGGTGACGTGTGACTGGAGCAGGTTGGGTGGACCTCAACGGCGTCGCAATTTCGCAGCGTTCCGCGACGAACTGACTCTGGCTAGCGGGCGACTGCGCCGCCCCGCGGTCTGAGGAACTCAGACCTGACGAAGATTGGCGGGACCGACCGCGGCCAGCAGGGCGACCACCTTTGCCAGCTCGCTCAATTCGCCGCGGCAGGCAGCGCACTTGTTCAAGTGCGACCTGACGGTGGCCCGCTCCTCGGCGTCGCCGTGGCCTAATGCGAAGACGCCGAGCTGCTCTCGCAGCTCACGATGGGTCTCGCGAGGTGAGTACCTCACGGTGCCACCTCCCGGACTCCGTTGAGGTCTTCCACGTTGCGGTCTTGAGCAGCTCTATTAAGCAGGATAGTAGCGGGGGTTGAGCCGCCTCGGCCAATCCGGCACACGCGACTGTCAAGCAGATTCGCGGGCGTCCGCTGGTGGCCCCGTCCCGGGAGCAGGACTCGAGAGGGTCGAGGTATGCGGTTTTGCCGTGTTGCAGGCAAGCCGGTCCACGGTCCCAGGAACGAAGTCCGCTCCATCCCGGTCGAGGTCACCCCCGATCGGTAGGTCGGGACGGTGGGCAGTCAGCAGGGAGGCTCCCGGTTCCTCGGATTCCTGCGGCCCGGGGGCCAATTGCGGAGGGCACGGCGAAGGTGCCGGTCTATCCGTCGCCGTCGTCACCGAGGGCCGAAGGGCTGTGGGCTGGCCCGATTCTCTCTGATCCAGCGATCCCTGACATCAGCAATCCAGCGGTGAGCTGTGGACGGTCGAAGGGCAGCGCGTGGGTGCCCTCCACACGGGTGGTCTCTATTCCGGCCGCGAGTTCGAGGTCGAGGACATCCCCGGGCAGCACCGCCTCGTCCTGCTCGGCGACAATCACGTGCACCGGGTGGCGCGGGCTTCGCAGCAGGGCAGGCAGCGGGTTGTCCTCCCAGATGCTCCGCAGGGCATCGCGGTAGGCCGGGTAGGAGTGCTGCACCCCCTCACGGGCGACCTCCTCGGGGACGTCCGGTTCCAGCCGCGGAGCGAGTCGGGCAAACGCTGGACGGAGCAAGCACATGGTTCCGCAGACGAGTCCGCCGAGACCGGAGTCGTCGACTGTGGCCCGTGCCAGCCATGAGCGGCGAGCGAATCGCGCCCGGGCCGTATCAGGGTCGGCGAAGACAGCAGGTTCAACCAAGGTCAGACGGGACACCTGCTCGGGCCCTCTCTCGGCGACCGCGGCGGCGACGAGGCACCCCCAGCTGTGCCCGACGAGATGTACCCGGTCGAGTCCGTGGTGCTGGAGCAGCCTCAGGACGGCGTCGGCCTGGTCGGCGAGACCGAACCTGGTGCCGAGCCGCATCGAGGAGCCGAAGCCGAGCAGGTCGGGCAGAAGCACCTTGTGACCGGCCTGCGCCAGCAGTCGGGCGGCCGGCCGCCACGTCGCGGCCGTCGCTCCCAACCCATGCAACAAGACCAGTGGGTCGCTCGCGGACGTGCCGAAATGCTCGTGCGCCAGCGAGCGCGTGCGCGGATCTATCTGGGGCCGGATGATTCCGGCGCCGCCGATCCCCAGGGCCGGCGGCAGTCCGGCGGTGGCCTCGGCGTGTCGGGCGGCCAGCCATCGCTGCAGTAAGACGGCGTAGCCCCCCACCGCGGTCAGGGCGAGGACGAGCCAGGTCGTGTCCCCGCCCGGCATGTAATGCGCACTGACATGCCCGAGGGCCAACACGTCCATCCATCGGAAATGCGGCACACCGAGCCGGAAGATCAGATCGGGCCACATCGCCCAGAGGTGGAACAGCAGGACAGTGATGAGTTGCCCGCGGGCGGGCCGTGCGGCCACCAGTAGGTGCAGGCTCTGCCAGAGTGCTGTGGCCAGCAGCGCGACCAGGAAGTGGGTGGCCCAATGGAAATGGGCGTCATGAGCGGAGTAGGAGGTGTAGAGGGCCACCTCCGCGCCGACCAGTACCACGGCCTGGACGAGGAGCGTCTGCAGACGAAGTGGCCGGTAGGCCCGCGGCCACTGTCCTCGAGCCCGCCTCATGGCACCCACTTCAGGATCGTCGTGACCTCGAAGGCGTTGACCAGGTAGGCGGGGTCAAGGGTGGAGTAACGCACCTGCCGCTGGCTGTCGACGACGGCGTAGCCGATGCCCGGACCGCCGTCGACGGGGGTGGGCAGGGCAACCGCATCGGCAAGGCGTCCGTCCGGATCGACGACGACCTCGACGAGTCCGGGGTCGACCGCAGCGGCAGGCGGCTCCGGAAGCATGAGTCGCACCTCGACGCGGCGCGGCAACTCGCCGAGCCAGCCCGCCAGCTCCTGCCGGTCGGGTGGCTCTCGGTCGAACAGGAGCACCACGGGACTGCCGCCAAACTCAACACCCGCAACGGTCGACGGCACCAGCGGCCCGTCGAGCAACAGCCCGTCGCGCTGGCGTGCCGGATCGGGTTGATCCTGCGGCCCGGGCGGACGCACCAGGACCACGACCACGAAGATCAGGGTGACGGCTAGAGCGGCCCACCACGCCAACGGGGCCCAGGACGGCAGTGGGGGCCGTCGGCCCGGTGTGCGACCCCAGTCGTCGTCCGTTGAGGACGAGCGGTCGGATTGCGTCGGAGTCATCATTGCTCAGAGTCGCCGAAATCTGGACCGGCGGCTGCGTGAAGTCGGCCAGCGGCCGTGCGGCATTGTATGCCCATCAGCTTCGCGGCCTGAGTGTCCGGCCGGACCGGTGATAGCCGGGGTTGCGGTCAACGATGGGATCGAGCCCTGGTGAGGAGGGCTGCTGCGGCCCAGTCCTGCCTGCGGATGCTGAGGACGGCGACGGCTGCGGGCGCGCAGACACGCTCGGCCAAGTCCCCGCCGACATCCCGAAGGCTTCGCCGACGGAGCCCGGTCCACGCACCGGGATGCTAGCCACGCCGTCTGCTGCAGACTTCGACGTCAGACGGTCCGCGCCCATGCCGGCCAGGCGCACCGCCCGGCGCTGACCGTCCGAATCGCTCGAATGAGGTTCGCCCCCCGTCCGCCCTTGGCGATAAAGCCTGCGGCACCTGCCTCGCGTGCGGCTCGCACGACGTCGCGGCCGACTGCTGCGCTGAAAATCAGTACACGTGCCCCCGGACGCGCATGATTGAGGCGTCGAGTGGCCTCGATGCCAGACATCCTGGGCATCGTCAGGTCCATGAGAACGACATCGGGATCGACGGCTTCAGCGAGGTGAAGTGCCTCCTGCCCGTCGCTGGCCTCCCCCACGGCCACGATGCCGTCGGTCGACTCCAGCAGGTCCAGGACGGCGGCACGCACGGTTGGGTGGTCGTCGACAACCAACACGCGGATTTCGGCGACTGGGTCGCTTGGGTCGCGGCGAGCGGGCATGCGGGTCAAGGTACTACTAAAAAGCATCGTTCTCGCGCGTTGAGCCACGCTCGACTCTCCCAGGTGGAACGACCTGGTGATGCACACACCATCGTGAGCCGAGGGACGCCGGCCAGATCTACCTGGCACCGGCGATGTCCTCGTCCCCGACGACGGGCGAAGTCCGGTCCTACCCGGCATCGCGATCTACGCCTGCGGAGCTGGCCGACACGATGGGCCATCAAGGGCGGGTGGCCGCACCGCGGGGGTACTGCGAGCGCCGTCGACCGTCGGCCGGCGCTTAGAAGTGGCGGTAGACGCCGACGGGGGCGCAGGCTTCTGGGTCGACCGGGGCGGCATGGTGGTGCAGCCCCGGGCATGCTGGCGCGCAATGCAGTGAGCTCGGCGAGCTCTCGGTCGAGATCGGCCAGCGGCCGCTGCACGTGCCGGCAGGGGCCTTGCCGGCGTCGCGGTTAGCCAGGATCCCGCGGATCTGGACAAGTTCCTGCCTGCCTGCTGGCTGCGGCGTGTGAAGGGGGAGGCGAGGTTCGGGCCGGGACGCCGGGGGGCCTCGTGCCCCGGGAGTGCGGCCTGTAGCAGGACGGCGAAGCCGGTCGCCTGTCGTCACCGGTCATGCGGCTTTGATGGACGCACGTCGGCGGGAGATCGTTCGTTTGGTGGTGGCGAGCTGCTGGGCGATGTCGCGGATGGACTTCCCCCGTTCGGTGAGGCGTCTGACGACTTCGTCCTGCTCAGCGGGGGTCAGGTGCTCGAGGCGGACGCCGTCGCCAGCGAGGGCGCGCTCGATGGCGATCTCGTCGAGGTCGTCGTCCTTCTCTACGCGCCCAGCGTGGTGTTGAGGCTCTGGGTCGGTGTCGATGTCGTCCCAGGCCAGAGGTGGCAGCCATCCGCGTTCGGCGGCGAAGGCACGGGCGGCGTCGGCGGCGGCGCGCTGATCATCGGTGGACTGCGGTGGGCGCAGGTTCCACAGCTGTTCGTAGAGGTCGTTGACGTCCTGCGCGGTTCGCGCGGTTACGGAGTCGCTGAGCATGCTGCGTCGGAGGCCGGCGGAGCTTCGGCCGAGCCGGGCGGCCAGCTCGTCGTGGGGCCATCCGGTGGCGATCAGGGCCTGCAGCCGGCGACGAGTGCCCGTGGCGACGACGTGGCTGCGCGGCGCCCGGTTGGCCTGGTCCATCCGAATGCGCAAGACCCGATGGGCGGTCCGGGGTCGGACCCACTGGATGCCTGGGGTGCCGTCGCGTCCGGGGTCGGCCAGTTCGCGGACGTGGCTGGTGGAGATGCCCGCGAGCAGGGCGACCCGCTCGACGCCGATGCCGGCGGCGCGTAGCGCGCGGATGTGCTCGCGCACCGGCGCCGCGTCTACGAACGGCCGCCATCGGCCGAAGGTCTGCGCGCGGTGCACGGCGCGGCCGGCCGCGGTGTTGGCGGCGGTGCAGTCGGTGCATCGGCAGCGGTCCTTCACATAGGCGGCGCGGGTTCCGTGCACATGCCCAGCACGCGGATGAGTGCAGTCCCGCTCCACCCGACCCTGGGCGCGCTGGACACGGCGACGGGCTCGCTCGATGGCCTGCCGGTGCTTCGCGCAGGAATGGCGCGCGTGGTGGACGTCGGCGAGGGCGTCGCTGGCGTACGTCCCGCTGTAGCCGCAGGCCGGACAGGTCCGGGTGGCGCTCATGCCCCGCCCCATGGGCATCCGGCGACCGGCTGACCGGTGTGGCCCCGACCGGGTACGCCGGCCCCGGCCAGAACGTCCTCGATCCAGTCGGTGCGGAAGCTGCCGGCGTCTCCGACGTGGTCGTCGAAGGCCATGGGCGTGAACTGCTGGGCGGTGGCGGCCCACTCCCGGTCGGACAGGGGCCGCTCGAGGTGGGCCTCGACGGTGGGCCGGTCGACGTAGGCGATGCTGGCGCCGATGACGTCGGACAAGTCGGTGAGCAGCCGGTGGGTGTTGCCGCCGTAGCTGTCGACGAAGGCCTGCAGCAGGGAGCGGCAAGCAGTCTGCCGCGGCAGATGGGGGAGGGGCGCCGCGTCGCAGGCCCGGCGGCTGATCGCTCGGTTGCCGCCAGTGGCCGGCGCGTCAACGGGACAGGCGTGCTCCGGCGAGAGGGTGACCTTCCCCTTCATCGAATCTCCTCGACGGTGCCGCAGTGACAACCCGAAGACGGCGTCGGTGCGGGGGAGAGGTCGCGGGAGGTGGTCAGCACGTGAATCACTTCGGCGCCGAGGTCGAGCAGGAAGCTGCCGACACCGGCGGTGTCCTCCAGACCGATCAACCGCCGCTCTCCGCCAAGGTCGGCCACACCGAGCCGGTACAGCCGCGGGTGGGTGCGTCGGCAGGCGACGGCCTTGACGACCGCACGGGCGGCCGACCCGTCGAGCCCGGGATGCTGAGGTGGACGCTGGGTCCAGCTCATCCGGCCGATCGCGGCGAGGATCTCGATGCGCTGCGGCTGCTCGCTGGTGAAGCCCATTTGGACGCCCAGGACGGTCCAGGACAGCCCGCTCCCGTGGTCGCCGTCGGCGGTCAGTCCGTCGTTCCGCGCCTGTTCGCAAGCGATGCCGGGGGCACCGGCCGGCGAGCGCAGCGTTTCGCTGCTGGGGGAATGCGGCGCAACGGTTGCCGCTGCCGGTTGTCCCGGCCGACTGCACATGGCTGCTCCCGTGGGTGAGGACCGCTCACCGGGAGAAGGCGCTATTCGGAGCCGATTGGTGACACCTGCCGACGAATTGGGGATGCCGGGTGCCGCGGATCAGTTATGTGCCAAGAGCATCGGTCGCGGCAGTGGGGGTCACCGCGCCGTCCGGTGCAGCCGGTTGCACTCACAGCGAACCGGGGCGGGCGATCGTGGCAGGTAGGAACCTGCACAGGAGGCTCAAGTGGTGTCACTAAACGGCCTCGAATCGCGCCTTCTTCTCGTGAAGGCAGCGGATGCCGACGAGAGGCGGCTGGGCCGCCACGTTGACGCAACCCGGCGAATCGAAGGAGTTGCCATGGCGGGTCATCAGTCATCGCCGCAGGACCGCGGGTGCCGCCTCCCTGACGCCGGTCGGGCCAAACCCAAGGACTGCGATCCTGCAAGCCCGTCCGCTGTCAGCCAGCGGGCGCTGCGGGCGCGCATGGCAGCGCATCAGCTCCATGCAAGGGTGCGGGACGCCGCAGCACATACGGCGCCTGCGCGGGCTGCGTTTATGTCTCGGTTCGAACGGGAGGTGGACCCGGACGGATCTCTTGATCCTCGTGAGCGAGCTCGTCGGGCTGAGCATGCACGCAAGGCGTACTTCGTCCGTCTCGCGCTCGCCTCGAGCCACGCTCGTGGATTGCGCCGCAGCGGCCGTGGCGGTGGCGGTGGCGGTGGCGGTCCGAGGCTTTCGGCTGGAGGTGAGGCGTAGGTCTCGTGACGCGTCCCTTGCCGAGGGGCTGATCCACACCAGCCAGGGGAATCTCCCTCCCGACCCCCGCATCGGGACATGCCCGCTGTATGCCGCTGGTTGCGATCAACTCGGCTGTGGCGTCCAGCGTCGCTTGGCGTCGGCGAGAGTGGCCTCGTAGCCGTTGCGGTGTCGGACGAACTCCTCCGCCAGCTCGGCGTATTCGTCGTCAACGGCCACTAGCCAACCGGGACAGCCGGGGCCGTAGGAGGTGGATCGTCGGTAGGTGAGATGCTGACCGTCCTCCGGGTCGAGCCAGTGCTGGTCGACGTAGACGCGGGCGGGAGCGCTCATTCGCACGAGGAGCCGCAGCAGCGACATGCGCGGACGGTTCGCTTGGGCTGTAGGGCTGTTGGTCCGGTCTCGCATCCTTCAGCCGGCCCGCATCTTCGCCCGGAGGGCCTTCGTCCGGTAACCGAGTATCGGCTGCCCTTCCGGCCCGAGGCTGTGCGTCCGTCGGCTGGGCCCACCGCGCCAGTGGGGACAATGCGACTCGACTCGGGGAGTCGCCGCCGCACAGGCCTGCTGCTTGCCGGAGCGGTTCTTGCCGGGGATGTGCGCCTTCCGGACGACGGCGCCCGTTGTCCGGCCAGCGTGACCCTGCGGACCGCAGGCCACGTAGTGGCCCCCGACTCCAGCGATATGGGGATGCCGCCAGGGCCGCTCCGCTGCGGTGCGACCCGCGGCGCCCAGCGGAACGTTCGCTACAGCCGGTCACCGAGGCCGGCGCGATGGAAGGCGGCGCGGGCCCGCTCGTCGGCGGCGCTCGCAGCGTAACGGCCGACCATCTCTCGCGAACGCCAGCCGGCGAGCCGCATGAGGTCCTGCTCCTGTCCGCCACTGGCCAGCCAGGTGTGGGCGTAGGTGTGCCGGAAGCGGTGCGGGTGCACGTTGGAGACGTGGGCTTCGGCGGCGCGGCGTTCGAGCATCTGCCGGACGCCGGAGTCGGTCACCCTTCCCTTCTTGCCGAGCCACAGTGCCGGAAGGGTGGCCTGTGGGTGTGTTGCGCGGGCGCGCAGGTACCGGCGCAAAGCATCGGCGGTCTTGGCGCCGTACGGGACCGCACGGCCACGTCGTCCCTTGCCCATCACCAGGGCCACGCTCTGCTCGGAATCCAAGTCGTCGACGTTGAGCCCGGCCAGCTCGCCGGCGCGCATGCCGGTGTCGATGAGCATGCGCAGCATCGCGGTGTCCCGGCGGTTCTCGAAGGTGTTGCCGCGGGCAGCGTCCAACAGGGCCCGCAGCTCGTCGTCGGTGAGGATGTCGACCGGCTGCTCAGGCACGGCCGGAGGACGCATCCGCTCCATCGGGGATCGTGGAATCTCGCCGTCCTCGGTCAGCCAGCGGAAGAGCTGCTGCATGGATCGGTAGTGCTTAGCGACGGTCGCGGGGGACACGCGCTCGACGAGGGCGGCCAAGAAGGCCTCAAGGTGGTCGCGACTGATCGCGCCCGCGGTGGTCGGCATCCCCGCCTCCCGGAGATAGCCGACCAAGTTCTCGCCAACGCGTAGGTAGCTGGCGATGGTGGACGGGGCGACATTGCGGGCGCGCAGGTGGGTGCGCCAGTCGGGCAGCAGCACCGCCAGGTCATCGACGGCCATCGCGACACGTGGAGGCGGGGCTGAGGACATGCCCACAGCGTAGTCGAATCCCCGTCTCTTGGAGCGCTGTGCGGGATTCAGTACCCGCGTATTGCCTGGTGGTGGGGCGGGTGGGGCTCGAACCCACGACCCAGGGATTATGAGTCCCATGCTCTGACCGGCTGAGCTACCGCCCCGGTGCGGACAGCCTGCCAGACGCCGCGCCCGCACCCCCGCCGTGTCGTGGTGCGCGTGGGGCGGACCGAGTAGATCCGTTACCTTGCTGTGACATTCTGGCTCCGCGCTTGTAGCCTTCCTCGCGGTCCACCCGATCCCGCTCCCGAACCCGGGGGCTCGGGCGGACCCCGCCGAACCGCCCGTCCTGATGGCCGGGTGGACCGGGGACCCATGTTCTCTGGGGTGAATCCCGTCTGCGCTCCCGCAGGCTGACGGGTAGGGCCACGTTCCGGCCCGAACCCGTCAGCTGACCTGGTAGGCGGACCGAGGAACGGAGACCGTCGCCTTGGCGACCCTGCGCCACCCGCATCACCGCACCATGTCCCCCGTCCGCCGCTCCGCCAAACGCGTGGGTCTACGCCGCACCGGTCCCATGGCCGCCGCGGTCAGCGCCCTCCTGGCGCTGACCATGCTCGGCGCTCCGACGGCGTCGGCCGCGCCGGCCGACGCGCAGAGCGAGCACGATCGCGTGGCCGCGGAGATCGCCGGCATCGAGCAGCGCGTCCGTGACGCCGAGGCCCGTCTCGAGCAGATGACGCTCCGGGCCGAGGAGGCCAGCGGTGCCGTGCTGGCCGCGGAGGCGGCCCTCGTCACCGCCCAGCAGCACGCCGATGCCGTCGCCGCCGAGCTCGCCGCGGTCCGCGCGGCCGTGGAGAGCACGCAGAAGGACGTCGCGACCCTCGGCCGGGAGGCCTACATGGGTGCCGACGAGACCTTCGGCGAGATGGAGATGGTCCTGCACGCCGACGGCCCCGGAGAGCTGCTCCAGCAGGCCGCCACCCTCGACATCCTCGGTGAGGAGCGGGCGCAGGTCCTGGAGGAGTTCGAGGTCGCCGAGGCACGAGAGACCCGGCTGGACCGGGAGGCGAAGGCGGCCGTCGCGGAACGTGACGCGGCCACCCGCGAGGCCCAGGAGGCGCAGGCGGAAGTCGACGCCCTGCTCGCCGGCGCACAGGCGGACTTCGACGCGCTCACCGCGGAGAAGGCGGCGCTCGACGGCCAGCTGCGCGAGGCGGAGACCCGCCTGCTGGAACTGCGCGGTGCCGAGGACGCCGCCGCCGCGTGGGTGGCGCAGGAGGCGGAACAGGAGGCGGCCGAGCAGGCGGTGAGCACGTTGACGGCCGCCGCGGGTGCCATCGCGCCCACGCAGGGCCGGGTCACCTCCTGCTACGGCGCCCGGTGGGGGACCATGCACCTCGGGGTGGACATCGCGGCCCCGATCGGCACCCCGGTCTTCACGCCCGAGCCGGGCGTCGTGCTCCAGGCCGGGCCGGCCAGCGGCTTCGGTCTCTCCGTCGCCGTCCAGCACCACGACGGCGCCATCACCGTCTACGGCCACGTCAACCAGTTCTTCGTCCAGCCCGGCCAGGTGGTGACCGCCGGCCAGCAGATTGCCGAGGTCGGCAACCGCGGCCAGTCCACCGGCCCGCACCTGCACTTCGAGGTGCACCACGGCGGTCTGTACGCCGACCGGTCCAACCCGGTCCCGTGGCTGGCACAGCGCGGCGTCTCGCTCGGCGGCAGCTGCGGCTGATCCAGCCCAGCCGTCCCGCCCGCGCGCGCAGGATGGGGGCGTGCGGGTGGCGGGGGAGCGCATCGAACTGCGGGCGGCCGCGCTCGTGGCCGTCCTGCTCGCCGGGGCGGTCCTGGCGCTGACGGTGGACCTGCCGTCGGGAGCGCAGGTCCGGACGTGGCTGGACGGGCGTGGCCCGGAGGGCTGGCTGCTCCTGGTGGCCGTGCTGGCCGTGGTGCTGGTGGCACCCGTTCCGCGGTCGGTCCTCTCGGTGCTGGGCGGGGTGGTGCCCAGCACGGTCGTCCAGGTGGGCATCGGGGCCTCGGCCGGCTTCGTGGTCGCGCGGGTCGATGCCCTGGTCGCCGTCCCGGTCGTCGTCCTCGCGGTGCTCGCGCTCGGTGCGGGCGGCGCGTGCTGGTACCGCCCGCGCGCGGCAGCCGGGGGAGCGGCCTAGCCGCGACCGAACAGCCGGCCCAGTAGCCCGCCGGCGCCGCCGACGGTGCGTGCAGCCAACTGCAGGATCGGCCCGCCGGGGATGCCGGGTACCTCCTTCACGATCGGCGCCAGTTGCAGCAGTCCGCCGACGTCGTGCACCTTGAGCTTGCGCCGGGCCACGGCGGGCACCGGGTTCACCCGTCCGGACGCCGCGTCGAGCAGCAGATCGGCCGGGGCCTCGACGGCCGGGCCGTCGACCACCCCCGCCGGGGTGCGCCGCACCTGCCACCCGTCGTCGTCGGCGACGAAGCCCCACCCGCCGTCCGGCGTCACGAGGGAGACCTGACCACGGGTGCCGGTGGCGGCGGCCAGCGCGCCGGTCACGTCGGCCAGGGCCGCCAGGCCCGACTGCAGCACGGCCGGCGGCGGGGGCTCGGCTCCGCAGGAGACCAGGTCCAACCCGTGGACGGCGAGCTCGTAGGCCTGTCCCAGGACGACGCTCAGCAGGGGCAGGCGCCCCACCACGGAGACGGCCGGGGCCGTGTCGAGCGCTTCGGGCTCCTCGCTGAGGTACCGGGCGGTGGCCGCACGGTTGCGGTGCAGCGCCGCCAGCACCTCATCCCGGGAGGCGTCGCGGTGGGCCCCGGTGACCCGGGCGTTGACAGCGTCGGGGTCCGGGGGCGCCCCCGGCGCACCGGCGCGGGCGGAGACGATCAGGTCGTGCAGGGCGGTGTGGTCGTCCCAGCACCCGAGGTGCACGCAGATCTCGTGTGCCCGCCAGCCCGGCAGGCGGGAACTCCGGTCGAGGTCGACCGACTCCGCCTGCGCCAGGAAGGCGTCCCACGCGCCGAGCACCATCCCGGCGATCTCGTCCCGGCCCCTGCCGGCCATGCCCTGGTGTGCACCCACGTCCGGCCCCTACCCGGCCTCCCGCTCGGGCAGGCATGAGTGCCCGCCGGACGTCCGACGGGATGGCCGGGATCGAGCGGGGTGACGCCGTCACGCCCGCCGACTCCACGCCTCGTGCTGTAGCAACCACGCCGGGTGATCGGTCTGCGGCGCGATTCATGCAGGTCGCACGCGGCAGTACGGCGTGTCCAACCGCCCAACCGATCACTCTCGGTGACGACGGCCTCGCACCCGCACGGCAGCAATCGCTCCACACCGTCCGGTCGGGCACCGGCCGGGCGTGCGGTCTCTGAATAGCGTCAGGCGGGTAGACGGCGCCTTTCCGCCGTGATATGGGTCGCTGACCAGCAACAAGACCGGGTCCGAGTGATCACGGACCACTTTCGTCCCAGGAATCGCACCCGGGCTGGCGCGATGGGGGCACCATCGTGCAAACTTGTCGAGGGAGCCCTGCTCCGTCACTGCCGAACACAGCGCGTCACCGAATCGATGGGTCCGTAGGGGAAGACGAGACCGATCGAGTCGATGGAGGTGCCCGGTGCAGCGACGGTCAACCCAGGGTGTCGTCTTCGTGCACGCGTGCCCGAAGGCGCTCTGCCAGCACGTCGAGTGGGCGCTGGAACGCGTCGTCGGCGCGCCGGTCTCCCTGTCGTGGGCTGAGCAGCCCGCGGCGCACGGTTCCTACCGTGCTGAAGTGGCGTGGACCGGCTCGCCCGGCACCGGCGCCAAGCTGGTTGCTGCGCTGCGCGCGTGGCCGATGCTGCGCTTCGAGGTGACCGAGGAAGCCAGTCACGGCAACGACGGCGAGCGCATGTCCTACGTGCCCGGGCACGGGGTGTACCGGGCGCCCACCAGCGCCAACGGCGACCTCATCGTCACCGAGCAGCAGCTGCGGCGCCTGGCGGCCACGGCGACGTCCATCGAGGCCTTCCGGCACGGCGTCGACCAGCTGCTGGGCGCTGCCTGGGACGCCGACCTCGAGGTCTACCGGCACGCCGGTGACGGCAGCCCGGCGACCTGGTTGCACCAGGTCGTCTGACCGCGGATACCGGTGCCCGCCGCTCGCCGGCGGGTCACGAAACGAACACGACACTTCTGGCCGGACCCGGAAGGCGTCGTAGCCTGAGACCGGTCGTCCGGGCGCCGTCGGGGAAGCGGCGCCCGGACGGCCCCTTTCTGTGCCGGGCAGCGGCGATCGCGCCCGCCAGGCTCAGAGTGGGATGTTGCCGTGCGCCCCGCGACCGAGCGGCGCCGAGGCGAGCGCCTCCACCAGCCGCTGGCGGGTCCGCAGCGGCTCCACCACCTCGTCGACGACGCCGATCTCCAGTGCCCGGTTGACCCCGCCGGCGATCCGCTCGTGCTCCTCGGCCAGCCGGGCGTGCAGCGCCTCCCGTTCACCGGGAGGCGCTGCGGCCAGCTTCTTCCGGTGCAGGATGCCCACGGCGGCCTTCGCACCCATGACGGCGACCTCCGCCCCGGGCCAGGCGAAGACGGCGGTGGCGCCCAGCGACCGGGAGTTCATCGCGATGTAGGCACCGCCGTAGGACTTGCGCGTCACCAGCGTCACCCGGGGGACGACCGCCTCGGCGAAGGCGTGCAGCAGCTTGGCCCCACGCCGGACGACGCCGTCCCACTCCTGGCCGACGCCGGGCAGGTAGCCGGGCACGTCGACCAGCACCAGCAGCGGCACCCCGAACGCGTCGCACATCCGCACGAACCGGGCTGCCTTCTCCGCCGACGCGGAGTCCAGGCAGCCGCCCAGCCGCAGGGGGTTGTTGGCGATGACGCCCACCGTGCGCCCCGCCAGCCGGCCGAGGGTCGTGACGACGTTCGGCGCGAACCGCGGGTGCAGCTCCAGGCCCGGCCCGTCCAGCATCGCCGAGACCAGCGGCTTCACGTCGTAGGCGCGGTTGGTCTGTTCCGGCAGGAAGGCGGCCAGATCGGCGCCGGCGTCCTCGTCGACGGGGGCGAAGCTGCCCTGGGCGGCGAGCAGGTCGACGGCCAGCCGGGCCGTCTCGAG
Organism: Blastococcus saxobsidens DD2; assembly: GCF_000284015.1. Taxonomy (NCBI): domain Bacteria; kingdom Bacillati; phylum Actinomycetota; class Actinomycetes; order Geodermatophilales; family Geodermatophilaceae; genus Blastococcus; species Blastococcus saxobsidens. Next base: position 1,884,235 of record NC_016943.1, read on the forward strand.
GGCGGCGGGCTCGGAGTCCGTGACCACGTGCACCACGCCACTGCGCCGGCCGTGGGTGTCCGGCCCGCCGAGGCTCTCCATGTCGACGTTCTCGCCGGTGACCGAGCGGACCACCTCGGGCCCGGTCACGAACACCCGGCCGGCCGGACCCATGATCACCAGGTCGGTGAGCGCCGGGCCGTACGCGGCGCCGCCGGCGGCCGGGCCGAGCACCACCGAGATCTGCGGAATCCGCCCCGAGGCGCGGACCATCGCGGCGAACACCTCACCGACGGCGTGCAGGGCGGTGACGCCCTCGGCCAGCCGCGCGCCACCGGAGTGCCAGATGCCGACCACCGGCACCCGCTCGCGCAGCGCGGTGTCGATCGCATCGACGATGTGCCGGCAGCCGTCGATGCCCATGGCGCCGCCCATGACCGTCGCGTCGGTGCAGAAGGCGACCGCCGGGGTCCCCGAGACGGTGCCGCGGGCGGCCAGGACCCCTGAGGTGTCCCGGGCCCCGAGCTGCTGCATCGTGCCCGGGTCGAAGAACCGGCGCAGCCGGTCCTCCGGGTCCCGCGGGTCGGGGCTGGGCAGCGGGGGCGCGGCCTGGGCGGTCGTCACGGCGTCTCCTCGGGAAGGGGGCCAGGGGCCACGGGGGTGGGGCGCTCAGGAGGTCGTGAAGACCAGCGCGATGTTGTGCCCGCCGAAGCCGAAGGAGTCGTTGACCGCCGCGCTCAACGTGGCGCGGCGCGGCTCGTGCCGGACGATGTCCAGCGCCTGGACGGCGGCGTCGTCGTCGGGGTCGTCCAGGTTCGCCGTCGCCGGGACGATCTGCTCGCGCAGCGCCAGGATGGTGAACACCGCCTCCAGTGCGCCGGCGGCGCCGAGCAGGTGGCCGGTCTGGCTCTTCGTGGCGCTGACCAGCACGTGGTCGCCCAGCGAGGAGCGGATCGCCGCGGCCTCGGCGGTGTCGCCGACCGGGGTCGACGTCGCGTGCGCGTTGACGTGCCCGACGTCGGTGGGGGAGAGCCCGGCGTCGCGCAGTGCGGCCGTGATCGCCCGGCCGGCACCCTCGCCCTCCGGGTGCGGAGCCACCAGGTCGTAGCCGTCGGCCGTGCCGGCGGCACCGGCCAGCCGGGCATGCACCCGGGCGCCCCGGGCGGCGGCGGAATCCGCGCGCTCCAGCACGAGCGCGGCCGCGCCCTCGCCGAGGACGAAGCCGTCACGTCCCTTGTCGAACGGGCGCGAGGCGCGCTCCGGCTCGTCGTTCCGAGTCGACATGGCCCGCATCGCGGCGAAGCCGGCCATCGGCAGCGGGTGGATGCACGCCTCCGCACCGCCGACCAGGACGATGTCGGCCCGGTCGAGGCGCAGCAGGTCCAGACCCCAGCGGATGGCCTCGGCGCCCGACGCGCAGGCGCTCACGGGTGCGTGCACGCCACCCTTGGCCCCGATCGACAGGCCGACGGCGGCGGCGGGGCCGTTGGGCATGAGCATCGGGATGGTGAACGGGGAGACCCGCTTGGGGCCCTTCTGCTCCAGGACGTCGTCCTGCCCCAGGAGGGTCAGCGCGCCACCGATGCCGGTACCGAAGACGACGGCGATCCGCTCGGGGGCCACCCCGGCGTCGGCAGCGCCGGACTCGGCCCAGGCCTGCTCGGCGGCGATGACGGCCACCTGCTGGCTCCGGTCGAGCCGCCGGGCGCGCACCCGGTCGATCTGCTCGGCGGGGTCGGCGGCCAGGCGGGCCACCAGCTGCGCCGGGAACTCCTGCACCCACTCGTCGGTGATCCGGCTGACGCCCGAGCGCCCGGCGAGCAGGGCGTCCCAGGTGCTGGCCACGTCGCCGCCGAGCGGCGTGGTGGCACCGAGGCCGGTGACGACGACGTCCGTGGTGGACGGGCTCATGGGATCTCTCCTCCTGCTATGTGGCCGAGCGGCACTGTGGGGTCGCCCCCCGGTGTGGGAGCACGGTTCAGCCGTTCCGCTCCCACACCGGAGGTGCGTGGGTCAGCCCTGGTTCTTCTCGATGAAGCTGATCGCGTCGCCGACCGTCTTGATGTTGGCCAGCTGGTCGTCGGGGATGGCGACGCCGAACTTGTCCTCGACGGCGGTGGCGATCTCGACCATCGACAGCGAGTCGACGTCGAGGTCCTCGGTGAAGGACTTCTCCGGGGTGGCGTCGGCGGGGCTCACCCCGGCGACCTCCTCCAGGATCTCGGCCAGACCGGACTGGATCTCCTGGGTGCTGCTCACTTCGTCTCCTCGCTGGCGCTCGTCGGCTGCGTTCGCAGGGCTGCTGTGCTCATTGGTTCGCTCGCAAGCTCGCTCACCAGAAGGGTCCTCTCTCTCGGATGGGGCGGGCGATGCCCGCCGTCGTCCGGGACATGGTGTCCCGGCAATCTGGGGTGGGGCTGTTCGTGGATAGGTCGCCCACGGAGGTGGTGGCGTTCACGGGAGGATGACGACCTGGCCGGCGAAGGTCAGGCCGGCCCCGTAGCCCAGCAGCAGGGCGACGTCCCCGGTCTTGGCCTCGCCGCTCTCCAGCAGGGCCGACAGCGCCAGCGGCACGGAGGCCGACGAGGTGTTCCCCGCTCGGATCACGTCGCGGGCGATGACCGTGCGGTCGGGCAGCTTGAGCCGCTTGGCCATGAGCTCGATGATCCGCAGGTTGGCCTGGTGCGGCGCGAAGACGTCGATGTCGTCGGGGCCGACGCCGGCCCGGCGCATGGCCTCGACCAGGGTGTCGGTGAGCTTCGAGGTGGCCCAGCGGTACACGGCCTGGCCGGCCATGCTCATGCCGGTCTCGTTCGGCGGGATCGCGATCGCCTCGTGCAGGTCGCCGTCGCTGCCCCACACCGCCGGGCCGATGGCCGGCTCGTCGGACGCGGTGACGACCGCCGCGCCTGCCCCGTCGGCGAAGATGATCGCCGTCGCCCGGTCGTCGAGGTTCGTGTAGTCGGTGAGCCGCTCGCCGCCGATGACCAGGGCGTTGCGCGCCGTGCCGCTGCGGATGGCGTCGGCTGCCGCGCTGAGCGCGTAGCACCAGCCGGCGCAGCCGGCGTTGATGTCGAAGGCGCCCGGCCGGGGCGCCCCGAGCTGGTGGGCGATCCGCGGCGCGAGGCCGGGGATCGCCTTCGGGGGGCTCGTGGTCGCGAGCAGCACGAGGTCGATGTCGCTCGCGTCGAGACCGCTCGCTGCCAGTGCCTTGCCGCCGGCCGCGACCGACATCTCCACGAGCGTTTCGTCGGGCTCGGCCCAGCGACGCTCGGCGATGCCCACCCGGCTCTGGACCCACTCGTCGCTGGTGTCCATCCGCTGGGCGAGCTCGTCGTTGGTCACCCGGCGGCGGGGGCGGTAGCTCCCGAAGCCGAGGATGCGGGCGCCGGGGGCGCCGGGCGGCAGCTGCAGCGGGGTCACGCGGTCACCTCCGGGTAGAGCCGGGCGATCGGGTCGCCGGCGTCGACGAGGTCGCCCTCGTGCACCAGCCACTCGGCCAGCACGCCGTCGTAGGCGGCGGAGACGTTGACCTCTTCCCGCCGGCCGCGGATGCAGCCCAGCGGCGTGCCCGCGGGCAGGTGCGTGCCCTCGGCGACGTCGGCCGGGCTGACCGTGCCCCGGGCGGGGGCGACGACCATCCGCCAGTCGGGCAGGTGCTCGGCCTCGGAGCGGCCGCGCTCGGCCTCGATCAGCGCCCGCGCGTGGCCGAGGTCGGCCGGGCTGCCGACGGCGAGCACCTCGATGCCCGCCCCCTTCCACTCGCGCTTGGCCAGCCCCGCCAGCGCCCCGGCGGGAGGCAGCTCGATCACGGCGGTGACGCCGAGCTCGCGCATGGTGGCCAGGCAGGAGTCGAAGCACACCGGGCTGGTGACCTGGCTGACCAGGCGGGCCAGCGCCTCGCTGCCGGAGTCGACGGCGGCGCCGTCGGCGTTGGAGAGCAGCAGCCGGCTGGGGTCGGCCGGACGTAGTCCACCGACCAGACCCTCGAGCTCCTCGCGCGCCGGGGCCATGTGCTCGGTGTGGAAGGCGCCGGCGACCGGCAGCGGCATGACGCGGGCCTTGGCCGGTGGGTCGGTTTTGAGCGCATCGAGCCCGTCCAGGGGCCCGGCGGCGACGATCTGGCCGGCCCCGTTCCTGTTCGCCGGGGTCAGCCCGTGGCGGCCGATGGCGGCGAGGACCTCGTCGGGGTCGCCGCCCAGGACGGCGGACATCCCGGTGGGTGTGCGGGCGCACGCGGCGGCCATGGCCCGCCCGCGGACGGCGGTGAGCGCGATCGCCGCCTCGACGGACAGCACGCCGGCCAGCGCGGCGGCGGTGAGCTCGCCGACGCTGTGCCCGGTGATGACGACGTCCCGGCCGGCCTGCGGCGTGTGGGCGACCGGCCCGGGAAGACCGCCCAGCTCGCGAGCGACGAAGAGGCTCATCGCGACGACGAGCGGCTGGGTGACGGCGGTGTCCTTGATCGCCTCGGCGTCGCCGGTCGTGCCCAGGGTCAGCAGGTCGGCACCCGCGATGGCCCCGGCCCACCGGAAGAACGGCTCCGCGCCGGGCAGGTCGAGCCAGTCGGTGAGCATCCCGGGCTTCTGGGCCCCCTGACCAGGGGCGAGGACGGCGAGCACCTCCTCACCGTGCCAGTGATCACCGTGTCCCGCGGCGAGATCGACTACGAAAGGACACCGCTGATCTTTGGAGGATTCCTCCAACTCGCGCCCGTGTTCGACGCCGTCACCGCTCACTCAGTGGTGGGAACCGCACGCCTCGCCCGCGGAGGACGGCCGCCGGCTCAGTGCCAGAGCGACCGGTCGCGGTCGAGGGCGGCCAGCACGAGGGCGACCTGCAGGGTCCAGCTGCCACGCGGATCGGTCGCCGACAGCCCGGTCAGTTCGGCGGCGCGCTTGAGCCGGTACCGCACGGTGTTGGGGTGCACGAAGATCGCCCGCGCGCTCGCCTCCAGGTTGCCGCCGCTGTTGAGCACCGCCTGCACGGTCTCCAGCACCCCGCCGCCGGCCGAGCGCAACGGGGCGGCCACCTGCTCCTGCAGGGCGGCGCGGGCCAGCGGGTCCCCGTCGAGCGCGCGCTCGGCGAGCAACGCGTCGGCGGCGACCGGGCGGGGGGCCTCGGGCCAGGCGCGCGCCGCCCGCAGCCCGGCGAGCGCCGCCGCCGCCGAGACCGCAGCCCGGCCCAGCCCGTCCACGACCGGGCCGGTGACGACCGGTCCGTCGCCGAACTCGTCGCTGATCCGCTCCGCCACGACCTCGAGGTCGCCGGTGCCGCCCAGCACCACCACCAGCTGCTCGGCGTGCACGCCGACCAGCACGTCGCAGCGCAGGCCCCGCGCCGTGCGGCGCACGGGGCCGTGCGGGTCGTCGACCCCGGACGGGGTCGCCCCGACGACGACGAGGGCGAGCGTGCCGGCCGCCCAGCCGAGCGCCGCCGCCCGCCCGGAGAGCTCGTCGGACCGTTCGCCACGCACCAGGGCGTCGACGACCAGCGCCTCCAGGCGCGCGTCCCAGGCCCCCCGGCTCTCGGCGAAGCTGGCGTAGACGTGCGCGGTGGCGAAGGCGACCTCCCGGCTGAACTGCAGGACCGCTAGCCGCAGGTCCTCCTCCTCCCCGGGCGCGGCCACGGATGCCACGCGCTCCTCGACCACCTCGACGGTGACCTTGATCAGGTCCACCGTCTGCTTGAGGGCCACCGCCCGGACCAGCTCCCGGGGGGCCGCGCCGAACACCTCGCCGGTGAGCCGGGGCGGACGGCCGGGGCTGCGGCACCACTCGACCAGGGACGCGATGCCGGCCTGCGCCACGAGCGTCACCCACGACCGCTGGTCGGCCGGCATGGCCCGGAACCAGGGCAGGTCCTCGTCCATCCGGGCGACGGCCTGGGTGGCCAACGACCCGGACGCGCGCTCCAGCCGCCGGAGCGTGGCATCGCTCGGCGGGCGGTTGGTCACCCGGCTCACCCGGTCAGCGTGTCACGCCGTCCTGGGTCGGGGAGAGTGGAGTGGTGGAGGTTCCCCCGGTCGGCACCCGCGAGACCACCCGGTGACCGGTCTGGAGTCCCGGGTCGTCCTCGCCCCCGAGGACGGCTCCCTGGGTCCGCTGCTGCGGATCGCGGACGACCGGCTGGCTCCCGGCGCCGGCTACGGCCGGCACGAGCACCGTGCGGTCGACGTGGTCGCGGTCGTGCTCGCCGGGACGCTGATCCACCGGTGGGCGGCCGGCGCGAAGTTGACCGCGGGCGACGTCGCGGTGCTGCGCGCGGGGGAGGGGCTGGCCCACGACGAGGTGGCCGGCAGCGAGGGCGCGTGGGTGCTGCAGTGCTATCTGCGCAGCGCCGCCCCCGGGGCCCCGGCGGCGCACGCCGTGCACCGGGTGGCCGGCGGGTGGGTGGACCTCGGCCGCGCGGACGCCCGCCTGTGGATGCAGCGCACCGCGGCCGCCGGCGAGCTGACCCCGCCCCCCGGAACGGTGCTCGTCGCCGACGCCGCCGGGGTGCGCCGGGCCGGCGGCGGGCCGGTGCGCGTGGACGGGGCGGCGAGCATCCTGGTCTGGCAGCTCGATGCGGAGCGGCCCGACTGGGCGCGGAACTGGTGAAGGAGTCCTTCCTGCCCACCTTTCGCGGGCTCGCCGGCGGTGCCCTGGACGGGGCCGGCCGCAGATCCGTGTGACATTGGAGGCATGCCGACCAGCCCCTCCGATCTGCTCGCCGCTGCGTACTCCGACGCCGACCGCACCATCGAGCTGCGCCGGCAGCTGCACCGCAACCCGGAGATCGGCCTGCACCTCCCGCGCACCCAGGCCACCGTCCTCGAGGCGTTCGCCGAGCTGCCGATCGAGGTGACCACCGGCACCACCACCAGCTCCGTCGTCGGGGTGCTGCGGGGTGCCCGCCCGGGGCCCACCTACCTGCTGCGCGGCGACATGGACGCCCTCCCCGTGCACGAGGACACCGGCCTGCCCTTCGCCTCGCAGGTGCCGGGGGCGATGCACGCCTGCGGGCACGACACCCACGTGGCGATGCTGGTGGGCGCAGCCCGATTGCTCGCGGCGCGGCGGGAGGCACTGGCCGGGCAGGTCGTCTTCATGGTCCAGCCGGGGGAGGAGGGCTTCCACGGCGCGCGCTACATGCTCGAGGAAGGGCTGCTCGACGTCGTCCCGGAGGCGCCGGTCAGCGGGGCGTTCGCGCTGCACGTCTCGTCCACGCTGCCCAGCGGCACGGTCAACGTCCGCCCCGGGCCGATGATGGCCGCCGCGGACCAGTGGCGGATGACCCTGCGTGGCCGCGGCGGGCACGCCTCCGAGCCGCACGCGGCCGCCGACCCGATCCCGGTGGCCGCCGAGATCGTGCTGGCGCTGCAGTCGATGGTCACCCGCCGGGTCGACGTCTTCGACCCGGCCGTGGTCACCGTCGCCCACATCGAGGCCGGCTCCACCAACAACGTCATCCCCGACACCGCCTACCTGGAGGGAACGATCCGGACCCTGTCACCGGAACGCCGGGCGGACGTCGTCGCCTCGGTGGAACGGGTGGCCGGTCACGTCGCGGCCGCGCACGAGATGGCGCTGCACTGGGAGCACATCGAGGGCTACCCGGTGACGATGAACGACCCGGGCGTGGCCGCCCAGGTGCTGGAGACGGCGGCCGAGCTGCTGGGCCGCCAGGCGGCGGTGCTCATGCCCGCCCCGCTGATGGGCGCCGAGGACTTCTCCTACGTGCTGCAGCGGGTGCCCGGTGTCATGGCGTGGCTCGGTGCCCGGCCGCCCGGCGTCGACCCGGCCACGGCGCCGCCCAATCACTCCAACCTCGTGGTCTTCGACGAGGAGCCGCTGCCGGCCGGCGTGGCGCTCTACGCGCAGATGGCGCTGCAGGCGCTGTCCGGCTGAGACACCGGTCCCGCCCACGGCATAGGAAGCTATACCTACGGTTCGGGTCCCGATTCCGTAGGCAAAGCCTCCTATGCCTGGGGGCGGGGGTCAGGTCGCGGGGCTGGGGTCCGACCGCTCCTCGGCCGGCGCCGCCTGCACGTCCCGCACCTGGTACTTCTCCACGGCCTGACGGACGACGGAACGCTCCACCTGCCCCTCGTCGGCCAGCGACGCCAGCGTGCGGACCACGATGGACTCCGCGTCGACGTGGAAGTGCCGGCGCAGGGCCGGGCGGGTGTCGGACAGGCCGAAGCCGTCGGTACCCAGCGTCGACATGCCGCCCGGCACGTACGGCGCGATCAGGTCGGGGACGGCGCGCATCCAGTCCGACACCGCCACCACCGGGCCCACGGTTTCCTGCAGGCGCGAGGTCACGAACGGGACGCGCGGCTCCTCCTCCGGGTGCAGGAGGTTCCACTCGGCGCACTCGTCGGCCTGCCGGCGCAGCTCGGTCCACGAGGTCACCGACCAGACATCGGCCGAGACCCCCCAGTCGTCGGCCAGCAGTTCCTGGGCCCGCAGCGCCCACGGCAGCGCGACGCCGGAGGCCAGCACCTGCGCCTTGACCTCGCCGGCCGCGCCGTCGTCGGCCCGCGGGCCCTCCGCGTAGCGGTACATGCCGGCGAGGAGCGCCTGCACGTCCAGGCCCTCGGGCTCGGCCGGCTGGTTGAACGGCTCGTTGTAGACGGTCAGGTAGTACATGACGTCCGGCGACCGGTGGCCGCCCAGGGGCGAGCCGGGGTCCTGGCCGTACATGCGCACCAGGGCGTCCTTGGTGATGTGCGCGACCTCGAAGGAGAACGCCGGGTCGTAGGAGACCACCGCCGGGTTGGTGTGCGCCAGGAGCAGCGAGTGCCCGTCCTCGTGCTGCAGCCCCTCGCCGTTCAGCGTCGTCCGCCCGGCCGTGGCACCCAGCAGGAAACCGCGGGCCATCTGGTCACCGGCGGCCCAGATCGAGTCGCCGGTGCGCTGGAACCCGAACATCGAGTAGAAGATGTAGATCGGGATCATCGGTTCGCCGTGCGTGGCGTACGAGCTGCCGGCGGCGGTGAACGAGGCCACCGACCCGGCCTCGTTGATCCCCTCGTGCAGGATCACGCCCTGCTCGGACTCCTTGTACGTGAGCATCAGTTCGCGGTCGACCGAGGTGTAGCGCTGGCCGGCCGGGTTGTAGATCTTCTGCGTCGGGAACAGGGAATCCATCCCGAACGTCCGTGCCTCGTCCGGGATGATCGGCACGAAGCGCGGACCCAGCTCGGAGTCCTTGAACAGCTCCTTGAGCAGGCGGACGAACGCCATCGTCGTCGCCACCTCCTGCTTCCCCGACCCGCGGCGCAGCACCTCGAGCGCCTTGTCGTCGGGCGCCTTGAGCGTCTTGAACTCCGAGCGCCGCCGCGGCACCGCCCCGCCCAGCGCCCGGCGCCGCTCGAGCATGTACTGCATCTCGTCGGAGTCGGGGTCGGGCTTGTAGTACGGCGGCAGGGTCTTGTCCAGCGCGTCGTCCGGGATCGGGAGGTAGAGCCGGTCGCGGAAGTCGGCGAGGTCCTCCGCGGTCAGCTTCTTCATCTGGTGGGTGCTGTTGCGGCCCTCGAAGTGGCTGCCCAGCGTCCAGCCCTTGATGGTCTTGGCGAGGATCACCGTCGGCTGGCCCTTGTGATCGATGGCGGCCTTGTAGGCGGCGTAGACCTTGCGGTAGTCGTGCCCGCCGCGGGCGAGGTCCCAGACCTCCTTGTCGCTCATCCCCTCCACGAGCTTGCGGGTGCGGGGGTCCCGACCGAAGAAGTGCTCCCGGACGAAGGCGCCGTCCTCGGCCTTGTAGGTCTGGTAGTCGCCGTCGGGCGTGGTGTTCATCAGGTTGACCAGCGCACCGTCGCGGTCGGCGGCCAGCAGCTTGTCCCACCCGCGGCCCCAGATCACCTTGATGACGTTCCAGCCGGCGCCCCGGAAGAACGACTCGAGCTCCTGGATGACCTTGCCGTTGCCGCGGACCGGGCCGTCGAGCCGCTGCAGGTTGCAGTTGACGACGAAGGTGAGGTTGTCCAGCTCCTCACGGGCCGCCAGGCCGATGACGCCCAGCGACTCGGGCTCGTCCATCTCGCCGTCGCCGAGGAAGGCCCAGACGTGCTGGTCGGAGGTGTCCTTGATGCCGCGGGCGTGCAGGTAGCGGTTGAACCGGGCCTGGTAGACGGCGTTCATCGGCCCCAGGCCCATGGAGACGGTGGGGAACTCCCAGAAGTCCGGCATGAGCCGCGGATGCGGATAGGACGACAGCCCGCCGCCGGGGTGGCTGACCTCCTGGCGGAAGCCGTCGAGCTGGTGCTCGGTCAGCCGGCCCTCGAGGAAGGCGCGGGCGTAGATGCCCGGGGAGGCGTGGCCCTGGAAGTAGATCTGGTCGCCACCGCCGGGGTGGTCCTTGCCGCGGAAGAAGTGGTTGAAGCCGACCTCGTACAGCGAGGCCGAGGAGGCGTAGGAGGAGATGTGCCCGCCGACGCCGATGCCGGGGCGCTGCGCCCGGTGCACCATGATCGCGGCGTTCCAGCGGATGTAGGCGCGGATCCGCCGCTCGACGTGCTCGTCGCCCGGGAACCACGGCTCCTGCTCGGGCGGGATGGTGTTGATGTAGTCGGTGCTGCGCAGGGCGGGCACGCCCACCTGCTGCTCGCGGCTGCGCTGCAGCATGCGGAGCATCAGGTACCGGGCCCGGTTCCGGCCGGCGTGGTCGACGACGGCGTCGAGGGACTCCAGCCACTCCTGCGTCTCGTCGGGGTCGGTGTCGACCAGCTGACTGGGGAGCCCGTCGGTGATGACCGCGCGGGCCTGTCCTGCCCGGGCGGGGTCGCCGTCCGGCTGCTGCGGTGCGCTCATGGCCCTATCGTCTACCGCCGACGTAGCCCCCGTCACCTCTGCTGCCGCTGGATGGAGAACTCGTGTCGCGCCGTGCCGCTCCCGGCGGCGGGCGCGGTGGCCGTACGAGGCTTGCGCCGTGCCGGTCATGGCCTACGCTTCCGCCTGCGGCGCCGGAACGGACGGCGCCGCCCCGGATGCCCGGCCCTGACGGCCGGGCGGCGGGCGCGTCGGCGGAGCGAGAGGGGTGACATGACCGGGGTGCGGGTGGTTCTCCCGCTGGTCGTGTCCGTCCCCCGCGCGTGCTGGCCCTGCCCCGCCCCGATCTCGTGGCCCGTACGGTCATCGGCGTGATGCATCCCCGCGCGGTCACCGGCCCGACAGGGCACCATCCATCGCAGACCAGGTCAGCAGAGGATTCACCCATGGAGGAGCAGCAGGGATGAGCGTCGACAGCGCCGGCATGGCGGCCCGGCTGGGCATCAAGCCGGGCATGGTCGTGCAGGAGCTCGGCTGGAGCGAGGACGCCGACGAGGACCTGCGTGACTCCGTCGTCGAGGTCTCGGGCAGCGAGATGGTGGACGAGGACACCGACGAGGTGGCCGACGTCGTGATCCTGTGGTGGCGGGAGGACGACGGCGACCTGTTCGACGCCCTCACCGACGCGCTCACCTCGCTGGCCGACGAGGGCGTGGTCTGGCTGCTCGTGCCGAAGTCCGGCCGCCCCGGCCACGTCGAGCCCGGTGACGTCACCGAGGTCGCGCCCACTGCCGGCCTGTCGCAGACCAGCAGCATCTCCGCGGCCAAGGACTGGTCGGGCATCCGCCTGGTCACGCCCAAGGCGGCACGCAGCCGCCGCTGACCCGCTTCCCCGCGCGCGGAACCGGTGGGGCACGATCGATCGAATGAGCCTCTCCGTCGGCGATCGCGCCCCCGAGTTCAGCCTCCCCGACCAGGACAAGCAGGTCGTCTCGCTTGCCGGCCTGCGCGGCAGGCCCGTGCTGCTGGTCTTCTACCCTTTCGCCTTCTCCGGCATCTGCACCGGGGAGCTGTGCCAGCTGCGCGACGATCTGGACACCTACACCGACGCCGGGGTGCAGGTGCTCGCGATCAGCACCGACCCCGTCTTCAGCCTCAAGGCGTTCAAGGCGCAGGAGAACCTCGACTTCCCGCTGCTCTCGGACTTCTGGCCGCACGGCGTCACGGCCCAGACCTACGGCGTCTTCAACGAGAAGGCCGGCATGGCGCTGCGCGGCACGTTCCTGATCGACGCGGAAGGCGCCGTCGCCTTCGCCGAGGTCAACGCACCCGGCGACGCCCGCCAGCAGACGGGCTGGAAGGACGCGGTCGCGAAGCTCGCCACCTGAGCGCCGACCGGCCACAGGGCCCGGGGCAATACCCTGGGCCCGCGGGGCGCGTAGCTCAGCGGTAGAGCGCTCGCCTTACAAGCGAGTGGTCGCAGGTTCGAACCCTGCCGCGCCCACCCCGTCTCCGCGCCAGATGCGGCTGAAGCCGGCCTCGCCGCCGGTCGAGACCGGCTTTCGCCGCATCTCGGTGCCTGGGTCGAGCAGCCCCGCGGCCTTCCGCGCCGCGGTGGACCCCGGCGTCGGCGGCTGAGCCGCCCGTTCAGCCCGGGGGAGCCGCCGCCGACCGTCGTCCGTCCGCCGTGGCCGACGGCTGACCGAGCTCCTGGCGCAGGGCGGCGATGTCGGCCCGCAGCGCGGCGACGTCGCGGCGGGTGGCCGCCTCGGACTCGTCCTCGACCTCCTGCACCTTCTGGACCAGCCAGGACGCGACGGAGGCGGTCACCGTGCCCAGCAGGGCGATCCCGACCAGCATCAGCCCGGCCGCGATCGCCCGGCCGGTCGTGGTCACCGGGAACCGGTCGCCGTACCCGACGGTGGTCACCGTCGCGAACGACCACCACACGGCGTCACCGAAGCCGGTGATGTTCGCGTCGGGATGGTCCCGTTCCGCGTCGAGGACTGCGAGGGCGGCCATGATCATGACCAGCACCGTCGCCGACCCCACGAAGGTGAGCACCCGACCCCGCAGCGCCGCGCCGGCGTAGCGGTTGAGCACGCTGAGCACCGTGACCAGCCGCAGCAGGCGCAGCGGTCGCAGCATCGGCAGGACCACGACGGCCAGGTCCAGCAGGTGGGTGCGGACGAACCGCGCCCGGTCGTTCGCGAGCAGCAGCCGGACGACGTAGTCGACGGCGAACGCGGCCCAGGTTGCCCACGCGACGACCTCGCAGGCGGTCCGCCACGGCCGGGGCAGGTCGGGGTCGAGAATCGGCCATGCGTAGGCGGCGAGGAACAGGAGCGAGGCGGCGGTCAGCGGCCACTCCGCCGTCCGTTCCCAGCGTTCGAGGCGGGTAGGGGGCACCCGCCGAGGATCCCACCGGCCGTTCGTCAGGCGGCCGAGCGGGAGGAGATGGTGTCCGGGCCGGGGGCCGCCGGCATGGCGGGCTTGGGGAAGGCGGGGCGCAGGAACGCCGGGGCCCTGAACGGCTCCCACTCGCCCTCGGGCTGGGCCAGCCGGTCGGCGATCGCCCAGAGCGCCGCCGGGTGGTGGCCGATGCCCAGGTGGCTGGCGGTGACGGCGATGTTCTCGCAGCGCTCGCCGGGCACGTTCAGGCAGGTCTGCCAGTGCACGATCCCGTCGAAGTGCGAGTAGATGGAGGTCGCGGGCACCGGCAGCGGGCACCCCTCGGACTCCAGCGGGTACGGACGCTGCTCCACGTGCAGGTGGGCGTAGCGGTCGTACACCTTGCTGGCCCGGGTCTGGCTGTGCCGCTCGATCCGGAACGGGCTGCCGAGCGTGATCACCTGGCGCACCGCGTCGGGGCACTGACGGGCGAGGTCGCGGGCGAAGATGCCGCCCAGGCTCCAGCCGATCACCGTGACCTCGCGGCGGTACCGGCCGTGCAGGTAGTCCAGCTTGTCGCGCAGGCCGTTCACGCACGTGGCGGTCGGGCCGATGTTGCGGCCCAGCCCCCAGCCGTGCACGCGGTAGCCCAGCCGACGGAGCGTCGCGCGGAGCACCCGGGTGGAGCGGTCGTCGGCCAGCAGCCCGGGCAGGACCAGCACCGGGTGCCCGTCGCCCTTGGGCAGCCGCTGGGCCAGCGGGCGCGCGGCCAGGTAGAGGCCGTAGTCCGCGACCGCCCGCCCGGGCTCGCTCAGATAGAGCGGGAGCGTCGGACCGTCACCCTGCTGTCGTGCCACGTCGTCCTCCTGGCTGCCGTCCGTTGGTGGAACCGCTGTACCAATGTGCGTCCTGGCTCACACTCGGGGGGCCTCCCGCGCGCACAGATGTTGCCGAACTGTGTCCTGCGTCATATCAGACGTCGTCGTTCCGCTGGTGGGCGCGCGGAGGGCCGGTGCTGCGGTCGCTGGCAGGACGTGCCACCGTACGGGCGGCCTGACACGGGGAGAGGGGTACCGATGGCGGAGAGCGGCGTGCCGGGACGCAGCAGCACCGTGGACCTGGACGGGCCGGTGCACTACGTCGACTTCGGCGGCCCGGAGGAGGGGCCGGCGGTCGTGCTCGTGCACGGGCTGGGTGGCTCGCACCTGAACTGGGACCTCGTCGCGCCGCTGCTGCAGGACCACGCGCGCGTGTGGGCGATCGACCTGCCGGGCTTCGGGCGCAGCGAGCCGGGGAGCCGCAAGGCCAGCGTGACGGCGAACGTCGGCGTCCTGCACCGCTTCCTCACCGAGGTGGTCGACGAGCCGGCCGTGCTGGTCGGCAACTCGATGGGCGGGATGATCTCCATCCTCGAGGCGGGGGAGCGCCCGGAGGCGGTGCGCGGCCTGGTGCTGCTCGACCCCGCCGTCCCCGGTCCCCGCCGTGCCCTCGACCCGCTCGTCGCGGTCACCTTCGCCCTCTACGCGATCCCCTTCGTCGGGGAGCGGTTCCTCTCGTGGCGGCGGCAGCGCCGGACGGCGCTCGGTCGCGTGCGCGAGATGCTGCACCTGGTGGGCGTCGACCCCGACCAGCTGCCGGCACACGTCATCGACCGCTCGGTCACCCTCCTCGAGGAACGGCGCGACGTCGCCGGCATGGACCGCGCCTTCCTGGCCGCCGCCCGCTCGTTGCTGCGGGTGCTGGCCGATCCGCGTCGCTACCGCTCGGCGATGGCGTCCATCGACGTCCCCGTGCTGCTGGTCCACGGCGACCGCGACCGGCTCGTGTCCGTGCAGGCGGCCCGGGACATCGCCGCCCGTCACCCCGACTGGCGCTACTCCGAGTGGGCCGGAGTGGGCCACGTACCGCAGCTGCAGGAACCGGAGCGGCTGGCCGACGAGCTGCTCGACTGGATGCGCGGATCCGCGTTGACCCGCGCCCCGGCCTGAGGTCTAGCCCCGGGGGCGGTCAGCCGCCGGGACGGAGCGTGTCCCGCAGTGCCTCCAGCCCGGTGTACCGGGGTGTCCACCCGAGCTCCTCGCGGGCCCGGGTGGTGTCCATGATCGCCGGCCGGCCGGCGGCCTCGATCCACTCGGCCGCCGGCGGGAGGAACGGCAGCCGCGCGACCGCCCGCGCCGCCGCCTGTGCGGGCGCGGCGGGGAGGGGGATCGGGATCACACCGAGCTCCCGGGCGACATCGGCGGCGGTCAGCACGCCGTCGCCGGCGATGTTGTACGCCCCGGGCGGGCCGGCGCCGAGCACGCACAGCAGCAGGGCCTGACCGACGTCGTCCTCGTGGATGAACTGGAGCGGGTGCTGCGGCACGAGCAGCGGCACCGGCACCGGCAGCGGGCCGGGCCGGTCGAACAGGCGACGCCCCAGCGGGATCGGGGTCGCGCACGTCGCCCTGCCGGTAGTCCATCTTGGTCCAGCCGCGCTCGGCCGGGTCGAACGGCCGGCGGGCGATGCCGATGACCCGGGGCCACCCGGTCGTCGTCCTGGAGCAGGGGCACCAGCCCGGCGCCGAACGTGCCCGTCGGCCCGGTGACGGCGACGGTGAGGCCGCCGTCGTGGCGCTGCTCGGCCGGACTCACCGGGCGCCGGCCCGCGCGGAGCGCCTGCCCTTCGGCTGGGCGACGTCCGGCGTGGCCTGGTCGGCGCGCGCGTACTCCAGCAGCTCCTCGATGCCCCGCCGGATGCCGCCGGAGAGGACGTCGACGTCGGGGAAGGCGTCGAAGTCGGCGTTGATGCCGAAGGTCATCCGGTTCAGGTAGCTGAAGATGCCGATGGAGCAGCGGGTGCCACCGGCGATCGGCACGTAGGCGTGTGCGGTGCACATCCGCCGGCCGAGGACGTACAGCGGCACGCGCGGCCCCGGCACGTTCGTGGTCACCGCCTGGCACCACATCTGGCCGGCCCTGACCGCCGACCGCACGCCCATCGACAGCAGCGTGGGCGCCACGAAGTCGCCCATCGAGATGATCGACGGCACGTCGACGGCCTGCATCGCCCGCTTGTACTCGTCCATCTGGCCGCGGACGGCCTGCAGTCGGGAGACGGGATCGGGGTCGCCGACCGGGAGATCGACGAAGACGCAGGAGACCTGGTTGTCCAGCGATCCGCGCTGCTTCTCCGAGCGCACCGACACGGGCACCATCGACCGGACCACGAGCCGTTCGGAGGAGAGCTCGCCGCGGCCCTGCAGCAGGTCGCGGAAGCCCCTGGTGATCGCGGTCAGGACGACGTCGTTGACGGTGCCGCCCAGCGCGGTCCGGACGGCCTTGAACTCCTCGAACTGCCCGTCCGTCCAGGCCCAGCGCCGGTGCGGCCCGATCGGGCCGTTCAGCGACCGCGCCGTGGGGGTGGCCGCCTGCTTGGCCAGCGACGGCAGCGTCTGGGCGAGCGTGCGCCCGGACTCGGTGAAGCCGCGCACGCCGCGGACGGCGGTGCCGACGCTCGGCAGGCTGGTGAGGGTCCGCATCGGCTGGGCGGCCGCCTCGGCGACCGCACCGGCGACGAGGGTCACCGACGACGGGTCGCGGCGCGGCGTCCAGTCCCGGGGCTCGTCGTGCGTCGCCTCCGGGTCGAGGTCGAACATCAGCTGCATCAGGTCGGTGCCGGCGACGCCGTCGACCATGCAGTGGTGGACCTTGGAGATGATCGCCCAGCGCCCCTCGGCCAGGCCCTCCACGAGCCACAGCTCCCACAGCGGCTTCGCCATGTCCAGGCGCTGCCCGAGCACCCGGCCGGCGAGGTTCCGCAGCTGCTCGTCGTTGCCGGGAGAGGGCACCGCGGTGTGCCGGACGTGGTACAGGATCTGGAAGTGCGGGTCGTCGACCCACATCGGACGGCCCAGCTGCAGCGGGACCTCGCGCACCCGCTGCCGGTACCGCGGCACGAGGGGCAGCTTGCTCAGCAGCAGGCGCACCACGTCGCCGTAGCTCGGGGCCGGGCCGTCGAAGACGGCCACCGACCCCACGTGCATGGGGGTGTTCTCGCTCTCCGCGAAGTAGAACCCGCTGTCGAGGGCGCTCATGCGGTCCACGTCTCACTCCTCGCCGCCCCGGTCGCCTCTGACCAGAGCCGTCGCACGTCTCGGCCGGCAGCCGAAGTTATGTGTGTCGCGCAGTACGCGCAGACCGGTCGTGTGGTCGCGACCACATCCTGGGGTGCCCGGGATCCGGGCCGTCAACCGGCCTTCCGCGTCCGGTGCTCCACGCGGTCGAGCAGGTCGAGGAGGGCGCGGTCGACCACGGCCCGGCGGGTGAGGTTGACGCTGTGACCGGCCCCCGGCACCACCACCAGCTCGGCGTCCGCCCCGATCGCCTCGGCGATCCGGCGGCCGTGGGCGGCGGGAGTGAGCCGGTCGTGGGTCCCGGCCACGACCGTGACCGGCACCCGGCGCAGCACCGGCAGGGCGGCGGTCTCGTCGTGGTCGAGGAACGTCGCGTAGAACGCCATCGTCACCGGCAGCGGGGTCTCCTCGAGCAACCGCTGGACCATGCGCACGCTGCGTGGGTCGGCGTCGTCCCGGCCGAACAGCAGCCGGCGGATGGCCCGGCGGCCGAGCCATGTGTCCCGCCGGCGCCGCCGCTCCAGGAACGGCGCCAGCAGCTGGAGCAGCCGGAGGTACAGCGACAGCAGACCCAGCCGGCGGCCCGTCTTCACGAGGAACCCGGCCGGGCCGGTGTCGACCAGCCCGCCGGCGGAGGTGGCCAGGAGCAACGCACCGACGACGCGGGTGCCGAACAGCTCCGGACGCTGCCGGGCGAGCGCCAGGATGCTCATGCCGCCCATGGAGTGCCCGGCGAGCACGACCGGCCCGCTGGGGACGACGGCGTCGAGCACCTGGCCCAGGTCCTGCCCGGTCCGGTCGATCGTGGCCCGGGTGAGCGGCGTCCAGCCGGAGCGACCGTGGCCGCGCTGGTCCCACAGCACCAGGCGGGCCCGGCCGCGCAGCGCTTCCCGCTGCACCTCCCACTCCGCCAGCCGGGCGGTGAACCCGTGGCAGAGGACGACGGTCAGCGGTGCATCCGTGTCTCCGCCCGCCCCACCGCCCCCGGCGGGGCCGTCGAACTCCACGTGCAGGTCGACGCCGTCGTCGGTGGTCACCGTCCGGGACCCGGGTGGGGGCGGCCCGTCGAGCGGGGGCAGGGTCAGCGGCGGCGGGTCCTTCGGCACGGGGCCATCCCAGAGGGCGGTGCCGCCGGGCGCAACCGGGGGAGCGGCTCGGTGCCCGGTGCGGCGGCCGGGCGCGGCCTCGCGGACCAGCCGGCGGGCGGCGTCCACCTCGCGGGCCACGGGGGCGAGCACGCCCTCGGCGTGCAGCTCGGCGTCGTCGACGGCCCCCGGGGTCCGGACGTCGTCCTCCAACCGGCGGATCGCCCGGCGCAGCACCGCGACCTGCGCCGGGTCGGGGGCCGGCTCGCCGCCGCGGGTGGCGATCACCGCCTCGGTGACCGCGTCGGAGGTGCGCTCCAGCTGCACGATCACCGGCCACCAGGCGGCCGCACGGGTGCTGATCGGAGGGGGCTCGGCCAGCCGCCGCTGCAGCTGGGTCTGCAGTTCGGTGAGCGCGCGGTAGTTCCGCCGGCGGGCGCGGCGGCGCTCGACCGGGCCGCCCGTGAACGCGGCGTCGACGAAGGCATCGAGGGCCAGCACCGCATCCCGGAGGGCCTCGTCCAGCGGCGCCCGCCAGGTCTGCGGCCAGAGCAGGTAGCCGAACACGAGCACGATCGCGCAGCCGACCAGCGTGTCCAGCAGGCGCGCAGCGACCAGCCCCGGTTCGCTCGGCAGCGCGAGGTCGAGCAGCAGGATGATCAGCGGCGTCTGGAAGACGGAGAACATCCCGAAGTTCGTGTCGCGGGCCCACGGCAGCACGGCCGCCGAGACCGTGAGCGCGGCAAGCACCCAGGCGTCGTGGGGCAGCACGACCAGCAGCGCCGAGCCCAGCAGCACCCCGAGGAGCGTGCCGACGCCGCGCTGCACGGCCCGGGTGAAGACCGAGCCGAAGTCCGGCTTCAGGATGATGGCGACGGTGAGCAGCACCCAGTACGGGCGCTCGATGGGCAGGTACTGACGGACGATCTCGGCCACGGTCATGCACAGCGAGAGCCGGACGGCGAAGCTGCGGGTGTCACGGCTGCCGAGGGTGCGGTCGACCACCTCCCTCAGGCGTGCCCGCGGGCTGGGCGCCGGCGAGGGGGCGGCCGCGCTCGCCCGTTCCTCCGGATCCCCGACGACGTTCCACACCAGCCGCACGCCGTGGCGGACGGCCCGCATCGACGGGTGGCCGCCCTGGAGCGGGCGCGGCCGCTCGCTGCTCAGCTCGCCGCTGCCGGTCAGGGCGGCGGCGAAGGCATGCCCGGCGGACACGTCGCACGGGTCGGCCGGTACCCCGGCGCGGGCGGCGGCGACGGCGCCCTCCACCAGCGGGGCCGCGGCGTTCAGGACGCCGGCCAGCTCGGACAGCTCGCGGCTGAGACCGGGGGACCGGCTCCGGCTGCGGATCACCCGGTCGTAGGCGGCGTTGAGCGCAGTGGTGAGGGCCCGGCGCGCCGCGGGTGCGCTGTCGGTGCCGACGGCGGCGAGCAGCTCGGCGATGCGGGTGAACACGGCCGCCACCGCGGCACGGTCGGGATCCAGGGGATCGGTGCGCGCCTGCACGAGCGCGATGAGCGTCGCCCATCCCGCCCCGCACAGGAAGAAGCCGACCTCCACGGCGGCTGGCAGCGGGGTGACCAGCCCGGAGGCCAGTGCCGTGTAGATCAGCAGCTGGAGGGCGCCGAGGGAGAAGGCCGCGTTGACGGCGCTGACCAGCGCGGCGAACCCCGAGAGGGCGGCGATGACGACGACGGGCTCCCACCCGCCGCCGCTGGCGTACTGGCCGGCGAGCAGGCCCAGCATGCCGAAGGCGGTGGCCGCGCCGATGCGGCGCATGCGGTCGCGCAGCGGCCCGGGCTGCGGCGCCAGGCTCGCCGCGAGCGCCCCCATGGTCCCGAAGACGCCCGCGCCGAGGGCGACGCGGGAGTCGAGCCCGCCGAGGAGGACCGCGAGCACCAGCGGGCCGGGGATGGCGACGGCGAAGCGGGCGACGTCCCGCCACGGCACCGGTGGCGGCGTGGTGCGCACCAGCTCCTCGAGCCACGCCGGGGCCCGCAGCGCCCGTTCCCGACGCTGCTGGTCCGCCACCCCGGAAGCTTGTCACTCCGCCGGATCGGTCGTCGGGACCCTCCGCCTACCCTGCGGAGTCGTGACCGTGCAGCTCGGGAAGGTCCTCGCCGCCCTCGACGCCCGCTACGACCCCGCGCTCGCCGAGAGCTGGGACGCCGTCGGCCTGGTGTGCGGCGACCCGGCGGAGGAGGTGCGGCGGGTGGTCTTCGCCGTCGACCCCACGGCGGCCGTCGTCGACGAGGTGGTCGAGACCGGCGCGCAGCTGCTGGTCACCCACCACCCGCTGTTCCTCACGCCCGTCCACGGGGTGCCGGCCGACGACCCCAAGGGCCGGCTGGTGCACCGGCTGGTGCGGGCCGGCGCCGCGCTGTTCGTCGCCCACACCAACGCCGACCGCGCGCCCGACTCCGGGGTGAACGCCGCGCTGGCCGGCGTCCTCGGGCTCGTCGACGCCGTTCCCCTCCAACCGGTCCCGGACGATCCCCGGGCGGGCCTGGGGCGGGTCGGCCGGCTGCCGGAGCCGATGACCCTCCGGGAGTTCGCGGGGCGGGCCGCCGCGGCGCTGCCGGCCACCGCCGGCGGGGTGCGGACCGCCGGCGATCCGGACCGGATCGTCCGCACGGTCGCGGTCTGCGGCGGCAGCGGCGGCTCACTGCTCGGTGCGGCGGCCGCCGCCGGCGCCGACGTGCTGCTCACCAGCGACCTGAAGCACCACCCGGTGTCCGACGCCCTGGAGGTGCCCGGCCCGGCGCTGTGCGACGTGGCGCACTACGCCTCCGAGTGGCCGTGGCTGCCGGTCGCCGCCGAGGTCCTGCGCGGGGACCTCGGCGGCCGGGTGGCGGTCGCCGTCTCGACCCGGCGGACCGATCCGTGGAGCCACCGGGCGGACGCGCCCGGGTGAGGGTCCGGTCTATCCGTGGCCGGCGGCCTTCAGCGCCTGGACGCAGGCGCGTTCCAGGCTCCGCTGACGGCGCATCCGGGCGAACAGCCCCGGCACCGGCTCCAGCTCGCGGGTGGCGGCGGGCCGGACCGCGGTCAGCCGGCCGTCGGCGTACCGGCCGGTGGTGGTGTGCACCGTCCAGCGCTCGACATCGGGCACCGACAGCTCCTGGCCGATCAACACTGCCGGGCCGGAGGCATCCGGAGGCCCGTCGAGCACCGGCAGGGGATCGGCGTCCCAGTCGGGGACCCCGACGGTGCGGACGTGCAGTCCACCGTCGTCGACGCCCAGGACGGCGTCCGCGGGCCCGTCGCGGCGCCCGCACGGGACGACGTCGGCGGGCTCGAGCACGAGCACCAGGCGCGGGAGGTACCACCAGTGCTCGCGGCGCAGCATGGGGGAGTCCGCCAGGGCCCGCGCCGGCGGGTGCTTGCGGAGTTCCTGGTCCAGCAGCTCCTCGGAGAACAGGCTGCCGTCGCCGTCCTCGACGAGGGTGAGGCGGCCGGCGGCCACCAGCGGGGCCCACCGGGAGCCGGCGAGCCGGGGATCGGAGAGAACGAGCGCCGCCGCGCCGCTCGCCGCGGCCGCACGGGCGGTCTCCACGTGCGCCCAGGGCAGCGCGACCGTCGGCTTCCCGCCCAGGAGCAGGGGGACGACGCCGATGGCCGCCGGCGGCCCCTCCGGCGTCCGCCATAACAGTTCGGCTACGCCCGCCGAGCGAACTGCGGCTGCAACACTTGTGGCGTCCATCGCCTGGTTGTCTACTCCCCTCGGACGGCGGCGACGGAGCCGCCCTCGGACCAGGGAGCCGCTGTGCCCGCCTTCGTCGTGGCTGCCGTGGTCGGGGTGCTGTTCTTCCTCGGCTACCGCTACTACTCCAGCTATCTGGCCAGGAGCGTCTACGCGCTCGATCCGGCGTTCGTCACGCCGGCGCACGAGTTCAACGACGGCAACGACTTCGTGCCGACGAACAAGCACGTGCTGTTCGGCCACCACTTCACCTCGGTGGCCGGCGCGGCCCCGATCGTCGGCCCGGCCATCGCGGTCTTCTGGGGCTGGGGCCCGGCGCTGACCTGGATCGTGCTCGGCACCATCTTCGCCGCCGGGGTGCACGACTTCGGGGCGCTGGCGGTCTCGGTCCGGCACAAGGCGAAGAGCATCGGCACGCTGGCCGGTGACGTGATCAACGGCCGCGCGCGCATGCTGTTCATGATCATCATCTTCTTCCTGCTCACCCTGGTGAACGCGGTCTTCGCCGTCGTCATCGGCAACCTGTTCGTGGCCAACCCCGCGGCGGTCATCCCGATCGTGGTCGAGATCCCGATGGCCATGGCGATCGGGCAGTACATCTACAAGACGCGCTCGTCGGCGCTGATCCCGTCGATCGTCGGCGTGATCATCCTGTACGCGCTGATCCTCGTCGGCCAGGCGTTCC
Source organism: Blastococcus saxobsidens DD2 (assembly GCF_000284015.1). Lineage (NCBI taxonomy): Bacteria > Bacillati > Actinomycetota > Actinomycetes > Geodermatophilales > Geodermatophilaceae > Blastococcus > Blastococcus saxobsidens. Next base: position 1,906,946 of record NC_016943.1, read on the forward strand.
CGATCTCCCTCGACGGTCTGGCCGAGGCGCTGGGTGTCGAGCAGACCCGCAACGTCTGGGTCGTCCTGCTGTTCATCTACACCTGGGCGGCCTCGCGCATCCCGGTCTGGATGCTGCTGCAGCCGCGCGACTACATCAACAGCCACCAGCTGTTCATCGCCCTCGGCGTCATCGCGCTCGGCGTGATCGTCGGCATGAACACCATCCAGGCGCCGGTGATCAACGACGTGCCGGAGGGGTCGCCGAGCTTCTTCCCGTTCCTGTTCATCACCGTGGCCTGCGGCGCGGTGTCCGGGTTCCATTCACTCGTCTCCTCGGGCACCACGTCCAAGCAGCTGGACAAGGAGACCGACGCCCGGTACGTCGGGTACATGGGGGCGGTGGGCGAGGGCTCGCTGGCCACCGGCGCGGTGCTCGCGGCCACGGCCGGCGTCGCGGCCTCGCAGGCCGAGTGGGACGCGCTCTACGCCGACTTCGCGACCGCCTCCGGCGGCGCGGCGGGCAACTTCGTCAACGGCGTGGCGCAGTTCGCCAACAACCTGGCGATCCCGCTGGATCTCGCGACCACCTTCGCCGCGGTCGTCGTCATCAGCTTCGCCGCGACCACGATGGACACCGGCGTCCGGCTGCAGCGCTACCTGGTGCAGGAGATCGGCGAGCAGCTCAACATCCGCGTGCTCGCCCGCAACCTCACCGTGGCGACGACCATCGCCGTCCTCATCCCGCTCGCCATGGCGCTGATCCCGGGTGAAGGCGAGGCCGGCTACACGTTCGGCGTCCTGTGGCAGCTGTTCGGGACGACGAACCAGCTCACCGCCGGACTGGCGCTGTCGGTGATCGCGGTGTGGGTCACCCGCCGCGGACGCAACCCGCTCGCCGCGATCATCCCGCTGGTGTTCCTGCTGATCATGACGACCTGGGCACTGATCCTCAACCTGCGGAACTTCGTCGAGGCGGAGCAGTGGGTCCTGGCGCCGCTGGACGCGCTGATCTTCGTCCTGGCGATCTGGCTGATCGTGGAAGCGACCCTGGCCCTGGTCAAGGCCCGGCGGGAGCGGCCCGCGGTGCCCGTCGACGGCACGGGCACCGGGCGGGAGTCCGTCGTCGCCCGGGCCAACCCCGACGAGGCGACCTCCGACGTCCCGCTGGGTGGAGCCGACGGGGACGACCGCCGGTGACCTCGCGGGTCGTCCTCGTCCGCGGCCCCCGCGACGTCGCTGCCTCCGGCGGGTGCTGCAGCGGCGACGTGCGGCCGTTCGACGAGGGCGGCTCGCACTGCCACGCACCGCGGGACGAGAGCGACGACGGCGTCGCCCCGGTGTACCGCGCCCTGCGCGCGGCGCTGCCGGGCGACGTCGCCGTCGAGATCGTCTCGCCGTCGAACTGGCTGTGGCTGGTGCCGGAGCTGGTGCGCGCCGGCCGCCGGCGGGGCCTGCGCGGCCCGGCGCTCCGGCGTTCGGTGCGCGCCGGGATGGCGGTCGAGTCGCTGATCGTCGACGGCGCGGTGCTCGCCTCCGGCCGGCTCCCGGCCCCCGCCGCGGCCGTCGCCGCGGTGGAAGCGGAACTGGCCCTCCGGGAAGCCGGGCACCCGGCGGCTCACCCGAGCGGGGCGAGGGTGGTGCGCAGGTAGGTTGAGCGCGTGAAGGCCGACCATTTCGAGCAGCAGAAGCTTCTGGAGCTGGCGGCGGAGGACGTCGCGCTGACCCAGCTCGCGCACCGCAGGCGGACGTTGCCGGAGGCCGCCGCCGTCGAGTCCGCCACCCAGGCGGAACGGGCGCTGGCCGACGACGCCGTCCGGGCCGAGACCGCGGCGCGGGACCTGCAGCGTGAGGTGAAGCGGCTGGAGGCCGACGTCGAGACCGTGCGGGCGCGTGCGACCAAGGACCAGAGGCTGCTCGACTCCGGCAGCGTCTCGGCCAAGCAGATGACCGACCTGCAGCACGAGCTGCAGTCACTGGCGCGTCGTCAGTCGGACCTGGAGGACCAGGAGCTCGAGCTGATGGAGAGCCTGGAGACCGCCGAGGCCGCGCTCCGGGAGGCGCAGGCGGGCCGGGACGAGGCGCGTGCCGCGCTCGAGCGGGCCGAGCAGCTGCGCGGCGACGCGCTGGCCGACATCGCCGACGGCACGACGCGGCACGAGGCTGCCCGAGCAGCCGTCGCCGGGGGCATCTCGGCGCCGTTGCTGGCCCTCTACGACCGGATCCGCACGCAGACCGGCACCACCGGCGCGGCGATGCTCACGTCCCGGCAGTGCCAGGGGTGCCGGATCGAGCTGAACGGCCGGGAGCTGGCCGCGGTGCGCAACGCCGACCCGCACGAGGTGGTCCGCTGCGAGAACTGCGGCCGGATCCTGGTGCGTACGGCCGAGTCAGGACTGTGAGCCCCCGGTTCGTCGTCGAGGCGGACGGCGGCTCGCGGGGCAACCCGGGGCCGGCCGGCTACGGCGCGCTGGTGCGGGACGCGCAGACCGGGCGGGTCCTGGCCGAGCGGGCCGCCTCGGTCGGCCGGGCGACGAACAACGTCGCCGAGTACGGCGGCCTGGTGGCCGGCCTGCAGGCGGCGCTCGACCTCGACCCCTCCGCGCAGGTCGAGGTACGCATGGACTCCAAGCTCGTGGTCGAGCAGATGTCGGGGCGCTGGAAGATCAAGCACCCGGACATGCAGCAGCTGGCGCTGCAGGCCCAGCAGATCGCCCGCAAGCTGGGCGGCGTCCGCTACACCTGGGTGCCGCGGGCGCAGAACGGCGCCGCCGATGCGCTGGCGAACAGCGCGATGGACGGCAAGCCGGTCCACCGCGACCTCGCGGCCGAGCCCTCGGCGGCCGAGGACGACGTCCAGCCGGTCCACCAGCCGGCGCCCGTGGTCACCACCGTCACCCACCTGCTGCGCCACGGGCAGACCGAGCACACCCCCGAGCGCCGGTTCAGCGGCCGCAACGACCTGCCGCTGTCCCTTACCGGGCGGGTCGAGGCGGAGGCGGCCGGGGTGCGCGCCGCCGCGCTGGGCATCGAGGTGGTCGTCGCCTCCCCGCTGCGCCGGACCCGGGAGACCGCCGAGATCGTGGCCGCCGCACTGGGGCTGCCGGTCGAGTTCGACGACGAGCTGGTGGAGCTGGACTTCGGCGACCTCGAGGGGCTCACCTTCGACGAGGCCCGGGCCCGGCACCCGCTGGCGGTGCGCCGGTTCATGGGCGAGGTCACCGTCGCGGCACCCGGCGGGGAGTCCATCGCCGACGTCAGCGCACGGGTGGCCGGTGCGCGGCACCGTGTGCTGACCCGGCACGCCGGGAAGACCGTGCTGCTGGTCAGCCACGTCACGCCGATCAAGCTGCTGCTCGCGGCCGGGCTCGGCGTGGGCGACGACGTCGTCCACCGGGTGTTCCTGGAAGCGGCGTCGCTGTGCACCGTGGCCTGGACCTCCGACGGCCGCGCCTCGGTGCGGCTGGTGAACGACACCGCGCACCTGCGCTAGGACATGGCTGTCCTCCGGACAGCACCGCTCCCAGCTGCCGGCCCCCGCTCCACGGCGACCTGCCTAGACCCGGACGAACAGGTACACGGAGACGGCGACGCCGAACGTCACGATGACCACCCGCAGCGGGGTCACGGGGATGCGCGTGGCGATCCGGGCGCCGAGGAAACCGCCGAGCAGGCTGGCCGGCGCGGCGACGGCGACGACGCCCCAGTGCACCGGGCCGAAGATGCCGAAGACCACCAGCGTCACCGTGGCGGTGACCGCCGACAGCGCCGACTTCAGCGCGTTCGCCAGCTTGAGCCCGTGCAGGCCCACGCCCAGGACGCCCACCAGGATGACCCCGAGCGCGCCGCCGAAGTAGCCGCCGTACACGGTGGCGAGGAAGAGTGCGGCGTACAGCCAGCCCGGGTCGCGTCCGGCGCCGCCGGCGAGCTCGCCGGCCAGCTGCCGGGTGAGCAGTGGCTGCACGGCCAGCAGCAGGCTGGCCAGGAACACGAGCACCGGGACGACGTCGTCGAAGGCCTCCGACGGCGTGGTCAGCAGCAGGACGCTGCCGACGAGGCCGCCGAGCACCGCCACCGCGCCGAAGCGGATCAGCCGACCGCGCTGCCCGGCGTACTCGGCGCGGAACCCGGCGACGCCGCCCAGGTACCCCGGCCACTGGGCCAGGGAGTTGGTCACGTTCGCCGCCACGGTGCCCAGCCCGAGCGCCACGAGCGTGGGGAAGAGGATCAACGAGCCGCCGCCGGCGATGGAGTTGACGACGCCCGCCACGAGCGCCACCCCGGCCGCGATGAGCAGGTCGGCGGCGGACACGACGGGTCACCCTACGGTGAACTCATGCGGGCAGAGACACGAGCGCTGGGAATGGCGGCCGGGATGACCGGGGCCGGGGTGTTCCACCTGGTGCGGCCGCAGGTCTACGACTGGATGATCCCGCCGGAGCTCGGCCCCGCCCGGCCGTGGGTGATCGGCAGCGGCGTCGTCGAACTGGCCACCGCGGCACTGCTGGCGGTGCCGGCGACCCGGCGCGCCGGCGGCTGGGCGACGGCCGGGTTGCTGCTCGGCGTGCTGCCCGCACACCTGCAGACCCTGCGGGTCACCCGGCACCAGCCCGTGAAGCTCGCGGTGGCCGCGGCCCGCATCCCCTTCCAGGTGCCCATGCTGCGGGCCGCCCTCCGGGTGGCCCGGGGCCGCTGACCGTTGTCTGCCGGTCGCCGCAGGGTGTGCCGGTGGCCGCCGCCCTGCCGCCTCGGACGGCTTCCCCCGGCCGCTCCGGGACTCTTCCCCACGCCGCATCAGCGGCCTGACTCCCCAGGCGGCGAGTCAGCCGACGCCGGTGCCGTCCCGATCGTGAACGATCAGGTGTCGCGGACCAACGTCCGGATCCGTCCGGCCATCTCCGGGGTCACGTCCACCCCGTGGGCCTCCTTGGCGTGCGGCCCCGCCTGGGACAGGACGTCGTCCACCGATTCCCCGCGGACCACTGCGTCGCAGTCGAATCCGGCGTCGCGGCACGTGAGCTCCTTCATGGTCGCCTCCTGGCGAGCGGTGGGACAGGACACCCCCGTGCCTGCACACCTTGGCCCCGACCGCCCCCGCTCGCCAGGGGCTCGGCCACGGCGGTCGCAGTGGGGCCGCGGTCCTCGCCGTGTGGTGGCCGTCCGCGCGCTCGGACGCGAGGTCCGCGACCGCAGCGTGAGGTCCGCCGTCACGGCAGACTCGAGCCCATGCCTCCAGCCCCCATGCCCGACGACTGGCAGCGCGCCCTCGTCGTCGCCGCCCATCCCGACGACATCGAGTACGGGCTCGCCGCCGCCGTCGCGGTGTGGACGGCGGCCGGCAAGGAGGTGCACTACCTGCTGGCGACCCGGGGTGAGGCCGGGATGGCCGGTGTGCCCCCGGAGCAGGCGGGGCCGCTGCGCGAGGGAGAGGAGCGGCGCTCGGCCGCCGTCGTCGGGGTGAGCGAGGTGCAGTTCCTCGACCACCGGGACGGCCTGCTGGTGGCCGGGCCGGACCTGCGGCGGGATCTGGCCGGCGCGATCCGGCGGCACCGCCCGGACCTCGTCGTCACCGGCTACTTCGGGCCGACGTGGACCCCGCCCGGGGTGTCACCGGCGTACCTCAACTCGGCTGATCACCAGGCGCTCGGCCAGTCCGTGCTCGATGCCGTCGCCGACGCGGGGAACGAGTGGATCTTCCCGGACCTGCCCGAGGAGCGCTGGAGCGGCGTGCAGTACATCGCCGTGGCGGAGATGACCGACCCGCCGCACGAGGTGGACGTCAGCGAGCAGGTCGAGAAGGCCGTCGCCTCGCTGTCGGAGCACCGTCGGTACCTGGAGCTGCTGTCCGACGAGCCGGTCGAGGAGCAGGCGCGTCAGGTCGTCGACATGTCGACGCAGATCGAGGACGGGCGGCGCCGGGTCGGCTTCCGGCTCTACTGGGGATGATCGCCCCCTAGACTGGCCGGCACGACGGACGAGTCGGCTGGGCGGTCGCGTCGGCGGGGGAGACCCCGTCGCCGAGGAACGTCCGGGCTTCACAGGGCAGGGTGGTCGTTAACGGCGACCCGGGGTAACCCGCGGGACAGTGCCACAGAGAACAGACCGCCAGCGGTTCGCCGCTGGTAAGGGTGAAACGGTGGTGTAAGAGACCACCAGCACATCGGGTGACCGGTGTGGCTCGGTAAACCCCACCCGGAGCTAGGTCAAGAAGGGACGGCGGTTCGCCGTCGTCCTGCGCAGGCGTTCGAGGGCGGCCCGCCCGAGCCTGCGGGTAGACCGCTCGAGCCTGCCGGCAACGGCAGGCCTAGATGGATGACCGCCCATCGGGAGGCCGCAAGGCGCCCGTGGACAGAACCCGGCGTACAGGCCGACTCGTCCGTCGTCCTCCTCCGGCTGCGACCTGTCGCCGCAGGTCGGGTCGGCGTGTCACGAGAACGTCATTCGCCCGATCGGGTTGTGCGCGTTCGAAGTGAACCGCTTCGGGCATGGGGTGCGAAGGCCTGATGGAGGCCAGGTGCACACCGGGAGCCGTTCGCGTCCCCGCGACCGTGCGCCGCCCCGCCGGGTTCTCCCCGACCCGGATAACCGACGGCGCACCGACGCGCCGTCGCATAGCGGGAGCCGGTTCCCAACCGCGCCCGATGCCTTCCGCACCACGGAGGGCATGACCCCTGCAACGAAGGAGTCTCCATGCGCAAGACCCTCGCAGTCCCCGCCGTCGCGATCGCGGCCGCCGCCTTCCCGCTGCTGACCATGAGCGCTGCCTCGGCGGCCCATGACGGCAGCTACCAGACGACCCTGGGCGCCCTGAACGACTCCGGCGTCTCGGGTACGGGCATGGTGACGCTCGAGGGCGACCAGGCCACCGTCACCGTCGAGGCGAACGGCGTCCTCGCGGGCTCCCCGCACGCCCAGCACTTCCACATCGGTGCCGAGGGGGTCTGCCCGCCCGCATCCGCCGACTCGGACGGCGACGGCATCATCACCACCGCCGATGGTCAGCCGTTCTACGGGATGATCGGCTCCTCGCTGACCACCGAGGGCGACACCAGTGCCGACAGCGGCCTGGCCGTCGACCGCTTCCCGACCCCCGAGGATGACAGCTACACCTACGAGCGCACGTTCACGATCGACCAGGCCACGCAGGAGTCGTTCGCGGCCGGTACCGCGGTGCTGGTCGTGCACGGTATCGACGTGAACGGCAATGGCACGTACGACGCCGAGGCCGGTCAGAGCTCGCTCGACCCGTCGCTGCCGCTGGAGGCCACCGCCCCGGCCGCCTGTGGTGCCTTCACCGCCTCCCAGATGGGTCAGATGCCCACCGGTGGCGCCGAGACCGGCGCGGGCAGCACCGCCGGCATCGAGCACGAGGCCGCGATGGGTATCGGCGCGGTCGCCGTCGCCGGTGCGGCTGCCGCCGGTGCGGTTGCGTACCGCCGTCGCCAGGCCGCCGACCAGGCCTGATCGCACACCCGGTCCGCGCCGGGCGGGCATCGCCTGCCCGGCGCGGACCGGCCCCGGCTCGATCGACGGCCCGTGACCCCGGCCGCCGATCGGGCCTTCGGGTGTCAGCGCCCCCGCTCACGGGAAGCGGGGCGCTGCGCTCACGACCGGTCACGCGGCGTGCTTCTTCGCGGAGGGTCTCGGAAAAGGTCGGGTACGACCTACTGGTCTTCGGCCCCGTCTGCCTAGCCTTCGCACGTCCGCCGATCGGTGGACCCGGATGGCCGCCCGCCGAACCTGCCCACGGCCACCGGAGGCGTCGAGACGACGGGCAGGCGCGGGGGACCCACCGATCAGTGGCCCTCCGGGCCTCGGGGTGAAGCCGCAGCATGCGGCCGGGCAACTCTCGCCCGAACCCGACAGCTAACTCCGCAGGCGGCGAGAGGCTCACCACCCATGCTCAATCGCTACCGCACCCTGGGCCGACACCGTCGTCCCACCCGGAATCGCGCCGTGACGGCCGTGGCCTACCCGGCCGTGGTCCTCGCAGCAGCATCGGCCGTCACCCTGGGGTCCATCGCTCCGGCGGCGGCACACACCGGGGAGCACACGGTCCGTTCCGGCGACACCCTCAGCAAGCTCGCGGCCGGCCACGGCACCTCGTGGCGCAGCGTGTACGCCGACAACCGCGGCGCGATCGGCGCCAACCCGAACGCCCTGCGCGTCGGGCAGGTGCTCAGCATCGGCGGGTCCGGCGCGGCGCCGTCCGCCGCCAGGTCGGCACCGAGCGCCTCGGGCACGTACGTCGTCCGCTCCGGCGACACGCTGGCCAGGATCGCCGCCCGCCACGGCACCACCTGGCAGCAGCTGCACGCCCTCAACCGGCAGGTCATCGGGGGCAACCCGAACGTCCTGCGCGTCGGTCAGCGTCTCGTCCTCAGCGGTGCAGCAGCCCCGGCTGCCGCGCCGAGCGCGGCTCCTCCTCGTGCCACCCGATCGGGCCGGGCCGTCCCGGCCCCGGCTGCGTCGCCCGCACCGGCTGCGGCTTCGCGTTCCTACGGTGCCTGGGATTCGCACGTCCGACCGGCCGTCCAGGAGGTCGCCGAGCGGTTCGGCGTCTCGAGGATCCTCACGCGCCCCGGCCACACCCCGACCCAGGGCCGGGCGGCCGACTTCATGGTGTACACCGACCGCGCCAAGGGTGACGCCGTGGCCCAGTACGTGATCGACAACGCGGCCCGGCTCGGCGTCGAGTCCGTGATCTGGCGGCAGCGGATCGCCGGTCCGTGGACTGGTTGGACGTGGCAGGCCATGGCCGACCGTGGATCCCCGACGGCCAACCACATGGACCACCCGCACGTGGCGTTCCGGTAACCGACCACGGGGCCGCAGGGTTCCAGGACCGACGAGAAGCGCCCCTGCCCGGGATCGGGCGGGGGCGCTCCTCGTCGTACGGGCCGTATCCGCCGACTGGCGCATCCACGGTCGGACGTCGCCGCGGCGATCAGGCGGCGACCGCGGTGACGAACGTGCAGATCCCCTCGCCGGAGTCGGCCCGGTGGCGCACCCCGATCAGCCACAGCAGCGCGATCTCGATCCGGTGGACCAGCCGGCGCGGCCCCTCGAACCAGGTGCTGCCGCCGGTCGTGACCGTCACCTGCTCGAACCCGGCCAGCCGGACGTGCTCGGTGAGCATCCAGTCGGGAAGGATCGTGATGTGGCCGGGCTGGTGGTAGTGCCCGGGGCCGAAGATGAACGGCGCGCCGCGCAGGAACATCTTCAGCCGGGAGTGCGGGTGGGTCACGTTCGGCGTGCTCACCACGAGCGTGTCCCCGGGCCGCAGCAGTGACCTGATCGAGCGCAGCACCTTGCGCGGGTTCTCCACGTGCTCGAGGGTCTCGACGCAGACCACCATGTCGAAGGGCCCGCGGGTCTCCTCGGTCCACTGCGGGTCATCGAGGTCGAGGCGGTGGATCCAGTCGTGCGGCGGATCCAGGTCGGTCGGCACGACGTCGTAACCGGCGTCCCGCAGCCGGCAGGCCAGCGCGCCGCACCCGGCACCGACCTCCAGGATCCGTCCACCGTCCGGCAGCGCCGCACGCACCAGGTCGACGGTGTACTCGTGCACCCCCGGAGCAGCATGGACGCCGTGCCCCTGGTAGGAGCCGGTCGCAGCGGTCCGGGCGGTGCTGGTCTGGTGGACGGTCTGGCGCTCAGCCGCTGGCACGACGGCAGACTGTCACAGCCTCGCCGATCGTGCCCCGCGAATGACCCGCCGATCCCCAGCGGCGCGTTCGGGAGCGAGGGAGCGGCACCTCCGGACGGGAGATCCCGGAGGTGCCGCTGGCGTGCCCCGCACGGCAGGTGCGGGCCCCGTTCACGAGGGGGCGGTCGCACTCACCTCGAGCCGGCGGTGACCGGCGCGTCAGCCATGGTGGTGTCCCTTTCCGTGGTCGTGGCCCTGGCCCTGGCCCTGGCCCTGGCCGTGGCCGCGGGCCTGACCGTCGCCGTCCTCCAGCTGACCGCAGGCGACCGGGAGCTCGGCCTCCAGGGGCGCGCCGAGTGCGGTGAGGGGTGTGGCGTCGTACATCCCGTCTCCGTCCAGGTCCGAACCGTGGATCACGATGTGCAGGTCGCCGAGCTCGTCCAGGACGTCATTCGGGACGTCGAGGAGGACGCGCTGGTAGGCCAGCTTCCCGTCAGCGTCGGCCACAGGGGCGGTGCCGAGACTGAGCGCGGCGGCCGGGCTGGTGTCGCCCTCGGTGCTGAAGGTGACCTGGATGGGCCCGTAGGAAGGCAGCCCGTCCACGGTCTCGATCAACCGGTCACTCACCCCGCCCTTCCGGAACTGCGGGCCGGGACACTCGTTCTGCGCCTCGAGCTCGCCGTGGATGTGCATGAGGTGGGGGAGCAGGGGGCTGAGGCCGTACGCCCGGACCTCCACCTTCAGCTCCCCGTCCACCTCGACGAGCGTGGCGTGGCCGCTCACGTCGGAGCCGCCGTCGGCCTGCGGGTGGTGTGGGACCGGGTCGAGACGGGCCTGGTAGGTCGTGGCGTCCCGCCGGTCGTCGGTCGGGGCGTCGGTTGCCAGCGCCGGGATGGCGAGGGCCGGCAGCAGTGCTGCGCCGGCCAGGACGGTGAACAGGGATCGATTGCGCACGGTGCGCTCCTATCGCGAAAGTGTCGCTTGAGCCACCGTGGCTCGAGGACACTCGACGTTCGCGCCCGTGCCGGTTGCGGTTCACGCGTATGGCTCGGCACCGGGGCCTTTCCGGCCGGTTCCGCGTGTTCCGCACGGAGAGTGAGCCCCGTTGCAGCGGTGGGCGACCGGAGGCGCCGTCGAGCGGATCGCGACGGAGGCCAGTGGCGGTCGCTACGCGCGGTGGCCGGCCGGAGCAGGGGGTCGGCGGCGCCGGAGGGCTCGCAGGCCGGCACCCACGGCGAGTGTCGCGACGCCGACCACGACCGACGACCAGGGCAGGGTCACGGCCAGGACGACGCAGCCGGCCCCGCCGGCCACCTGCAGCGCCCGCGGCCAGCGCCGGTGACGGGCCGGCTGGGTGTACGCGGCCACGTTCGCGACCAGGTAGTACAGCAGGACGCCGAACGACGAGAACCCGATCAGCGCGCGCAGGTCGGCGGCCAGGACCAGCGCGCAGACGACCGCGCCCAGCGCGAGCTCGGCGTGGTGCGGCACCCGGTGGCGGGGGTGCACCGCGGCCAGCCAGCGGGGGAGGTCACCGGTGCGGGCCATCGCCAGGCCCGTCCGCCCCACCCCGGCGACCAGCCCCAGCAGCGCACCGAGCGAGGCCGCCGCCGCGCCGACGCCGACCAGCGGCGGAGCCCAGTCCCAGGGCCCGGCCGCGACGGCGTCCGCAACGGGCGTCCGGGACCCGGCGATCCCCTCCGGCCCGAGCGCGACCAGGAGGGTGACGGCCACGGCGGCGTAGCCGGCGACGGTGATGCCGAGGGCCAGCGGGATGGCCCGGGGGATCGTCCGCGCCGGGTCGCGCACCTCTTCACCGAGGGTGGCCAGGCGGGCGTAGCCGGCGAAGGCGAAGAACAGCAGGCCGGCCGACTGCAGCACCCCGTACCAGCCGTGCGGACCGGCCGACCAGTCCGTCAGCCGGCCGGGGTCCGCGGTCTCCGCCGAGAGGCCTGCGGCCACCGCCACGGCGAGCGCGGCGAGCACGACCGCCAGGAGGACCCGGGTCAGCTGGGCCGTGCGGGTGAGGCCGCGGTAGTTGACCGCCACGAGCGCGACGACGGCGGCGACCGCCGCCGGACGCTGCCAGGCCGGCGGAACGGCGTACGCGGCGAAGGTGAGGGCCATGGCGGCGCAGCTGGCGGTCTTGCCGACGACGAACGTCCAGCCGGCGAGGAAGCCCCACCAGGGGCCCAGGCGCTCGCGGCCGTAGACGTAGGTGCCGCCGGACTCCGGGTACTGCGCGGCCAGCTGCGCCGAGGCGGTGGCGTTGCAGTAGGCCACCACCGCGGCCAGGGCCAGACCGACGAGCAGACCGGTCCCGGCGGCACGGGCCGCCGGGGCGAAGGCGGCGAAGACCCCGGCGCCGATCATGGACCCCAGCCCGATGACGACGGCGTCCCCGGTGCCCAGCCGGCGGTCGAGCCGCGGCCCCGCGTTCACCGGGGTCCGTGATCGAGGCGGCGCACGCGGCTGACCCTAAGGGGTGGGAGGGGGCACCCGGAGTGGCGAGGCGCTGCTGGGCGCGGTACCGAGGTCGTGTCATCGTGACCGTCATGGGAGCAGCGCACCGGTGAGCGCCGTCGCCGTCGCCCTGATGGCGGCCGTCGCAGGGATCCCGGTGGGGCATCTGGTGAACCGGGCCGCCGGCCGCTTTCCGTGGCCGGCACAGATTCGGCTGGGGCAGCTGGTCGGTCCCGGACCCGTCGCCGTCCGGCCCCCGGTGCTCGAGCTCGTCAGCGCGGTCCTGTTCGGCCTGGTGGGCCTGCGCTTCGGCGCGTCGGCCGAGCTGCCGGCCTTCCTCTTCCTCGGCGGCGCGGGGCTGCTGCTGGCCGTCGTCGACCTGCGGCACCGGCTGCTGCCCAACCGGGTCATCATCCCCTCCGTCGTCGTCGGCCTGGCTCTGCTGGCCGTCCCGGTCGCAGTGGACGGGAACTGGCCCGCGTTGCTGCGCGCCGGCCTGGGGTCGGTGGTGCTGTTCCTGGCCTTCCTGGTCCTCGCCCTGATCGCGCCGAGCGGCCTCGGCATGGGTGACGTCAAGCTCGCCGCGCTGCTCGGCCTCTACCTCGGCTGGCTGGGCTGGACCGCGGTCGTGCTCGGGGGCGCCTCGGGTTTCGTGCTGCAGGCCGTGGTCGTGCTGCCCCTGCTGGCCCTGCGGCGGATCGGCCTGCGCAGCGAGCTGCCCTTCGGCCCGGCGATGCTGGCCGGTGCCGCCCTCGTTGTGCTGTCGAGCACAGTCGCCGCCTGAGGACTCAAGAGGGCTCCCGGCTCGGCCGACATATTTCGCACCGTTCCCGGAACGGAACTCCGTCACTCTGCGTGACCTGCACTGTCGCGCCGCCCTCCGATGGGGGGACGCCGTCATCCGATCCGGCGAGAGACGCTCAAGGCCTCGCGGATCCGGCCCGATGGAAGCCCTGTTGCCACGAAGCCGGGTCACCCGACCCGGACCCGCTGGCCTCACCCCCAGGGAGTCCCCGTGATCAACCCCATCGCCACCATCGCCACCCTCATCGCCTTCGCCCAGACCCGCATGCAGCGGGAGGAGAAGGGCGCCACCGCCGTCGAGTACGGCCTCATGGTCGGCCTGATCGCCGCCGTGATCATCGCGACCGTCGTCACGCTGGGCGGCCAGCTCAACGGGCTGTTCCAGCAGATCACCACCCAGCTCGGCACCGCCACCCCCTGATCGATCTCGGTTCCCTCCCTGCCTCCACGGCGCGGCGGCCGGTTCCCGGTCACCGCGCCGTGGGGCAGGAGACCTGGCAGGAGAGGCGGTGAGCACGGATGACCACGCGACTGCGCGACGAACGAGGCGCCTCGGCGGTGGAGTTCGGGCTCATCGTGCCGCTGCTGATCGTGCTCGTCATCGGCATCGCCGAGTTCGGGCACGCGTTCCAGGTCCAGGGCACCCTGTCGGCTGCGGCCCGCGAGGGCGCCCGAGCCATGGCGCTGCAGAACGACCAGACCCTCGCCCGGGCCGCCGTGATGGACGCCACCTCGACGCTGAACCCCGCCATCGCGCCGGACCAGATCGTCGTCACGCCGGCGTCCTGCCCGGCGATCGGCGGCAGCAGCCAGAACGTGCGGATCACCATCACCTACCCGATGCCCTTCCTCACCGGCTTCTTCGGCGCGGGCATCGACCTCACCGGAACGGGGGTCATGCGGTGCAACGGCTGATCTCCCGCCGGCTCCGGCGCGACGAGCACGGGGCCGCCGCGGTCCTGCTGGCCCTCCTGTTGGTGCCGATGCTCGGCTTCGCCGCGATCGCCGTCGACGTCGGTGCGCTGTACGCCGAGCGCGCCCGGCTCCAGGTGGCAGCCGACGCCGCAGCCTTGGCCGTGGCGCAGGACTGCGCCCGCGGCAACTGCGGCGACATGCTCGCGACGGCGCAGAGCCTGGTGGTCGCCAACGCCGGTGAGGCCACGGCGGGCCAGCCGGTCCTCTCCAGCAACCCGACCAGCGTCACCGTCGCGGGCAGCACCCCGAAGGAGCACTGGTTCGCGCCGGTGATGGGCCACGACGCCACCCAGGTGGCGGCGACGGCCACCGTGGCCTGGGGCGCTCCCGACCGCGGGACGGCGGTGCTCCCGCTGACCTTCTCCTGGTGCGAGTTCCTCCAGCAGACCGGCGGTGGCCGGCCTTCGACCGAGGTCGTGCGCACCATCCACTTCACCAAGAGCTCGAACACCGTCGAGTGCACCGGCCCGTCGAACCTCATCGTCCCCGGCGGGTTCGCGTACCTCGACACGCCGCCGACGGAGTGTGAGGCGGCGAGTGCCCGCAACGAGCGGTCGTACTCGTCGACGGGCAACACCCCGCCGTCGGCGTGCACGCCCGCCTACCTGAACTCCTGGGTCGGGCACACGGTGCTGCTACCGCTGTTCGACTCCTCCGGCGACACCGGCAGCAACGCCTGGTACCACGTCTTCGGCTACGCGGCGTTCCACATCACCGGGTTCCACTTCGGCGGTCAGTTCAGCACCGACGCCAAGCCGTGCACCGGCAATTCTCGGTGCGTGAGCGGCTATTTCACCGAGTTCGTCGACCTGGACGACGCCTTCTCGTACAGCCCGGACGCCCCGCAGCTCGGGGCCTCGATTCTCCGACTCATCCGATAGGGGCGCCCCCGTGCGACGTCGTCTGATCGCCGCCTTCGCGGCGCTGTTGCTCACCGGAGCCGGCGCCGTGGTGCTGCTCGCCTATGTGCGGGGCGCCGACGCCCGTGCGCTCGCCGGGACGGAGACCGTCGCGGTCCTCGTCGTCCGGGCGCCGGTGCCGGTCGGCACCCCGGCCGAGGAACTCGGGGCGATGGTCGCCACCGAGCTGATCCCGGCGAAGGCCGTCGCCGAGGGTGCGGTGACGGACCTCGACGCCCTCACCGGGCGCGTGGCGACCGTTGACCTGCAGCCGGGTGAACAGCTCCTGGCCGGCCGTTTCGCCGAGCGCACCGATCTGCGGACACCCGGCACCGTGCCCGTTCCGGCCGGCGCCGGGGAGGTCAGCGTGCTGCTCGAGCCGCAGCGGGCGGTCGGCGGCCGGCTGGCCGCCGGGGACACCGTCGGCGTCTTCGTCTCCCTGACGCAGGACACCGGGGGCGCCACGCACGCCGTCCTGCACGGGGTCCTGGTGACCCAGGTGCAGGGCGCCCCAGCGCCGGTCGACCCCGCCGCGGAAGGAACGCCGGAGACCGCCTCGGCCGGCGGCGCGGCGCCGACGGGCAGCGTGTTGGTCACGCTCGCCCTCCCGGCGGCCGAGGCCGAGGCGGTCGTCTTCGGTGCCGAGCACGGCACCCTCTGGCTCTCCCTCGAACCCGAGGGCACCGACATCTCGGGCACCGAGGTCATCACCGGTACCACCATCTACGGAAAGGCATTCGCATGAGTCGCGTCGTCCTCGCGGGGGCCGACGAGGACCTCCAGCAGCGCGTGTCCGCGGCGGTGGACGGCGACGTCTCCGTGCTGGCCGCCGGCCGGCTGCCCGCCGACCCGGCCCGGCTGTTCGAACAGCTCGCCGACGGGGAGTTGCCCGAGGTGCTGCTGCTGGGCCCCCTGGCGCCGGCGGACGAGGTGCTGAGCCTCGCGGGCCGGCTGGACGTGCAGTGCCCGGGCATCAGCGTCGTCCTCCTCGCCGACCCGGCCCCGGAGATGTGGCAGGCGGCCATGCGCGCCGGGATCCGCGACCTGCTCCCGCTGCACGCGGACGCCGCGGAGATCCGGTCGGCGGTCGAGCGGGCCGGTGCCGCGGCCACGAGCCGCCGCCGGGTACTGCGGCCCCTGGAGGAGACCGCCCGGTACACGGGCCGGGTCATCACGATCGCCTCGCCCAAGGGCGGGGTGGGGAAGACGACGGTGGCGACCAACGTCGCCATCGGCCTGACCGCCGCCGCGCCGCAGTCCACGGTGCTGGTCGACCTGGACGTTCAGTTCGGCGACGTGGCCAGCGCGCTGGCGCTGGAGCCGGAGTACACGCTGCCCGACGTCGTCCGGGGCCCGGCCAGCGAGGACACGATGGTGCTGAAGACGTTCCTGACCCAGCACCCGAGCGGGCTGTACGCGGTGTGCGGGTCGGAGTCGCCGGCGGCCGGTGACACCGTGACGGGCGAGGACGTCAGCCGGCTGCTAGCGGCGCTGGCCCGGGAGTTCCGGTACGTGGTGGTGGACACCGCGCCGGGGTTGTCGGAGCAGACGCTGGCCGCCCTCGACCGGGCCACCGACGTCGTGATGCTCAGCAGCATGGACGTCCCTGGTGTGCGCGGGCTGCGAAAGGAGCTCGACGTGCTCCGCGAGCTGTGCATGATCCCGGCCGGGCGGCACGTGGTGATGAACTTCGCCGACCCCAAGGGCGGCCTGTCGGTCCGGGACGTCGAGACGGCGATCGGCACGGGCATCGATGTCGTCCTGCCCCGGTCGGCCGCGGTACCGGCCTCCACGAACACCGGTGTGCCGGTGCTGGAGAGCGGTGGGCGGGACCCGATGGTCAAGGAGCTCCGCCGGCTGGTGTCCCGGTTCGCCGCCACCCCGATCGTGCGGCCGAGCCGCTACCGGGCCAAGCACCGGGCGGCGTCATGAACCTGATGAACCGCCTCGAGGCCGCCCGCGGCCGTACCGCCCCGGAGCCGTCCTCCCCGGCCGACGATGTGTCCCAGCTCCCCGCCGAGCCGGCCGCCCCGGTGCCCGCGCCGCGGCCGGTCAAGCCGGTCCCGCGTCCGGCCGCCCCGGCCCCCGCCGCTGCGCCGGTGGATGCGTTGGCGCGGTTGAAGGATCGGGTGGCGAAGGCGTTGTTCGAGCGGATGGGTGCTCGGATGAGTGATCCGTCGCTGGCCGAGGACCAGTTGCGCACGCTGGTGCTGCGGGAGCTGGATGAGGTGATCGAGGCGGAGAAGATCCCGTTGTCGGCCGAGGAGCGGGGCCGGCTGACCTCGGAGCTGGCCGATGACGTGCTGGGGTTCGGGCCGCTGCAGCGGCTGCTGGACGATGCCACGGTCACCGAGATCATGTGCAATGGGCCGGAGTCCATCTATGTGGAGCAGTCCGGGCGGCTGGTGCGCACGCCGTCGCGGTTCGCCAACGAGGAGCACCTGCGCCGGGTGATCGACCGGATCGTCTCCCGGGTGGGACGCCGCATCGATGAATCGTCGCCGCTGGTGGACGCCCGGTTGGCGGACGGGTCCCGGGTGAACGCGATCATCCCGCCGCTGGCCTTCAGTGGTTCGACGTTGACGATCCGCAAGTTCGCCAAGGACCCGTTCAAGGTCGACGACCTGATCGGCTTCGGCACGCTGAGCCCGGAGATGGCCGAGCTGCTGGAGGCCTGTGTCGAGGCGCGGCTCAACGTGATCGTCTCCGGTGGTACCGGTACGGGTAAGACGACGCTGCTCAACGTGCTGTCGTCCTTCATCCCCGATGACGAGCGGATCGTCACCATCGAGGACGCGGTGGAGCTGCAGCTGCAGCAGGAGCACGTGGTGCGGCTGGAGTCCCGCCCGCCGAACATCGAGGGCAAGGGTGCGATCACCATCCGCGACCTGGTGCGCAACTCGCTGCGTATGCGGCCGGACCGGATCGTGGTGGGGGAGTGCCGTGGCGGTGAGTCGCTGGACATGCTGCAGGCGATGAACACCGGCCACGACGGGTCGCTCTCGACGGTGCACGCCAACTCCCCCCGCGATGCGATCGCCCGCCTGGAGACCCTGGTGCTGATGGCCGGCATGGACCTGCCGCTGCGCGCGATCCGGGAGCAGATCGCCTCCGCCGTCGACGTCGTCGTCCAGCTCAGCCGGCTGCGCGACGGCACCCGCCGGGTCACCCACGTCACCGAGGTCCAGGGCATGGAAGGGGAGACCGTCACCCTGCAGGACGCGTTCCTGTTCGACTACTCCGCCGGCGTCGACCCCGCCACCGGCCGCTTCCTGGGCAAGCCCGTGCCCACTGGCGTCCGCCCCCGCTTCACCGACCGCTTCACCGACATGGGCATCACGCTGTCCCCCCGTGTCTTCGGGGCGCCCGAGCCCGCTCCCGCGGCCCGACGGAGCTGGGGGTGATGTCGTCGATGCTGCTGCTCACGGGCCTGGCGGCCGTCTCCGGCGGTGTCTTCCTCGTCGCCGTCGCGGTGCTGCCGGCCGGGCCGCCGCGGGTGCCGTTGAGCCGGGTCGACCCGACGGCCGCACCGCCCACCTCGGCGCTGTCCGGGGTGGGTTCGGCCGCCGGCTCCGCGGTCGGGAAGGTGCTCCACCGGCGCGGCTGGGCGGTCACCGGTGCAGTGGCGCTCGAGCGGGCCGGCGTCGCCATGGCGCTGCCGGACTTCGTCCTGGCCGTCGGGCTGGTGGCCGCTCTCGCCGCGGTGGTGGGCTCGCTGGTCGGCGGGCTGGTGCTCGGGCTGCTGCTGCCGGTCGTGGTCCTGCTGGGTACCCGGGTGCTGGTGCGCCTGCGGGCCGGCCGCCGGCAGGCCGCGTTCGCCGACCAGCTGGACGACTCGCTGCAGCTGATGGCCAGCAGCCTGCGGGCCGGGCACAGCATCCTGCGGGCGATGGACTCGGTCGCGACCGAGGCCGCAGCGCCGACGTCGGAGGAGTTCTCGCGGATCATCAACGAGACCCGCGTGGGCCGGGACCTCGCCGACGCCCTGGACGAGGTCGCCGGGCGGATGGGCAGCGAGGACTTCACCTGGGTCGCCCAGGCCATCGCCATCCAGCGCGAGGTCGGCGGCAACCTGGCCGAGGTTCTCGACGCCGTTGGCCACACCATCCGCGAACGCAACGCCATCCGCCGCCAGGTCAAGGCGCTCTCCGCCGAGGGCAAGCTCTCGGCGATCGTGCTCATGGCCCTGCCCTTCGGGATCATCGCGTTCATCTCGATGACCAACCCGGGCTACCTCTCGGCGTTCACCGAGAGCTGGATCGGCTACGCGATGCTCGCCGTGGCGGCCGGAATGATGCTGGTCGGGGGCCTGTGGCTCAAGAAGACCGTGGCGATCCGGTTCTGATGATCGCCACCCACCCGCAGGAGCAGCCGTGCTGACGTCCTCCATGCCTGGCCCTGTCCTGGCCGCCGTCGCCGCGGTCGCCCTCGGCGTGCCGATCCTGGGCTGGGCCTGCCTGCCGCGCTCGGGGACGGTGGCGCAGCAGGCGCAGGCCAACCTGTCGCGCGGCCTGGACCTGCCCGGCGGTGCCGGGCCGCGGAGCGGCCGGGTCGGACCCGGGCCGGCCGCCCGCCTCGTCGGCTACCTGACCCCACGCGGGACGATCGACCGGCTTAACCGACTGGCCGCGACCGCCGGGCGCCCGGCCGACTGGCCGGTGGCCAAGCTGGTGGCGGCGAAGCTGCTCCTGGCGATGGTCGCCGGCGCGTTGAGCCTGATGGTGTTCAGCGCGGGACCGAGCCTGCTCACCGGGCTGATGGGTGGAACGGTCACGCTGGTCGCGTACTTCGTGCCCGAGCTGCTGCTGTACAGCCGGGGTCAGGAGCGCCAGCAGGCGATCGGCCTGGAGCTCGCCGACACCCTGGACCAGATGACGATCGCGGTGGAGGCCGGCCTCGGCTTCGAGTCGGCCATGGCGCGGGCCGCCAAGAACGGCAAGGGCCCGCTCGCCGAGGAGCTGACCCGCACGCTGCAGGACATCGCCGTCGGCCAGCCGCGCCGGGACGCCTACCTGGCGATGGCCGAGCGCACCGGCGTGCAGGATCTGCGCCGGTTCATCCGCGCCGTCGTGCAGGCCGATGCCTACGGCGTCTCGATCGCCGACGTGCTGCGCACCCAGGCGCAGGAGATGCGGCTCAAGCGACGGCAACGCGCCGAGGAGAAGGCGATGCAGATCCCGGTCAAGGTGATCTTCCCGCTGATCCTGTGCATCCTGCCGACGCTGTTCATCGTGCTGCTCGGCCCCGCGGTCATGGACATCGTGGCGGCGTTCAGCGACTGAACCCGGGCCCGCACAGGGCGGTCGGCCGGTTGCATCGGTGGCCGGGAGCGTCAGCGCGAGCGGCTTCGCGCCGGCTCACTCCGCGGACTTGGCCACGGCTTAGAAGTCGTCGCGGCTGACCGGCACGCGGCCGGCGGTGCTTCGGCCGGGCTGCGCCAGGCGCGATACCGGGATCTCCGGGCGGTGGAGGAAGAGTCCGTACAGGCACAGGCAGGTGAGCGCGAAGGCCGCCAACGGGAGCGTCTGATCCTCCAGCAGCACCACGATGGAGAGGTGCAGCAGCACCCCGAGCGCGGCGGCTGCTCGCGCCGTCGAGCGACGCCAGAGAGCGAATGCCAGGAACAGCTCCACGGCCACGGTGCCGACCGCCATCAGGGTGAACATCCACCACGGCAACGGGGCCCACACCCAGAGCGACAGCGGAGCTCCGGACAGGAAGACGACGCTGATCTTGCTCACAGCGGCGAAGAAGTAGCAGACCGACAACTGCGTCATCATGAGCAGTTGCGGCCACCAGGGCGCGAGACCACCGCGAGGAGACAGCGACCACGCTCTGTCCGACTCGGCGAATACCAGGTAGGCGACCAGGAGGGTGGCCAGCAGGCGGTGGCTGCTGTAGGTCTGCTGGTCCCAGAGGAGCACGCCGACGTTCAGAGCCGTGGTCACGCTGGCCGCCGTGGCGGTCCGCCAGCCCACGGTCAGGGCGAGGCCCGCGACGACAGCCACGACCAGGTAGACGTGCACGAGCGGTGACGTCGGCGCCGGGATCAGCGCATGGACCGGCAACCCGAGCTTCCCTCCGGCCACCTCGCGCAGCAGGACGAACCCCTCGACGCTGTTGGCGACGGTGACGACGCCCAGACCCGCGCGAGCGGCCGCAATGGGCCGCGGGTCGGTCCGAACCTCGGTCAGTCGCATCGCACGCTGCGCTTCTGCTCAGGCTGAGTCACGGTCACACCCACTGCTCGAGGGGTGACCTCGCAGACGAACTCGGGCAGTGAGCGGGTCCAATCGAACTCAGGCCGTAGCGATCCAGCGAGGGAGTTCGTCAGGTCGGGCGTGAACCGGCTGCCGTGGACATCGGTCGCGGTCACTTCCACTCCACCTTGCGCCGAGTACATCTGGAACCCGAACCGAGTCGGGGGTTCGTCCAGCAGCGCCAGTGTCGGCACGGTCACCTGCGCGACGAGGACCGTGATCACCGCCCATCCTGCGAGGCCGACGGGGCGGCGCGACCTCATGACTTCATGTGGGCTCACGTCGGCATCTTCTGGGAGCTGGACATCTGCGCCCAGCACCGACACCCGAACGGGGTGCGCGGCTGCCCGCCGGCGAGTTCCTGGAGATGCGCGGCCCCGTGGCCGTGTGCGGCCGGAGAACGGCAGGAAACGGTGCCGCTTGACCGGAATTGTCACCCACAGTGATTCACCTCTGCCCCGAACGGGGCGGAAACGTGTCACCCACACGGTGGAACCCCCTGGCTTGGCCACTCTCCGTGACGCAACGTCTTCCTCAGCCGCGACGGCGGGCCACGAGGCCCGACCCGGTTCGGCGACACGGGGGGAGAACCCACCATGCTCAACGTCTACGCCGCCATCGCCACCCTGACCTCCTTCGTCGAGGGCCGCCTGAACCGCGACGAGAAGGGCGCCACCGCCGTCGAGTACGGCCTGCTCGTGGCCCTGATCGCCGCCGTGATCATCGCCACGGTGGTCACCCTCGGTGACCAGATCCAGGAGGCCTTCCAGACCGTGGTCGACGAGCTGCCCGCCGCTACCACCTGATCTGGAACTGATAGTCGGTGCCGCGGGCGGCGGCGTGGTGGCCATCAGGCCGCCGCACCGCCGCACGCGGCTCATCGGTCACCGGCAACACCAACGGGGGGAAGTCATGGGAGGACTGCGTTCGGAGCGCGGCGCGGCAGCTGTGGAGTTCGCGCTGGTGGTGCCGCTGCTGGCCGTGCTGGTGCTCGGCGCAGCCGAGTTCGGCCGGGCGTTCCAGACGCAGGCCACGCTTGCAGCCGCAGCCCGCGAAGGTGCGCGGTCCTTCGCCCTCGGAAACGACGACGCCACGGTGAACGGCGTGGTCGTCGACGCAAGCGCGTCCCTCGATGAGGCGCTCATCGCCACTTCCACCGAGAAGGACGCGGACAACTGCATCGTCCGCGTCGACTACCCCATGTCGTTCCTCATCACCGGCTTCTTCGGCACCACGATCGACCTATCGGCCACGGGAGTTATGCGATGCGACGGTTGAGCTTCCGCAGCAGGTCCCACGACGAGCGCGGTGCCACCGCGGTCCTGGTGGCCCTGCTCATGGTCCCGCTGATCGGCTTCGCGGCCCTCGCGGTCGACATCGCCGCCGTCTACTCCGAGCGCCAGCAGTTGCAGAACGGCGCCGACGCCGCCGCGCTGGCCATTGCCCATGACTGCGCCAAAGGTCTGCCTAACTGCAGTGCGTACCAAGTCACCGCCGATGATTTGACCACCGCCAACTACGACGAGGCCGGCTCCGTCCAGGGCGCCGCCACGGTGGACCTCGACCTGGCCGCTCAGGAGGTCACGGTCACCAACCCGGGCACGCAGGGCCACTGGTTCGCCCCGGTTCTCGGCGAGGACTCGACGACCGTGAGCGCCAGCGCCACCGTGCAGTGGGGCAACCCCGGCAGCGGCACCGCCGTCCTTCCCCTGGCCTTCTCCAAGTGCGCCTTTGACGCTGTGACCGGCGGAGGGGCGCCCACGGGAGACATGCCCGTGACCGTGACCCTGCCGAAGAAGGCCGACGACGGGTGCACCGGCTCCTCCGGCAATCCCATGCCGGGCGCCTTCGCTTGGTTGCTCACCGACCCGGACGTCTGCCGGGCCACCACCGACATCGACGAGACGGTCGCTTCGGACCCGGGCAACAGCGTCCCCGACGAGTGCACCAACGAGTACTTCCAGAACCTGCTGGGGAAGACCGTCCTCCTGCCCATCTACGAGGACGTCTCGGGAACCGGCGCCGGGGCCGAGTACACCATCAGCGGCTACGCCGCCTTCACGATCACCGGCTACGACTTCGCCAGCAAGTACACGAGCAGCCCGGCGCCCGACTGCGGCGGCCCCGGGAGCAGCGGCCGGTGCATCGCCGGCTTCTTCACCGAGTACGTCGACTCGTCCGGCGAGTTCACGCCCGATCCGGCCGCGCCGGACCTCGGTGCGACGACCGTCCGGCTCATCGCCTGATTTTCCAAGTCATCCACTGGGGGGAACAGTGAACCGCCGAATCATCGCCGCTCTCGCGGCGTTGGCGCTGGCAATCGTGGGCACCGTCGTGCTGGTGTCCTACGTGCGCGGCGCCGACGCCCGGGCGCTGAAGGGCGTCGAGACGACCGCCGTCCTCGTCGTCACCCGTCCGATCACCGAGGGGACGCCGGCCGGCGAGCTGGCGGACTCCGTCCGGCTCGAGCAGGTGCCCAACAAGGTGCTCGCCGCCGGCACGGTCAACGACCTGACCGACCTCGGTGAGCGCGTGGCCACCGTGGACCTGCAGCCGGGGGAGCAGGTGCTGGCCAGCCGCTTCGCCGACGAGTCAAGCCTGCTGCCCGCCGGCATCGTCGAGCCGGAGCCCGGTGACTCCGAGGTCAGCGTGCTGCTAGAGCCGCAGCGCGCGGTGGGCGGCCGCCTGGCCGCCGGCGACGAGATCGGCGTCTACATCTCCATGGACCTCGAGGCCAACATCGACGAGGACCCCGAGGACGAGCAGATCGGCACCACGCACGCCACCCTGCACGGCGTCCTCGTCACCCAGGTGCAGGGTGCCCCCGCACGGACGGCGCCCGGCAATGCCGAGACCGCCTCGACCGGGACCGCCGCTCCGTCGGGGAGCGTGATGGTCACCCTTGCGCTGCCCGCACGAGAAGCAGAGCAGGTGGTGTTCGCCATGGAACACGGCAGCGTTTGGCTCACCCTGGAGCCCGAGGGTGCGGACACCTCCGGCACCCGGATTGTCACGCAGAACGACGTGTACGGCGACGCGGTTCTCGGCCGGGTCTCCGCGGGGGGTGTCGACGAGTGAGCGGCGTCGTCCTCGCCGGCGGGACACCGGACCTCGCCGCCCGCCTGCAGGCCGTCCACCCCCAGGTGGAGGTTCTGCCTCCGGGCCGGCTGCCCACCGAGCCGCTGCGGCTCTTCGAGCTGCTGCACGGCGACCTGCCCGAGGTCGTCGTCCTCGGCCCGGCCGCGCCGCTGGCCGACATCCTCGAGCTCGCCGGCCGGCTGGACGCCGCATGGCACGGCGTGGCGGTGGTGCTGGCCGCGGCGCCGCCCGCGGCCGCGCTGCCGGACCTCATGCGTGCCGGGGTTCGTGAGCTGGTGGCGCCGGACGCCGAGGCAGCGGAGCTGGCCGCAGCCGTCGGTCGGGCCGGGGAAGCCGCCCTGGCCCGCCGGCAGGCCCTGCGCCCGGTCACCGCCGGCCCGACGGCGCCCGGCCGGGTCGTCGCCGTGGTCTCACCCAAGGGCGGGGTCGGCAAGACGACGGTCGCGACCAACCTCGCGGTCGGCCTGGCCGCCGCCGCGCCGCAGTCCACCGTGGTGGTCGACCTGGACGTGCAGTTCGGCGACGTGGCCACCGCACTCGGCCTCGCGCCGGAGTACACGCTGCCCGATGCGGTGTCCGCGCGGGCCAGCGAGGACTCCATGGTCCTCAAGACCTTCCTCACCCAGCACGCGAGCGGGCTGTTCGCCGTCTGCGGATCGGACTCCCCGGCCGCCGGCGACGCCGTCACGGGCGAGGACGTCAGCCGGTTGCTGGCCTCCATGGCCCGGCAGTTCCGCTACGTGGTGGTCGACACCGCGCCGGGCCTGTCCGACCAGACGCTGGCCGCCATCGACCGCGCCACCGACGTCGTCCTGCTGAGCAGCATGGACGTCCCGGGCGTCCGCGGGCTGCGCAAGGAGATCGACGTCCTCACCGAGTTCGGGCTGATGCCGGCCGGGCGGCACGTGGTTCTGAACCTGGCCGAGCCGAAGAGCGGGCTGGCCCGGGCCGACGTCGAGCGGGCCCTGGGCACCCCGGTCGACGTGGTGCTGCCGCGCTCGGCCACGGTGCCAGCGTCGACCAACGCCGGCGTGCCGCTGCTGCTCGGCGACGCCCGGCGGGACCCGGCGACCCGGGAGATGCGCCGGCTGCTCGAACGCTTCGTGCCCGCGCCCGTGGTTCCCCGCGGGCGGGGCTGGACGCGCCAGCGGAAGGCCTCCTGATGGGCCTCGCCGAGCGGCTCCAGGCCGCCCGGGTCGCCGACACCGCGTCCCCGGCCGCCCCCGCGGAGAAGCCCGCTCCGGTGCCGGCACCGCGCGTGGTGCCGCGCCCGAGCGCAGCGGCCGCGCCGGCCACCGACGCGCTGACCCGGCTGAAGGACCGGGTCGCCGGCGCGCTGTTCGAGCGCATGGGTGCCCGGCTCAACGACCCCTCCCTCTCGGAGGAGCAGCTGCGGGTCGTCGTCCTCGCGGAACTTGACGACGTCGTCGAGGAGGAGCGGGTTCCGCTCAGCACCGAGGAACGGGCGCGGCTGACCGCCGAGCTGGCCGACGACGTGCTCGGGTTCGGGCCGCTCCAGCGGCTCCTGGACGACCCCACCGTCACCGAGATCATGTGCAACGGCCCGGAGATGATCTACGTCGAGCGCTCCGGCCGGCTGGAGCGGGCGCCCGCGCGATTCGCCTCCGAGGACCACCTGCGCCGGGTGATCGACCGGATCGTGTCGAAGGTGGGCCGCCGGATCGACGAGTCGAGCCCGCTGGTCGACGCCCGGCTGGCCGACGGCTCCCGCGTGAACGCGATCATCCCGCCGCTGGCCTTCAGCGGGTCGACGCTCACCATCCGGAAGTTCGCCAAGGACCCGTTCACCGTCGAGGACCTGATCGGTTTCGGCACCTTGTCGCCGGAGATGGTGGAGCTGCTGCACGCCTGCGTCGAGGCGCGGCTGAACATCATCGTCTCGGGCGGCACCGGCACCGGGAAGACGACGCTGCTCAACGTGCTCTCGTCGTTCATCCCCGAGGGCGAGCGGATCGTCACGATCGAGGACGCCGTCGAGCTCCAGCTGCGGCAGGAGCACCAGGTGCGCCTGGAGTCCCGGCCGCCGAACATCGAGGGCAAGGGCGCGATCACCATCCGCGACCTGGTGCGCAACTCCCTCCGCATGCGGCCGGACCGGATCGTCGTCGGAGAGGTCCGCGGTGGCGAGTCGCTGGACATGCTGCAGGCGATGAACACCGGTCACGAGGGCTCGCTGTCGACGGTGCACGCCAACACGCCGCGGGACGCGATCTCGCGCCTGGAGACCCTGGTGCTGATGGCCGGCATGGACCTGCCGCTGCGGGCGATCCGGGAGCAGATCGCCTCCGCCGTCGACGTCGTGGTGCACCTGACCCGGCTGCGCGACGGCACCCGCCGGGTCACCCACGTCACCGAGGTGCAGGGCATGGAGGGCGAGACCGTCACCCTCCAGGACGCCTTCCTCTTCGACTACTCCGCCGGCGTGGATCCCGCCACGGGCCGCTTCCTCGGCCGGCCGGTGCCCACCGGGGTGCGGCCGCGCTTCACCGACCGCTTCGACGAACTCGGCATCCGGGTCTCACCCGCGTTGTTCGGCATGCCGGCCGGCGCGGTCGTCGGGAGCTGGCGATGAGCGGCACCCTCGCCCTGCTGCTCGGCGCGGGCGCGGCGACGGGCGCGCTCCTGCTCGCCGTGGTGGCCCTCGTGCCGCCGGCCGCGCGGGTGCCGCTGGCGCGGCTTGACCCCAGCGTTCCACCGGCGCCGACCCTGCTCACCAGGATGACCGACCAGGCCCAGGGCGGTGTCGAGCAGGTCCTCGTCCGGCGGGGATGGGTGTCCGGCGTGGCCGGCGCACTCGCTGCGGCCGGCGTGCGGTTCGGCGCGGCGGAGTTCGGCCTCCTGGTCGCCGCCGGCAGCATCGTCGCCGGGGCGGTGGGCCTGCTGCTGGCGAACCTGGTGGTGGCGCTGCTGTTCGCCGTCGTCGTCCCGGTGCTCGCCCGGGTCCTGCTGGGCGTGCTGGCCGGCCGGCGCCGGGCCGCGTTCGCCGATCAGTTCAGCGACTCGCTGCAGCTGATGGCCAGCAGCCTGCGTGCCGGGCACAGCCTGCTGCGGGCGATCGACTCGGTCGCCACCGAGGCCCCGGCACCGACCTCGGAGGAGTTCGCCCGGATCGTCAACGAGACCCGCGTGGGCCGCGATCTCGACACCGCGCTGCGCGAGGTCGCCGACCGGATGGGCAGCGAGGACTTCGCCTGGGTGGCCCAGGCCATTGCCATCCAGCGGACCGTCGGCGGCAACCTCGCCGAGGTACTCGACACGGTGGGCCACACCATCCGGGAGCGGAACGCGATCCGCCGCCAGGTGAAGGCGCTGTCGGCCGAGGGCCGGCTCTCCGCGTACGTGCTCATGGCCCTGCCGATCGGCCTCTTCCTCTTCCTGATGGCCATCCGGCCCGAGTACATGGGCCGGCTGACCCAGACGCCGATCGGCTGGGCGATGCTCGGCGGCGCTGTCCTGCTGCTCACCGGCGGCGGCTTCTGGTTGCGCCAGACCGTGCGCATCACCTTCTGAGGAGGATCCGTGTTCACTCTCTACGGTGCGGCCTTCCTCGTGGTCGCCGCTGTCCTGCTGCTGGGCTGGGCCGTGCTCGCCCGGCCTGATGCGGCCGTGGCCGCAACCCAGGCCAACCTCCTGCGCGGCCTGCCGCAGGCCGCCGGGCCGGTCGTCGCCGCCCCCCGCCGGAGTTCGGCGACCTCCCTCGTCGGGCTGCTCACGCCGGGAGGCACGACTGCCCGCCTGCAGCGACTGGTGGCCCGGGCCGGGTACCCGGCCGAGTGGCCGGTGCAGAAGCTGCTGGCCGCCAAGCTCGTCCTGCTGGCGATCACGGTGGCCCTCGGCTTCCTGTTCCTCACCGGCTCACCCGGCGTCATCGGATGGCTGCTCGTCGCGTTCTTCGCCGTCCTCGCCTACTTCGTGCCCGAGTTGCTCCTGCACAGCCGGGGCCAGGAGCGGCAGCAGAAGATCGCCGTCGAGCTGGCCGACACCCTCGACCAGATGACGATCGCGGTGGAGGCCGGGCTCGGCTTCGAGTCGGCGATGTCCCAGGCGGCCCGGAACGGCAAGGGCCCGCTCGCCGAGGAGCTCGTGCGGACGCTGCAGGACATCGGGGTCGGTCAGCCCCGCCGCGACGCCTACCTGGCGCTGGCCGAGCGCACGCAGGTCGAGGATCTCGGCCGGTTCGTCCGCGCGGTCCTGCAGGCCGACGCCTACGGGGTCTCCATCGCCGACGTGCTGCGCACCCAGGCGGGCGAGATGCGGCTCAAGCGCCGCCAGCGGGCCGAGGAGAAGGCGATGAAGATCCCGGTCAAGGTGATCTTCCCCCTGATCCTGTTCATCCTGCCGGCGCTGTTCATCGTCGTCATGGGACCCGCGGTCATCGACATCATGGGGGCGTTCTCCCGATGAGGCGCGCCGGCGGATCCAGGACGGGGCCGGCCCTCGTGCGGCGGCTGCTGGCCGCGGCCGGTGCCCTCGTCGTCAGCACGGCGGTGGCCGGCTGCGCGGACGTCCCACCGGGCGAGCCCACCGGCGCGCTGGCGGTGGTCGTCGGCGCGCGCAGCAACATGCCTCCCGTGGACCTCGACGGCGTCGCCGGCCAGGTCCTGGGAAATGCCGTGGACACGCAGGCCCGGGTGTCCTTCGTGGTGGCCGACGGCGCTCCGTTCGTGCTCGCCACCACGCAGCTGGAGACCGTGGGGGAGGACAGCGCGGCCTGGCAGGCGAGCGAGGCAGAGAACCTGCAGCAGCTCAGGAACTCCATCGCCTCGGCGGCGGCCAGGAGCCCCGAGGCCGACCTGCTCGCCGCGCTGGGGATGGCCGCCGGGGAAATCGCGTCCGCACCGGGCAAGCGGGTCGTCCTGGTGGCCGACTCGGGCCTGTCCACGGCCGGGCCGCTGGACTTCCGGCGGCCGGGTCTGCTCGACGCCGACCCGGGTGACGTCGTCGCCAGCCTGCAGGCCGCCGGCTCTCTCCCGGACCTCCGCGGGGTGCACCTGGTCTTCCAGGGCCTCGGGGACACCGCCGCTCCGCAGCCCGCCCTGTCCGGGGTCACCCGCGACCAGCTCGTCGAGCTGTGGACCGCGATCGGCCTCGCCGCCGGTGCGCTCGACGTGAACGTCGAGCGGTCACCCCTGGAGGGAGAGCCCGCACCGGGCTTTCCCCCGGTGAGCGTGGTCAGCCCGGGCGGCGGGCTCACCTGCACGGCGAACACCGTGGTCCTGGGCGGCGGCGACGTCTCGTTCCAGGCCGACACCGCGGCGTTCCAGGACGCCGCCGCCGCGGCGGCGAAGCTGCAGCCGATCGCCGACCGGATGCAAGCCGCCGGCGTCACTGCAACGCTGACCGGGACGACCGCCGACGTCGGGGACGAGGAAGGGCAGCGGCAGCTCAGCGAGCAGCGTGCCCAGGCCGTCGCCGATCTCCTGGGCGGACTGGGGGTGCCGGCCGAGCGCATGACCGTCGTGGGGCTTGGCAGCGACTTCCCCGGCTACGTCCAGGACCGGGACGGGAGCGGCACGCTGGACCCAGCGGCGGCTGCGCAGAACCGGAAGGTCACCATCGAGCTCGTCGGGGCCGGCCCGGCAGTCTGCGCGTAGCCCCCGCCCCGCGCGAGGGCATAGGAGGCTCTGCCTATGGGATGGCGTCCGAATCCGTAGGCATAGCCTCCTATGCCCGGTGGGCGCGGGGCCCGGTGGCGCGGTGGGCCCGGTGGGGGCGGGCCGGTCAGCCGGTCGAGCGGGGCTGGGCCGGGTTGGTCGGGTCGCCCTGCGACGGCGGGTTCATCTTCGGCCCGGTCGTCGACTCGGACACCTTGGAGCCACCCGACGCCGCCGGCGGGGCCTCGGGGGTGGGCGCGGCGGGGTCGCCATCGGAGGGCTGGGCGCCCTCGGCGAGTCCCTTCAGCCGGTGGTCCATCGCGGACACCACCTGCATGCGGTTGGCGTGGGCACGCTCGTAGTCCAGCAGCGTCTTGAGGTCCTCGGTTCCCAGCGTGCGGATCCGGGACGTCAGCGAACCCACGGGCAGGTGGTCGTAGTCGGGCAACGGCAGATCGTCGCGCACGGTCATCGCTCATCCTCTCGAGAGGTTCTCCGGTCGGGAGCCGCCTACCCGGCCTCCTCGGATCCGACACCGGGTGTGAGGCCCCGGTCGGTGGGTAGGCGGCGGTCTGCGGGAGTTGCGGCCGTCTGCCGCCCCGCCCCCGAGCACCCCGATCGACCGAGGAGTTGTCCCCCCGACATGGACGTGTCCTTCCTGGAGCCGGTGTTCGCCGCCGCTGGGCCCTACGCCACCGTGTGTGCCGACGTCACCCACACCACCGAGAACGCCGACGCGGAGCTGGACCTGCGGGTACGTGCGCTGACCGAGCAATTGACCGAGCAGGGCGCCCCCGAGGCGGTGGTCGAGGCCGTGCGCGCCCGGCTCACCGAGGGCAACGAGGGCGGCGAGGCGGGCACGCTGAAAGGCCGGGCGCTCGTCGTGGCCGCCGACGGATCGGTCGTGCTGGACCAGGTGCTGGCCGACACCCCGGCCCGCGAGACGGCCCGGTGGGCGCCCCAGCCCGAGCTCCTGCCCGTGCTCCGCCAGCTCGCCGGCCGGGTGCCGCACGTCGTGGTCGTCGCCGACCGCGTGGGCGCCGACATCACCGTCGCCGGGCTCGCCGACCAGCCCGACGAGGAGCGGCAGGTGGAGGGCGACACCTTCCACATGCGCAAGCTCGGGGTCGGCGGTTGGTCCCAGCGGCGGTACATGGAGACGGCCGAGAACCAGTGGATCGACAACGCCGACAAGGTGGCCGAGGAGATCGACTCCCTCGTCCGCCGGCTCCAGCCGCGCTTCGTGCTCCTGGCCGGCGACGTCCGCGCCCGGCAGATCCTCAGCGACCGCGCCAGCGGCGTGTGGTCCGACCTCGTCGTCACCATGGACGAGGGTGGCCGCGCCGCCGGCGCCGACCGGGAGCCGGTCGAGCGGCGGACGGCGGAGTTGCTCGCCGAGCACGAGGCCCGCGACATCGCCACGGCCGTCGAACAGGTGCAGGGCGCCGGCGCCCACGGGCTCGCGGTCACCGGCCCCCCGGCCGTCGTGGAGGCGCTGCGCAAGGGACAGGTCGAGACGCTGGTCCTGAGCGACGAGCAGGACGACGCGACGCTCCTGGTCGGCAACGGCCCGCTGGAGCTCGGTGTGAAGCAGCAGGACATGGACGCCCTCGGCGTCCACGGCGAGGTGGTCCCGGCCGGCGCCGCGCTCGTCGCCGCAGCGGTCGCCAGTGCGGCCGGCGTGCTCGTCGTCCCGAAGGCTGCGCTGCCCGGTGACGAGCCGGTGGCCGCGATCCTCCGCTACACCGACGCCTCCACCCCGTCGGCCCAGTGACCCGGACCTGCACCGAACGACCCGAGGAGATCTCGTGACCGACCCGCACCAGCCCGCCACCAGCCCCGGAACCGGCCAGGGCGACATCGAGCGCCGCGCAGCGATCGCCGAGGCCCTGGGCAAGGAGGTGTGGCCGGCCGACCGCGATCAGCTCATCGCCAAGGCGCAGGAGGGGCCCGCTGACGACCGCGTCCTCTCCGACCTGCAGCGGCTGCCCGCAGGCCGGCAGTTCGAGAACGTCCAGGAGGTCGCCGAGGCGCTCGGCTTGGGCACCGGGCAGCAGCGGTTCTGAGGTGACCACGCAGAAGAAGCCCAGCCCCGAGGCGCTGGACAACGTCACCGAGGGCAACGTGGAGACGCGGTCGCAGCTGCTGCCGGAGGAGGAGGGGCTGCGCGGCAGCGGCATGGAGGAGGTCGCCGCGGAGGTCATCCTCGCCGAGTCGGAGGAACGGACGGTGCACCCCGACCCGAATGACGCCCAGGGGGCGCACCGGCAGTCCGCCGAGACCGCGGACCAGCCCTGACGTGCGGCACGAGCACCCGGTCCGGCTGCGCTGGTCGGACCCGGACATGCTGGGTCACGTCAACCACGCGCGGGCGCTGAGTCTTCTCGAAGACGCGCGGTTGGCGCTGGGCGACGACCACGCCGGCGGCGGGCTGATCCTGGCCCGCCTCGAGGTCGACTACCTGCGCCAGCTCTACTACCGGGTCGGGGAGGAGCTCTGCGTGCACAGCTGGGTGACCCGGCTGGGCAGCAAGTCGTTCACGATGTGGCAGGAGCTGGCCCAGGACGGCGAGGTGGCGATCCGCGCCGACGTCGTCCTGGTGGTGTTCGACTTCGCGGCGAACGCCAGCCGGCCGCTGACCGACGACGAGCGGGCGCACTGGGGCCGGTACCTGGCGGGATGATCCGGCCGGGGCGCCCGTCGGCGTTTCTCCGCGATGTGATCATCTTCGCCGTTCCGGGTAGGGCCCGCAGGACCCGAGAGGAGAAGCGATGCCGAAGACCACGAAGAAGGGCACGGCGAAGCAGTCGGAGCTGCCCAGCACCCTGCGCCGGTCGGAGAAGAAGGCCCAGCGGACGTTCACGAAGGCCTACGACTCCGCGGTCGACGAGTACGACGACGAGGAGCGCGCCAACCGGACGGCCTGGGCGGCGGTGAAGCACTCGTTCGAGAAGGTGGGCGACCACTGGGAGAAGAAGCCCGGCGGGAAGAAGGGGCCTTCCGACGAGCAGGCCGAGGGTGGCCGCGGCACCGGAAAGCAGACCAAGGGCGGCGTGAACGCCAAGGCGTCGAAGTCCCACCTCTACGACGTGGCCAAGAAGCTCGACATCTCCGGCCGGTCGAAGATGAAGAAGAAGGACCTGGTCGACGCCATCGAGAAGGCGAACGACAAGGAGACCGCCGCCGCGCGGAAGAAGTAGCTCACCCACCGGCGGTCCCTGCGCGGGACCGCCGGTGCGTCAGCCGATGAGCAGGAACTCGGTCTGCCGGCCGTCGAGGTACGCCACGCCGTCGTCGGTGAGCGCGATGCCCTCCTCGAGGCCCAGCCGCACGCACTGGCCGCCCCATTCGGGCACCGGCCGGCGCACCGCGAGCTCCAGGGCGTACGCCGTGTCGGGGTGCACGGGGTAGTCGCCGGCGCCGGGGATGCCGCCCTGCTCGTCCCACTGCCCGATCGCCGGTCCGGCGCCGTGGCCGTGGTACCCGATCGGGTGCGAGTAGACGTCGCCGTCGATCCCCTCGGCGGCCGCGGCCGTCCGGGCCGCGGTCAGCACCTCGTTGCCCGTGCGGCCGGGCACGAGAGCGGCGGTGGTGAGTTCCTGCAGCCGGTTGGCGGTCCGCAGCGCGGCGCGCAATCCGTCGGGGGCGGCGGTCTCACCCGGGCGGAGCACGTACGCGTTGCGCTGGGTGTCGGTCCGCAGGCCCAGGCTGGTCAGCCCCACGTCGCACTGCAGCAGGTCACCGGGCCGGACGACGGCGTCGTAGGGGACCGCGGGCAGCAGCGTGCCCTGCTCCTCGGTCAGGGGCACCCCTGCCCGCTGCAGCACGACCGTGGGCTGGAACCACGGTTCCACGCCCAGATCGTGGAAGCGCTGCCGGATCCACCAGGCCACGTCGAACGCCGTCGTCGTCCCGACCGTGACGACGTCCGGGGAGAACGCCTCGGCGATGACCTCGTGCACCAGCCGGTTGAGCCCGTGCAGCACCGCGATCTCCTCGGCCAGCCGGGTCTCCAGCCACCCGACGGCCAGTTCCTCGGCCGGCACCAACCGCTCGGCGTAGGGCCCGAGCGCCTCGGTGAGCAGGCGGTGGTCGGTGTGCGACAGCCCGTCGGCCAGGGCGAACCGCTCGGAGACGTCGACGCCGATGCGGCGCGGATCGGCCTGCTCCACGAACCGCCGCACCTCCGCCCACTGGGCGCGTTCGGTGGAGCGCCCGGTGGCGCGCGTGGCCGTCCACGCGGGCAGGAACTGCCCCACCGGATACCGGGAGACCGCCGCCGGGGTGACGCCGTCGTCGCTGCGGTGCAGCAGCAGGATGGTCCGCCGCCGGGCCGAGAGCCAGGTGGCCGGCAGGAGCGTGGCCAGGACCGGGTCCTCGTGGTACTCCCGGCCGATCACCACCCACAGGTCGATGCCGGCCCGGTCCATCAGCCCGGGAAGCACGTCGAGGAGCCGTTCGGTCAGCCACCGGTCGCGCACGTCGGCCTGCTCCCGCAGCGGCAGCGGGACCGTTCGCGTCGGATCAGGCGCGACGAGCGACATGCCCTAGAGCGAAGCAGAGAACTGCCGAACCCACCGGTCGAGACGGTGAGCGCGGCCGTCGCCGTCCCCCGGTCGTGCGACAGCGCCGTCAGCAGACGGTCGTCTGCTCCGGCTCCGGGGACCGAGCGGACGTGCACACCCGGTCCCGTCCCGTCCGCTTCGCCTCGTACATGGCGACGTCGGCCCGGTCGACGAGCCGCCACAGCGCCGCGACGGGGTCCTCGCCGTCGACCGGGCGGGCCACGGCGAGGCCGACCGAGGCGGTCACCGCGTGCTCCTCCGCGCCGTGGCTCTCGGCCACGGCCGCCCGGAGTCGCTCGGCGAGGTGGATCGCCTCCGTCAGGTCGGTGACCGCGCCGAGCACGACCAGCTCCTCGCCGCCGGTACGGGCCAGGACGTCGGCCGGGCGCACGGTGGCCGACAGCGACCGTGCGACGGCGCCCAGCACCGAGTCGCCCACGGCGTGCCCGAACTCGTCGTTGAGCCGCTTGAAGTGGTCGAGGTCCAGCACCATGGCGCTCACCTGGGTGGCGTCCCGGCGCGCCTGGCCCCACAGCCGCGGCGCCTGCTCGACGAGGTACCGGCGATTGAACAGCCCGGTCAGCGGGTCGAGGCGGCTGAGCGTCTCGGTGGCCACCAGCAGCCGCTGCACCCGCCGGCGCAGCAGGAAGACCCCCACCGCTGCGGCGTTCAGCGTGCCGGCGTTCACCCCGACCTGGACGCCGAGCCCGACGGCGCTGTCGTAGCTCGGCCACAGCGCCGCGAGGCAGACCACCGCCGTCGCCACCATGTGCACGCAGAGCTGCCGCAGACCGAGGAACCAGGCCGCCACGAGTGCCGGGAACAGCAGCATCAGCGGGGTGGCGTACCGCAGCGGATCCTCGATGCAGAGCACGACGACGAGGTAGATCAGGTCGCCGATGAGCACGAGCGCGAAGGTGTGCCCGCCCCCCACCCGGCCGCGCACCGCCAGGGAGACGGCGATGGACAGCAGCAACAGCATGGTCCCGCCGTAGGCCCACCGGCCGGCGCCCGCACGGAGCACGCCGTCCACGAAGAGGTTGATCGAGCCCATGAGGGCACCGACGACGAGCAGCACGGCCAGCGTGAGGGCGGCGACCTCGCGCTCCACCCGGTCGGCCACGGCCGGTTCCGGAGCGCCGATGCCGAGGTCAGGGGCGCGTCGGTCCGGGTCGATCACTGCAGCAGGATGCACGACCGACCGGTTATCCGTCACCGTCTGGTACGCGATGAGGTGAGTGTCGACCGATCATGGTCGGTCGCCGGCGGTCCGGTGCCATCGTCGTGGTCGTCACCCGAGCGGTCTCCGCCCGCGGATGCCACGCTGGGGAGCACGACGACGAGCGAAGGAGCGGCACATGGCCGAGGGGCCCTGGTTCTTCTGTCTCAAGCACGACGCGGTGGAGCCGCGGGACGGCTGTGCCGAGCGCCACCGGCTGGGCCCGTACGACACCCGGCAGGAGGCCGAGCACGCGCTGCAGGCGGTCGCCGAGCGCAACGAGGAGCTCGAGGCCGAGGACCGCCGCTGGAAGGGCGAGTGATCGTCGTCCCCGGGGCCGGGCATGATCGGCCGGAGGAGCCGGGCTGTCCGGCACCGCGGAAGGGGTGGACGTGACGGACGGTCGCGCGGTCGAGGAACTGGTCGTCGGGGTGCTGGGCGGCACCGGGCCGCAGGGCCGCGGGCTGGCCGTGCGGCTGGCCGCCCAGGGGCAGCGGATGCTGCTCGGGTCGCGGGACGCCGACCGCGCGGCGGAGGTGGCGGCCGAGGTCGCCGAGCGCGCGGCGACGGTCGCGGGGAACGCCGCCGTGTCGGTCACGGGCGGCTCCAACGTCGATGTCGCCGGCGCCGCCGACCTGGTCATCGTCGCCGTTCCCTTCGCCGGGCACGCCGCGACACTGGCCGAGCTGGCGACCCCCCTGGCCGGCAAGATCGTCGTCGACTGCGTCGTCCCCATGGGCTTCGACGAGCTGGGCGCCTACGTGCTCGACGTCGAGGAGGGCAGCGTCGCCCAGCAGGCGGCCGCGCTGCTGCCCGACTCGCACGTGGTGGGGGCCTTCCACCACCTGTCGGCCACGCTCCTCGAGGACCTCTCGCAGCCGACCATCGACGGCGACGTGATGGTGATCGGGGACGACCGCGCCTCGATGGACACCGTGCAGGCGCTGGCCGGGCGGATCCCCGGCATGCGCGGCATCTACGCCGGCCGGCTGCGCAACGCCCGCCAGGTCGAGGCGCTCACCGTGAACCTGGTG
This sequence comes from Blastococcus saxobsidens DD2, assembly GCF_000284015.1. Classification (NCBI taxonomy): domain Bacteria; kingdom Bacillati; phylum Actinomycetota; class Actinomycetes; order Geodermatophilales; family Geodermatophilaceae; genus Blastococcus; species Blastococcus saxobsidens. Next base: position 1,943,506 of record NC_016943.1, read on the forward strand.
TCGGTGAACCGCCGCTACAAGGTGCACGCCGGCATCCGCGTCACCGACGTGTAGCCGTTGCGGGACGACCGGGGAACGGCCTACGGCGGCCCGCCGCCACGGCGGGTCGTGTCGCTGGTCCCGTCGCTGACCGAGGCGATCGCGGCCACCGACGCCGGGCTGCTGGCCGGTGCCACCGACTGGTGCACCCATCCGTCCGGCCTGGACGTACCGCGGGTCGGCGGGACGAAGTGGCCCGACCTCGCCCGGGTGCTCGAGCTGGCCCCCGACCTGGTCGTCGCCAACGCCGAGGAGAACCGGGACGAGGACGTCGCCGCGCTGCGGGCGGCCGGCATCCCGGTCTGGGTCACGGGTCCGGCCACGGTGCCGCAGGCGCTCGACTCGCTGGGCCGCCTGCTGGGCGTGCTCGGCCGCCCCGACCCCGCCTGGCTGCAGCGCGCCCGCGACGTCTGGGCCGCCCCGCCGGCAGTGCCCGCCGTGGACGCCGTCGTCCCGATCTGGCGGCGTCCGTGGATGGTGCTGGGCCGCGACACCTTCGCCGGTGACGTGCTGGCGAGGCTCGGCGTCCGCAACGTCTTCGCCGGGCACGCCGACCGGTACCCGAAGCTGGGCCGCGACGACCCGGCCGCGGTCGCCGCGGAGCTGGTCGTGTTCCCGGACGAGCCGTACGCCTTCACGCCGGACGACGGGCCGGAGGCGTGGCCGCAGGCCCGGCCCGTCTTCGTCAGCGGCCGGCACCTCACCTGGTACGGGCCGTCGCTGGTCGAGGCCCCCGGGGTGCTGCTGGCCCAGCTCGGCGGCTGACCGGCGCTCAACCCCCGCCCGGTGGCACAGTGGGGGAGTGCTGCTCGCGCAGGCGGTGGCGCTCGTGCACGCCGCCGCCGTCCTGTTCATGCTGGTCGGCGCCCTGCTCGCCCTCCGGTGGCCCCGGCTGGTGCTACTGCACGCCCCCGTCGCCCTGGTGATCCTCGCGGTGAACCTGGCCGGCGCGGACTGCCCGCTCACCGACCTCGAGCTCTGGCTGCGGGAGCGCGCCGGCGCCCCGGGCTACGCGGGCGGCTTCCTGGGCCACTACCTCTTCGACCCGCTGGGGCTGGACGTCGACGCGACCGGCACGCAGGCCGGCATCTACGCCGTCGCCCTCACGCCGAACGTCGTCGGCTACGGCCGGCTCGCGGTGCGGGAGCGGTGCCGGCTCCGGCTCAGCCGGAGACCGGCGTGAGGTCACGGCCCAGCTGGTGGAGGAGCCAGACCATGTCGTCGTTCCGCCACCACTCGGCGACCTGGTCGCCGGCGATCCGGTAGATGTCGGTCCCGCCCCACCGCACCGGCGTCCCGGTCGGCGCGATGCCGGCCAGCGCACCGGAGTGGGTGCCGCTGCCCGTCCAGCGCGCAGCCACCCGGTCGCCCTCGGCCAGGACGTCGTCGAGGTGGACGTGCAGGTCGGGAAGACTCGTCCGGATCCGGAAGAAGGACTCCCGGAGCTGTTGCAGCCCTTCGGTGGCCGGAGCCGTCCCCGGCGTCCCGGCATGCACCCGCACGTCCGCGGTCACGAACCGGTCGAGCAGGTCCGCCCGGTGGGTGTTCACGCACTCGTCGACCATCCGCCGGACGAGTTCCTTGTTCTCCGCGGTGCCCATGGAACACCGTGACACCACCTGTCCGCACCCGACAGGGCACCTCGGCCCTGCGGGCGATCAGTCGAACGAGTGCTCGGGGCCGGGGAACACCCCACCGCGGACGTCGTCGGCGTACTCCTTCGCCGCCCGCAGCAGCTCGCCGCGCAGGTCGGCGTACTTCTTCACGAACTTCGGCACCCGGCCGCCGTTGAGCCCGGCCATGTCGGGCCACACGAGCACCTGGGCATCGCAGTCCACGCCGGCGCCGATGCCGATCGTCGGGATCGACAGCTCCTTGGTCACCTGACCGGCGATCTCGGCCGGCACCATCTCCAGGACGACGGCGAACGCGCCGGCCTCCTGCACCGCGTGCGCGTCGGCGAGCAGTTGCTCCGCTCCCGCGCCGCGGCCCTGCACCCGGAAGCCACCGAGGGCGTGCTTGCTCTGCGGCGTGAAGCCGATGTGCGCCATCACCGGGATGCCGGACTCCTGCAGCAGCCGGATCTGCGGGGCCACCCGCGCTCCGCCCTCGAGCTTCACCGCCTGCGCTCCGCCGTCCTTCATCATGCGGACGGCGGTGTCGAAGGCCTGCTGCGGCCCGCTCTCGTAGCTGCCGAACGGGAGGTCGGCCACGATCAGCGCCCGCTTCGTGGAACGCGTGACCGCCTTCGTCATCACGAGGAGGTCGTCCACCGTGACGGCCACCGTGCTCGCGTGCCCCAGGACGACATTGCCCGCGGAGTCGCCCACGAGCAGCACCGGGATGCCGGCCTCCTCGAAGATGGCCGCGCTGTAGGTGTCGTAGGCAGTGAGCATCGCCCACTTCTCGCCGCGGGCCTTGGCCTGCTGCAGGTGGTGGATGCGCACCCGCGACGTCGACTGCCCGCCGTAGAGCACCGATTCGCTCACTGCCTGGTTCCTTCCCGGACGGTGGGCACGGTCTCGCGCCACCTATTGGCGATGGGCAGGCGCCGGTCGCGGCCGAACGCCTTGAGGCTGATCTTGGTACCGGGTGCCGACTGGCGGCGCTTGAACTCCGCGCCGTCCACCAGTCGCAGCACCCGCGCCACCACCTCGGGGTCGTGGCCCCGCTCCAGCAGGTCGGCCATGCCGAGGTCGCGGTCGACGTAGTCGGCGACCACGGCGTCGAGCTCCTCGTAGGAGGGCAGCGAGTCGGAGTCGACCTGCCCGGGCGCGAGCTCGGCCGACGGGGGCTTGTCGATCGAGTTGCTCGGGATCGGCTCGGTCTCGCCGCGGCGTCGGGCGTCGGCGTTGCGCCAGCGGGCCAGCTCCCACACCAGGGTCTTCGGCACGTCCTTGATCGGGGCGAACCCGCCGGCCGAGTCGCCGTACAGGGTCGAGTAGCCGACGGCGATCTCGCTCTTGTTGCCCGTCGTCAGCAGGAGGTGCCCGTGCTGGTTGGACAACCCCATGAGCAGCGTGCCGCGGACCCGCGCCTGCAGGTTCTCCGCAGCCACGCCGGTGAGCTCGATCGAGGACTCGTAGGCGTCGACCATCGGCGCGATCGGCACGACCGAGTAGTGCAGCCCGGTTCGGCGTGCGAGGTCCTCGGCGTCGGCGAGCGAGTGCTCGCTGGACCACTTCGACGGCAGCCCGATGCCGTGCACCCGGTCGGCGCCGAGCGCGTCGACGGCGAGGGCGGCGACCACGGCGGAGTCGATGCCGCCCGAGAGCCCGAGCACCACCGAGGGCATGCCGTTCTTGTCGATGAAGTCGCGCAGGCCCAGGACCAGGGCCCGCCAGACCTCCTCGCAGTCGCTGAGCGGATCGGCGACCGTGGCCGGCCGCGCCTCGTAGGCGTCGACCGGCTCGTCGGACAGCACGTGGCGGGTGACGGTCATCGGGCCGATCCGGCCGTCGCGCCGCTCCGGCACCGCCGACGGGTCGAGCGCCAGGTCGACGGTCAGCAGGTGCTCGACGAACTGCGGCGCCCGGGCCAGCAGCTCGCCGGTGGGGGACACCGCCATCGAGTCCCCGTCGAAGACCAGTTCGTCCTGGCCGCCCACCTGGTTGCAGTAGAGGATCGCCGCCCGTGCCTCGGCCGCGCGGCGGCGGACCAGCGGCAGCCGGAGGTCGTCCTTGGCCCGCTCGTAGGGGGAGGCGTTGGGGGAGACGACCAGGTCGACGCCCGCCTGGCCGGCGACACCGCACGGCCCGCCCTCGACCCAGAGGTCCTCGCACACGGTCAGGGCGACGTCCACCCCGTGCAGCCGGACGACGGGCAGCTCGGCGCCCGGTACGAAGTAGCGCGCCTCGTCGAAGACGCCGTAGTTCGGCAGGTGCCGCTTGTAGTAGCGGACGACGACGTCGCCCCCGTGCAGGAGGGCGGCGGCGTTGCGCGGGGCGCCCCGGCGCGGGTTCGCGTCCGAGGGCCGGTCGGCGTCGGTGGGCGGCTCGTCGACCGGCGCCGGTCCGCTGCCCTCGGTGTGCGCCAGGTACCCCACGACGACGGCGAGGTCGCCGAGCCCCTCGGCGGCCAGCCGGGCCGCGACGTCCACCAGCGCCTGTTCACTGGCGCGGGCGAAGGACTCCCGCAGGACCAGGTCCTCCGGCGGATAGCCGGTCAGCGTCATCTCCGGGAAGACGACGAGATGGGCGCCGGCCTCGGCCCCCTGCGCCGCCCAGCGGAGGACGAGGTCGCTGTTGCCCGCCAGGTCACCGACCCGGGTGTCGACCTGGGCCATGGCCACCCGCAACTGCACCGGCTGCTCGTTCACGTCGCACAGTCTCGCCGTTCGCCGCCGGGCAGGGCCAGGTGGGGGACCGCCCGGGGGAGCACCCGGGTCCCGCGCCGACGGTTCGGCGACTGCCGGCAACGGCCGTGGTCACGACACCTGGCGCCGGAGCCCGAGGCGTGCCCGGCCGACCGTGGCGGCCGGCGGGACGACGGCCACCGGCCCGGCCACCCCGTCGACGACCGCGCGGCTCACGGAGCCGAACACCGCGCCGCGGGCCGGCCCACGCCGACCGGTCCCGACCACGACGAGGGCGGCGCCGGCCGCGCCCTCGATCAGCGCGGACGTCGGATCCCGGTGGACCACCTCGACGTCCACGGGGACGTCCGGGTACTCGGTGCGCCACCGGGCCAGCGAGGCGTGCAGGAGGTCGTACGCGCCCACCTCGCTGACGATCAGGGGCGCGGTGACCGCTTCCAGGTCGGCGGGGCGGTCGGCGGCCCAGGCGTGCACCGCCGTCAGGTCCAGCCCGCGCTGGTGCGCCGCCCGGAAGGCGAACCCGACCGCGGCGTCGCACCGGCGGGTGCCGTCGACCCCCACGACGACGCGTGGGCCGATCGCGTCCGGCAGGCCCGCGCCGGCCGCGCGATGGACCACCGCGACCGGGCAGCGCGCCGAGGCGCTGAGCCGGGCGGCGAGGGAGCCCGGCAACCGCCGCTGCGCGCTCCGCGGCTGCCCGGTCGACCGGCAGCCGAGCACGAGCAGCCGTGCCTCGCCGCTCTGCCGCAGCAGTACCTGTCCGGGGCTGCCCTGGACGAGGTGGGCGGTCACCTCCAGGCCAGGGTGCGCCGACCGTGCGCGGGTGACGGCCGCTCTCAGCACGCGCGCGCCCGTGACCTCCGCCGTCCGGGGGTCGACGAAGCCCGGGAACATGCCGAAGGGATCCACCCCGATGGGGAGGCGCAGCACGTGGACAATCTGCAGCGGGCACTGCTGGGCCGCGGCCTCCGCGGCCGCCCACTCGACGGTGCGCCCCGCGGTGTCGCTGCCGGAGGTCACCCCGACGACCACCGGGGCGGCGAGCCCGCGGAGGCGGTCGGCGACCGGCAGCACCATGCGGGCGAACCCGGGGTCGGAGAGCAGGTCGCCCTCGATCTGCCGCACCGCCTGACGTTCCGTGTCACTGAGCACGAGCGCCTCCTCACGGCGAACCCACCGGGGCTGATGCATCGTAACGCGATACATCAAGGCGTGACAGGGGACCGCGCGCCGTCCCCGTGGTCTCATGTCGGCGTGACCGCTGCCGACGACACGCCCGGCGGTCCGCCGCTGAGCAAGCGGGACTTCGAGGACCTGGCCCGCTTCCGGTTCGGCATCCGCCGGTACCTGCGCTTCAGCGAGGAGACCGTGCGCCGGCACGGCGTGACCCCGCAGCATTACCAGCTGATGCTGGCTCTCAAGGGTTTCCCCGAACGGGACTGGGCGACGGTGAGCGAGCTGGCCGACCGTCTGCAGCTGCGGCACCACAGCGTCGTGGAGCTGGTCAACCGGGCGCAGGCGCAGGGTCTCGTGGACCGGGCGCCGCACCCGACGGACGCGCGCGCGGTGCGGGTCGTGCTGACCGCCGAGGGGGAGCGCATCCTCGGTCGGCTCAGCGCCCTGCACCGGGACGAGCTGCGGCGGCAGGACACCGCGCTGTTCCCGCCCACCTGGGAAGGCTGATCCGGCTCCCGGGGGCCGCGAGGACATCGGGCAGCCCGGGACCGTGTGCGAAACGCCCGGACGGGGCACGCTTGCGCTGATTTCACATCCCGGAAACGAGCGGACTGGATCATGGCGGGCATGGACCGACAGCAGGAATTCGTCCTGCGGACCCTGGAAGAGCGCGACATCCGCTTCGTGCGGCTGTGGTTCACCGACGTCTCGGGCTATCTCAAGGCCGTCGCCGTGGCCCCGGCGGAGATCGAGGCAGCGTTCGCCGAGGGCATCGGCTTCGACGGCTCGGCGATCGAGGGCTTCGCCCGCGTCTACGAGTCCGACATGGTGGCCAAGCCTGACCCGGGCACGTTCCAGGTGATGCCCGCGCGCGAGGGGCGGGCCAGCGACACCGCCCGGATGTTCTGCGACATCACCCTGCCCGACGGCTCACCGTCGTGGGCCGATCCCCGCCACGTGCTGCGCCGGGCCCTGGCCAAGGCCGCCGACATGGGGTTCACCTTCTACACCCACCCCGAGATCGAGTTCTTCCTGCTGAAGGACCTGCCCACCGACGGCAGCGCCCCGCAGCCGGCCGACACCGGCGGCTACTTCGACCTGTCCACGCACAACGTGGCGCACGACTTCCGCCGGGAGGCCGTGTTCGCGCTGGAGGCCATGGGCATCTCGGTGGAGTTCAGCCACCACGAGGTCGCGCCCGGCCAGCAGGAGATCGACCTGCGGTACGCCGACGCGCTGTCGATGGCCGACAACATCATGACGCTGCGGCACGTCGTCCGTGAGGTCGCGCTTGCCCAGCAGGTGCACGCCACCTTCATGCCCAAGCCGTTCACCGAGCTGGCCGGCTCGGCCATGCACACGCACGTGTCGCTGTTCGAGGGCGACCGCAACGCCTTCCACGACCCGGCCGACCCGATGCGGTTGTCGACCACCGGCAAGCAGTTCATCGCCGGCCTGCTCACCCACGCCCGCGAGATGACCGCGGTCACCAACCAGACGGTCAACTCCTACCGGAGGCTGCTCGCCGGCACCGAGGCGCCGACGGCGGCGACGTGGGGCCGGGCGAACCGCTCCGCGCTGGTCCGTCTGCCGTCGTACAAGCCGAGCAAGGCGCAGTCGGCCCGTGTGGAGGTGCGCTCGCCGGACTCGGCCTGCAACCCCTACCTGACCTTCGCCGTCATCCTGGCCGCCGGGCTGCGGGGGATCGAAAAGGGCTACGAGCTCCCGCCCGAGGCCGAGGACGACGTCTGGTCGCTCACCGACACCGAGCGCCGCGCCGCCGGCTACGAGGACCTCCCGGTCTCCCTCGGGGAGGCGCTGACCGCCATGCAGGGCAGCGAGCTGGTGGCCGAGACGCTCGGCGAGCACGTGTTCGAGTTCTTCCTCCGCAACAAGTGGGAGGAGTTCAACTCCTACCGGCAGAACGTCACCCCGTTCGAGCTGCAGCGCTACCTGCCCGGCCTGTGACCGACGGCTCTGGGGGTGTCGTCCGCGCTCTGGCAGTTCTGCAGGACCCGCAGACCGCGAACAACGCCCCCATAGCGAGGTGAGGCGGCGCGATCCGGGCTACTAGCCTCGATCGCGTGACCTCCGACGCCCGCCTGCTCGTCGTCGTCCCGAGCGAGAGCGACCCGCCCGCGCGGCTGGGGGAGTGGCTGCGCGCGGCGGGCCTGGAGCTCGACGAGCGGCATCTGGGGCTCGGCGAGCCGCTGCCGGAGACCCTCGACGGCTTCCACGGGCTGCTCGTGCTCGGCGGCCCGCAGTCGTCGATGGACGACGAGGCGACCAGCCCCGAGCTCGTCGGCGTCCGGGCCCTGCTTCGGCAGGCGATCGACGCCGACCTGCCCACCCTGGCGGTCTGCCTGGGCGCCCAACTGCTCGCGCAGGCGGGCGGTGGGCGCATCCGCGTGGGTGCCGAGGGCCCCGAGGTGGGCGCCACCCTGGTGGCCAAGCGGGACGTGGCCGACGCCGACCCGGTGTTCGGCCCGCTGCCGCTGTCGCCCGACGTCATCCAGTGGCACCACGACGAGATCGCCGAGCTGCCGACCGGCGCCACCCTGCTGGCGAGCAATCCGCACTACCCGCACCAGGCCTACCGGGTGGGTGCGCACGTCTACGGCCTGCAGTTCCACATCGAGACGACGCCGGAGATGGTGCGCGCCTGGGCCGCCAGCGACCCTGTGGGTGTCGCAGCCGGCCCGCTGGACATCGACACCCTGTGCGCCCGCGCCGCCGCCGCGCACGACGACGTCGCGGAGGCCTGGCAGCCGTTCACCACCCGGTTCGCCGGGCTGGTCCGGGCCCGCGCATGACCGCGCCCCAGGCGGAGATCCCGCGCCGGGCGACCGTCCGGCTGGTCCGCTTCGGCTTCGAGGACGGCGAGCGCGCCGCCCGGCTGCTGTCGGACTCGTCCCTGGGCCTGTGGGACCTGGAGCGCAACGAACCGGCCGATCCGGAGGCCGGCCCGGTGGTCGCGGCGCTGGCCCGTGCCGGCGATCCCGACCTCGCCGTCCGGTCGCTGCACCGGCTGGTGGAGGCGCTCGACGTCGCCGACGACAGCGGGGGAGCGGCCGCGACGCTGCTGGCCCGGCTCCGCGGGTCCGGGCAGCTGCGGGGTCGCCTGCTCGCCGTCCTGGGCGCCAGCTCCGGCCTGGCCGACCACCTGGCTGCCCATCCGCTGGACTGGGACGTCCTCGACGACGAGGAGCACGGGCCGAGCCGGCCGACCCCGCACGCCCTGGAGCAGCAGATGCTGCGCGCCGTCGGTGCCGACCCGGACGACCCGCCCTGGGGCGTCCGGCTGGGCAAGGGGGCGCCCGACGCCGCTCGGGAGCGCGTGACCGGGCTCCGGCTGGCCTACCGGCGGGCGATCCTCTCCCTCGCGGGGCGAGACCTGGCCGACGGCGTGCCGGCCGAAGAGGCCGCCGCGGAGCTCGCCGACATCGCCGCCGCCGTGCTCAGCGCCGGGCTGGCGGTCGCCGTCGCGGAGCAGCCGGCCGACGCCGCGGCCTGCCGGCTGGCGGTCATCGCCCTCGGCAAGACCGGTGGGCGGGAGCTGAACTACGTCAGCGACGTCGACGTGGTGTTCGTGGCCGAGCCGGTCGATCCCGCGGGGTGGGCGGGTTCAGAGGTCGACGCAGCCCCCGCGCTGGCGAGCGCGACGCGGGTGGCCGCGGCGCTCATGCGGATCTGCCGGGAGGCGGCCTGGGAGGTCGACGCGGCGTTGCGCCCCGAGGGCAAGGCGGGCGCCCTGGTCCGCACCGTCGCCGGGCACGCCGCCTACTACGACCAGTGGGCCGACACCTGGGAGTTCCAGGCGCTGCTCAAGATGCGCCCGGTCGCAGGTGACCCGGATCTGGGCCGCTCCTACGTCGAGGCGCTGTGGCCGCTGGTGTGGAAGGCCGGCGACCGGCCCGGCTTCGTCGGCGAGGTCCAGGCGATGCGCCGCCGGGTGGAGGCCAACATCCCTCCGGCGCAGGCCGAGCGGGAGCTGAAGCTGGGCCGGGGCGGCCTGCGCGACGTCGAGTTCGCCGTCCAGCTGCTGCAGATGGTGCACGGGCGGGTCGACCCCGGCCTGCGCGTGGGCGGGACGCTGCCGGCGCTCATGGCGCTGTCGGCCGGCGGCTACGTCGGGCGGGACGACGCCGCGACGCTCATCGCCTCCTACCGGTTCCTGCGCACGGTCGAGCACCGGCTCCAGCTGCTCCGCCTGCGCCGCACCCACCTGCTGCCCACCGACGAGCAGCAGCTGCGCTGGCTCGCCCGCTCCCTGGGCTACAAGCCCGACCACCGCGGCGACGCCGTCGCCGTGCTGCGGGCCGAACTGGCGCTGCACACCCGCGAGGTGCGCCGGCTGCACGAGAAGCTGTTCTACCGGCCGCTGCTCTCCGCGGTCGCGCGGGTGCCCGGCGAGCAGCTGCAGCTCGGATCGAAGGCGGCCGGTGAGTGGCTGCGGGCGCTGGGCTTCGCCGATCCCGATGGGGCGCTGCGGCACCTGGGTGCGCTCACCGGTGGGGTCTCCCGCTCGGCGTCGATGCAGAAGTACCTGCTGCCGGTGCTGCTGCAGACCTTCGCGTCCTGCCCCAACCCCGACGCCGGGCTGCTGGCCTACCGGCAGGTCAGCGAAGCCCTCGGCGGAAACCAGTGGTTCCTGCGGCTGCTGCGCGACGAGGGCCAGGTGGCCGAGCGCCTCGCCCAGCTCCTGGGCTCCAGCCAGTACGTGGCCTCCCTGCTCACCCGCACCCCCGAGGCGCTGCGGTTGCTCGTCGACGACGCCGAGCTCGCGCCCCGGACGGCGGCCACGCTGGCCAAGGCCTGGCGGCAGGCCGCCGGGCGGGCGCCCGATCCGCAGGCCGGCATCCGGGTCATCCGCGGCCTGCGCCGGCATGAGCTGCTGCGGATCGCCTCCGCCGACCTGCTGGGCCGCCTGGACGTGCACCAGGTGGGGCGGGCGCTCACCGACGTCGCCGTCGCCACCCTGCAGGCCGGGCTGGACACCGCGCTGCGGGCGCACGCGCTCGAGGCCCACGTCGAGGTCGCGGATCTGCCCATGGACCTCGCCGTCATCGGGATGGGGCGCCTGGGCGGGGGAGAGATGGGCTTCGGCTCCGACGCCGACGTGCTGTTCGTGCACCGGCCCCGGGCGGTGCGGGGGGAGAGCACTGCCGACGAGACGAAGGCGACGGCCGCGGCGAACGCGGTGGCGCACACCCTCCGTCGGCTGCTCGCCGAACCCGGGCCGGATCCGGCGTTCGAGGTGGACGCCGACCTGCGGCCCGAGGGCCGGCAGGGTCCGCTGGTGCGCAGCCTCTCGGCGTTCCAGGAGTACTACGAGCGCTGGGTGTCGGTGTGGGAGGTGCAGGCGCTGCTGCGTGCGGTACCGGTGGCCGGCGACGAGGACCTCGGTGCCGCGTTCACCGACCTCGTCGACCCCATCCGCTACCCGGCCGCCGGGCTGTCCGCGGAGCAGGTCGCCGAGATCCGCCGGATCAAGGCCCGCGTGGAGCGGGAGCGGCTCCCCCGGGGCGCCGATCCGGCCACCCACACCAAGCTGGGCCGCGGCGGCCTCGCCGACGTCGAGTGGACCGTCCAGCTCCTGCAGCTCCAGCACGCCGCCGAGCTCCCCTCGCTCCAGGCGCCCTCCACGCCCGGGGCGCTGGATGCGCTCACGGCGGCGTCGCTGCTCGATCCCGACCGGGCCGACGCGCTGCGGTCCGCGTGGGAGCTGGCGACCCGCGCGCGGAACGCGATCTTCCTGGTGCGTGGTCGCCCCAGCGACCAGCTGCCCCGGCCGGGACTGGAGCTGGCGGGGGTCGCCCGGGCGTGCGGGTACGGCGCGGACGACGACCCGGGTCAGTTCGTCGACGACTACCGCCGCACCACCCGGCACGCCCGGACCGTGGTCGAGCAGGTCTTCTACGGCCAGCCGCCGCCCGGGCCGGGGCAGTGACCACAGGACCCGGCATGTGACGATCCGGTTGCATCGGGTCCGGGCAGGTTCGAAACCGGGAGCCACGGCAAGGCCTCCGGGAGGACGTGACCCCTAGATCAAGGCAGGACAGGCATGCGTTTCCTTCCCGCCGGAGTCTGTGCGGCGCTGCTCCTCACGGCCTGCACCACGGACGGCGGGCCCCCGGCCGACGCCGACCCCGATCCGACCGCGTCACCGACCGCGACCGAGCCGCGCGACGACCCGGCCGGCGAGCCGTCGGGCGAGCCGTCGGACGAGCCGTCGGACGACGGATCCGAGGCGCTGGAACCGGTGGGTGCCGGTGACACCGCCGAGTCCGTCGCCCAGGGAAACGGCCCGCCGGTGGCGCTCACCGACGTGCGACTCGCTGCCCACGAGGGCTTCGACCGGATCGTCTTCGAGGTGGCCGGTGAGGGCGAGGCCGGCTGGGAGATCGGCTACACCGACGAGCCGCGAGCCCAGGGATCGGGAGCCCCCGTCGAGGTCCCCGGCGACGCCGTCCTCGGCATCACGCTGACCAACATCGCGCTGCCGGGCGACGCGCCGGAGGACGTGCAGCCCTGGGAGGGGGCCGCCCAGCTGACGGCCGCCGGTGCGGCCGTGCTCGACACCCTGGTCGAGGACACCCTCTTCGAGGGGCGGTACACCTTCTTCGCCGGGCTGGACCGGCAGCGGCCGTTCGCGGTGGGCTCGCTGCCATCGCCGCAGCGGATCGTGGTGGACGTCCTCGCCGACGAGCTCACCGCTCCCGTCGGCCTCTCGCAGCGCTGCGAGAGCCCGGCCGGCTTCTCGATCTCCTATCCGGAGGGGTGGTCGGTCAACTCGGGTCTGACCGTGCCCGCGTGCACGCGGTTCGCCCCGGAGCCGTTCACGGTCCCGCCCGGCACCGACGCCCGGGTGGGGGCGGTGACCGCGTCGGTGGAGTCCATCCCGTTCGACCGCGTCGCGGGCTCGGGCAGCGCCGACGTACGCAGCCGGTCCGAGACCACGGTCGACGGCCGGGCCGCGGTGCGGATCGAGCGGGTCTCCTCGGGTGAGGGCCTCTGGCCCGAGGGGGTGCGGACGACCAGCTACGTCGTCGATCTCGGCGAGGGGGAGGACGGACCCCGCACGCTGGTGGTCAACACGATCGATCTGCGGCAGTTCGACTACGCGCGCAACGTCCGGGTCCTGGACCGCATGGTCGGGACCCTCGAGTTCCCGGAGTCCTGATCCGGGGTCCCGGCCCGTGTGGTCGCCCGTCGTCAGGGCATGCTGGGGGCGTGTCGCGATCGTTGTCGGCCGAGCCCGACCCGCCCGAGGGCGTCGATCCCGAAGGGGTGCCTGCGGGTGACCCTGCGGACGGCGCCACGATCACGCCCTACCGGGACGGGCCGCTGATCGTGCGCGGGAACTTCCGGCTGGTCGACCAGGACGGCGCGGAGATCGATCCCGGCCGGGAGACGATCGCGCTGTGCCGGTGCGGCAAGTCGGGGATCAAGCCCTTCTGCGACGGCTCGCACAAGCGGGCCGGGTTCTCCGCCCCGAGCGCGCCGAGCAGGCCGCGTCCGGCCGCACGACTGCGCCGTGCGGGCCGCCGGGAGGACTGACCCTCCCGACCGTCCCCGCTTCTCCGCGCGGGGGCTGTCCAGACGTGATCCCCATCGCGCAGGATGCGCTGTATCCGTTCCCGCGGCGACCTCAGGTCCGCCCGGCCCCGATCGGAGCATGTCGTGGACTCTGCCCTCAGCACCGTCGCCCTGCCGTTGGCGCTGGCGGTGGTCATGTTCGGGCTGGGGCTCTCGCTCACCCCGGCCGACTTCGCCCGCATCGGCCGGCAGCCGAAGGCGGTGGTGATCGCGCTCGCCCTGCAGCTGCTGGTGCTGCCGGCGATCGCCTTCGGGCTGGTCCTGGCCTTCGGCCTCTCGCCGCTGCTGGCCGTCGGCATGATGCTGCTGGCCGCCTCCCCCGGGGGCACCACCGCGAACCTGTTCAGCCACCTCTACCGGGGCGACGTCGCGCTCAACATCAGCCTCACCGCGATCAACTCGGTGATCGCCGTCGTCACCCTGCCACTGGTCACGAACCTGGCGATCGGCTGGTTCGACCCCTCCGACGGCGGCACGCTCGGCCTGCAGTTCGGCAAGACCCTGCAGGTCTTCGCGATCGTGCTGGTGCCGGTGGCTCTCGGCATGCTGGTGCGCCGGTCGGGCCCGGCGTTCGCCGACCGGATGGACAAGCCGGTGCGCATCCTGTCCGCGGTGGTGCTGGCGCTGGTCATCGTCGGGACGATGCTCGCCGAGCGGGACGACGTCGTGGACTACCTGCAGGCGGTGGGGCTGCCCGCACTGGTGTTCTGCCTGTGCAGCCTCACCATCGGGTTCCTCGTGCCCCGCATGCTCGGCATCCGGCGCGCGCAGGCGATCGCCAGTGCCTTCGAGATCGGCATCCACAACAGCACGCTGGCGATCGCGGTCGCCATCAGCGTGCTCGGCAGCGTGGAGCTCGCCGTCCCCGCTGCGGTGTACGGGGTGCTCATGTTCCCCGTCGCCGCGGTCTTCGGCTGGGCGATCACCCGGGCGGGCACTCGCGCCTCCGAGCGGGACGAGCCCGTCTCCGCCGGGTGAGCGGCGGTCGCGGGGTCAGGCAGCCGAAGCATCGGCCACCTTCCGCGCCCCGGTCCGCTCCTCGCTCGTTCCTCGCTGCGATGCTCCCGGGGCTGTCAGGCGGCCAGCGCGGACTGGGTGCGCAGGGCCGAGCGACCGGCCTCCCACGCGCCCAGCAGGTGGTGTGCCGCGAGCCCGTCGAGGGCCAGCGAGGCGCCCGCACCGAACAGCACGTCCGCGGCCAGCCCGGGCTCCTCGGCGACCAGCGATCCGCACATGTCCACCGACGCGATCTGCTCGTGGACGGCGTCGGCCTCCACGTGCTCGTCGTAGAAGACGGTCGTCCGCTCGTCGAGACCCAGCCGGCGGAGCCCGGCGGAGTACCGCCGGCTGGGCTCGGACGACGTCATCTCCACGGCGGTGAGGTGTCCCAGGGCCGCGGCGCGCAGCCGGCGGTGCAGCGCGAACAGCGACATGGTGTTCACCGAGGCGAAGGCGACCGCCGGGGCCTCGTTCCACAGCGCGCCGTACCCGGCGTCCAGGTCGAGATCGCGCATCAGCCCGGCGAACAGCTCGCTGTGCATCCGCTCGACGGAGCCGCCGCCGTACTCGTCGGCCTGGATCTCCACCATGGCCGCCTTGGCCCGGCCGGACAGCCGCGGGATGGCGAACGTGTGCGGGTCGCCCTCCTTGAGGTGGTACACCGACCGCAGGGTCAGGTACTCCCGCCACTGCTCGAGGGTGCCCTGCTTGGCCATGTACGACGACAGCGACGGGCCGTCGTCGGCGTCGATCAGCGCGGTCAGCTGCCGGTCGATCGGCTCGTCGGTGACCGGCACGCCGCCCACCAGTTCCCGCAGCGCCGCCTCGTGACGCCGCTCCAGGCCGGCCCGCAACCCGATCAGCGCGGGGTTCCACTCCCAGTCCTCGGAGACGCCGTCGAAGCCGCGGTAGTGCAGCTCGTAGCAGCCGGCGAGGGCCAGCTGCAGGTCGTCGTCGGTCAGCGCCGCGGAGTCGTCCGCGGCCACCCGCCGGGCGCGCTCGAGCGTCGCCGCGGAGAGGTCGGTGCGGGTGGCGAGGTCGCGGAAGAGGGCGTCGGTGAGGGGACCCCGTGGCTCGGGCAGGCGCATGATCGTCAGCATGCCCAGCGACCGCGGAAACGATGCGCGGGTGGGTGTGACGTCGCCCGCGGGTAGCACGCCGCCATGACTTCTCTCTCCGACCGCGTCGTGCTCGTCACCGGGGGCAGCGCGGGTATCGGCCGCTCCACGGTCACCCGGCTGGCCGCCGACGGCGCCCGCGTCGTCACCTGCGCCCGCCACGGGGACCGGCTGGAGGAGGCGTTCGGCGGCCTGCCCGGGGTGTGCACGACCGTGGCCGACGTCGCCGACGCCGGTG
This sequence comes from Blastococcus saxobsidens DD2, assembly GCF_000284015.1. Taxonomy (NCBI): domain Bacteria; kingdom Bacillati; phylum Actinomycetota; class Actinomycetes; order Geodermatophilales; family Geodermatophilaceae; genus Blastococcus; species Blastococcus saxobsidens. The sequence goes on from NC_016943.1 coordinate 1,958,990, forward strand.
ACCGGGCCGCCCTCCTGGACCGGGTGCTGGACGAGCACGGCCGGCTGGACGCCGTCGTGCACAACGCCGGAGTCGGCTGGGCCGGGCTGCTCGAGGACATGCCGGGAGAGTCCGTCGAGGGCATCGTCGCGCTGAACCTGACCGGCGTCGTCGAGCTGACCCGGCTGGCGCTCCCGCATCTGCTCCGGTCGGCCGCCGACCGGGGGCGGGCCGACGTCGTCATGGTCTCCTCCGTCGCCGCCTGGTCGCAGGTGCCGCCGCTGACGGTGTACTCCGCCACCAAGGCCGGGGTGCAGGGCTTCGCGCGCGGCCTGCGCCGGGAGGTGACCACTCGCGGCATCCGCGTGCACACCGTCAATCCGTTCTTCGTGGAGACCGAGTGGCTGGCCCGGGGCCACGGCCACCCCCCGGTGTCGGGCGAGGACGCCCGCGGCCGGCTGTCCCGCGGCATCTCGCCCGACCGGGTGGCCGACCGGATCGGCGGCCTGTTGCGCAGCCCGCGGTCCCGGACCGTGACGGTGCCGCGCTGGGCGGGCCTGGCCCGGCTCGGCGAGGCGCCGCCGGTGGACCGGGTGCTGGACCGTCTGCTGTCGGGAAACGCCGACCGGATCCGCCGGATCGCCGCCCGGACGGTGGCCGAGCGGGTGGACTGAGGGACGGTCCTGCGGACGGTCTTCGGATCGGAACGTTCCGGATGCGGCGTCGCTGGATAGAGAGGGGTGGTCCACCGCCCCGTCCGGAAGCAGGTACCGCAGCATGCGACTCCTTCTCGCCGCAGCCTCCTCGCTGCTGGTCCTGGCCGGCTGCGGTACCACCGACGCGGCCGTCCCGTCCGCGTCGGCGCCGCCGTCCGCCGGCACGGAGACGATCGATGCGGTCGCCGCCGCGGAGACCGCCCGGTGCGACCACCCGGCCGGGTTCAGCGTCGGCTACCCGGCGGACTGGTCGGTCAACTCCGGCGAGGTGCTTCCGCTGTGCAGCTGGTTCGACGGGGAGTCGTTCTCCGTACCGGAGGCCACCGACGTCCGGATCGCCGCCGTCACGCTGTCCGTCCAGCCGGCCGACGGGTTCGTCGCCGCGTGGCCCGACGAGACGGCGCGCACGGCGGTCGACGTCGGCGGGCGGGCGGCGATGCGCGTGGAGCAGGTGGCCGGTCCGGGGTTCTACCCGGCGGGGACCCCGATCACGACGTACGTCGTCGAGCTCGGCTCCGAACTGCCCGGCGGCAGCGTCCTCGTGGCCGACACGGTGGGCCTGCCGGGGTTCGATCACGACCGCAACGTCGAGGTGCTCGACGCGATGATGGCCTCCCTCGTCTTCGACCGGGCCGCCCGCGTCTGACGCAGCCTGCCGGCCACCGGCGGCGCCGCGCTGAGCACAGGGGAGACGGGGGAGGGGCGCGTGCCGTTCGAGGTCGGGGACGTCGTCGTCCGGACGCTGGACGACGAGCACTGGGGCGTGGTCGAGCCGCTGGTCTACCGCGGGACGCGCGACCGCTTCGTCGTGCCCGCCGGGTTCCGGACCGACTTCGCCACGGTGCCGCGGGTCGTGGTCTGGCTGGTGCCGCGCTTCGGCCGGTACACGGCGGCGGCGATCCTGCACGACTGGCTCTGCACCGTCGGCATCGAGAGCGGCGTCGTGACCGCGCGGGAGGCCGACGGGGTCTTCCGCCGGGTCCTGCGGGAGAGCGGCGTGCCGGTGGTCCGTCGCTGGCTGATGTGGTGCGGGGTGCGGTGGGGCGCCTTCGCGGACCCCGTGCGCGGGACGGGCTGGTGGCGGAGCGCGCCGGGGGTGCTCGCCATCTCGCTAATGGCGGCGCCGGTGGTCGTGCCACCTGGCCTGCTCATCGCGGCGGCCCTGCTGGTCTACGGGGCCGTCGAAGCCGTGGTCGCGCTGCTCACCGGCTCGTTGCCGGAGGACGCCGGATCCTTCCGCACCTGAGCCCGGACCGCGATCGTCGTGTCCGCACCGGGGAGGGCGGGTAGGCGGAAGGGGACCTGCCCGCGCACCCCGGATCCCGGAGGCTCCCCATGCCCCTGAAGTACCCGACCCAGCCCGGAGACATCGACCATCTGATCGCCGACGATCACGCGATCGTCGAGCGGCAGTTCCAGCACCTGGAGGCCGGCCGCGGCAACCGCCGGGTCCTGGTCGACCAGGTGGTCGCCGAGTTGTCGATGCACGCCTTCGCCGAGGAGACGGTGCTCTACCCGATCTGGCCCGAGATCGGCATGACCGACGAGCACGACGACGCCGAGCACGAGCACCAGGAGATCAAGGAGCTGCTCGTCACCCTGGGCCGCACGGAGCCGGAGGAGACGGAGTTCGAGGAGACGCTGTCGAAGCTGATCGGGCTGGTCCGCCACCACGTGGAGGACGAGGAGTCCGACGAGCTGCCGGAGTTTCGGTCCAAGGCCGGGGCCGAGCGGATGGCCCAGCTGGGCAAGGAGTTCCTCACCGCCAAGCGGCGCGCGCCGACGCGGCCGCACCCGAACGCGCCGTCGGAGGGGCTCGCCGAGAAGGTCGCCGGTGCGGTGGCCAAGCCGCTGGACATGGCCCGCGACGTGGCCTCGGGGAAGCAGAAGGAGCTCGCCACCGACCCGAGCGGTCTCCTCGACCCGCAGGCCCAGGAGCTGCTCGATGCCTTCTCCTCGCTCGGGCCGCTGCCGTACGAGGTGCTGACGCCGGCCGAGGCGCGCAAGCAGCCCGGCCCGAAGCAGGCGGTGGAGAAGGTGATGAAGGAGCGGGGCATCGAGGGCCCGGAGCCGGTCGGCTCCGTGGACGACCTGATGATCCCCGACGGCGCCGGCGGGGAGCAGCGGCTGAGGGTCTACAAGCCGGCCGGTACCTGGCCCGGTGCGCTGCCGATCATCATGTGGATCCACGGCGGCGGATGGGTGCTGTTCGACATCGACGACCACTACGACGCCTCCTGCCGCGGGCTGTGCAACAAGACCGGCGCCATCGTGGTCAGCCCCGACTACCGGCGGGCGCCGGAGGCCGTCTTCCCGGCGTCGCACGACGACGTCCTGACCGCCTGGACCTGGGTGCGGGAGAACGCGGCGCAGATCGGCGGCGACCCGGCCCGGATGGCGATCGGCGGGGAGTCCGTCGGCGGCAACATGGCACCGGCCACCGCGCTCACGCTGGCCGTCAACGCCCAGCCGCTGCCGCTGGCGCAGGTCTGCGTCTACCCGCTGACCACCGGTGAGCAGTTCGGTGAGTCGATGGAGGACGCCGCCGATGCCCGGCCGCTCAACCGCGCGCTGCTGTCCTGGATGGCGATGCACGCCTTCGAGGGCAAGCCGGAGGCGGCGAAGGACCCGCGGATCGCGCTGCTGGACTGGACGCCGGAGCAGCTGGCCGCCATGCCGCCAACGCTGGTCATCACCGACGAGCGCGATCCGCTGCGCAGCCAGGGCGAGGAGTTCGCCCGCAAGCTGGAGGCGGCCGGTGTCCCCACGGCGAGCACCCGGTACGACGGCGTCTCGCACGAGTTCTTCGGCGCGGCCGCGGTGCTGGACAAGGCCGAGCAGGCGCAGCAGGAGGCGGCGCAGCACTTCCGGCGGGCCTTCGGCACGGCGGGCTGAGGAAACCAGGCGCGGACGCACTGCGGCCCCCGGCCTTGACGAGGTCGGGGGCCGCAGTGGCGGTGGAACTCAGATGTCGTAGTAGATCGCGAACTCCCCCCGCGTGATTGGGCACCTGTGGCTCTTCGTTGATATAGCGCCTGACCTGCACTTTCCTGGTTAGTGATGTTCGGAGACAGATGGGTCTTGTTGAACCTTTTGGGGACTGGATGGGGACTGGCGGCAGGCCCCCGGTGTCGGCGCGGCGCGCGGTTGGCTGCCTTGACCCATGGCTACGGAACGGAATCCGGCTCGCACGTCGGCACGCCCGCGGTATCGGCGACGCGCGTCCCACCCGATCAGCGTGCCGGCTGCCTCGGTCGCGGCAAGGGCGCTTCGCGTCCCTTCGGGATCGGCCTGCGGCCGACCCTTCCCTCGACCAGCGCCAGCCGGATCGGGCGGGTTGTGGGAAGCGCAGGGGAGTGTGGACGGCGAAGGTCTGTCAGTGGGTGGTCCCGTGTGGGGCCGGAAGCTCACTCGAAGGGCCGGCGTCCAGACGGATCCCTATTGGGTGACGGCGAACGAGGCCTCCCACCTGTCCCTGAAGGCGGCTTCAGGGACACCCGGCCTCGGAGCGGTCACCGGGACGATCGCCGGGGTGAGCGACTCGTAGGCGGCTGAGGTGGGCGACGAGGTCGCGGCTCTCCACAAGGCGGAGTAGGACTCGTCGAGTTCCGGACGAGCCTCCTTCCTGTCCGTCCACTCCTCGGGTGCACTCAGCCGCTCGTCGGTCAGGCAGGAAAGCTGCGATGGCGGGTGTGGTCCGCGGCGACCACGCGCCCACCATGGCCCGTCGAGCCGCAGGTACAGAGTCCGTCAGAGGCTGTGAGCAGTCACCCCCTTATCACCCGGGTGGCGTGGCGTCTTGACATACCGACACAACGAGACTCAATGTACCGATGTATTGGTTCATTCAGTGAACGGAGTTGCAGTGACCGGAGTCCTGGCCGTCGGCCCGGTGGCCGTCTTCGTGCTGGTGGGTGTCGTGGTTCTGGTGGTGCTAGCAGCCACTGCAGTCAGACGCAGGCAACTGGCGCCTGCAGTTGCCGATGCCCGGCGGTACGGCCTGTCCACCAACGGGCTCTCTGTGGCATTGGGGGGCGTCGCTGGCGTTGCCGTTGCCCTGGGAGACCTCGCCGGCCGTCTCGGATCGGGCGTGTCGATTGCGCTGGCACCGCTGGTGTTCGGCGTCGTGCACACCGCGGTCCTGGGTGTGGGCGAGAAGCTGTGGCCCCGTCCCCGTGGCGCGGTGCGAACTGCGGGTCTCACTCCGCGGCGCTTCCCGTCCAGTGTCCGGTGGCTGCGAACGATCTATGGCTCGGTGGTGCTGGTGGTCGTGGCAACGTGCGCCGCCGGTTGGTCCACGGCCGGCGCCGATGGTCGCTCGTTCACCACCACCCCGCCATCGCCTCCTGGACTGGACGTGGTCGTTGGCCCCAGCACCACCGGCCCCTATCCCGGAGACGTTTTTGCGCTGCCCGCCCTCATCGGGACCGGCCTGCTCGTACTGCTCACCTGGCTGACCGTGCAGGCTGCGCTGAATCGGTCGGCGGTGCCCGCCGACGAAGCGAGCGAGCGGACACTGCGGGGAGCCTCCATCCACCGCGTGCTGCGCGGCTCCACCTCGGCCCTGCTGCTCCTGCTGGCTGGGCTGTGGTTCGTGGCAGGGGCGGCGCTCCACACTGCCGCCCAGGACACCTTGGTGGGCATCGAGGGGGCCACCTACGTCATCGAGGGCGGGCCCGGACTCGAGGTGATCGGCGTTGCGGCGATGATCGCCGGGGGATTCGCCGCTGTCGCCGCACTGGTGCTGCTGCTCCTGCCCGCCCCGCGACTGCGGCCGGCACCTCCGGCCCCGCCGGCTGCCCAGACACCGTCACCGGTGGTGGTGTGACCGCCACCGACCCGGCACCGCTGACCCTTCGGATCGATGTCACCTCGGCGGTACCGGTCTACGAACAGCTGCGCACCCAGGTCAGCGCCCTCGTCAGTGCGCGGCGCCTTGTCCGCGGCGACCGGCTGCCCGCAGCCCGCGCGCTTGCCGCCGATCTTGGCATCGCCGTGGGAACCGTGGCACGGGCCTACCGGGAACTGGAGACCGGCGGGTGGGTCACCTCCCGCCGCAGGACCGGCACCGTCATCGCCGGACCGATGCAGACGAACGACCCCGCACCCAGCGGCGCAACGGCCTCGGACCAGGTCGAACGCGCCGCCGATCACCTCGTGCGAATCGGCCGGGCCACCGGCCTCGATGACGACGCCCTGCTCACCGCGCTGCGTGGTGCTCTCCTGCGCTGACACACCGGACTACTGATCAGGTCGGCTCACTGAGCTCCGCCCATGACACCCACCGAAGGCACGTGGGATGCCGCACCTTCAGGTGACCGCAGCAGGAGCGGGAATGTCTGGGCAGCATGGGGCGCTCGGCGGGGGCTGCGTCCGGTCAGCTGCCAGGTGCGGGGGTAGGTTCCAGCGCTGCAGCTTGTGGTCAGTCTCGCCCTCGTCCTCCAACTCGTCGGGGCCGATCGCACGCATGCGTCAGAACAGCAAGACGGTCATGAATCGCTCGTGCCGAGTGTCGGTGAGTGGACGCAATGGAACAAGAACGGCTCTCGACGGGCCACCGTCGCAAGAGACGGCCGAGGGACCTCGGTGGTGTCCCTGAGCGCGCCGGCCGTTCTGGGACACCGGCGGAGGTTCCTCAAAGCACGTTCGGCAAGGTGCGAACCACGAAGTGCTCGTCTACGAGTCGCCCGTCGCTGTAGAGCCGTAACCGGTAGAGCCCTGAGCCGTCGCCCTGCATCAGCGTCACCTTCTTTCGTTCGAAGTCCGCCCGCGCCTCCTCGGATGTCAGCCACCACGACTCTGACGGAGGTGGGCGCAGTCGGTGCGGAATGCGGACTTCGACGTGATGTTGTCCGGTCATCGAAGGCGGACCGTGCTTGGCGATACCGCCGCCGAGGCCTTCCAGGCGAGCGAGCCTCGGCCTACCGACGACATAGGTAACGCGCCCACGCTTGTCTTGCCGAACGCCGAGCCAGTCGTAGTGACCACTCTCGATCTTGGCGTACAACACCTTGGGACTGGCACAGAACTCGATGACGCCGTAGAGCTGCTGGCCAGGTCTCTTGTCCTCGTAGGACCGTTCCGAAGGCACGCGGGCGACTCTGCCGCAGGTGGGCTGATGGTGGGCGCGAACTGACTGGCACGCCGCCGAAAGGTGTCCCTGAGTGGGCCGCCCAGGGACACAAGGTGCCTTTGGGACATCCGTCGCCAGGGCCGTCCCCTGCCCGAGTGGAGTTCGCGTGCGGATGCGGTCGTCAGGGGGATCGGTCGCTAGCGTCGGCTGCATGTCGCGGCCCGCTGGCACTACCAGGCGCTTCTGGCTGCTCCTCGTCCTCTGGTCCGCCGTTGGAGCCGTCATCGGCACTGTGCTCGGGCAACTGCTTGGGCTGGCCGGAGTCGGGGTCATCGTTGTTCTGCTCGCGGTCGGCGGGCTCGTCCTCTACCGGCATCAGCGAGGACGTCGCTGACTGTGTCCCTTAAGTGGGCCGCTTGGGGTCGAGCCAGGCCTCAGGCCTATGAGCCGAAGGTATCCCACTCTGGCCCCGCGAAGGGATCAACGCCGGCTGGCAGGGTGCCGTTCAGGCGGACAAGGAGTCGAAGATGTGGATTCGTCTCTACTCCGTTAGCGACCTCCACGGCGGCCGCCATCTCTTTGAGGGCATGGATATAGCCAGTCAGCGGCCGAGGTACGTAGCCCAGCAAGAGGCCGCCAGTGTCGTGGACACCAACGGCGAAAGGATCTGCGGGATTGCTCGGCTCTGGGGCCAAGGTCAGCGGCTCGCCAGTTGACAGGCGAGCGATTCGCTCACTCGCTGCAGACCCTCGGTAGCGCACACCATGCGCCATGAACAGTGCGCGCGTCGCTCCACTAGCGTCAATAACTGGCATTGGGACAAGTTCGATGTTGTCTCCGCGCCGGTGACCTCCAGAGTGGGTCAACACCTCAAGAGGTGTGGCGTCCTCGCCGAGATTCAGCGTCCGGAGATACTCCAGGCGATCCGGGCGGCGGGGACTGATCACTCGTTCGGCAAACAGCGGGAACAGATACGGCCGTTCGTACACCCGCTGGGTCTCCGGGAAGCCCAGCAGAGATATGAACCCGTCAGCTTCGACGGCTCGGCGTAGGTAGGCGAAGGAGTAACGCTCCGGCGTTGCGGTCAGGACTCCCACGGCTTGGTAGTCACCGTCCGGTCGCCGGACGGTGACGATCAGGCGTCCCGTGTCCCTGGCCTCACCAGAGGTCTCCGCGTCGGGGAGCAGGACAGACGTCACGACCGGATCCTCTCTTGGTTGATGGCCAGCAGGTTTGACACGAACGTACGTGTCGCCGGTGACAAGTTCGGGACTGCGTCCACCAGAGCATGACACCGATCAGCGCTCACGCTCGCGATGCGGCTGGTCCAGTAAGCCCGTGCGGGTGAACCGGCCCGCTGCAGCGCCTCCCGGGCGAACGCCACCAGGGGAGTTCTGCCCATGTCCTCGAAGCGGTGCGCGAAGCCACGTTCGCACCAACGACGGAGCTGGCCGTGAGCGACGAGCTGCCCCCGGTTCTGATCCATGAGCCCCGATCCGAGCGCAGACCCGTGGTCGAACGTCGGCGCCAGACGGAGCTCACCGGCGGGACCATGCAGAACGGCCCAGTTGTACTCATGTCGGTCCGTGTTGGCGATCCACGCGTCGAAGAGAAGTAAGCCGGCGAACACGTCGAAGGCCGGCCAGTCGGTGTACTCGGTATGCGGAGGACCGTGCGCGTCGGCTAGGACTCGCTGGATGTTGTCGAGGTTGTGCCCGATCCGGTTGGGCCTCTTGTCTGCGCTATCGCGCGGGCGGTAGTTCTCGTCTACGCCGCCGATAAGCACGCCGCCGCCGTGCATGGCCCACTCCCACGGGCGCAAGTCGCGCGACATCGAGCCGCGCTGCCCGTCGAGCACGGCGAACTCCACCTGTGCCGCGGGGATGCCGACGAAGGCGGCGAGTTCGGCGCTGAGCTTCTCGGCCCAATCCTCACCTCGTCGATACATCCTGACTAGGTCGGGCTGGTCCTGAGGAGGCTTCAGCGTCTTCACCGTAGGCGGCTTGTAGAGCCACCTGGTGTGCTCGCTGCGCGGATCGGTAAGCCAGACCTTGGCTTCGTCACCGCCGGGCTCAAAATCCTCCCGTGTCCAGTCCTGGACGTCGAGCAGGGCGAACACGCCTGAGACCGTAGTGAAGACGGCGGACCAGCTGCCCTGCGGCGCGCTGTACGGCTTCCTGCAATCATCGCGGGGTCTGACCGCGTAAGCATCGGCGCCTGCTGGTCACATCGCACGGGCGACCCGCGGCTGCCTGTCCCTTAACGGCCCACTACGGGACAGTCCCCTGAGTGCCCTGGGTCAGCGACCGGACGGGCTCCACCGAACAGCGACGGCGAGCATGCCGATAAAGGCGACCACCGCGACGCAGCCCAGCACGACTGACACCGCAGAGAGCCAGTTCAGCGTTTCCGCCAAGTCGGGACGCCACGCGAGGATGGCGTTCGGAATGATCGCGGCTCCCCAGGTGGTCATCGCTACGTCGGACAACTGTCTCGCGCGGCCTACTGAGGGCTCGTCCTTTACATCAGGGTCGGACCATGCCCTTCGCAGGAACCCGAGACCAATCAGGGCGAACACGAAGGCGCTGAGTCCGAGAACGGCCACGATGGTTTCGAGCCCGGTAGCGATGGCCGCACCGACAAAGACCATCAAGAGCACCAACGCTGCCATGCACAAGATGAGGCCAGTCCGACGCCACGCGCGCAGCGTCGGCAGCCCAACTGGCGCGGGCCCTTGCGCGGCGCTCATGTCGCCACCTTCCTGCTCAGGGGAACCGAGGGCCGAATGTACGAGCCTCTGCCCGAGGGGCGTCCCGTTCGCCGGCCGGATCACCCGAACAGGGTTTCCTCCCAACTCGGGCGCCCCTTAGCGGCCCACTATGGGACAAGCGCGAAGCGTGAAGATCGGGATCGCCGCGCTTCCTACGAGCGGCCTCCTAGCCAGTGGCGCAATTCCGTCGCTCGCTGCTCCAACTGTCGCCGTTGGCCAGGCACAGGCAACGTATCGGTGGCGACCAGGGGCAGTTGGGTTCCGTCCTTGAGCAGGAGTTCGAGTCGCCGCCAGGACCCGATCCCACCTTGGCGTCGCAGGATCACCCGGTCGACGTCGGAGCGCTGAAGCCGTCGGGTCGTCAGACGGTTCCGCACTTCGAGCAAGCCCTCAGGGCGCGCCCGGACGCGAGTAAACGCGGCCGCGACCACGGATCCGAGTGCGCCAACAGCGAGGGCCATAAAGGCGATTGTGAGCAACAGCGGAAACGGGACGGTAGGGACAAGGAACATGAGGAGGACGGCTGCGACCACGACGACGCCGTAGAAGGCTCGAGTCAGAGGCGGTGAACGAAGCTCAGGAAAGACGTCTGAGGAGGCCACGGTGCAGATCATGGTGCGCCGTGCGGTGGACGTGGCCTTGGCCTGCGCCAAAGCACCCACAAGTGTCTCTGAAGCCGCCTTCAGGGCCAAAGTTTGCCGCTCGCGGCACTAGCGGCGAGAGGGCCTCAGCTCTGAAAACTCAGCGGCACGTCGACCGCCACCCGCAGCGGCCGATCGGGCTCTCGGATGATGCGCACTGCGCAGGTGAGCGGGAACCCGGCGGCGTGAGCCGCGAGCAGCGGCGGCAGAACCTCCGCGGCGCTCTCCACCCGGCCGACAGCATCACCGTCGAGTGAGAGCACCCCGTCCGTGGACAGCACGCCCACTCGGCGATGCACGAACCGCTTCGCGCGGCTCGGCATGGCCGCGTCCCACCGTGCCGGCCCGAGGACGCTCACCCGCGACCCGGTGTGCGGTGGCAGGAACGGCGCATCCGGCCCGGCGGCCGCAGGTTGGGCCGGCTGCAGCAGGGCCAGCCCGAAGTTGCGGGCACCGTCGCCGTCCCTCGTCTCGTCCCCGCCGAACAGGTCGAAGCTCAGCACCCCGCCCCCGCCGACGATCGCGGCCCGGCAGGTGGCCGGGAGGCCCTGCTCCGTGAGAGCAGCCACCACCGGCCGGTAGGCCTCCACCCTGCCCGCGGGCACCGACCCGGCCCGACGCCCGGCCAGGTACACCCCCACCGCCCCGGCGTAGTCGCCGCTCTCCACCACCGCCAGCTGCACCGTCACCAGGTCCGCAACAGGTGACTGCGACCGGAGCTGGCGGTCGGTGTCGGCTAGCAGCCCCTGATGGAAGGACGTGCCGGCCACCGGGCGCTGTGCGCCTGCCTCCGCCAGCGTGGGCACGGCCAGCCAGCTCGTCGGGACCGCAGGGGGCGCAGTGGGCGCCTCGGCGGCGAGGTCGTCCACCGCCCCCGCCTGCTCGCGGCCAACGCCCGGTGCGGGCTTACGGAACCGATCGAACACGCTCATGCCGCCACTCTCGTGGACACCGTACGGACTCGCCGCCCCACCGCACCCCGCGCGACCGCTCAGGTCCTGTGACAGTCGGCCTGCCGGCCCTGGGGACCGGCCGGCCAGCCGCGGCCCGACGCCAGGCATCGCGCGCCCGGGTCGGTCAGCCTGTCCCGGCCTCCCGCCAGCCGTGCCCGCAGTCGCACACATGGTGTTGCTCGGCGGCTTCCGCCTCGTGGTCCGGCGCGGCCACGCACAGGTGTCCCCGCCATGGCCTCACTTCGCACGGGGACTCCTGCACCGTCGCACCGCAGTAGACGGCACCCGCGGCCTCAGCCACCTGCCGCCACCGCTCCGCCGTGTGCAGCAGCCTGCTTGCGGTCCCCCGGGAAATCTCGGCGGCCTGCTGCCACTTCCCTGCGGCCTGTTTCCACGCCATCGCTTCCGCCCGCCACCGCATGACGGTGCGCTGGGACCCGATCAGCGCGGCCGTTAGCGCCGCAGCAGCGGCGCCGGCCACCACGAAAGGCCAGCCACCCCGCCCCGGCCACCCCCCGTCCACAGCGTGAACGTAGACGCCCCGGCATCCTCGACAGTCCCCCCGTCCCCCTGGGGCGCCCCGGCGATCACGGGGAGAGAGCAAATGTTCATTGCGGGGTCCAGGTCCAGGCGCCGAGCAGAAGAACGGCCTACGGGCAGGGCTGCAGAGTGTCCCTAAGCGCCTCATCAGCCACCAATAGCCGGGCGGACGAGATATGCATTGCAGCCAACAATTTCCATAAACGACAAGCGGAATGAGGCCTGCAACGACTGACCGCCCGGAACTTCTAAGATCTCCCGCGCATGCCCAAGGCTTCACCAAGGAGCGGCACGCATGCTACCAATAGCGGTAGATCGGGCCTCGCTTCGCGGGGCCCATCGCCGTTTCTGGGGGTGACGTGTTGACCATTATTGGGTGGCGCTGAATATGCATGGCGGAATGAAGATCTACGCCGGCGCTGCTTCGGCGGCCCGCCACTACGTGGAAGCCGACCGAGGCCGGGCTGATGACTACTACCTATCCGAGGGAACCGGCATCGCGCGCCGCTACACCGCCGGCGACGGTCGGACGCAGGAGCTGGCGCCTCTGACCGGCGACGCCTACGAGGCATGGGTCGCGGGCCTGGACCCGGACACCGGAACGGCCCGCGGTTGGTTGCGGACCGACGGCCGCGCGGTGCGGTTCGTCGAGGTGGTGGTCAACGGCCCGAAGTCCTGGTCGCTGGCCGCCGCCCTGCACCCAGACGTCGCCGACGCCTACGACGCCGCGCAGGACCGGGCCGCGACTCAGGTCATCGGCTGGCTGACCGAGCACGCTACGACGCGGGTGGGGCCGCGCGGCGGGCAGGTACAGGTGCCGGTGGAGGTGCTGGAGGCGGTGACGGTGCAGCACTACACCTCCCGGGCCGGAGATCCGCACCGGCATCTGCACCTGCAGGTCAACGCCCGGGTGTTCGCCGCCGGGGGATGGCGCGGTCTGCATACCGTGGGCGTGCGCGACTCGCTGGCCGCGATCAACGGCATCGGGCACGCCGCGGTGGCCTGCGATCCACAGTTCCAGGCCGCGCTGGCCGCGCACGGGTACACCCTGGACGGCACCGGAGAAATACGGGAGCTGGCCCAGTACGTGGGTGCCTTCAGCGCTCGGGCGGCGCAGATCGAACGCCACCGGGGCCGCTACGAACAAGAGTGGATCGCCGCGCACCCCGGCGAGGTTCCGGGGCCGGGGCTGCGGCGGGCGTGGGATGCGCGGGCGTGGGCCGAGGGCCGCCCGGACAAGGTCACCCCGCAGCCGGGTGCGGACGTCACGGCCCGATGGCTGGCCGAGCTGGCCGCCCTCGGGTATCGCGACACCGGACGTCCCGTCGACCTGATCCCGGTGCCGGTCGGCGGGGTAGACCGCGACGGTGCGGTTGACCGGGTGCTGAGCCTGCTGGCCGCCGAGCGCTCGGCGTGGAACGCCGCCGACGTCCGCGGCGAGGTCGAGCAGCTGATCGCCGCCGCGGGCGTCGTCGTCGGCGCCGCGGTCCGCCTTGAGCTGGCCGAGGACCTCACCGCCCGCACCATGGCGCGCTGTGTGCCGCTGCTTGACCGTGACGGCGTTCCTGAGCACATCCGGGCCTGGACCTCGCAGCCGGTGCTCGACGTCGAGGCCGACCTCACCGACCGGTTCGCCGCCCGCAGCGCTCGCTCCATGACCGATCACCAACGGGAGCCTGAGCTGCCGCTGGCCGCGCTCGCGCGGCTGGACGCCGGCCAAGCGGCTGCGGCCGCCTCCCTGGCCGGCGACCGGCCGCTGGTCGTCATCGAGGGTGCGGCCGGTGCAGGCAAGACCACCCTGCTGGCCGCCACCCGCGACCTGCTTGAGGCCCAGGGCCGCCGGCTGACGGTGGTCACCCCGACGCTCAAGGCGGCCAAGGTCGCCGCTGCCGAGGTGGGCACCGCCGCCGGCTCGGCTGCCTGGCTGGCCTTCCAGCACGGCTGGCGCTGGACCGACGAGGGGACCTGGAGCCGGCTGGCCGCCGGTGACGCCGAGCCGCGCACCGGAGGCGTCTACGCCGGGCCGGAGCCAGGGGCGAGCCTCATGCCCGGGGACCTGCTGGTGGTGGACGAGGCCGGGATGCTCGACCAGGACACTGCCCGCGCGGTGCTGACCCTCGCCGACGAGTACGGGATGCGCCTGGCGCTGCTCGGCGACCGGCACCAGTTGGCCGCGGTCGGCCGCGGCGGCGTGCTGGACCTCGCCGCCGGTCAGGTCGATCCGGCCGCGCACCTGACCCTGCAGACGGTGCACCGCTTCACCCGCACCGACCAAGCCGGCCGGACGACACCGGACGTCGAGTACGCCGACCTGACCCTGGCCATGCGCACCGGCGCCGAACCGGGCGCGGTCTTCGACACCCTGGCCGCCCGCGAGCAGATCCGCTTGCACGTCGATCCTGCGGCGCTACAGGAGGCGCTGGCCGAGGTTGTCGCCGAGCATCACCGCGATGGCGAGCGGGTGGCCGTGGTGGTCGACACCCGCGAGCAGGCCAGCGACCTCAACGCGGCCATCCGCGAGCGGCTGGTCGCCGACCGCCGCGTCGACGACGTCCGGGTCGCGGTCACCGGCGCCGGGCAGCGGATCGGAGTCGGGGACCGGGTCGCCACCCGCCGCAACGTCCGCGACTTGGGGGTGGCCAACCGCGACGTCTGGACCGTCATCGCCGTTGGCCCCGGCGGGGAGCTAACCGTCATCCCGGGCGATGTCACCCCGGCCGACGCCGTCCCTGCCGGTGTCACCCGGGTGAGGACGGGGGAGCGGGTGCTGCCCGCCGGCTACGTCACCTCCTATGTGGAGCTGGCCTACGCCAGCACCGCGCACGGCGCGCAGGGTGACACCGTCACCGCGGCACACCTGGTGGTCGGCGAGCACACCGGTGCGGCGTCGGCCTACGTCGGCATGACCCGCGGCCGCACCGCCAACACCGCCCACCTGATCGCCGCCGATCTGGCCGAGGCGCGCGGGCAGTGGATCGCCGTGTTCGGTCGCGACCGAGCCGATCTCGGCCCGGGCCATGCCGCCGCTCAGGCCGCCGCCGAAGCGGCCGGCTACGCCGCACCCCGCCCCCTGGAGCAGGTGCTGGCCGATCTGCGCGCGGCGTGGACGGTCGAGCAGCGCTGCTCCGATCGGCTGGCGGTCCTGGAGCCGTGGTGCGACGCCCTGCGCCAGGCCGTGGCGCTCGAGGCAGCCCACGGCGGCGAACTCACGCGGCTGGAAGCCGACCACGAACAGGCGACTCGCACCGCCCAGCGAGCGACACAGCGGGTCGAGGTCGCCGCTGCTGTCCTCGCCCAGGCAGCCGACCGGATCCGCGATGGACTGCTCGCCGCCTGGGACGGCGAGCGCGGCGCCGCCCGCGCCGCGGCCCGGGTGGTGCTCGACGGGCCCGGCCGGTGGGGACTCAAGCGCGCACCCGTCGCCCGCGCCAGTGAGCAACTGGCCGGCTGGGCCGATCGGTGGCGCCCGCACCTGCCCGACCTGCCCACCGACGCCGAGCGGCTCGCCCGGGTGGCCGACCGGTTCGACGACCGGCCGGCGCTGTGGAGGGCGTTCGACACCACCGCCCACCGGGCCGCCGAACGGGACCACCACGAACGCCACTCACTGCACGCCGCGGCCGAAGCGGCTGGGCGGGTCGGTGAGCAGGCCCGTCTCGCACTGACCGACGCCCACCGCCGGCGCCAGGAACGGCTCGACCCGCTCGGGCCGATCGCTTGGGCACCCGATCCCGCAGGGCGGCTGGCCGACCTCGAGCGCCACGTCGCCACCGCACGGCACGAGCTGGCTGGCGCACAGGCCCGCATCGGCCGACTCGCCACGGAGCCGGCCCTGCTGGGTCAGCCGCCCGACCGGCTCACCGTAGCCCGGAAGGCCTGGCGCGGACGCCGCGACACCGGGCATCACCGGCGCCCAGCAGTCACGCCGGGGCCGGCCGGCGACCGGTCGGGGGTCCCACGACCCGAGTCCGAGCGTTCCGGGCCGCGGGCCACGCCTGGTGCCGCCCCGGGCCTGGGGCGGTGAGCGGGCGCCCCTTCCCGTGCGGCCGCTGCACTGCGCGGGAGGCGACTGGAGGGGAACCGCAGCCTGCCGACCTACGGTGCGCCACCACCGGAGCCGGTCTCCTGCCGGACGCCATCACCGGGCCCCAAGCGCCAGGCCATGACCGCAGGCGCTCCCACCTCCTGAACGACCGGCGACAGGAGCGGAACGGGAGGAAGACAGGAGCCTGACCGGAGAAGTTGGCTGTGGGCTGTCACCAATGGTCACGAAATGGCGCCTTCTGCAGGTGGCGCCCCGCCCATGTCCGCCGAGCCCCCGGAGACCGCCATGCCCGACCAGACCCCCGGCCGCGATCACACCGCCGAGCCACCGTCCGAGCTGCTCACCATCGCCGAAGCCGCTCAGCTGCTGCGCGCCCCGGTCGCCACCCTCCGGTACTGGCGCCACCTCGGCACCGGTCCGGCCAGCTTCCGCCTCGGCCGCCGCGTCCTTTACCGTTCCGACGACCTGCGCGCCTGGATCGACGCCCAGCACGGCCAGGACCGCGCCGGTCGATCTTGACGGATCCTGTTGTGTCCGACAATACTGGCGGCTTGGAGATCCGGTTCACCCAGTCGGCGCGCAAGCATCGCATCGGCCGGACCTCCGCCCGCCACGTCCTGGCTGGCACCCGGCCGACGCCGGTCACCGCCACCAGCGGGGCCGACGCCTGGCTCTACGTCGGCCTCGACGAACGGGGCCGGGAACTGGAGATCATCGCCGTCGAGGTGCAGCCGGCCGACGGCGGCCAGCACTACCTGCTGGTCATCCACGTGATGCCGACCCACCTCCGAGGAGACAGCCCGTGACCGAGCGCACCCCGCCACCCATCACCTCCAGCACGCCGATCGGACCCGACGTCGACCTCGACCGGGACGACGTCCGACTGACCGACGGAACCCGGCTGACCGAGCAGAAGGCCGCGGACATCGTCGACGAGGTCCGGCGCCGCGGCGGCCGGCCCTCCCTCACCGGCCGGGCCGCCGTCTCACCGCGCATCGCCTTCCGCGTCGACCCCCGCGTCCGGGACAGCGCCGCCCAGATCGCCGACCGAGAAGGCAAGACCATCTCCCAACTGGCCCGCGAGGCGCTCGAGGCGCGGGTCGCCGCAGAGCGATCGACCTCATGAAGCTGGGTCGGTATCGCTCCGCCTGAGTTGCAGATCGGAGAGGCTCGTGGCTTTTCGCAGCATCCAGGACCGGTGGTACGTCATCGACCCGGCCACGGGGAAGCGTGTCCCGAGCGCCCGGCACGGGCAGGGGATGCGCTACCGGGCGCGATACAAGGACGCCGCGGGCAAGGAGGTCACCCGGGCGTTCCCCGACAAGGAAAAGTCCAAGGCGCAGCGGTGGCTCGACGAGGTCACGACCAGCCAGGTGACCGGCACCTACGTCGACCCCAAGACCGCCCGGACGACGGTCGCCGACTGGTGCGCGACCTGGCTGGCCGGCTACACCACCCGCCGCCCGCGCACGGTGCGGCAGGCCCGGGTGCACGTCGCCCAGATCACCGCCGCGTTCGGTCCGATGCCGCTCTCGGCGGTGCGGCCGTCCTCGGTCCGCTCGTGGACGGTGGAGCTCAAAGCCGCCGGCCTGGCCGACAGCTACGTCTACGCGCTGCACTCGCGGCTGTCGCAGGTCATGAGCGACGCCGTGCACGACGGGCTGCTGGCGCGCAACCCGTGCTCGCGCCGCACCTCACCAGGGGCTGGCGGTCAGCGCCCCTACGTCGCGACGACCGAGCAGGTGTGGGCGCTGCACGACGCGGTCGCCGACCACCTGCGCCCGGCGATCCTGCTCGGGGCGTTCGTCGGGCTGCGGACCGCCGAGGTCGTCGGGCTGCGGGTCTGGGACGTCGACTTCATGCGCGGCGTCGTGCGGCCGGTGCAGCAGGGCGACGGCGAGCCGCTCAAGAGCGAGACGTCCCGCACGCCGCTGCCCATCCCGCAGGAGCTGTCGGTGCAGCTCTCGGCGGCGGTGGCGCGATGGGGCGGGGACCACGTCGTCACCGACGGCGCCGGCCGGCAGACCTCGACCTGGGCGATCGAGCGCGCGATCCGCTCGGCCCGGACGACGATCCCCGGGCTGCCCGACGCCTTCCGCTTCCACGATTTGCGGCACTACCTGGCCTCGCTGCTCATCGGCAGCGGGCTCGACGTCAAGGTCGTCCAGCACCGACTTCGACACGGCAGCGCCAAGACGACGCTGGACACCTACGGCCACCTGTGGCCCGACAGCGACGAGTCCGCACGGGCCGCCGTCGGTGCTGTGCTGGCCGCTCGTGGGGACTGGCTGGGGACTGAGCGGGCTGACCTGCGGTAAAACCGCACGTCAGCCCGCTGTACAACTCAGATGTCGTAGTACATCGCGAACTCGTGCGGGTGCGGGCGGAGGCGGATCGGGTCGATCTCGTTCTCCCGCTTGTACTCGATCCACGTCTCGATCAGGTCGGGGGTGAACACCCCGCCGTCGATGAGGTACTCGTGGTCGACCTCGAGCCGGTCGAGGACGGCGTCCAGCGATGCGGGGACCTTCTCGATGCCGAAGGCCTCCTCGGGCGGCAGCTCGTAGAGGTCCTTGTCGACCGGGGCCGGCGGCTCGATCTTGTTCTTGATGCCGTCGAGGCCGGCCATCAGCATCGCCGAGAAGGCGAGGTAGGGGTTGGCCGACGGGTCGGGCACCCGGAACTCGATGCGCTTGGCCTTGGGGTTGTCGCCCGAGATCGGGATGCGGGTGCAGGCCGAGCGGTTGCGGGCGGAGTAGACCAGGTTGATCGGCGCCTCGTAGCCGGGCACCAGGCGGTGGTAGCTGTTCACCGTCGGGTTGGTGAACGCCAGCAGCGACGGGGCGTGCGTGAGCAGGCCACCGATGTAGTGCCGGGCCATGTCCGACAGGCCGGCGTAACCGGTCTCGGCGTGGAACAGCGGCACGCCGCCCTGCCAGAGGCTCTGGTGGCAGTGCATGCCCGACCCGTTGTCGCCGAACAGCGGCTTGGGCATGAAGGTGACGGTCTTGCCGTGGGCCCACGCGGTGTTCTTGATGATGTACTTGAACAGCATCAGGCTGTCGGCCGACCGCAGCAGCGTGTCGAACTTGTAGTTGATCTCCGCCTGACCGCCGGTGCCGACCTCGTGGTGCCCGCGCTCGAGTTCCAGGCCGGCGTTGGCCAGGTTGACCATCATGTCGGCGCGCAGGTCGCTCTGGTGGTCCACGGGCTCGACGGGGAAGTACCCGCCCTTGGTGGCGGTCTTGTAGCCCAGGTTCGGGCCGACACCGTTCTCGCCGGTCCGGGAGCCGCTGTTCCAGGATCCCTCGACGGCGTCAATGTGGTAGTAGCCCTCGTTGATCCCGGTGCCGTGCCGGATCGAGTCGAAGATGTAGAACTCCGCCTCGGCGCCGAAGTAGGCGGTGTCGGCGATGCCGCTGCTGGCCAGGTAGGCCTCGGCCTTCTTCGCCACGTTCCGCGGGTCGCGGCTGTAGGGCTCGAAGGTGATCGGGTCGTGGATGAAGAAGTTGACGTTCAGCGTCTTGTGCTTGCGGAACGGGTCGACGAACGCGCTGTTGGCGTCGGGCAGCAGCAGCATGTCCGACTCGTTGATCGCCTGGAAGCCGCGGATCGAGGACCCGTCGAAGCCGAGGCCCTCGGTGAAGGTGTCCTCGCCGAACGTCGACGCTGGGATGGTGAAGTGCTGCATGACGCCGGGCAGGTCGCAGAAGCGGACGTCGACGAACTCGACGTCGTTGTCGCGGATGTAGGCGGCGACCTCGTCGGGACTGGTGAACATCGATCCTCCGGGTGTGGGCGGACTGCCGTTCGGCACGCTACGAGGGGGGAGTTGCCCTGCCGTGTCCCGAGTGTTTCGGGGCGGTAACAACGCCTGCGGCGGGTCGCCGTGGGGGCGCTCTCACTCGTGGCCCGGGGGCCGGTCGGGCGGGGTCCTACGCTGGCGGTCATGGTCAGAGATGTCGAACAACCCTCTCAGGCCCCGGTCCGCGGCGCCTCCCTGGGGTTGCCCGCCACGGGGCCCGGGTCGCTGGCCCCCTTCACCCGGCGGGTCGGTGGGTACCTCGTCGACGCGGTGGGCTCGGCGCTGATCGCCTGGGCGTTCACCGCCCCTGAGGGCCCGGGCAACTGGAGCCTGCTGGTGTTCGGCCTGCTCACCGTGGTCACGCTGATCGTCTTCGGCCAGAGCCCGGGGCACCGAGTCTTCAGCATGCGACTGGCTCATCCGACGCCCGGCGCGCGGCTGGCTCCCTGGCGTGCCGTCGTGCGCACCGCGCTGCTGATGCTGCTGGTACCGGCGCTCATCGTGGACGCCGACGGACGCGGGCTGCACGACCGGCTGACCGGCACCGCCGTCGTCCTGGACTGACGCTGCGGAACCCGGTGGACCGTCGGCGGCCGGGGACAGGACACTGCACCGGTGATCGTCCGTCGCGAGCGCCCCGAGGACCACGCGGCCGTGCAGGCGCTGCACCGGGCCGCCTTCGCCACCGACCCCGTCACCGGAGCCGTTCGCGCAGCGGACGACGTCCCCGAGGTCCGGCTGGTGGACAGGCTACGGGGCGACCCCGGGTTCCTTCCGCACCTGTCGCTGGTCGCCGTGGACGAGGGCGACGTCGTCGGCCACGGAATCGCGACCCGCGGCTGGCTGGAGCCGTTCGGGACGCCGGTGCTCGGGCTCGGACCCCTCGGTGTGCGCCCCGACCGTCAGGGCTGCCGTGTCGGCGCGGCACCGACAGGGGAGGGATCAGCCGCGGCGGCGCACCTGGCGCTGGCTGACCGACATCTGGCGCCCGCCCGGGAGCGGGCCGCCGGGGACGGGCATCCGCGGGCCACCGAGCGCGCTCATCCGGCGGCCCAGCGCGTTCACCTCGGCGGCGCTGAGGTTCCGCGGCAGCTTCATGACGTGGGTGCTCAGCTTCTTCAGCGGCACCTGGCCCTCGTCGTCGCCGACGACGACGTCGTAGATGGGGGTCTCGCCGACGACCCGGGCGATCTTCTTCTTCTCCTGCGCGATCAGGCCACGGACCCGGCCGGGCACTCCTTCGCCGACGAGGATGATCCCCGGCCGGCCCAGCACCCGGTGCACCGCGTCCATCTGCGGGGTGCCGGCCACGCCCGAGCTGACCCGCCAGTCCCCGCGCATGCCCTCGAGCACCCACGCGGCCGCCCCCGGCTGGCCCTCCACCTGCCGGTAGGCCGAGCCCTGGGCCCGGCGGCCGAAGACGATCAGCGCGGCCAGGGCGCCGAAGAGCACCGCCAGCGGGATGAACACGAACGGCGAGCTGAGCAGGATGCCGATGAGCTCGATGACGGCGGCGACCGCGACGAACCAGATCAGCATGATCCACGGGAGCTTGGGATCGTTCTTCCGCGTCAGGGTGTAGGCCTGCTTGATCATGCCAGCCTGGCTGCGGAGCTTGCGGATCCGGCCGACCTTGGGCTGCCCGTTCTTGTCCAGCTTGGGTGTCTTGCCGGCCTTGCCGGCCGGAGGCGCGGCCTTGCCGGCGGCGGTGGCCCCGGCCGCGGTGGCACCGGAAGTCCGGCCGCGCCCACCGTCCTTCGGGGTGCGCCCGGCGCTGCCGCCCGGGGCGGTGGAGTCAGAGGACCTGCTGCGTGCCATGTCCCCAGGATAGGGGCGGTCGACGGCGCTGCCTCGGACGCGCCGGGCGGAGTGGCGGTGATCAGCCCTGGCGGGTGAGCCCCCGGGCCTCGATCGCCTGCTGGTACAGCCGGCCGGCACGGTAGGAACTGCGCACCAGCGGGCCGGCGAGCACGCCCGGGAAGCCGATCTTCTCCGCCTCGGCCTGGAAGCCGACGAACTCGTCGGGCTTCACCCAGCGCACGACGGGGTGGTGCCGCGGCGAGGGGCGCAGGTACTGGGTGATGGTGAGCAGGTCGCACCCGGCGTCGTGCAGGGCCTGCATGGTCTCGACCACCTCGCTCGGCTCCTCGCCCATGCCGAGGATGAGGTTGGACTTGGTGACCAGCCCGGCTTCCCGGGCGGCCGTGATGACCGACAGCGAGCGCTCGAACCGGAAGCCCGGGCGGATGCGCTTGAAAATCCGGGGCACGGTCTCGACGTTGTGGGCCAGCACCTCGGGCCGCGAGGAGAAGACCTCGGCCAGCTGCTCGGGGTCGGCGTTGAAGTCGGGGATGAGCAGCTCGACGCCGCAGCCGGGCAGTGCCGCGTGGATCTGGCGCACCGTCTCGGCGTAAAGCCACGCGCCGCCGTCGGGCAGGTCGTCGCGGGCGACGCCGGTGACGGTGGCGTACCTCAGCCCCATGGTGGCGACGCTCTCGGCGACGCGCCGCGGCTCGTCGGCGTCGAAGTCGGCGGGCTTGCCGGTGTCGATCTGGCAGAAGTCGCAGCGCCGGGTGCACTGGTCGCCGCCGATGAGGAAGGTGGCCTCCCGGTCCTCCCAGCACTCGTAGATGTTGGGGCAGCCGGCCTCTTCGCAGACGGTGTGCAGGCCCTCGCGGCGGACCAGCGACTTCAGCTCGGTGTACTCCGGGCCGGTCTTCAACCGGGTCTTGATCCACTCGGGCTTGCGCTCGATGGGCACCTGGCTGTTGCGCACCTCGAGGCGCAGCAGCTTGCGGCCGGCGGGCTCGATCCCGGAGTCCTCGACAGGGGACCGCTCAGGGATCCTCGGTGGCGCCTCGCTCATGATCCCCACGGTACTCGCGCAGACACCACCGCCCCCGTCGCGACGGCGACGGGGGCGGTGGTGGTGCTGCTGTGCGAGGTCAGACCTGCTTGTCGTCCGGTCCCGCGGTGGGGCCGGCGTCCGAGCCACCGCCGCTGGTGAACGGCTCGGGCGGGCCGGTGTGGCCGGTGGTGCTGCCTTCGTCGTCGCCCTCCGCGAGCTGGGCATCGCGGACGCCCATGTCGGACTCGGCCGGCGCGGAGTCGCTCGGCGTCCCCGTCGCCGTCGAGACGGTCTTGCCGGAGGTGCTGTCGGAACTGGGCACGGGGTCCTCTCGGTAGCTGGGCACCGGGCCGTCCCCGGCCGGTGCGGGCGTCCACGCGTCGGCCTTCTTGCGCCGCAGCAGGACGAACACGGCGGTACCCACGGCGAGGAGCGCGAACACCCACGGCCAGCGCGTCGGCTCGGGCTCCTGCCGGCGCTTCACCGTGTTGGCGGTCGCGAGCGCCGCCTTCTCGAACTCGCGGTGCTTCTTGCCGGCCCTCTTGCGCGCCTTCTTCGCCGCCTTGCGCGCCTTGCGGGAGGACTCCGCCGCCGCAGCGGCGAGTTCCGCCCGGCGGGCGTCGAGCTCGCTGCGCGCGCTGTCCACCCCGGCGAGCAGGGTCCCGCGGGCGCTCTCCAGCGCCGGCGACACGGCCTCGCGGGCCGCGGCCACGCGGGGCGTGGCGTAGGACAGCGCCGCGACCTGGGCTGCGGTGAGGCGAGGGGCGAGGTCGTCCCGGTACGCCTTCTGCGCTGCCCCGCGGGCCGACTCCACCCGAGGGGCGAGGTCCGCCGCGGCGCGCGCGGCGGCCAGCTGCGCCGCGGTGACCCGGGGCGCAGCGGCTTCACGGGCGGCGTCCACGCGGTCGGCCAGGCTCTCGCGAGCGGTGGCCACGGCCGGCGCGGCCACCGCCGCGGCGGCGGCCACCTTGGGGGCGACGGCCCGCTGGGCCGCCTCCACGTGCGGACTCAGTTGTTCGGCGGCGGCGCGACCGGCCTCGGTCACCGCCGTCCCCAGGTGGGCGAGGCCCTCCTGCACTTCGGCGCTGATGATCTCGCCGCGCGTCTTCTTGTGGAACACGTGCTGCACCTCCGAGTTGATCGTCTGGCGGTCATCCTGCCCGGTCTGGCGCCCGCGCACACCCTGAACCGGCAGGGGGATGCGTACGCAGGCGTCGTCCTGGTTACCGTCCGGCGGTGCAGCTGCGCATCTTCACCGAACCCCAGATGGGCGCCACCTACGACGACCTGCTCGCCGTCGCGCGCCGCGCGGAGGAGACCGGCTTCGACGCCTTCTTCCGTTCCGACCACTACCTGACGATGGGTGGCGACGGGCTGCCCGGGCCCACCGACGCGTGGATCACGCTCGCCGGCCTGGCCCGCGAGACCAGCCGGATCCGGCTCGGCACGCTCATGACCGCCGGCACCTTCCGGCTGCCCGGCCCGCTGGCGATCTCCGTCGCCCAGGTGCACCAGATGAGCGGCGGCCGGGTCGAGCTCGGCATCGGCTCCGGCTGGTTCGAGCGGGAGCACAGCGCCTACGGCATCCCGTTTCCTTCGCTGGGTGAGCGGTTCGACCGCTACGAGGAGCAGCTCGCCGTCATCACCGGCCTGTGGAACACCCCGGTGGGGGAGACGTTCGACCTCGACGGCCGCCACTACCAGCTCTCCGGCTCACCGGCGCTGCCGAAGCCGGTTCAGGACGGCGGCATCCCGGTGCTGATCGGTGGCCGCGGGAAGCAGCGCACCCCGCGACTGGCCGCCCGGTACGCGGCGGAGTTCAACGTGCCGTTCATGTCCGCCGAGGACAACGCCCAGCTCTTCGCCGTGGTCCGGGAGGCCTGCGAGGAGACGGGCCGGGACCCGTCGTCCCTCGTGTACAGCTCGGCGCTCGTGCTCTGCGTCGGCAAGAACGAGGCCGAGCTCGCCCGCCGGGCCGCCGCGATCGGCCGCGACGTCGACGAGCTCCGGAAGCACGGCGTAGCCGGTACCCCGGCCGAGGCCGTGGACGTCCTGGGCCGGTACGCCGAGGCCGGCGCGCAGCGGGTCTACCTGCAGGTGCTCGACCTCACCGACCTCGACCACCTCGACCTGGTGGCAGGCGACGTGGCGCCGCAGCTGCGCTGACGGCTCCGGCTCAGTACCGGGCCGAACGTCCCGGGTCGAGCAGCGGGTGCCGCGGCCGCTCGAGCCAGAGCAGGAAGTTCCCGACCGACATCGGCCGGGCGATCGCGTAGCCCTGGGCGATGTCACAGCCCACCCGGCCCAGGGTGGCACCCACCTCCTGCAGATCGGATCCCGGAGCCCACGACTGCACGGCGGGCAGCGGGAACCGCTCGATCGAGGGAGGCGGCGCCGGAACGTACCCACGTCCCCGCTGCGGGGCCCGGAGTAGGCTCTCCCCGTGACCGGGCGGCTCCTGCTTCACCGGCCGTGCTGACCTGAGACGGTCAGACAGCACGGCGACCCCTCCTGCGTGAGGGGTTTCTTCATGTCCGCCGTCGGTACGGCACCACTGCACGGGACCCGGGAGCACCAGCGATGAGCCAGACCGCCGACCAGCCGAACGTCGAGCAGGCGCCGGGTGGCGTCCCGCCGCACCGGTACACGCCGGCGCTCGCCCAGCGCATGGAGCTGGACTGGCAGGACCGGTGGGCCGCCGAGGGCACCTTCCACACGCCCAACCCCGTCGGCCGGCTCAGCGAGGGCTTCGAGAAGATCGCCGACCGCCCCAAGTACTTCGTGATGGACATGTTCCCGTACCCGTCGGGCGCGGGCCTGCACGTCGGGCACCCGCTGGGCTACCTCGGCACCGACGTCACGAGCCGGTTCCGCCGGATGGACGGCGACAACGTGCTGCACCCCATGGGCTACGACGCATTCGGCCTGCCCGCCGAGCAGTACGCCGTCCAGACCGGTCAGCACCCGCGGATCACCACCGAGGCCAACATCGCCGCGATCAGGGCGCAGCTGCGGCGGCTGGGCGTCGACCACGACGACCGCCGCAGCTTCGCCACCATCGACCCGGCGTACTACAAGTGGACCCAGTGGATCTTCCTGCAGATCTTCGGGTCCTGGTTCGACGAGACGGCCGACGGCGGCACGGGCAAGGCCCGCCGGATCGCCGAGCTGGTGGCCGAGCTGGACGCCGGCACCCGGGAGCCGGCGGCCGGCACGAACCCGTACGGCCGCCCGTGGGCGGAGCTGAGCGAGGCGGAGCGCGGCGCCGTCGTCGACGCACACCGGCTGGCCTACCTGCACGAGGCCCCGGTCAACTGGTGCCCCGGGCTGGGGACGGTGCTGTCCAACGAGGAGGTCACGCCCGACGGCCGGTCCGAGCGCGGCAACTTCCCGGTGTTCCGGCGCCCGCTCAAGCAGTGGATGATGCGGATCACCGCCTACGCCGACCGGCTGCTCGACGACCTGGACCGGCTCGACTGGTCGGACTCGCTGAAGTTGATGCAGCGCAACTGGATCGGCCGCTCGACCGGCGCGAGGATCCGGTTCGTCACCGGTGACGAGACGATCGAGGTCTTCACCACCCGGCCGGACACCCTGTTCGGAGCCACCTACATGGTGCTGGCGCCGGAGCACCCGCTGGTCGACGCGCTGACGGCGTCCGCCTGGCCCGAGGGCGCCGACCCGCGCTGGACCGGGGGAGCGGCCACCCCGGCCGACGCCGTCCGCGCCTACCAGCGGCAGGCTTCCCGCCGCTCGGAGCTGGACCGCCAGGACGCCGGCCGGGAGAAGACCGGCGTCTGGCTGGGCGTCACCGCCGTCAACCCCGTGAACGGTCGCGAGCTGCCCGTCTTCATCGCCGACTACGTGCTGACCGGCTACGGCACCGGCGCGATCATGGCCGTGCCCGGCGAGGACCAGCGGGACTGGGACTTCGCCCGGGCCTTCGGGCTCGACGTGGTGCCCACGGTCGAGCGGCCGGCCGGCTTCGACGACAGCAGCGGCGCCTACACCGGCCCCGGCCGCATGATCAACTCGTCGAACGACGAGATCTCGCT
This sequence comes from Blastococcus saxobsidens DD2, assembly GCF_000284015.1. Lineage (NCBI taxonomy): Bacteria > Bacillati > Actinomycetota > Actinomycetes > Geodermatophilales > Geodermatophilaceae > Blastococcus > Blastococcus saxobsidens. The sequence continues at coordinate 1,985,415 of NC_016943.1, forward strand.
GGACGGTCTGGACAAGGCCACCGCGATCGCCACCGTCACCGACTGGCTGGTACGGCGGGGCGCGGGGGAGGCCACCACCACCTACAAGCTGCGGGACTGGCTGTTCAGCCGGCAGCGCTACTGGGGTGAGCCGTTCCCGATCGTCTACGACGCGAACGACCGGCCCGTCGCGGTGCCGGAGTCGATGCTCCCGGTGCTGCTGCCCGAGGTGGACGACTATTCGCCCAAGACGTTCTCCGACGACGACGCCGACTCCGCCCCGGAACCGCCGCTGTCCCGGGCCACCGAGTGGACGACCGTCGAGCTGGACCTGGGCGACGGCGTGCAGGAGTACCGCCGCGAGACCAACACGATGCCCAACTGGGCGGGCTCGTGCTGGTACTACCTGCGCTACCTCGACCCCGGCGACGACACGCAGATGGTCGACCCGGAGCTGGAGCGGTACTGGATGGGACCGCGCGGCGAGGGCGACGTCGGCGGTGTCGACCTCTACGTCGGCGGCGTCGAGCATGCGGTCCTGCACCTGCTGTACGCGCGGTTCTGGCACAAAGTGCTGCACGACCTGGGGTACGTGTCCAGCGAGGAGCCGTTCCGCCGGCTGGTCAACCAGGGCTACATCTCGGCCTACGCCTACACCGACGAGCGGGGCTTCTACGTGCCCGCCGCCGAGGTGGTCGAGAAGGACGGGGGCTTCTTCTTCGAGGGCGAGCCGGTCACCCGTGAGTACGGGAAGATCGGCAAGAGCCTGAAGAACATGGTCACGCCCGACGAGATGATCGGCGCCTACGGGGCGGACACGTTCCGGGTGTACGAGATGTCCACCGGGCCGCTGGAGCAATCGCGGCCGTGGGAGACCAAGGCCGTCGTCGGGTCGCAACGCCTGCTGCAGCGGATCTGGCGGGTGGTCGTCGACGAGGAGACCGGTGCGGTCCGCGCGTCCGACGCCGAGCCGGCGGAGGAGACGCTGCGGACGCTGCACAAGGCGATCGACGGCGTCCGTGACGGCTACTCGACGCTGCGGTTCAACATCGCGATCGCCCGGATCACCGAGCTGACCAACCACCTGACCCAGGTGTTCGGCGCGGACACCCCCGTGCCCCGGGCGGTGGCCGAGCCGCTGGTGCTGCTGGTGGCGCCGCTGGCCCCGCACCTTGCGGAGGAGCTGTGGTCGCGTCTCGGGCACCACGGGTCGACGGCCTGGACGCCCTTCCCCGAGGCCGACCAGCGCTGGCTGGTGGAGGACACCGTGCAGGTCGCCGTCCAGGTGAACGGCAAGGTGCGGTCGCAGGTGACGGTGCCGACCGACGCCGACGCCGCGGCGCTCGAGACCGCCGCCCGGGCGGACGAGAAGGTCGCCGGCTACCTGGACGGCGCGACGATCCGCCGCGTCGTCGCCGTCCCCGGCCGGCTGGTCAACTTCGTCCTCGGCTGACCGAGGACCCGTCCTCCCCGGCCATCGCACGACGTGGTGGAGCTGACGTGGGTGCGCTGCGGGAACGCGGCCACGTCAGGTGGCCGGCGCGCCGGAGAGGACTCCGCGCATGGCTTCCTCGACCGGGTCGAGCGCGTCGGCGACCGCAACATCCCGGCCGAGCTCGGCCGACAGCGAGGTGACGCCGGCGTCCGGGATCCCGCAGGGCACGATCGCGCCGAAGGCCCCCAGGTCGGGGTCGCAGTTCAGCGCGAAGCCGTGCATGGTGACGCCCCGGGCCACCCGGATACCGATCGCGGCGACCTTCCGTTCCGGCCGGAAGCCCGCGCCGGGGGAGTCGGCGGGCAGCCAGACGCCGCTGCGCCCCTCGACGCGGCCGGCGTCCACCCCGAAGCCGGCGCAGACCTCGATCAGCGCACCTTCGAGCCGCCGGACGTAGGCGACGACGTCCACCGGGTCGGGCAGCGCGACGATCGGGTAGCCGACCAGTTGCCCGGGCCCGTGCCAGGTGATCTTGCCGCCGCGGTCGACGTCGATGACCGGTGTGCCGTCGAACGGCCGCTCGTGCGGCTCGGTGCGCCGGCCGGCGGTGTAGACCGACGGGTGCTCGAGCAGCAGCAGGGTGTCGGGGATCTCGCCGGCCACCCGCTGGGCGTGCAGCTCCCGCTGCCGGTCCCAGGCCTCCTCGTAGGGGACGGTTCCGGCGCGCACCACCCGCAGTTCGCTCACGGGCTCAGCGTATGCTCGCGTCACGCCAGGCGGCGCGGCTCGATGCGGATCTCCACGGCGGTGCCGTCGGGGCCCTGCTTCACCCGGTGAGCAGGCGTGCCGGGGCGCCGTGCGGCGAAACCCGTGCTGGGGGCCAGGATCGTCGGTGTGCTCCGGGAATCAGCCGGCGCTCCGGTGGTCGGGTGGGCCGGGGCGGCGAAGCGCGCCCAGGGCGGCGCGTGCCGCCCGGGCGCCGCTGGCCATCGCGCCCTGGATGGACGGGGTGTCCCGGTGATCACCGCAGACGAACAGGCCGTTCCCGAGGTCGACCGGGCGGCGTAGCTGCAGCGGCGGCAGGGCGGCCGGCTGGGCGCCGCGCACCGTGACCGTGGTCAGGTGCTCGAGGTCCGACGGCGACACGCCGTGGGCCGCCGCCACCTCGCCGCGCACCTCGGCCTCCGGCGTCGGGTCGAGGGTGGAGCTGGCGACCAGGGCCCGCCCGTCAGGGCTGTACCGAGGCTGGGCATCGGACACGACCGCGCTGTTGACCAGCCGGCCGCCCGGCTGGCCCAGCACGATCAGCGGCGTCGGCCAGGGCGACTCGGGCAGCACGTGCAGGTGCGTGGTGACCTGCCGGGGTGCGGTGGCGTCGACGGCAGGGAGCAGCCCGGCCGCCGTGACGGGGTCGGTGGCGACGACGACGGCGTCGGCCCGCCACGTGCCGTCGTCGGTGACCACCGATCCGGGGTGCACCGAGCGCACGGCGGTGTGCAGGTGCACCCGGCCGGTGCCGAGGCGGGCGGCCAGCTGTTCACCGATGGCCTGCATGCCGTCGGCGGGGAGCCCGGTGGCGCCCCGGACGAAGCTGCGCCAGAGCAGGTCCACGTACCGGCTGGAGGAGGCCAGCTGGTCCTCGAGCAGGACCCCGGCGAGGAAGGGCCGGAGGAAGCGCTCCACCGCAGCCGCCCCGACCCCGGCCGAGCGCAGCGCCCGCTCGGCCGTCTCCTCCGGTGCCCGGAGCAGAAAGCCGACGGGGGAGTAGCCGGCCCGGAGGGAGAAGGCGACCAGGGCGGCCTTCTCCCGGAGTGATCCCAGCGGTGCCGCCGCCGTGCCCAGCGCCGCGGTGGGGCGCTGCCGGGGATCGATCACCCGGTGTGCCCGGCCATCGACCCGGAGCACCGCCCCCCGCTCGAAGCAGCCCAGTTCCAGGGCGGGCAGGTCGAGGTCGGCCGCCCGGGGGTAGCCGGTGTTGAAGACCTGGAACCCGCGGTCGACGACGAAGCCGTCGATGCGCTCGCTCGCGACGCGCCCGCCGACGTGCCCGTAGGCCTCGAGCACCTGCACGTCCAGGCCGGCGTCGGCCAGCCGTGTCGCCGCCGACAGCCCTGCCAGTCCCGCCCCCACAACCAGGACCTCGGCCCGCAGCGGCATCGACACCGCCCGAAGGTATCCGGCCGCCGGTGTGGCCAACCGCCGGGACGGAGCACCGGGGACGGCGGGCGGGCCTGTGGACAGCCGCAGCGGCAGGTGTGCCGACCGCCCTACCCTCCCCGTCATGTCCGCCGCCGTCCCGCCCGGAGAGCCGGGTGCCTGCCAGCCGCCCACCGTTCCCGGCTACACCCTCGAGGCGTTGCTCGGCCGGGGCGGCTCCGGAGAGGTGTGGCGGGCCGTTCCGCGGGAAGGCGGGACGCCGGTCGCGGTGAAGGTCCTGGTCGCCGGCGACCCGGAGCGGCAGGCACGCGAGGCAGCACTGCTCGGCGAGCTGGACCACCCGCACCTGGTCCGGTTGCACGAGGTCGTCCACCAGCCCCGCCGCGGCGGTGCGCCACGGGTCGCACTGGTGCTGGAGCTGCTCGCCGGGGGCAGCCTCGCCGACCTGCTCGGCCGGCGCGGCCGGTTGCGTCCGGGCGAGGTCGTGACGGCCATGGCCCCGGTGGCGGCGGCCCTCGCGCACGCGCACGCGCACGGCGTGGTCCACGGCGACCTCTCGCCGGGCAACATCGTCTTCACCGCCGAAGGACGCCCGGTGCTCACGGACCTGGGCGTCGCCCGGGTGCTGGGGGAGACCGCGGCCGCCGAGGTCACTCCCGCCTACGTCGACCCGGCGGTCGCCCGGGGCGGCGCACCCGGCCCTGCCTCCGACGTGTTCGGCGTCGCCGCGGCGGCCTTCCACGCGCTCACCGGGATCGCACCGTGGAACGCCGCCACCCCGGCCGACACCCTCGCGGTGGCCGCCGCGGGCACCGTCCCCGACCTGGCCGAACTGGCCCCCGAGGCGCCACCGGAGCTGGTCGGGGTCATCTCCCGCGGGCTCGCGGCAGATCCCCTCGACCGGGGCAGCGCCGCAGCCTTCGCGCTGGACCTGCGGCGCGCGTGCCGGCCGGAACCCGTGGCCCTGTCCGGAGCCGCCGGCGCGGTCGGCTCCGGTCGTCCCGACCCACGGGCCGAGCTCACCCACGTGGTGCCCGGCCGCCGCCCTCGGCCGGCCCCGGCCATCGTCGCCCCTCCGGCGCGGTCCCACCGCCGGGCGAGAGGTGTCTCGGCAGCCCGGACGACCGGTCCGCTGGCCCGGGTCCTGCTCGTCGCGTCACTCGTCCTCGCGGCGCTGGCCGTGACCGCATGGGCGGGCACCCGCTGGGCCGGGTACAGCGGTGCCCCGGGCACCTCCGTGGTCGCGGCCACGTCCGCCGCTCCCGCGCCGTCGCTGCCGGCGACCACGCCGGGCGTCGTCCCGCCTTCCCCGCCCTCCGTGGTCGCCGGCGTCCCGGATCCCATCAGCGCCGATGACTGGCGCGTCCTGGTCACGCAGCTGTACGCCCGGCGGGCCGAGGCGCTGAGCGGCGATCCGGCGGCGCTCGGCGAGGTCTACGCCCAGGGCAGCTCACTGAAGGCAGCCGACGCCGAGCACGCCCGCACGCTCGCCGCCGCGGGGGAGCAGCTGGACGGGTTCGCCCCGGCAGTCGTCGAGCTCGCCGTCGTCTCCACCACGGCGGAGCGGGCCGAGCTGCGGCTCACCGACCGCTGGCCGGACTACCGCGTGGTGCCGGCCGGCCGCCCGGACGGTGCCCCGCTGCGCACGGTGGCCGGCCGGCCGGACGCCGAGGTCCGGATGACGCTGGTGCGCACGCCATCCGGATGGCGGATCGAGTCCGCGCGCCGGCTGGCCTGAGGGCAGGTCATCCTCGTCGAACGGCGGTGCGGAGGGCGCCCTCCAGAGAGGTCTCCGTGAACGTGTAGCCCGACTGCTGCAGTTGCGTGGGCAGTGCGCGCTGACCGCCGACGACGTTGCAGCGCCCGAAGTCGCGCAGCGCCAGGACGAGCGGGAACTCAGGCACGGGGAGAGGCGTGGGTCGGCGCAGGACCCGGCCGAGGGTGCGGGTGAATTCGGTGTTCGTCACCGGGTCGGGAGCGGTGAGGTTGACCGGACCGGCTACGTCAGTGGCGAGCAGGTGACGGATGGCGCCGATCTCGTCGGCCAGTGCGATCCAGGGCCAGTACTGCTGGCCGGACCCGATGCGGCCACCGAGGCCCAGGCGGAACACCAGCCCGAGCACCTTCATGAGTGGGGCGCCGCCGGCGATGACGAGACCGGTCCGGAGGAAGGCCACTCGGACGCCGGCCGCGCCGGCCGGTGCGGCCGCGTCCTCCCACGCCGCGCACATGCGGGCCATGAACCCGGCCCCCTGCGGGTCGTCCTCGGTGACCACCCGGTCGGCCGTGTCGCCGTAGTAGCTGATCCCCGACCCGGAGAGAAGGATCCGCGGGCGTCCGGGGTCGGCCGCGGCCGCCGCCGCCAGGGCTTCGCTGATCGTGGCCGTGCTGTCGACCCGACTGGTGAGCAGCCGCTCCTCGTAGGTGCGGGTCCACGGGCGGGGCGTGATCGACGCCCCGGCGAGGTTCACGACGGCGTCGACGTCGACCAGCACGGACGGGTCCATGCGGCGGTGCTGCGGGTCCCAGCGGTGCTCGTCGCCCGTCCGCGGGGTGCGCCTCACGAGCCGGATGACCTCGTGGCCGTCCGCCCGCAGCACAGGGACCAGTCGGCTGCCGATCTGGCCAGAGGCGCCGGTGATCGCGATCTTCATGCGCTACTTCTCCCGTCTCGGAACGTCGCTCGGGGCCCCGGCAGATGCCGGGGCCCCGAGCGGCTGTCGATCAGGAGAGGCCGAGCTCCCCGTGGAACTGGCCGGCCTCGAGCCGTTCCCGCACCGTGGTGAGGAAGCGGGCGGCGTCGGCACCGTCGACGATCCGGTGGTCGTAGGTGAGGGCCAGGTAGATCATCGACCGGACCGCGATCACCTCGCCCAGCTCGGCGTCCTGGACGACGACCGGGCGCTTCACCACCGAGCCGGTGCCCAGGATGGCCACCTGCGGCTGGTTGATGATCGGCGTGTCGAAGAGCGCGCCGCGGCTGCCGGTGTTGGTCAGCGTGAACGTGCCCCCGCCCAGCTCGTCGGGCGTCACCTTGTTCGTGCGGGTGCGCTCGGCCAGGTCATTGATCTTGCGGGCGAGCCCACCGATGCTCAGGTCGCCGGCGCCGTGGATCACCGGGACCAGCAGGCCCCGCTCGGTGTCGACGGCCACCCCGAGGTTCTCCGCGTCGTGGTAGGTGACCGTGCCGCCCTCGAGGTCGATCGACGCATTCACCGACGGGTGCTGCTTGAGCGCCTCGACGGCGGCCTTCGCGAAGAACGGCAGGAACGACAGCTTCACGCCCTCGCGAGCCTCGAAGCCGCCCTTCGCCTGCTGCCGCAGCTGCGCGATGCGGGTGACATCGGCCTCCACGACGGTGGTCAGCTGCGCGCTCACCTGCAGCGACTCGACCATCCGCTTGGCGATGACCGTGCGGAGACGGGACAGCTTCTCCGTGCGGCCGCGGACCGACGTGTCCGGCGTGGCCGCCGGGGACGGGGTCCGGGTGCCGCCCGAGCTCGACGGTGCCGGGGCGGACTCGGCCGGGGCGGCGGACTTCTCCGCCGCCGCGAGCACGTCCTGCTTGCGGATCCGGCCACCGACGCCGGTACCCGAGACGGAGTTCAGGTCGACACCGTGCTCGGCGGCCAGACGGCGCACCAGCGGCGTGACGTACTGGCTGCCGCCGCCGTCGCCCGACGGGGCGGGGGCGGACGGTGCCTGGGGAGCCACCCGGGGCGCCGGTGCGGACGTCGGCGAGGCGGCCGGCTGGGCGCCGCTGGCGCCGTAGTCCCCACCGGGCTGCGCCGTCTCGGTCGTGGCCTGCTTGGCCTCCGGGGCGGCCTGGGGCTCCGGAGCGGCAGGAGCCTCCTCCGGGGCCTCCTGCTGCGGTGCCGGGGCGGGGGCGGAGCCGCCGCCGGCGGCACCGCTGCCGATGACGGCGAGCTGGGCGCCGACGTCGACGGTCTCGTCCTCGTTGACCGTGATCTCGAGGAGGGTGCCGCTGACCGGAGCGGGGATCTCGGTGTCCACCTTGTCGGTGGAGACCTCGAGCAGCGGCTCGTCGGCGGTCACCTCCTCGCCCACGGCCTTGAGCCAGCGGGTGACGGTGCCCTCGGTGACGCTCTCGCCGAGCGCCGGCATGGTGACCGGGGTGCCCTCACCGCCACCGCCGCCGCCACCTTCGGAGCCGCCGCCGCCCCCCTCGGAGCCGCTGTCGGCCGCTGCCGGGGCGGGCTCCTCCTGCTGCTCCGCGGGCTGCTCCGGCTCCGCGGAACCGAGGTCGGCGTCCTCCACCTGCTGGTCAGGCGTCTGCGGTGTGGTGTCGGCGTCCTCGGCGGAGGCGGGCGGGGCGGCGTCGCCACCGTCGTCGCCGTCCCCACCTATGACGGCCAGCTCCGCGCCGACCTCCACGGTCTCGTCCTCGGCCACCAGGATCTTGGTCAGCACGCCGGCGGCCGGCGACGGGATCTCGGTGTCGACCTTGTCGGTCGAGACCTCGAGGAGGGGCTCGTCGACCTCGACCTGCTCACCCTCCTGCTTGAGCCAGCGGGTGACCGTGCCCTCGGTGACGCTCTCGCCCAGGGCGGGCATGGTGACGGAGGTCGGCATCGGGGGAGGACTCCTTCGGGCGCGGTGCGGGATGGGGGAGTGGATCGATCAGCCGTGCACGTGCAGGGGCTTGCCGGCCAGGGCCAGGTGCGCCTCGCCGAGAGCTTCGCTCTGGGTCGGGTGCGGGTGGATGAGGCTGGCGACGTCGTCGGCCTCGGCCTCCCAGTTGTAGATCAGCTGGGCCTCGGCGATGAGCTCGCCGACGTGGCCACCGACCATGTGGATGCCGACGACCGGACCGTCCGGGGCCTGGATGAGCTTCACGGCGCCGGTGGTCTTGAGGATCTGGCTGCGGCCGTTGCCGGCGAGGTCGTAGGTGAGGGTCTTCACCTCGCCGTACTTCTCCTTGGCCTGGGCCTCGGTGAGCCCGACGGAGGCGACCTCGGGGTCGGAGTAGGTGATGCGCGGAACGCCCGCGTAGTCGATGGGGGCCGGCTCGAGCCCGGCCACCCGCTCGGCGACGAGGATGCCCTCGCCGAAGCCGACGTGGGCCAGCTGCAGGGTCGGGACGAGGTCGCCGACGGCGGAAATCGTCGGGATGTTCGTGCGCATGTACTCGTCGACGAGGACGTACCCGCGCTCCATCGCGACGCCGACCTCCTCGTAGCCGATGCCCGAGCTGACCGGCCCGCGGCCGACGGCGACGAGCACGAGCTCGGCCTCCAGCTCCTTGCCGTTCTCCAGAGTCACCTTCACGCCGTTCTCGGTGGTCTGCACGCCGGAGACGCGGCTGCCGAGCTCGAAGCCGATCTTGCGGCGGCGGAACGCACGCTCCAGGAGCTTCGAGGAGGACTCGTCCTCCAGCGGCACGAGGTGCGGCAGGGCCTCGACGATCGTGACGTCGACGCCGAAGGACTTCCAGGCACTGGCGAACTCGCAGCCGATGACGCCGCCACCCAGGACGATCGCGGAGCTGGGGACGCGGTCGAGCTCGAGGGCATCCTCGCTTGTGATGACCTTGGTGCCGTCCAGTTCGATGCCCGGCAGCGTGCGGGGGTACGAGCCGGTGGCCAGCAGGACGTGCTTGCCCTCGTAGCTCTGTCCGTTCACCTCGACGGTGGTCGGGGAGGTGAGCCGCCCCTCACCCTCCACGTAGGTGATCTTGCGTGCCTTCACCAGGCCCTGCAGACCCTTGTAGAGCTTGGAGACGACGCCGTTCTTGTAGTTGTTGACGCCGTCCATGTCGATGCCGGCCAGCGACGTCTTCACCCCGAACTGCTCGCCCTCGCGAGCCAGGTCGGCGACCTCGCCGGCGTGCAGCAGGGCCTTGGTGGGGATGCAGCCGCGGTGCAGGCAGGTGCCGCCGACCTTGTCCTTCTCGATGAGGACGACGTTCAGGCCCAGCTCCGAGGCGCGGAAGGCTGCGGCGTAGCCGCCCGAACCACCCCCGAGGATGACCAGGTCAGCGGGAGAGGCGGGTGCGGTCACGGGTGCTCCTCAGGTGCGTCGGGCGGCGGCCCCGCTCGAGCGGGCGGGGGCTGTGCCCCATCCTGCCACTCCGGGAACGACCTGGCGGGAACCACCGTTGCTCTCGCGGGAGTCGGGGTGAACACCGGCGCCGGCCGAGGAGGACGGAGACGGGCATGGGTCTGTTCGACCGATGGCGTGCGCGCCGGGCCGGGGGCGTCGTCGGCGGGCGGGCCACGCTGGACCGCGGGTCGCGGCGGGAGGATCTCCGGCACCTGGAGGAGTTCGTGGCCTCGCGCCGCGGCGTCGAGGGCTACGTCGAGCCTCGAACCGCCGTCACCGAGGCGACGATCGTGCTGGTCGCGGGCGACGGCGAGTGGACCCGTCGGCGGATCGGCGGCCCGGAGGTGGCCCGCCGGCTCTCCCGCGAGCTCACGATCCCCGTCTACGACGCCCAGGTCACCGGCTATCCCCAGCGCATGCGTGACTGGAACCTCCGGCAGAAGCCGGACTGACCGGGCAAATTGCTACGCCTCGGCTGCGCCGAGCACCCACCCGTTCCGGCTGACCGGAGCGCGGGATGCTTCGCATGCCGCGCCCGGTCAGTCCGCGATGAGGTCCTCGATGGTGGCGAGGAGGGTGCGTACGGGGACGCCGGTGCCGCCCTTCGGCGTGTAGCCCCAGGGCGCACCGGTGTTGTAGCTCGGCCCGGCGATGTCGATGTGCGCCCACGGCAGTCCGGACGGCACGAACTCCGCCAGGAAGTGGCCGCCGACGAGCATGCCGCCCAGCCGGTCGGCGGTGGCGTTGACGAAGTCGGCGACCGTCGAGTCCATGCCCTTGCGCAGCTCCGGCGGGAGGGGCATGGGCCACATGGCCTCACCGCTGCGCCGTGCGGCCACGATGACGGCGTCGCGCAGCTCGTCGCTGCCCATGACGCCGGCGGTGCGACCGCCCAGGGCGACCGTCTGGGCGCCGGTGAGCGTGGAGGTCTCCAGCAGGACGTCGGGGGCGTCCTCGGCCGCGCGCGCGATCGCGTCGGCGAGCACGATGCGGCCTTCGGCGTCGGTGTTGGTGATCTCCGCCTTCTTGCCGTTGCGGAACGTGACCACGTCGGCGGGGCGGTAGGCGGAGCCGCTGGGCAGGTTCTCGGCCATGGGCACGGTTGCGGTGACCTCGACCGCCAGACCGAGCTGGGCGACGAGGCACACGGTGGCGATCACGGCGGCGGCGCCGGCCATGTCGCTCTTCATGTCCTCCATCTTCGCGGAGGGCTTGATCGAGATGCCGCCGCTGTCGAAGGTGATGCCCTTGCCGACCAGGGCGATCTTCTTGCGTGCTCCGGGGCCGGTGTAGGACAGGCGCAGCAGGCGCGGCTTGCGGGTGGAGCCGCCCCCGACGGCGAGGATCCCGCCGTACCCACCGGCCGCCAGCGCGTCCTCGTCGAGGATCTCGGCGGTCAGGCCCAGCTTCTCCCCGGCGGCGGCGCCGCGAGCAGCCAGCTCGGCGGGGAAGAGGTCGTTCGGCGGGGTGTTGACGAGGTCGCGCACCAGCGCCACCGCGTCGGCGACGGCGCGCACCCGGCGCAGGGCGGCCTCGGCAGCACCGGCGCCCGGGACGACGATGGTGAACTCGCTCGGCGGCGTGAGCCGGTCGGCGGGCAGCTGCGACTTGTAGGCGGTGAACTCGTAGGCCCCGAGCAGGGCGCCTTCGCCGACGGCGTGCAGCCGCTCGGCGTCCGGCGTGCCCCCCACGGCGGCCAGGAGGCTCACCACCGACCGGCGCCCGCGCAGCGCACGGCTGGCGGCGCCGGCGGCGCGGCGCAGCGATTCGGGCAGGTAGCCGCCGGACGGCTCGGGGGCGCCGAGCCCGACGACCGCGACGACCGGGAAGGGACCCTGCCCGAACGAGGGCAGCCGCGTGACCTCGTCCTGCGCGCCCCTGGCGCCCAGGTCGGCAAGCGCCGGGAACAGCCGGCCGCCGAGCAGCCGGTCGACGGCTTCTGCCCCGGGGGTGGGCAGCGGCCCGTCGGGGCCCTTGCCCACGGCGACGACGACGGCGTCGCCGGTCAGCTTCTCGAGCGGGTGGTCGGTGGCGGAGATCGTCGGCGGCACCGCTCGATCCTAGGGGGAGCGCTAGCGTGCCTTGCGTGAGCCCGCTGACCTCCCCGCTCCAGGACCGGCACCTCGCTGCCGGGGCCAAGCTCGCCGATTTCGGTGGCTGGTCGATGCCGATCGAGTACGCCGGGGGAGGGGTGCTGGCGGAGCACGTCGCGGTCCGCCAGGGCGTGGGCCTGTTCGACGTCTCCCACCTGGGCACGGGGACGGTGCGCGGGCCGGGGGCCGCCGAGTTCGTCGACTCCTGCCTCACGAACGACCTGTCGCGCATCGGCCCGGGTCGGGCCCAGTACACGTTCTGCTGCGTGCCCGACGGCGAGGAGCAGGCCGGGGGCGTGGTCGACGACCTGATCGCCTACCTGCACGGTTCCGACGACGTCCTGCTGGTGCCCAACGCCGCCAACTCGGCCGAGGTGCTGGGCCGGCTGGCCGACGCCGCCCCCACGGGGGTGGTGGTGGAGGACCGGCACGCGGAGGTCGCCGTCCTCGCCGTGCAGGGGCCTCGGTCGCTCCAGGTGCTGGAACTGCTGGGCCTGCCCGGAGAGATCGGCTACATGTCCTTCGTCCGGGGCTCCGGGCGTGGCGGAGCGGAGGTGACCGTCTGCCGCACCGGCTACACCGGCGAGCACGGCTACGAGTTGCTGGTGGCCGCGGACCGCGCCGAGCAGCTGTGGGACGCCCTGCTCGAGGCGGGGCAGGACCTCGGCATCCGGCTGTGCGGGCTCGGGGCGCGGGACACCCTGCGCACCGAGATGGGGTACCCGCTGCACGGCCACGAGCTGTCCCGCGACATCAGCCCCGTGCAGGCGCGGGCCGGCTGGGCGGTCGGCTGGCGGAAGCCGGCGTTCTGGGGGAGCGAGGCGCTGCGGGCGGAGCGGGAAGCCGGCCCGGCCCGCCTGTTGTGGGGCCTGCGCGCGACCGGCCGCGGCATCCCCCGCCCGGGCATGGCCGTCCTGGACGAGGCCGGCCGCCGGATCGGCGAGACCACCAGCGGGACGTTCTCCCCGACGCTGAGGACCGGCATCGGGCTGGCCCTGCTCGACGCGGCGGCCGCGGTGGGAGAGGGCACCGAGCTCGTCGTCGACGTGCGCGGGCGTCCGCAGACCGTGGAGGTCGTGACGCCGCCGTTCGTGCCGTCGCACGTGCGTTGAGCCGGCAGCCTCCGATCAGGGGGCGTTCTTGCGGGTCGGGTCGCCGTCGCCCTTCTCGGGTTCGGCCTTGGCGGGGAGCGTGTCGGCCTTCACCGCGTTCCGGCGTCCCATGGGCTGCGGCTCGCCCTCGGTCGTGTCGTGGGCGGTCTGGTGCTCGACCTCGGAGTTGATCTCCGCTCCCAGGAGGACGAGGTAGCAGGTGAGGTACAGCCACAGCATCAAGACGATGACGCCGGCGATCGCGCCGTAGGTGGCGTCGTAGGAGCCGAAGTTGTTGACGTAGAAGGTGAAGCCCAGGCTGACCAGCGCCCAGACGACGGTGACGACGATCGAGCCGAGGCTGACCCAGCTGAGCCGGGGGGCGTCCCGGTCGGGGGCGGCCCGGTACAGGACGGCCAGTGAGCCGGCGACGACGAGCAGCAGCGCCACCCACCGGGCGATCTGGGCGAGCACGGTGCCGACCGCGCCCAGCGGCAGTGCGTCGATCACCACGGGCAGGACGGCGACGAGACCGATGGTGAGGATGACGAAGACGATGGCCCCGAGGGTGAGTGCGAGCGAGAGCGCCCGGAGCTTGACGAAGTTGCGGGTCTCCACCTCGTCGTAGGCGATGTTGACCGCCTTGACCAGGTTGCTCACCCCGCCCGAGGAGCTCCACAGAGCGGCCAGGATCGAGACGATCAGGCTCAGGGTGAGCGCGCCGCCGGCGTTCTCGGTGATCGCGGTGACCTGGTCCTCGATCAGGGTCTGTGCGCTCTCGGGCAGGCCGGCGGTGAAGGACTCCACCTGGGCGGCGGCCTGCTCGGCCGAGGCGACGAGCCCGTAGATCGAGATCAGCGCGAGCAGCGACGGGAAGATGGCGAGGAAACCGAAGAAGGCGACGCCGCCGGCGATGATCGGCATGTTGTCGGCGTTGTTCTCCGCCCACGCACGCTTGAGCGCCTGCTTCCAGCCGCGCCACGGGATGTCCGTGGGCTTCTGCGCGTGGATGCCGGGCAGCTCGTGCGGGGCGGGAGCGTCGGCGGGGAGCCGGTGGGGATCCCCGGCAGGGTCCTCACCGCCGGCCGCGGCCTGCGCCGCGGCGGCGCGCCGCGCGGCCTTCTCCTCGACCCGCCGGCGGATCCGGTCGGCTGAGCTCTCACGCGGCCGGGTGCCGGTCATGGACGTGTACCCCCTGGGTGCTGGGCCGTCGTCCGGCCGCGGGATCGGATAGGGGTGCGGTGCCCGGGACGTGCCCGGGCACCGCGGGCGGTCAGTCGCCCGGCCACGTCCCGGTGAGCTTGGTGAAGCCGCGTGCGCCGGCGCGGTCGATGGCGGCCTTGGTGGCGGCGAACAGCGCGCCCTGGATGGCGGCGGCGATGACCACCTCACGCATCGGGTACTCGCTCTGGAGCGCGCCGGGGGCGTCGTCCTCCTTCGCGAGGATCCGCCACACCTGCTTGAACACCGCGCCGGAGACCAGACCGGCCGCGATGCCGCCCAGCAGGCCGATCGGCCGGTAGACGAGCTTGGCTTTCTTGCTCACCGCTTGCTCCTTCTGAGGATGGTCCGACGGCGAGCGCGCTTGGCCGCCTTCTTGATCTGCCGGGCGTCACGGCGTCGCTGCTTCGCCAACCGCTGTGCCGCGGCGCGCCGCTCCTGCGCCCGTTCCTCGGCCGCCGCCCGCCGGGCGGCGGCGCGGACCTCGGCCGCCATCGCGGCGGTCGCCGCCCTCCTGGCTCTGCGCCGGCGCCGCGCGCGCCAGGTCAGCAGACCGAGCACGGCGGCGACCAGACCGGCGGCCCCGCCGGCCACCGCCGGCGGGCTCTCCCGGTAGGTCTCCACGGCGGTGTCGCGGGCGCGGAAGGCGCTCTCCTTCGCGCGCGCCGGGACGTCCAGCCGGTCGCTGAGCTCGTCCACCGTCCGTCCCAGCTGTTCCCGGGTCGCTTCGATGTCGGCCCGGATCGCGTCCGGGTCGGACGGCCCGCCCGCTTTCCCGTCGGGCCCGCCCTCGGGGCGGGAACTGCTCGGCGTGCTCACCGGCGTGCACTCTCCTTCACGGTCGAGATGTCGGTCTTCACGCTGGAGATGGCCTCGGTGGGGATCGGCGGGGAGCCCTTCTGGACGTCCTTTTTGCCGACCAGCGCGAGCACCCCGGCGACGGCGAACAGGACGACCGCGACGATCAGGGCGGCCAGCCAGGCAGGCAGCACCAGGGCCAGGGCGAGGATCGCCGTGGTGATCAGCACGGCGAGGCCGAAGAAGGCGAACAGTCCCGCGCCGCCGAACAGGCCGGCACCGATGCCGAGCTTCTTGGCCTTCTGGGTCATCTCGGCCTGGGCGAGGCGGGCCTCGTCACGGACCAGGCGGCTGATCTGCTCGGTGAGCTGGCCGATCAACTGCCCGGTCGACGCGTTCTCGGATGCGGGTGGGTGGTCGGTGGCCCGGGTGGCGCCCGTGGTGGGCTGGGGCGTGGGTGCGGTCATCGGTCCTCCGGTCGGCGGTCGATGCAGGTCCATGCCCCTCCGGGGCCCCGGGTAATCCGCCGGTCCGTCACACCGGCGTCCGGACGGTCCGGGATGCCGACGGCGGGCACATCGCTAGCCTCGACCGCATGAGCTGGCATTGGCGCTTGGAAGACCCGGCCGGAGCGGCCCTGGACCCGGCCGCGGTCGGGGTCGAGGTCCCGGAGGCGGACAACCAGGGCGACGCCGAGTCGTGGCTGGGCGAGAACTGGCGCGAGCTGCTGGACCGCGGGGTCGCCCAGGTCACGTTGCTCGAGGACGAGCGCAAGGCCTACGGCCCGATGGGCCTGTCGGCGACGTAACCCTCAGCTCGAGGTCGAGCTTCGTGGGCCTCGCGTCAGCCGCGCGCGGTCTTGCTCGGATCGCGCTGCACGACGTCCCCGAGGACGTCGTCGATCCGGGTCAGGACGTCGGCGTCGAGGGTGACCCCGGCCGCCGCGACGTTGTCCTGCACCTGCTCCGGCCGGGTCGCGCCGATGATCGCGGCGGCCACGTTGCGGTTCTGCAGCACCCACGCCAGCGCGAGCTGGGCCATCGACAGGCCGAGGTCCTCGGCGATCGGGCGCAGCTGCTGGACGCGACCGAGGAGGTCGTCGCTCATGAACCGCTGCATCGACTGCCCGGCCTCGGGGTGCCCGCCCCGGCTGTCGGCGGGCGGCTGCTCGCCCGGGCGGTACTTTCCCGTGAGGATCCCCTGGGCCAGCGGCGACCAGACGATCTGGGACAGCCCCTCCTGCTCCGACGTCGGGACGACCTCCGCCTCGATCACCCGCCAGAGCATCGAGTACTGCGGCTGGTTGCTGATGAAGGGGATGCCGAGCTCGCGGGCGAGCGCCGCCCCGGCGGCGATCTGCTCGGCATTCCACTCGGAGACCCCGATGTAGAGGGCCTTGCCCGACCGCACCAGGTCGGCGAAGGCCGTCATCGTCTCCTCCAGCGGCACCGACGGGTCGTAGCGGTGTGCCTGGTACAGGTCGACGTAATCGGTCTGCAGCCGGCGCAGCGAGGCGTGGCAGCTCTCGATGACGTGCTTGCGGCCGAGGCCGCGGTCGTTCCGGCCCGGCCCGGTGGGCCAGTAGACCTTCGTGAACAGCTCGATCGACTCCCGCCGCTGCCCGGCCAGCGCGGCCCCCAGCACCGTCTCGGCGCGGGTGCCGGCATAGACGTCGGCGGTGTCGAAGGTGGTGATCCCGGCGTCCAGGGCGGCCCGGACGCAGGCGTGCGCCGCGTCCTCCTCCACCTGCCCGCCGTGGGTGAGCCAGTTGCCGTACGCGATCTCGGAGATGGTCAGGCCGGAACGGCCGAGGCGTCTGAATTCCACGGATCGCGACGTTAGGCGCCGCGCGGGACGACCGCCCGGTCGGACCCGGCGACCAGCACCGACCCGTCCTCGACCAGCCGGGCACCGTGGCTGCTCAGGCGCTCGGCCAGCAACGGGGCCGGCGGGTTGTGGTGGCTCAGGTGCACCGCCACGACGTCGGTGCCGGCGGTGACCGCACCGACGGCACGGAGCCGGTCGAGCTGCGCGGGGAAGGTGCTCAGGTCCAGGTGCCCGGTGTCGTGGCCGACGTGGTCGCCGAACGTCTGCTCCAACAGCACCACGTCGTACGCGGCCCCCCGTGCCGCCTCCACGGTCGCGGCGGGCAACGGCCCGGTGTCGGTGGCGTACAGCAACCGGGCGCCGTCGGGCCCCGTGACGTCGTAGAGCACGGTGGGGACCTCGTGGTCGCCGGCGAGGGCGCGGACGTCGTAGCCGGCCCGGTGCACCACCGCGCCGGCGGTCACGGGCACCAGCTCCACCGGGTCCTCCGGGCCGAGCCAGGGCCGGACCGCCTCGAGCACGGGGGCGGGGCCGACCACGGTGAGTGGCTCGCTGCGGCGCACCCACTGGCGTGCCAGCAGCAGCAGGGGCGCGCAGTGGTCGGGGTGGTCGTGGGTGACCAGCACGGTGTGCACGCCGGCCAGGCAGACGTCGACCGGTGGTGGCGCCGGTGCCAGGTCGAGCAGTACGGCCTCGTCCAGCAGGGCCGACGTCGGCCGGCGGAGCTCGCCGCGCCGGCGGGCGTCGGTGCACGACGCGCAGGTGCACCAGGGGTTGGGCCAGCCGTCGGCAGCGCCGGTGCCCAGGACGGTGACGCGCATCAGTCGTGCGACGCCGTCGCCCAGCGAGGCCGCCCGAGCCTGCTCAGACCTCTGCGCCGAGCGGGACCTCGGGCTTGGGGAAGCGCCACCGGCGGATCATGGTGGACCGGCTGATGCCGTACCAGACCAGGCCCTTCATCTTGTGGTCCTGGTCGGGGAACCGGTCGGCGACCGTGCGCTTGATCTTCCGGCCGAGCACGAACGAGTCGATGATCAGCACCATGAAGAAGGCGACGGCGACGAAGCTCGTGTAGCTCTTCACCGCCATGCTCGGCACCAGGGTGCCGACGAGCATCACCGCCGCGAGCGCGAGGAAGAAGCTGCCCACGTTGCGGCGGCTGTCGACGATGTCGCGGACGAGCTTGCGGACCGGCCCACGGTCGCGGGCGGGCAGGTAGCCGTCGTCACCGCGGGCCATGCCCTGCCGTGTCTCCGTGCGGCGGGTGGCCTGCTGCGCGCGCATCCGCTTGTAGGCCTCCTTGCGCGTGGTGGGCGGCGGCGGGGGCGGGCCGGGCCGCTTGCCCTGGGCCACGTGGCGCTTCGGCGTCGGACGCCCCTTGCCGCCGGCCTTGACCAGCTGGTCGGTCAGCTCGCCGGTGTTCCCGGCATCGGACGTCTCGGTGTGGTCCCGGCGGCCGGGCAGGCGGAGCTTCACGGCCCGGAAGTCTACGTGTGTGAGCAATGCAGCCCCGGCGGACGAGCCCCGAGACGTACAGTGGGTGCGCACGGGAAGCGGAGCCGTTCCGGCGGCGTTCGTTCGCGACAGGACGCGCCTACGCGGACACCCCGGAGGGAGAGGACAGGAATATGACGGTGCAGGACACCACGGCCACCGGCGTCGTGCTCAGCGACCCCGCGGCCGCCAAGGTCAAGGCGTTGCTGGACCAGGAGGGCCGCGACGACCTGCGGCTGCGCATCGCCGTCCAGCCCGGTGGATGCTCCGGCCTGCGGTACCAGCTCTTCTTCGACGAGCGGTTCCTCGACGGTGACCAGACCTACGACTTCGGCGGCGTCGAGGTCATCGTCGACCGGATGAGCAGCCCGTACCTGGGCGGTGCGGTCATCGACTTCGTCGACAGCATCGAGAAGCAGGGCTTCACGATCGACAACCCGAACGCGCAGGGCTCCTGCGCGTGCGGCGACTCGTTCAACTAGGACACCGCGATCCTCCGGATCGCACCGCGGCCAATTGCCGTCCCCGGACGCGTTGAGCCGCTTCGTCGTCCCTTCGCAGGAGACCCTCCGGGTCCCCACTAGGGACGACACGACGGCCCGGCTCCCGTACGAGGGAGCCGGGCCGTTGTGGTTGCTCGGAGACCCTCGCCCTACAACCGGACGGGGTAGACGGTCTCCGGGATGACCGGCTTGATCCGCTCCTCGACGAAGACCCCGTGCCACACCATGAAGACCAGGAGAGTCCACAGCTTGCGGGAGTAGTCGACAGGTGAGCCGGCGCGCTGGTTCTGCCGGTGCGCCGCCAGCATGGCCAGGACCTGCCGCTTGTCCAGCCACTCGTCGGTCTGGCTCTCCTCGACGACCTGCCGCGCCCAGTCGTGCAGGTCCTCGGCCAGCCAGTGCCGGGTGGGTACGGGGAACCCGAGCTTGCGGCGGTTCAGGACGTGCGGCGGCACGATCTGCTCCAGTGCCCGACGCAGCGCGTACTTCGTCGTCTCCTTGGTCACCCGCTGGTCGACCGGGATGGTCGAGGCCACCCGGAAGACCTCCGGGTCGAGGAACGGCACCCGCAGCTCCAGCGAGTTGGCCATGGTCATCTTGTCGGCCTTGACGAGGATGTCACCGCGCAGCCAGGTGAACAGGTCCACGTACTGCATGGCGGTGACGTCGTCGTAGCCGGCCGCACGGGTCCGCTCGTACAGCGCGCGGGTGACGGCGACGTGCGAGAGGTCGGGGTCCCGCCTCTCGAGGAACGTCAGCTCCTCGTCCCGGAAGATCCGCGCGTTGCCGTAGTAGCGCTGTTCGAGCGGGATGGCGCCGCGGCGGAGCAGGTCCTTGCCGCGCATGCCGTCGGGCAGCTTCGTCGACAAGGTGCCCAGCGCGCGGCGGAGGCCCCCGGGGAGCTTGTCGAAGGCGGCCAGCGACAGGGGCTCGCGGTAGATGTTGTAGCCGCCGAAGAGCTCGTCGGCGCCCTCACCGGAGAGCACCACCTTGACGTGCTTGCGGGCCTCGCGGGCCACGAAGTACAGCGGCACGAGCGCCGGGTCGGCCACCGGATCGTCCAGGTACCAGACCACGAGCGGGATGGAGTCGGCGAACTCCTCCGGCGTCACCACCTTGGTGATGTGCTCGACGCCGATGGCCGCCGCGGACTCGGCGGCGACGTCGATCTCGGAGAAGCCCTCCCGCCCGAAGCCGACCGTGAAGGTCATGAGGTCGGGGTTGTACCGCTTGGCCAGGGCCGCGATCGCCGTGGAGTCGATGCCGCCGGAGAGGAAGGACCCGACGGTGACGTCGGCGCGCATGTGCATCCGGACCGAGTCGTCCAGGACGTCGGCGATCCGGTCGTAGAGGGCCTGCTGCTCGTCCGTGGCGACCGGACGGACCGGGAAGGTCGGGTGGAAGTAGCGCTCGGTCCGTAGTTCGCCGTCGACGACGGTGAAGCTGGTACCGCTCTCGATCCGGCGGATGCCGCGGTGCAGCGTCGCGGGCTCCGGTACGTACTGGAGCGTCAGGTAGTGCTGCAGCGAGGCGCCGTCCACGCCGCCGGCGGCGGTGCTGCCGCCGAGCATCTCCAGCAGGGCCTTCTTCTCGGAGCTGAACACGAGCGCGCCGTCGGCCAGTCGTGCGGTGAACAGCGGCTTGATGCCGAACGGGTCGCGGGCCCCGAAGACCTTGTTCTCCTGGGTGTCCCAGATCAGGAAGGCGAACATGCCGCGCAGCCGGTGGACGACGTCCTCGCCCCACTGGTGGTACCCGGCGACGATCGCCTCGGTGTCCCCCTCGGTGGCGAAGGTGGCCCCGGCGGCCGTCAGCTCCTCGCGGAGCTCCAGGTAGTTGTAGATCTCACCGTTGAAGACGATCCGGTAACGGCCGTCGGCGTAGGGCATCGGCTGGTGGCTGTGCTCGATGTCGATGAACGACAGCCGGTTGAAGCCGAACACCGCGCGCTCGTCCCACCAGGCCTCGTTCTCGTCGGGGCCGCGGTGGCGCAGGCAGTGCTGCGCTCCGCGGACGGCGGCGACGGTGGTGTCGGTGACGCGCTCGGCGTCGGTGGAGAAGTAGGCGAGCAGGCCACACATGAGGCGCGGGACTCCGTGGTCGAGGGGGCGGCGGCCGGGGGCCGCGGGGGTCAGACGCGCTCGCCGGCGCGCATCTTGCGGGTGACGTTGCGCTCGGCGACGAACGACAGGAACGGGATCGTCCCCAGGACGAGGCTCACGATCGTGCCCTTGAGGCTCCACTTCGCCCGCAGCGCGAGATCCACGGCGGACAGGAAGAACAGTGCGTAGAGCCAGCCGTGCGCGGTGCCGAGCACGGTCGAGGGCTCCGAGATGCCGGCGAGGTGGTTCAGCGGCACCGCGACGCAGATCAGCAGGATCAGCAGGACGCCCACGACGTTGGCCATGACCCGGTACCGCTGGAGAGCGGCCCCGATGGCCTGCTCGGAGTCGCGGGCCGGCGCGGTGCGGTCAGCGGCCACTACCGGCGCTCCGCTGTCCCAGGGCCTTCTCGTTGAGCTCGGCCAGGTAGGCGTTGTAGGCGGCCAGCTCCGGGTCGCCGGTCGTGTCGATCCGCGGTCGCTGGTACAGCACCACGGCGTGTCCCGGCCGGTCCTCGTCCGGGTCGCGGTGCAGCTCGACCCGCACCATGCGCACGTAGAACCAGAGGCCCATGAAGCCGTAGAGCGGCCACTGCAGGGCGTAGCTCCAGTTGACCGCGCCGCCCCCTGCCTCGGCCTTGGACAGCTGCCAGTAGCCGAGGAAGAACGTGGCGACGAACAGGGCGACCACGAGCAGGTGCAGGAGCACCCATCTCGGGGTCAGGAGCCGGGTGAACACGCCCTCGACTCTAACCGCCGTCCCCGAGGCTCCGGCGTCTGCGACCGGCCGGAGCTCCGCGGCGACCGGTGCCCGCCGCTCGCCGAACCCCGGTGCCCGACCCGCCCGGCCGTCTCCGGTGGTCGGCCCCTGGGGCGGGTCGGCTAGTCTCGCCCCACACTGTGATCGGCGGGGATTCACTCTGCCGAGCACTGGTGGAGGACCCGCTGGAAGGACCGCCCGGGTGTCGGGCGGAGGACGAGGAGGCAGCGAGCAGTGGCTCGAGGCAGCAGGCTCGCGCGGCTGGCCGCGCTCGGTCTCCTGGGGGTCCTGACCCTCACCGGATGCGACATCACCGACCGTGAGTTCTGGGTCGAGAACTTCGTCCGGTTCGGCTGGCCGGAGGGCATCACCGACGAGGCCGAGTCCATGCGCACGCTGTGGATCTGGTCGTCCTACGCGGCCCTGCTCATCGGCGGTGTGGTGTGGGCGCTCATCGCCTACACGGTCATCGCCCACCGCAAGAAGAGCGACGAGCTGCCGCGCCAGACGGCGTACAACCTGCCGCTGGAGATCGTGTACACGATCATCCCGTTCGCCATCATCGCCGGCCTCTTCTTCTTCACCGTGGTGACGCAGAACGAGGTGCTGGACCGCGACGAGGAGCCCGACACCACGATCGCGGTCAACGCGTTCAAGTGGAACTGGCAGTTCGTCTACCCGGAGACTGCCGGGCCCGACGGCGAGCCTGTCGACACCGTGGGCACCAGCACGGAGATCCCGATCCTCGTGGTGCCCACCGATCAGACGGTGCAGTTCGAACTGGCCTCGGCCGACGTCATCCACTCCTTCTGGGTGCCGGACTTCCTGTTCAAGCTGGACGTCATCCCCGGCAACGAGAACGGCCGGGACAACGTCTTCCAGGTGACCGTCCGCGAGGAGGGCGCCTATGTCGGCCGGTGCGCCGAGCTCTGCGGCACCTACCACGCCTACATGAACTTCGAGGTCCGTGCGGTGCCGGGCGACGTCTACGACGCCTACCTGGAGGCCCGGGAAGAGGGTCTGAGCACCTACGAGGCCCTGGAGGAGATCGGCGAGGAGGGCGTGGCGAGCACCACGACGCCCCTGGACCTGATCCAGACGAAGGTCGTCGAGCAGTTGCAGCCCGCCGGTGACTGAGGCCCTCACCCCCGTTTCCCGGACCGCACAGACGCACGAGGAGGCACGGCCGTGAAGGTCGAGGCACTGATCTTCAACCTGATCGCGGTGTTCTGCTTCGTCTCCGCGGTCGTCTACGGATTCTGGTCGATGGAGCCCATCGGCACGACGGCCCTGGCGCTGTCCGGCGGGCTGACCCTGCTCATCGGCGGGTTCTTCTGGTTCGTCTCGCGCCGCATCGACGCTCGTCCGGAGGACCGCAAGGACGCAGAGATCGCCGACGGCGCCGGCGAGCTGGGCTTCTTCAGCCCGGCCAGCTACTGGCCGTTCGGCCTGGCGCTGTCCGTGGCGCTGACCGGCCTGGGCGTCGCCTTCTGGTACTACTGGCTGCTCCTCATGGGTGCCGTAGCCGTGGTGATCACCGTGGGCGGTCTGCTCTTCGAGTACTACGTGGGGCAGAACGCCCAGCAGAGCTGATCTGCTCGGCACCGAACGTACGAGGGCTCCTTCCGCGGGTAGGTGGAAGGAGCCCTCGCCCGTTCGCGGCAGTGGTTGCCGGCGCGCGCGGGCTTCCCGGGAGGATCGGTCCGCGGGCGCCGGCGTCGGCTGGCCAGGGCAGCGGTTCCCGGCGCCGCCCCGTGTCCCAGGAGGACGCGGGCGCGGCCCACATCCGTTGTGTGGGCGCGCCCGTACGCGGGCCGAGCCGCGCCCGGGGGGTGACGTCGCCGTGCGCGCTCCGGACGGCGCGATGCGGGCTCCGGACGGGATCGCGCCGGCTCTTACCGTTCCGCGAGGGCGTCGCTGAGGCCTGCGGCCCGGCCTTGACCGTCGCGCCGCGGTAGACCGGCTGGAAAAGGTGGCGGACCGTCGCAGGTCTGGGACGGGTCCCTGGAGACGTAGGTCTGCGGACGTCAGGGTCGCTCTGCACGGACGAACGAAGCCGGGCGCTCACCGCGCGACGCGGGTGTGCAGGAGCGACGGGTAGGCGCCCGCCATGACGTGACGCCGCGGCGGGGGAGTGCCGCAGACAGCAAGGGCTCGACGCCGGCGTGACGTCGACGCCTGGCGCTGGTCGCGACCCGGCGCCGCACCCAGCGGTCAACTGTCGCTCGCCAGGCCCTTCGCTGCCGACCAGTGGCGACCGGCGAACACCCATCCCGACGGCCCGACAACCGCGAAGGGCCCCGGTGATGTCCACCGGGGCCCTTGCGTGCCGTGCTCGATCAGTCGCGCGGATCCTGTGGACGGCCGCCGTCGGACGGGCGGCCACCCTCGGAAGGACGCCCCGATGTGGTCAGCTCGCGGCCAGGCTCGCCGGACGACAGACCTCGGCCTTCTCGCTGCTGCTCGAGCTCGACCGCGGTCGGCTCCTCCGTGGGGGAGAAGAAACCCCGGATCGCCCGACGGGCGCCACCGGCCTGGTTCATCCGCTTGGGGACCGGAGCGCCGCCGTACGCGAGCTGGCCGTGACCGTGCTCGTCCACCGGTCCGAGCGGCTGGTGGACCTCGATGAACTCGCCATGCGGGAGCCGGCGGATGACACCGGTCTCGATCCCGTGCTCGAGGACCTCGCGGTCGTGCTGCTGGAGGCCCAGGCAGATCCGGTAGGTGAGCACGTAGGCGATCGGCGGGAGCACGATCAGCCCGATCCGCCCGGCCCAGGTCATCGCGTTCAGGCTGATGTCGAACTTGTCCGCGACGACGTCGTTGCCACCGGAGACCAGCAGCACGACGTAGAAGGTGATCGCCATCATGCCCAGTGACGTCCGCACCGGGACGTCCCGCGGTCGCTGGAGCAGGTGGTGCGACGCCGTGTCGCCGGTCAACTTGCGCTCGATCATCGGATACAGCAGCAGCAAGGTGAACAGGATCCCCGGCAGGACGAGCGTCGGCCAGAACAGCGCCGGGATCGTGTAGTCACCGGGGAGGTTGATGTCCCAGGCGGGGAAGAGCCGCGTCGACCCGTCGAGGAACATGACGTACCAGTCGGGCTGGGACGCGGCCGAGACCATGGCCGGGTTGTACGGGCCCCACAGCCAGACGGGGTTGATCTGCACCAGACCGCCGAGTGCGGCGCAGACACCGAAGACGACGAAGAGCAGGCCGGTGGCCTTGCCGGCGAAGGTGGGGAAGAGGCGGTTGCCGACGACGTTGTGCTCGGTGCGGCCCGGGCCGGGGAACTGGGTGTGCTTCTGCTTCACGAGGATGAGCAGGTGCGCCGCGATGAGCGCCAGCAGGATCGCCGGGATGAGCAGCACGTGGATGATGTAGAAGCGGCCGATGATCACCTCACCGACGAAGTCGCCACCGAACACCGCCCAGTGCGCCCACGTCCCGATGACGGGGATGGCCAGGATGATGGCGCTGATGATGCGCAGCCCGGTCCCCGACAGCAGGTCGTCGGGGAGGGTGTACCCGGTCGCGCCCTCGAGGAGCGCCAGGATCATCAGCAGCACGCCGATGATCCAGTTCGTCTCGCGGGGGCGCCGGAACGCGCCGGTGAAGAAGATGCGCAGCAGGTGGACGACGATCGAGGCCACGAACAGCAGTGCGGCCCAGTGGTGCAGCTGGCGCATGAAGAGCCCGCCGCGGACGTCGAAGGAGATGTCCAGCGTCGAGGCGTAGGCGATCGACATGTCCAGGCCGCGCAACGGGTCGTAGGACCCGTCGTAGACGACCTCGACCATCGACGCCTGGAAGAAGAACGTGAGGTAGGTGCCCGACAGCAGCAGGATGATGAAGCAGTAGAGGGCGATCTCCCCGAGCAGGAACGACCAGTGGTCGGGGAAGACCTTGTTGAGCGTGCGCCGGACGGGCCCGGCGACGATCAGGCGGTCGTCGATCTCGTACGCGGCCTTGCCGAGCTTCGTGGTCGGGGCGCCCGGCGCCGAGGCGGTGCGAGCTGCCATCAGATGCGCTCCCGGTTCCAGTAGGTCGGGCCGACAGGCTCAATGTAGTCGCTGCGGGCGACGAAGAATCCTTCGTCGTCGACAGTGATCGGGAGCTGCGGCAGCGAGCGGGTGGCCGGCCCGAAGACCGGCTTGGCGCCCTCGGTCACCAGGAACTGCGACTGGTGGCAGGGGCAGAGCAGCCGGCCGGTCTCCTGCTCGTACAGCGACACCGGGCAACCGGCGTGCGTGCAGATCTTGGAGTAGGCGACGTAGTCGCCGTACCCGAAGCCCGACTGACCCGCACGAGGCCGGTTCTCCTCGGTCTGCTCGGGCCGGAGCCGGATGAGCATGGTGGCGGCGTCGGACTCGAAGTTGCCACCGGGCACGGCCGGGAAGACCGTCTCCAGGGAGCCGGGCTGCTGGTCGCCGGGGCGGACCGGGGAGCCGTCGATGCGCAGCAGCCGGACGCCCTCGGCCCACGAGGTGCGGCCGAGCGGGTTGCCGGTGTTCGGGTTCTTGATCAGGCCACCGAGCGGGGCCAGCAGCATGACGCCGACGGCCGCGCCCATGAAACCCAACGATCGGGTGATCAGCTTGCGCCGGGGCAGCCCGCTGTTGTGGTAGCCACCCACCAGCGTGGCACCCGTGGTGACGCGGTCGAAATGCGAGCCGTCGTGCTTGTCCTGCACCGCGGTCTCGTGCGGCAGCAGCTTCTTGGTGTAGAGCACCAGGCCGACGCCCACCAGGGTGAGCGACAGACCCATGAACAGCCCCAGGAGCGGGGTGAACAGCGCGCTCCAGACAGTGCCGTCCTCCGCCCACGACCACTCGGGGAGGAACCATCCGGAGCCGATGTAGACCACCAGGAACAGCAGGGCGGAGACGCCCGCGAGGGCGAAGCTCCAGCCGACCTGGCGGACCGCCCGCTTCTCGAGGCGCGAACCGGGTTCGGGGCCCGGGTCGACGTGGAGGACCTCCACGCCGTCGTACCGGGCACCGAGCAGGTCGAGGTCCTCGCGGCTCATGGCGGAGAGCTGCTCGGGGGTGTAGTCCTCGTCCGGGCCGCCGTGCAACGGCCCCTCGATGTCCGCGCCGCCGGTCGAGCCGGGGCGGGTGTCGCGCGTGCTCACGCTTCCTCCTCGCCGGCGGTCGTGAACAGCGACCGCGCAGCTGCCGTGTCGATCGATGAGCCCGCCAGCGTGCTCACGCCTTGCTCCCCATCCAGAAGATCCCGAACATCATGGCGCTGATCCCGACGACCCAGATGACCAGGCCCTCGGCGACCGGGCCCATGCGGCCGATGCCGGCACCGCCCGGGTCGGCCATGTTGTCGATCGTCTGGACGTAGGTGATGATCGCCCGCTTCTCCTCGGGGGTGAGCTGGTTGTCCCCGAACACGGGCATGTTCGAGGGCCCGGAGAGCATCGCGGTGTAGATCTCCAGATCGTTCGAGCCCTCCAGGCTGGGCGCCGCCTTTCCGGAGGACAGGGCGCCGCCCTGACCGACGAAGTTGTGGCAGGACGAGCAGTTGAGCCGGAAGAGCTCACCGCCCTCGGCCAGGTCGCCGTTGCGGAGGTCGCCCGAGGGGAGGGTGGGGCCGCCGCCGTTGGCCTGGACGTAGGCCATCAGCTGGTCGATCTCCTCGTCGGAGAAGACCCTCGGCTTGTCCGGCGCGTCGGCCTCCTGGCGCACGAGCGGCATCCGCCCGGTGTGCACCTGGAAGTAGACCGAGGCCTCGCCGACGCCGATCAGCGACGGGCCCCGGTTCGGAACGCCCTCGAGGTTCTCGCCGTGGCAGCTGATGCAGCTGCGCTCGTACAGCTCGCGCCCGGCCGCCTCGGCGGCGGACTCGCTCGTGGTCTCGTCCGCGGCCTGGGCCGGGGCGAAGACGGAGTACAGCGCGCCGGTCAGGACCAGCGAGGCCATCAGCCCGGCGACGTTGGCCAGGCGGCGGCGCTGCTTGGAACGGCGCCGTGCCCGGGCCCGGCCGACCGGGGAGCCGGCGTCGTCGAGCGGGGCTTCGGAGTGCGGGTTCGTGGTGGACACCGGTTCCCTAGCGGATCAGGTAGATCGTGGCGAAGAGCCCGACCCACACGACATCGACGAAGTGCCAGTAGTAGGAGACCACGATCGCCGAGGTCGCCTGTGCCGGCGTGAAACGGCCCATGGTGGACCGGATGAGCACGTAGACGAAGGCGACGAGCCCACCGATGACGTGCAGGGCGTGGAAGCCCGTCGTGATGTAGAAGACCGAGCCGTACGTGGACGACGAGATGGTGGTGCCGTGCGCGACCAGCTCGCGGTACTCGTTCGCCTGTGCGAGCACGAAGACCAGGCCCATCACGAACGTGATGGTGAACCAGCGGCGCAGGCCGTAGACGTTCCCGTTCTCCGCCGCGAAGACACCGAACTGGCAGGTGACCGAGGAGAGCACGAGGATCACGGTGAAGAACGTGGCGTACGGCAGGTTCAGCTCGGTGGGTTCCGGCGGCCAGCCGCTCTCGGCGCCGGCCCGGGCTCGGGCGGTGAAGTACATGGCGAACAGGCCGGCGAAGAACATCAGCTCGCTGGCGAGCCAGATGATCGTGCCGACGCTGACCATGTTCGGTCGGGTCAGGGAGTGCACCCGCGATGTGTCGAAGGTGCTGCTCGCGACGGGGGCCGTTGTCACGGGGCTCATCATGGCACCGGCATGCCCCCGTCACGACCGCGGGTGCGGTGGGCGTGGCGTCACCGTGACCGGCTCGATACCGACTTGCCGGAGTTGGCCTGCGACAACGGCCCGGGGCACTAGGCTCGGCCACGTGAGTGCTGCCGAGAACTCCGCCGCGCCGGCGACCGTGCTCCTCTACAGCCACCGTCCCGAGGTGCGCGACGCCGTCCGGACGGCGGTGGGCCGGCGTCCGGCCGCCGACGTGGGGCCGATCACCTGGCTGGAGTGCTCGTCCGGTGACGAGGTCGTCGCCGCCGTGGATGCCGGCGGCATCGACCTCTGCGTGCTCGACGGCGAGGCGCAACCCACCGGAGGCCTCGCGCTGACCCGGCAGCTGGAGGTCGAGGTCGCCGACCGGCCGGCGATCTGCGTGCTCATCGCCCGGCAGCCCGACCGCTGGCTGGCGCACTGGTCCCGGGCCGAGGCGACCCTCGCGTTCCCCGTCGACCCGCTGGTCGCCCCCGAGGTGGTGGCCGATCTCCTCCGCAGCCACGCGCGGCGCGCCGCGGTCGGCCCGTGACGCGGTCGGTGCCGTCCCCCGCACCGTCGTGGCCGGGGCTGCTCAACCGCCTCCTGGCCGGTCAGGACCTGTCCGCCGAGGACACGCGCTGGGCGATGCGTGAAGTGATGACCGGCGAGGCGACGCCGGCCCAGGTGGCGGGGTTCACCGTGGCCCTGCGCGCCAAGGGCGAGGCTCCTGAGGAGGTCGCAGGGCTGGCCACCGAGATGCTGGCCCAGGCGACGCCGGTCGAGCTGCCGCTGGACTGCGTCGACATCGTGGGCACCGGCGGCGACGGAGCTCACACCGTGAACATCTCCACGATGGCCGCGGTGGTCACGGCTGCTGCCGGCGCGCCGGTGGCCAAGCACGGCAACCGCGCCGCGTCCTCGTCGTCGGGCGCGGCGGACGTGCTCGAGGCGCTGGGTGTGGTCATCGATCTGCCCGCGGCAGGTGTGGCGCACTGCGTCCGCGAGGCGGGCATCGGTTTCTTCTTCGCGCCGGTGTTCCACCCGGGCATGCGCTACGCCGGGCCCGCCCGGAGGGAGATGGGGATCGCCACCGTCTTCAACTTCCTGGGCCCGCTCACCAACCCTGCCCGGCCGGTCGCGGCGGCCATCGGCTGCGCCAACCTGCGGATGGCGCCGGTGCTGGCCGAGGTCCTGGCGGCGCGGGGAACCCGGGCGCTGGTCTTCCGTGGCGACGACGGCCTGGACGAGCTGACGACGGCCACGACCTCGGCGGTGTGGACGGTGCGGGACGGCGCGGTCGAGGCCGAGCGCCTGGACCCGTCGGCCCTGGGCATCGAGGTGCCCGGGCGCGATGCTCTGCGGGGCGGTGACGCGCGGGCCAACGCGGACGTGTTCCGTCGCGTGGTGGACGGTGAGCGCGGGCCGGTGCGGGACGCGGTGCTGCTCAATGCGGCGGCCGCCCTGGTGGCCTTCGACGAGCGGCCGGCACGGCTGCACGAGGCCCTCGCGGCAGGGTTGCAGAAGGCCGCCGCCGCAGTCGACGACGGTCGGGCGTCGGCCCTGCTGGACCGCTGGATCGACGTCAGCCGGGCCGCTCGGGGCTGACGGAGGACCGGACGCCGCTTCAGTCGGCGCTGTCGACGCCGATGGAGAACGCGGCCTCCAGATCGTGCCGCGAGAAGGCGCGGAAGGCGATGTGCGTGTCGGTGTCCACCACGCCCGGCACCTTGTTGATGCGGCCGGCGATGACCTCGGCGACCTGCTCGAACTCGCGGACGCGGACGATGGCGATCAGATCGGCATCACCGGCGACGGAGTAGACCTCGCTGACTCCGTCGAGCTCGGCGACGGCCTGCGCGACCTCCGCGATCGAGTCGGTGCTGGCGTCGATCATCACGATGGCGGTGATCACGCCGAGGATGCTATCCGTTCCGGCCGCGCGCGGGTGCCCAGCGACCGACCGTCGGCGAACGGGTCGCGGGCGTCGCGGCCGGTCTCCACGCGCGCGAGGAAGCCGCTGTAGGCGCCGGTGCCGGGTGCGGGGCTGGCCAGCGTCCCGGTGAGCTGCACCAGGCGGGTGCCGGGCTTCTCCAGCCAGCGGAGCACCAGTTCGGTCTCGTCCACCGACGTGGTCCGTTCGCCGTCCGCCCCGGCCACCGTCTCCGCCGTCGCCAGCAGCACCGGGAGGACGCTCCGGACCGTGGTCCCCCGGGGGGCGTTGCCGGCGGCCGCCAACCGTCCCAGCCGGACGACCGACAGCTCCCAGCCGCCGTCACCGTCGGGACGGGCCAGCACCAGCTCCGGGACGGCGGCCAGGGACGCCAGCCGCTGCCGCCGCCGCACGGCGCGGACGAGGACCGCGATCCGGTCGCGCAGCACGGCGGCGTCCTCGTACCGTTCCTCCCCGGCGAGCCGGTCCACCCGCGCGATCAGCGGGGCGAGCAGCGGCTGCGGATCGGAGGTGACCGCGGCGGCGAAGACGCCGGCGGCATCGGCGTACTCCAGGACCGACTGCGCGCCGGTGCACGGCGCACCGCAGCGGCCCATGCCGGCCAGCGCGCAGGCGCTGATCGGGGTCCGGGGGGACAGCCGCGCGGTGCACTGCCGCAACGGCAGGGCCTCGTGCACGGCGGCCACGGCCGCATCGGCCGCCCGGCGGTCGGGGAACGGCCCCAGGAACACCCCGGCGTCGGGTCGTACCCGCCGCACGACCGACAACCGCGGGAAGGGCTCCTCGGTGAGCCGGACCCACAGTGCCCGCTCCGGGAAGCGGGAGCGGCGGTTGTACCGGGGCTTGTGCTGGGCGATCAGCCGGAGCTCGCGGACGGCCGCCTCAAGGGCGTGCGCGCAGGGAACGGCGTCCACCCGCTGGGCCAGGGCCACCATCTCGGTGATCCGGCTCCGCTGCTCCCCGGAGGTGAAGTAGCTGCGGACCCGGCTGCGCAGGTCGGTGGAGGTGCCGACGTAGAGCGGCTCGTCGCGGGGCCCGCGGAAGAGGTAGACACCGGGGCCGTGGGGGACGCCGTCGGCCAGGTCCCGCTTGCGCCGGCGCTCGGGGTCGACCTGACGGGTCAGCCCGGTGAGCTCCTCGAGCGTGGTGACCCCGAGCGGGCCGAGCCGCTCGAAGAGGCCGTGCAGGACGTCGACGGTGGCACGGGCGTCGTCGAGCGCCCGGTGGGTCGGCGAGGTGGTGGCGGAGAAGTACGGGGCGAGGGTGGCGAGTTTGCAGTTCGGGACCTCGTCGCGGCTGAGCAGCCGGCGGGCCAGGACGGCGGTGTCCACCGAGGCCGCAGCCGGCCAGGCCAGCCCGTTCTCCGCGCAGGCGGCCTTGAGGAACCCGAGGTCGAACGGTGCGTTGTGCGCCACCAGCACCGCGCCGCGGGCGAACTCGAGGAAGGACGGCAGGACCGAACCGATGCGCGGCGCCGCCGCGACCATGGAGGACGTGATCCCGGTGAGCACGCTGATGTACGGGGGGATCGCGTGGCCGGGGTCGACCAGGGTCTGGAACTCGCCGAGCACCTGGCCGCCGCGGACCTTCACCGCCCCGATCTCGGTGATCGCGCTGTCCTTGGGGGAGCCACCGGTGGTCTCCAGGTCGACGACGACGAAGGTGACCTGCGCGAGCGGCGTGCCGACCTCGTCGATGGTGACCTGCTGGTAGCGCGGTGATGCGGGGGAGGGTGGCACGGGGCGGACGCTAGGTCGGGGTGCTGACAGTCGGGGGGACGCGCGCCGTCGGGGCCGGCGCCGACGACCCCCCGACCGGGCGGTTCCGGGCACCGCGCGGGCCTTTCACCTGGCGTTTCCCGCCTCGGGACGACACCATGCGTGCCGGTGCTGGCGCCGTCGCTGCGTCCGCCGGTCGGACACGTGAAGGTGGTGCCATACTCGCCGGCCCCTGGCGGCGCCGCCGTGCGCGGGCGCGGTACCGCGTCGCGACGGCCGTGCTGGTGGCGTGCGTGGTCGCGCTGCTGCCCGGTGCAACGGCGTCGGCCGCCCCCAGCGGCCAGCCGGGCGGTACCTCCGGGGTGCTCGACAGCCGCGACCTCGATCGCCTGCAACGGCGGGCGGCGGAGGTGCAGGAGGGGCTGCGCGCCCAGCAGGCCGACGTGGTGGCCGCACGGGAGGCGCTGGCAGCGGCCCAGTCGGCGGTGGAGGCGTCGCGGCACGTCCTCGCCGACGCGCAGGGCGCGCTGGCGGTGCACCAGCGGGAGATCGCCGGGTACGCGCGTGCGATCTACCGCGACGGTGGCGCGCTCACTCCGCTGACGATCCTGCTCGGCGGGGGCGATCCCGGCGAGGTCGTCTCCGCCATGGGGTTCCTCGACGCCGTCGATGCGCACGCCGCAGAGGTCATCGCGGTGGCCGAGGGACACCGGCGGGCGGCCCTCGAGGAGCGACGACGGGCGCAGGCCGCCCTGGACCAGGCGCGGGCGCGGGCCGACGAGGTGGCCACCCGGGTGGCCGAGCTCGAGGCGGCCGCCGAGGCGGTGACCGCCGAGCTGGGCCAGGCGCTGGAGGTGGTGGATGGCCAGCTGGAGAGCCTGCAGCGGGAACAGGTGGCGGTCAACGAGCGGACCGCGGTCAACTGGCGGGCCTACGTCGAGCAGCTGACGGGGGCGGGGGTCGCCGCGCTACCGGCCGCGGTACTGCGCGACCCCGTGCGCACCCTGCCCGATCGGCTCGTGCCGGTCGCGGCGGCCGGCGGTGGCGCGCAGCGGGGCGTGGCCCAGTTGCCCGGCCGACCCAGCTCTCTGCTGGTGCTGCCCGCGGAGACCCTCACGGCGGTCAGCGCAGCGATGGAGGCGCTGGGGCGGCCCTACGCCCCCGGGACGGCCGGCCCCGATCGTGGGACTGCGGAGCTCTGGTGCAGGCGGCCTACCAGCGGGCCGGCGTGGCGCTCCCGGCCAGCCAGGGCGAGCTGTTCGCCCGGGTGGCGCCGGTCGCCCCTGCGGACGTGCTCCCCGGTGACCTGGTCTTCCTGGGCTCGCAGGAAGCGCGGCTCGGGCACGTCGGGCTGGCCCTCGACCCGCGCACCATGCTCGCCGCGGACGCCCGGGCCGGTGCCGTGGTGGTGCGGTCGCTCCCCGGGGACCAGGTGCTGGCCGTCGGGCGCCCACCCCTCGGCCTGCGTGCTCCGGTACCCGTGCCGGCCCCGGCCGCCGGCGCGCTGCGCACCGAGTGCGGCACCACCGTCTACCCGCCGAGCTACGACGGCGCCCGGTCCTGGGGTGGCTATCCCAACGGGCTGATTCCCCCGAGCGCGATGTGCTCCCTCGGCTCCGCCGGGCACGTGCTGCGCTGCGACGCGGCGGCCGCCTACCGGGCGATGTCGGCGGCCTACGCCGCGGCTCTCGGCGCTCCGATCTGCATCACCGACTCCTACCGGACCTACGCCGGCCAGGTGCGGTTGTACGGGCAGAAGCCGGCGCTCGCGGCGGTGCCCGGAACGAGCAACCACGGCTGGGGGCTGGCGGTGGATCTCTGCGGCGGCATCCAGGCGTTCGGCACCCCCCAGTACGCCTGGATGGTGGCGAACGCCGGTTCAGATTCCTGCACCCCACGTGGGCTGATCCCGGCACCGGCCGCGAGGAGCCCTGGCACTGGGAGTACGCGGGCAGCTGAGAGCGGCCCGGGTGCCGGCGGCCGCGGCGGAATTGTCGGTGCCTCCTCCTAGCGTGCGGAACGACTCACGGAGGAGAAGAAGCGATGCTCATCGACTGCGACACCTGC
Organism: Blastococcus saxobsidens DD2; assembly: GCF_000284015.1. Lineage (NCBI taxonomy): Bacteria > Bacillati > Actinomycetota > Actinomycetes > Geodermatophilales > Geodermatophilaceae > Blastococcus > Blastococcus saxobsidens. Next base: position 2,019,363 of record NC_016943.1, read on the forward strand.
ACCGCCCGGGGGACCGGCTGCGCCGACTGCGTGGTCACCGTCCTGCTCGGGGCCCCGCCGGGATGGCAGGGGGTCGATCCGGTCGTGGTGCCGATGACCGGGCGCACCGGTGGTCCTGCACCGGTCACCGCCGAGGACGTCGTGCTCCCGCCGCCCGGCGTGGTGGTGGAGTTCGACGACGTGGAGCGCCGGGCTGTCCGCGCGCTGGCCGAGGGGGGCCTGGTGCCCCCGCTGCGTCACCGCGACGGCGCCGACGGCCACGGCGGCGAGGGATCCGGACGGCGCACGGGCTGATCGTCCCGTGCCCGTCGGAGCGGCCGCAGATACACCCGTCCGGGTGTATCCCGAGGTAGGCGCGCCGTACGGGGCGGGATGCCGTCCCACCCGTTCTCACCGTTCCCGTTTGTCACAGGCACATCAAGGTCGTTAGGGTCGTCGCCGTTCGGCCGGGTGGTCGTCACCCGTCGAGGGGTGGCCTCGACCGAACACCGCCTAATCACCGCGCGGCGTGCAGTCCCGGCGCCCGGGGTGTACCGGGGACCCACCGCAGTTCTGGGGTGAGTTCTCCCGCGGCCGGCTCGCCGGTGCGTGGGGGATAGGGCCAGTCTTCCCAGCCCGAACCCGTCAGCTAACTCGGTCGGCGGTAGCTGAGGAAGAAACGGAGAGCCGCCGCACGTGGCGACCCCAGACGCACCCCTGAGGCATGTCCGCGAACAGCGCCACACCGAACGCGAGGTGGCTTTCACGCGGAGTCCCCGCTCGGGGGCGTTGCGCTCCGGTCTCCTGGTCAGCGCCGTCGCTGCCGTGACCGTGACCCTGCTGCCGGCCACGGCGTCCGCCGTCCCCGATGAGGTCAGGACCGCCGACCAGGCGGCCGCCCGGGTGGCCGAGGCCAGCCACGAGCTCGAGGTCGTCTCCGAGCAGCTCAACGATGCACGGGTCGTCCTCGCCGGGCACCAGGCCGCGGCGACGACCGCCGGCGCGGCCGTCGTCGCCGCGGAGGGTCAGCTCGCGGCCCTCGACGGGCAGATCCGCCAGCTGGCCCGCAGTGCCTACACCGGCAGCGGCATGTCCCCGCTCGACCTCCTCCTGACCAGTGACTCGACCGACGAGCTGATCTTCTCCCTGGGCACCCTCGATGCGATCGCGGAGCACACCGACGAGGTGCTCACCGAGGTGGAGCAGGCGGCCGAGGTGGCCGACGAGTCGCGGGAGGCGGCGGCCGCCGCCACCGCCGCGGCGCAGGGCGTCGTGGACGAGATCACCGTCACGCGGCAGGAACTCGAGCGCAGGATCGCCGACTACCAGCGGCAGTACGACGCACTCACCGCCCAGCAGCAGGAGGAGGTGGCCCGCGCGCACGGAGGTGAGAGCCTCCCGGCGCCCAGCGGCGTGACCGCCCCCAGCTCCGCGGCGCAGGTGGCCGTCGACACCGCTCTCGCGCAGGCCGGCGACCCGTACGTGTGGGGCGCCGGTGGTCCGAACGCCTTCGACTGCTCCGGGCTGACGTCCTACGCCTACGCCGCGGCCGGGGTGATGCTGCCGCACTCCAGCCGGATGCAGTCGCAGATGGGTGTTCCGGTCTCCCGTAGTGAACTGCAGCCGGGCGACCTGCTCTTCTTCTACAGCCCGGTCAGCCACGTCGCCATGTACATCGGCAACGGGCAGATGGTGCACGCCTCGACCTCCGGCCAGCCGGTCAAGGTGGCGAGCGTGACAGCGATGGGCAGCTTCAACAGCGCCCGCCGCATCGTCGGCTGACAGTCGCGGGAGCATCGCAGCGAGCGCCGGCGCCCTCTCCGGAGGTCACCGGCCCTCGTCGTCCCGGCGCCCGGTCCGACGCCGCCTAGGATCGGCCGGGTGAACGCTCGCCGGGCCGCCCTGGTGGCCGCGGCCGTCCTCGGGATCGCCGTCGTCGTGGTGATCGTCGTCCGCACCCCGTGGGACGTCCTCCCGGAGCCGCCGGGCGGGTACACCGAACCGGACCCCACCGCCGGGCTGGGCGCCGACCGGATCGAGCGCGCGGAGGCCTTCGCCGCCGCGCTGCGGCCGGCGTCCCTCGTCGCGATCGTGCTCGGGCTGGCGGTCTCGGCGGTCCTCGGGCTGACCCCGCTGGGTGGGCGGCTGGTGCGGGCCGTGGCGGCTCCGCTGGGCGGCCGATGGTCCACCCAGGTGCTGGTGGGGGTCCCCGTACTGGTCGCCATCGGGCGGCTCGTCACGTTGCCGGTGTCGGTCTACGCGGAGACGGTCCGGCACCGGTACGGCCTCTCCACCCGCGGCTGGGGGCTCTGGCTGCGTGACGTCGCCGTCTCGGTGGCCATCAGCGCGGTGCTGACGACGCTCGTGGTCCTGATGTTCCTGTGGCTGGTCCGCCGGGCCCCGCGCTCCTGGTGGGCGTGGGCCGCCGGTGCGACCGCGGCCCTGGTGGTGGTCGGCTCCTTCCTCTATCCGGTCGTGATCGAGCCGGCCTTCAACGAGTTCGAGTCGCTGCCGGTCGGCGAGCTCCGGAGCGACCTGCTGGCGCTTGCGGAGGAGAACGGCACGCCGGTCCAGGACGTCCTGGTCTCCGACGCCTCCCGGCGGACCACGGCGCTGAACGCCTACGTCTCCGGTTTCGGCGCCACCCGGCGGATCGTCGTCTACGACACGCTCCTCGGTGAGTTGCCGGACGAGGAGATCGAGGCGATCGTGGCGCACGAGCTGGGGCACGTCGCCACCGACGACATCCTGACCGGCACGCTGATGGGCGCGCTGGGCGCCGGGGCGGCCGTGGCGCTGCTCGGCTGGCTGCTCAGCTGGATGCCGCTGCTGCGGCGGGCCGGGGCCGAGTCGCCCGGCGATCCCCGCGTGGCACCGCTGCTCCTGCTCCTCGTCACCGTGGGCACGCTCCTGGCCACTCCGGTGCAGAACCTGGTGTCCCGGCAGATCGAGGCGCGGGCCGACCTGCGCGCCCTGGAGCTGACCGGCGACGCGGAGGCGTTCATCGGCATGCAGCGACGGCTGGCGGCGACCAACCTGGCCGACCCCGATCCGCCGGCGGCGTGGCACTGGTACTTCGGCAGTCATCCCACCGCCGCGCACCGGATCGCCATGGCCGAGGACTGGCAGCGGCTGGAGGGCGGGTGACCCGCACCCTCGTCGTCACGAACGACTTCCCGCCGCGGCAGGGCGGGATCCAGACGTTCGTCGCGGCGCTCCTGGAGCGCCGTCCGCCGGACTCCCTGGTGGTGCTGGCGTCGGACTCACCGGGATCCGCTGAGCACGACGCGGCCCTGCCGTACCCCGTCGTGCGCCGGCCCACCGGGATGCTGCTGCCCACGCGCGCCACCGCCCGAGCGGCCGTGCAGCTGGCGGACCGGTTCGGCTGCGACACCGCGTTGTTCGGCGCGGCCGCGCCGCTGGGTCTGCTGGCCCCGCGGCTGCGGGCCGCGGGCGTCCGGCACCTCGTCGGCGCGACCCACGGCCACGAGACCGGGTGGGTGGCGCTGCCGGGCAGCCGGCAGCTGATGCAGCGGATCGCCTCGGGTCTCGACGTCCTCACCTACATCAGCGAGTACACCCGCGACCGGCTGGCGCCGGCGCTGGGGGAGCGCACGCGGCTGGCCCAGCTCTCGCCCGGCGTCGACGTCGACCGGTTCACCCCGGACGTCGACGGGGCCGCCGTGCGGCGCCGGTGGGGCCTCGGGGAGGCGCCCGTCGTCGTCTGCGTGTCCCGCCTGGTGGCGCGGAAGGGGCAGGACGTCCTCGTCGCCGGCTGGTCGCGGGTGCTGGCCAGCCACCCCGGGGCCCGGCTGCTCCTGGTCGGTGGCGGTCCCGCGGAGGCGTCCCTGCGTCGCGCGGTGACCGCCCGTGGCCTGCAGGACTCCGTGGTCCTCACCGGGCCGGTGGGCCACGACGAGCTGCCGCAGCACTACGCGGCGGGCGACGTCTTCGCCATGCCGTGCCGCACCCGCCGCGGGGGACTCGACGTCGAGGGGCTCGGGATGGTGTTCCTGGAGGCCGCGGCATGCGGGCGTCCGGTCGTCGCCGGCACCTCCGGTGGAGCACCCGAAGCGGTCCAGGACGGCGTCACCGGGCACGTCGTCGACCCGCGGTCACCGGGCGCCGTGGCGGACGCGCTGAGCGGGCTGCTGGACGACCGCGAGCGGGCCCGTGCGATGGGCGAGGCCGGGCGCGCCTGGGTGGAGGCGCGCTGGTCCTGGACCACCATCGCGGCCGACTTCGCGCGCCTGCTGGAGCCCGGCTGCGACCAGGCATAGGAACCACTACCTACGTCGGTGGGCCCGGGGACGCAGGTAGTGGTTCCTCTGCCTACTGGTACGGAGTCGGCGCTCAGCGCGCGTACAGGGAGTCGACCTCGGAGCCGAACTCCTTCATGACCACGTTCCGCTTGAGCTTCAGGCTCGGCGTCAGCATCCCGTTGTCCTCGGTGAAGTCGGTGCCCAGCACGGTGAACCTCTTGATCGCCTCGGCCTGCGAGACGGCCTTGTTGGCGTCCTTCACCGCGGCGTCGAGCTCGGCGAGCACCTCGTTGTCCTCGCGCAGCTGCGCAGGCGTCAGGCCGGCGTCCTTGCCCTTGGACGCCAGCCACTGCGGGAGCGCCTCCTCGTCGAGGGTGATCAGCGCCGCGATGTACGGGCGCTGGTCGCCGACGACGATGCACTGGCTGACGAGACGGTGGGCCCGGATCCGGTCCTCGAGGACAGCCGGGGCGACGTTCTTGCCGCCCGCGGTCACCAGGATCTCCTTCTTGCGGCCGGTGATCGTCAGGAAGCCGTCGTCGTCCAGCTCGCCGATGTCGCCGGTGCGGAAGAAGCCCTCGGCGTCGATGGCCTCCTTCGTGGCCTCCTCGTTGCGCCAGTAGCCGCGCATGACGATGCCGCCCTTGATGAGCACCTCGCCGTCCTCGCCGATGCGGAACTCGACGCCGGGCAGCGGGCGCCCGACGGTGCCGATGCGCAGTGCCTCGTCGTGGTTGACCGACGCGGCGGCGGTGGTCTCGGTCAGGCCGTAGCCCTCGAAGACGGTCACGCCGATACCGCGGTAGAAGTGGCCGAGCCGCTCGCCCAGAGGTGCGCCGCCGGAGATGGCGCCGAGGCAGCGCCCGCCGAGGGCGGCGCGCAGCTTGCCGTAGACGAGCTTGTCGAACAGCGCGTGCTGGGCGCGCAGGCCCAGCCCCGGGCCGCCGGTGTCCTGGGCGCGCGACCAGTCGATGGCCACCTGGGCGGCCTTGTCGAAGATCTTGCCCTTGCCGTCGCCCTCGGCCTTCGCCTTGGCCTGGTTGTAGACCTTCTCGAACACCCGCGGGACGGCGAGGACGAAGGTCGGCTTGAACTCGCCGAGGTCCTCGACCAGGTTCTTCACGTCCGGCGTGTGCCCGATGACGGTGCGGTTCTTGACCGCGCCGACCTGCAGGACCCGGGCCAGCACGTGCGCCAGCGGGATGAACAGCAGCAGCGAACCCTGCACGCCCATGAAGCGCTCGAGCAGCGTGATGCCGTTGCCGATCTCGAACAGGAAGTTCGCATGCGTCAGCTCGCAGCCCTTGGGCCGGCCGGTGGTGCCGCTGGTGTAGATCAGCGTCGCGAGGCTCTCGGCGTTCAGCGTGGCGCGACGAGCCGCGAGCTCGCTGTCCGGAACGTCCGCGCCGGCCGCGGTCAGCTGCTCGATCGCGCCGTCGTCGATGACGTGCACGGTCTTGAGGTCCGGCGCCTGGTCACGCACGGAGGCGATCGCCTCGGCGTGCTCGTCGCGTTCCACGACGGCGGCGGTGGCGCCCGAGTCGGCCAGGATCCAGGCGACCTGGTCGGCACTGGAGGTCTCGTAGATGGGGACGACGACGGCGCCGGCGGTCCAGATGGCGAAGTCGAGGACCGTCCACTCGTACCGGGTCTTGGCCTGCAGCGCGACCCGGTCACCGGCGGCCACGCCGGAGGAGATCAGCCCCTTGGCGACCCCGCGGACCTCCTCGCCGAACTGCTGCCAGGTGACGTCGGTCCACCGGCCGTCCACCTGACGGCGGAGGCCGACCTCGTCGCCGTGCTCGGCGACGTTGGTGGTGAGCATGTCGGTCAGGGCCTCGTCGGCTCCGACCCGGTAGGTCGCTGGAACGCTGAACTCGCGCACGCCCGGTCCTCTCCTTCCCGCCGGCCGCGGGCACCGTCGCCCGCGGCCCCGGAGCGGGAACGTCGGGCGTCAATCTAGCGGCTCGTGCTACCGGGCAGTAGCTCAGCGCTGTACCGAGGAGGGCCCACCGGGCCCGGAGCGGATAGCCTGCTGCCCATGGCGGACCAGTCCACCCAGTCGATCGTCATCGAGGCGCCTGCGGCGGAGGTCATGGCGGTGATCGCCGATTTCCCGTCGTACCCGCAGTGGGTCGCCGCCGCCAAGAAGGTCGAGGTGCTCGAGACGGGTGCGGACGGCCGGGCCCGCCAGGTGCACTTCGTGCTGGACGCCGGAGCCGTCAAGGACGACTACGTCCTCGAGTACACCTGGGACGACGACCGCCGGGTGGCCTGGACCCTGGTCCGGGGACAGATGCAGAAGCGCCAGGAGGGCTCGTACACCCTGGTCGAGACCGGGGGCCGGACCGAGGTGACCTACTCGATCACCATCGACCTCTCCATCCCGATGCTGGGGATGATCAAGCGCAAGGCGGAGAAGGTCATCCTGGACACCGCGCTCAAGGAGCTCAAGAAGCGCGTCGAGGCCTGACCCGCGTGCGCACGCTGCTGGTCACCGGCCCCGGAGGTGCCGGGACGTCGACCGTGGCGGCGGCCGCCGCGGCCAGGTCCGCGCTCGGCGGGCGACGCACGCTGCTGCTCACGCGGCAGGATCTCCCGGTGCCCGGCCTCGACGGGGTGCCCGGGCTGCGTACCCAACGGGTGGGTGGCAGCCGCGCCGTCCAGGACCTGTGGGACGCGCACGCCGACGCCCTGGGCGCCCTGCTGCCACACCTGACCCTCCCGCCCGCCACCTCGGTGGTGCCGCTGCCGGGTGCCGACGCCCTCGCCCTGCTCGCCGCGCTCGGCACGGCCGATGCCGAGGTGGTGGTGGTGGACGCCGGGCCGCTGCGCGACGGACTCGCCTTCGCGGCGCTCCCCGGAAGCCTCCGCTGGTGGCTCGACCAGGCCCTGCCCCCGACCGCGCGGGCGCTGGCGGCGGTCCGGACGGCGACCGTGGCCGCCGGCGCCGCCCGGCGCGGTCCGCTCGACGCCGTGCTGCACGTCGTCCCCGCGGTCGAGCGGCTGCTGGCGGCCGACCGGCTGGCCGACCCGGCCACCACGGCGGTCTGGCTCACCGCCGTTGCCCGCGAGGCCGCGGTTCCCGCGCACCGGAGGGCGGCGTCCGTGCTGGCTCTGCACGGGCTCCGGCCGGCCGCACTGGTCGCCCGGATGTTCCCCGCCGGGGGGACGGGGGAGTGGTGGGTGCGCCGGGCCGCCGAGCAGGACGCGGCGCTGGGCCGGCTCGCGGAGGTGGCCCCGCTGCACGCCGTCCCCGAGCTGCCGGGCACGCCGGCCGACGTGACCGACGCGGTGGCGTTGCTCGGCGGGCTGGACCTCCCCGAACGCGGCGGGCCGCCGGCCGCCACCCCGCAGCGGCGGCCGGGTGGGTGGCAGCTGACCGTGGCACTGCCCTTCGCCGACCGCGCGGAGGTGGGCCTGACCCGGTGGGGCGATGACCTCGTGATCGGCGTGCGAGAGGATCGGCGTTCGCTGCGCCTGGACTCGTTGCTGCGCCGGTGCGAGGTGACGGGGGGCCGGATGGTCTCGCCCGGAACCGCCGACGCGCGGCTGGAGATCAGCTTCCGCCCGGATCCGCAGCAGTGGCCGGCCGACCTCCTGGCGGCCGAGGGGAGGAACACATGACCACGGGTGCCGACTGGCTCGACCAGGCCCGCCGCCTGTTCGACGCCGTCCGCGCCAGCGCGGAGTCCCGCCCGGAGGCGGCCGAGGGCGCCCACGGCGACGACTGCCGCTGGTGCCCGGTCTGCCAGGCAGCGGCGGTGCTGCGGGGCGAGCGTCCGGAGGTGACCGCGGCCCTGGCCGACGTCCTCGCGACGACGGCGGCCGCGCTCCGCACCTTCGCGGAGGGCTCCGACGCGGCGTCCCCCGCCGAGCCGGCGCCGGCGGAGGAGGAGCGTCCCGAGGGGCAGCCGGACGTGCAGCGGATCGACATCGCGTGACCGAGCCAGACGGAACGGCGCGGCCGGCGCTCGGCATCGACATCGGTGGCACCAAGGTCGCGGGCGGGCTGGTCGCACCGGACGGCACGATCCTGGCCACCGCCCGGCGCGGTACGCCCGGGGCGTCGGTGCGCGAGACCGAGGACGCCATCGTCGCCGTCGTCGAAGAGCTGGCGGACGGGCACCCGGGCGAGCTCGTCGGGGTCGGCGTCGGCGCCGCCGGCTGGTTCGACCGGACGGGCGACACGGTCCTGTTCAGCCCGCACCTGGCGTGGCGGAACTCGACGCTGCGCAGGGACCTCGGCGCCCGGCTGCAGCGACCGCTCTGGGTCGGCAACGACGCCGACGCCGCCGCCTGGGCGGAGTACCGCTACGGAGCGGCGCGGGGCGCCGACCTGGCGCTGATGATCACCCTCGGAACCGGGATCGGCGGGGGCATCGTCCTCGACGGCCGGCTGCGCCGCGGGTCGCACGGCGTCGCAGGGGAGTGGGGGCACATGCGCGTGGTCCCCGACGGCCGGCTGTGCGCGTGCGGCAACCGCGGCTGCTGGGAGCAGTACGCCAGCGGCACGGCGCTGGGCCAGACCGCCCGCGAGGTCGCCCGCACCTCACCGGCCGCGGCCGCGGTGCTCCTGGAGCGGGTGGACTGCGAGCCGGACCGGCTCACCGGTGAGCACGTGGCCCGCGCCGCCTACGACGGCGACCCGCTGGCGCTGGAACTGGTGACCGAGGTGGGCTGCTGGCTCGGGCAGGGCATCGCCGACCTCGCCGCCGTGCTCGACCCCGAGGTGGTCGTGATCGGCGGCGGGGTGAGCGTGCTGGGCGAGATGGTGCTGGGCCCGGCCCGCGAGCGGCTGGACCGCGCACTGCCCGGCCGCGGATTCCGCCCCGGGCCGCGCATCGTCGCCGCCGCACTCGGAGCCCAGGCCGGCATCGTGGGCGCCGCCGACCTGGTCAGGCGCGCCGTCGCCGAGGGCGAGGCCTAGCCAGTACCGCGGCCACCCGGCAGCCGAACGGTGTGCGCGGACGGGCAGTTTCTGGACTGAGAACTGCCCGTTTGCGCACATCGTTCCGTCGGCGCGGCGCCTCTTAAGCCGCCTTCAGGGCGAACGTCTCTGGACCGGCACTACTCCTCCGGAGCCAGCTCGCGGGCGAGTTGCTCGAGGAACAGGCCGATGTCGGTGACGATGCCCATCGCCTGGGCGCTGCCGCGGTCGGCCAGCTTGGTCACCGTGGCCGGGTTGATGTCCACGCACACCAGCGGGATGGACGCCGGCAGCAGGTTCCCGGTCGCGATGGAGTGCAGCATGGTGGCGACCATGATCGCGAACCCGACGTCGTGCAGCTGGGCGCGCATCGCACGCTGACCATCGATGACGTCGGTGTGCACGTCGGGCAGCGGGCCGTCGTCGCGCACCGAGCCCACCAGCACGAACGGCTTGTCGGCTTCCACCATGGCGTGCATGACGCCGCCGGTGAGCACGCCGGAGTCGACGGCCGCCCGGATCGAGCCCGCGGCCCGGATCGTGTTGATCGCCCGGATGTGGTGCTCGTGCCCGTGCGGCACCCCGGACCCCTTCGCCAGGTCCACGCCCAGCGAGGTGCCGAACAGCGCCGCCTCGATGTCGTGGGTGGCCAGTGCGTTGCCGGCGAACAGGACGTCGACGTAGCCGGCCCGGACCAGGCGCACCATGGCGGGGGAGGCGCCGGTGTGGACCACCGCCGGCCCGCCGACCCACAACACCCGCTTGCCGGCGGCCTTCACCTCGCGCATCCGCTCGGCGATCTGCCGGACCAGCAGCGCCTGGGGCTTCTCGCTGGACACCGCCGAGGACATGAAGCCGAAGTCGTCCTCGTCGCCCCGCGGCGGCGCCGGTGGCAGTTCGACGCGGACCCCCGACGCGCCGCAGACCACGACGTCGCCGGCGCGCACGTCGCTCACCGGGACCGTGCGCACCGTGACCCTCCCACCCGCCCCGTCGCCGGCCTCCTCGGTGACCACCAGGCCGCAGTCCATCTCGGGGTTGGCCACCCGCAGCCACTCCCGGTCCAGCCGGACGAGGGTGTCGAGATTCGTCGTGGAGTAGAAGTCGTCGGGGAAGACCCCGGCGGCCGGGGCCGGCCGGGTGGTCGCGGTGCCCGGATCGACGGGATTCGCGCCGTGCACCTGGACGCGCATCAGGATGCGGTCCAGCCGCTCCACCCCGTCGGCACGGACCTCGATCCGCGCCGTCGACTCGTCCTCGTGCTCCCGGCCGAGGTCCAGGCTGGTGATCCGGTAGTCGCCGCCGTACTCCAGCACGTCGTCCAGGACGCGGGCGAGGACCCCGGTGTCCATGAGGTGGCCGGTCAGCGCGACCGTGGCGGTGTGCGAGCTCACCCGCCGCACGCTAGCGGAAGGACGCCGTCCTCTCGGCCTCCTGCGCGATGGGGACCCGGCCCGCCACCGTCGGCGACGCGCTAGACGACGGCGCCGTCGTCGCCGTCGTCCGAGCGGTCGCCCATGCGCGACACGAGCAGGGCGACGCCACCGGCGATGACGCCCACGCCGAGCACCAGGCCCACGTCGGCCGACAACCCCAGCACGCTGGGGACGCCGATCAGCAGGATTCCCGCGACGACGAGCAGCACGGCGTAGAGAGCGGCCGGTGCGGGCACCGGGAGCGGTGGCGGCGGCGGGGGCTCGTAGTGCTCGTCGGGTCGATCCAGGACCGGCACCTCGTGCGGCGGCGGCGGAGGGGCCTCGACCGGTGTGCCTCCGACGGGCCCGGGCCCGTGCTCGGCCTCGAACGCGGCGACGATCCGCCGCCACTCGGCGTCCTCGTCGACCGCGGGACGGCCGGTCTGCCGCACGACGCGCGGCTCGACGGGGTGCTCGTCGGCGTACTGGTCGACCAGTCCGCGCGCCTCGGCCCGGCGGGCCCGGTCGACGAACAGCCGGTCCGAGGGCGGACTGGGCAGGAACACCGACCGGGTGTAGGGGGCGACGTCGGCGGACGGCTCCAGGTAGGCGGCGATCCCGGCGGCCTCGAGGACGTCGAGCAGGTGCTCACCCACCCGCGGGTCCACGTCGCGCAACGGGCTCCACAGCGTCGCGTCGAGCCCGTTGTCGCGGCGGCCACGGCCCCGGCGGTCGGTCATCGGCGGTCCGCCGCGGACACGTCGGGCTGGTCGGCCGGGACGCGCTCGCGGATCCACTCCGCGGACCGGGCGAAGATCAGCGGGGCGTCGTTGTCGAGGGTGGCCACGTGGAAGCTGTTCTCGAGCAGCACCTCGGTGGTGTCCGCGCTGCCCACGCCGGCGAGCAGGATGGTGCTGTTGACCGGCTCCACGACGTGGTCCTCCACGCTGCGGAAGACGACCACGGGTGCGGTGACCCGGCCCAGGTCCGCCCGGGTCGCGGCCCAGAGGCCGCGGAGCTGCATCATCGCGCGGGTCGGCAGCTTGCGGTAGGCCAGCTCGGTGACGCCGGACTTCCTGATGTCGCTGGCGATCGGCGCCCAGCTGGGCGTGACGCGCGCCAGCAGGGGCAGCAGCTTGGCATCCAGCCGCTGGGTCAGCAGAGCGGGGTTCACCAGCAGCAGGCCGGCGACGTCGTCGGGCCGGACCTCGGCCAGCCGGGTGGCGAGCGTGCCACCCATCGAGAGGCCGGCCACGAACACGCGGTCGCAGCCGGCGGCGAGCTCGTCGAAGGCGCCCTCGACGGTCGCCGTCCACTGGTCGTGGGTGCAGGTGTTGCAGTCCTGCCAGCGGGTGCCGTGGCCGGGCAGCAACGGGCACCGCACCGCGAAACCCTCGGCGGCCAGGGCCTCGCCCCAGGGCCGCATGCTCATCGGCGTCCCCGTGAACCCGTGCACCAGCAGGACCCCGGTGCGGCCCTCGGGCCCGGGACCGCCCGGGAAGGAGAACGGCTCCGCACCGGCCATGACCTCGGCGGCAGGGGTCGGTCCGGGCACTGGTCCTCCTCGGCGTCCGGCGGGTGGTGCCGGTGTCGGCTAGCTCACGGTGGTGCCCGGATTGTGATTCGGGCCCCAGGATCCCTAGTCTGGCAGTCCCCGAGGGAGGCGTGTTGTTCTACTGGTTCCTCAAGTTCGTCGCGATCGGCCCCCTGGCGCGGGTCGTGTTCCGCCCGAAGGCGGAGGGCGCCGAGAACGTGCCCGCGACGGGCGCCGCGATCCTGGCGAGCAACCACCTGTCCGCCACCGACTGGATCTTCCTGCCGCTGCAGCTCAGGCGGCGGGTCACGTTCCTCGCGAAGGCGGAGTACTTCACCGGCACGGGCGTGAAGGGCTTCCTGCAGCGGGCGTTCTTCACCGGTGCCGGCCAGGTCCCGATCGACCGGTCCAGCGCCTCGGCCGCCGAGGGCGCCATCCAGACCGGCCTGCGGATCCTCCGGGAGGGCAAGCTCCTCGGGATCTACCCCGAGGGCACCCGCTCGCCCGACGGCCGGCTGTACCGCGGCAAGATCGGCGTCGCGCGCATGGCACTGGAGATCGGTGTGCCGGTCGTCCCCGTGGCGGTGGTCTACAGCTCCCGGCCGCTGCCGTTCGGCAAGAAGATCACCCGGGTGCGGGTCCGGTTCGGCGAGCCGCTGGACTTCAGCCGCTACGAGGGCCTGGCCGGCGACCGGTTCGTCGAGCGGTCGGTCACCGACGAGATCATGTACGAGATCATGACGCTGTCGGGTCAGGAGTACGTCGACGTCTACGGCGCGGCCGTGAAGAAGTCGATGGACGCCACCGGCGCCAGCGCGAACGAGGTCGTCGCCACCCTGCAGCCGCCGGCCGGTGAGGCCGCCGACCGCGCCCCCACCACCCTCGCCGGCTGACGCGCCTCCCGGGCGGGGCGCTTCCGCCGGACGCCCCACCGTCGGCCGGGTGACGGCGATCGGAGGGCGCCGCGGCGGGGCTGTCCCCGGCGTCCCGGCTGCGGCAGCATGAGGCGGTGGCGATCACCGCGTCCCGCCCGGAGCAGGGCCTGCCGTCACCGCCCACGGCCTCCCGGACGCGGCCGACCTCGCTGCTGACCGCTCTCGGGGCCGTGGCGGCGGGCCTGGCGCTGGAGTTCAGCGCCGGTGCCGACCGGATCGTCAACCCCTTCCTGCCGGTCCTCGTCACGGCGGCGCTGATGGACTCCGTGCTCGGTCACCTGATCGGACGCCGGCACCCCCGGCACCCGCTCGCCCGCGTGCTGCAGCTCGCCGGGCTGCTCGCCGCGGCCGTGGTCCTGACGGGTGGATACGCCAACGCGGCGTTGTTCGGGCCGCTGCCCGAGCCCGGGGCCACGCTCGCCCTCTGGCTGAGCCGTTGGCTGTGGGTGCCGTCGTCCGCCGTGTCCGTCCTGGGCCTGCTGCTGCTCTTCCCCGACGGCCGGCTGCCCTCACCTCGCTGGCGGCCGGCGGCCGCGCTGGCCGCCGGGGGACCGGTCCTGCTCACCGTCCACTTCGCCACCATGCCGTTCACGGAGTCCCTCTGGCGGGCCGTGCCGGTGGCGAACCCGCTGGCCGTGGTCCCGCAGCAGGTCTCGCTCGTCCTCGAGGCGGTCGCGCATCCGCTGTGGGCGCTGGGCGTGGCCGTCGGTTCGGCGGCCGTGGTCGTCCGCCGGCACCGCGCGGTCGGTGACGAGCGGCGACGGTTCCGGCTGGTCGTCGTCCCCGCGGTGCTCCTGCCCTTCGCGTTGCTCGCCGCCGCCCTGACCGAGGTCGGCGGGCTCGCCGAGATGGTCGTGGCCACCTGGCTGGCCATCGCGGTCACCGTGGCGATGGTGCGGCACCGGATGTTCGACCTGGACGTGGTGGTCAACCGCACGATGGTGCACGGCCTGCTCGTCGTGTCCCTGTTCGGCGCGTACGTCACCGTGGTGGCGCTGGTCTCCGAAGTGGTCGGCGGCGACGTCTCCTGGCCGGCCGGCGTGGTCGCCGCGCTCGTCGTCGCCACGCTGACCGGACCACTGCTCTCCCGGCTGCGCACGGGCGTCGACCGATTGATGTACGGCGACCGTGGGCGGCCGGACGCCGTGGCCGGCCGGCTGGCGGTGGCGACGACCCGCGACGCGGCCGGTGATCAGCCCGCCGACGTGCTGACCGCCGCCGCCGAGGCGCTGCGCGACGCGCTACGCGTGCCGTGGGTCCGCGTCGAGGTGGGCAGCGACCGGGGCGCGGCCGGGGACCCGCGAACCGAGGGACGGGAGGTGGACATCCGGCTGGGTGCGGAGTTGCTCGGCCGCCTGTGCGTGGGAGCACGCTGGGACGGCGAGCGGTTCACCGCCACGGATGAGCAGGCCCTGGAGGCGGCGGCGCGGCAGCTCGGGGTCACCGCCGAGGCCTACCTGCTCGCCCGGCGGCTGGCCGACGCCCGGGAACGACTGGTCAGCGCCCGCGAGGACGAGCGGCGCCGGATCCGCCGCGATCTGCACGACGGCCTGGGCCCCTCACTGGCCGGCATCACCGCCGCGCTGGAGGGACTGGAGGAGGTGGCGCGCAGCGATCCCGGTGTCGCCGCGGCCGCGCTGCCCGGACTGCGGGCGCAGGCCCGCGCCGCGGTCGTCGACGTCCGCCGGCTGGTCGACGGGCTCCGTCCGCCGGCGCTGGACGAGCTGGGGCTGGCGGGGGCACTGGCCGAGGAACTGCGCAGGCTGCAGCAGGCCACCGGTGTCCGCTGCGCACTCGCAGCCCCGGAGCGGGTCCCGGCACTTCCGGCCGCCGTGGAGGTGGCAGCGCTGCGGATCGCGCTGGAGGCCGCCACGAATGTCGTCCGGCACGCCTCGGCCGCGACCTGCGCCGTCGCGCTGGAGGTGGGGGAGCGGGACGTCGCCGTCCGTGTGGACGACGACGGCACGGGCGTGCCCGCGGACGTCGTCCCGGGGGTCGGGCTGACGTCGATGCGCGAGCGCGCCGAGGAGATCGGCGGCACGTGCACCGTCGCCGCCCGCCCGGGAGGCGGGACGCGGGTGTCCGCCGTCCTCCCCCTGCCGCGCACGCCCGGGGTCGGCGCGTGACCCGGGTGCTGGTCGCGGACGACCACGCCGGTTTCCGTGCGGGGATCACCACCCTGCTGCGCTCGCTGCCCGGCATCGAGGTCGTCGGCGAGGCCGCCAGCGGCGACGAGGCGGTGGTCCGCGCAGTGGCCAGCGGCGCCGACGTCGTCCTGATGGACCTGGCCATGCCGGGCGGCGGTGGACTCGCGGCCACCGAGCGGCTGGTCCGAGAGGCACCGCACGTCGCCGTCCTCGTGCTCACCATGTCGGCCGAGGACGCATCGGTGACCGCCGCCCTGCGGGCCGGTGCCCGCGGGTACCTCGTCAAGGGCGCGTCGCGGGCCGAGGTCGGGCGGGCGCTGCAGACGGTGGCGGACGGCGGGATGGTCGTCGGCGCCGCTGTCGCGCACCGGGTGGCGGCGCTGGTGGGCGGGCCGGCCGGCCTGGAGCACGAGCACCTCGCCGACCTGTCGACGCGCGAGCGCGAGGTGCTCGAGCTGATGGCGCAGGGGCTCGACAACGGGGAGATCGCCCGGCGGCTGTTCCTCAGCCCCAAGACGGTGCGGAACGTCGTGTCGGCGATCTTCGGCAAACTGCACACGTCCGACCGGGTCCAGGTGGTGCTGCGGGCCCGCGGGGCCGGGTACGGCGACGGCGGATGAGGGTGTCCCGGGACCGTCCCGGCGGAATCGGGACGCCGATCACTACAGGGGCGGACGCCGCACGGCCGAGGCTCCCGGCATGACCGAGAACCTTGCTCAGGACGCCGCCCCCGCCGGCCGGGCGCGGCGCGTTTCCTTCACCGTCGTCGCCGCCATCGCGGCCCTGCTCACCGGTGTGCTCACCGTCGGCTCGCTCGGCCAGCTCGTGGGTGGTGTGACTCCCGACGGCTCCCCGATGACCGCGGACGGCCGGCTCGTCGCGCTCGTGCACGTGCCGTGGCTCGCGCTCGGCTGGTGTGCGGCGTTCGTCGCACTGCTCTGGCAGGCACGGCAGCGGGTGGCGCCCTACCAGCAGGCGGTGGCCATGCTCGGAGGGCTCTACATCGGCGGCCTGCTGGCCAGGCTGAGCGACCCGGTCTTCTACGTCGGGTTCGGCGTGGTCGTGCTGCTGCTCGGCGTGCTGCACCCGGCGGGGCGCGCGGTCTGGCGGCCGGGTGCCGATGGCATCTCCCCGGTGCTGGTGCCGTTCGCGCTGCTGCTCGCGGCGCCGTGCACCCTGTACGCGATCGAGATGACGAACCTCCAGGCGCAGGCCGGGTCGGGCGGGACGTTCTACACCGCGATCGCGGCGACCGCCCTCGCCGTACCGCTGGTCGGCCTGGTGGCCGGGCTCCGCGCCCCCGGCTGGCGGCTGCCGCTGTGGGTGACCGGGGGCATGCTGTTCCTCCTCGTCGGATCCGGCGCCGCCGCGGACCCGGCCGCGCCCGCGTCGCCGCCCACCGGCTGGATCCTGGCCGGTCTCGTCGCCGCCGTGGCATTCGTCGGCCTGGGGGAGTGGGAGGCCCAGCGGCTCGCCCGTGACCCCGGACCGGCGTCCCCCGGGTCCGACCGGCACCCGGCACGTGCCCTGCTCCGCTGTCGGCGCATCCCGGCCCCCTCCCGGAGGCTCCGCGCGGGAGGGGGTCCTTCAGCGCGGAACGAGCCGGTCGAGGACGTCCCGCAGCAGCTCGAGCAGCTCCTCGCGGGTCATCGTCGGTTCGAGAACCCACTGGGCGACCAGGTCCTCGGTGAAGGCGAACCAGGCGAGCACCAGCTGACGCCGGAGCGCGTCGTCGGGCAGCTGGAGTGCGGTCAGCGCGACGTCCACCAGCCGGCCGCGGGTCTCCTCGTAGACCTCCGACACCCACGGGTCGCCGCCGCCGGCGCCGCGCACGAAGGCCAGGTGGCTCTCCCGGAACGTCTCCACCCAGCCGACGTAACGGTCGAGCATCCCGGTGACCTGCTCCTCCGACGGCGTCTCGTGCCCGGGGAGGATGTGGGTCATCAGCAGGTCGGCCGCGGCGCGGGTGACCGCGGTGTAGTACTCGCGCTTGGTCGCGAAGTAGTGGAACAGCAGGCTGCGGCTGATGCCCGCCCGGCGGGCCACCTCGTCGATGGTGAGCTCCTGCACCGGCGTGGTGGGCAGCAGCTCGAGCCCGATCTGCACCAGCTGCGCCCGCCGGTCGCCGGCCGAGCGACGCGACCGGGCATGGTCGGGACGGGACGACGCCGTCATGACGGGGACCCGGGCCTCATGCGGCGGCCTGGTCGGCCGTGGCCGTGACGAGCAGCCGCTCGATCGCCTCGGCGACCAGCGCCGCGCGTTCCTGGGGCAGCATGTGCCCGGTCCGGGGGATGATCTGCAGCGTCGCGTCGGGCAGCGCCTGGGCCAGCTGGTGGCTGTGCCGCTTCGGCGTGAGCTCGTCGCTCTCCCCGACCAGGATCTCCACCGGCACGCTCGTCAGCGCCTGCAGCTCCTGCCGCTTGTCGTGCTCGCCGAGCGCCGGGTAGAAGGCGGCGAAGGCCCGCACCGTCGAGGCGTGCATGATCTCCGCTCCGGCGACGACCATCTCGTCGGTGGCGTCGGCCCCGTAGAGCAGCTCGCGCACGAGCTTCTGGTGCCGCGGATGCGTCGGGGGCAGCAGCCGGCGCATGCGCTCCAGAGCCCGTGCGCCGCCGATCGCGACGGTGACCATCCCGGGGGCGAGCTTCAGCTGCAGCCGCTCGGCCGGGGTCGTGCCGGCCGGGGCGAGGTCGCCGGCCGACGTCGACACGAGTGCCACCCCGCGGACCCGGTCGCCGAACAGCTCGGGGCGCGCGGCGGCCAGGCACATGATCGTCATGCCGCCCATGGAGTGCCCCGCCAGCACGAGCGGCCCGGTGGGGGCCAGCTGGTCGAGCAGCTCGCCGAGGTCGGCGCCGAGCTGGTCGATGGAGAGCTCCGCGACCTCAGCTGCGTACCTGGGGTGGGTGGGAGAACGCCAGGTGGACCGGCCGTGGCCGCGCTGGTCGTAGCGGATCAGCCGCAGCTCGCCGGCGGCGACCCGCGGGGTGAGCAGCTCGGCGACGTCGTCCCAGGCAGCCTGGGCCAGCGTCCAGCCGTGCGCGAGCACCAGGGTGACCGGCGCGTCGTCGGAGCCCTCGACGACGGCGTGCAGGACGGCGCCGTCGGTCGTGCGGACCGCCGCCACCCGGCGGAGGAGGGTGCCGGCGCTCATGCCGCCACCTCGGGCCGCTCGGTGCCGGCGGGGATGCCCACGTAGTTCTCCCGGTCGAGGGTGCGGGTGAGCGTGCGGAACCGGAACGTGAAGTCCGGCCACAGGGTCGTGTTGTGGCCGTGCTGGTCCAGGTACCAGCTGGCGCACCCGCCGGCGAGCCACACGGTGCCCTTCGACTTCTCGGCGATCAGCGACCGCCAGGACTCCTGCGCCTCCGGGGTGGTCTCCAGGACCGCCAGCCCCTCGGCGTCCATGGTCTTCAGCGCGTCGTCGACGTAGGCGACCTGCGACTCGATCATGTAGACCATCGAGGTGTGGCCGACGCCCACGTTCGGGCCGACCAGCAGGAACATGTTCGGGAAGCCGGCCACCGTGGCGCTGCGGTTGCTCACCATGCCGTCTTCCCACACCTGGGCCAGCGAGCGCCCGTTTCGGCCGCGGATCTTCTCCGCGATCGGCAGGTCGGTCACGTGGAAGCCGGTGGCCAGCACGACGGTGTCGGTCGGTCGCTCGACGCCGTCCGTGGTCACGATGGAATGCGGGCGGACCTCGGCGATCCCGGCGGTGACCAGCTCGGCGTTCGGGGCCGCGACCGCCGGGAAGTAGTCGTTGCTGATCAGGATCCGCTTGCAGCCGATCGTGTAGTCCGGTGTCAGGGCCCGGCGGAGCTTCGGGTCGCGCACCTGCCGGTGCAGATGGGCCTTCGCGAGCTTTCCCACCGGCCTGAGGAAGCGCCGGTTCTTGGCCATGCCGATGACGAGGAACTCGCGGAACAGGTACAGGAACCCGCGGATCGCGTTCTGCAGACCCGGGACGAGGCGGTAGAGCCGGCGCGTCCACGGCTGCACCGGGTGGTCGGTGCGGGGCACGACCCAGGCGGGCGTGCGCTGGTAGACGGCGATGCTCGCCACGATCGGCTGGATGGCCGGTACCACCTGGATGGCCGAGGCGCCGGTGCCGATGACGGCGACCTGCTCGCCGGTGAGGTCGTGGGAGTGGTCCCACCGCGCGGAGTGCATGACGGTGCCGGCGAAGGTGTCCAGGCTCGGGATGTCGGGATAGATCGGGTCGGCGAGGGCCCCGGCCGCGGAGACGAGCACGCGGGCGCGGAACTCGCCCGCCGTGGTGGAGACCAGCCACCGCTGCGCGGCGTCGTCCCAGCGGGCGGCGGTGACGTCGGCGCCGAAGACGCAGTGCCGGCGGACGTCGAACCGGTCGGCCGTCGCCTGCAGGTACGCGTGGATCTCCGGCTGCTCGGAGTAGGAGCGTCCCCAGTCGGGGTTCTGCGCGAAGGAGAACGAGTACAGGTTGGACTGCACGTCGCAGGCCGCGCCCGGATAGGTGTTGTCCCGCCAGGTGCCACCGACGTCGTCGGCGCGCTCGAGGAGGACGAAGTCGGTCTCCCCGCGCCGCCGGAGGGTGATCGCCATGCCGAGGCCGGCGAACCCCGATCCGATGATCGCGATGCCTACCTCACGGAGTGCTCCGGCCATCCCGCGCACGGGGACGGGCTGGTCCTCGAGCGTGCTGGTCACCGATTCGGCTCCTTCGCGGTCCCGGCTTGCTGAGCAGTGCTCAACACGCTACAACGACTGTTGAGCACTGCTCAAATCGAGCGCGACGATCTCTGGAGGAGCAGCCATGGCCGGTCTCGGCAAGCGCACCCGCACGTCCCTCGCCGGGAAGTCGGTGCTCATCACCGGTGCCGCCCGGGGCATCGGCGCCGAGCTGGCCCGCCGCGCCGCCGCCCGCGGGGCGCGGATCGCGCTGGTCGGGCTGGAGCCCGAGCAGCTGGCGGAGGTCGCCGCGGACCTCGGCCCCGAGCACCTGTGGGTGGAGGCCGACGTCACCGACGCCGACGCGCTCGAGGCGGCCGTCCAGCGGACGGTCGACACCTTCGGCGGGCTGGACATCGTCGTCGCCAATGCCGGCATCGCCCCGCTGACCACGGTCATGACCAGTTCGGCGCACGCGCTGGCGAGGACCATCGAGGTCAACCTGATCGGGGCGATGCTGACCACCCACGCGGCCCTGCCCGAGATCGCGAAGCGCCGGGGGCACGTGCTGCTGATCTCCTCCGCGGCGGCCTTCACCGTGCTGCCCGGGATGAGCGCGTACTGCGCGTCCAAGGCCGGCGTCGAGCGGTTCGGGGACGCTCTCCGCCTCGAGGTCGCCTACCGCGGGGTCACCGTGGCCAGCGCGCACCCGACCTGGATCGACACCGACATGGTCCGGGACACGGAGGAGGCGCTGCCCACCTTCAAGGCCACCCGTCAGCAGCTCCCCGGGCCGCTCGGCGCCTTCACCTCGGTCGAGGACTGCGCCGACGCCCTCGTCGAGAACCTCGAGACCCGGGGACGCCGGGTGTTCGTGCCGCGGTCGGTCGGCACCGTGGCGGCGCTCCGCCAGCTGGTCACCGGTGTCGTGGCCGAGAAGGTCGCGATGGCGGTCTCGGCCACGCGGGTGCCGCAGCTCGAGCGGGACATCCAGGCCCTGAACGGGCGGGAGTTCGGCGCGAACTCGGTGGGTGACCGCTCGACGGGCACCGCCGCCTGATCGGTGGTGTGAGCGTGGGCGCTGACGCCCCGTTCTGCGACCGGGAACCGGGCGCCGGCGCACATCGTCGGCGGAGCAGCGCCGAGCCCTCGCCTACGGTTGGCCGGTGCGGCGCTTCTTCTACGACACCGAGTTCATCGAGGACGGCAGCACCATCGACCTGGTGTCGATCGGTGTCGTCGACGAGACGGGGCGGGAGTTCTACGCCGTCAGCACCCAGTTCGACCCGGACAAGGCGATTCCGTGGGTGCGCCGCAACGTCCTGGACCAGCTGCCCCCGCCGGCGGACAAGGCGTGGCGCAGCCGCGAGCGGATCCGCGAGGACCTGCTGGCCTTCCTGACCGGCCCCGGGGAGGAGATCGAGCTGTGGGCCTGGTTGGCCGCCTACGACCACGTGGCGCTGTGCCAGCTCTGGGGTGCCATGCCGGCGCTGCCCCGGCCGATCCCGCGGTTCACCCGCGAGCTGCGCCAACGGTGGGACGACCGCGGGCAGCCGCCGCTGCCGCCCAAGCCGGCCGGCACGCACGACGCCCTGGTCGACGCCCGCTACAACCTCGCGCGCTGGCAGGCGATCGAGGCCGCCGGCAGCTGACCGGTGTGCACGAAAGCCCCCCTCCCGGGATGGGAGAGGGGCTGACGTGCCCAGACGGCGGTCGCTAGACCGTGAAGGCCCCCAGCAGCCGGTTGAGCTCGCGGGACAGCCCGTCCAGCTCCTGGGCCGCCGAGCGGGCGCGCTCGACGTCGGTGGCGCTGTCGTCGGCGTCCTGGCTGACCGTCGTCAGCGTGGTGGTCACCGTGCCGGCACCCTGCGCGGCCGTGGCCACGCTGCGGGTGAGCTCGCGGGTCGTGGCCGTCTGCTCCTCCACCGCGCTGGCGATCGTGGTCTGGTGGTCGTTGATCGAGCGGACCACCTCGGCGATCTGGGAAATGGAGCGCACCGCCGCCGTGGTCTCGGCCTGGATGCCCGTCACCCGCTGGGCGATCTCCTCGCTCGCCTTCGCCGCCTCCTGCGCCAGCTCCTTTGACCTCGTTGGCGACGACGGCGAAGCCCTTGCCCGCGTCACCGGCGCGCGCCGCCTCGATGGTGGCGTTGAGGGCCAGCAGGTTGGTCTGCTCCGCCACCCCGGAGATCACCTTGACGACGTCGCCGATCTCGGCCGAGCTGGCACCCAGGGCGGCGATGGTCGACTCGGTCTGCTCCGCCAGCGAGGCGGCCTGACGGCCGACCTCGGCCGCCTCGGCGGCACTGCGGGCGATCTCGGTGATGGAGACACCCATCTCCTCGGCGCCGGCCGCGGCCGACGACACGCTGCTGCTGATCTCGGCGGCGACCCCGTGGGCGCCCTGTGCCTGGTCCCGGCTGCGGGCGGCCCGCTGGGCGAGCCCGTCGGCCACCGTGGAGACACCGGCCGCGGAGACGGCCACCTGCTGGGCGCACCGGTGGATGTCCCGGACCGTGCCCGCCACCTTCTCGACGAAGCGGTTGAACGCCCCCGACAGCTGTCCGACCTCGTCGCTGCTCGAGTCGTCCATCCGCTGGGTGAGGTCGCCCTCGCCGTCGGCGATCTCGGCCATGCGGTCGCGCAGGCGCATCAGCGGCTGGGTGAGCCGGCGTCCGATCCACAGCGAGATCACCCCGCCCACGATGGCGATGACCGCCGCGGCGAGCACCATCGCCCAGACCATCGAGGTGCGGCCCTCGTCCAGCGCGTCCTTGGCGCCGGCGAAGTCCGCGTCGCGGGTGACGGCGGTGATCACCCAGTCCCACGGCGCGTAGTAGGAGACGCGGGCCGTCGTCGGGCCCAGCTCCGGGTCGACGTAGCGCACGGTGGCCTGCTCGCCGTCCTGCAGCTGGACCGCGGCGTCGACGATCTGCTGCACGTACGGGGCGCCGTCGGCATCGGTGGCCTCGATCAGCTGCTCGCCGTCCCGCACCCCCTCGGGGCTGACCAGGACGGTGCCGGCGCGGTCGCCCGTGCCGCCGTAGACCTCGATGTGGCCGTTCTCGCCGATGGTGGTGGCCTCGAGGCCCTGGCGGAGAGCGGGCAGGTTCTCCTGCTTCACGCCGACGTAGAGGACGCCGATCACGTCACCGGCGGGGCCCAGGATCGGCTCGTAGGCCGACACCAGCCACGAGTCGACGACGAACGCGTTGCCCCGGAAGGTCTGGCCGCTGCTCACCGCGGCGGCGACCGGGTTCGGCTGCCCGTCGGGATTGGTGGCCGGGATGTAGGTGCCGATGGCACGCGACCCCGAGGCGGCCTGCACGTTCGTCGCCACGCGCAGGAAGTTGCCCTCGGGCGTCTTCTGGAAGATGGTCACGGTGGCCCCGACCATCGACATGATGTCGTCGACGACGGCGGTGGGCACGGCGACGTCGCTGTTCTGGCCCAGCCACTCGCCGCCGACCAGCACGCGGGGCAGCACCACCGGGGTGACCTCGCCGTTCATCTGGTTCTTGGCGTCCCAGGCGACCGGGTTCGCCCGGGAGTCGTCGATCGCGAAGCCCCCGGCCTGCTGCAGGACGTACCGGGCCGCGTTCAGGTCGTAGTCGACCTTCATCGCCGTCGAGGCGCCCTGGGTGGCCACGAGGTCGTAGGCGCCCCGAGCGGCGCGGTTGATGTCCTCGGCCACCAGGGTGTCCATGTCCTGGGCGGCCGCGTCGGCGAAGTTGCTGCTCTGCCAGGCGCTCACCCCGCCCATCGCGACCCCGGTGACGACCACGCTGCTCACCGCGAGAGCTGTCACCTTCGCGCGGATGCCCCACGAGGAGGGGCGGGCCCAGGGGGGCGGGGTCATCCAACGCATGTTCGGCCTTCCAGGTCGTCGACGGCGGCCCGGTGCCACCCGCCGACGTCTCTCTCGGCAGGTCACAGCGGATTCGGTACCTGGGTGTGCCGTCCCTGGAGCGGGGCGCCGGAATCCCCCTCCGACGGCCGGACCTGCGGCATCATGGCGGCCCCAGGCGACGGAGCTCCCCGGAGGTGTCCATGCGCATCGGCATCCTCACCGGCGGAGGCGACTGCCCGGGGCTGAACGCCGTCATCCGCGCCGTGGTGCGCAAGGGGGTGACCGAGTACGGGGACGAGATCGTCGGCTTCCGCGACGGCTGGCGCGGGGTGCTCGACGGCGACACCGTCCCGGTGGACCTCGCCGCGGTGCGCGGCCTGCTGCCCCGTGGCGGCACCGTGCTCGGCACCTCCCGCACCAACCCGTACTCCGTCGAAGGCGGGCCGGAGCGGGTGCGGGAGACCCTCGGGCGGCTCGGGATCGACGCGCTCGTGCCGATCGGCGGGGAGGACACCCTGGGGGTGGCCACCCGGCTGGCCGAGACCGGGGTGCGGATGGTGGGCGTGCCGAAGACCATCGACAACGACCTGGACGCCACCGACTACACGTTCGGCTTCGACACCGCCGTCGGCGTGGCCATGGAGGCCATCGACCGGCTGCACACCACCGGGGACAGCCACCACCGCACGCTCGTCGTCGAGGTCATGGGGCGGCACGCGGGCTGGATCGCGCTGCACGCGGGCATGGCCGGCGGGGCCAGCGTCGTCCTCATCCCGGAGCACCCGTTCGACGTCGACGGCGTCGTCGCGCACTGCCTGCACCGCTTCGAGTCGGGGTACTCGCCGATCGTGGTCGTCTCGGAGGGGGCCACGCCGAGGGACGGCGACCTGATGCTCTCGACGGGGGACGAGGACGCGTTCGGCCACGTCCGGCTGGGTGGCATCGGCCCGGCCCTGGCGGCGCTGATCGAGGAGCGCACCGGCCGGGAATCGCGGGCCGTCGTCCTCGGGCACGTGCAGCGCGGCGGCACGCCGTCGCCCTTCGACCGGGTGCTGGCCACCCGGTTCGGCCTGGCTGCCGTGGACGCGGTGCACGCCGGGGAGAGCGGGGTGATGGTCGCCCTGCGCGGCACCGACATCGTCCGCGTACCCCTGTCGACGGCTACGGCGCAGCTCAAGCTGGTGCCGCCCGAGCGGTACGCCGAAGCGGAGGTGTTCTTCGGCTGAGGGTGCGCTTCGCACGACACGGCCTCGGGGGAGGATCGCGACCGCCGTACCCTCTGGGGTGTGAGCGAGCGTGCGAGCGAACCAATGGGCAGAGCGGTCTGGCGAGCACCGCTGACGGGCGCCGGCGAGGAGTCGGTGTGAGTCTCCCCGAATCCGCGCAGACGGTGCCCGGCCTGGACAGGTGGCGGGAACTGCCCGCCGCCCAGCAGCCGCGCTGGCCCGACCGGGCGGCGCTCGACGCCGTGCTGGAGACGCTCTCCACGGTGCCGCCCATCGTCGCCCCCGCCGAGGTGGACACGCTCCGCTCCCAGCTGGCCGACGTCGCCCTCGGCAAGGCCTTCCTGCTCCAGGGCGGGGACTGCGCGGAGACCTTCGACCTCAACACCGAGCCGCATCTGCAGGCCACCACCCGCACGCTGCTGCAGATGGCCGTGGTCCTCACCTACGGCGCCAGCGTGCCGGTGGTGAAGGTCGGCCGGGTGGCCGGCCAGTACGCCAAGCCCCGGTCCTCGGACACCGACGCCCTCGGGCTGCCCTCCTACCGCGGTGACATGGTCAACGACCTGGAGCCGGTGCTGGAGAAGCGGATCCCCGATCCGTACCGGCTGGTGCGCGCCTACGCGAACTCCGCCGCCGCCATGAACATGATCCGGGCGTACGCGCGCGGGGGTCTGGCCGACCTGCACGCCGTGCACGACTGGAACCGGGACTTCGTGGCCAGCTCCCCGGCCGGCGTGCGCTACGAGGTCATCGCCCGGGAGATCGACCGCGCGCTGGCCTTCATGAAGGCGTGCGGCATCGACTCCGACGCGCTGCGCGGGGTGGAGCTGTACAACTCGCACGAGGCGCTGATCCTCGACTACGAGCGGGCGCTGCTGCGCATGCACGAGGGGCGGCCGTACGCGCTCTCCGCCCACTTCGTGTGGGTGGGGGAGCGCACCCGCCAGATGGACGGCGCGCACATCGAGTTCGTCTCCCAGCTGGCCAACCCGGTCGGGGTGAAGATCGGCCCCACGACGACGCCGGAGCAGGCCGCCGAGCTCGTCGAGCGACTGGATCCCGACGGCGTCCCCGGCAAGCTCACCCTGATCAGCCGGATGGGCAACGGCAAGATCCGCGACGTCCTGCCCGGCATCGTGGAGAAGGTGACCGCGAGCGGGCATCACGTGGTGTGGCAGTGCGACCCGATGCACGGCAACACCCACGAGTCCTCCACCGGCTACAAGACCCGGCACTTCGACCGCGTCGTCGACGAGGTGCTCGGCTTCTTCGACGTCCACCGCGCCCTGGGCACCTGGCCGGGGGGCATCCACGTCGAGCTCACCGGCGAGGACGTCACCGAGTGCCTCGGCGGCGCGATGGAGATCAGCGACGAGGACCTCAACAGCCGCTACGAGACCGCCTGCGACCCGCGGCTGAACACCGGGCAGTCGCTGGAGCTGGCCTTCCTCGTCGCGGAGATGCTGCGTGGGTAGTCCACACAGCTCCGCTGGGGAACCCGACCGCCTCCGGCGGACTGACCTCGTCGACCTGCGATCCGACACGGTCACGAAGCCCACGCCCGGCATGCGCCGGGCCATGGCCGAGGCCGAGGTGGGCGACGACGTCTACGCCGAGGACCCCACGGTCACCGCGCTCGAGGAGCGGGTGGCCGCCATGTTCGGCCACGAGGCCGCGCTGTTCGTGCCCTCGGGGACCATGGGCAACCAGATCGGCATGCGCCTGGTCTGCGAGCCCGGCCAGGAGATCCTCTGCGACGCCGACGCCCACGTGGTGACCTACGAGATGGGGGCGGCGGCGGCGATCTTCGGCATCTCGACGCGGACCGTGGTGTCGGGTGGCGGCCGGCTCGACGCCGCGCAGCTGATCGAGCAGGTGCGGCCGCAGGACAACTGGCACCTGACCGCCACCGCGGCGATCGCGGTGGAGAACACCCACAACCGCGGCGGCGGGCTCGTCCAGCCCCTCGACGAGCTGCAGGAGCTCTGGGACTGGTCCCGCGGTGCGGGGGTGGCTGTCCACCTCGACGGAGCCCGCATCTGGAACGCGCACGTCGCCTCCGGCGTCGCGCTCTCCACCTACGGCGGGCTGGCCGACACCGCCTCGGTCTGCTTCTCCAAGGGCCTGGGGACGCCGGTCGGCTCGGTGCTGGTGTCCTCGGCGGAGCGGATCGCCACCGCGCGGCTGTGGCGGAAGCGCCTCGGCGGCGGGATGCGCCAGGTCGGCGTGCTGGCCGCCGCCTGCCGGTACGCCCTGGACCACCACCTGCCGCGGCTCGGCGAGGACCACCAGCACGCGCAGCTGCTGGCCGAGCGGCTCGGTGTCGACCGCGCCACCGTCCACACCAACATGGTCGTGCTCGACGACGTCGCCGCACCGCTGGTCGCCGAGGCGGCCAAGGCGCAGGGCGTGCTGGTCAGCCAGGTGAGCGCCCGTCGCATCCGGCTGGTCACGCACCTGGACGTCGACCGGGCCGGCATCGAGCGCGCCGCCGACGTGCTCGCCGAGCTGCTCGACCGCTGACATCGGGCGCTGATGCGCAGTTCCGCCGCCCGGAACTGCGCATCGGCGCCCATCGTCGGCCGCTGTCCACAGATCTCTGACGATGCAGCCACGGCGGTGGGGCGACCGTCAGGCTGGAAACGTGGCGCACGACCCCCAACCGCTGCTCGGTGAGACCGGCTGGATCGCCGGTCCCGAGCTGCTGTCCTGCGTCAGCCGCAGCACCGTGCGGAACTGGATCGCTGCGGGCAGGCTCGTGCGCCTCGCCCCGGGCCTCTTCGCACTCCCCGCCGTCGCCCGCGAGTGGCGGGTCAGGGTGGCTGCGACGCTCGACGGGCGTGAGGCGGTCGCCAGCCACGTGACGGCGCTGGCTTTGTGGGACCTGGTCACCCACCCGCCCGGGGCCGTGCACGTCAGCGTCGAACCGGGGCGGAGCGGTCGTGGTTCGCCGGGTGTGGTCGTGCATCGGGCGGCCGGTGCCTGGGCGGATCGGCGCCGGATCGACGGGCTTGCGGTGAGCTCCGTCGAGCGGGCGGTAGTCGACACCTGGGCCGTACCGTCCGTGCTGCCCCGGTCGCAGGTCAGGGCAGCGGCCATCACCGCCGTTCGTCGCCGGTCGTGCTCGCCCCGGGACCTGCGACTCGAGCTGGCCGGGCGGCCGCAGCTGCGCGGTCGACCAGAGCTCACCCGGCTCGTCGAACTGCTTGCGGACGGCTGCCAGAGCGAGCTGGAGATCTGGGGCTGCCTCCACGTCCTCCGCGCCCCTGGCATGCCGACCTTCGTGCAGCAGCGCCGGGTCACGGCCGGGGGACGGAGCTTCGTGCTCGACGCCGCCTGCGAGGAGTCGATGCTGGCAGTGGAGATGGACGGCTCCGCCTGGCACGGGTCGCGTGCTCAGCGGGAGGCCGACATCGAGCGGGACGCCCTGGTGGCGACGGCCGGCTGGCAGACCCTCCGCCTCAGCTACGCCCGGATGACGCGGTCACCCGAAGCCTGCCGCCGGGACATCCTGGGCGTCCACGCCGCCCGGCTCCGACTACTGCGGGCGCGCGTTGTGCGCTGATGCGCACCATCCGGCCCGGAACTACGCATCGGCGCACAGCGTCGCGGGGCGGTCAGGCGGCGGCGTCGTCCACCGCGTCGCGCAGCGAGTTCAGCAAGGCGATGTCCGCGGCGTGGCCACCGCACGGGTCGCCGTCGCGCAGGCTGGGCGTCTCCACGACCATCGGGACGCCGGCGGTCGTCCGGTGCCGCATCAGCTCGGCGAACGGGCCGGTGCCGTAGGCGCCGCCGGAGATGGTCCCGGCACCGATGGTGGTGTGCCGGTCGCGCTTGGAGCCGCACTCGTCGAGCGAGTCGTTGACGTGCACCAGGCCCAGCCGGCCGGGGCCGACGGTGGCCTCCACGGCGTCCAGGGTGGCGCTCATGCCGCCCGGCACCGACAGGTCGTGCCCGGCGGCCCAGACGTGGCAGGTGTCGAAGCAGACGCCGAGCAGGGGGTGGTCCTCCAGCGCCGCGAAGTACGGGCCCAGGTCCTCGACGGTGGCCGCCAGCGCCTTGCCGCCGCCCGCGGTCGGCTCGATCAGCAGCCGTGGTCCGTCGGCGGGTGCGGCCTCCAGCACCGGCAGCAGCCGCTCGTGCAGCTGGCGGAGCGCGGCCTCGTAGCGGTCCTCGCCGACGGCCGACCCGGCGTGCACGACGACGCCCTGGCAGCCCAGCCGGGCGCCGCGGCGCAGGTTGTGCTCGATGGCGGCGATCGACTGCTCGACGGTGGCCTCGGTCGGCGAGCCGACGTTGACCAGGAACGGCGTGTGGATGAACGAGGGCACGCCCCGCTCGGCGCAGCCGGCGGTGAACAGCGCGTCCTGCTCCGGGTCGCCGTCGGTGAGCCGCCAGCCCCTCGGGTTGCCCACGAAGACCTGCACGGCGCGGGCGGCGACGGCGTCGGTGTAGGTGAGGCCGCCCTTGGCCAGACCGCCCTTGATCTGGATGTGTGCGCCGACGGGCGGCACACCGGGAGAGGTGTTCGACAAGGGAGGGAGGCGCCTATCCGAAGCTCAGGAGGATGGTGACGGGGGTGCCGCGCTCGACCGTCTCACCGGCCGCCGGGCTCTGCCGCAGGACGTTGTTGCCGAAGAAGCGGGTGGCCTCCACCTGCAGACCGGCGGCCTGCAGGATGGTCGCGGCCTCGTCGCCGGTCTTCCCGACGACGTCGGGCACCGTGACCAGCGGGACGCCGGCCGAGACCTGGATCCGCACGGTGCTGCCGTAGGGCACCGGTCCGGCGGCGGGAGCGGGATCGACGGCCATGACCTCGCCGACGTCGACCTGGTCGCTGCGGCCGTCCTCGATCCGCTCCACGGTGAAGCCCAGGCCCTGGAGGTTGCTCGTCGCCTGATCCGGCGTCTGCCCGGTGACGTCGGGCACCGCGACCGGGGCCCGGCCCTGGCTCACGACGGCGGTGACGACCTGGTCGCGCTTGAGCTCGGTGCCCGCCGGCGGGTCGAAACGGACCACCAGGCCGGGGGCGAGGTCGTCGTCGTAGTCCTCACCGCGGGCCAGCTGCACCGGGACGTCCTGCTGGATGGCGGCTTCGACCTCGTCGATCGGCCGGCCCACCAGCTCCGGCGCGATGGTGTACCGCTCGGCGCCCTTGGAGACGACGACGCGGACGTCGGTGCCGCGGATGAACTCGCCCGACGCCGGCTCCGTGGCGATGACCACGCCCTCGGGCACCGTCTCGCTCCACTCGGCGACCACCGGGTCGGGGTCGAGACCGGCGCTCTGGAGGAGGTCGATGGCGCTGGTCTCCTCCTTGCCGGCGAGGGACGGCACCGCGGCCCAGCGGCCCTCGCCCAGCCACCAGCCGACGGCGCCGATGGTGATCGCCAACAGCAGCACGATCGCCACCGCGAGCCGCGTGCGGCGGCGGCGGACGTGGTCGGGGACCCCCGGGCGGGGCCGGGCGGGACCGGGCCGGCGGCCGTGCACGTCGGTGGTGGGGCCGGCGCCCATGCCCGGCAGCATGCTGGTGCGCCCGCCGCGGGACGCCCGGCCGGCGAGCACCTCGGTGCCCGGGGCGCTCGGGTGCCGGTCGTGCGGGCGGGGCCGGGTGGGCCGGTTGGTGGGCCGCAGCGTGTCCGGGCGGGCGCTGCCCTGGCCGGTGGGCACCGGGACCGGCTCGATGCCGAGGTCCTTGCGGACGTCGGCGAGCTCGGCCAGGAACGCGCCGGCGTCGATCGGGCGGCCGGCGGGGTCGCGCCGCGTGGTGCGGGCGACCAGCTCGTCGACCTGCCAGGGCAGGCCCGGGACCTCGGCGGACGGCGCGGGCACGTCGTGGTGGACGTGCTGGTAGGCCACGGCCAGCGGGGTGTCCCCACCGAAGGGCGGGTGCCCGGTGAGCATCTCGTACAGCACGATGCCGGCGGCGTAGATGTCGCTGCGGGCGTCGGCACGGCCGCGTTCGAGCTGCTCGGGGGAGAGGTAGGCGACGGTGCCGATCAGCACGCCGCCGGTCTGGCTGGTCTGCCCGGTGCCGACGACGGCGCGGGCGAGCCCGAAGTCGGCCACCTTCACCACGCCGTCGACGCCGATCAGCACGTTCTCGGGCTTGATGTCGCGGTGCACGATGCCGGCGCGGTGCGCGGCGGTGAGCCCGGCCAGCACCGGTTCGAGGACGGCCAACGCCTCGGCGACGGTCAGCCGGCCGCGGGCGCTGAGCAGGTCGCGCAGCGTGCGGCCGCGGACCAGCTCCATGACCAGGAAGACCAGCCCCTGGTCGCTGCCCTGGTCGCTGACCGACACCACGTTGACGTGGCTGAGCATCGCCGCGGCGCGCGCCTCGCGGGTGAACCGGTCGACGAACGTCGGGTCGTGGGCCAGGTGCTCGGCCATGACCTTGACCGCGACGGTCCGGTGCAGGCGCAGGTCGGTGGCGGCGTAGACGGTGGACATGCCGCCGCGCGCCAACCGCTCCTCGAGGCGGTAGCGCCCCTCGAGAACGAGGCCGACCACGGGGTCGGTCACGGCGGTGTCCACCCGGCCGAGTGTAGGAGGGGTACCGGTCGGCCGGGTCCCACCACGCGGTCCCGGTGGCGCCTGGTACGGCTGGTGCGCGTGGTCAGGTGCGCCGGATCACGCACACCGACGCTCCCTCCTTCCCGAGGGACCGGGACACCGGTGGTTAGAAAAGGTTCACGAGCGTGTAGAACGCGAAGGCGACGAAGAAGGCGAAGAACGCCTTGAGGACCAGTTCGCGGGCCCAATCGGCGGCGCTCCACTCCGAGGGCTTGGTGACGCCGAGCGCGCTGTACATCATCCAGTCGCCGCCGAGCAGGACGACGTAGAACACCACGGTCGTCACCACGGCGGACCAGCCGAACAGGGACAGGGCCGCCAGCACCACACCCAGCATGGTGCCGTGCAGGAAGTGCGTCGGCAGGTTCCACTTCCGGGCGCGCTCCACGTCGGTCTGCGGATCCCCGCCGGTCATGGCGACGAGCACCTTGCCGGGCACCAGACTGGCCGGGCGCCGGGTCACCGCCTTCTCGATGTACTCCACGGCGGTGAACAGCACGGTCCCGATGGCGCCGGCCACCAGGCCGTAGAGCAGGGTCTGCAGGACGTCCATCGTGCCTCCGGAGTCGGCCTCGGTACCGGTCGCCGGGGTTCAGCGGACGCGGTGCGCCCAGGTGAGCGCCCGGGCCGGGTGCCCCGAGGCCCCGCCGGAAAACGACGACGGCCAGCACGGTAACGGGATCGACATGCGGTCGCGGGCCGCTCCCGAGGCGCTCGACGACGACCCGCTCGGCCGGTGGTACTGGGTCCGCCGACCGGTGGCCACCTCGACGCGCCACCCAGCACCCGCCGGGCGGATCACCGCGCCGGGGTCACGGTGTCCCGCGGGACCGACCGCACGTCGGGCAGGCCGCACATCACCATCGCGTGCGCCAGTTCCTCGGTCAGCCCGTCGAGCACGCCGGCGACCCCGCGCTCGCCCCCGGTGGTGAGCCCCCAGGCGATCGGCCGCCCGAGGAACACCGCGTCGGCGCCCAGGGCGAGCGCGGTGAGCGCGTCCGAGCCGGAGCGGATCCCGCCGTCGACGTAGACCTTGACGTCGTCCCCGACGGCGTCGACGACCTCCGGCAGGGCGTACGCGCTGGAGACGGCCGGGTCGGCCTGGCGGCCGCCGTGGGTGGTGACCCAGACCGCGGCGGCGCCGGCCTGCACGCAGCTGACGGCGTCGTCACCGCGCAGGACGCCCTTGACCACCACAGGCAGCCCGGACAGCTCGCCGAAGCGGGCGATCTCGTCGAAGGTCCAGGTCGCGGTCGCCAGGCCGTCCAGCGTCGGCTCCTCGCCCTCCGGCGGCCGGTTGGCCATCCGGACGCCGGCGCGGTGGACGAAGTCGTGTTCCATGTCCCGCCGGCGGCGGCCCAGCACGGGGACGTCGACGGTGAGGACGAGGGCGCGGTAGCCGGCGTCGCCGGCGCGCCGGGCGAGGTCGTCGGTGTGCCGTTCGGAGTGCAGCCGGTACAGCTGGAACCACTGCGGGCTGCCCGGGGCGGCCGCGGCCACCTCCTCGAGGCTGTTGTTGGCGCTGGTCGACACGGTCATCAGCGCGCCCGTGGCGGCGGCGGCGCGGGCGGTGGCCAGCTCCCCGTCGGGGTGCGCCATCGCCTGGTAGGCCCACGGGGCGATGCCGATCGGCGCGCGCACCGGTGCGCCGAGCAGCTCGGTGCCCAGCTGCGCCGTGGTGATCCCGCGCAGCACCCGCGGCCGCAGCCGCCACGCGCGCCAGGCCTCGGTCGCCTCGCGCATCGTCGTCTCGGTCTCGGCGCCGCCGGCGTAGTAGTCGTAGACCGGCTCGGGCAGCAGCTCCCGCGACCGGGCCTCCAGGAGCGCCAGGTCGAGGTAGGGCATCTCCGGGCGCGGATCCTCGGCGACCTCCGCGCCGCCGTCCTGCACAGGCTGTCCCGGCACCGGGCTGTCGGCTGGTCCGATGGTCGCCATAGGCTCGTACTCTATGGACACGCTCACCCCCGTGGAGGTCGCCCAGCTGCTGGGCACCTCGCCGAACCGGGTCCGGCAGTTGCTGCGCGACCGGAAGCTGATGGCCGTCCCCGGCAGCGGGAACGCCAGGATCCCGGCGGAGTTCGTCCAGGACGGCGTGGTGCTCAAGCACCTGCCCGGTCTGCTCACCGTGCTCAGCGACGGCGGCTTCAGCGACGAGGAGGCCTTCGACTGGCTGTTCCGCGAGGACGAGTCACTTCCCGGCACCCCGGTGCAGGCGTTGCGGGACAACCGGCACACCGAGGTCACCCGGCGGGCCCAGGCCCTGGCTCTCTGAGCCGGGTGCATCCGCGAGCGGGCCGGGGACGGAAGCCGGGAACGTGGAGCAGCTGACCTACCTGGGCCTGCTGGCCGGCTGCCTGCTGGTCACCGCGCCGCTGGAGCTGTTCCTCGGGGTCCGGGTCTACGCGCGCTGGCGTCGGCTGCTGCTGGCCGTCGTGCCGGAGTTCGTCGTCTTCGTCGTCTGGGTGCTGTACGCGATCGCCCAGGGGCACTGGGACTACTCGGCCACCCGCACCCTCGGCGTCCGGCTGCCCGGCGGCATCCCCGTCGAGGAGGTGCTGTTCTTCCTCGTCGTCCCGCTGTGCTCGGTGCTGGCGCTGGAGGCGGTGCGGAAGGTGACCGGCTGGGACGCCGGCTACCCGGCGGAGGAGGCCGAGCGCCGGTGAGCTACAGCGCCCTCGCGGTGACCGCGGTGATCGCGGTCCTGGCGATCGACCTGGCCGTCTACCGGACCCGCATGGTGACCCGGAAGGTGTTCTGGACCGCCTACGCGATCGTCATCTTCTTCCAGCTGCTGATGAACGGCGTGCTCACCGGGCTGGACGTGGTCACCTACGACGAGGCCACGATCTGGGGCCCCCGCATCGCCTACGCGCCGGTGGAGGACCTGCTCTTCGGGTTCGCCATGGTCACCCTGACCCTGGCCAGCTGGGCTGCGGCCAACCGCCGGGCGAACACCGCCAGGCGGCGGGGCCTGGACACCGACACCCGGCCGTCGAGCACCCGGTAGTCGGCGCGCTCGATCTCGGTGAGGATGCCGCCGTACAGCGCGGTGGCGGCCCGCACGCAGTCGCGGGACTCGGGCGCCAGCATCGGCGTCCCGGGCGCGGCGTCGTCGTACCGGCGGCGCACGACCGCCACCATCTCGCGCATCAGCTCGCGGACGTTGGCGTCGTGCCGCTTCTCCGTCAGCTGCTCGCGGGTGACGCCGTGGGCGGCCATCAGGTCGGCCGGCAGGTACACCCGGCCGCGGTCGGCGTCCTCGGCGACGTCGCGCAGGAAGTTGGTCAGCTGGAAGGCCTCGCCGAGGGCGATGGCGTGCGGCGCGGCCTCCTCGCGGGCCACCCCGGGCGCGGTGCCGAGGACCGGCAGCACCTGCAGCCCGATCACCGACGCCGAGCCCCACATGTACCGGTCGAGGGCGGCCAGGTCCGCGTAGCCGCTGACGTCGAGGTCGCTGGTCATCGCCGCGAGGAAGTCGACGAGGTGTTCGACCGGGATGTCGTAGCGGCGGTAGGTGTGCACCAGCGCCAGCCGCACCGGGTCGTCGGACCAGCCCGACTCCAGCTCGGCGAGCACGGCGCGGGACCACTCCACCAGGTCGCCGGCCGGGTCGGCACCGGGCACGTCGACCAGGTCGTCGGCCACGCGGGCGGCGGCGTAGAGCGCGTGGACCGCCGGGCGGCGGTCGGGCGTCAGCAGCCGGGTGGCCAGGTGATAGCTCTTGCCGTGCTCGGCGGCGATCGACGCGCAGTGCCGGTAGGCCGCCCGCAGCTGCTCCTGGCGGTGCGCCTGGGTGCCCGGAGGCCGCAGCGCCGTCACCGTCCCACCGGCCCGGTGATCCGCTCGGCGGCCAGCCGGCCGCTCATCAGCACCATCGGGACGCCGACCCCGGGCTGCACCGAGGAGCCGGCCAGCACCACGTTCTCCGGCCCGCGACGGGGGAGCGTCGGCGTGCGGAAGGGGCCGGTCTGGCCGAACGTGTGCGCCAGCGCGAACGGGGTGCCGGCGGCCATGCCCTGCGCGGCCCAGGTCAGCGGGGTGTCCATGTGCTCCACCTCGATCGCGTCGGTCACGCCGGTGAACCCGCGTGTCTCCAGGGTGCCCAGCAGCTCCTCGCGGTAGCGCGGGCCGAGCACGTCCCAGTCCAGGTGCGGGTTGCCGCCGCTGCGCGGGTCGAGGTTCGGCGTGGGGGCGACCACGCTGAGCACCTGGCCGCCCTCCGGGGCCAGCGAGCGGTCGGTCACCGACGGCATGCTGATCAGCAGGCTCGGGTCGCTCATGATCTTCCCCCGCCGAGCCCCGGGACCCCCGCCGAGCAGCCGCCCGCCCGGAGTCAGCTCGTCGAACACCTGCTCCCACGCGGCGCCGAAGCTGATCGTGTGGTGCGCCTGGCCGGCCAGCTCCGTCCGGACGCCCAGGTGCAGCGCGACGCAGGACGGCGAGTACACCGGCCGGCGCGGCCCGCGGAGGCCCGGCACCAGGGTGTGCGGCGCGTCGGTGGTGACGACGACGGCGTCGGCGGGCAGCCGGTCGCCGTCGGCCAGGACGACGCCGTCCACCCGGCCGCCGGCCGCGCTGAGCTCCGCCACCGCCTGCCCGTACCGGAACTCGACCCCGGCGTGGGCCGCGGCGTCGGCCAGGGCGCGCGGTACCGCGGCGATCCCGCCGGCCGGGTGCCAGACGCCGGCGCCGATGTCGAGCTGCGCGATCACCGCGTAGGCGGCGATGGCCCGGAACGGGCTCACGCCGGCGTAGAGCGCCTGGAAGCTGAACAGCCGGCGCAGCCGGTCGTCGCCGAAGTACCTGCCGACGTGCCGGGACAGCCGGTCGAACCCACCGCGCCGGGCGAGGGTCACCAGCTCCGGGCCCAGGAGGTCCAGCGGGGAGTCGAGGTTCCGGTCGATGAAGGTGGTCAGCTGCAGCCGGTACAGCTCGGCCAGGTCGGCCAGGTAGCGGCGCAGGGCGGCGGCCTCGCCCGGACCGCACAGCGCGGCGACCTCCGCGGCGAAGGCGTCGGGATCGGCGTGCACGTCCAGCTGGCTGCCGTCGGCGAACTGCGCCCGGTAGCTGGTCTCCAGGGGGATCATGGTCAGCCGGTCCTCGAGCTTCTCGCCGACCGCGGCGAGGGTGTCCGCGAGGACCTCCGGTGCGGTGAACACCGAGGGGCCGGTGTCCAGGGCGTAGCCCGCCCGCTCCACCCGGCCCGCGCGCCCGCCCGGCCTGTCGCCGCGCTCGACGACCGT
Source organism: Blastococcus saxobsidens DD2 (assembly GCF_000284015.1). Taxonomy (NCBI): domain Bacteria; kingdom Bacillati; phylum Actinomycetota; class Actinomycetes; order Geodermatophilales; family Geodermatophilaceae; genus Blastococcus; species Blastococcus saxobsidens. The sequence goes on from NC_016943.1 coordinate 2,056,116, forward strand.
CACCTCGCGGCCGGCCCCGCGCAGGCGGAGCGCGGCGGCCAGCCCGGCCAGTCCCGCGCCGACGACGACGACCCGGTCGGTGCGCCCGGGGACGCGGCGGACCATCAGGCGGTACGGGTGGTGGCGGCGACCGCGAGCGCGTCCAGCGCGGCGCGGGCGTCGTCGGCGATGGGCGCCTCGGCGATGGCCTCGCGGGCCTCGGCGGTGCGCCGGGTGATGCGCTCCTCCACCCGGTCGCGGGCGCCGGTGACCACCAGCAGCTCGCGCAGGGCCGCGAAGTCGTCGGCGCCCGCGTCGGGGTTGCCCAGCAGCCGGCCGAGCAGCCCGCGGCCCGCGTCGTCCGTCGCCTCCTCGGCCAGCGCGACCAGCAGCGTCTGCTTGCCCTCGCGCAGGTCGTCGTCGGCGGACTTGCCGGTGATCTCCGGATCGCCGAAGACGCCGAGCAGGTCGTCGCGCAGCTGGAAGGCCTCGCCCAGCGGCAGGCCGACGGCGGCGAACGCCTCCACGACGGCGGGACCCGCCCCGGCGATCGCCGCGCCGAGCTGCAGCGGGCGCTGCACCGTGTAGCCGGCGCTCTTGTAGCGGGCGACGGTCAGCGCTCCGTCGGAGCCGGGGAGCCCGCCGGCGGCGCGCAGCAGGTCGAGGTACTGGCCCGCGGTGACCTCGGTGCGCATGGTGTCCCAGACCGCACGGGCGCGGCCCAGCGCGGCCTCGGAGATGCCGGAGCAGCGGAGCATCTCGTCGGACCAGACCAGCGCCAGGTCGCCCACGAGGATGGCCGCGCCGACGCCGAACAGCTCCTGGTCGCCGGAGAAGCCGTGGGTGGTGTGCCGGTCGGCGAAGCCGATGTGCGTGGTGGGCCGTCCCCGGCGCGTTCCGGCGGCGTCCATGACGTCGTCGTGCACCAGCGCGCTCGCGTGCACGAACTCCAGCGCGGCGACCGCGCGGAGCACCGCGTCGTCGTCCTCAGCGGTACCCAGGCCCTGGCCGCAGGCGCCGCGCCAGCCCCAGTAGGCGAAGGAGGGGCGCAGCTTCTTGCCGCCCTCGGCGACCGCGCGGACCTCGTCGACGACCGGCACCAGGCTCGGGTCCATGCCCGCGAGGGTGGCCCGCTGCATCTCGAGGAAGTCGGTGAGCGCGGCGGCGACGGCGGCCCGGAGCCGGTCGAGGTCGGCGGCGTCCGACGGAGGTGCGGGGCGGGCGGACTCGCGCTGCTGCGCCCCTGCGGTCATGGAGTGAGTATCGCCCAACACGGTGGGGCGCGGCCCCACCAGCAGGGTGCCTGCCGTGCTCCACTGCATCGCTGCTCCCGTCCGAGGTCTGCGGTTCACGGCCTCTTCGGTGCCCGGTCCGGGCGCGGATGCACCTCGACGGCGGAGATTCCGCGGTACGGCCGAGGGAGTCCGCGGACGGCCGCCGTACCCTCGGATGCCGTGACCCCGACCGTTCGCGAGCTGCTCGCCACCGGCCGCCCGACGTGGTCGTTCGAGTTCTTCCCGCCGAAGACGCCGGCGGGGGAGGAGCAGCTCTGGACGGCGCTGCGTGAGCTCGAGCGGCTGCGCCCGTCGTTCGTGTCGGTCACCTACGGGGCCGGTGGCTCCACCCGCGAGGGCACCGTCGCGATGACCGAGCGGATCGCCGCCGAGACGACGATGACGCCGCTGGCACATCTGACCGCCGTCGACCACAGCGTCGCCGAGCTGCGTCACGTGGTCAGCCGGCTGGCGGCGGCCGGCGTCCGCAACCTGCTGGCCCTGCGCGGCGACCCGCCCGGTGCCGACCCGCAGGCGGAGTGGATCGCCCACCCCGCGGGGCTGCGCTACGCCGCGGAGCTGGTCGAGCTGATCCGGTCGATCGGCGACTTCTGCGTGGGCGTGGCCGCCTTCCCCGAGCGGCACCCGAGGTCACCGGACGTCGACACCGACGTCGACATGTTCGTGGCCAAGTGCCGGGCAGGGGCGGACTTCGCGGTCACGCAGATGTTCTTCCGGGCCGAGGACTACCTGCGGCTGCGGGACCGGGTCGTCGCCCGGGGCTGCGACGTCCCGCTGATCGCCGGTGTCATGCCGGTGACCGACGTCCGGCAGATCACCCGCATCGTGGAACTGTCCGGTCAGGCCTTCCCGGCGGACCTGGTCGAGCGGTTCGCCGAGCTCGACGGTGAGCGCCCGGAGGACAAGGCCGCGGTCCGCGCCTACGGCGTCGAGGTGGCCACGGAGCTGTGCCGGCGGCTGCTGGACGAGGGCGTGCCCGGCATCCACTTCATCACCATGAACCGGTCGACGGCGACGCGCGAGGTCTTCACCAACCTCGCCCCCGACCGGTCGTGAGCCTGCCCTCGAGCAGGTCCGCGGCGCGCGCGGCGGCGCGGCGCAGGGCCACGCGCTCGGCGGCATAACCGCCGAGCACGCCGACGACCGGCAGGTTCGACACGCCGCGCGCGAACAACCGGCCCTTGGGCCGGGCGTCGAGGGCGTCGTCGATGCGGGCGAGCAGCCGGGCCGCGCGCCACAGGGTGCGGGCGGCGCCCTTGGCCCCGCGGCGCTCCTCGCGGGGGCCGAGTGTCCCCTCCGCGTAGGTCCCCCTGGTGCGGGCGAGCAGCGGCTCGACCTGCTCCGGCGGCAGCTCCCGGCCGAGGAGTACCCGGGCCAGCAGGGAGATCCGCTCGGCCGGCGCCTCGACGCCGTGCTCCCCGGCCACCCCGAGCACCACGAGCGACTGCACCGCGGTGCCGACGGTGTTCTGCAGCGGCAGCAGGTCGGCGAGCTTCCCGGCGAGCCGGGGCGCGGCGGACACCCCCGCCGCCACCCGGGACACCCGCTCGGCCCACCAGTGGTCGCGCTCGGCCCGCGACAGCGACGGTGGGCGGCCCAGCCGGGTCGCCAGCGGGGTGAGCAGCCGGTCGACCCGGCGCAGGACGTCGACGACGACGGCGTCGGTCAGAGGAGGGGCCATGCGCGACGCCGTACCCGGCAGGGCGCCCGGCACATGCGTTGGTGACCGTTCTGCCGGCGACGAGCGATTCGTGACCGCGATCCTCACCGTGCCGCTGCCGACCTCGTGCTGCAGCGCGAGGACGGCGACCACAACGCGAGGATGGCGACCTGTCGCGGCGCGAGCGAAGGACGCTGCTGCCCGTCCGCTGCGGCACCTCCTACGTCGTGGTGGAAGGGTGGAGGAGAATTGTAGGTTTCCACCATGAGTCTCAACATCAAGAACGCCGAGGTGGAGGACCTTGCGCGTCGGGTCGCCGCCGTCACCGGGACGTCGATAACCGCTGCCGTGGCCCAGGCCCTACGGGAGAAGCTGGCCCGCCTCCAGGTCGACTCGCCGGTGGACACGGCCGCGCACCGCGCAGCCCGCATCAGAGCTGTGGCCAAGGAGATCGCGCCCCGATTCCGGGGAGACGTGGCGACCGTCGAGCACGGCGACCTCCTGTACGACGACGCCGGCATGCCCGCGTGATCGTCGATGCATCGGCGTTGATCGCCATCATCCGTGACGAGCCCGACGCCGAGGCGTTCATCGATGCGCTCGCCGCGGATACCGCTCCGCAGATGTCAGCCGCCAACTATCTCGAGGCGGCCATAGTCGTCGATGCGACGCGGGACCCGGTCGCGCGGCGACGCTTCGACGAGTTGCTGCAGGTCATGAGCCTGGAGATCGTTCCCGTGTCGGTCGACCAGGCGCATGTGGCTCGATCCGCCTACCGGGACTTCGGGAAAGGCAGCGGGCACGCGGCGCGGCTCAACTTCGGGGACTGCTTCGCCTATGCGCTCGCCATGGAAAGCGGGAAGCCGCTCCTGTTCAAGGGCGACGACTTCGGCCATACGGACGCGACGCCGGCTCTTCCGCCGGTCGGCTGATCACCGTCCGACCGGCGCCGGCGGTTCAGCTGGCCTCGTAGCTCTTCGCGATCGGTTCGTAGGCCTTGGCGAGAGCCTCCGGGCCCCCGATGGTGATCTCCAGGTCGCCGGTCCCGAAGTGGCCCAGGTCCCGCACGTTGCGAGTGAACTCCTTGTCCACCTTCACCTCGTCGGGGTTCACCTTGACGTCGACCAGGAGCTTCTTGGTCTTGGGGTGGACCTCTACGCAGGCGAAGTTCTTCATTCGAACGTCGCGGATTGCAAGCCGAAGCTGGATTTCTGCTGCTCAGCGAACCGTCGTCGCGCCGATGCGGTTACCGCGCGCCCGGCATCGGGTCGGGTGGCTGGTCGAGTGGTGCTCGGGTCCGGGTCATGAGATCCACCAGCTCCGTCATGGCCATCCGGATGCCGGCGATCTCCTCGGTGAGCGATTGCATGCCGGCATCACCCCGGCCCGAGGGGTATGCCGTCTCCGCGGTGAGCCCGTCGATCTCCGCGGCGCTGCGCTCGAGGCGCTCGAGTTCGCTCAGCTGCTGCAGTTCGGCGGAGAACTGGGCGGCCTGGTCCCGGTACCGGATGAGCGCGTCGGCCCGCTGCCCCAGTTGCCGGGCGGCGCCTTCCAGCGCCTCGTGCTGGCGGTCCCAGTACTCCGCGGCGGGTCCGGTGGGTCGTGCTCCGAGGGAGGCGCGAGCGGTACGGATGCGCAGCGCCAGGTCGATGATCTGGTCGACCTCGGCCCGTCCGTCGAAGGCTGCGCGGCTCTGGGCGAGCAAAGGGGAATGCCACGCCGGCTCGCGCATGGTCTCGAGCCAGGCTCGACTCGCGGCACCGGCGACCCGTGCCTCGGTCGTGTCCCACGCGGCAAGAGTCGCCTCCGGCGAGACCGGAGCAGCGGTCACAGGCTGCTCACCCCGAGGGTGGTCTTCGCGGTACCGATGCAGCAGGACGCCGGCCAATGGCAGCAGGAGGGCGATGCCACCCGTGAACAAGAAGAGCAGGACGCCGATGCCCCACTGCTGTCCTGTGCTGAGGCGCAACCATTCACGGCCGCACCACGCGAGCCAGTCGAGGCTGAGAGCCCAGTCGCGCACCTGCTCCACCCACTCGGGAGTCGCGTACTGACCGGTCTGGTGTGGGTTCTCCGTGCCCCGGAGGATGACCAGACGGCCATCGGTGAGGTGACGACTTGGCCACAGCGCTTCGCGGTCCTCCGGCACAGGGTTCATGCTCTCCGTCTCCCGTGGTGCTCGCTGCTTCGGAGGGTCATGCGGCAGCCTCTGCATGCTTGCGGCGGGCGGCCTTCCAGGTCTCGGTGCTGATGATCTTCTGGACGGCGTCGGCGAAGGTCTCGTTCTCCAGGAGCGCCTTGAGGAGCTTGTTCGAGCTCTCCTGGTTCTGGAACAGCGCGCCGGCGATGTCGTCCTTCCGGATGGTCAGGGAGAACTGCTCTTCGGTGTTGTCCGCCGCCCGCTGCTGCACGTCCTCGTCGTCGGAGAGGTGGCTGGGCACGCCGACGTAGATGAGCAGGCTCTCGGCCTGGCTGAGGTCGATGCCGTGCGCGGCGTTGAACGTCTGGATCAGCTCGGAGAGCTTGATCATGAGCGCCTCTTCGAGGGTGCCGCCGCGGCCCTCGCCGGTGAAGCTCTCGATCTCGCCGCTGCTCTCCCCGGGGGCGTTGCTGCCGCTGGTGACGGTGCCGGCCTGGTGGCCGATGAACTCCAGCGCGGTGTCGCCGAGGTCGATCGAGCCCCCGCCGCCGGTGGACTCCTTGAGCTTGGCCAGCAGCAGCTTCCCGTAGAGGTAGAGGCTCTCCAGCTCGTCGTCGCTGAACTTCATGACCTGACCGAGGAAGGCGTACGCGCGGACGAAGGCCTTCAGCGCGTCGCGCAGGTCGGCCAGCTCGTGCTCGGGCAGGTTGCCGGCGCGGAGGACGGCAGGATCGACGTTGGCCGACACGGTGGCGTGCGTCGCGGAGTTGCCGAGCAGGAACGCCGTCACCGCTTTCTGCTGCTCTTCCGGGTCGATGACATGGTGGTTCTCGATCCGGGTCTGCAGGTTGTAGAGCAGGTTCGGATCGGTCTCCTCGGTCCAGCTCGTCTCGTAGAACGGGGCGAACTGCGCGCGCATCTCCTCGGCGGTGTTCCGGAAGTCGAGGACGAACGTGTCCTCCTTGCCGGCGTGGATGCGGTTGAGCCGGGACAGGGTCTGCACCGCCTTGACGCCCTCGAGCTTCTTGTCCACGTACATGGTGTGCAGCAGCGGCTCGTCGAACCCGGTCTGGTACTTTTCGGCGACGATCAGCAGCTGGCCCTCGTCGTGGAAGCGCTGCTTGGTCTGCGTCTCTGGAAAGCCGTTGAGTCCGCTCTCGGTGACCGGGTCGCCAGGGACGTCGGAGTCGAGGACGCTGCCGGAGAAGGCGACCAGCGCCCGGATGCCGGTGAGCTGTTTCTTGTCCAGGTACCGCTGGACGGCGGCCAGATAGCGGACGGCGTGCAGGCGGCTGCCGGTCACGACCATCGCCTTGGCCTTGCCGCCGATCTTGCCCGCGGTGACGGTGCGGAAGTGCTCGATGATGATCTCGGCACGCTGGTCCAGGTTCGACGGGTGCAGGTCGACGAACCGGGCGAGCGCCACGGCCGCCTTGCCCTTCTCCACCTCGGGGTCGTCGCTGGTCAGCCCGTTGGCCAGTCGGTAGTAGCGCTTGTAGGTCACGTAGTTGGCCAGGACGTCGAGGATGAAGCCCTCCTCGATCGCCTGGCGCATCGAGTAGAGGTGGAACGGCTCGTAGACCGTCGTCCCGGCCTCGTCGCGCGGCGTGCCGAACAGCTGAAGCGTCTTCCCCTTCGGCGTCGCGGTGAAGGCGAAGAACGACAGGTTCGGGCTGCGACCGCGTGATTCGGCGGACTCCGCGACCGGGTTCGCGGAGTTCACGGCGGCGGTGACGGCTGAGACGAGAAGATCCTGGTCGTCGGCCTGCGCCGATTCCGCGCCGGCGGCCTCGGCCTCGGCGGCGGTCAGCGGATCCGCGCCGTTGGACGCACTGCCGCCGAGCACCTTCTTCAGGCCCTGCGCGGCGTCGCCGGACTGCGAGGAGTGGGCCTCGTCCACGATCACCGCGACCCGCTTGCCGACGACGGCGGCGTCCTTCGCGATCACCGGGAACTTCTGCAGCGTGGTGATGATGATCTTCGTCTTGGCGTCGGCGAGAGCGGCCTTCAGCTGCTGGGAGTCCTGGTCGATCCGCTGCAGCAGCCCCTGGACGTGCTCGAAGCCGGAGATGGTGGCCTGCAGCTGGGTGTCGAGCACCCGCCGGTCGGTGATGACGACGACCTTGTCGAAGACCAGCTCGTCGGTGCCGGTCTGCGCGCCCGGGGCGAGGGCCGCGGCATCGCTGGGGGAGTGCAGGTCGGCCAGCCGGTGGGCGAGCCAGGCGATCGAGTTGGACTTGCCCGAGCCGGCGGAGTGCTGCAGCAGGTAGCTCTGCCCGGCGCCGTGGACGGCGGCGTGCGCGGTGAGCCGCTCGACGACGTCCCACTGGTGGTAGCGGGGGAAGAGGACCTTGCGGCCACCCTGCTTGGTCACCTCCTCCTGCACGTAGCGGTGCAGCAGGTCCAGCCAGGTGTCGCGTGCCCACACCTGCTCCCACAGGTAGGCGGTGCGGTGGCCCTTCGGGTTGATCGGGTTGCCCTTGCCGCCCTTGCGCCCCGGGCCGTCCGAACCCTGGTTGAACGGCAGGAAGACGGTCTTCGGGCCGTCGAGCTTCGTGGTCATGAAGACGACGTCGGGGTCGACGGCGAAGTGGGCCAGCGCGCGGCGGGCGAAGATCCGGTCGGCCGGATTCCGTTGCTTCGGGTCCCGGTACTGCGCCTTGGCGTGCTCGACGGTCTGGCCGGTGAAGTGGTTCTTGAGCTCGGCGGTCGCGACCGGGATGCCGTTGACGGCGAGCATCAGGTCGAGCGACTGGTGCGGTGAGCTCTCGCTGTGGTGCAGCTGGCGGTAGACGAGCAGCCGGTTTCTCGCGTAGTTCTCCACCAGCTCGGGCGTGAGCCCGTGGGTGGGGCGGAAGAAGGCGAGTTGGATGCGCTGGCCGCGCTCCTTCACCCCACGGCGGAGTACTTGGACGACGCCGTGTGCGTCGATCTCGTCGGCGATCCGCTTCACGACCTTGGGGACGACGGCCGCCCCGTGCTGCTGGGTGAGGTTCGCCCAGACCTTCGGCTGGGTTTCCTGCACGAACTCGACGAGCTGGACCGGGTCCAGGCTGAAGGCGACGTCGTAGTCGGTGGGGGAGCCGTGCCGCCAGCCGTGCTGCAGGAGGTGGGCCTCGATCGCGGCCTCGAAGTCCGATTCGGTGTGCCCGGCCATCACATGCTCCTCAACCGCTCGGCGATCTCCTGCACGTCGTCGAGCCTCCCGGTGGCGACGGCGAGCACCAGCTCTACCGCCTCGGGCTGCGGCGCCCGGTTCTCCACGCTGTTGAGGTGGAGGAAGGCGACGGTCGAGGCCCACGCGGTGCGCTTGTTCCCGTCGACCAGCGCGTGGTTGCGGGCCAAGCCGTGCAGCAGCGCCGCTGCCTTCTCGTGCACGCTCGGGTAGGCGTCGTCGCCGAAGACCGTGGCTTGCGGGCGGGCCGCCGCTGAAGCGAGGAGTCCCGCATCCCGCACCTTTGCCCGACCGCCGATAGCTGCTTCGGCGATGGTCAGCAGATCATCCGCGGTCAGATACTCCGTCACAAGTCGCGCAGCTCACGGAGCGCGCCCTCGTGGTGCTCCATGACGAAGGCGATGGCGTCCGCGACGCGCGCCTGGTGGCTCTGCTTCGCGGTGTAGTCGCGGATGGCCTGCCGGGCCACGTCCTGCATGGACCGCTTCTCGGCCTCGGCCTGTGCGCGCAGCGCGGCGGTCTCCTCGTCGGTCAGTCGTAAGGTCATCGCCATGGCCGGAACGGTATCACGCTGATACCTACGCGCCCGGCCATCACGCCAGAGTTCCTGCGGTCGACGCTGAAGGCAGCTCGAGGCGCGTCAGCACGTCCTGCGTCAGGGTGGTGAACTCCTGCAGGCAGAGCGCGACGTAGCGCTGTGTGCTGCCCACGGCGCCGTCTGCCGCGCGCAGATCGAACATGGGCTTTCGGGCGTCGTGGGCCAGTGGCATCAGGCTGCGGTAGTTGCGCACCGTGGCGATCTCGTTGTCGGGCGACGCAGCAGCCGGGTCACCCAGTACAGCCTCTGCGTAGACCTGGGGCATGCGGCGCAACCAGCGGCCGTAAGCCCGCACCGGGCGGTCCAGGCGCATGCTCGGCTGCATCACGACGTAGCCGAGTGGCTCCATGCGTCCGGTCGGCGCGCTGATCCCGGACGGTATCCGCGGCAGAGCCGTCTGCTGCCACGTGGTGCGCCAATCCCGCAGCGTGGGGCCGAGGTTCCGCAGGCCCTGGAGGCTGAACAGGTCCGCGCCGAGTGGGATGAGAACGTGGTCAGCGGCCAGCAGTGCCGCCCGGTTGATGGCGCCGAGGTTGGGCCCGACATCGATGATGACGACGTCGGGGGACACGTCCTGCGCTGCCGCCTCGATGATGCGGTGGAAGGCCGTGGTGGTGCGTACAGCGGCCGGGTCGACGCCGGTGAAGCTACGGGGCCAGGCTGAGGCGAGGTTGTCCTCGAAGCGACTCAGGCCGAGGTCCCCCGGCAGCAGCCACAGGCGCTCTTCCACCGGACGGGGCGGAACGCGGCTGACGTCACCGAGCCCCTCGACGATGGGTTTGACTGCATCAGCGACTGTCGCCGCGTCCTGGCCCTCGGCCCACAACCCCTCGAGCTCGTCCTCGGCGACGAACTGTGCCGTGAGGTTCGCCTGAGGGTCGAGGTCCACTGCGAGGACTCGCTGCCCGAGCCGGCTCATCATGGTGGCCAGGTGGTAGGCGAGGGTCGTCTTGCCGACACCGCCCTTGTTGTTGAAGAAGGCAAGCGTCGTCATTCAATCCTCCGGACGGTGACTGCCCAGTATGCGTCGGTGATGTCGTACTCGGCGGATGGATTGCCGTTTCGCTGCAGGGCGCTTGCCACACGGGTGATGCCGCGGCCGAACCGGTTGGCGTAACCCAGGGTCTTCATCGCGCCCGCGAGGGACGGGTTCCGGTAGTCGTTGACGCGACCGAAGTTATCCGGCCGCACCTGTCCGTAGGGGCCGCCCGGATTGACGATCTCGATGCGGTCGGTGAACCACGACACGCGAGTCGGCGCGTTCGACGACTCGTAGTTTCGGTGCACCAGTGCGTTGACCGTGAGCTCGCGCAGGGCGTCGAGCGGATAGTCCGGCCAGCTCTCCTCCTGGAAGCCGCCGGCATCCCGTAGCCGGGTGTGGACGTGGCTCGTGAGCAGCGATTCGAGCGCTCGGGTGGCGTTCACCAAGTTGCCGCGCAGTTCCTCCTCGTCCACCACCGGGGCGTCGGCTTCAGGCCCGTCGTAGCGGACGAACTGCACGTAGGCGCCCGGGAGGTGAGCCGACGGATCGAAGCCGCCGACGAGCAACCCGCAGGTCGTCGGCACCCCGTCCGAGGTGCACAGGCGCAGGCTCGCCAGCTGCTCTACCAAGGGGCGGTGGTTGTCCGCCAGGACGTCGGCATCGACTGCGGCGGGGATGTACGTCGAGCGCAGGAGTTCGGCATCGAGGTCGCGGAGAGAGCTGCCGAGCACCGGGCGGGAGTCGAAAGGCACCGCCAAGGACAGCCGGCGCTCACTGAGGACCCGTTCGTCGTCGGCTGTCGCCCGACGGGTGGACGGCCCGGGGCGGACCCACACGATTCCGTTGACCCGAACGGGTGGGCTGCTGCTGGCGTGGACGTCGACCCGGATGACCGGCTCCCCGCCGTAGATCCCTGCGGTGACCACCATGCTGGGGCGGTCGAGGATCTTCCCGTCATCTCGCAGGTTCGTGATCGCGAGCAGAGCCTCGTCACCGGTGTCCACCGGATGTGGCGTGCCATCCTTGCCGACTCCGATGAGCAGCACGCCGCCGCCGGCGCCGGTCAGGTCGTTGGCCAACGCGCAGATGGCCTCGCGGATGGCGTCGCGGTTCGTCGCCTCCCGCTTGAACTCCAGGGTTGCGGTCTCCTGTCGGCCGAGCGTGGCCGCGAGGTCCTCGGTCATGCGGCCATACTCGTCGGCCATCACGCCACCGCCCGAGCCGTCGTGACGTCGAACTGGCCGGTCACCGCGGCGGTGATCAGCGCCTGTTTACGTTCGATCAGCTTCCCCTTGCTGGCATCGACCAGGTTCACGGCGCGCTCATGCTCTCTACGACCTCGGTCGAGCTCCGCGGCGATTGCGGCCTGCTCGGCGACCGGGCGCCGCACCAGTGGAAGTGCCCGCATTGCTTCGACTCCGAAGTGGCGCTGGATCGCTCCCGTCGAGTGCTCAGAGATGGACTCCTGCGCCCTCGGCGAGTTAATGCTGTGCTCGAGGTAGCCAGCGTCGGCCCCGGGGCCCGAGCGAACGATGACCACATCGATGCAGTTACCGTCCACCAGCCACTCGGGAACCCGGCAGGCAGCGCCTGCTCGCCCGGAGCGGACGACCAGTACATCGCCGGACCGCAGCCTCGAACGTTGGTTTGCCGCATGCCCTTCGGGTGAGATGCGGATGAGGTTCTCAGGGTTCATGAGTCCAGGGGAGATGTCGGTTCCTCGAACCGCAGGCACACCGTCGGTGAAGTGGGTGTAGAGAGCCGCCGGTTGAATCACAATGCCGACAGCCACCTCGCTGACGAGATGGCGTGCCGGCACTTCGACCCACCCCTGTGCGGGTCGCAGAAGTGATTCGGCATGGGCCGTTGCTCGCGATTCTAATAGTCGCGCTTGTCGTTCCCGAAGATCGATCACGGTATTGAGTCGTCCGACCTGATCATCAAGGAATGCGGCGATCCGTCGCTGTTCATCAAGCTCAGGACTCGGGATCGCCAGTCGAGAAATATTCAAGGGGTCGACGCGTTGGTGGCTGCGCGTTACGGAACGAACCTCGGAGTCAAGAAGTTGGCGGGTCGTCTCGGAGAGCAGGCAGTAGGTCAGAAAACGCGCGTCGCAGCCGACGGGACGTAGCGGAACGAACTCCGTCGAGGCGAGAATAGGTAGGCTGTGTGGCCGAGTCCGTACGACCCGGCTCTTCCGGGGGTTTAGGCGACTGATGATGACTTCATCGCCCCGCAGGAGAAGCTTGCCCGACTTGATATCGCTGGCGGGCTCGACTGTCGGCTCGCCGGTCGCCTCGAGTGCCGGGATGTTGTAGTGGACGACATCTCCAGCAACGTCTGCAGGATCGATCACTTGGCGGACTTCGTCGGCCACCGCCCAGACGGGCCGAAGCGGGAAGGCGTTCATCGCTTCAGCCCTGCCAGCACCCGGCGGATCTCGGCTTCCACCGCTTCCAACTCGGCGTCGATCTCGGCGAGCGGCCTGGGCGGGACGTACCTGTAGAAGAACCGGGTGAACGGGATCTCGTAGCCGATCTTGGTTTTAGTGTGGTCGACCCAGGCGTCGGGCACGTGCGGCAGCACCTCGCGCTCGACGTACTCGTCGACGTCCTCGGTCAACGGCACGTTCTCGTTGTCGCGCAGGTCCGGGTCGGGGAGCGGCTCGCCCTTTTTGTCGGTCACCACCGGCGCAGCCGGATCGGCGACGGCCGCAGCCGCGAGCACGGTCTTCTTGATCGCGGGCGGCAGGCCGATCTGCTTCCGTGCGGTGCAGGCGTTGAGCAGCAACTTCACGAAGGCCGGCTCGGTGTCCTCCGTCGTCCCCACCAGGTCGGACAGAGCGCCGAGCAGGGCGTCGTGGGTCCGCCGCGCGTCGTCGTCCCCAAGGGACAGGGCAACCACCGGCTTGGCCGCGGCGACCTGCTCGACGGTCTCCTCGGTCACCATCCAGCGGCGGCGGAGCGGGCGCTCGACGGTGATCCGGCGGAAGCCGAACACGTCGTCGTGGAAGACCTTGACCCGCTCGTCGGCGTCCGTGAGTTCCGGGGCGTCGTGGTAGAGCCGGGTGATTTCCTCGATGTGCGCGTCGTCGAGGTACTTGCGCTTGTCGCCGAGCGACTTGCGCATCTTCGACCACTCGCCGCGGGCGTCGATCAGCGCGACCTTGCCCTCCCGCTCGGGGCGCTTGCGGTTGGTGACGATCCAGACGTAGGTGCTGATCCCGGTGTTGTAGAAGAGCTGGTCCGGCAGCGCGACGATGCCTTCGAGCCAGTCGTTCTCGATGATCCAGCGGCGGATGTTGCTCTCGCCCGACTCCGCCGCCCCGGCGAACAGCGGGCTGCCGGAGAAGACGATCGCGACGCGGCTGCCGCCGTCCTCCGCCGGCTTCATGCGGGCGATCATCTGCTGCAGGAACAGCAGGCTGCCGTCGGAGACGCGGGGGAGGCCGGCGCTGAACCTGCCGCCGGGCTGCGCCGCCTCGGCCTTGATTGCGGCGGCGGACTTGTTCCAGTCCACTCCGAACGGCGGGTTGGCCAGCAGGTAGTCGAAGCGCTTGTCCGCGTGCCCGTCGGCGGTGAGCGTGTTGCCCAGCACGATCCGCTCCGGGTCCTGGCCCTGGATGAGCAGGTCCGACCGCGCGATCGCCCACGTCTCGGGGTTGAGCTCCTGGCCGAACATCTCCAGCCGGGCCTTCGGGTTGAGCCGGGTCAGGTACTGGTCGGCGATGTTGAGCATGCCGCCGGTGCCGCACGCCGGGTCGTAGATCGACCGCACCGGGGCGGTGCCGGTGAGCACGTCGGAGTCCTCGCCGAACAGCAGGTTGACGATCAGCCGGATGACCTCGCGCGGGGTGAAGTGCTCACCGGCAGTTTCGTTCGAGAGCTCGGAGAAGCGCCGCAGCAGCTCCTCGAAGATGTAGCCCATCGCGTGGTTGGGCACGACCTCCGGCCGCAGGTCCAGGTCGGCGAACTTGCCCAGCACCAGGTACAGCAGACCGGCGTCGTCCAGTCGGCTGATCTGCTCGTCGAACCGGTACTTCTCCAGCACCTGCGCCGCGCCGGGGGAGAAGGCCCCGATGTAGGCGCGCAGTTGCTGGGCGAGGTTGTTGGGAGAGTCGAGCAGCTTGGTGAAGGTCAGCGGGCTGACGTTGTAGAACGGCACCCCCGCTGCGTCCCGGAGCAGGACGTCGGGGTTGTCGGTCACGCCCTTCAGCTGCTCGGCGCGAGCCAGCACCGCCGGCTTGCTCTCCTCCAGGACGGCGTCCAGCCGGCGCAGCACCAGCAGCGGGAGGATCACCCCGCGGTACTCCGCCGGCTTGTAGTCACCGCGCAGCAGGTCGGCGACCTGCCACACGAACTGGACCTTGCCCTCGAACCCGTCCACGTACCTGCCCCGTTCCGTTACTCGCCGCCGACTCTGCCTGTTCGCACGCCGACGGTGAAGGGTCTACCGGACGCCGTCGCCCCGGTGTCTCAGGTGCCCGGTCGGGGCGGGACGGTCGCGGCTGGTGGGACAGGAGACGTTCCCGCTGGAACGTCTCCTGTCCCAGCGGCATGGACAGGCTCAGCCTCCGGCGCCACGATCGTGGCCGTGACCGTCGAGTCCCTCAGATCCGTCCGCGACCATTTGTCCGAAGTCGTCGACCGGGTCGAGCACCAGCACGAGCGGGTGACGATCACCCGCAACGGCCGGGACGCGGCCGTCCTCATCAGCCCTGAGGATCTTGCCCAGCTCGAAGAGGCGCTCTCGGTTCTCAGCGACTCGGAGGCTCTCGCGGACATCCGCGAGGCCGACGCCGCGTACGCCCGCGGTGATGTCGTCCGCGGTGTCGAGGCCGTTCGCCGGCTTCGCCGTGAGGGATGAGGAGTACGAACTCGTCCTCACGCCGCCGGCTCGGTGGGCGCCGAGCGAGCGGCTTCCCGAGGCAGTCGCCGTTGCAGTGGTCGACTTCTTCACCACAGCGCCCGCCCAACGCCCGCAGTGGATGGGCAAGCAACTGCGTGGTGATCTGGCCGAGGTGTGGGCGGCGCGGCGTGGCACCTACCGGGTGCTCTACCGCGTGCGGGAGGACACGCGCGAAGTCGTCGTCCTCGGCATCGATCACCGTCGCGATGCCTATCGACCACAGTGACCCGCCGGTGCCGGACGGGAACGACGTCCGTCAGGACGGCGCGCGCCGCATGACCCGGACGGCGATCAGGGCGACGTCGTCCTCGGCGACGGCCGGCTGCAGGCGCCGCAGCAGGGTGTCCGCCAGGTCCTCGAGCGGCAGGTCCTGCAGGCCGGCCAGCGCTTCCAGCAGCGCGGCGATGCCCTGGTCGTAGTCCGCGCCCCGGCGCTCGATCAGCCCGTCGGTGAACAGCAGCAGCGTCTGGCCCGCGGTGAGCAGGGCGGTGTGCTCGTCCCGCTCCACCGTCGGCTCGACGCCCAGCATCCGGTTCGGCTTCGTGTCCAGCAGCCGCACCTGCCCCTCGGTGTCCAGCAGCGCCGGCGCCGGATGGCCGGCGTTGGACCACCGCAGCACGCGGTCGCCGGAGCGGGCGTCCGGCCGGTCGATCCGGGCCACCAGGGCGGTCGCGGTCGTGGCCATCTCCAGCCCGGCCGCGGCGATGTCGCTGCGCACCAGCACCTCGGCCGGGGCGGCGTCGGTGTCGTAGGCGATGGCCCGGATGAGCCCCCGCAGCTGCCCCATCGCGACCGCGGCGGTCCGGTCGTGGCCGGTGACATCGCCGATGACGAGCGCCGTGGCGCCGTCGGGCAGCAGGAAAGCGTCGTACCAGTCGCCTCCCACCGCTGCCCGTCGCTCCGCCGGTGAGTAGCGGACGGCCATCGCGAGGTCGTCGGGCTGCGGAGGGGGCGTCAGGAGCGCCTCCTGCAGGCGCAGCGAGAAGTCCCGTTCCTGGCTGAACCGCCGGGCGTTGTCGAGCACCAGCGCGGCCCGTCCCGCGATCACCTCGGCCAGCTCGACGTCGCCGGCGTCGTGGGGTGGGGAGCCACCGGTTCGCACGACGGTGAGGACGCCGAGCACCTCGGCGCCGGGCGGCCGCAGGGGCACGCTGACCGAGCTGACCGCCCCCAGCACCTCGGCCGCCCGGCGCACCGGCTCGCCGAGCGATCCGAGGGTCGCCGGCACGTCCGTGACGAGCTCGCTGCGGCCGGTCGCCGCCACCCGCCCCGGACCCCGCTGGTCATCGGTGCTGATCCGCACGGGTGACCGTCGCGCCGGCCGGGGCGATCCGTTCCTGGAGCGCACCACGGCCAGGCGCAGCACCCCGCCCGGCTGCACGGTGTGCACCGCCGCGTGGTCGCCCAGCGCGTCCACCGCCAGCGCGCCCACGGCGGCCAGCACGTCATCGAGCTCGAGCCCGGCCGTGAGCAGCGTGGCGGACCGGTCCAGCAGCTCGGCGCGCCGCCGTTGCCGCTCGGCGTCAGCGACGGCGATCCGCAGGGCGACCTGATCGGAGGCGACCGCGGCAAGGTCGGCGAGCATCGCGACCTCGGTCTCGCTCCACTCGTGCACCTCGGTGTCGACCACGCAGAAGGTGCCGAGCACCTCGCCGTCGGGGGTGCGCACGGGGAAGCCGGCCCACGCCACCACCCCCATCGACTCGATCGAGGGGTTGTCGCGGGTGCGCGCGTCCTCCCGGACGTCGGCCAGCACCAGCGGCTCGCCGCTGCTGACGACGTACTGGCAGAACGACTCCTCGACGGTGTTCTGCGGCGGGGCGCCGGGCGGGAGGTCCACCCCGAGGCAGCTCTTCCAGTACGAGCGCCGGTCGTCGACGACGGTCACGAAGGCGAACGGTGCCGACAGCAGGGTGCGGGCGAGCTGGGTGAGCCGGTCGAACTCGGCCTCCGGTGGCGTGTCCAGCAGGCGGCTCCGTGCCACGGCGGCCAGACGCTGCGGCGAACGGATCCGGTCCCAGCTCATGGCGTCGATCATCCCTTGCCGGCCCCGGTCGGGCGGTGCCGGGCATCGCTCCACGGCCTCGGTCAGCCGTTCAGCCGGGCGGAGTCGTCCGCGCCGATCGGCGCCCGGGGCACTTCTGAGGGTCGCATCGCGGTCCAGCGGCCGCCGCGGGTGCGTGATGATCGCGGTGGGCGGGAAGGAACGGGTTTTGCGCCGAGAGAGGACCACGACGATGGCCGACCGCGACCGGTACGACGAGAACGACCCCCGCCACCACACCATCAAGCTGCGCGGCATGCTCGACGACGTCGCACAGCATGCCCGCGAGGACGTCGGCAAGATCGACGATCCGAAGGCGCAGGCGTTGTTCGAGACCGTCGCCGAGGTGTGCGCCGCTCTCGCACGGACCACCGAGCACTACGAGCAGCGGTCCGAGCCGGCCTGGCAGCGGTAGGCCCGCGGTCGACCTCGGGTCCTCGGGTCGACGCCGGGGCGCTGGTCCGATAGACCCGGGACATGCAGCTGGAAGTCGCCACCACGTCAGGAACGGTCCGCGGCAGCGCCGTCGGCCCCGCCGTCGCCTTCAAGGGCATCCCGTACGCCGCGCCACCCTTCGGCGACCTGCGCTTCGCCGCACCCGTGCCGGCCCCGCGGTGGGACGGCGTCCGCGACTGCACCGCGTACGGCCCGACCGCGCCGAAACCGCCCTACCCGGCCCCGGTGCACCTGCTGCTGCCCGAGCCGGTGGTGCCGGGCGAGGACGTGCTCAACCTCAACGTCTGGACGCCGGACCCCGCGGCGAGCGGCCTGCCGGTGCTCGTGTGGATCCACGGCGGGGCGTTCGTCAACGGCTCCGGTGCGGTGCCCCAGTACGACGGCACCGCCTTCGCCCGGGACGGGGTCGTGCTGGTGACGATCAACTACCGGCTGGGCGTCGACGGGTTCCTGCACTTCGACGACGACGGCCCGGCCAACCGTGGGCTGCTGGACCAGGTGGCGGCGCTGGAGTGGGTTCGCGACAACATCGCCGCGTTCGGTGGCGACCCGGACCAGGTGACCGTCGCCGGGGAGTCGGCGGGCGCGATGAGTGTGACATCGCTGCTGTCGATGCCGCGGGCGACCGGGCTGTTCCGCCGGGCGGTCGCCCAGAGCGGAGCCGGGCACCACGCGCTGTCGTCGGGCACGGCGAGACGGGTCGCCGGGTACCTGGCCGAGCGGCTCGGTGTGCCGTGCACCCGGGCAGCGCTGGGTGGGGTGCCGATCGCGGAGCTGCTGGCGGCGCAGCAGGCGCTGTCGCAGGAAGCCGCCACGGTGCCCGACCCGGCGCGCTGGGGCGAGATCACGCTGAACTCCATGGTCTTCGAGCCGGTGATCGACGGGGACGTCCTGCCGTCCCTGCCCATCACGGCGGTGGCGGCCGGCGCCGGCGCCGACGTCGACGTCCTGGTGGGCACCAACACCGACGAGCACACCCTCTTCCTGGTGCCCAACGGGCTGGTCGACCTGGTGAACGAGGACCTGCTGCGCCTGACGCTGGCCGGCTACGGCGTGGCCGCGGACGCCGCGATCGACGCCTACCGGGCCGACGCGCCATCGGCGACGCCCGGCGAGCTGCTCGTCAAGGCGGCCACCGACTGGTTCTTCCGGATACCGGCGGCCCGTCTCGCGGAGGCGCGGACGGGTGCGCAGGGGCGGACGTTCATGTACGAGTTCACCTGGCCCAGCCCGCAGTTCGACGGTCGGCTGGGGGCGTGCCATGCGCTGGAGCTCGCGTTCGTCTTCGACACGCTGGCCAGCGAGGGGGTGGAGCCGCTGGCCGGGCCAGAGCCACCGCAGGCCCTGGCGGACGCGGTGCACGCCGCCTGGGTGGCCTTCGTGCGGACCGGCGACCCGGGTTGGCCGGCGTACGAGGTGGCCACGCGGCCAGTGCAGGCGTTCGGCCGGCTCGACGGGGTGGTCCCCGACCCGCGTGCCGAACAGCGCGGGCTGTGGGACGGCGTCCGGTAGGTCGGCCGGCGGACCCGCGGAGTCTCCGGGGGTGCGCCCGATCAGCCGTCCAGCCGGGCGCAGTCCTCGGCCGTGAGAGCGACCGGATCCCCGGCCGCCAGCTGGGCCAGCACGATGTTCTGGACCACCGGGTCGCCGAGCAGCTGCAGGTGGCTGACCTGCCGCTGCGGGCATACCGACTGCACGGCCAGGTTCAGCGCCCCGTCGAGGCGGGCGGAGTCCGGCGGGGTCACCACCCGGTCCTGCGTCGTCCACACCGACACCCAGTCGACGCCGTCCGGTGTCTCGTCGGCGTCCAGCTCGGCGAGCAGCTCACTGCCCGGCGTCATCTGCCGGCAGGCCTCCGGGCAGCGGTCGGGGGCGAACAGGCCCGCCAGCGACGCGACACCGGTGCCGTGGTGCGGAGTTCCCAGGGTGACCACCCGGCGCACCACGCCGGCGTTGCCGTCGGCGACCCACAGCCGCGCGGTGAGCCCGCCGGCCGAGTAGCCGACGACGTCGACGCTCGCGGCCCCGGTCCGTGCGCGGGCGGCGGTGGCCGCGGCGTCGAGGGCGGCAGCAGACTCACGCAGGTCGCCGGTTCCGTCGCCGGCCAGGGGCACCACCGTGGCGTCGCGCCCCATCTCGCGCAGCCGGTCGGCCAGTGCCTGCAGGCCCGCTGTCTGGCCGCCGTACCCCGGAACCAGCAGCACCGGGCCCGGTTCCTCCGCCGCGATCTCCTCGACCGGGGAGGGCCCGGCCTCCCGGGTGAGCAGGGCGGCCGCGATGGCCACCGCGCCGACCAGTGCCACGGCCAGCAGGATCAGCAGCAGCCGGCGTTTCCGGGCAGCGGTGCGCATGGCCCTACTCTCCCTGGTGCGGACCGGACGGCCGGGAGGGGGCGCGGTGCTCAGTCGTGAGGAGTACCTCGAAGCCTGGTCGCGGTGGCACGGCGGCGCCGACACGCAGGCGCCGCTGGTGCGGGGCTGGCTGTCGCTGGCGCACACGCTGGCCCGGCCGCTCGCCGTGCTGCCACCGGTCGCCGTGACCGCGGCCGGGGCGGTGGTCGCCGCGGCTGCGGTGCCGCCGGCCGCCGCCGGAGGTGCCTGGCTGGTCCTGGCCGGGCTGCTCGTCGGGCTCTCCGGCCTGCTCGACAGCCTCGACGGCGCACTCGCCATCGGCACCGGACGGGCCTCGCAGCGCGGGTTCGTGCTCGACTCCGTCGTCGACCGGCTGACCGAGGCCGCCTATGCGGCGGCGCTGTGGGCCGCCGGGGCTCCCGGCTGGCTGGCCGTGTGCTTCGGGGCCCTGTGCTGGCTGCCCGACTACCTGCGGGCCCGCGCCGGGCAGGCCGGCGTGCACCGGACGGGGCCCATCTCGCTGTGGGAGCGGCCGACCCGGGTCGCCATGGCAGCGCTCACGTTCGCCGGCGCGGGGATGGTGTCGGGCCTCCAGGTGGCCGGCCTGGACGGGGCGAGCCTGGTGGTCACCACCGGGGCCGCGGTCGGCGTGCTGTTCGGCGCCCTGGGCACGGCGCAGCTGGGACGGTGGCTGCGCGGCGAGCTGGCCGGCCCGGGGCCGGTTCCGATCCCCGGGCCGGACTGACCGGGTTCCGGCCCGGTACCGGAAGGCCTGGGGACGACGGCGCGCCGGGGCGGCACCTAGGGTGTGCGGTGCCCGACCCCAGCCCCCGAGGAGCCTCCGTGCCCGTCGTCGTCACCGGCTCCATCGCCACCGACCACCTGATGACCTTCCCGGGTCGCTTCACGGAGCAGTTCGTCGAAGGCCAGATGGAGAACGTCTCGCTCTCCTTCCTCGTCGACGACCTGGTGCAGCACCGGGGCGGCGCCGGGGCCAACATGGCCTACGGGCTGGGGCTGCTGGGCCTCTCGCCGGTGCTGGTGGGCTCGGTCGGCAACGACTTCGCCGACTACGACGCCTGGCTGACCCGCCACGGCGTGGACACCCGCAGCGTCCGCTGGTCGGAGCTCAAGCACACCGCCCGCTTCGTGTGCACCACCGACGAGGCGAACAACCAGATCGCCTCGTTCTACTCGGGGGCGATGGCCGAGGCCTCGCAGATCGAGCTGGCGCCGGTCGCCGACCGCATCGGCGCTCCCGACATCGTCGTCGTCGGCCCCAACGACCCGACCGCCATGGTGCGCCACACCCAGGAGTGCCGGGACCGCGGCTACGCCTTCGCGGCCGACCCCAGCCAGCAGCTGGCCTGGGCCGGCGGCGAGATGATCCGCGACCTGGTCGCCGGCGCCGAACTGCTGTTCACCAACGAGTACGAATCCGCCCTGTTGCTGCAGAAGACCGGCTGGACGGCCGACGAGGTGCTCGCCCAGGTCGGCACCTGGGTGACCACCCGCGCCGCCGAGGGGGTTCTCGTCCGGCGGGCCGGCGACGAGCCGCTGACGGTGATCGCCGTGCCGGAGACCAAGCCGGTCGAGCCCACCGGCGGCGGCGACGCCCTGCGGGCCGGCTTCATCGCCGGCCGCATGTGGGGGCTGGGCCTGGAGCGGTCGACGCAGCTGGGCTCCGCCGTGGCGACCGCCGCTGTCGAGGTGATCGGGACGCAGGAGTACGACCTGCCGCGGGAGAGCTTTATGACCCGCTTCGCCGAGGCGTTCGGCGCCGAGGCGGCCGACGAGGTCGCAGCCCACCTGCCCGGCTGAGCCCGGCCGGGCGTCGCCGGAGCTACTGCTGGCGGAGGCGCTCGCCGATCGTGGGATCGGCCTCCCACTGGTGGTGCGGGATCCGGGGGATCTCGCGCACCTCGCCGATGGTCGCCCACTCGTTGCCACCGAGCCGTGCCAGCGGGCGCAGCTCGTCGATCCGCGGCCGGCCGTCGCGCACGGCCGACTCCCACACGCTGATGTGCACGACCCGGCCCAGCACCACGGTGCTGTCACCGAGCCGCAGGGTGGCGTGCAGCTCGCACTCGATGCTCACCGGGGACTCCGCCACCCGGAGCGCCGACACCTTCTCGGCCGGCTCCAGCAGCACCCCGGCCTGCTCGGCCTCGCTGGTGTGCGGCGGGAAGTCGGTGCCGGTGGCGTTGACCTGCTCGAACAGCGGCTCGGGGGTGAGGTTCACCGTGAACTCGCCGGTGGCCTCCACGTTCCGCAGCGAGTCCTTCCGCCCCACCGAGGTGAACTGCACGATCGGTGGGTCGACGCAGGCGACGGTGTAGAAGGAGTGCGGCGCCAGGTTGTGCACGCCGTCGGCCGAGCGGCTGCACACCCACGCGATCGGCCGGGGGACGACGACGGAGTTCAGCACGCGGTAGAACGCGCCGGCAGCCATCCCCGCGGGGTCGAACGAGGTGCGCGGCCGGGGCTGCTCGGGGGTGGTCACGGGCCCATCGTCGCCGGGTACGGCCTCCGGCGCGCAGGCGGGGCGGGTGTTGCCGCCCTCTAGGGTGTCGCGAGCCGCCGGACGACGGGAGAGGGATCCCCAGATGAGCAGCCTGCAGATGAAGGCGATCGCCGCGGTCCTGCGCCTGGCCTACAAGCCGCGGATGGGCACGGCCGAACGGGGACGCGCACGAGTGGCGGGGCCGAAGGGGCCGTCCGAGCCGCCCGCGAAGCTGCGCAAGCGGCATGCGGTCAGCACCCGCCGGGTCGGCGGCTTCGACTGTCACACGGTGGCTCCGCGGGACCGGCCTGCCGGACGCGCCGCGATCTACCTCCACGGCGGCGCCTACATCAGCGAGATCTCCCCGCAGCACTGGGCGCTGATCTCGCGGATGGCCGACGCGGGCGTGCGCGTGGAGGTGCCCAGCTACGGCCTCGCCCCGCAGCACACCTACCGGGACGCGTATCCGTTCCTGACCGAGGTCTACCGACGGCTCGTGGCCGACGTCGAGGCGCCCGCGATCAGCATGGTGGGCGATTCGGCGGGCGGGGGGCTGGCGCTCGGGCTGGCGCAGACCCTCGGCGACGTCGGGCTGCCGCAGCCGGGCCGGCTGGTGCTCATCGCCCCGTGGCTCGACCTGACCCTGAGCAACCCCGACCTCCCTGCCGTCGAGGCCCGCGATCCGTGGCTGAGCACGGCCGGGTTGCACGAGGCGGCGCGGGCGTGGGCCGGAGGCGACGACCCGACCCAGCCACGGCTCAGTCCGCTCAACGGATCCCTCGCTGATCTTCCGCCGATAGACCTCTACGTCGGCACCCGCGACATCTGCCTGCCCGATGCCCTCCTCCTCCGGGACCGCGCTACGGCCGACGGTGCCCGGCTCCGCCTCGTGACCTGCGAGGGCGCCGTCCACGTCTATCCACTGGTCCCGGCTCCCGAGGGCCGTGCCGCGGCGCGTGAGGTCGTCCGGACCGTGGCGGGGGAGCCGGCGGGACGGCCTACAGGGGCCGATCCCGCCAGGTGAGCGTGCCGCGCCGACGGCCGAGGACCGACCGGGCCATCAGCGCGTCGAGCGCCAGCACCGACACCGGGTGCGCCAGGGCGTCCGGCCAGGCCCGGCTGCCACTTGCCACGGCGCCGGCCACGCGCCCGGCGACGCCGGCGGCGTACCCGATCATGCCCACCCTCGACCCGCCGAGCGCCGCCACCGCCGGGACGACGTAGACGGCGGTGAGCGCCGCCGCCGCGGCTACCCCGGCCAGCGGGCGCCCGCCGACCGTGGCCCACAGCGACTTGGCGTAGCCGTCCCGCAGCGCCGGCCAGCCCTCGTACATCCGGCAGGCGGCCAGCCGCGAGCCGTCGATCGGCCCACCGCGCCCGCCGGCCCGCTTGACCGCCCGGAGCAGTGCGATGTCCTCGAGCACCTCGCCCCGCACGGCCTCGTGCCCGCCCGCCCGCTGGTAGGTGGCCCGCCGCACGACGAGGAACTGGCCGTTGGCGGCGGCCAGGGACGGCCGGGGCGAGCGCTCGGCCAGCCGGAGCGGCAGCGTCGTCGTCCAGAGCCACGGGGACAGCGGCTGCACCAGGCGCTCGGCCGGGCCCACGGCGAGCGGGCGCGGCCAGGGGGAGACCAGGTCCAGCCCGTGTGCGTCGAGCACCGCCACCGCGGCGGCGACCGCATCGGGGAAGAGCCGGACGTCGGCGTCGACGAACACCAGCACGTCGCCCTCCGCTTCGGCGGCACCGACCGCGCAGGCGTGCGGCTTGCCCAGCCAACCGGGCGGTAGCGGGGGAGCGGTCACCAGCCGGACCCGACGGTCGTGGACCGCACGGACGACGTCGGCCGTTTCGTCGGTGGAGCCGTCGTCGACCACCACGACCTGGAACCGGTCGACGCCCCGCTGGTCGAGCAGGGCGGCCAGGCACCCCGCCACCTGGTCGGCCTCGTCGCGCACGGGCAGCACGACGGTGACCGGACGGGCGACCGCAGGGGGGCCGGCCGGGGGACGGCGCAACAGCGCGGCGTTGACCGCGGCGTGCGCGGCGCCGGCGACGGCGAGGCCGGTCAGCGTGCCCAGCAGGCGCCCGCTCACCGGCGCCCCGCGCGCCGGTGCTGCACCGCGAGGACGACGAGCACGGCCGCGCCGAGACCGGCGCCCCAGGCCGCGGAACCGGGCAGCCCGAGCCAGCCGGCGTGCGCCAGGGCACCGCCGAGGGTCATCCAGCCCAGCGCGAACAGCGGGGCGGCCGGCCCCACCCGGGGGGATCCGCCGACCCGTGTCCGGCCGACGAGCACGTCGAGCAGGGTCATGAGCACCGCGCCCGCCAGCAGCCATCCGGCGAGGTTGGTCAGCGGCACGGTCCCGATCCCGGGCAGGCCGGGCGTGGGGTCGGCCCAGGTCCAGTAGCCGGCGTGGACCATCTGCGGATCGAGGACGACGTCCCACGCCGCGAAGACCGCGGCCGCCCAGGCGATGCGGGCCGCCCGCCGGAACGAGGCGCGGACCGGGCGGGCCAGCAACTCGCCCAGCAGCCAGCTCGGCCAGGCCATCATCAGCCAGGCCAGCGGCACCAGGAACGGCACGCCCAGCGCGGTCGGGCCGAGCGTGTCGCTGTAGGTGTAGGTCCCGTAGGGATAGCCGGTGGCCAGGCCGATCGACTCGAAGACGACGGCGGTGAGGGCCACCAGCACGAACACCCCGGCACCGGTCCGGGCCCCACGGCTCAGCCCGGCGTGTGCCACGGACAGCGCCGAGCCCAGCAGCACGATGGTCCACGAGACGACGTCCCGGGCCGCTCCGGAGCTCAGCGGGTAGGCGATCGCCGTCGCCACCAGCGCACCGGCCAGCACCAGGGGAACCGCCCGGCGCACCGGCGGCACCGCCAGGTGGGTGGCCGCGGCCGTCATTCCGCCGCCCCGATCCGCCACCGGCGCAGCGCCCGGCCGGCCGCGGCGCGGGCGCGGGGCAGCGCCCGGCGGTCGGCGAGCACGGTGCGTGCCGCCGTCCGCCCCGAGTTGCCGGAGACCCCGCCGCCGGGGTGCGTGGACGCGCCGGCGAGGTAGAGGCCGGGCAGGCCGGGGACGCGGTAGCCCGACAGCCCCGGTGCGGGCCGGAAGGCGAACATGCTGGCCAGGCCCATCTCCACGTGCATGACGTTGCCACGCGGCAGGGACAGTTCGCGTTCCAGGGCCAGCGGGGTCTGCACGTGCACCTCGCGGACGGAGGCGGTGAAGCCGGGGGCGTAGCGGTCGACGGCCTCGACCAGCCGCCGGGCCTCGGTGTCGGCGAGGGCGTCCCAGTCGCCGCCGTCGGCCAGCGCGTACGGGTACCACTGGCCCCAGATGGTGACCACGTGCTGCCCGGGCGGGGCGAGGGTGTCGTCGCTGGCGGAGAACGACATGGCCAGCGGCACCGGCTCGCGGGGGACCCGGCCGGCCCCCCAGTCGCCGTGCGCGGCGGCCAGCTGGCCGCGGTCGGTGCACAGCAGCTGGAGGCCCTGCAGCGCGTCGGCCGCCGCGACGCCCGGGTAGGACGGCGGTGCGTCGGTCAGGGCCCGCACGACCAGGCCGAAGCCGTTGCCGATCGGCGGGGCGGCGTCGGCGAGCACCGGGGGAGCGGCGTCGCCGGCCAGCTCGCGGGTGACGCCGATGTGGCAGGCCGCCACCACCGCCGGCGCGCGGACCACCCGCCCCGACCGGGTCTCCACCCCGGCCACCCGGCCGTCGTCCACCAGCAGCCGTGCCGCGCCGTCGCCGAGCACGACCCGGCCGCCGTCGGACTCCAGCCGCCGCCGCAGTGCCTGCGTCAGCTCGCCGGAGCCGCCGACGGGGTGACCGGGCGGGACGTCGTGCAGCAGGGCCACCCAGCCGACCATCGCCGCGGTGCCGGGCTCGGACATCGGCGGGCCGGACTGGGCGCCGAACCAGGCCAGCGCCGCCTTGAGCCGCTCGCTGGTGAACCAGCGGTCGAGCAGCGCGTCCCCCGAGCCGAGGAAGTCGACGGCGAGCTCGCCGCCGGGGGTGCGGGCGCGGCCCTCGGCGGGCGCGCCGAGCGGCCAGAAGGAACGGAGCAGGCCGCCGGCCGACGGTGCCCGGCCGAACGAGGCGACGACGGCGCGGCTGCGCGGCTGCCAGACCGCGACGAACCGCCGGTAGGCGGCGGCGTCGGTGGCGCCGCACGCCGCCTCGATCGAGGCGCAGGTGGCGTCCAGGTCGACGGAGAAGACCAGCGGCCGGCCGTCGGGTCCGGCGTCGCCCGGAGCGGGCGCGGGGGCGAAGCCCCAGGGGTCGCAGTCGATGTAGCGGAGCCCGTGGGCGGCGAGGTCCAGTTCCTCGACGATGCCGCTGTGCCGGACGATGACGTGCGCGCTGGAACCGCGGTCGACCCGCACCCCGGGCCAGCGCTCGACGGTGGAGACCGCCCCGCCGAGGACCTCGTCGGATTCGACGACCTCGACGGAGAGGCCGTCGCGTGCGAGGTAGCAGGCGGCGACGAGGCCGTTGTGGCCGGAGCCGACGACGACGACGTCCACGGGCTCGGGCGGGACGGCGGGTGAGGTCACGCCCGGGAGTTCGTCGCGGAGGGGGCGGGTGGATGCAGCGGCAGCTTCACGCCGAGGACGGCGAACGGCCGGGAGTCGCCGGGGAAGTGGTAGCCGCGGGCGAGGTCGACGAACCCGTCGGCGCGGTACAGCCGGAAGGCCTTGGTGTCGGCATCGGGGGTGGAGAGCAGGGCCACCGGGTGCGGCAGCCCCTCGACGAGCGCGTGCAGCAGCTGCCGGCCGAGCCCCTGGCTCTGCGCGTCGGGGTGGACGTGCAGCTCGCAGACCTCGAAGGCGCCGGGCAGCCACTTCTTCGCCGTCCGCCGGTCCAGAGCGGCGCGCACCTGGTCGTGCCACCACTGCCCGGGGGCGACGAGGTAGCCGTAGCCGAAGCCGACCAGGCGCTCGGCCGTTTCGCCCCCACCCGTCCCGGTCTGCGCGAAGGCCCCCACCGCGCGGAACCCGGGCCGCTCGGTGTGCTGGACGGCGTAGCCGTACCGGCCGGCGACGACGCCCGAGTCGTAGCCCATCGCCAGGCCGTAGACGGTGAGCACCTCGTGCATGTGCTCGCGCATCCACGACGGCGGGAGCTCGACGATGCGGGAGGTGGGCCGGGTGTCGGTCACGGGGTGAACACCCCCGCCGTAGGGGCGGTCGCAGCCCCCACCTCGGCCGGGGTGCCCTCGGTGAGCCGGAGCAGCTCGTCGTAGCTGGTGGGGAAGACCGTGTGCGGGTGCCCGGCGGCCGCCCACACCTCCTGGTAGCGGGCCAGCTCGACGTCGACCAGCGTGCCGATCGGCTCGGGGTGCCCGATCGGCGCGACGCCGCCGATGGCCTGGCCGGTGTGCCGCCGCACGAACTCGGGGGTGGACCGGGTGAGCGCCGGGACGCCGAGGAACTCGGCCACCCGGACCTCGTCGACCCGGTGCCCGCCGCTGGTCAGGACGAGCAGAGGGGTGCCGCCGACGTCGAACACCAGGCTGTTGGCGATGGCGCCGACCGGCACGCCGAGCTGGGCGGCGGCTGCGGCGGCGGTGCGGGCGCTGTCGGGCAGATGGCGCACCTGGCCGGTGGCACCGGCCGCGCGGAGCAGCTGCTCGACCTCGGTGACCCGTGGGTGGTCCGGCGGGCTCATGCGTCGATCCTGCCACCGGCCAGGGACGCGTGCGCCCTGGTGGCCCGGGACGGAGAGCAGGCCGGTACGGCTGTCTGATCGACGGTGTCAGTCGCGCGCGCCGAACCGCTGCTGCGCGGCCTGCCTGGTGACGCCGAGCGCGGCACCGATCATCACCCAGGAGTCACCGGCCGCACGCGCATCGGCGACAGCTTCGCGCAGTCGGTGCTCGGCGGCGGCCAGATCCTCGTTGGCGGCGATGATCCGCCGGACGTGGGTGGCGTCCCGGAAGTCGAGCTTGCTGGGGTCGAGGTTGTCCAGCCACTCCTCGGTGGCGGTCGCCTCGTCGTGGACAGTGGCCTTGGGCATGCTCATCACCTCAGGTTCAGTCGGGAGAGAAAGGTCGGGCGGGCGTTGTCGGCATGGATGATCCGGGTGGGTTCATCGGCGGGGACCAGGACGAGTTCCAAGAAGGCACCGTCGCGGGCGGGACCGATGGCGATGATGCGGATCTCGCCGTCGTACTCCTGCTCAGCGGCGGCGTAGACGTTGCGCCAGGCGTGGAGGATGTCGGCTTCCGCGATGCCGTGCTTCCGGGCGCTCCCGGCGATCTCCGCATGTCAATGTTACGTTGACATGCGTTCGATCGGCAAGAGTGGAGCCGCTGTGGTCGATCAGCGGCCGAACGCGCGTCCACGAGGGTGATGTGGTTGACGGCTACCGGCGGATCGACAACATCACCGACCGACGAGCCGGGGCCGCGCGCCCGTTACGCGGTCGTCGTCCCGGACACCGCCCTGCCCGCCGCGCAGCGGGTGCCGGCATGGGTGCGATCCCGGCTCGCCATTGACGTGTACGTGGTCTAGGAGGACGGCCGGTAGAGCTGCATGGGTTCACCGCCCTGACCGACCCGGACGATTTCAGGCGGTGGGGGTCGACCATGACGAGGGGTGACGTGAGGGTCCGGTTCTATCGGAGCTGTTGCTGCCACACTGGTCGCGTCGGCTACGGCGACTTACGATGTAGTGCATGACGACGCCCACCTCGATCCGGTTCGACGCGCCCGTGACGGCTCGGCTGGCGTCTTATGTCGCCCGGCACCCGGGTCTGACCCGTTCGGCGGTTGCGGCGAGGTATGTCGACGAGGGCCTTCGCATGGACGAGCACCCAGGGATCCTGTTCCGGGAGGGGCCGACCGGGCGGCGCGCGACCGTCGTCGGGGGTCCCGACGTCTGGGAGGTCATCCGGGCGGTGAAGGCGGCGCGGAGTGCCGAGCCGGAGCTCTCCGATGAGGAGCTGATGGCCATGCTCGAGGACAACACCGGTGTCCCCCGCCGGATGATCCGCATGGCGCTGGACTACTGGGGGGCTTACCCCGAGGAAGTCGATGCACTGGTCGCCTATGCCGACCGGGTGGAGGGCGAGTGCGCCACCGCGGCAGATCGGGAGACGTCACTGCTCCGCCGGTGAAGCTGCTGCTGGACGAGATGATCGGTCCGCGAGTCGCGCAGGAACTGCGCTCTCGGGGGTTCGACGCGATCGCCGTCGCCGAACGAGCCGACTTCCGTGCTGTGCCGGACGATGCAGTGCTCGATCTCGCTCGCGTGGACGGCCGAGTTGTCGTGACTGTCAATGTCGGCGACTTCGTGCGGCTGCATCAGCGGTCGCTGACCGAGGGGCGCCAGCACTCGGGGATCGTGATGGTGACCGGGCAAGCCTTTCCACAGAACCGCGGCTTCATCGGCGCCCTCGTCACCGCCTTGACCGCCGCCGCCGAGACCTCATCGTTGCCAGGTCCTGGAGAGATCGTGTATCTGCGGTCCGCGAGCGATTGAGAAACGGAGCGGTGGTCCGGGCTGGTGCGGCGGAGTCGCAAGCGTGGTGAACGTGCCAGGAACCGGGTGCGGCGATCCGCTGCGACGAGCGGATCACGCTCCGCGGCACGGGCCGAGCTGGCTGCCGCCGTTCGAGAACTGATTGGCGCCGAGGAGTGAGGGGCGCGCCCTGCTCCTGGAACGAATCAGTCGTCTACCTTGAGTAGACTGCCAGCATGGGTGACACCACCACCGTCAAGGTCCAGACCAGCACCCGCGACATGCTCATGCAGTTGGGCGCTTCGCGGCGTCAGAGCGCCGACCAGGTGATCCGGGCCGCTCTGGAGGCGATGCGGCGCGACGAGCGGCGTCAGGTCGCGGCCGCAGAAGCCCGCGCCATCAAGGAGGACCCGCTCGACCTCGCCGAGGTTCGAGCCATCCAGCAGGACATGGCTGCCCTGCGTGAGGGGTGAGGTCTACCGGCTGCCGGCGCGTGGCAGAGGGCACGAACAGCAAGGTCGCCGATATGCAGTCGTGTTGCAGCCGGACTGGCTGACCTTGAGCACATGTGTCGTGGCGTTCACCAGCACGAGCGCCCGCAAGACCAGCTTCCGGCCGGTCGTGGAGATCGCCGATCAGCAGACCCTGGTCATGTGTGACCAACTCGCGACGGTCGATGTCGACCGCCTCACTGAGCTCGCCGGCTTCCTGACCCTCGATGAGATGCAGCGGGTCGGTGAGGCCCTCTCCCTGATCCTCGATCTGTAGAACCCTCACCGGGGGGCTCTGCGCCGAGACGTTCCCGCGGGAACGTCATCGAGGGTCAGCCTGTGACCACGTTCCCGCGGAGACGTCGATCGGCGCGCTGGCACGAGCGGTGGCCTCGGCCGTCGGGTGCGGCATGGCCGTGGGATGTCGCTCGCGGCGATGCACCTTTTCGACGCCGGCGGTGCGTCCAGCTTGACGACGGCGGGAGGGTCGGATGTACTGGACTCGTTCGAACAAGCGTTCGAACAGCGTCGCTTCCTGTGCCTTCCGGGTCCTTCCCCGCCCGCCGGCACGGTCCGGACCGGCGCGACGGGTGCGGGAGGAGTCTGTCATGAGTCGGGTGCTCGGTGAGGTCGTCGGTCGGGCCGGCGAAGAGGTCCAGGTCGAGCGTGGTCCGCGAGGCCCGGTGCAGTTCTGGCGCGGCCAGTCCCGGTACGAGGTGGGGGAACTGCTCGACTCCTGGATCGAGACGGCGCCGTGGTGGCTGCGTGATGCCGACGCGGGAGGCGCCTCCGCCGATCTGGTGGCGCCGCGGGAGGTCTGGCGGGTCGAGGCGGTCCGGGCCGGGCGGTCCCGGATGAGCTTCGCCGGGGTCTACGACATCTCGTGGGACGCCTCGGGCAACCGGTGGTGGCTCGTGCGGGTGCACGACTGATGGGCGCCGCCCGCGCCGTGCCGGCCGACCAGCTGCCGCTGCCCCCGGCGCTGCCTGCTGCTGCCGCGACCCTGCTGGACCAGGCGCACCGGGGGCTGATCGAGGCCGCCGCGGCCACCGATCCGCGGGAGCGGTACGCCACCGCCCACCTCGCGGCGCTGCGTGCCGCCGCCGCGGTGCTGGCCGCCCGCACCCGGCCGGAGAGCGGGCGCCGCCGTCCGCGCAGCGCCTGGGTCCTGCTCGGGCAGGTCGCACCCGAGCTGGGGGAGTGGGCCACCTTCTTCGCCGCCGGCGCGAGCAAGCGCGCCGCGGCCGAGGCCGGGCTGTCCCGGGCGGTCACCGAGCGGCAGGCCGACGACCTCGTCCGCGACGTCCGAGCCTTCCTCGCCGTGGTCGAGACCGCACTGGGCAGCACGCCGCTCCCCGAGTCGCCCCGTTATCCGCGGCCGCACGTGGTCGGTGGCGCCTCGTCCCGGTCCGCCGGGTCCCGGAAGTGAGCGAGCTTGCGAGCTCACCGGGAGACAGAGCAGTCACGGTCATGCGGTTGACGAGCTGGGGGCACCTCCCGCTTGCGGGGGACAGCGAGGAAGCCGCGTGAGTGACCCCTTCGTCCACCTGCACGTCGCCTCCGGCTACTCCATGCGGTACGGGGCCAACCACCCCGCCGATCTCGTCACCCGCGCCGCCGAGCACGGTATGTCCGCGCTGGCCCTGACCGACCGGGACGGGCTCTACGGCGCGGTGAAGTTCGCGCTGGCCTGCCGGTCGGCCGGGGTCCGCCCGATCTTCGGGGTCGACCTGGCGGTAGCGCCGGCGCTGGGCACCAGCGTCCCGCCGGCGCTCGCGCACGTGCTCGGAGAGGACCCCACCGCAGCGCGGGCTCCGCGCGCACGGGTTGCGGCGTCCGCCCGCCGGGCCCCGGCCCGCGGGGGGGCGACCGTCGACCCGCGGCTGCCCCGGGTCACCTTCCTGGCGCGGAACGGTGCCGGCTGGCGGTCGCTGTGCCGGCTCACCAGCGCCACCCACCTGCGCGGCACCCGCGGGGAGCCGGTGAGCTCGCTGGCGATCGCCGCCGAGCACGCTCTCGGGCTGGTCCCGCTGCTCGGTCCCGACTCGCCGGTGGGCCGGGCGCTGCTGGCCGGCCGGGCCGATCTGGCCGCCGACCAGCTGGACGCCTGGCGCGCGGTCTTCGGCCCGGGGCTGGCACTGGAGGTGGTGCACCACCGGGGCCGGGGGGACCGCTCCCGCGCCCAGGCGATGCTGCGGTTCGCCGCCGAGCAGCAGGTGCCGGTGGTGCTCAGCAACGCCGTCCGACACGTCGACGCCCTGGACGCGCCGACCGCCGACGTGCTCGACGCCGCCCGGCGGCTGGTGCCGCTCGGTGCCCGCCACGTCGACCGCACGACGGCCGAGGGCTACCTGAAGTCCGGCAAGGAGATGACCGAGGTCGCCGAGGACCTCGTCGGCCCCGACCGGGACGCGGCGCTGCGACTGCTCGAGCGCACCGCCCGGCTGGCCGAGCAGTGCGCCGTCGACATCGCCGGCGACCTGGGCATCGGCAGCGTCCGGTATCCCGAGCTGGACGTCGTCACCACCCCGGCCGAGCGGGGGATGAGCTCGGCGCAGGTGCTGCGGGCCCGCTGCGAGGCCGGGCTGGGCCGGCGCGGCATGGCCCCCACCGCCCGGGTGCGGCAGCGGCTCGAGGAGGAGCTGGGGGTGATCGGCCGGCTCGGCTACCCGTCCTACTTCCTCACCGTCGCCGACGTGGTCGACCTCATCAAGAGCTTGAGGGTTCGCGCTGCGGCGCGCGGGTCGGGGGCCGGCAGCCTGGTCACCTACCTGCTGGGCATCTCCGACGTCGACCCGCTGCGCTACGGGCTGCTGATGGAGCGGTTCCTCTCGCCGCTGCGCCACCAGTTGCCCGACATCGACATCGACGTGGAGTCCGCGCGCCGGATGGAGGTCTACGACGCGGTCATCGACCGGTTCGGCGCTGACCGGGTCAGCTGCATCTCGATGATGGACACCTATCGGGTGCGGCACGCGATCCGCGACGTCGGCGCCGCGCTGGGGCTGCCGCAGGCGGAGGTCGACGCCGTCGCCAAGGCGTTCCCGCACATCCGCGCCAACCAGGTGCACGCCGCGCTGCGCGACCTGCCCGAGCTGCGGGCCAGCCGGCTGGGCTCGAAGCGGACCGGCGGCTCCGGCGACCTGGACCTGCTGTTCGACCTGGTGTCCCGGCTCGACGGGTTGCCCCGGCACATCGCCCTGCACCCCTGCGGGGTGCTGCTGTCCGACGCCACGCTGCTGGACCGCACCCCGGTGGAGAGCAGCTACCTCGGCTACCCGATGAGCCAGTTCGACAAGGACGACGTCGAGGAGCTCGGGCTGCTCAAGCTCGACCTGCTCGGCATCCGGATGCAGTCGGCGATCTCCCACGCCCTCGACGAGGTGGCCCGGGTCGACGGCGAGACCGTCGACATCGACGCCGTTCCGCGGGACGACCCGACGACGTTCGAGCTGATCCGCAGCACCCGCACGCTGGGCATGTTCCAGATCGAGTCGCCGGGGCAGCGCGAGCTGGTCGGCAAGTTCGGGCCGCAGACGTTCGAGGACCTCGTCATCGACATCTCGCTGTTCCGGCCCGGGCCGGTGAAGAGCGACATGGTCACCCCGTTCCTCATGGCCCGGAACGGCTGGCGGGACGCGGAGTACCCGCACCCCGACCTGGAGTTCGCGCTGGCGGAGACCGCCGGGGTGGTGGTCTTCCACGAGCAAGTGCTGCAGGTGGTGTCCCGAATGGCAGGCTGCACGCTGGCCGAGGCCGACGAGGTGCGCCGGGCGCTGGGGGAGAAGGAGGCCCATCCCGAGGTGCGGGCGTGGTTCGTGCCGCGGGCGCTGGCCGCCGGCTACCCGGTGGAGGTGGCCGAGCGGGTGTGGGAGGTGCTGGCGTCCTTCGGGTCGTTCGGCTTCTGCAAGGCGCACGCGGCGGCGTTCGCGCTGCCCACCTACCAGTCGGCGTGGCTGAAGACGCACCACCCGGCGGCCTTCCTGGCCGGGGTGCTCACCCACGACCCGGGCATGTACCCGAAGCGGCTGATCCTCGACGACGCCCGCAACTTCGGCGTCCGGGTGCTGGGGCTCGACGTCAACGCCTCGGCCGGCAGCTACCGCGTCGAGCGGCTGACCAGCGAGGACGCGATCAGAACTGAGGATGAAGTGGAGGGTGAGGGTTTCGATCGGGACGGCTGGCGACGGCCGGAGTGGATGCCCGTGGCGATGCCCGACCCGTCCCGGTACGGCATCCGGCTGTCGCTGGCCGATGTGAAGGGCATCTCCGACGACGAGGTGGCCCGGATCGTCACCGGGCAGCCCTATCGGTCACTGACGGATTTCTGGTCGCGGGCGTCGGTGTCCCGGCCGGTGGTCGAGCGGCTGGTGCTGGCCGGTGGGTTCGACTCCCTCTACGGCTTCGGGATGCGCGACCGCGAGGCCGGCCGGCCGACCCGACGGCGCCGGCAGGTGACCCGGCGGGACCTGCTGCTGCAGATCAGCGAACTCGACCGGTGGAGCCGCAGCGGCGCTCGGGCCGGCTCCGACGGGCAGCTGAGCCTGGACCTGATGGGCATGGGCCAGATCGGCATGGACATCTCCGGCGAGGAGTCCGACGGGCAGGCCGCCGGGCCTTCCTGGGCGGAGAGCAGCGGGCTGCCCGAGTTCACCGATGCCGAGCTGGTGCGCGCGGAGCTGGAGGTGCTCGGGCTGGACGCCAGCCGGCACGTGATCGACTTCTACCGGCCGTTCCTGTCCGCGATCGGCGCGGTCCCGGCCGGGGAGCTGCTCGGGTGCCGCAGCGGCTCGGAGGTGCTGGTGGCCGGGGTGAAGGTGGCCACGCAGACGCCGCCGATCCGCTCCGGCAAGCGGGTGGTGTTCGTGACCCTCGACGACGGCTCCGGGTGCACCGACTCGACCTTCTTCGAGGACGCCCAGGGCCCCTACGCCGCGACGGTCTTCCACTCGTGGCTGCTGGTGATCCGGGGGGTGCTGCGCCGCACCGGGCCGCGCGGGATGTCGCTGCGGGCCACCGGCGCCTGGGAGCTGCCGGCGCTGCACGAGGCGTGGGAGGCCGGCGGTCTGGAGTCGGTCGCCGAGCTGATGGCGGCTGGGCGGGTGGGGGACGGCGATGCGTACACCGAGCAGGCGATAACCGGAGCCGCCGCGTCCCGGAACTCCCGGCCGGTGATGGTGCGGCCGGTGCTCGTCCACCCGACCGGGTTCCGGATGTCGCCGTACGCCGACATCAAGCCCGCCGGCGACGAGACCAAGGTCGCCGCGCGGCGGGCCGCGTCGGGGCCGCCCCGGAAGCTCTGGCACTCCAGCCCGGGCAGCTCGGGTCACTGAGGAAGGATCCCCTCTTCCCCACACTCGCACGCTCGGGGCGGTGCCCGGGAGGGGGCCATCCCGACGTCGGCGCCGGGCTGAGCCGTGGTCAGTTGGTGGCGTCCTCGACCTCTTCCTCGACGTCGTTGACGCCTTCCTCGATGTTCTGCTCGACCCCGTCGTCGACGACGTCGTCGCCGCAGGCGGCCGTCGTGAAGGAGGCGGCGGTGATGGCGAGCGCGGCGGCGGTCGTGCGGAGCAGGCGCGGACGGGTGGACCTGACCATGGGAACTCCTCGGTCGTCGGAAGCACTGACCGAGAACAGATGCCCCGGAGCCGCGAACCGCTAAACGATCATCCCGCCGCCCGGAGCGCGCGCCGGCCGATGAGTTCGCCGGCCAGCGACCGTCTACTCCCTGACACCGGCAACCGGCCGGAGCGCGAAGGAGGACCCCCGATGCCCCAGCAGATCCCGTGCCTGTGGTTCGACGGCCAGGCCGAGGAGGCGGCCGCGCACTACACCACGATCTTCCCGAACTCCTCGATCGGTGAGGTCTCGCGCTACGGCCCCGACATGCCGATGCCCGAGGGGACGGCGATGACGGTGAGCTTCACCCTGGACGGGCAGGAGTACGTCGCGCTCAACGGCGGCCCGCAGTTCCCGCACAGCGAGGCCATCTCCTTCCAGATCATGTGTGCCGACCAGGAGGAGGCCGACCACTACTGGGATCGGCTCACCGACGGCGGCGAGGAGAGCATGTGCGGCTGGCTCAAGGACCGCTTCGGCGTCTCCTGGCAGGTCGCCCCCACCGAGCTGATGAGCCTGCTGAGCGATCCAGAGCCCGGTCGCGCCCAGCGGGCCACCCAGGCGATGCTGCAGATGCGCCGCATCGACATCGCCGAGATCAAGCGGGCCGCCGACGCCGTCCCCACCTGACCGGAACGACGGAGCGTCGCGGTCGAGGCCCTCGTCGTCGTCGACAACGGGGCTGCCCTCATCCACGACCTCACCCGATCCAGGTCGTGCTCGTCCGTCTCGGTAGGCGCCCCTGTGCGGGCATCTGCACCGGGCGGGTCCTACGGTCTGCCCGATCAGTCCTACCCAGGGTGACATGCACGGTCCCGTATGACGTTCGCCTTGTAGGACAGGAATGCGGATCGGTGGGTCAGAACGCCACGACCGGGCGTACTGCTCCCCGTTCACGTCCCCCAACTGCTGGCAGTGGCCTGACCCGGACACTGCCCTCATCCATTACGACGTGGGCAGCTCGGGGACACGAACTGCGTGCGGGAAGCGCAGCGGCGACGTGTGGACCTGGAACGAGAGCGACGTGAACTGCTCCGACTGGCTCGCGGTCATGTGACTGGGGATCGGCGGTGGGATGGGACGCAGCATGCGCTTGTGCGGTTCGCCCGTCACCCAGACCCGCGCCTAACGCTGGTTACCCATCCTGGCCCGACCTTGCGGCAGTCGTACCGATAGACGATCCGCGGCGACGGCGCCCGGCGTCCGCGAGGCAACTCGGTAGCGTGCCGCGCATGCCCATCAAGATCGAAAACGTCGCCATCGCCGTCCGCGACCTCGAAGCCACGATCGGCTTCTTCACCGACCTCGGGCTGACCGTCCTCGGCCGTGACGAGGTGCGCGGTGAGTGGAGCGACACCGCCGTCGGCCTCGACGGCAACCACGCCAAGATCGCCATGCTCGGGACGCCGGACGGCAACGGTCGACTCGAGCTCTTCGAGTACATCCACCCCGACGCGATCGAGACGGAGCCCACGCTGCCGAACGAGATCGGGATGCACCGCGTCGCCTTCTCGGTCGACGATCTCGAGCACACCCTGCAGATAGCGGCGCGTCACGGTTGCCACCCCTTGCGCGGTGTGGCGACCTATGGGGATGTCTACAAGCTCACCTACGTCCGCGGGCCCAGCGGCATCATCGTGATGCTCGCTCAAGAGCTCAAGAAGAGCTGACAGCCCGTCGGCAGTCGCGCGGACGCATGCCCGTCCGGGGATCGTCCTGCGGGACAGTGCCAGCCCGACGGACGCCAACCTCAGCCGGCGTCGATGAACGGCACGTCGTAGTCGGCGATGCGGCGGTCGGCGGTGACGATCGTCAGCTGTTCGGAACGAGCCTGCGCGATGAGCAGCCGGTCGAACGGGTCACGATGGTGCAGCGGTAGATCCGCGACCGCGAGGCCATGAGTGGAGTCGAGGCGAAGGACCTGGAGGCCACTGCGCAGAACGTGTTCATGCAGGTTCCGCGGCACCGTCAGTTTGCCGATCGCCGCCTTCACGCCGATCTCCGCGAAGGAGACGACGCTGAACAACAGTTCCGTCGCCTGCTCGATCGCCTCCTGAGCGGTTCGAGAGACGCGTCGCGTTCCCCCCAGTTCCCAGAGCACGACGTGCGTGTCCAGCAACAGCCTCACGTCGGCTCGTCCAGCATGTCGTCGAGTTCGGCGTCGGTGAACTCGAAGTCGTCCGCCAGCGAGATGCGGCCGGCAAGGGCGCCACGGGCCGCGAAGAAGCGCGCCCCGGGCGATGAGGACCGGTCGATCCGCACCAGCCGCGCCACGGGGACGCCGTCGCGGGCGATCTCGACGTCCTCGCCGGCTTCGACCCGCGCGAGCAGCTTGGACAGATCCGTCTTGGCTTGGCCGACATTGACGAGCACGACCCAGATGCTAGCGCATCTTGGCCAAGGTTGGCCAAGCTCGTCGAGGAAGGTATTCCGGCGCGCGATCACGCGACCAGCGACAGTGGATCCAGGTTGGCGCAACGGGCAGTAGCCGGTGCCCGGAGTCGCCCGCCACTAGGCTCGCTGAGGTGCCGACCGAACCGACCGCGGAGCAGCTGCCCGCCCGCACCGCCGCCGTGTGGGCCGCGCTCGACCCGCTCGTCGGCGCCGGCACCCCGGTACGTGTGCTGGACGTCGGCGGCGGCAGCGGCATGTTCGCCGTGCCGCTGGCGCGCCTGGGCCACACCGTCACCGTCGTCGACCCGAGCGCAGACGCGCTCGCCACCCTCCACCGCCGTGCCCAGACCGCCGGTGTGGGGGAGCGGGTGCGCGGCGTCCAGGGCGACGGCGACCTGCTGCACGAGGTCCTCGCCGACGACGGCGGCTACGACCTCGCGCTGTGCCACTCGGTGCTCGAGGTCGTCGACGACCCCGCGGTCACCCTCCGGGAGATCTCCGGCGCCGTTCGGTCCGGCGGGCAGGTCAGCCTCGCCGTCGCCAACCGCGCCGGTGCGGTGCTCGCCCGCGCCCTCGCCGGCCACCCCGCCGATGCACTGGCGCTGCTGGCCGACCGGGGGCCGATCCCGGGCCGTCCGGTGCGCCGCCGGTTCACCCCGGACGCTCTGCTCGCCCTCGTCGACGGGGCCGGCCTGGACGCCGGCGCCTGGCGGGGCGTCTCGGTGGTCGCCGACCTGCTGGAAGCCGCCTCCGGCGCCGACCCGGCCGACGTCCGCGTCCTGGAGCTCGCGCTCGCCGGCGCCTCGCCCTACCGCGAGGTCGCCGCCGGCCTGCATCTGCTGGCCACCCGACCGTGACCCGGCCGGTCGACGACGCCGGGCTCCCGCCCGACCTGCACCGGCCGTCCTACGGTGCCGCCACCCTCGCCGACGTCCTGCCCGGTGTCGCCGCGGCGCTCGGCGCCCCTGTTCCGCGCGGGGACCTGCCGGTCGACCCGCTCGGCCTCACCACCGCGCTGCAGGGCGCACGCCGCGTCGCGGTGCTGCTCGTCGACGGCCTGGGCGCCGACCTGATCCGGGCGCACGCCGGGCTCGCGCCCACCCTGGCCGCGATGACTAGCCCGGCCGGCGAACTGCAGGCGCCCTGCCCCAGCACGACGCCGGTCAGCCTCACCACCCTCGGCACCGGGCTGCCGCCGGGCAGCCACGGGATCCTCGGGTTCATCACCGACGTGCCGGGGGAGGATCGCACCCTCAACCACACCCAGTGGGCCGACGACCCCGACCCGGCCGACTGGATGGCGCAGCCCACCGTCTTCCAGCGAGCCGCCGCCGACGGGGTGGCTGTCACGGCGGTCGGCCCCTGGGCCTACGCCGGCTCGGGGCTCACCGAGGCCGCCTACCGCGGCGCGAACTACACCGGCGCGGTCGGGCCGGGGGACCTCACCGCCCTGATGCGGACCGCGCTGGACGCCGGTCCCCGGGCGCTGGTCTACGGCTACCTGGCCGAGCTGGACCTGACCGGCCACGTCCGCGGCGTCGACTCGCCCAGCTGGCGCGCCCAGCTCGCGCTGGTCGACCGGATCGTCGAGCAGCTCGTCGACGAACTGCCCGACGACGCCGCGCTCCTGGTCACCGCCGACCACGGGATGCTCGACGTCCCCGCGCACACCCGGCTCGACCTCGACGACGAGCCGGACCTGGCCGACGGCGTGCGCCTGCTGGCCGGGGAGCCCCGGGCCCGCTACGTGCACGCCGAGCCCGGTGCGGCGGCCGACGTCCTGGACCGCTGGCGGGGCGTCCTCGGCGACCGCGCCTGGGTGGTCGGCCGCGACGAGGCCGTCGCCAGCGGTGTCTTCGGCGTGGTGGACGACGCACTGGCCGCGCGCATCGGCGACGTCGTCGCGCTGGCCCGGGGCAGCTGGGCGCTGATCAGCTCCCGGCACGAGCCCGGACCGAGCCGGCTGGCCGCCTACCACGGGTCGCTGACGGCGACCGAGCTGGCGATCCCGCTCCTGGCCGCCCGCGGTCGCGCGCTCACCTGAGGGCAGAAATGGCCAGCTCTGCCCTCAGGGGTCGGATCGGCGGGTGGCCAGCGCCAGGTGGTGCCAGGTGCGCACCCGCCCGGGCCGGACGGCCTGGCAGGTGAGGCGCACCGCTTCCGGTGCGGGCCGGCTCTCCACCGTGACGACGACGACCGACCCGGCCGTCCCGGCGAGCGTCACCTCCCACCGCTCGGCCTCCGCGCCGTCCGACTGCAGCGGGGTCACGCCGAGCGGGGCGAGGTCGTCGACGCCGAGCAGGCCGAGCTCCTCACGCGCGTAGTGCTGCGCCGCCTGCGCCGGGGCGGCGACCCCGGCCCGGCCGCGCAGCCAGGGCAGGGCGACCTGGCCGCGGTCGTGCGCGGCGACGACCAGACCGCCGTCGCCCGGCACCTGCCCGTAGTAGAAGCCGTAGGGCAGCACCAGCAGGTTCGCGGCGAACCGGTCACCGCCGAGATGGCTGCACTCCCAGACGTCGGCCGGCCCGGGCGTCGGCAGCGCGCGGGCCAGCGGCCGGCCCCGCAGGGCGCAGCAGGCGTCGTGCCCGCCGTGGGTGCAGACCAGGTACGTCTGCCCGGGCGCCGCTTCGCCGACCGAGCCGTCCCAGGGAGCGGTGAGCAGGTCGGCGTCGGACGACCGCACCGACCACCACAGCCCCTCCCGACCGGGGCGGCTGTCGGCGTAGCCCCACCGGCGGCCGGAGTCGGCCAGCCGGTCCCCGGGACGGCGGACCAGCAGCACCCGCACGCCCGCACGCGCGGCCCGCTCGGCGAGCAGCGGCGCGACCTCTGCGTCGAAGCGCGAGTCCAGCAGCGCCTGGCGGCCCCACGGCCCTGGCTGCTCGATCAGCAGCCAGCGGGACACCGGCGACGCCGTCGCGATGCTCGAGTCGGCGCGGGCCAGGGCCTGCACCGAGCAGCGGCTGCCGTCGAGGCGGCCGGGCGGACGGGCGGGGACGTCGGTGCGGCAGTTGTCCTCGCGTCCCGGGGAGGCCGGGTCGCTCACGCCCCCGACCGGGTCCGCTGCCGGATCACCGGTGCTCCCCGGTCGCGCCACCATGGGCCCCATCGTGCCCGCCGGCCGGGGAAGCAGACGCGGGGGCGTCCGCGGCGGTCGCATCCGGCACGGTCGCGATCGCGTCGGTGACGAGGCGGCGGGCCAGGGTGATCCGCTCGGCCGGGACCAGCCCCGGCAGGTCGCCGACCTTCAGCTCGCCGACGGCGAGCAGCTCGGCCAGCGCCGGCCGGACGTCCGCGGGAAAGGTGTGCGTGCGCCGGCCGGCGAGCAGCGTGATGCGGCCGTCGTCGCCGTCGCGCAGGGTGGCCCGCAGCCGCGCCCGCAGCCGCAGCACCGTGTCGGGCGTCAACGCCGCGGCCGCGGCCGACTGCGCCAGCGGCGCGACGGGTTCCGGTCGCACCTGGGCCCAGGTGCGGGCGCGCAGGCGGTCGGCGACCTCCGCCGGATCGACCCGGTCCAGCCACTCCCGCAGCCCGTCGACGACGGCGGCGACGTCGTCGGCCACCGCGTCGGGATCGGCGAGGTCGATCCCCAGGGGGAGCGACCCGCGCAGCGACCGGTCCTCGGCGGCCAGGGTGCGCACCAGGTCCAGCACCGACTCGGCGGCGGCCCAGCGGGTGACCGAGTGGATCCCGACGGTCAGGTGGGCGCTGATGGCGCCGAGCGCCTTGGCCGAGTGGAGATATCCGCGGGGCAGGTAGAGGGCGTCGCCCGGGCGCAGCACCGCGTCGATGACCGGCTCGCCCTCCGCGGCGGCGGCCACCTCGGCGCTCCGGTCGGTCCAGACCTGGGTGCGCAGCGGGTCGGGGAGCACCGGTTCGTGGATGGTCCAGTGCTTCTCGCCGGCCACCTGCAGCACGAACACGTCGTGCACGTCGTAGTGCGGGCTGAAGCCGCGGGAGGACGGCGGGGTGATGTAGGCGTTCACCTGGGTGGGGTGGCCGAGGTCGGCGGCCAGCTGGTCGGCGAACTCGATCAGCGGCGGCCAGAGCCGGTGCAGGCCCTGCAGCACGACGGTGCTTCCGTCGGCGAACAGCCGCAGGACCGCGTCGGAGGAGACCTGGTCGGCGATCTCGGCGCCTGCGCCGCCGGAGGTGGTGAACCGCTTGGCGTCGACGACGGCGCCGTCCTTGGCGATCCGCAGGAACGGCGTCCGCAGACCCCGGCGGGAGAGCAGCTCGTCGACCGCCGGCAGGTCCAGGAGGTCGGTGAAGGAGTTGCCGGTGTCCTCAGCCCGCGTGAGCAGCGGGCGGCGCGCCCAGTACCGGGCGCCGAAGAGCTCCGGTGCCATGTTCGTGCACCGCCGCAGGGCCGGGCGGAGCTGCTGCTCCACCCGGCCCTGCGCGGCCAGGTCCTCGGTCAGGCCGAACCGTCCGCACCGCCGTCGGCGCCACCGTCCGCGCCACCATCGGCACCACCGTCGGCGCCACCATCGGCACCGCCGTCGCCGCCATCGGCACCGCCGTCGGCGCCGCCATCGGCACCGCCGTCCCCGTTGCCGTACGCGGCACTGGGCGCGTTGCCCAGCGGAGGCGTGCCGGCGCCGCCGTCCGCACCGCCGTCGCCGGCGCCGCCGTCGGCGGGTCCTTCCGAGCTCACCCTGTCCTCGTCGTCGAGCGCCACTGGCTCCTCCGATCCGATCGACCGGGCCGCCGGACGGCGGCCCTGCGAGGCCTGCTGTACCTCGCCCACGGCCGGTCCACACGTCCGCGCCGGCCTCGGCGTTCGCGGCCGGCCGGCCGACGGGATGTCTCGATCCTGTTACGGCGGGCCGGCGTGTGTGGCGCGCCCGACATCGCGGGCATCCCTGTTCCCGGACCGGTGAGACCACGAACGATGAGAGGAGAAGGTCATGACCGAAGGTCGAGCACGTACCGAGGGCGGCTTCCAGGACGAGGGGATCCGCGAGGAGGCCGTGACCCGGGCGGAGCCGGTGGACGGTGCCACCCGCGCGGCGGCGGCCCCGCCGGTCTACCGCACGGAGGAGCGGGTCGAGCGGCCCACCGAGGTGTCCGTGGCACCGTCGCGACGCGACCGCGTCCGGTGGGGGCCGGTGTGGGCCGGCCTGGTGGTCGCGATGCCCACGTTCCTGTTGCTGCAGCTGGCCACCCTCGCGCTGGGCCTGTGGGACGTCGGCCCGGCGGACGGTAACAGCGCCGACCTGTGGAGCAGCATCAACGGGCTGATCGCCCTGTTCCTGGGCGGGCTGACCGCGGCCGCCACGGCGGTGTGGCGGGGGGTCAGCGACGGGCTGCTGCACGGGATCCTGGTGTGGGCGCTGACGATCGTGTCCCTGCTGATCCTGACGCTGTTCGGTGGCGGCGCCCTCCTCGGCTCGCTGGCCGGGGTGGTCACCGACGTGGCCGGCATCCAGCAGGCCAACCTGCCCGACATCGCGGCGGGCGAGGTGTCCAATGTGGCGCAGTCGGCCGCCGCCTGGGCGGTCCTGGGGCTCGGGCTCTCGATCGCCGCTGCCGCCCTCGGTGGCGTCGTCGGCGCCAAGATGTGGCCGAGCAAGCACGACGCCGAGGCCGAGCGGGTCTCCGTCGGCTGACCGCGGCGCGCCGGGCGGAGCGGCTGCTCCGCC
Organism: Blastococcus saxobsidens DD2; assembly: GCF_000284015.1. NCBI lineage: Bacteria > Bacillati > Actinomycetota > Actinomycetes > Geodermatophilales > Geodermatophilaceae > Blastococcus > Blastococcus saxobsidens. The sequence continues at coordinate 2,099,826 of NC_016943.1, forward strand.
CGGTGCACACCCGCTACCCTTCTGCTGGTCGAACGCATGTTCGAGCAAGGGGGGGTGGCGTGGGATCGGGGGTGGGCCGGGCGGAGGGGTGCACCGTCCTGCACGTCGACATGGACGCCTTCTTCGCCAGCGTCGAGGTGCGTCGGCGCCCGGAGCTGGCCGGTACACCGGTCATCGTGGGCGGGGCCGGCAACCGGGGGGTGGTCACCTCCGCCACCTACGAGGCCCGCCGCTACGGGGTGCACGCCGCGATGCCCACCGCGCGGGCGCTGCGGCTGTGCCCGACGGCGACCGTCCTGCCGGGGGACATGGCGCTCTACGGCGAGGTGTCCCGGTCGGTCATGGCACTGTTCCGCTCGATCACCCCGCTGGTCGAGCCGTTGAGCATGGACGAGGCGTTCCTCGACGTCGCAGGAAGCGGCCGCCGGTTGGGGAACGCCGTGGAGATCGGTGAGTACCTGCGCGCACGGGTCTTCGACGAGCAGGGCATCACCTGCTCGGTCGGTGTGGCCGGCACCAAGTTCGTGGCGAAGCTGGCCTCCACCCGGGCCAAGCCCGACGGGCTGCTCGTCGTGCGGCCCCCGGAGGTGATGGGGTTCCTGCACCCCCTGCCGGTGAGTGCGCTGTGGGGGGTGGGCCCGAAGACCGAGGAGACGCTCCTGCGGCTGGGGCTGCGCACCGTGGGCGACCTGGCGCACGTGCCGGCCAGGACCCTGCAGCGGGCGCTCGGGGCAGCCGCGGGCACCCACCTGCACGAGCTCGCCTGGGGGCGTGACCCCCGGCGGGTCGTCCCCGACGAGCCGGAGCGCTCCACCGGGGCGGAGGAGACGTTCTCCACCGACGTCGACGACCCCGTCGTCATCCACCGGGAGCTGCTGCGCCTGGCGGAGCGGACGGCCGGGCGGCTGCGCTCCATCGGCTGCCTCGCCCGCACCGTGAGCATCAAGGTGCGCTTCGCCGACTTCGCGACGATCACCCGCAGCCGCACCCTGGGGGCGCCCACCGACGTGGGGCAGGAGCTCTACGACACGGCGCGCGGCCTCTACGACGCCCTCGGGCTCCAGCGGGCCCGCATCAGGCTGGTCGGGGTGCGGGCGGAGCGGCTCGTGGAGGCCGGCTCGGCGCCCCGGCAGCTGGAGCTGGGGGCCCGCGAGCACGGCCGCCGGGAGGCCGAGCTCGCCGCCGACCGCGCCGCCCGCCGGTTCGGGGCCGGCGCCGTCCGCCCGGCGACGTTGGTGCACCGGTCGGCCGCCCCACGGCGACGGCCCGCTGACCAGGCATGATCCGCCGGCTCGCCCGCCCGGAGGAGTGATCGGCCACCCCGCCCGGCGGGTCGCGGGGCCGTCGCCTTTCGCGGCTGGCAAACGGCTCGTATCCTCGGAGGCACCGTCGGGGGGACCCCCCGACGGAACTGGCTCCGCCCACCTGGAGGTCGACGTGCCGCTCTCCGAGCACGAGCAGCGTCTGCTGGAGCAGATCGAGCGCGCCCTCGTCGATGACGATCCCAAGTTCGCTTCCTCGGTCCGCACCGGCGATCGCCGTCTGAAGGCCCGCCGCAAGCTGCAGATCGGCGCACTGCTGGTCGTCGTCGGCTTCGCCGTCCTCGTCGGCGGTGCGGTCGCCGAATCCGTGCCGCTCGGCGTGCTGGGCTTCCTGATCGCCTTCGGCGGTGCCGTCCTCGGGGTGCTGCACTACCGCGGCGCCACCGGCGCGGTCGAGCCCACCACCGGTCCCGCCGGGGACCGGGGCGGGGCGTCCGCCGCTCGCGGGCGTTCGGGCCGCGGGTCTCGCCAGCCCATGAGGAACCGCCTCGAAGAGCGCTTCCGCCGCCGCTACGACCAGTAGCCCCCGCGCGTCGCCCGGCCCGGCCGCCGTCCGCTACGGACGGCGGCCGGGAACGTTCCAGGGTCGGCGGGCCAGCTTCGCCCGGGCGCCCTCGACCAGCGAGGCCGGCCACACCAGCGCCCGCACCCGCACCGGCCACGGCTGCGTCGCCACCAGTCCGCGGCGGGCCGTCCGCAGCGTCTCCCGCAGCCCCGGGACGGCGGCGCCGCTCCCGGGGCGTCCGTAGCTGGCCGCTTCCTCCGCCCGGGCCAGGCCGCGCACCGCCTCCACCGACGCCGTCGCCGATGCCCCGCCCCGGCCACGGGTCACGGCGAGCGACAGCACATCGGCCACGCGCCGCGGGGTCCACGACGGGTGCACGTGCAGGCCGAGGTCCGCGGCGGTGGCGGTCAGCTCGTCCCACGGGCCGGTGGCGCCGGGTGTGGCCAGCCGCCGGCGGCGCTGCAGGGCGCGCAGCGCCGCGGGGGACGACAGCACTCCCGCAGCGACCACCAGCAGACCCAGCGTGATCAGCAGTGGCCGCAGCGACGCCGCCTGCGCCTGCGCGCCGGCTTCCGGCGTCCCCTCGGCGAGCCGGTCCATGCCCGGCAGTGGCGCCCGCGGGGCTGCCGACGGCACCGGCAGGGCCGGGGTGATCTCGTTCTCCGTCTCGGCCGAGGGGCGCGGTGACCACGGCAGGGGCACCTGCCGGTCCGCCGCGATCGGCGTCGGGTCGAAGGGCACCCATCCCAGCCCCCGGAAGAAGACCTCCACCCAGGCGTGCGCGTCGTCGCTGGTGATCAGCCGCGTGCCGTCCTCCTGCACCTCCCCGGGTGTGTACCCGAGCGCCACCCGGGCGGGCATCCCCGCCTGGCGGACCAGCACGGCCATCGCGCCGGCGTACTGCTCGCAGTAGCCGCGCTTGAGCCGGAGGAAGTCGACGAGGTCGTCGCCGCTGGTGCCCGGGGCGGTGGAGAGGCTGTAGACGAACCCGTTGGCCCGGTCGGACAGGTACGCCTGGATGCGCCGTACCGCCTCGTACGGCGTGGCCGCACCCTGGGTCAGCCGGGCGGTCAGCTCGCCGATGCTCGGGTCCATCTCCGGCAGGGCCGTGAACCGCTCCTGGAGGCGGTTGCCCTGCAGCAGGGGCGCCGCGCGGGACAGCAGCTCCGGCGAGGGGCGCGGCTCGGTGGCGATCACCCGGTAGGCCAGCCCCGCGCTGGTCACGTCCCGGCCGAACACCGTCCCGGTAGCGGCGTCGAAGCGCCATCCGTCGGCGTCCTCATCGCCGAACCGCACCGACAACGGGGAGGAGGGCACGGGCAGGAACCGGTCATCGTGCTGCAGCACCTCGACGTCGGCGGTCACCGGACGGGTCTGCTGGCGGCCCGGCAACGGCGCCAGCACCGAGTCCTCGGCGATGGAGACCTCGCCGTCGAGGTTGCTCAGCGACCAGCCCTCGGCCGCGTCGTACTCGTCGAGCGCGACGGCGCGCAGATAGCCCGGATCGGCGACCGACGAGTCGAGGCGCAGCAGCTCGATCGCCTCGGGCAGGGTCAGCTGGCCCCGCAGCTCCGCGGCCGGGTCGAGGGCGGTGCCCGTGGCATCGCCACCCCCGCCGAGGCCGGTCGTGAACGAGCCTTCCGGGAGGACCGGCACGAGCCCTCCCAGCACGACGCCCGCGCTCAGCGCCACGAACCCGACGCGCACCGCAGGACCGGAGCCGCCGCTGAGCCGTTCCGCGGCCGACTCGCCCAGCGCCCGACGCTGGTCGGCCCAGAGCAGCACGGCGAAGCCGGCAGCGGGCGCCCCGAGTGCCAGCAGTCCGATGCCCCCGGTGACGGTGCCCACCGGGACGCAGAAGAGGACCAGCAGCCCGACGCCCGCGGCCGCAGCCTGCCGGCCGACCACCGCCACCAGGTCGACGAGGACGGCGACGAGGCCGACGAACAGGGTGGTGAGCGCGAGCAGGCCGGTGAGCGGCAGCGCCGGGGTGGCCTGCTCGCGGATCTCGGCCGTGCCGTCGGCGAAGACCCCGGCCAGCCGGGTGAGGCTCTCGGGGGTGGGGATCAGCCCGGCGACGGCCCCGTCGGGAGCGAACGCGGCGGTCAGCACGCACGCCACGAGGAGGAGCTGCCCGACGGGCACCAGGAGGGGGCCGAGGACGCCGAGCACGCGCGGGACGGCCGAGTCCTGGGTGAGGCGCGCCCCCGCCCGCCGCAGCAGCAGGCCGCCGGCCAGCACGGCGGCGACGACGGCCAGCACCGGCGGGAACCAGGCCCCGGTGGTGAAGACGGGGGAGAGCGCGAGCGCCCCCAGGAGCGTGGCCAGGGCGGCGAGCACGGCCGTCCGGACGTCGCTCCCGGTCACGACGGCGCTCCCTGCGGCACGCCGGCCACCCCGGCCCAGACCTCGCCGATGTCCTGGCCGGCCGCTGCCGTGGTCACCCGCCAGCCGGCGCCGGCCAGCAGCGCCACGGCCTGCTCCCGCTGCGCGGTGAGCGCGTCACGGGCGGCGCCCGGGCCGGTGCGCCGTCCGCGGCCCGGACCGGCGTCCGCCCAGCCGGTGATGTCCAGCAGGATGGCGGTGTCGGTGCCCGTCGCCGGGCGCAGGTGCACCAGCTCGGCCACGTCCTCGGGCCCGACGGCACCGAGCAGGCAGACCAGCGGCCCGTTCCCGGCCGCCCGGCAGGCGGACGCCACCGCGGCGGACAGATCGACCCGCCGCGACGGCCCCACGGCGGCCAGCCGGTCGAGCAGCTCCTCGGCGCCGAGACCGGACGCCGGCGACAGCTCGCCGGCCTCGGTGACCACGCGCACCGCGGCACCCCGCTCGGCGAGGGCCACACCGATGCTCGCCGCCGCCTCGACGAGCCACTCCAGGCTGTCGCCGGGAGGGCAGTCGTCGCCGGGCGGCCCGGGGACCGCACGGGGAACCCCGCGCGCCGGCGTGACCAGGTGCGCACGGGCCCGCGTGTCGAGCAGCAGCGTCGCCTGGGCGCGCCAGGGCCGCTCCTCGAGCCGGACCATGAGCTCCCCGGTGCGTGCGGTCGCCCGCCAGTGGACCTTCCGCAGGTCGTCCCCCCGCCGGTACTCCCGGACGCTGACGTCGTCGTCCCCGTGGACGGCGATCGCCCGGTGCGACCCGTCGCCGCCCCGTCCGTGCGCGCCGCCGGGACCGCCACCTCCCAGGGGGCGCACCCGGGGGACCACCGCCAGCGGTGCGGTGTCGCTCCCGGCGACCGTGCGGTCGACCAGCCCGAAGGGGTCCACGACACGCAGCCGCAGGGGCCCGAGCTCGTAGCGGCCCCGGCTCCGGCCGGTCACCCGGTAGCGCACCGTCCTCGTGGCGCCCGGGGCCAGCCCGGCCACCGAGAAGCGGTGCGGGCGGCCCAGTGCGGCCGGTACCTGCTCGGTGAGCAGCCAGAGACCGCCCCGGCGCGTATCGGCGTTCTCCAGCTGGAGGAGCACCTCCGCCGGCTCCCCGCGCGGCACACGCTGCGGGGTGACCGTGCGCCGGGTGCTCATCCGGAAGCGGCTGCGAGCCACGGTGAGGGCGCCCAGCAGCGGCAGGGCCAGGACGAAGACGGCCAGCTGCACCAGCGATCGCTCGCCCAGCACCGCGCCGGTCAGCGCGAGCACCAGTCCGCCGCCGACCAGGCAGCGACCGCGGAAGGTGAGCGCCGACAGCGCGCGGCCACGGGCTCCCACGCGTCAGCGCCCGCGGAGAACCGGCACCGAGCCCAGCAGGGAGGTGACCACCTGCTCGGTGCTCCTCCGGCCGACCGTGGCCTCGCTGCTGAGGAGCAGGCGGTGGGCGAGCACCGGGACGGCGAGGGCCTGGACGTCGTCGGGCAGCACGTGGTCGCGGCCGTCGAGGGCGGCCGAGGCGCGGGCCGCCCGCAGCAGCTGCAGGCCGGCCCGTGGTGAGGCGCCGAGCCGCAGTTCGGAGGAGCGGCGGGTGGCCTCCACCAGCGCCACCACGTACCGGCGCACCGCGTCGGACACGTGCAGCCGGCCGACCGCGGCGACCAGGGCACGCACCATGGCCGCGTCGGCCACCGGGCGCAGGGCCGCCAGCGGGTCGGTGGTGGCGCGGTCGTCGAGCATCGCCAGCTCCGCGGCCGGGTCGGGGTAGCCCATCGACACCCGGGCGGTGAATCGGTCGCGCTGGGCCTCGGGGAGGGGATAGGTGCCCTCCATCTCCAGCGGGTTCTGCGTGGCCATGACGATGAAGGGACGGGCCAGCTCGTAGCTGACCCCGTCCACCGTCACCTGCCGCTCCTCCATGCACTCCAGCAGGGCGGACTGGGTCTTGGGCGAGGCGCGGTTGATCTCGTCGGCGACGACCACGTTGGCGAAGACCGCCCCGGGCTTGAACTCGAACTCCCGGGTCTCCTGGTCGTACACCGCGACGCCGGTGACGTCGCTGGGCAGCAGGTCGGGCGTGAACTGGATGCGCCGCACGCTGGCGTCGATGGATCCGGCCAGCGCCTTGGCGAGGGTGGTCTTGCCGACCCCGGGCACGTCCTCGATGAGCAGGTGCCCTTCGGCGAGGAGCACGACCAGCGCCAGCCGGACGACCCCGTCCTTGCCCTGCACCACGCGGCTGACGCCCGCCGCGATCCGTGCGCCTTCTGCGGCGACGTCGACCGACGCGTCGGTCGTCCCGTCGGCGGACCGTGTCGCCTCCGTCACCTCTCCACCGTACGTGTCCGCGGCGCCGGGAGGGCGGCGTGATCTCCCTGGTCCGGCGGCCGCCCGCGGTCGTGTCGGGGCCTGGGGAAGCGGTGGGTCACGACACGGGCCAAGGTGGTGTCGAGTGGGGGCTAGTGGGTTACTGTGTCGACCGGTGGGGAGGCAGGGCCGTTCGGGGGTCTGCAGAGCCATAGGAGGACCGATGCGGGAGGTGATCCGGTGTTCGTCGGCAGCTACCAGTTGCGGCTCGACGAGAAGGGCCGGCTCGCGCTCCCGGTCCGGTTCCGCGACCAGGTGGCCGACGGCATGGTGATCAAGAAGGGCCAGGACCGCTGCATCTACGGGCTCACCATGGCCCGGGTCGCCGAGCAGAGCGCCGCCATGGCCGCCATGGCCCCCTCCGACACCGCCGCGGCGCGCATGCGCGCCCGCATGAGCTTCGGGTCGATGGTCGAGCTCGAGCCGGACAAGACCGGCCGCATCACTCTCCCCGCGAGCCTGCGCGAGTACGCCCATCTCGACCGCGATGTGGTCGTGGTGGGTGTGGACACGCGCTTCGAGATCTGGGACTCCGCCACCTGGGACGCCTACGTGGCCGAGCAGGAGGCCGCCTTCGCCGACATGGAGAGCGAGGGGATGCCGACGCTGTCGTGATCCCGGGAACGCCCCACCCGTCCCCACCGGCCTCCGCGCCGCAACCGTTCGAGCCGCCTTCCCCGCGGCTCGACCGGACCGGGCCCCAGCCGCCTTCCCCGCGGCTCGGTCCCACAGCGGAGGACCGCACGGACCAACGGGTGGCGCCGGCCGTCGCCGGCGGGGAAAACCCTCCCGGCCCCGCGGGACGCCACCTGACGCTCTTCCCCGACGCCAGGCGGATCCCGCGGGGCCGGACACACGCGAGGTCCGGCGTTCCGCCGCCCCACTCCGCTCCACCGGCCCCACCGCGCCCCACCGCCCTCCTGCGCCCCACCCGCCCGATCCCGCACACAGCCCGCGCCGCGTCCCCCCGACGCCGAGCGGCGGGCGGCACCATCGCGGAACCACCCCGGACCGTCCGAGAGGCAGCAGACGATGAGCAGCACCGGTCCCGCCGCGGCCCCGGTGCACGTGTCCGTCCTCCTCGACCGCGTCACCGAGCTCCTGGGCCCCGCCTGCGCCACCGAGGGCGCCGTCCTCGTCGATGCCACGCTGGGCCTGGCGGGACACACCCTGGCGATGCTGGCGGCGCATCCGGGCCTCCGGGTCGTCGGGCTGGACCGGGACCCCGACGCGCGCGCCGAGGCGGCCCGCCGGATCGAGGCCGCCGGCCACGCCGACCGCGTCACCGTCGTCCCGGCCGTCTTCGACGAGCTCCCCGAGGTGCTCGACCGCCTCGGCATCGACGAGGTGCACGGCGTCCTGTTCGACCTCGGCGTCTCCTCGCTGCAGCTCGACCGCCCGGACCGGGGATTCAGCTACTCGACCGACGCCCCCCTCGACATGCGGATGGACCCGGGTGCGCCGCGGACCGCCGCCGACGTCGTGAACACCTACGCCCCGGCCGACCTGGCCCGCGTGCTCCGCGTCTACGGCGAGGAGCGCTTCGCCTCCCGCATCGCCGCGGTGATCCAGCGCGAGCGGGCCCGTGAGCCGTTCACCCGTACCGCCCGGCTCGCCGAGCTGGTCCGCGAGTCCATCCCGGCCGCCACCCGGCGGACCGGCGGGCACCCGGCGAAGCGGACCTTCCAGGCCCTGCGCATCGAGGTCAACGACGAGCTGGGCGCCCTCGAGCGGGCTCTTCCGGCCGCGATCGACGCCCTGGCGGTCGGCGGTCGCGTCGCCGCCCTCACCTTCCACTCCCTGGAGGATCGGATCGTGAAGCAGACGCTGGCCGCCGGAGCCGCCGACCGGACGCCGCCCGGGCTGCCGGTGCCGCTCCCCGAGTACGGGCCGGTGCTGCGCCTGCTGACCCGCGGCGGCGAGGCGCCGGGCGCCGACGAGACGGCCGGCAACCCCCGTGCCGCCTCGGCCCGGGTGCGGGCCGCCGAGCGCATCCGGCGGGCGACGTGACCCGGGCCGCCGTGCGCGCCACCACGCCCCGCACGGGCTCGTCGCGCGCGACCCGCCGGCACCACCACGGCTCGCACGGCCACCACGCCACGCACGGCCGTCACCGGCGCGCGCGGCGCCGGGCGTGCCGCACCGCGGCCCGACCTGCGGCTGGTACCGACCGGAACCGCTGCGCGGCCGCGCCGTCCGGCCCGCGGTTCGCTCCGCTCGCGCCGGGCACCGTTCGTGCTCCTGGTCGTCGCCCTCCTCGGCCTGACCACCCTCGGGCTGCTCGTCCTCAACACCGCGATCGCGGTGGACTCGCTGAAGGCCACCCAGCTGCGCGCCGACAACGCCGCCCGGGCCCAGGAGGTCCAGCGCCTCGAGCAGCTGGTCGTCTCCGGCAGCACCCCGGCCGCCGTCGCCGCCGCCGCCGTGGCCGCCGGCCTGGTGCCCGCCGGTGTCGCCGGCTACCTGGTGCTCGGCGCGGAGGGCACCACCACCCTGCGCGGCACGCCGGAGCCCGCGCCGCAGCCCCCCGCGCCGGAGCCCGCGCCGGCACCGGCTCCCGCACCGGCTCCCGGGTCCGCCCCCGCCCCGGCGGCCGCCGTCCCGGGTGGGAACTGACCCGTGCCCAGCAGCGTCCACGGACCCGGCGCCGGCCCCCGCACCCCGCGCACCGTGTCGCCCGGCCGGGGCGGGACCGGACCCTTCGTGTCCCGCCGTGCCCCCGGCACGCGGCGGAGCGGAGCCGGGCTGTCGGTCGACCAGCGCGGCCGCCGGAACAAGGTGGGCCTGGTCGTCCTGATCACCCTGCTCCTGGTCGTCGTCGGGCGATTGGTGGTCCTGCAGGGCATCGACGGCGCCGCCTACGCCAGCGCCGCGGAGCAGGACCGGCTGCGCACCTACCCGATCGCGGCCATCCGCGGGGAGGTCCTCGACCGGTCCGGGAAGCCGCTGGCCTACACCGTGGACGCCTCGCGCGTGGTGGCCGACCCGACCGTCGTCCGTGACCCGGCCCGCACGGCCCTGGCACTGACCACCCTGCTCGACGTCCCCGTTCCCGAGCTCACGGAGAAGCTCTCCGCGGACGGCCGGTACGTCGTCCTGGCGACCCAGGTGACGCCGGAGACGACCGATGCCATCGCCGACCTCGGGCTGTCCGGCATCCTCTTCGAGGACGACCCGGTCCGGCTGTACCCCTCCGGCGCCGTCGGCGGCCAGGTGGTCGGCTTCGTGGGGAGCGACGGCACCGGGCTCGCCGGGATCGAGCAGACCTTCGAGGAGCAGTTGTCGGGCACGCCCGGCCGGCGCACCGTGGAGGTCGGCAGCGGGGGCAATCCCATCCCGTCGGGCATCGACGAGTCCCTCCCGGCGACCGACGGCCACGACGTCACGCTGACCCTCGACCAGGACCTCCAGTTCGCCACCGACGAGCGGCTGGGCCAGGCGTGCACCGACGGCGCGACCACGCGGGCCTCCGCGGTCGTCCTCGAGGTCGCCTCCGGGCAGGTCGCGGCCATGGGCTCCTGCCCTGGCTACGACCCGGGCGCGTACTCCCGCACCGACCCCGACCTGCTGGGCAACTCCGTCATCTCCGACGTGTTCGAGCCCGGGTCGGTCATGAAGGCCGTGACGCTGGCCGCCGCCGTGGAGGAAGGGCTGGCCACGCCGGACCGGGTGCTCTCGGTCGACGGGCACATCGAGGCGGGCGACCGCGTGGTCCGGGACGCGCACGACCACGACCCGGTGGACTGGACGGTCACCGGCATCCTCGCGAAGTCCAGCAACGTCGGCACGATCATGCTGGCCCGCGAGGTCGGCGACGGAAAGCTCGAGGAGTACCTGCGGGCCTTCGGCGTGGGGGAGAAGACCGGCATCGAGCTCCCGGGTGAGAGCCGGGGCATCCTCGAGAGCTCCGCGGAGTGGACCGAGAGCCGTGCGGCCAACGTGCCCATCGGCCAGGGCGTCTCGGTCACCACGCTGCAGATGGCGTCCGTCTACCAGGCGATCGCGAACGGGGGCGTACGCGTCGAGCCACGCCTCGTGACCTCGGTGACCAGCCCGGGCGGCCGGTCCACGGCCACCCCCGAGCCCGCCCGCACCCGGGTGGTCAGCGAGTCCACCGCCGAGGCGCTCGCCTACATGCTCGAGGCCGTCGTCGGTCCCGGTGGCACGGCGCCGCTGGCCCAGATCGAGGGCTTCCGGGTGGCCGGGAAGACCGGTACCGCGCAGCGGGCCAATCCGGAGTGCAACTGCTACGCCGGCGGCGGTTACGTGACCACGTTCGTCGGATTCGCCCCCGCCGACGACCCGCAGTACGTCGTCGCCGTCGACCTGGAGCGCCCGACCAGCGACGCCGAGGGCGGCCAGGTCGCCGCCCCGGTCTTCGCCGACATCATGCGGGCCGCCCTGACCGCCGACCGCGTGGTGCCCTCGGGCACCGCCCGCCCCGAGTTCGAGCTGACCGGCGCCCCCTGACCCGTGCCCGGCCGTGCGCACGGGCGGCGCGCGGCCGGTCCCGCGCACGTGCGCCGGCCGGGGGACTGCCGCCGGTAGATTGGAGCCCCGTGACCCCGACCGAGCCCGGGGCGGCCCCGCGGGCCGCCGGGAACCGCCCGCTGCCCCTCTCGGAGCTCGCCGACCTCGTCGGCCTCCCCGTGCACGGGGATCCCGCCACCGCGGTCACCGGCGTCACGCTCTCCTCGACCGACGTCCGCGCCGGTGACCTGTACGCCGCCCTGCCCGGAGCGCGCACCCACGGCGCGGCCTACCTGGCCGACGCCGTGGCGGCCGGTGCCGTCGCGGTGCTGACCGATCCCGTCGGCCACGCCGCCGTGACCGATGCCGACCTGCCGGTCCTCGTGGTCGACGACCCGCGCGCGGTGCTCGGCGACGTGGCCGACCGCGTCTACGGCGAGCCCAGCGGCCGGCTCACCGTCGTGGGCATCACCGGCACCAACGGCAAGACCACCACCAGCTACCTGGTCGAGGCCGGGCTCGCCGCGGCCGAGCGGTCCACCGGGTTGATCGGGACGGTCCAGACCCGTACCCGCGGGCGGGCTGCCGACGGGACGCCGACCGTGACTGCGCTGCCCAGCGTGCGAACCACGCCCGAGGCCCCCGCGCTGCACGCACTGCTGGCCGGTATGGCCGACGCCGGTGTCTCCACCGTGGTCATGGAGGTCTCCAGCCACGCCCTCGCGCAGGGCCGCGTCGGGGGCGTGCGCTTCGCCGCCGCCGGGTTCACCAACCTCGGCCGCGACCATCTGGACTTCCACGCCGACATGGAGGACTACTTCCAGGCCAAGGCGCTGCTGTTCGACGGGCGCGCCGCGGTCGAGGTCGTGGACGTCGACGACCCCTACGGGCGCCGGCTGCTCGACCGGCCGGGCCGCCCGCGCCCGGTCACCGTGTCCAGCACCGAGGGCGCGGTGGCCGACTGGACGGTGTCGGACGTGACGCCGGTTCCCGGCGGCGGCTCCACCTTCACGCTGCACGGCCCCGGTGGGGCGACCTGGCCGGCCCGCGTCCGCCTGCCCGGCCGGTTCAACGTCGCCAACGCGGTGCTCGCGGTCGTGCTCCTGGACGGCATCGGGATCCCGGTCGCCGACGCGCTCGCCGGGCTCGCAACGACCGTGGTGCCGGGGCGGATGGAGCCGGTCGACGTGGGGCAGCCCTTCGTCGCCGTCGTCGACTACGCCCACACCCCCGACGCGGTGCGGACGGCGCTGAGCGCGTTGCGGCCGGCCACTGCCGGTCGGCTGATCACGGTCCTGGGCTGCGGCGGCGACCGTGACCCGGGGAAGCGCCCGGAGATGGGGCGGGCGGCGGCCGAGGGCAGCGACGTCCTCGTGGTCACCGACGACAACCCCCGCTCCGAGGAGCCCGCCGCCATCCGGGCGGCGATGCTGGCCGGTGCGGCCCAGGTGCCGGACGACCGCCGCGCCGAGGTGCTCGAGGTCGGTGACCGGCGGGCGGCCCTGACCGCGGCGGTCCGGCTGGCCGGGCCCGGCGACGTCCTCCTGGTCGCGGGCAAGGGCCACGAGACCGGACAGCAGATCGGGGAGACGGTGCACCCCTTCGACGACCGGACGGTGCTGCGCGAGGTCCTGGGCGGATCGGGGGCGTCCTCGTGACCGAGCTTGCGAGGGCGCGCGGAATCAGAGCATCCCCGATCACGGGTGCGACGAGCGCCAGCGAGGAGAAGCTGTGATCCCGCTGACCGTGGCCGAGGTGGCCGAGCTGACCGGTGGCCGCCTCCACGGCGCGCCGTCCGGCGCCGTGACCGGCACGGTGACCCTGGACTCCCGCACGGTCGCCGCCGGGGACCTGTTCGTCGCCGTGGCGGGGGAGCGGGCCGACGGCCACGACTTCCTGGACGCCGCCGCCGCCGCCGGCGCCGTGGCCGCGCTGGCCAGCCGGCCCGACCCCGCGCTGCCGTGCGTCGTGGTCGACGACCCGGTCGTCGCGCTGGGCCGGCTCGCGGCCGGGGTGCACGGGCGGCTGACCGGTGCCGGCCTGCGGACGCTGGCCATCACCGGCTCCTCGGGCAAGACCTCGACCAAGGACCTCCTGGGCCAGGTGCTGGCCACGGCCGGCGCCACGGTCAGCCCGCCGGGGTCCTACAACAACGACATCGGGCTGCCCCTGACCGTCCTGTCGGCCGACGCGGACACCCGGTTCCTGGTCCTCGAGATGGGCTCGCGCGGCCCCGGGCACATCGCCCGGCTGTGCCGGGTGGCCCGGCCGCAGGTCGGCGTGGTCCTCAACGTGGGCTCGGCCCACCTCGGTGAGTTCGGCAGTCCCGACGGGATCGCGCAGGCCAAGGGTGAACTGGTCGAGGCGCTGCCCGCCGACGGCACCGCGGTGCTCAACTCCGACGACCCGAGGGTCCTGGGCATGGCGTCGCGCACCCGGGCCCGCGTGCTGCGGACCGGCCGGGGGGCGGAGGCCGACGTCCGCGCGGTCGACGTCTCGCTGGACGACGCGGCCCGACCCCGGTTCACGCTGGTGAGCGGCGGGGAACTCCACCCGGTCGCGCTGCGCGTGGTGGGGGAGCACCAGGTGGCCAACGCGCTGTCGGCGGCCGGCGCAGCGCTGGCCGCCGGCATGGCGCCCGCCGACGTGGCCGCGGCGCTGTCCGCGGCGCAGTCCCGCAGCCGCTGGCGCATGGAGGTGGACCGGCGGGCCGACGGGGTCACGGTCGTCAACGACGCCTACAACGCCAACCCCGAGTCGATGCGGGCCGCGCTGGCCGCGCTGGCGGGCCTGACCGGGGAGCGCCGGATCGCCGTCCTGGGCGGGATGGCCGAGCTGGGCCCCGACGCGGCTGCGGAGCACGAGCGGCTCGGCCGCGACGCCGTGGCCGCGGGTGCCGACCTGGTCGTTGCCGTGGGCGCCGATGCGGTAGGCATAGCGGAGGGCGCCTCCGCCGCGGGGCGGCGCGCAGGAGAGGAGTCGGTGCACGTGCCGGACCGGGGCGCTGCCCTAGCGTGGCTGTCGGAGGTGCTCCGGCCGGGGGACGTCGTCCTCGTCAAGGCCAGCCGCTCCTACGGCCTGGAGCTGCTCGCGGCCGACCTGCTGGGCGGGGCCGCCCAGTGAGGAGCGTCCTCATCGCCGCCGCCGTCGGCCTGATGATCTCCATCCTGCTGACCCCGCTGGCCATCCGGGCGTTCCGCCGCCAGGGGCTGGGCCAGGAGATCCGCGACGACGGCCCCGAGAGCCACCTGTCGAAGAAGGGCACGCCCACCATGGGCGGCACCGTCATCGTCGGCGCCACGGTGGGCGGCTATCTCGCCGCGCACCTGGCGTTCGTCGGCGCGGACAACTGGGGCTTCAGCGCCACCGGCGTGCTGCTGCTGTTCCTGATGGTGGGCATGGGGACGGTCGGGTTCCTCGACGACTACCTCAAGATCCGGTACCGGCGCAGCCTCGGGCTGAACAAGACCGCCAAGCTGGTGGGACAGCTCGTGATCGGCGTGACGTTCGCGGTGCTGGCGATCAACTTCCCCAGCAACGGGATCACCCCGGCGTCCACGGTGGTCTCGTACGTCCGTGACATCGCCCCGCTGGCCCTGGGCCCGGTCGCGTTCGTGATCCTGGCCTACCTGTTCATCGCCGGGTTCAGCAACGCCGTGAACCTCACCGACGGCCTGGACGGGCTGGCCGCGGGAGCCTCGGCGATGGTGCTGGCCTCCTACATCGTCATCTCGTTCTGGCAGTTCACCCACGACTGCGCCAACGAGCTGATCGTGGGCTGCTACACCGTCCGCGACCCCCTGGACGTCACGCTGGTCGCCGCCGCCGGCATGGGCGCCTGCCTGGGCTTCCTGTGGTGGAACACCAGCCCGGCGCGGATCTTCATGGGCGACACCGGGTCGCTGGCCCTCGGTGGCCTGCTGTCGGGCCTGGCCATCGTCACGCGCACCGAGCTGCTGCTGGTCGTGCTCGGCGGGCTGTTCGTGGCGGTCACGCTGTCGGTGATCATCCAGGTGGCCTTCTTCCGCGCCACCCGGCGGCGGGTGTTCCGCATGGCGCCGCTGCACCACCACTTCGAGCTGGCCGGCTGGACGGAGAACACCGTCATCGTCCGGTTCTGGCTGGTCACCGGCATGGCGGTCGCCTTCGGGCTCGGCCTGTTCTACGCCGACTGGCTCAGCTTCGTGGGCCTGTGAGCGGACAGGGGCGTGAGCATCTCAGGGAGGCGGCCGGCGACAGGGAGCGAGCATCGCAGCGAGGAACGAGCGAGGAGCGGAGCGCGCCGCGGGAGCGAACCGGATGGCACCGTGAGCGGACAGGGCTTCCCGGTCGCCGGCCGCACGGTCCTGGTGGCCGGCCTCGGCGTCTCGGGGGAAGCGGCCGCCCGCGTGCTGCTCGCGCAGGGCGCCACCGTGCTGCTCACCGACGCCGCCGAGCCGCCGGTCGGAGCCGAGCTGGTCGGCCTGGGCGCCGAGTGGCTGGGCGAGGTGCGGACCCTGCCCGGCGGCGTGGACCTGGTGGTCACCTCGCCCGGCTGGCGGCCCGACGCGCCGCTGCTCGTCGACGCCGCCGCCCGCGGCGTCGAGGTGATCGGCGAGCCGGAGCTGGCCTGGCGGCTGCGCATCCCCGGCCCCGACGGGGTGCCGGCGCCCTGGCTCGCGGTCACCGGGACGAACGGCAAGACCACCACGGTGACGATGCTGGCGGCGATCCTGAGCGCGGCCGGTCGCCGGGCGGTGGCGGCGGGCAACGTCGGCCGCCCGCTGGTCGAGGTGGTCACCGCGCGGGACGACGACGGCGCCGCTGCCTTCGACGTCGTCGCCGTCGAGCTCTCCAGCTTCCAGCTGCACTGGTCCTCCTCGCTGGCCCCGGCCGCGGCAGCGGTGCTCAACGTCGCCGACGACCACACCGACTGGCACGGGTCCTTCGCCGCGTACCGCGACGCGAAGGCCCGCATCCTCGAGCGGTCGCCGGTGGCCGTGGCCGACGCCGGCGACCCGGTGGCCTCGGCGGTCGTGGCCGCCCATCCGCGACCGGTCACCGTCACCCTGGGCGAACCGGCCCCCGGGCAGCTCGGCGTGCGCGCCGGGGCGCTGGTCGACCGCGCCTTCGCCGACGACCCGGCCGGCGAGGTGCTCCTCGAACGCTCCGACCTGCCGGTGCCGGGGCCGCACAACACGGTCAACGCGCTCGCCGCCGCGGCGCTGGCCCGCGCGGTCGGGGTGCCCGCGGAGGCGGTCGCCCGCGGTCTCTCCGGGTTCCGTGGCGGCGCGCACCGCAACGCCCTCGTCGCCACGGTGGACGGGGTGGACTACGTCGACGACAGCAAGGCGACCAACCCGCACGCCGCCGGCGCCTCCCTGGCCGCGTACCCGCGGGTCGTCTGGATCGCCGGGGGGCTGCTCAAGGGCGCCGACGTCGATCCGCTGGTGGCGGACGCCGCCCCGCGGCTGGCCGGGGCGGTGCTGCTGGGCCGGGATCGGGCGGTGGTGGCGCATTCGCTGGCGCGACACGCGCCGTCGGTCCCCGTGGTGGAGGTGGCCAGCGGGAACGATGAGGCGATGGACGCCGAGACGACGATGACCCGGGTCGTCGCCGCCGCGGCGGGGCTGGCCCGGCCGGGGGACACGGTGCTGCTGGCGCCGGCCGCGGCCTCCATGGACGTCTTCCGCGACTACGGGCACCGCGGGCGCGCCTTCGCCGATGCGGTGCGGGCGCTCGGGGGGCGCGCGTGACCACGACCGAACGACCCGCGCGCGCCTCCCGCTCTCCGCGCGGGCGGGCGCCGGCCGCCCGGAGACCGCCCCGCCGGCGCTGGTCCGGGCCCGCGTGGCTGGACGGGCCGATGACCAGCTGCCACCTGGTGCTGGGCGCCGCCGGGCTGCTGCTCCTCATCGGCCTGGTCATGGTCTTCTCCGCCTCCGCCATCGAGGCCGCCCTGGCCGACGAGCCGGCGTGGGCTCCGGGGGTGAAGCAGCTGGTGCTGGCCTGCATCGGGCTGGTCGCGATGGGCGTCGCCCTGCGGCTGCCGGTGAGCCTGGTGCGGCGCTGGTCCCCGATCGCGCTGGTCGTCG
Organism: Blastococcus saxobsidens DD2; assembly: GCF_000284015.1. Classification (NCBI taxonomy): domain Bacteria; kingdom Bacillati; phylum Actinomycetota; class Actinomycetes; order Geodermatophilales; family Geodermatophilaceae; genus Blastococcus; species Blastococcus saxobsidens. The sequence goes on from NC_016943.1 coordinate 2,116,930, forward strand.
TCGTCGCCCTGCTGCTCCTCGTGCTGATCCCGGGCATCGGGCTGGAGCGCAACGGCGCCCGGCAGTGGATCTCGCTGGGCGTGACCGACTTCCAGCCGTCGGAGCTGGGGAAGCTGGTCTTCGCGCTGTGGGGTGCGCACGTGCTGGCCCTGCGCGAGCGCTACCTGACGACGAGCTCGCTGCTGGTGCCGGTGCTGCCGGTCTTCGCCGTCCTGTCGCTCCTGCTGATCGCCGAACCGGACTTCGGTGGCACGGTGAGCCTCGGCCTGGTCCTGGTGGGGCTGCTCTGGGCGGGGGGCATGCCGCTGCGCTGGTTCGGGGCGTTCGCCGGGGCGGCCGGGCTCGCCATGGTGATCATGGTGAAGGCCGCGCCGTACCGCATGGAGCGGATCACCGCGTTCCTCGACCCGTTCGCCGACCCCACCGACACCGGGTTCCAGGCGATCCGGGGCATGTACGCGCTGGCCACCGGCGGCCTGTGGGGCGTCGGCCTGGGCAACAGCGCGATGAAGTGGAACATCCTCCCCGAGGCGGAGTCCGACTACATCTTCGCGATCATCGGCGAGGAGCTCGGTTTCCTCGGCTGCCTGGTGGTCGTCACCCTCTACGGCGTCCTCGCCTACGCCGGCTTCCGGATCGCCCGCCGTTCGGCCGACCGGTTCGTGCAGCTGGCGTGCGTGGCCATCACCGTGTGGCTGATCGGCCAGGCGACCATGAACATGGGGTACGTGGTGGGCCTGCTGCCGGTGACCGGCGTGACCCTCCCGCTCATCTCGGCGGGCGGGACCTCGTTGATCCTCACCCTCTTCATCGTCGGACTGCTGGCCCGCTTCGCGCTGTCCGAGCCGGCCGCCGTGGAGGCGCTGCGCACCGCCGAGCGCGGCCGGCTGTCCCGGCTGCTGCTGCCGGCCCCCACCACGGCCGTGGACCAGGTGCGTCCCCGGCGGTTCCCCGGGGAAGCGGTCGACGAGCGGCCGGTCGTGGGCAGCGTGCGCACCCTCCTGCACGCGCGCGGCACGACCCCGCGGCGGACGCCGGCGCGTACCGAGAACTCCGCGCGCGCCGCGGCTCCGGCGCGGCCACGACCGGCCGCCCGCACCGCTCCGGCGCGGGGGACCGCCGGTGCCCCGGCGCCGCGGCAGCGTCCCGTCGGCAGCCGGGGCCGTTCGGGAGGCGAGCGATGAACCGGCCGCTGTCGGTGGTCCTCGCCGGGGGCGGCACCGGCGGGCACATCGAGCCGATGCTCGCGCTCGCCGATGCCCTCCGCCGGCGCAGCGGCGAGCTGCGGATCACCTGCCTGGGTACCGCCCGGGGGATGGAGACGCGCCTCGTGCCGGCCCGCGGGTACGACCTGCGCCTGATCCCACCGGTGCCCTTGCCCCGCAAGCCGACCTCGGATCTCCTGCGCGTGCCCGGGCGGGTGCGCCGCTCGGTGGCCGAGACCCGCGCGCTGCTGCACGAGCTGACCGCCGACGTCGTCGTGGGCTTCGGCGGGTACGTGGCGCTGCCGGCCTACCTCGCCGCACGGCGGTCGGGCATCCCGGTCGTAGTGCACGAGCAGAATGCGCTGCCGGGCCTGGCCAACCGGATCGGCGCGCGGCTCGCCGCCCGCGTCGCGGTCACCGCCCCGGGAACGCCGCTGCACCGGGGTGAGCACGTCGGCATGCCGCTGCGCCGGGCGATCTCCTCCCTGGACCGGGCCGCCCGCCGGGCCGAGGCCCGCACGGAGTTCGGACTGGACGCCGACCTGCCCACGCTGCTGGTCTTCGGCGGCTCGCAGGGGGCCGCCACGCTCAACCGCGCGGCGGTCGGTGCCGCCGACGCCCTGACCGCCGCGGGTGTCCAGGTGCTGCACGCCCGGGGGCCCAAGAACACCGACGTGACCGTGCCTGCGCGGCCCGCCGGCGGCGCGCCGTACGTCGTCGTCGACTACCTGGAGTGCATGGAGCTCGCCTACGCCGCCGCCGACCTGGCCCTGTGCCGGTCCGGGGCCGTCACCGTCGCCGAGCTGTCGGCGGTGGGGCTGCCGGCCGCGTTCGTCCCGCTGCCGATCGGCAACGGCGAGCAGCGGCGCAACGCGCAGCCGGTCCTCGACGCCGGAGGCGGCCTGCTGGTCGAGGACGCGGAGCTGGACCCGGGGTGGATCGCCGACCGCCTACTGCCCCTGCTCACCGACCCCGCGGCGCTCGCGGGCCTGGCCCGGCACGCCGCGGCGGCCGGGGTGGCCGACGGCGACGAGCGGCTGGCCGACATCGTCTGCGAGGTGGCGAGGCGATGAGCGCCGAGGACGTCGCGGCCTGGACCGGACCGGTGCCCTCGCTGCCCGAACTGGGCGCGGTGCACTTCATCGGGATCGGCGGGGCCGGCATGAGCGGGATCGCCCGCATCCTGCTGGCCCGCGGGGTGCAGGTCTCCGGCAGCGACCGCCGGGACAGCCCCACCCTGCTGGCGCTGCGTGCACTGGGCGCGCGGGTGGAGCTCGGCCACGAGGCAGCGCACCTGCGGGACGCCGACACCGTGGTCGTCTCCACGGCGATCCGGGCGGACAACCCCGAGCTGGTCGAGGCCCGGACCCGTGGGCTGACGGTGCTGCCCCGTGCCGTGGCCCTCGCCGCGGTCATGGCCGGCCGGCGCAGCGTCGCCGTCGCCGGCACCCACGGGAAGACCTCCACCACCTCGATGCTGACCGTCGCTGTGCAGGCCTGCGGCGTGGACGCCTCCTTCGCCATCGGCGGCAACCTCAACGAGTCGGGCAGCAACGCGCACGCCGGGGAGGGGGACGTCTTCGTGGCCGAGGCCGACGAGAGCGATCGGTCCTTCCTCCTGCTGTCGCCGTTCGCCGGCATCGTCACCAACGTCGAGGCCGACCACCTCGACAACTACGGCGATCTGGCGGCCGTGGAGGCCGCGTTCGACCGGTTCCTGCAGACCGTGCAGCCCGACGGCTTCGTGGTGCTGTGCGCCGACGACCCCGGCGCGGCCCGGCTGGCGTCCGTCCCGGGGCCCGCCCGGGTGCGCACCTACGGCACCGCCGCCGGCGCCGACCTGCGGCTGGTCGGCCTGGAGGTCGGCCGGGAGCACACCAGCTACACCGCGGTCCTGGACGGGGTCGAGCTCGGCCGGGTGCAGATCCTGGTCCCCGGCGAGCACATGGCGCGCAACAGCGCGGCTGCACTGCTGGCCGGGCTGGAACTGGGCCTCCCCGCGGCCGGGCTCGTCGACGGGCTCGGGCGGTTCGGTGGCGTGCACCGCCGCTTCGAGCTGAAGGGCGTGGCCGGCGGGGTGCGCGTGTACGACGACTACGCCCACCACCCCACCGAGGTCGAGGCCCAGCTGCGGGCGGCCCGCGCGGTCGCGGGGGAGGGGCGGCTCGTCGTCGCCTTCCAGCCGCACCTGTACAGCCGGACCCGTCAGTTCGCCGACGGATTCGGTGCCGCGCTCGGCCTGGCCGACGAGGTCGTGGTCATGGACGTCTACGGCGCGCGGGAGGACCCCGTGCCCGGGATCACCGGCGCGATGGTGGCCGACGCGGTGCCGCTGCCGCCCGAGCGGGTGCTGTTCGAGCCGTCGTGGTCGGCGGCCGGTCCCGCGCTCGCCGCCCGGGCCCGTCCCGGGGACCTGGTCATGACCATGGGTGCCGGTGACGTGTCCATGGTCGGGCCGGAGGTGCTGGACGCCCTGCGCAGCGCGGACGGGCCGGCCGGGGGGAAGGACGACGCGCCGGACGCCGGCCGGTGAGCCGGCCCGGCAGCACCACCCGCGACCGGACCGGGACCAGGCGGCGGACCTCCGGGAGCCGCCGTGCCCGGGTCGCGCCGATCCCTGACCGGCGTCCGTCCCGGCGGACGGTCCGGCGCCGTCGGTCCATCCGGATCGCCACGGCGCTGACCGTGGTCGCGGCGGTGGGCTGGCTGCTGTGGCTCGGGCCGGTGTTCGCGGTCCGCACGGTGCAGGTCGACGGGACGACCACGCTGTCGGCCGACCAGGTGCGGGAGGCCGCCCAGGTGCCGCGCGGCGTCCCTCTGCTGCGCGTCGACCTCGGCTCGGTGGAGGACCGGGTCGCCCGGCTCCCGCAGATCCGCGACGTGCAGGCCGCCCGCGGCTGGCCGGACCGGATCGTGGTGACCGTGGCCGAGCGGGTCCCCGTGGCCGTCGTCGGTGAGCGCGGCCGGCGGTCGCTGCTCGACGCCGGAGGCGTGCTGTTCGACACCGTCACAGGGGACGCCCCCCGAGGTGTCGTGCCACTCGACGTGGCCGACCCGGGACCGGAGGATCCCGCCACGACCGCTGGGCTGGCGGCCATCCGCACGCTGCCCGCCGGGCTGCGCGAGGAGGTGGTCGAGGTGGCCGCTCCCGACCCGCACGACATCAGCCTGACCATGGCCGGCGGGACGGTCGTGCGGTGGGGGAGCGAGGAGCGGTCGGAGACCAAGGGCACGGTGCTCGTGGCGCTGCTGGACCGGATCCGCGACGGCGAGCTGGACCCGGCCTTGGTCATCGACGTCAGCGCCCCGGACGCGGTCGTCCTGCGCTAGTCGTTCTGACCCGCTGCCGCCGCCGCGCCCAGCCCGCCCCACCGGCATAGGAACCTATGCCTACGGTTTGCCGCCGGGAACCGTATGCATAGGTTCCTATGCCGGAGTCCGGTTCCCGGCTCGGCCGATGCGCCGGTCGCGCACCGTCGTCGTCCGCCTGCGCACCGCCTCCGGCGGTCCGGGCCGCCGACACGCCGGTCGGTGCGACACGCCCGACACGCACAAGTCGCCGGGATGTTTCTGCTCTCGCCCGGCGGCGGCCGGGACGGTCACGGGACGAGACATTTTCGGCGCGAGTCGTCACGCGCGGTGGTGCTCATGTGACCAATGAGTCGCGGGTGTTCGGTGCGATTCGGTCTCACCGACACGCCGACGCGGAGATGGTGCTTGTAGCGCCTCTCCGCGCCCACCTAACTTCACCTCTGTCGACCGAGTTGACATAACTGTAAGGCTGAACTTGAGGATGAGGGTCCAGTTGGGGAGCGCCGCATGACACCTCCGCACAACTATCTAGCGGTCATCAAGGTCGTCGGCATCGGCGGCGGCGGGGTGAACGCGGTCAACCGCATGATCGAAGTCGGCCTCAAGGGGGTCGAGTTCATCGCGATCAACACCGACGCCCAGGCGCTGCTGATGAGCGACGCCGACGTCAAGCTCGACGTCGGCCGGGAGCTCACGCGGGGACTCGGCGCCGGTGCACAGCCCGACGTCGGCCGGCAGGCCGCCGAGGACCACCGGGAGGAGATCGAGGAGGTCCTCAAGGGGGCCGACATGGTCTTCGTGACCGCGGGCGAGGGTGGTGGCACGGGCACCGGTGGCGCCCCTGTGGTCGCCTCCATCGCCCGCAAGCTCGGGGCCCTGACCATCGGTGTGGTCACCCGTCCGTTCTCGTTCGAGGGCAAGCGGCGCGCGGTGCAGGCCGAGTCGGGCATCGAGGAGCTGCGCAACGAGTGCGACACGCTCATCGTGATCCCGAACGACCGGCTGCTGCAGCTGGGCGACCGGAACGTCAGCGTCATGGACGCGTTCCGCACCGCCGACCAGGTGCTGCTCTCCGGTGTCCAGGGCATCACCGACCTGATCACCACGCCCGGCCTGATCAACCTGGACTTCGCCGACGTCAAGTCGGTCATGTCCGGGGCGGGCTCGGCGCTGATGGGCATCGGCAGTGCACGCGGGGACAACCGTGCCCTGCTGGCCGCCGAGCAGGCGATCGCCAGCCCGCTGCTCGAGGCCTCGATGGAGGGCGCCCACGGCGTCCTGCTGTCGATTTCCGGCGGGTCGGACCTCGGCCTGTTCGAGATCAACGAGGCGGCCTCGCTGGTGTCCGACGCCGCGCACGCCGACGCCAACATCATCTTCGGCGCGGTGATCGACGACGCGCTCGGTGACGAGGTGCGGGTGACGGTCATCGCCGCCGGTTTCGACGGCGGCCGGCCCGGCTCCCGCAAGGAGACGGCCGGTGCGGGGATGGGCACCACCTCCGGTCAGCTGTCCACCGGCGGGGCCTCCCCGTTCGCCGCGCACCGCCGTCCGGTGGCACCTCCACCGGTCGCCGCTCCACCGGTAGCGGCGGCCCCTCCGGCCGCCGCCCAGCCGCCCGAGGCGCCGGTGAGCGGTGAGCGGCTCGCCCAGTCCCCGCCCGGCGCGGCGGCCGGGCGGCCGGCCGCGGGAGGCGGGCTGACCGTCCCTCCGCTGCCGCCGATCCCCGGCCCCCCGGCGAACGGCCGTCGGCCGCTGTCGAACGAGGACTTCGAGGAGGAGCTGGACATCCCGGAGTTCCTCAAGGGATAGCTGGAGCCCTCGACGGACCCCTGCTCCCGCCGCGCGCACGCTCGCGGCGGGACGCTGCAGCGGGACCGTAGGGTTGGTTCCGATGAGCACGAATCCGGCCGCCCCGTCGTCGGTGCGACCCCGCAGGGTCGTCACCGACCGGCGGGGCGGCCGTTCCCGTCCGCCGTACGACTCCTTCAACCTCGGAGGCCACGTCGGGGACGACCCGGCCGACGTCGCCGCCAACCGGGGCCGGGTGGCGCGGGAGCTCGGGGTGGGGGAGGACCGGCTGGTCTGGATGGACCAGGTCCATGGCACCGGTGTGGCCGTCGTCGACGGGCCGCAGGCCGGGCCGCTCCCGGCCACCGACGGCGTCGTCACGGCGACGCCGGGGCTGGTGCTGGCGGTGCTGGCCGCCGACTGCGTCCCGGTCCTTCTCGCCGACTCCGAGACCGGCGTCGTCGCGGCCGTGCACGCCGGCCGGGAGGGTGTGCGGCAGGGTGTCCTGCCGGCGGCCCTGTCGGCCATGGCCCGGCTGGGCGCGCGGGCGCGCCACGTGACCGCACTGCTCGGACCCGCCGTCTGCGGGGCCTGCTACGAGGTCCCGGCGCCGATGCAGGCCGAGGTCGCGCGGATCGCCCCGGCGGCCGCGGTGCGCACCCGCGCCGGTACCCCCGGGCTGGACCTGCGGGCGGGGGTCGAGGAGATCCTCCGCCGGGCCGGCATCCCCGAGGTGGTGCAGGACCCGCGCTGCACGGTGGAGGACCCGACCCTGTTCTCCCACCGCCGGGACGGTGTCACCGGGCGGCAGGCCGGGCTGATCTGGCTCGGCCCCCCCTTACGGTGAAAGTGTGATGGTTGCCCATCGCACCTACGCGCAAGCGCCCCTGTCCGGGGCGTCCAGTGCTTACGCCACGCCGAGGCGTGGCCCGCTGGTTCCTGCTTCACCGGGCAACACCGCCGCGACCTGGCCGGTCGCGGCTGACACCCGCCCTCCACAGGCATGCCGGCTACTGCCGGCTGTCGGGCCGCCCGGGTGGCGGTCCCCGTCCTGGGTTACGCACGGGCAGAGCCCGAGTGTGTGCTCGCCCCAGGCGGCGAGGTTCGCGGCGGCGTTGACGTCCCGGTCGGCCACGTGGCCGCAGGAGTCGTTGCCGCAGTGGTAGGTGCGCTCGGCGAGGGTGAGCTTGGGTCTCACCGCACCACATGCCGAGCAAGTCTTCGAGCTCGCGAACCAGCGATCCGCGACAATCAACTGCCCGCCGTGGCGGGCCGTCTTATAGGTCAGCTGCCGGGCGAGCTCGGCCCAGCCCTGATCGCCGATCGCGGCGGCGAGCGCGCGGTTGGCCATGAGGTTCTTCGTCGCCAGGTCCTCGACCACCACGACGCCGTGTTCTCGGGCCAGCTCGGCGGTGAAGGTATGCAGCGCTTCGGCACGGACGGCGGCGGCACGGGCGTGCGCCCGGCCGAGCCTGGCGACGGCCCGCCGCCGGTTCACCGAGCCTTTCTTCGTGCGGGACACCGTCCGCTGCAGATGCTTCACCTGGCGCAGCCGGTCCCGCAGCGCCCGGGACGCCGGCAACTGGGAGACAACCCGCCCCTCCGTCGTGGCGACGACGGCAGTCGTCTTGACGCCCCGGTCCACCCCGACGACCGGGCCGGCCGACGCAGTGCACTGCTCGGTCGGGACGCGAGCCTCACGCGTGTAGCTCACGGTGGCGTACCAGTGCCCGTCCGAGGACCGGCTGACGGTGATGTGTTGCAGGACCGCCTGGCCACGCCGCAGCAGTCGGCGCAGCTTCGCCTGCTGCGGGCACGCCGAGCTGATGCGCACCCAGCCGTACTTGGCCAGCCGCACTCGGCCGACCTCGAGCGCCAGGCCGTCGCGGACGGTAAACCGCGCGCGGTCCCGGCGCCGGGCCTTGAACCGCGGGAACCGGCGCTTCCCGGCGAGGAACGCCTGGTGCGCGTTCGCCGCGTCGCGTAGCGCGTACCGGAACGTCCACGTGGAGTGCTCGCCCGCCCACGGCGCCACCTCGGGCCGCTCGGCGGTCCACAGTTTGCCCAAAGCGAAGTAGTTGAGCGGCCGGACCCGGTCAGTCCGCTCGATGCCGTAGGTGGCCTCGGCGGCCCACTGGTCGGCGTTCGCCTTGATCTTCGCCAGGGCCCAGTTCCACGCCTTGCGACGAGCACCCGCGGCGCGCAGCAGCACGCTGGCCTGGACGTCGGTCACGTCCAGCCGCACCCGCACCGCACCATGCGTCACGAGCCCGATAGTGCCGGGCGGGTCCGACAAGATCAGGAAACCTGCATCACGCCTTCACCGTAAAGGGGGGGGGCTCGGCTGAGGCGGACATCGCCCCGACCGTCCTGGCCACTCTCTGCAGGATTCCGGGAGGATCGCGTCATGAGTCCGCTCGAGGAGAACCTGCGCGCGGTCCGTGCCCGCATCGACGCGGCGGCCCGGGCGGCGGGACGGGATCCGGCGGGGGTCGCCCTGCTCGCGGTGAGCAAGACCTGGCCGGCCGACGACGTCCGCGCGCTCGCCGCCCTGGGCCAGCGGGACTTCGGCGAGAACCGGGTCCAGGAGCTGCTGGGGAAGACGGCCGAGCTCGATGACGTGCACCTCCGGTGGCACTTCGTGGGCCAGCTGCAGCGGAACAAGGCCGCGGCCGTCGCGCGGACCGGTGCCGTCGTCCACTCGGTGGACCGGGCCTCGCTCGCCACGGTCCTGGACCGGGCGGGCCAGGAGGCCCGGCGCCCGATCGAGGTCCTCATCCAGGTCGACCTCGGGGGTCCGGCCGGTCAGGCAGCCGCGCGGGGCGGGGCCCGGCCGGACGAGGTGCCGGCCCTGGCCGATGTCGTCGCCGGCGCACCGGCATTGCGCCTCCGCGGCCTGATGGCGGTCGCTCCGCGCGGCGAGCAGCCGGCTCCCGCCTTCGCGCGCCTGGCCGCCGTCGCCGAGCGCCTGCGCGCGGACCACCCGGAGGCGGTGCAGATCTCCGCGGGCATGAGCGAGGACCTGGAGGAGGCGGTGGCGGCCGGCGCCACGCTCGTGCGTGTCGGAACCGCGTTGTTCGGCCGGCGGGCCCTACCCTGCGGTGAGTTCGAGGAACACCAGCCACGTGAGTCACAGCAGTCACACGGGCCGCACGGTCATCGGGCATCCGGAACGATGTGACGACGATCGTGCAGACGCGACGCTGAGGACACCAGCAGAGGGGGAGGTCCGATGGCTGGAGCCATGCGGAGGATGGGGATCTACCTGGGGCTCGTCGAGGACGAGGACACCCGGGGCTACGGCCGGTACGACTCCCGGCAGTCCGACGGGCTGGACCACGACCGTGGCTACGGGCGGTACGGCGAGGACCGCTACGCCGACGACTACGCCGACCGGTCCTACGCCGACGACGACTACGCCGGCCCGTACGCCGACGACGCCCCGCAGGTCGCCGAGGTGGCCGCCGCCCGCGACGCCGAGCCCCTGTCGGTCCGGCGCGTCCAGGCCCGTCCGCTGGGCCTCGCCCCGGTCGGAGCGGGCTCGGGGGCGGCCGGCGCCCGCCGGAACAGCAACCTGAGCAGCGGTATGAACAGCGGCCCCGTCGCCGCCGCGAGCCTCGCGGTCCGCGAGCCCGTCGCAACCCCCGAACCGGAGCCGGAGCCCGTGTCCGCACCTGTGGCCAAGAACTACCGCATCACGACCCTCAAGCCGCGCACCTACAACGAGGCGCGGACCATCGGCGAGCGTTTCCGCGACGGCATGCCGGTCATCATGAACCTGACCGAGATGGACGACGCCGACGCGAAGCGGCTCGTCGACTTCGCTGCCGGCCTGAGCTTCGGCTTGCGCGGTAGTATCGAGCGCGTCACGGCGAAGGTGTTCCTGCTCAGCCCGCAGGACGTCGCCGTCACGGCTGAGGACAAGGCGAAGATCCGCGAGGGCGGGTTCTCCGACAAGTCCTGAGCGGCGGAGTGGAGTCGGCACCGGGGGGTGCCCTGAACGAGCGGGGCCCGTGTCTCTTTTCTGGCAGATTCTCTCCTCGGTGCTGCTCGTCTTCCTCGTGCTGCTCTTCGCGCGGTTCGTGGTCGACTGGGTGATGGTCCTGGCCCGCAGCTGGCGGCCCTCGGGCGCCGTCGCGGCTGGGCTGGAGGTTGTCTACTCCGCCACCGATCCGCCGCTGAAGGCTGTCCGCAAGGTCATCCCACCGCTGAGCCTGGGGTCCATCCGACTGGACCTCGGGTTTATGGTGCTGCTGATCGCCGTGGTGGTCCTCCGGAGCATCACGCTGTCTCTCGCCCGATGATCGCCGCTCCCCCCGGGATCTGGGCCGTCGGGCGGCCGCGCACCACCGCGTCCCGTCCGACTCTGTCCTTGTGCCCGCCCTCCGACCCGAGGTGACCCGATGCCACTGACGCCTGCCGACGTGCACAACGTCGTCTTCAAGAAGCCACCCATCGGCAAGCGGGGCTACGACGAGGACGAGGTCGACGCCTTCCTCGATGTCGTCGAGGCCGAGCTGGCCCGCCTGATCGAGGAGAACAACGAGCTGCGGGCCACGGCCGGTCGCGCCGGCGTCCGTGTCGAGGAGCGGCCCGAGCCGGCCGCCCCCGTCGCGCCGCCGGTGGCCGCCGCGCCGCCGCCCCCGGTCCAGCAGCCGCGGGAGGACGACAGCGCGCGCGCGTCGCGGATGCTGGCCCTGGCGACCGAGACCGCCGACCGGTACGTCAACGAGGCGAAGACGCAGGCCGAGCAGATGGTCAGCGGCGCCAAGACCAACAGCGAGCGCCTCATGACCGAGGCCCGTACCAAGAGCGAGCAGATGGTCGCCGAGGCCAAGCACCGGGCCGACTCGATGATCGGCGACGCCCGCACGCGCGCCGAGACCGTGGAGCGCGAGGCGCGGGCCAAGGCCGCCGCGCTCGACCAGGACGCCGAGCGCCGGCACGTCGAGGTCATGGGCACGCTGGAGGAGAAGCGGAGCAGCCTCGAGCGCAAGATCGAGGAGCTGCGCACCTTCGAGCGCGAGTACCGCACCCGGCTCCGCTCCTACCTCGAGTCGCACCTGCGCGACCTCGACAGCCGCGGGTCGGCCGAGCCGGCCACGGCCGGGCGGCAGAACCAGCACGCTTAGGACGCTCGTACGACGACGGGGCTCCGGACCGACTCGGTCCGGGGCCCCGTCGTCGTGTCGGCCCCCTCGGGGGCCGTCCTGAGGCATGTCAGCCCTTGACGCTGCCGGCCAGCAGACCGCGGACGAAGTAGCGCTGCAGCGCCAGGAAGACGACCAGCGGTACCACCATCGCCACGAAGGCTCCGGAGGCGAGCAGGTACCAGTCGGAGCCGCGGGTGCCGACCATCTCGGCCAGGCGGACGGTCAGCGGGACGGTGTCGGGGCCGCTGGCGAAGGTCAGGGCGACGAGCAGGTCGTTCCACACCCACAGGAACTGGAAGACCCCGAAGGCGGCGATCGCCGGGGTGAGCAGGGGCAGCAGCACGCGGAAGAAGATCTTCACGTGCCCGGCGCCGTCCATGCGGGCGGCCTCGACCAGCGACGCCGGGATCTCCTTCATGAACTTGTGCAGCAGGAAGATCGCCAGCGGCAGCGCGACCATCGAGTGCGACAGCCAGACGGTCCAGAAGGACCCGGCCAGGCCGGGGCGCGTGGTGGTCTTCGGGTCGTGGCCGTGCCAGAGTGGCGCCCACTCATCGGTGCAGGAAGGACCCCATGGCCGCCATCACCTTCGACCACGCCACCCTGGTCTACCCCGGCGTGACCCGCCCGTCGGTCGATGCGCTGGAACTCGAGATCCCCGACGGTGAGTTCCTCGTGCTGGTCGGCCCGTCGGGGTGCGGCAAGTCCACCTCGCTGCGGATGCTGGCCGGCCTGGAGGAGGTCACCGAAGGCAGCATCCGCGTCGGCGACCGGGACGTGACCCACCTGCCGCCCAAGGACCGGGACATCGCGATGGTGTTCCAGAACTACGCGCTCTACCCGCACATGACGGTGGCCGAGAACATGGGCTTCGCGCTGAAGATCGCCGGGGTGTCCAAGGAGGAGCGGGCCACGCGGGTGCGCGAGGCGGCGAAGATCCTCGATCTCGAGCCGTACCTGGACCGCAAGCCCAAGGCGCTGTCGGGTGGTCAGCGGCAGCGGGTGGCCATGGGCCGGGCCATCGTGCGCCAGCCGCAGGTCTTCCTGATGGACGAGCCGCTGTCGAACCTGGACGCGAAGCTGCGGGTGCAGACCCGCACCGAGATCGCGGCGCTGCAGCGCCGGCTCGGGGTCACCACCGTCTACGTCACCCATGACCAGGTCGAGGCCATGACGATGGGCGACCGGGTCGCCGTGCTCAGCGAGGGCGTGCTCCAGCAGGTGGACACACCCCGCAACCTCTACGACCGCCCGGCGAACGTGTTCGTCGCCGGGTTCATCGGCTCGCCGGCCATGAACCTGCTCGAGGTGCCCGTGCGCGACGGAGGTGCGGTCGTCGGCGGGTACTCCGTCCCGCTGCACCCTGCGGTTCTCGCGGCACTGGACCAGGAGGGCAGCCAGACCGCCACACTGGGCTTCCGGCCGGAGTCGGTCGAGTTCGCCGGCACGGGGGAGGGCATCCCGGTCGAGGTGCTGATCGTGGAGGAGCTGGGCTCCGACGCCTTCGCCTTCGCCTACGGCCGGCTGGCCGCCGGGGCGGTGCCCGGTACGGAGCACGACCAGCTGGTCCTGCGGGCCGACGCGCGCCGGCCGCCGGCGAAGGGAGCGGTCGTGCACGTGACGGTCCGGCCGGGTGAGGTGCACGTCTTCTCCCCGAAGACGGGCCTCCGGGTCTCGCCGATCGAGGGCTGACCCGCGGGCCGGCCGCCGGGCGGCGGGTCCGTCCTGCGCCTACAGTCCTCGGGGTGATCATGGGTGCCGCCCTGCTGGTGCTCCTCGGCCTGGGGCTGTTCGTCGCCGGGCTCCTGACCGGTGTCACCGCCTGGTACTGGGCCTGCGTGGCCGTCTGCGCCGCCGCGGCGGTCCTGATCGTCCTGGCCCGCCGTTCGATGAGCCGCGCCCCGGTCCGCACCGCCGCCGGCGCCGCGGGCGCCTCGGGGCCGGTCGCCGCCGCGCCCGCCGAGACGGTCACCGCCGCCACGCCGGCCGGGACCACGGAGAGCGGCGCGTCAGCCGCCGGTGCACCGGTACCGGCGGTCCGGCACGACGAGCCGGACGACCCGCCCGTGGAGGAGGTCGAGGTCACCGACCTGCTGCTGATCGTCGATCTCACCGACGAGGTGCTCGTCGTCGACGAGCACCCGCGGTACCACGTCGCCGACTGCAGGTGGCTGCAGGGGCGCAGCACCATCCCCCTGCCGCTGGACGAGGCCCGGACCGACGGCTTCACCCCCTGCGGGGTGTGCCGGCCGGACCGGACCCTCGCCGCACGTGCGCGGGCCCGGCGCTCGGGGAGCTGACCGAGCGCCGGGCCCGAGCCGGGCGGAGTGATCAGCGGGCGCGGGCGATCCAGAACCGGGAACCCTCGGGGCCCTCGACGCACTCCCCGGTGCCCGCGGTACCGGCGTGCACCGTGCTGGCCAGAACCTCGCCGGCCCACTGCCCGGTGTGCTCGGTGAGCGCCCGGGCCATGGCGCCGTCGGCCGTCCACGACAGCTCGATGCGGTCGCTCACCTCCAGGCCGCTGTTCTTGCGGGCCTCCTGGATCAGCCGGACGGCTTCGCGCACCAGGCCCGCCCGCTCCAGCTCCGGGGTGAGCGTGAGGTCCAGCGCGACGGTGAGCCCGCCGGCGCTGGCCACGGTCCAGCCCTCCCGGGGAGTCTCGGTGACGATCAGGTCGCCGTCCTCGAGCGGCACGGGGACGCCCTCGACGTCCACGGTGGCCGTGCCGGCCCGGTAGTCGGCGACCAGCGCGGCCGCGTCGGCGGCGGTGACGGCCTTCGCCACCGCCTGCACCTGCTTGCCGAGCCGGCGTCCCACGGCCCGGAAGTCGACCTTCAGGCTGACGTCGACCAGCTCGCCGTCGGCGCCCGACAGCTCGGCGACGTCCACGACGTTGAGCTCGTCGGCCACCTCGGCGACCAGCTCGCGCGGCAGCGACGACCAGCCCGGGGCGGCGACGACGGCGCGGGCCAGCGGCTGCCGGGTGCGCACCTTCGACGAGGTCCGGGCCGACCGGCCCAGCTCCACCAGGCGACGCACGAGGTCGACCTGGGCCACCAGCGCGTCGTCCCGGGCGCCCTCGTCGACGGACGGCCAGCTGGCCAGGTGCACCGAGTCGGGGGCGTCCGCGCCGAGGCCGGGCAGCACCGCGCGGGTCCAGACCTCCTCGGTCACGAACGGGGTGAACGGCGCCATGAGCCGGGTCAGGCCGTCGAGCACCTCGTGCAGCGTGCCCAGGGCGGCGGGGTCGCCGTCCCAGAACCGCCGCCGGGACCGGCGCACGTACCAGTTGGAGAGGTCGTCGACGAACTGCGCGATGAGCCGTCCGGCGCCCTGGGTGTCGAAGTCCTCCAGCGCCGTGGTGACGCCGTCGGTGACGGCGGCCAGCTCGGCCAGCGCCCAGCGGTCGAGCAGCGGGCGCCCGGTACGCGCCGGGGGAGGGGCGGTTGCCGGGTCCCAGCCGTTGGCCTCGGCGTAGAGGGTGCAGAAGCTGGCGGTGTTCCAGTAGGTCAGGAGCACCTTGCGGACGACCTCGGACAGCGTCTCGTGGCCGACCCGGCGGGCCGACCACGGGGATCCACCGGCGAGCATGAACCAGCGGACGGCGTCGGCGCCGTGCCGGTCCATCAGCGGGATGGGCTCCAGGATGTTGCCCAGGTGCTTGCTCATCTTGCGGCCGTCCTCGGCGAGGATGTGGCCCAGGCAGAGCACGTTCTCGTAGGAGCTCTTCTCGAACACCAGCGTGCCGACCGCCATGAGCGTGTAGAACCAGCCGCGGGTCTGGTCGATGGCCTCGCAGATGAACTGCGCCGGGTAGGCGGCCTCGAACTCGGCCTTGTTCCGGTGCGGGGCCCCCCACTGGGCGAAGGGCATGGAGCCCGAGTCGTACCAGGCGTCGATGACCTGGCGGACGCGGCGGAACGTGCCGTCCTCGCCGGGCAGCGTGAACGTCACGTCGTCGATGAACGGCCGGTGCGGGTCGAGGTCGGAGAGGTTCCGTCCGGTCAGCTCCGAGAGCTCGGCCAGCGAGCCGACGGCGACCATCCGGCTCGGATCGGCGTCGTTGCGCCAGATCGGCAGCGGCGTGCCCCAGTACCGGTCGCGGGACAGCGCCCAGTCGACGTTGTTGTTCAGCCAGTCGCCGTAGCGGCCGGTCTTGATGCTCTCGGGGTACCAGTTGGTCTTCTCGTTCTCGGCGAGCAACTGGTCCTTGATCGCGCTCGTCCGGATGTACCAGGACGGCTGGGCGTAGTACATCAGCGGCGTGTGGCAGCGCCAGCAGTGCGGATAGCTGTGCTCGTACCGGATCTCGCGGAACAGCACCCCGCGGGCCTTGAGGTCCTCGACCAGCGCGGGGTCGGCGGCCTTGAAGAAGTGGCCCCCGACCAGCGGGACGTCGGGCAGGAAGTGCCCGGTCGGGTCGATCGGGTTCACGACCGGCAGGCCGTAGCCGCGGCAGACGGCGAGGTCGTCGGCGCCGAAGGCGGGGGACTGGTGCACCAGCCCGGTGCCGTCCTCGGTGGTGACGTAGTCGGCGAGCACGACGTAGTGCGTGGGGACGTCGTCCGGGAACTCGACCAGCTCGAACGGCCGCTGGTAGCCGACCCGCTCCCAGTCGCGGCCGCTGGTCCGCGCGAGGACTTCGATGCCATGGCCCTCGGCGTCCTCGCCGAGGACGGCGGCCAGCAGGGGCTCGGCGACGACGACGGGCACGTCGTCCGACCCGGCGGCCCGCGCCACGACGTAGGCCACGTCGGGGTGGACGGCGACGGCGGTGTTGGACGGCAGCGTCCACGGCGTCGTCGTCCAGACGAGCAGGTCGGCCTTGCCGGCCCACTCGCCACTGGTGACCGGCAGCCGGACGTAGACCGAGGGGTCGGTGAGGGTCTCGTAGCCCTGAGCGACCTCGTGGTCGGACAGGCCCGTGCCGCAACGCGGGCAGTAGGGCGCGACCCGGTGGTCCTCGACGAGCAGCCCCTTGTCGAAGATCTGCTTGAGCGACCACCAGACGCTCTGGATGTAGGACGGGTCCATCGTCCAGTAGGCGGTGGACATGTCGACCCAGTAGCCCATCCGGCGGGTGAGCTCGGAGAACGAGTCCACGTGCCGCTCGACCGACTCGCGGCAGCGCGCGTTGAACTCGGCGATGCCGTAGCGCTCGATGTCGGGCTTGCCGGCGAAGCCGAGCTCCTGCTCGACCGCGATCTCCACCGGCAGGCCGTGGCAGTCCCACCCGGCGCGGCGCGGCACCGAGAAGCCCTGCATGGTCTTGAACCGGGGGAAGACGTCCTTGAAGGCCCGCGCCTCGATGTGGTGGGTGCCCGGCCGGCCGTTGGCGGTGGGCGGGCCCTCGTAGAAGGTCCACTGCGGGCGGCCGGCGGACTCCTGCAGCGAGCGGTCGAAGACCTTGTCGGCCTCCCAGCGGTCCAGGATGCGCTGCTCCAGGGCGGGCAGGTCGACCTGCGGGGGCAGCGCCCGGAAGGGGCTCTGGTGATCGGGCTGCGGGACGGGGCTGCTCACGCCGTCATCATCCCAGCCGCCGCTCAGCAGAGGTGGTCCGGATCCCTGTCCCGGTCAGGCCGCCGCGAGAACCCTCACCGCGGGGAGCCCACGGGGCGTCCTCGCCCAGCGGCCGCGGAACTCGGGGTCTGCGCCAGCTTGACCAAGGCTGTGCTCGTGAAGCCGCCGCAGAACGTGCAGCACCGCCCGGCTCCGCTTCTTCCGTAGCAGAATGTCGCACATCTTGCTACGATGTGGCGATGGCGAAGACCATCGCGCAGCGCGAACTGCGCAACGAGAACGCGAAGGTGATCGATGCCGTGGCGGCCGGAGAGACCTTCGTCATCACCCGCAATGGCGAACCGGTTGCCGAGCTCCGGCCCGCTCGTGCTGGCCGGCGCGTCTTCATCTCCCGCGACGAGGTCGCAGCACTGGCGGCAACGAGCGTGCGGATCGACAGGCATCGATTTCGAGCCGATCTCGACCAGGTGATCGACCAAGGCCTGTGACATGAGCTCCGGACTGCTCGACACCTCGGTCGTCGTCGACTGGCACGATCCGATCGTTGTCGCGGCATTACCGGACCAGGTGTCGATCTCGGCGATCACTGCTGCTGAGCTGGCGGCCGGGCCGCACCTTGCCGCCACTCCCGCCGAAGCGGCGAGAAGGCAGGTGCGGCTGCAAGAAGTCGAGGCGAGCATGGCGCCGCTTCCGTTCGACGGCACGACTGTGCGCAGCTACGGACTCGTGGTCGCCGCCGTCGTGCGCGAAGGACGCAAGCCGCGCAGCCGATTTGCGGACCTGCTGATCGCAGCGACCGCACACGCCAATGGCCTCGATCTCTACACCCGCAACGGCGATGACTTCACAGGACTCGACGACCTCGTCCGCGTCGTCGCCATCTGAAGTGCCGCTCCTGGGGAGTCTGTCGTTCTGCGCTGAGGACATCGGCATGACGCACTGACCGAGCCGCCCATCGGCGCGATCATCCGAGCCCGGCCGGCCCGCGACGGCGCGCGTAGGCATCCACCGAGGGGTGCGGCCGCTGCCCCGTGGCCAAGCATGGCGGCTCTTCGCGGTTCCTGGTGCTGCGGGAGACTGCTCCCATGAGGGGGCCCCGGTGAACACGACCGTCACCGTCGCCCTCGCCGTGGGGGCCGCCGTCGTCCTGCTGGCCGCGGTGGCCCTGCGGGTGGCCGACCGCCTGGGACTGCCCAGCCTCCTGCTGTACCTGGCGATCGGGGTGGTGCTGGGCGAGAGCGGCGTGGGCGTCGAGTTCGACGACTACTCGCTGGCCCAGACCCTGGGCGTGGCCGCCCTGCTGGTCATCCTCGCCGAGGGTGGCCTGACCACCCGGTGGGCCGACGTCCGGCGGGCGGCTGGTCCCGGGCTCACCCTGGCCACGCTCGGCGTCGTCCTCAGCATCGGCGTCACCGCGGCCGTGACCGTCTGGCTGCTGGGCTGGTCGTGGGGCGTGGCCCTGCTCGTGGCCGCGGTCATCAGCTCCACCGACGCCGCCGCGGTGTTCGCGACGCTGCGCCGGCTGCCCCTTCCCCGCCGGGTGGCCGCATCGCTGGAGACCGAGAGCGGGCTCAACGACGCGCCGGTCATCCTGCTGGTCGTCGTGCTCTCCGACGTCCTCACCGGCGGCGCGACCGGGCCCTGGTGGATCGTGCCGGTCGAGGTGGTGGCTCAGCTGGCCGGCGGGGCGGCGCTCGGGCTGGCCGTCGGCTTCGGCGGCGCGGAGCTGCTGCGGCGGGTGGCCCTCCCGCTGTCGGGCTTCTACCCGCTGGCCACCCTCGCGTTGTGCGTGCTGGCCTTCGCCGGCGCCTCGCTCGCGCACACCTCCGGCTTCGTCGCCGTCTACCTCTGCGGGCTCGTGCTCGGCAACGCCACGCTGCCGCACCGCTCGGCCAGCATCGGTTTCGCCGACGGCATGGCCTCGCTCGCCCAGATCGGGCTGTTCGTGATGCTGGGCCTGCTGGTCTCGCCCGCGCGGCTACCCGAGGCGGTCGGCCCGGCGCTGCTCGTGGGCGGTGCGCTGCTGCTGCTGGCGCGGCCGCTGTCGGTCGTGGCCAGCCTCGTCTGGTTCCGCTTCCCGTTGCGCCAGCAGGTGTTCATGTCCTGGGCCGGGTTGCGCGGCGCCGTCCCGATCGTCGTGGCCACCTTCCCGCTGACCGCCCAGGTGCCCGGCGCCACCATCGTCTTCGACACCGTGTTCGTGCTGGTCGTGGTGTTCACCCTCGTGCAGGGGTGGTCGCTGCCCTGGGTCGCCCGGCGGCTGGGCATCGCCGCGCCGGTGGCCCCCCGGGAGATCCAGGTGGAGGCGGCGCCGCTGGAGGAGCTGGACGCCGAGCTGATGCAGATGACCGTGCCGGCCGGCTCCCGGCTGCACGGCGTCTACCTGCCGGAGCTGCGGCTGCCCGAGGACGCCGCGGTGGTGCTGATCGTCCGGGACGGCCGGGCGTTCGTGCCCGACGAGACGACCCGCCTCATGCGCGGCGACCAGGCCCTGCTGGTCTCGGCGCGGGCCTCCCGCGAGGAGGCCGAGCGGCGGCTGCGCGCGGTCAGCCGCGCCGGCCGGCTGGCCAGCTGGCGCGGGGAGGCCGGTCGCCCGGACGAGACCGACTGACACCGGGCGCGCCGCGCTGCGGGGTGGCATCGTGACGGGAAGTCCGTGCTCGTCCAGGACCGGCCACCGGGAGCGGCTGATGCGGTACCTCTTCCGTCCTCCGGCCACCGACGCGACGGGTCTGCTCAGCCTGCCCTGGCACCAGCCGCTGGAGGAGTGGGACGACGCGCACCTGCTCGACGTCCCGCAGCGCGGCATCTCCCGGCACGTCGTCCGCTTCGTGGCCGTCGAGGGCCGGGTGTACGCGCTGAAGGAGATCGCCGAGCCGCTGGCCCGGCACGAGTACGCGCTGCTGGCCCAGTTCGAGGCGGAGGGGCTGCCCGCGGTCTCCGTGCTCGGCATCTGCATCGACCGCCCGGACGACCAGCAGGCCATCCTGGTGACCCGCTACCTCGAGTACTCGATGTCCTACCGCTGGCTGTTCTCGGGGCCGCAGGGCGAGCGCTCGGCCGACCAGCTGCTCGACACGATGGTCGTCCTCCTGGTGCGGCTGCACCTGGCCGGCATCTTCTGGGGCGACTGCTCGCTGTCCAACACCCTGTTCCGGCTGGATGCGGGAACCTTCGCCGCCTACCTGGTCGACGCCGAGACCGTCGAGCGCTACCCCAGCCTGACCCGGGGCCAGCGGGCCTACGACGTCGACCTCGCCCGTGAACGGGTCGGCGCCGAGCTGCTCGACCTGCGGGCGGGCGGCCTGCTGCCGGCCGGGGTCGACCCGTTCGAGGTGGCCGAGGGCCTCCCGCGACGCTACGAGTCGCTGTGGGAGGAGGTGACCCGTGAGGAGGTGTTCCGCACCGACGAGCAGCGCTACCGCATAGCTGAGCGCCTGCAGCGGCTCAACCAGCTCGGCTTCGACGTCGGGGAGGTCGAGCTGATCACCGCCGAGGACGGCACCCGGCTGCGTGTGGAGACCCGGGTCGCCGACCCCGGGCACAACCGCCGGGAGCTGTTCCGCCTCACCGGCCTGGAGGTGCAGGAGCGCCAGGCGCAGCGGCTGCTCAACGACGTCCGCGCGTACCGCGCCTACCTGGAGCAGCAGGCCGGCCGGCCGGTGCCCGAGAGCACCGCCGGCCACCAGTGGCTGGCCGAGGTCTACCAGCCGGTCGTCGACGCGATCCCGCCGGACCTGGCCGGACGGCTGGCGCCGGCGGAGGTCTTCCACGAGGTGCTCGAGCACCGCTGGTTCCTGTCCGAGCGCGCCGGCCGGGACGTCGGGACGACGCAGGCCGCCCAGTCCTACTTCACCACCGAGCTGCCCAAGACGCCGCAGGAGCTCACCACGCCGTCGGTGATCGCCGGGCGGAAGTAGCGGCCGACCGTGCGGGGCATCGACGGGTCGGTCTCGGTCCGGTCGCGTTTCCGTACCGGGCACCGCTTCGAATTGACACCCTCTGTGTGCTGGATCACGCTCCTAGCACTGCGTTGATCACTGGCTGGCCGCACCAACGGAGGACGATGACTGTGCCGAGCGAGGCGGGCGAACGATCACGAGCGACCCCGACGATTCATCGACGGTCACCGGCGCGGTCCTCGACTCGCCGTCTCGCCGGCGGCGCCGCCGCGCTGATGCTGGCATCCGGCCTCGCGGCCTGCGGCGGCGGCGGGAGTGACGTCCCGGTGCTCAACTGGTACACCAACCCGGACTCCGGCGGGCAGGCGGAGATCGCTGCCCGGTGCACCGATGCGGCTGACGGCCAGTACCGGATCGCGACGTCGGTACTGCCGCGGGAATCCTCCGCACAGCGCGAGCAGCTGATCCGCCGCCTGGCTGCAAACGACTCCTCGATCGACATCATGAGCCTGGATCCGCCGTACATCCCCGAGTTCGCCGAGGCCGGCTTCCTCGCCCCGGTGCCTGAGGACGTGGCCGAGCGGGTCACCGAGGACACCGTCGAGAGCGCAATCGAGGGTTCGACCTGGGACGGTGAGCTGGTCGCCGTCCCGTTCTGGGCCAACACCCAGCTGCTCTGGTACCGCGAATCCGTGGTCGAGGCCGCGGGACTGGACATGAGCGAGCCGGTGACCTGGGAACAGCTGGTCGAGGTCTCCCAGGAGCAGGACGTGCGGATGGGCGCTCAGGGCATCCGGGCAGAGGCGCTCACCGTGTGGCTGAACGCGCTCATCGAGTCGGCCGGCGGCTCGATCATCCAGGAGAACGCCGAGGACCCGGCCGACATCGAGCTCGGTCTGGCCACCGACGCGGCCACGCGGGCTGCCGAGATCATGCACACCGTCGCCGAGAGCGGGCAGGTCTCGCCCGCCTTCTCGACCACCGGCGAGGGCGAGAACGCCGTCGCCTTCGAGAGCGAGGACGCCGGCTTCATGGTCAACTGGCCCTTCGTGTGGCCGCAGGCCCTGGCCGGGGTCGAGGCCGGCACGCTCGACCCATCAGTCCCCGAGGACTACGGGTGGACCATCTACCCGCGGGTGAACGAGGACGAGCCGGCGGCGCCCCCCTACGGCGGGATCAACCTCGGCATCGGGGCCTTCAGCGAGTACCCCGAGTTCGCCTACGAGGCGGCCGAGTGCATCGTCAGCGACGAGAACCAGGCCTACTACTTCATCACCAACGGCAACCCGGCGTCGTCGACCACGGTCTACGACGACCCCGAGGTGCTGGAGCTGTTCCCGATGGCCCCGGCAATCCGGGAGTCGTTGGAGATGGCCGCTCCGCGCCCGCAGACGCCGTACTACAACGAGGTGTCGGTGGGGATCCAGCGCACCTACCACCCGGTGACCTCGGTGGAGCCCGGAGCCACCGGTGAGGTGGCTGCGGCACTGATCAATGCCGTCCTGCGAGGGGAGCAACTGCTGTGAGCACCACGACGCTGCCCCCCGGGCAGAAACAGCAACCCGTCTCGGCCCCCCCGAGGCAGGTCAGCGACCGCTCCCGCAGTGAACGGCGGCTGGCCTGGATGCTCGCGGGACCCGCCTTCGTGGTGATGCTCGCCGTCACCGCCTACCCGATCCTGCAAGCCGTCTACGAGTCGCTGTTCTCCTACCGGCTCACCGATCCGGCCAACCGGGAGTTCATCGGGCTGGACAACTACTGGGTCGTCCTCACCGATCCGCTGTGGTGGCAGGCGATCGGCGTCACCGTCTTCATCACCGTCGTCACGGTGGCCGTCGAGCTGGTCCTCGGCTTCGCCCTGGCCCTGGTCATGGCCAAGGCCCTACGAGGGCTCCGCCCGATCCTCCGCGCGGCCATCCTCATCCCCTACGCGGTCATCACCGTCGTCTCGGCCTTCGCCTGGGCCTTCGCCTTCGACCTCACCACTGGGTTCGTCAACAACTGGTTCGCCTGGCTCCCCGGGATCTCGGCGGACACGGACTGGTTCGGCGGCACGTGGTCGTCGCTGCTGGTGATCTGCCTGGCAGAGATCTGGAAGACGACGCCCTTCATCTCGTTGCTCCTGCTCGCCGGGCTGGCGCAGGTGCCCGAGGTGCTGCAGGAGGCCGCCAAGGTCGACGGCGCGACGTGGTGGCAGCGGATGACACGGGTCACCATCCCCAACATGAAGGCGGCCATCATGGTCGCCCTGCTGTTCCGCACGCTCGACGCCTTCCGGGTCTTCGACAGCATCTTCGTCATGACGGGCGGGGCCAACGGCACCGAGTCGGTGTCGTTCCTGGCCTACCGGCAGACCATCGCCCGGCTCGAGATCGGACTCGGGTCTGCCGTGTCGGTGCTGCTGTTCCTCGCCGTGGTGCTCATCGCCTTCGGCTTCATCAAGGGGTTCAAGGTCGACCTGTCGCAGGCGAGAGGAGACAAGTGATGTCGCGCAGGGAGAAGACCTGGTGGATCGTCGGGGGCATCGCAATCATCATCTACGCGCTGTTCCCGATCGCGTGGATCGTCTCGCTGTCGTTCAAGGGCCCGTCGGACATCGCCAACGGTCAGTTCCTGCCCACCCAGTTGACCTGGGAGAACTACAGCCTGATCCTCACCGGTGCCGCCAGCGACCTGTTCCTGCCGGCGCTGCGCAACTCGTTCGGCATCGTCCTCATCGCCACGGCGATCGCGTCGGTGCTGTCGATGTTCGCGGCCTACGCGATCGCGCGGCTGGACTTCCGCGGCAAGAAGCTCATCCTCGGCACCGCGCTGGCCGTCGCGATCTTCCCGGTCATCTCCATCGTCACGCCGCTGTTCAACGTGTGGCGCAACATCGGCCTGTACGACACCTGGCCAGGCCTGATCATCCCGTACCTGTCGCTGACGCTGCCCATCTCGATCTGGACGATGTCGGCGTTCTTCCGCGAGATCCCCTGGGAGATGGAGCAGGCGGCCCAGGTCGACGGGGCGACCACCTGGCAGGCGTTCCGCCGGGTGATCGTGCCACTGGCCGCGCCGGGTGTGTTCACCACGGCGATCATCGCCTTCTTCATCGCGTGGAACGACTTCGTCTACGGGATCTCACTGACCTCGACGAGCGCGGCCCGGCCGGTACCTGCCGCGCTGGGGCTGTTCTCCGGAGCATCGCAGTTCGTGGACCCGACCGGCAGCATCGCTGCGGCCGCAGTGATCGTGACCATCCCCGTCATCGTGCTGGTACTGATCTTCCAACGCCGCATCGTCGCCGGTCTGACCAACGGCGCCGTCAAGGGCTGACCTCTGCTCCACCGACCCATCGAGGGGACGAACCAATGGCTTCCATCGAGATGCGCAACATCGTCAAGCAGTACGGCGACGGGTTCCCGGCGGTGAACGACGTCAGCCTCGACATCGCCGACGGGGAGTTCATGATCCTCGTCGGCCCGTCCGGGTGCGGGAAGTCGACGCTGCTGCGGATGATCGTCGGGCTGGAGGACATCACCGGCGGGGACATGGTCATCGGCGGCAACCGGGTCAACGACAAGGCGCCCCGCGATCGCAACCTGTCGATGGTCTTCCAGAACTATGCGCTGTACCCGCACATGAGCGTCTTCGAGAACATCGCCTTCCCGCTGCGCCTGTCCAAGACGCCGGACGACGAGGTGCGCCGCCGGGTCACGGAGGCCGCCGACGTGCTGGAGCTCCAGGAGCACCTCGACCGCAAGCCGGCCAATCTCTCCGGAGGTCAGCGGCAACGGGTGGCGATGGGGCGGGCGATCGTCCGCCAGGCCGAGGCCTTCCTCTTCGACGAGCCGCTGTCCAACCTCGACGCGAAGCTCCGCGGTCAGATGCGCACCGAGATCTCCCGGCTGCAGCGCCGCCTCGGCATCACCACCGTCTACGTCACCCACGACCAGACCGAGGCCATGACCCTCGGCGACCGGGTGTGCGTCCTGCGCAAGGGGGTCATCCAGCAGGTCGCCTCGCCGCGCGAGCTCTACGACCAGCCGGTCAACCTCTTCGTCGCAGGCTTCATCGGCTCGCCGCCGATGAACTTCCTGCCGGCCACGGTCGAGGGCCGACGGCTCCAGACGCCCTTCGGCACCATGGAGCTGGACGACAGGCGGGCCGCGGCCGTCTCCGGCCGTGACCTCCTGCTGGTCGGCATCCGGCCCGAGTACTTCGAGGACGCCTCTCTGGTCGACGAAGCCAAGCGGCCGCACGGCACGACCTTCCGTGCCCGGGTCGACGTCACCGAGTGGCTCGGTGACCAGCAGTACGCCTACATCCCGTACGACGCGCCGGAGGAGGTGCAGAACCAGCTGCGCGAACTTTCCCGCGAGCTGGACTCCGAGGCGCTGCGCACCCAGGCGATCGTCTCCATCGACTCGACCAGCCGGATCCGTGAAGGCCGGGACGCCGAGTTCTGGATGGACAGCCGGAAGGCGCACGTGTTCGACCCGAGCACCGGCGAGAACCTCACCCGGGACGCCGAGGCCGGCGCCGAGCTCACCCGGCTGGCCGAGGAGGACCGGCAGGAGCAGGTCGAAGAGGCGCGGTCCCGCGGCGAGAGCATCAGCGGCGACCGGCGGGGCGCCGACGTCGCGTAGCAGCCGACGTGCCGGCGCGGCCCGGACGGACTCCCCACCGCATGTGGGGGACCGTCCGGGCACACTCGTGCCCGTGACTTCCAGCGAGCCGGCATCGACGGGCGCGGTCGACGGTGTGCGAGCCCCGTGGTGGCGCTCGGCCGTGATCTACGAGGTGTACCTGCGCAGCTTCGCCGACACGGACGGCGACGGCACCGGTGACCTCCGCGGCCTGCGCTCCCGATTGCCCTACCTCGCCGAGCTCGGCGTCGACGCGGTCTGGATCACTCCCTGGTACCCGTCACCGCTGGCCGACGGCGGCTATGACGTCAGCGACTACCGCGACATCGATCCCCGCTACGGCACCCTGGCCGACGCCGACGCCCTCGTCGCCGACGCGCACGCGCTGGGCCTGCGCATCGTGATCGACCTGGTTGCCAACCACACCTCGGCGGAGCACCCGTGGTTCACGGCGGCGCTGGCCGCGCACCCTGGTTCGCCCGAGCGGGAGCGGTACTTCTTCCGCGACGGCCGGGACGGTGGCGACTCGCCGCCCAACGACTGGATCAGCGCCTTCGGCGGACGGGCCTGGACCCGGGTGACCGAATCCGACGGCGGTCCCGGGCAGTGGTACCTGCACACGTTCGCGCCGGAGCAGCCCGACCTGGACTGGGAGAACCCGGAGGTCCAGGACGACTTCGACGAGGTCCTGCGGTTCTGGTTCGAGCGCGGCGTGGACGGCGTCCGGATCGACGCGGCACCGGCGATGGCGAAGAAGGCCGGCCTGCCCGACGCCGGCCACGCACCGGACGCGCTCTTCGAGTCGGCCCGGTGGGTCGACAGTCCGCACTGGGACGTCGAGGGCGTGCACGAGATCCTCCGCCGCTGGCGCCGGCTCGCCGACGGCTACGACGGTCACCGGCTGATCGTCACCGAGTCGGTCGTCAACGGTCCCGAGCGGCTGGCCCGCTACGTGCGCCCGGACGAGGCGCACACCACGTTCAACTTCGACTACCTGCACGCCCCCTGGCACGGCCCGACCCTGCGGTCGGTGATCGACGCCACGCTGACCTCGCTGGCGCCGCACGGGGCGCCGGCCACCTGGGTGTTGTCCAGCCACGACGAGACCCGGCCCGTGACCCGCTTCGGCCGGGCCGAGACGGGCATCGCGCTGATGGGCACCGGCTCGACGGGCCAGCCCTCCGACCTCGCGCTGGGGCTGCGCCGGTCGCGGGCTGCCCTGCTGCTCACCCTCGCGTTGCCCGGTGGCGCGTACCTGTACCAGGGGGAGGAGCTGGGACTGCCTGAGGTGGAGGACCTGCCCGAGGACGTCCTCCAGGACCCCACCTGGCAACGGTCCGGACGCACCGTCCGGGGCCGGGACGGCTGCCGGGTACCCATGCCCTGGTCCGGCGCCCACCCGCCGTTCGGGTTCACCGCTCCCGGCGTCGCGCCCTGGCTGCCGCAACCGCGCGGCTGGGCCACCCTCACCGCCGAGGCGCAACGGGCGGACCCAGGCTCGATGCTGTCGCTGTGCCGCACGGCGCTGCACCTCAGGCGGATCCGGCCGGAACTGCACGACGCGCCGCTCACCTGGGTGGCGGAGTTCCGTGACCGGCCGGAGGTGCTGGCGTTCGACCGCGGCCCGGCGCTGCGGTGCCTGGTCAACCTCTCGCCCGAGCCGGTCGCCCTCGAGGACCACGGCCGCGTCCTGCTCGCCAGCGGACCGGACGACGGTTCGTTGGCAGCCGACACCGCCGTCTGGCTCGACCGTACGTGACCCGGGATCGGTCGACGACGAGGCGGGGCGACTATCGTCGTCGGCGCCGCCGGGTCATCCGGCCGGTGCCGCCCGACCCTGGAGCCCGACCTGACCGAGCACGTCGATCCGGCTGACGGCGCACCCGGCGGGTCCTCCGCCGCCGCGCCCCCCGCCAGGCCGCGCACCCGGCTGCTGCTGACGCTGGCCACCGTCGTCCTGCTCGCCGATCTGGTGACCAAGCTCGTCGCCGTCGCGATGATCGAGCCCGGCGAGGACATCCGGGTGCTCGGCGGCGCGCTGTACCTCACCAACCTGCGCAACACCGGCGCGGCGTTCTCCTTCGCCGAGGGCTTCACCGTGGTCTTCACGCTGATCGCGGTGGCGGTCGCCGTCGTCATCCTGCGCACCGCCCGACGGCTGCGGTCGACGGGCTGGGCGGTGGCCCTCGGGCTGGTGCTCGGCGGAGCACTGGGCAACCTGGTCGACCGGATCTTCCGCGACCCCGGCTTCCTGCGCGGCGGCGTCGTCGACTTCCTGTCGGTCTTCGGCCCCGACGGGGAGGTGTGGCCGGTGTTCAACGTCGCCGACTCCGCGATCGTCTGCGGCGGCGTCCTGGGCGCGGTGATGGCCCTGCGGGGCATCGAGTTCGACGGCACCCGGGGCGACGCGGAGGACCGGCCCGACACCGCCTGAGGTTCCGCTGCGACGCCGTGTCCGCGCCGACCCGCACAATGGTGCCCGTGACCAGCGCTCCCGGCCTGCACCGGGCCCTTCCGGTGCCCGACGGCCTGGAGGGGCAGCGGGTCGACCAGGCCCTCTCCCGGCTGTTCGGACTGAGCCGCACCGCCGCGGCCGAGGTGGCCGACGCCGGCCACGTCGTCGTGGACGGTCGGGTCCGCGGCAAGGGCGACCGGCTGACCGGCGGGAGCTGGCTGGAGGTCGAGCTGCCGCCCCCGCCCGGCGAGCCGGCCCCGCCGAAGCCGGTCCAGGGGATGGCGGTCCTGCACGACGACGACGACCTCGTGGTCGTCGACAAGCCGGTCGGCGTCGCCGCGCATCCGAGCCCCGGCTGGGACGGGCCCACGGTCATCGGTGGCCTGGCCGCGGCGGGCTACCGGATCTCGACCTCGGGCGCAGCCGAGCGGCAGGGCGTCGTGCACCGGCTGGACGCCGCCACCACCGGCGTCATGGTGGTGGCCAAGAGCGAGCGCGCGTACACGGCGCTCAAGGCCGCGTTCAAGGAGCGCACCGTCGCGAAGGGCTACCACGCCCTGGTGCAGGGCCATCCCGACCCGTCGCGCGGCACCATCGACGCACCGATCGACCGGCACCCCCGCCACGACTGGAAGTTCGCCGTGGTCAGCGGCGGTCGCCCGTCGATCACGCACTACGAGGTGACCGAGGCCTTCGCCGCAGCCAGCCTGGTCGACATCCGGCTGGAGACCGGCCGCACGCACCAGATCCGGGTGCACTTCTCGGCCCTGCGGCACCCGTGCGTGGGTGACACCACCTACGGCGCCGATCCCACGCTCGCCGCCCGGCTGGGCGTGTCCCGCCAGTGGCTGCACGCGGTGCGGCTGGGCCTCCCGCACCCGGCCGACGGCCGCTGGGTCCAGTTCACCAGCGAGTACCCGCCCGACCTCGCCGGCGCGCTGGGCGTGCTGCGCGCCGAGGCCTGACCCCTCCGGTGTCGGGTCTGCCGACCTCCCTCGCCGACTTCGGGCCGGCGGCGCTGGCCGCGGTCGTGGTGGCCGGCTACCTCGTCGTCGGGGAGCCGGTGGTGGGGCACGTCCTCCACCGTCGGTTCGAAGGGCGCCTGCGCACCGACGCGGGAGCGCGGCGGTCGTTCTACCGGCGGCTGCTGGTCCTGGAGTGGGGGCTGGCGGTGCTCACGTTCGTGGTCTGGCTGTTCGCGCCCGGCGTCGACGGCGGCGCCGTGGGGCTGCGGTGGCCGCAGGAGTGGCCGAGGTCGTTCACGGCGGTCGTCGTCGCGGTCGTGCTGCTGTTCGTGGTCGCCTCGACCCGGCAGCTCCGCTCCGGTGCGCTGCTGGAGATGGCCCGCCCCGCGCGCCGCCCGGGAGAGGGCCGGCACGCCGAGCCGCCCGGGCAGTCGACCCTCGCCCTGCTGCCCCGCACCGACGAGGAGCGGCGGCTGTTCACCGTGGTCGGCATCACCGCCGGGGTGTGCGAGGAGTGGCTCTACCGCGGCTTCTTCCTGGCCGTGGTGTCGGCCGTGGTGGGCGGTGCCCCGCCGTTCGTGCTGGTGGTCGTCGCCGCCGTCGCGTTCGGGCTGGCGCACGCCTACCAGGGCCGGGCGGGGATCCTCCTCACCGGCGTCCTCGGTGGCGTGATGGCCGGCCTCTACCTGGACACCGGTTCGCTGCTGCTGCCGGTGCTGCTGCACGCGTTGATCGACCTCCGGTTCCTGCTGGTGCCGGCCAGTGCCCTGCCCTCGTCGCTGCACGGCCCGCGGGAGGCCCCCGGGGTCTGAGCGGCGCGCCCGGCAGGATGGGCGCCGTGTCGAGCCCCACCGCGCAGGTCGCCACCGCCGCCGACTGGCCCGAGGTCGCACGGCTGCGCACCCGCGTCTTCGTGGAGGAGCAGGGTGTCCCGCCGGAGATCGAGCAGGACGCCGCCGACGCGACCGCCGTCCACGTGCTCAGCCGCGACGACGCGGGGCGGCTGGTCGCCACCGGGCGGCTGCTGGTGGACGGGCCGACGGCGCGGATCGGCCGGATGGCCGCGGCCGCCGACGTCCGGGGCCGGGGCCACGGCGCCGCGGTGCTGGCCGAGCTGCACCGCCAGGCGGCCGCCCGGGGCGCCACGGAGGTCGAGCTGCACGCCCAGCTGCCGGCCCGCCGGTTCTACGAGCGCGAGGGGTACACGGCCGTCGGCGACGTGTACGAGGAGGCCGGTATCGCGCACGTCACGATGCGCCGGCGGCTCGGGGAGGGGCGTGCGGGAGCCGTGTGACGGAGTGGTCCGGATCGCCGAGACACGAACTTGTCGGTGGTCGCCGGTACACCTGTCCAGGTGCGAGGATCGACACCGAACCGGTCCCCGCTCGAGCGGCACCGTCGAACGGCCTTCCCCGCCGGTCATGAGAACCATCCCGCCGACCCTGCCGGTCTCCCGCCGGCCGGGCCGTCGAGACCCGTGAGGAGCACCCCGCACCGTGAGCACCCCGTCCCGCGCAGAGAACTTCGTGCACCTGCACGTGCACACCGAGTACTCGATGCTGGACGGCGCGGCGAAGCTGCCGGAGGTCACCGCGGCCGCGGCGGAGCAGGGGATGCCCGCGCTGGCGATGACCGACCACGGCAACGTCTTCGGCGCCTACGACTTCTACAAGAAGGCCACCGCCGCCGGGGTCAAGCCGATCATCGGCATGGAGGGGTACTACACCCCCGGCTCCCGGTTCGACCGCGCCCCGTTCGACTTCGGCGACAAGCTCCTCGACGAGGAGGGGGACGGCGGGTCCAACCGGGGCAAGGCCGCGTACACCCACATGACGCTGCTGGCCCGCACCACCGAGGGCATGCACAACCTGTTCCGCATCTCCTCGCTGGCCAGCCTGGAGGGGCAGTACCGCAAGCCGCGCTTCGACCGCGACCTGCTGGAGAAGTACGGCACGGGCCTGATCGCCACCACCGGCTGCCCGTCGGGCGAGGTGAACATGTGGCTGCGCGCCGGCAAGGAGGACAAGGCGCGCCAGGCGGCCGCCGACTTCCAGGACATCTTCGGCAAGGAGAACTTTTACGCCGAGCTGATGGACCACGGGCTGTCCATCGAGAAGAAGACCCGCCCCGCGCTGCTGGCCATCGCCAAGGACCTCGGCATCCCGCTGCTGGCCACCAACGACCTGCACTACACGCACAAGGAGGACGCCGACGCCCACGACGCCCTGCTGTGCATCCAGACGGGGTCGCGGCTCAACGAGCCCAACCGCTTCAAGTTCAACGGGAACGGCTACTACCTGAAGTCCGCCGCCGAGATGCGCGCGCTGTTCACCGGCGACCTGGCCGAGGCATGCGACAACACCCTGCTGGTCGCCGAGCAGTGCGAGGTCACCTTCACCGAGGGTGCCGACCTCATGCCGCGTTTCCCGCTGCCGCCGGGCGAGGACGAGACCTCCTGGTTCGTCAAGGAGGTCGAGCGCGGGCTGCACAAGCGCTACCCCGGCGGCATCCCCGACCACGTGCGCAAGCAGGCCGACTACGAGGTCGGAATCATCAGTCAGATGGGCTTCCCGGGGTACTTCCTCGTGGTCGCCGACTTCATCAACTGGGCCAAGGACAACGGCATCCGGGTCGGCCCGGGCCGCGGCTCGGCCGCCGGCTCGCTGGCCGCCTTCGCCATGGGCATCACCGACCTGGACCCGCTGGCCCACGGCCTGATCTTCGAGCGGTTCCTCAACCCCGAGCGCGTCTCCATGCCCGATGTCGACATCGACTTCGACGACCGCCGCCGCGGCGAGGTGATCCAGTATGTCTCGCAGAAGTACGGCGAGGAGCGGGTCAGCCAGATCGTCACCTACGGCACGATCAAGGCGAAGGCCGCGATCAAGGACGCCGCTCGCGTGCTGGACCGGCCGTACTCGGTGGGCGACGAGCTGACCAAGCTGATGCCGCCGGGCGTGATGGGCAAGGACATCCCGCTGTCCGGGATCTTCGACCCCAAGCACGAGCGCTACAAGGAGGCCGCGGAGTTCCGGGCCCGCTACGAGTCCGACCCGGGCGCGGCGGAGGTCGTCGACCAGGCCCGCAAGCTCGAGGGCCTGAAGCGGCAGTGGGGCGTGCATGCGGCCGGCGTCATCATCGGCCGGTACCCGCTGATCGACAGCATCCCGATCATGCGGCGCGAAGCCGACGGGGCGGTCATCACGCAGTTCGACTACCCGACCTGCGAGACGCTCGGCCTGCTGAAGATGGACTTCCTGGGCCTGCGCAACCTGACCGTGATCGACGACGCGCTGCGCAACATCGTGCTGAACGGCAAGGAGCCGATCGACCTCGACGAGCTCAGCAAGGACCTCACCGACAAGGCGACCTACGAGCTCCTCGGCCGCGGTGACACCCTCGGCGTCTTCCAGTTCGACGGCGGCCCCATGCGGTCGCTGCTGCGCCTGATGCGGCCGGACAACTTCGAGGACATCTCCGCCGTCGGCGCGCTCTACCGCCCAGGTCCGATGGGTGCGAACTCGCACACCAACTACGCGCTGCGCAAGAACGGCCAGCAGGAGATCACCCCGATCCACCCGGAGCTGGCCGAGCCGCTGGCGGAGATCCTGGGCCAGACCTACGGCCTGATCGTCTACCAGGAGCAGGTCATGGCGATCGCCCAGAAGGTCGCCGGGTACTCCCTCGGCAAGGCCGACCTGCTGCGTCGCGCGATGGGCAAGAAGAAGAAGTCCGTCCTGGACGCCGAGTACGTCGGCTTCGAGGCCGGCATGACGGCCAACGGCTTCTCGGCCGCCGCGGTCAAGACGCTGTGGGACATCCTGGTCCCGTTCGCCGACTACGCATTCAACAAGGCGCACTCGGCCGCGTACGGGCTGGTCTCCTACTGGACGGCCTACCTCAAGGCCAACTACCCGGCCGAGTACATGGCGGGGCTGCTCACCAGCGTCGGCGACGACAAGGACCGCCGGCCGATCTACCTGGCCGAGTGCCGGCGGATGGGCATCAAGGTGCTCCCGCCGGACGTCAACGAGTCGTCCTGGGACTTCACCGCCGTCGGCACCGACATCCGCTTCGGCCTGGCCTCGGTGCGCAACGTCGGGACCAACGTCGTGGAGTCGATCGTCCGCGCCCGCGAGGAGAAGGGCGCGTTCAAGGACTTCGCCGACTTCATGCGCAAGATCGACACGGTGGCCTGCAACAAGAAGGTCATCGAGTCACTGGCCAAGGCCGGGGCGTTCGACTCGCTGGGCCACTCGCGTCAGGGCATCGTCGCCGTCCACGCCCAGGCCGTCGAGTCCGCCATGGGGCTCAAGCGCAAGGAGGCCGAGGGCCAGTTCGACCTGTTCGGCAGCTTCGGCGACGAGGGCGGCGCGGAGGACCCGTTCGCCGGTGCCCTGGACCTCACCATCCCGACCGCGGACTGGTCGAAGAGCGAGCGGCTGATGTTCGAGCGGGACATGCTCGGCCTCTACGTCTCCGACCACCCGCTGCACGGCGTCGAGCACGTGCTGGCGGCCAACGCCGACACCCCGATCGTCGAGATCAACGCCGGCGGTGTCGAGGACGGCGCGAACGTCACCATCGCCGGCATCCTCACGGCGGTCTCCCCGCGCACGAACAAGCAGGGTGCGCCGTGGGCGATCGCGACGGTGGAGGACCTCGAGTCGGGCATCGAGGTGCTGTTCTTCCCGAAGACCTGGGCCGAGGTCTCGGAGAAGGTGGTCCGCGACCAGATCGTCGTGGTCAAGGGGCGGATCAGCCGCCGCGACGACCAGCCGTCGCTGTTCGGCTCGGAGGTCGTCATCCCCGAGCTGACCGACGGGCCGCGTGGTCCGGTGCTCGTGTCCATGGCGGCGGCGCGCTGCACCCCGCCGGTGGTCGAGCGGCTGCGCGAGGTCCTGGGCAGCCACCCGGGCACCACCGAGGTCCAGCTCAAGCTGGTCAACGGCAGCCGGGAGACCGTGCTCCGTCTCGACCAGGGGCTGCGGGTTCGCCCGAGCACGGCGCTGATGGGCGACATCAAGGCGCTGCTCGGTCCGACCAGCGTGGCCCTGCTCTGAGCCGGCGTCCCCTCGCGGTCGACGGGGGGCGGGGACCGCGGCCCTCGCGCGTGCGTTGTTCACTGGGCGGGTGAGCACCGCACCGCTGCCTGCCCGCCCGATGCTCGGGGTGCCTGCGCACGCCTACTGGCGGGGGTGGCCGGAGGTCCGGCAGGACCTCCGCGCCGGGCGGGCCGTGCTGCTCGGCACGGTGCTCGCCGGTCTCCCCGCCGGCGTCCTGTGGTGGCTGCTCGCCCCGCGGGAGGACTACCGGGTGACCGAGGCCGGCCCGGTGCCCGTCGGCGGCACGCCGTCGGGGGAGCTGCAGGTCGGTGACGACGCGGTGCTGCTGTTCGTGCTGCTCGCGCTCGGCCTCCTGGCCGGGGCCGCGGCCTGGCGGGTGCGCCGCGGTCGGGGCGTCGGCATGCTGCTCGTGCTGGCGGTCGGCACGTCGCTGGGCGCCGTGCTGGCCTGGCAGACCGGGGAGCTGCTCGGCGCGGCGCCCACCGCAGCGCAGCTGACCGAGCTCGGCGCGCAGGTGACCACGGGGCTGCGGCTGGGCTCGCTGCCGGTGCTGGCGGCTGCGCCGTTCGGGGCCCTGCTGGTCTACCTGGCCGGCGCGCTGGTGGCCGCCGACGACGGCCTGGGCCGCACGGTGCCCAACGGCGAGCAGCTCGTCGGCACACTGCCCCGGGGCAGGTAACCCGCGAGGATGGCTGGGCGCCCACCCATCCGACAGCCGTTCTCTCGGAGCTACTGGTGTGCGTCGTGCACAAAGCGCTCGGCGAAGTTGGTCCACCACGGACGTGGGCACGGCGACCCGGTATTCCTAGTGTCGTGCATCACACGGCCGGCATGGTGCGGGTCACAGTGCACAGCTTCGAGGAGTCGGCGACGATGGCGTTCGGTTACCTGCCGTGGGAACGGCCCGGGACATCCGGTGCGGCGCCGTGCGTCCGCGACGAGAACGCCGAGCTGACCTACGCCGAGTTCGACGCCCGCATCGCCGCCTTCGCCGGTCAGCTGGCCGAGCACGGTTTCGGCCGCGGGGACGTGCTGGCCGTCATGCTGCCCAACCGCGTGGAGCTGCTCGTGGCCCTGTTCGCGGCCTGGCGGCTCGGTGGCGCGGCGACGCCGGTCAATCCCGTCTTCACCGCCAGCGAGGCCGACCACCAGATCACCGATTCCGGTGCCACGGTGGTGGTGAACCTCGGCCCCGACGCACCCACCGGGGGGTGCGCGGCGATCCACGTCGGGGACATGCGGGTCACCGGCGGCGTCGCCGTCCCGCCGGTCGACCTGCGGGGAGAGGACCTGGCACTCCTCATCTACACGAGCGGGTCGACCGGGCGCCCCAAGGGCGTGATGCTCGACCACGCCAACGCCGAGGCCATGTCCGGGATCATGGCCGCCCACTTCGGGCTGACCGAGGCGGACCACTGCCTCCTGGTGCTGCCTCTCTTCCACGTCAACGCCATCATGGTGAGCGCCCTCGCGAGCTTCCGGTCGGGTGGGCAGCTGAGCATCGTCGGCAGCTTCTCCGCGAGCCGCTTCTTCGAGCAGGTCGAGCGGTTGCGGCCCACGTACTTCTCGGCGGTGCCGACGATCTACGCACTGCTGGCCTCGCTGCCCGAGGACGTCCGACCGGACACCTCGTCGCTGCGCTTCGTGGTCTGCGGTGCCGCTCCGGTGTCCGCCGAGCTCCTCGACCGCTGCGAGGAACGCTTCCGGTTCACCATGGTGGAGGGCTACGGCCTCACCGAGGGCACCTGCGCCTCGGCGTGCAACCCCGTCGACGGCGTCCGCAAGCTGGGCACCGTCGGCCCCGCACTGCCGGGCCAGCGGATCGCGATCATCCGCGAGGACGGCTCCTTGGCCGACACCGGGGAGACCGGGGAGGTCGTCATCTCCGGGCCGACCGTGATGCGGGGGTACCTCGGCAAGCCCGAGGAGACCGCCCGGACCGTCGTCGACGGTTGGTTGCGCACCGGCGACGTCGGCCGGCTGGACGAGGACGGGTACCTCACGCTGGTCGACCGCGTGAAGGACATGATCATCCGGGGTGGCGAGAACATCTACCCCAAGGAGATCGAGTCGGTCCTCCACGGCCTGCCCGAGGTGCTCGAGGCCGCTGTCGTCGGCCGGCCGGACGCCGTCCTGGGTGAGGCGCCGCTGGCCTACGTCAGCCTCTACCCGGGCGCCACCCTCTCCGAGGACGAACTCCTCGAGCACTGCCGGCGTCACCTCACGAGGGTGAAGGTCCCCGAGGCCATCAGCGTCGTACCGGCACTGCCCAAGAACCCCGTCGGCAAGATCGACAAGCCGGCGCTTCGTCGTTCACTCCAACCTCAGACGGCCTGACCCCAGCTCCACCCCGCCCCGTCCACCGCGCGAGCAGCCCTCGTGCCGGACAACCCTGCCCGCGAAAAGGAGTGCCCCATGGGATTCAAGACCGCAGACATGCCGCCGGTGGACCCGGCCCAGTTCGAATCGATGCCGTTCATGGAACGCATGCGGATGCTCGCCACCCACTGGTGCGAGTACGGCTTCGGTGGGCCGAAGACCAACCACATGCTCTACGTCTACAAGCTCATCTTCTACGTCGTCGGTGGCGTCGCCGTCGTCGCCCTCACCACGCCCGGCCTCGGGGGCATCGGCGACTTCGGCTCCTGGTGGGGCGAGCTGATCGTCTACCAGAAGCTGATCATCTGGACGGTGCTGTTCGAGATCACCGGATGGGCGTCGTCGTCCGGTCCGCTGGCGTTCAAGTTCAAGCCGTTCATCGGCGGCTTCCTCTACTGGACCCGGCGCAACACCCTCCGGCTGCCCCCGTGGCCGGGCAAGGTGCCGTTCACGAAGGGCGACCACCGCACCACCTTCGACGTCGCGCTGTACGTCACCATCCTGGCCACGCTGGTCTTCCTGCTGGTCACCCCGGGATTCGAGTCGTCGGCCCTGCCGGGGAGCGAGGCGGGGCTGCTCCCGCAGTGGGGGCTGCTGACCTACGTGGCCCTGATCATCGTCATGGGGCTCCGTGACCGGGTCGTCTTCCTGGCCGCGCGCTCCGAGCAGTACGTGGCCGTGCTGTTCTTCTTCGGCATCCTGAGCAACCACGTCGACATGGTCCTCGCGGCCAAGATCGCCGTGGTGACGATCTGGATGGGAGCCGGGATCTCCAAGTTCGGGCACCACTTCACCAACGTCGTCCCGCCGATGATGAGCAACACCCCCTGGCTGACGTCGCTGAGGTTCAAGCGGGCCCTCTACCGCGACTACCCGAACGACCTGCGGCCGTCAAAGCTGGCGTGGGCCTTCGCCCACATCGGCGGCACAGTCGTCGAACTCGTCCTCCCGCTGGTTCTGCTGTTCTCGACGAACTCGACGATCACCTGGCTGGCCATCGTCGGGATGGTGGTGTTCCACATCTTTATCACCTCGACGTTCCCGCTCGCCGTGCCGCTCGAGTGGAACGTCTTCTTCATGTTCGCCCCCGTCTGGCTCTTCGCGGGCTTTCCCGCCTCCGAGGGCTACGGCGTCGGCGACATCAGCTCGCCGTGGCTGCTCGCCGCCATCCTCGCCGTCTTCGTCGCCTTCCCGATCCTGGGGAACCTGCGGCCCGACCTCGTCTCGTTCCTGCCGTCGATGCGGCAGTACGCCGGCAACTGGGCGTCGGCCGCCTGGGCGTTCCGTGGTGACGAGGCCGAGGACAAGCTGAACAAGCACCTGGTGAAGTACAACCCCAACCAGGTCGACCAGCTCTCCGGCGCGTTCGGCAAGGAGATCGCCGAGATCTTCATGCAGAAGGCGGTGGCCTGGCGGACCATGCACAGCCAGGGCCGGGGCCTGATGTCGCTGATGATGCGGCACCTCGACCGCCTGGAGAACTACCGCATCCGGGAGGGGGAGTTCGTCTGCACCACGCTGGTCGGCTGGCAGTTCGGTGACGCCCACCTGCACAACGAGCAGACGATCACCGCCGTGCAGCAGCGCTGCGGGTTCGAGCCGGGTGAGTGCATCGTCGTGTGGGTCGAGTCACAGCCGATCCACCGCCCGACCCAGGAGTACAAGGTCATCGACGCGGCGCTCGGTGTCGTGGAGCGCGGCTACTGGAACGTGGCCGAGGCGGTGGCCGAGCAGCCCTGGCTGCCGAACGGGCCGATCCCGCACACCGTCACGTGGCGCAGCCCCGGCTACACGCCGGCCGGGGAGCACCCCCACCCGGTGGTCCGTGCCAGTGTGAGTGCATGACCGACGCCGTCGTGGTCGGCAGCGGGCCCAACGGGCTCGCTGCCGCCCTCACTCTCGCTTCGGCCGGTGTCCAGGTGACGGTGCTCGAGGCCGCGGACACCATCGGAGGAGGCACCCGGAGCAGCGCCCTGACGCTGCCCGGGCTGGTTCACGACGAGTGCTCAGGTTTCCACCCGCTGGCCGTGGACACCCCGTTTTCCCGGGCGTTCGACCTGTCGGCGCACGGGCTGACCTGGCGGTGGGCCGACATCGAGTACTCGCACCCGCTGGACGGCGGCCGCGGGGCCGCCGTCCGGCGCTCGGTCGAGGAGACGGCCGGCCACCTGGGGGTGGATGCGCGTCGCTGGCGCAGCCTCTTCGAGCCGTTGACGCGACGCTTCGACGACATCGCCGAGGATTTCCTGCGGCCGTTGCTGCACGTGCCGGCCCATCCGGTGGAGCTCGCCCGCTTCGGCGCCTACTCGCTCCTTCCGGCGGCGGTGCTGGCGAAGCGGTGGTCGACGCCGGAGGCGCGTGCGCTGTTCGCCGGCGTGGCTGCGCACGCGTTCCGGCCGTTCACGTCGCCGGCATCCTCGGCGATCGGCGTGGCCCTGGCCACGGCGGCGCACCGGTACGGCTGGCCGGTGGCCGAGGGCGGCTCGGCGTCCATCGCCCGCGCGGTCGCCGACCTGCTCGCCGCCTACGGAGCCAAGGTGGAGACCGGGGTGACGGTCGGCTCGCTGGCCGAGCTCGGCGACCCGGACGTCGTGATGCTGGACGTCGCACCTGCGGCGGCCGCCCGTATCGTCGGTGACCTCATGCCGCGGCGGATCTCCCGGGCGCTGCGCCGCTACCGGCACGGCCCCGGCTCCTTCAAGGTGGAGTTCGCCGTGCAGGGTGGCGTGCCCTGGACGCACGAGGAATCACGGCGGGCGGGCACCGTGCACGTGGGGGGCACCTTCGAGGAGATCGCGGCCGCCGAGAAGGACGTCGTCCGGGGGCGGATGCCGGAGCGGCCCTTCGTCCTCGTGGGACAGCAGTACGTGGCCGATCCGACCCGGTCCCGGGACGACATCCACCCGCTGTACACCTACGCGCACGTCCCGGCCGGCTACACCGGGGATGCCACCGCCGCCATCGAGGCGCAGATCGAGCGGTTCGCCCCCGGCTTCCGCGACCGCCTGCTCGCCCGGCACGTCACCTCGACATCCGGCCTCGAGATGCACAACGCCAACTACGTCGGCGGCGACGTCGTCACCGGCGCCAACGACCCGCTCCAGTTGGTGTTCCGACCGCGTCTCGCCCTGGACCCGTACGCGCTCGGCGTCGACGGGGTATACCTCTGCTCGGCGGCCACCCCGCCGGGGGCGGGGGCGCACGGACTGTGCGGCTACAACGCCGCGCGGTCGGCCCTCCGGTGGATCGCCGGCTGAACCGGAGGAGGTATGAGTACGGAGGTGGAGCAGGGAAGCGGCGTCCGGGCGCCCGAGGGCGGTACCGGGCGCGTCCTGGCGTTGGTGACTGAGGCGGCCCAGCGACTGGACCGGCGGCAGCCGCGGCTCGCACGGGAGATGAGCGAACTGATCCTCCGGCACATCCGCTCGCTCGACGTCGACCCGCAGTTCCTCGAGCTGCTCCGGGCCAGCGTGGACGCCAACACCAAGACGCTCACGCACATCCTGATCAACCACATCCCGATCGAGCACCTGCAGCCCACGACCGCCGCCGTGGAGTACGCGCTGCGGCTGGCGCAGCGCGAGGTTCCGGCGAACTCCCTGGTCCGCGCCTACAGCGTGGGCAAGGACGACTTCATCGAGCAGATGTTCCCCGACGTCCAGGCCCTGGACTGCTCGGCGGAGGAGAAGCTCGAGGTTCTCCACCACATGGCCACGGTGGTCGGGCGGTACATCGACTGGATCTCGCAGTACGTCTTCGAGGCGTACGAGAAGGAACGCGAGCGCTGGCTGAGCACGCAGGGGACCGTCCGTGCCGCGCTCATCCACGACGTGCTGGCCGGGCAGAAGGTGGCGCCGGCGCACTTCGAGCGGGAGACCGGCTACCGCCTGTCCGCCCACCATCTCGGCATGGTCGTCTGGTCGGTCGACGCTGCGCCAGCACCGGACGAGCTCCGGTCGCTGACCTCGGTGGTGTCCAAGGTCGCCGCGGGGGCCGGCTGTTCCGGCGCACCGCTCGTGACGGCGGTCGACCGTGCGACCGCCTGGGCGTGGCTGCCCTTCCGCGTCCGGCCGACCGAGGTGGACATGGCGCAGATCTGCCGGCTGGTCGAGCAGACGCGGAACTGCCGGGCGACCCTGGGCCTCTCAGGTTCCGGGGTGGCCGGTTTCCGGCGGACCCACGCACAGGCCCAGGCCACCCGCCGCCTCGCGGTGGCGTCGGGTGAGACCACGCCAGTGATGGGTTTCGGCGACGAAGGGGTGGCCATCACCTCGATGCTGGCAGGTGACCTCGGCTCCGCCCGTGCGTGGATCTCGGAGGTGCTGGGCGACCTCGCGCAGGACAACGACGGAGCCGGGGTGCTCCGCGAGACGCTGCGGGTCTTCTACCTCACCGGTGAGAACTACACGGACACGGCCGAGATCATGCGGCTGCACCGCAACACCGTGAAGTACCGCGTATCGCGGGCCCTGGGGCTGCGCGACGGTCCGAGGCGCTCGCACCGGGTCGACCTGGCGGTGGCCCTCAATGCCTGCCACTTCCTGGGCTCCGCCGTCCTGGCCGACCCCGGCCCACGGGCACCGGCGATCGTCCGGTGAGGGTCAGTTCACCGTCATCGGGGTGGTGAACTGCTGCAGCGGGGCGGGCACCGCACCGAGGGTCTGCAGCAGGGTCAGCTCACGGCGCAGCAGCCGCGACTCCGCGCCCAGCCGCCGGCGGGTCGCGGACTCGGCGAGCAGGGCCTGCCGGTCCTCGGTGGTCAGCAGGGCGGACGAGGCCACCAGCCACGACAGCGCGGTCGGGTCGTCGGCGGCCGCGGCGAGCCGCACCGCCGCCTCCGCGCCGTCGCCGTGCGTGCCGGCGCCCAGGGCCGACACCTCCGCGACGTACCGGGTGAACAGGCTCCCCACTCCCCGGGCCAGGACGTCCAGCGAGCCGCGGACGACCGACGCGGCGACGTCGTCGGTCGGCGGCACCCCGAGGCCCGGCCGGTCGGTGACCGCCTCGGCGTCGCCGGCGGCCTCCTCGGCCGCTTCCTCGTCAGCCAGCCACTCCACCTCCGCCTGCAGGTAGGGCGGGTCGTCGCCGACGACCACGTCGAGCAGCCGGAAGCGCTCACCGCCCACGGTGACGACGCGGAAACCCCCGTCGGCCTGCGGCTGGACCCGCCGCAGCCGGGCGGCGCACCCGATGTCGTACAGCGCCGCCGCGGGCGCCACCCGCTCGACCTCCCAGCCCTGCCGGATGGCCACCACCCCGAAGAAGCGGCGGTCGTCCTGCTCGGGCAGGCTCATCAGGTCGCGCATCAGCCGGCGGTACCGCGGCTCGAAGATCTGCAGGGGGAGGACCACGCCGGGGAACAGCGGCCTGCCCAGCGGGAACAGCGGGATCAGCTCACCCATCCTGGCAAGCGTACGGCCCGCCCGTCGCCCGTCCGCCCGGGCGCCCCGGGCGCGGCGCGGACCGCTGGCTACCCTGAGGCTCCTCCCGCACGTGCTCCGCTCCGCTCCCTACCCGCCCACCATGCTCTGTTCCCTACCCGCCCACCATGCTCTGTTCCCTACCCGCCCACCATCCCGGAGGTGGCATCCCGTGCTCGCCCGTATCGACCTGCGTGGATCCGCGCTACCCGGCGCCCGTGAGCTGGCCGGCCTGCTGCCGCGAGCCGCCACCGACATCGACTCGGTGCTCGCCACGGTCCGGCCGCTGTGCGAGGACGTGCGGATCCGCGGCGCCCAGGCGGTGCGGGAGATCACCGCCCGTCTCGACGGCGTGGACGCCGAGGACTTCGCCGTTCCGCAGGCGGCGCTGGACCGGGCCCTGGCCGAGTGCGACCCGACGCTGCGGGCGGCGCTCGAGGAAGCCATCGCCCGGGTGCGCACCGTGCACGCCGACCAGCGGCGCACCGACGTGACGACCCAGGTGGTCGCCGGCGGCACCGTCACCGAGCGCTGGCTGCCGGTCCGCCGCGTCGGGCTCTACGTCCCCGGCGGGCTGGCGCCGCTGCTGTCCAGCGTCGTGATGAACGTGGTCCCCGCCCAGATCGCCGGTGTCGAGTCGATCGCCGTCGCCTCCCCGCCGCAGCGCGACCACGGTGGCCTGCCCGACCCCGGCGTGCTCGCCGCGTGCGCCCTGCTCGGCGTCACCGAGGTCTACGCCGTCGGCGGGGCGCAGGCCGTCGCCGTCTTCGGCTACGGCGCCGGGTCCTGCGAGCCGGTGGACATGGTCACCGGGCCCGGGAACGTCTACGTGACCGCGGCCAAGCGGCTGCTGCGCGGCCTGATCGGCATCGACTCGGAAGCCGGCCCGACCGAGGTGGCGATCCTCGCCGACGACTCGGCCGACCCCGCGCACGTGGCCGCCGACCTGATCAGCCAGGCGGAGCACGACCCGCTGGCCGGCGCGGTCCTGGTGACGCCGAGCGAGGAGCTCGCCGACGCCGTGCTGGCGCTGGTGCCGGGGCAGGTCACGGCCACCAAGCACTCCGAGCGGATCACCACCGCGCTCGACGGCAGCCAGTCGGGGATCGTGCTGGTCGACGACCTCGAGGCCGGGCTGCGCGTCGTGGACGCCTACGCCGCCGAGCACCTGGAGATCCAGACCCGCGATGCCCGCGAGGTGGCGCTGCGGGTGCGCAACGCCGGTGCCATCTTCGTCGGCGCCTGGTCGCCGGTCTCGCTGGGGGACTACTGCGCGGGGTCCAACCACGTGCTCCCCACCGGCGGCTGCGCGCGGTTCTCCAGCGGGCTGTCGGTCCAGTCGTTCCTGCGCGGCATCCACGTCGTCGAATACGACGAGCAGGCGCTGGCCGGCGTCGCAGCGCACATCGACGCCCTCGCCGGGGCCGAGGACCTCCCGGCGCACGCCGCCGCGGTGCGGATCCGGCAGCGCACGTGACCGAGCGTGCGAGGTCACGCGGGGACACAGCACGTCGCGGCACGTGGCTGACGAGCGCCAGCGAGGAGGCCGCGTGACGTCGCTCGAGGACCTCCCGCTGCGACCCGAGCTGCGCGGCCGCACGCCCTACGGCGCCCCCCAGCTCCCGGCCCGGCACCGGCTCAACACCAACGAGAACCCGCACCCCCTCCCGGCCGAACTGCTCGCCGACCTCGGCGAGGCGCTGGGGCGCGCGGCCCTGGAGCTGAACCGCTATCCCGACCGCGATGCCGTGGAGCTGCGCACCGACCTGGCCGCCTACCTGACCCGTAGCAGCGGGGAGGAGGTCCGCGTCGCGCAGGTCTGGGCTGCCAACGGGTCCAACGAGGTCCTGCAGCAGATCCTGCAGGCCTTCGGGGGAGCGGGGCGCACGGCGCTGGGCTTCACCCCGTCGTACTCGATGCACCCGATCATCTCGGCCGGCACCGGCACGGCCTGGGTCGACGGCCACCGGGCGGCCGACTTCACCATCGACCCCTCCGCCGCGGTGGCGCAGGTTCGGGAGGTCGCTCCCGACGTCGTGTTCGTGACCAGCCCGAACAACCCGACCGGCACCGCGGTCGCGCTCGACACGATCGAGCAGCTGTACGCGGCGACCACCGGCGTACTGGTCGTCGACGAGGCCTACACCGAGTTCGCCCGCACCGGCACGCGGTCGGCGCTCACCCTGCTGCCCGGCCGGCCACGGCTGATCGTGAGCCGCACGATGAGCAAGGCCTTCGGCATGGCCGGGCTCCGGCTGGGCTACCTGGCCGCCGACGCGGCCGTCGTCGACACCC
Source organism: Blastococcus saxobsidens DD2 (assembly GCF_000284015.1). NCBI lineage: Bacteria > Bacillati > Actinomycetota > Actinomycetes > Geodermatophilales > Geodermatophilaceae > Blastococcus > Blastococcus saxobsidens. The sequence continues at coordinate 2,161,027 of NC_016943.1, forward strand.
TCCAGCTGGTCCGGCTGCCGTACCACCTGAGCTCGCTCACCCAGGCGGCGGCACGGACGGCGCTGGCGCACACCGACGCCCTGCTGGCCACCGTCGACGCCGTGAAGGCCCAGCGCGACCGGATCGTGGCAGCGCTGCCGGCGATGAGGCTCACCAGCGTGCCCAGCGACGCGAACTTCGTGCTGTTCGGGCACTTCGCCGACGCGCCCGCGGCGTGGCAGGCCCTGCTGGACCGCGGCGTCCTGGTCCGCGACGTCGGCCTGCCGGGCTGGCTGCGGGTGACTGCCGGCACCGAGCAGGAGACGGCTGCTTTCCTCACGGCCTTGGCGGCTGTTGTCGCCGAGCACGGTGGCCGGACCTGACGGCCGCGTACGTGCTTCCGGCCACCACCCCGGGTGAGGTCGCGCCGGCCCACCGCACGACTCTGGGAGACTGACCGCATGACCCGCACCGCACGTGTCGAGCGACAGACCAACGAGACCAAGCTCGTGGTGGAGCTCGACCTCGACGGCACCGGCACCAGCTCGATCAGCACGGGCGTGGGTTTCTACGACCACATGCTCACCGCGCTGTCCAGGCACAGCGGCATCGACCTCACCGTGCAGGCCGACGGCGACCTGCACATCGACGCGCACCACACCGTCGAGGACGTCGCCATCGCGCTGGGCCAGGCCTTCGCCCAGGCGCTGGGGGACAAGCGCGGCATCACCCGCTACGGCGACGCGACCATCCCGATGGACGAGGTGCTGGCGCAGGCCGCCGTCGATCTCTCCGGCCGGCCGTACTTCGTGCACGCGGAGCCCGAGGACATGACGCCGATGATCGGGCCGGACTACCCGACCAGCCTCACCAAGCACGTGCTGGAGTCCTTCGCGTTCAACGCGCGGATCAGCCTGCACGTGCGCGTGCTCTACGCCGGCCGGGACGCCCACCACATCGTCGAAGCCCAGTTCAAGGCGCTGGCCCGGGCGCTGCGTGCCGCGGTCGCCATGGACCCGCGGGTCACCGACGTGCCCTCAACCAAGGGCGCGCTGTAGTCCGGTGAACTTCGGTCTGGCCCTGGTGATCCTGGGCGGGTTCCTGCTGGGCGGGGCGTGGAGCATCTGGCGGGCGGATTCCGACACCGCCGGGCGCACCGGGCCGCAGGTCGTGTTCGCCGTCATCCTGCTGATCGCCGCCCTGCTGGCCACCGCGTCGGGCATCCTGCGCCTGGTCTGAGAACGGACCCCGTCCTCCCCACCCTCCGCACGCTCGGAGCGGGATCCGGGGCGGGGCCGTGGGCGGGCCGCCGCAGACGGCCGGCTGCTGGAATGACCGCGGGCTCTCGCGCGCTGCTGGGTAGCGTGGCAGGCGTGCAGAAGGTGGCGGTGCTCGACTACGGCTCGGGCAACCTGCGATCGGTCGAGCGGGCGCTCGCGCGGGTGGGTGCCGAAGTGACGGTCACCTCCGACGCGCAGACCGCGCTGGACGCCGACGGGCTCCTCGTCCCCGGCGTGGGCGCGTTCGCCGCCTGCATGGCCGGCCTCGACGCCGTCGACGGCCGCCGCATCATCGGCCGCCGGTTGGCCGGGGGGCGGCCCGTGCTGGGCATCTGCGTCGGCATGCAGATCCTCTTCGAGCGGGGCGTGGAGCACGGCGTGGACGCCGAGGGCTGCGGCGAGTGGCCCGGTGTCGTCGAGCAGCTGGAGGCGCCCGTCCTGCCGCACATGGGGTGGAACACCGTGCAGGCCGCCCCGGGTAGCGCGCTGTTCGCCGGCATCGAGGACGAGCGCTTCTACTTCGTGCACTCCTACGGCGTGCGGGAGTTCCCGCTGGGCCAGGAGGGCGGCAGCACGCCGCTGGCACCGCCGAGGGTGTCCTGGGCGGAGCACGGCGACCGGTTCGTGGCCGGAGTGGAGAACGCGGCGCTGTCGGCGACCCAGTTCCACCCGGAGAAGAGCGGTGACGCCGGCGCGCAGCTGCTCACCAACTGGCTCGGCACCCTCCGCTGACCCGGCGGGTCAGCTGCGCAGGTAGCTGGCCCCGTTGACGTCGATGATCGTCCCGGTGGAGAACCGGGCGCCGGGCGAGGCCAGCCACAGCACCGCCGACGCCACCTCCTCAGGGCGGGCCACGCGGCCGTAGGGCGACTGCGCGCGGACGGCATCACCGCTGGCGCCGTCGAGGATCTCCCGGGCCATCTCCGTCTGCACGAAACCCGGGGCGACACTGCCCACGGTGATGCCGTGCGGGGCCAGCGCCTGGGCCATCGACTGGCCGAACGCGTTGAGGCCGGCCTTCGCCGCCCCGTAGGCGGGGGTGTTCGGCTCGCCGCGGAAGGCACCCCGGCTGGTCACGTTGACCACGGCGCCGCCGCCGGCCGCGACCAGGTGCGGCACGGCCCGGAAGGTCGCGTGCATGGCGCCGACCAGGTTGACCTGCAACGTGCGGGTCACGACCGCCTGCCAGTCCTCCCACGACGTCGCCAGCGCCGGGTGCGCCGTGTAGACGCCGGCGTTGTTGACCAGCACCTGCAGCCCGCCCAGCGCCGCCGCGGCGTCGGCGACCATCCGGGCGACGGCACCGGCGTCGGCGACGTCGGCCCGGACCACCGTGTGCCCGTCACCGGGCAGCTCGGCGGCGACCCGCTCGGCGGAATCCTGGGAGCTGCCGTAGTGCACGGCGACCCGGTCGCCCTGGGCGGCGAAGGCCTGCGCGATGGCGCGGCCGATGCCGCGGGAGGCGCCGGTCACCAGGACGGCGCGGGACTCGGAGGGCTCGACCACCGCGCCAGTGAACCAGCCGGCAGCCCGGGCAGCACGACGACCCCGTCGTCGATCGCGGCCAGCACCGGCGGCACCGGCACCGCCGCGGTGAGCGTGGCGTGCCGGGCCACGAGATCGCCCACCGCCGGCCGCACCACCTCGAGAGACCAGCGCCCCGCCGGCGAGACGACCTCGACCCACCGCGCGGCGGCCGGCGGGCCGAGCACCGCCGACCAGAGCTCCACGGCGGGCGCACGGAGGAGCACCTGCAGCGCGGGCGGCCACGACGGCGGCGCAGGAGCGGGGGAGAGCAGAGCAGCATCCACCCGGTCACCCTCGGCAGCGGGGGTGAGGGGGCTCTCACCGACCGGTCCTCACCAGCGGCCGCGGTGCACGACCTCGTCCACCGCGCGCCGGCCGCGGCGCAGCGACGGGGACCGGCGGTCGTCGGCGCCCGGGTAGCCGAAGGACAGGCAGCCCACCGGCCGGTACTCCTCGGGGACGCCGAACGCCGCCCGGAAGGCGGCCACCCGATCGGCCGGGACGCCGAAGAAGCAGGCGCCCAGCCCCTCGTCGACCGCGGTCAGCAGCATGAGGAGGCTGGCCATGCCGGCGTCGACGTCCCAGTAGGGAACCGGCCAGCGGGCCTCGTCGCGGTCGGTCCAGCCCTTGTCCGGCTCCGCGTAGCGGTCGAGGTAGGCGCTCTTGTTCGCCAGCGGCACGACGAGCAGCGGCGCCCGCCGCATGCGGGTCAGCCACCCGTCGGGGCCGGGCGGGTGGGCAGAAGCACTGCTCGTGGTGGCCGCCCAGAAGCGGTCCCGCTCCTCGGTCGTCTCGAGCACCAGGAAAGCCCAGCCCTGGCTGAAGCCCGCCGACGGCGCGCGGATCGCGTGCTCGAGCAGCCGCTCCCGCACCTCGGGCGGCACCGGCCGGCCGGGGTCGTAGTCCCGGACCATGCGGCGGCGTCGGACGACCTCGGCGAACTCCACGGCGCCAGCCTGCCGGAGGGCTCCGGCTCCGGCCGCACGGGACCTCCTTACGCTGTCGCCGTGCCGAAGCTGCAGCTGTTCCCCGCCGTCGACGTCGCCGACGGCCAGGCCGTCCGTCTCGTGCAGGGGGAGGCCGGGAGCGAGACCTCCTACGGCGACCCGCTCGAGGCGGCTCTGCAGTGGCAGCGCGACGGCGCGGAATGGGTGCACCTGGTCGACCTCGACGCCGCCTTCGGCCGGGGCAGCAACCGCGACCTGCTGGCCCGCGTCGTGGGCGAGCTCGACGTCGACGTCGAGCTCTCCGGCGGCATCCGGGACGACGAGTCGCTGGCCGCCGCGCTGGCCACCGGCTGCCGCCGGGTGAACCTGGGCACCGCGGCGCTGGAGTCGCCCGACTGGTGTGCCCGCGCCATCGCCGAGCACGGCGACCGGATCGCCGTCGGCCTGGACGTCCGCGGCACCCGGCTGGCCGCCCGCGGCTGGACCAAGGAGGGCGGCGAGCTGTACGAGACCCTCGCCCGCCTGGACGCCGAGGGCTGCGCCCGCTACGTGGTCACCGACATCACCAAGGACGGCACCCTGCGCGGGCCCAACCTGGAGCTGCTGCGCGAGGTCTGCGCCGCTACCCCGCGCCCGGTGATCGCCTCCGGCGGGGTCAGCTCGCTCGACGACATCCGGGCGCTGGCCGGGCTGACCGCCGTCGGGGTCGAGGGAGTCATCGTCGGCAAGGCCCTCTACGCCGGCCAGTTCACGCTGCCGGAGGCGCTGCGGTTCACCGAGGAGCTGGCGTGAGCGTCGTCCGCTTCGCCTCCGGCGCGCCGTGGGAGGCGATCGTCGGCTACAGCCGGGTCGTCGTCCGCGGGGACACCGCCTGGGTGAGCGGCACGACCGCCACCGTCGACGGCGTCGTCGCCCACCCCGGGGACGCCGCCGCGCAGGCGCGCCAGATCCTGGCGACCATCGAGGCGTCGCTGGAGCGGGCGGGCTTCGACCTCGCCGACGTGGTCCGCACCCGGATGTACGTCACCGACATCTCCCGCTGGGAGGAGGTCGGCCGGGCGCACGGCGAGGCCTTCGGCGACATCCGGCCGGCCACCACGATGGTGCAGGTGGCGGCGCTCATCGACCCGGCGATGCTGGTCGAGATCGAGGCCGACGCGGTGCGGGGGGCGAGCGCATGAGTCTGGCGGTCCGGGTGATCCCGTGCCTGGACGTCGACGCCGGGCGCGTGGTCAAGGGCGTGAACTTCGTCGACCTGCGCGACGCCGGCGACCCGGTGGAGATGGCACGGGTCTACGACGCCGAGGGCGCCGACGAGCTCACCTTCCTCGACATCACCGCGAGCTCGGGCGACCGCGCCACCACCTACGACGTGGTCAGCCGCACGGCGGAGAGCGTCTTCATCCCGCTCACCGTCGGGGGCGGGGTGCGCAGCGCCGAGGACGTGAACCGGCTGCTGCGGGCGGGCGCGGACAAGGTCGCCATCAACACCGCCGCGGTGGCCCGGCCCGAGCTCATCGCCGAGATCGCCGACCGGTTCGGCAACCAGGTCCTGGTGCTGTCGCTGGACGCGCGGCACTGCCGGGACGGCGCGCAGACAGAGTCCGGCTTCGAGATCACCACGCACGGCGGGCGCCGCGGGACCGGGCAGGACGCCATCGAGTGGTGCATCCGGGCGGCCGAGCTCGGCGCGGGCGAGATCCTGCTCAACTCGATGGACGCCGACGGCACCCGCGCCGGGTTCGACACCGACCTGATCCGGCAGGTGCGCGCAGAGGTCCGGGTGCCGCTGATCGCCAGCGGGGGAGCGGGCGCCGCCGAGCACTTCCCGCCGGCGGTGCAGGCCGGCGCCGACGCCGTCCTGGCCGCCAGCGTCTTCCACTTCGGCGTGATGCGCATCGGCGAGGTGAAGGACGCCCTCGCCGGCGCCGGCGTCCCGGTCCGCCACGAGGTCGACACCCCGCTATGACATCGTCGTCCTCCGGACGGCACCGCGGCCATGACATCGCCGTCCTCCGGACGGCACCGCGGCCATGACATCGCCGTCCTCCGGACGGCACCGCGGCCACGTGGATGCACCGCTTCGCTGAGCCCCATCGTCGCTCGGTCGCGGAAGCCTCCGGCCCCCACTCCTCACGACAGCCGCTTCGTCGTACCTGCGCGGACCCTCCGTGACACTCCGGGCCCACTCGGCACGACAGGTCACGCCACGTCGACAGGTCACGCCAGGTCGACCCGGGCGACCTCCCGCCGGCCGGCCACCCACAGCAGCAACTCCAGCGGCTCGCCGGTGACCGTGCGCCCGCCGGCGCCGAAGCGCTGCTCCGCATCCGGCACGTCGCTGCGCCGCAGCACGAGGCCACGCTTCCCGGCGGCGCGCCGCGCGTACAGGCCCAGGGACGCCCACAGCGCGTCCTGGTCCTCGCGGGTCAGCTCCCGCGGCTCCCAGCCGGGCTGGGCCCGGCGGACGTCCTCGTGGTGGACGACGAACTCGGAGACGTTGAACGCCTTCGCGGCGGCCGGCAGGGCCATCGGCGACCACGACGGCGGTCCGCTGAGCACCTGGTCGACGACCTCGGCGTAGGGCGTGGAGGTTCGCATGCGCTCCTCCAGCCGGTGCGACCACCAGGCCAGCTTCTCCCCGCCGGGCAGCAGTTCCAGGCCGTAGCCGGGCAGCGCGTCGGGCCGGCGGTCGCGCACGGCGAGGTGCGCGGCCAGGTGGGCGGTGGTCCACCCCGCGCAGCAGGTGGGCGCGTCGGGCCCCAGGTCGGCCAGCAGCTCGGCCAGGGCCGTCCGCTCGAGCTCGTGCAGGGATGGGAACGAAGCGCTCATCCCGTGCAGTTACCGAGGACGACCCCTCGGCGAAACGCGCGCCGTCGGTCAGCGGTCGCCCGTGCCCGGCGCCGGTCCGGTCCGGTTAGCCGCCCTAACGAAACACGTACGATTCGAAGCCCCGACCCCGAGGAGCACCGTGGCCCGCCGCCGCCGAGACGCCGTCCTGCGCCGCGGGCTCCGCCACATCCGCCGGGCCGTCACCGAGCAGCCGCGCATGTTCGCCCTCGCCCTGCTCGGCAGCGCCCTGTACGGGGGCATGACCGTCGCCAGCGCCTGGGTCATCGGCGAGATCACCAGCCGGGTGCTGCTCCCGGCGTTCGACGAGGGGGCGACCACCGGCGCGGCGCTCACGCTGGCCGCGGTCGCGATCCTGGGCGTCGCCGTCCTCAAGATCGTGGGCATCCTCGGCCGGCGGCTGTTCGCCGGCGTCATGAGCTACCGGCTGCAGGCCGAGTACCGGCGCCGGGTGACCGGCCAGTACCTGCGGTTGCCGCTGTCCTGGCACCAGCGGCACCCGACCGGGCAGCTGCTGTCCAACGCCAACTCCGACGTCGAGGCCGCCTGGTTCTTCGTCGCGCCGCTGCCGTTCGCCTGCGGCGCGCTGGTGATGATCGCGATCACCGGCGTCGCGCTCGTCCTCACCGACCCCCTGCTCGCGGTCGTCGGCCTGGTCGTCTTCCCGCTGGTCTTCCTCGCCAACATCGTCTACTCGCAGGTGATGAGCCCGCGGATGCAGCGCGCCCAGCAGCTGCGCGCCGAGGTCAGCGAGATCGCGCACGAGAGCTTCGACGCGGCCCTGGTGGTCAAGACCCTCGGCCGCGAGGGCACCGAGACCGATCGCTTCGGCGAGCGGGCCGAGCAGCTGCGCGACGGCCTGATCGCGGTCGGGCGGGTCCGCGGGCTGTTCGACCCGATGATGGAGGCGCTGCCCAGCCTGGGCACCCTCGCCGTCCTGCTGATCGGCGCCGGCCGGGTCGCCGACGGCGCCGCCGACGCCGGTGAACTGGTCTCCATCGCCTACCTGTTCACGTTGCTGGCCCTGCCGATCCGGGCCATCGGGTGGGTGCTGGCCGACCTGCCGCGCGCGCTGGCCGGCTTCGACCGGGTGACCCCCGTCCTCGAGGCGACCGGCGAGACGCGCTACGGCCAGGACGCGGCTCCGGTCACCGCCGGGGGAGCGGGAGTGGCGCTGCGCGGGGCCGGTTTCACCTTCGCCGGCGGCACCCGCCCCACGGTCACCGACGTCACGTTCGACGTGCCGGCCGGCCGGACGGTGGCGGTGGTCGGGCCGACCGGCTCGGGCAAGTCCACGCTGGCCGGCCTGCTGGTCCGCCTGGTCGACCCGGCCGACGGCACCGTCCTGCTCGACGGCATCGACCTCCGCCGGCTGCGCGAGGGCGAGGTCAGCACCCAGGCGGCGTTCGTCGCCCAGAGCGCGTTCCTGTTCGACGACACCGTCCGCGACAACATCACCCTCGGCGGCCCGTACGACGACGAGCAGGTGTGGACGGCGCTCCGGGTGGCGGCGGCCGACGAGTTCGTCGCCGCCCTCCCCGAGGGCCTGGACACCCGGGTGGGGGAGCGGGGCGCCTCCCTCTCCGGCGGGCAGCGCCAGCGGCTGGCTCTCGCCCGCGCCGTCGTCCGGCGTCCGCGGCTGCTCGTCCTGGACGACGCCACGAGCGCGGTCGACCCGTCGGTCGAGGCACGGATCCTCGACGCGCTGCGCGCCAGCGAGCGCCCGGCGACGGTCGTGGTCGTGGCCTACCGCCAGGCGACGATCGCACTGGCCGACGAGGTGGTGTGGTTCGCCGAGGGGCGCGCCGTCGCCCGGGGCACGCATGCGCAACTGCTCGAGGACGTCCCGGGGTACGCCGAGCTGGTCCGGGCCTACTCGCAGGCGGAGGTGGCGGCGTGACCGCCGCGACGCTGCCCGCCGACCGCCGGGCCGAGGGCGCGATGACCACGCTGCGCCGGGGCCTGCGCATGATGCCGGAGTTCCGCCGCGGGCTGCCGGTCACCTTCGCCCTCGCCCTGGTCGCCACCGCCGGCCGGGTGGTCGTCCCCATCGCCGTCCAGCAGGTCATCGACCGCGGGCTGGACGGCCCCGACGGCCCGGACCTGGACCTGGTCGCCTGGCTGATCGCGGCCTCTGCGGTGGTCGTGCTGCTCACCGCCGTCGCGGTCTACCGGATGAACGTGCGGCTGTTCCGCACCACCGAGACCGCGCTGGCCATCCTGCGGGTGCGGGCCTTCCGCCATGTGCACGACCTCTCGGTGCTGCACCAGCAGGGCGAGCGGCGGGGGTCGCTGGTGTCCCGGGTGACCAGCGACGTCGACCAGTTGTCGGTGTTCATGCAGTGGGGCGGCGTGCTCGGCCTGGTGAGCATGGGTCAGCTCGTCGTCGCGACCGTCGTCATGGCCGTCTACTCCTGGCAGCTGACGCTGCTGGTCGTGGTCTGCTTCGTGCCGCTGGTGTTCGCCGTCCGCTGGTTCGCCCAGCGGCTCGCGCAGGTCTACGGCGTGGTGCGCGAGCGGGTCGGCGACGTGCTGGCCGCGGTCGCGGAGTCGGTGGTCGGCGCGCCGACGGTGCGCGCCTACGGCGTCCGCGCCCGCACCGCCGCGCGGTTGGACGCCGCCATCGACCGGCACTACCGGTCGCAGGTGGACGCCCAGAAGGTCACCGCCGCCGTGTTCGTCAGCGGCGAGTTCGTCGCCGCGGTCGCCAACGCCGCCGTCGTGGTGGTCGGCGTGCTGCTGGGCCTGGCCGGCGACATCTCCGCCGGCACCCTGGTCGCCTTCCTCTTCCTCGTCACCCTGTTCGTGGCGCCGGTGCAGACCGCCAGCGAGGTGCTCAACGAGGCGCAGAACGCGATCGCCGGGTTCCGGCGGGTGCTCGACGTCATCGACACCGAGCCCGACGTCCGCGACCCCGCCGTCGCCGCCCCCGACCGGGTGCGGGAGCTGCCCGCCGGGCCGCTGGGCGTCCGGTTCGAGCACGTCACCTTCCGCTACGCGCCCGGCGCGCGCCCGGCGCTGGACGACGTCGACCTCACCATCGCCCCCCGCACGCGGGTCGCCATCGTGGGGGAGACCGGCTCCGGCAAGACGACGTTCGCCAAGCTGGTCACCCGGCTCATGGACCCGGGCGACGGCCGCGTGCTGCTCGGGTCGGGCGACTGCGACTGCGGCTTCGTGCCGCTGGCCGAGGTCGCCTTCGCCTCGTTGCGTGCGCGGGTGGTGATGGTGCCCCAGGACGGGTTCCTGTTCGACGCGACGGTGGCCGAGAACGTGCGCTACGGCCGCCCCGGCATGACCGACGGGCAGGTCGTCGCCGCGTTCGGCGACCTGGGGCTCGGCGCCTGGCTCGCGGGCCTGCCTGACGGCGTGGCGACGGCGGTCGGCCAGCGCGGGGAGTCGCTGTCGGCGGGCGAGCGGCAGCTGGTCGCGATCGCCCGCGCCTACGTCGCCGACCCGGACCTGCTGGTGCTGGACGAGGCGACCAGCGCCGTGGACCCGGCCACCGAGCAGCGGCTCACCCGGGCGCTGGACACGCTGACCGAGGGCCGGACGACGCTCACCATCGCCCACCGGCTGTCCACCGCCGAGCGCGCCGACGAGATCCTCGTGGTCGCCGCCGGGCGGGTGGTGCAGCGCGGCACGCACGCGGAGCTGGTCGACGCCGACGGTCCCTACGCCCGGCTGCACGCCTCCTGGCGCCGGTCGTCGGCGGGCGAACCCGAGCCGGTGGGCTGACCTGCGGCGCCGACCTTCCCGTCGGGTCGCCGTCCTCGCGTTGCATCACGAGGACGGCGACCGCTCGGCGAGGACGGCCATCCACACCTGGCTGCGCTCTCCACAGAAGTGATCGACCGGTCGGCGCACAGTGCCGCCGACCGCAGCATCGGCGCATGCACCCCGCTCTTCGTGCCATCTCCGAAAGACGCTTGGGGATCTTCACGACCGCCGACGCCCTCGGTGCCGGCTACGGCGCGTCGGAGATCCGTGCCCTCTGCCGCTCCGGTTCCTGGGTACGGCTGCGACGAGGCGTGCTGATCGACGTAGCGGCCCTGGTGGCAGCCGAGGCGACGGGACGCCGCTACGACATCGACTGCCTCGCAGTCCTCCTGAGCCTGGACCGACCGTCGGCGGTGCTGAGCCACGCCTCGGCGGCCCGCCTGTGGGAGTTCCCGACGCCGCGAACGATCGAGCCGGTCTTCCGGCTCACCGACCCGGTGCAGTGGCGGCGCGGCCGCGACTACCTGGTGACCTGCGCACCGCTGTCGGCGGGTGAGCGCTGGCGGACGGGCCCACTTCCGCTCACCTCGGCGGCGCGAACGCTCGTCGACTGCGCGAGGGAGTGGCCGCTGGAGGACGCCGTCGTCGCGATGGACGCCGCTCTGCTGGCCGAGCGGCTGACGCCGGATGACCTCCGCCGCGCCACGGCCGCCGTCCACCACTGGCGCGGGGCCGGACGGGCGGCCCGCGCCACCGCGCACGCCGACGGGCGAGCCGAGTCGCCGTTGGAGACCCGCGGCAGGCTGCGCATCGTCGGCGCCGGGTTCCCTGCACCCGAGCTGCAGGTGGAGGTCCGCACCGGGGGACGGCTCGTCGGCGTGGTCGACGCCTGGTTCGACGAGGCCGCCATCGCGGTCGAGTTCGACGGGCAGGTGAAGTACGCGGACCCGTGGCGCGGGCGCGCCCCCGAGCGGGTGCTGTGGGAGGAGAAGCGACGCGAGGACGAGCTCCGTGCGCTCGACATCCGCGTCGCCCGGCTCGCGGACGCCGACGTCGGTTCCGGATGGCCGCGCGTGGAGCGGCGTCTGCGGGAGCTGCTCGCTGTCCCCGGCCCCGCGGTGCGGCGGTTCACCGCTACGCCCCGCCTCGCAGGAGTGCGGCGGACCGGCTGAGCGCGCCGTCCTCACCGATCGGTCGCCGACCTCGTGCTGCACCGCGAGGACGGCGACCCGACGGTGAGGTCGGCGACGAGGTCAGCGGCGTCGAGCAACTCGCCCGCCAGGGGGGAGGCGGCCGGCGGCCCGCGGCAGCTAGCGTCGCGCCGTGAGCACTGACACGCGCAGCTTCGAGGCGGACGTCGTCGTGGTGGGTGCGGGGCTGGCCGGGCTTGTCGCCACCGCCGAACTGGCCGACGCCGGCAAGCGGGTGATCCTGGTCGACCAGGAGCCGGAGGCGTCGCTGGGCGGGCAGGCGTGGTGGTCCTTCGGCGGCCTGTTCCTCGTCGACTCCCCGGAGCAGCGCCGGCTGCGCGTGCACGACTCGCTGGAGCTGGCCCGCCAGGACTGGTTCGGCAGCGCCGGGTTCGACCGCGACAGCGACCACTGGCCCCGGCAGTGGGCCGAGGCCTACCTGCAGTTCGCGGCGGGGGAGAAGCGCGCCTGGCTCAAGGAGCAGGGCATCGGCTTCTTCCCGATCGTCGGCTGGGCCGAGCGGGGCGGGTACACCGCCACCGGCCACGGCAACTCGGTGCCACGGTTCCACATCGTCTGGGGCACCGGCCCGGCCATCGTCGCCCCGTTCGAGCGGCGGGTGCGGGCCGCGGTGGAGGCCGGCCTCGTGGACCTGCGCTTCCGGCACCGGGTGTCGGAGCTGGTGGTGACCGAGGGCGCGGTGACGGGGGTGCGCGGTGCGGTTCTCCAGCCCAGCGACGTGGCCCGCGGGGAGGCCAGCTCGCGCACCGAGGTCGGCGAGTTCGAGATCGCCGCGCAGGCGGTCGTGGTCACCTCCGGCGGCATCGGCGGCAACCACGACCTGGTGCGCAGGAACTGGCCGGCGCGGCTGGGCCCCGCGCCGCAGCGGCTGCTGTCCGGCGTGCCCGCGCACGTCGACGGCCTGATGCAGGAGTCGGCCGTCGCGGCCGGCGCGAGCCGGGTGAACGCCGACCGCATGTGGCACTACACCGAAGGCATCGCCAACCACTCCCCGGTGTGGGCGCAGCACGGCATCCGGATCCTGCCCGGCCCCTCGTCGCTGTGGCTCGACGCCACCGGGCAGCGGCTGCCGGTGCCGCTGTTCCCCGGCTTCGACACCCTGGGCACCCTGGCCCACATCGGGCAGACCGGGTACGAGCACACCTGGTTCGTCGCCACCCACAAGATCGTCGAGAAGGAGTTCGCGCTGTCGGGCTCCGAGCAGAACCCCGACCTCACCGGCAAGGACGTCAAGCTCCTGGTCAACCGGGCGCGGGCCGGGGTGGCCGGACCGGTCCAGGCCTTCCTCGACCGCGGGGAGGACTTCGTCGTCGCCCGCACGTTGCCCGAGCTGGTGGCCGGGATGAACCGGATCACCGGCGGCGCTCCCGAGCTCGACCTCGCGCAGGTGGAGCGCGAGATCGTCGCGCGCGACCGCGAGGTGGCCCACCCGTTCACCAAGGACCTGCAGATCACCGCGATCCGCGGCGCCCGCAACTACCTCGGCGACAAGCTGATCCGCGTCGCTCCACCGCACCGGCTGCTCGACCCGGAGGCCGGGCCGCTGGTCGCCGTGCGACTGAACCTGATCACCCGCAAGTCCCTCGGTGGCCTGGAGACCGACCTCTCCGCTCGGGTCCTGCGCCCCGGCGGCGAGGTGTTCCCCGGGCTGTACGCCGCCGGCGAGGTCGCCGGCTTCGGCGGCGGCGGGGTGCACGGCTACCGCTCGCTGGAGGGCACGTTCCTCGGCGGCTGCCTGTTCTCCGGGCGGACGGCGGGCCGCGCGGTGGCGGCGGCCCTGTGAGCGGACAGGGACGTGAGCATCGCAGCGAGGCGGCCGACGACAGGGAGGGAGCATCGCAGCGAGGGACGAGCGAGGAGCGGACCGACCGCGGAGGCGGCCTGGACTTCCGAGCGAGGAGCGGAGCGTCCCGCGGGAGCGAACCCGGGTGCACTGTGAGCGGACAGGCGTGAGCGCACCCCGCGATCCCTGGTCCGACCCGGCGTCGCCCACGGAGCAGGTGCCGGCGTACGGCGGGCCGCCGCCCACGGTGCCGCCGCCCGGCTACGGCTACGGCCCGCCGGGTCCGTACGGTCCGGTCCCTCCGCCGTACGGCTACGGCCCACCGCCGCCGTACGGCTATCCGGGCCCCTACGCGCCGCCGTACCCGGCGGGGCCGTACGGACCGGGGCCGCAGCGCCGTCCCGGCCAGGTGGTCGGTGCCGCGGTGCTGACCTTCGTGCAGGCACTGCTGGTGCTCATCGCCTCGCTGTATGTCTGGTTCTTCGCCTCGATCGCGGAGCTGGCGATCGAGCAGACCCCCACCGCCGCCCCGGCCGTGTTCCACGAGTTCGCCCGTGAGGGCACCGTCCTGTCGATCGTCCAGATCGTGGCGGTGGTGCTCCTCGTGGCGGCCGGCATCCTGGCGCTCAACCGCCGCACCCGGGTGGCCTGGCTGCTGCTCGTGGGCGCCCATGTCGTGCAGCTGGTGCTGACGGCGTACTGGTGGGCGGAGCTGAACGACCTGCTCGGTCCGGCGGCGGCGGGGGAGGACGTCGGTGGGGTGCTGAGCGCGCTGAGCCTGTTCTTCGCCGCGGCACCCCTGGTCGCGCTCGGCCTCGTCCTGTTCGGCGGCGGCCGCCGGTGGTTCACCGCCCGGCAGTCCTGACCGCCGGGCACGGCACACTGGCGGGCATGTCCGCGCGTGAGGCCTCCGATCCCGTACTGGCCCCCGAGGTCGCCGACCTGCTGCGTCGCGACCCTGCCGGGCTGGTCGCCGCCGTCGTCCAGCAGCACGACACCCACGAGGTGCTCATGGTCGCCTGGATGGACGACGAGGCGCTGCGCCGCACGCTGACCACCGGCCGGGCCACCTACTGGTCGCGCAGCCGCGCCGAGTACTGGGTGAAGGGGGAGACCTCCGGGCACCGCCAGTGGGTCCGGGACGTCCGCCTGGACTGCGACGGGGACGCGCTGCTGGTGCTGGTGGACCAGGAGGGCGCCGCCTGCCACACCGGCGAGCGCAGCTGCTTCCACCGGCCGCTTCCCGCCGTCCAGGCGGTGGCCCCATGAGGTTCGGCAGCACCTGGCCCTCGCGCGAGGAGTTCGCGGCGCTGGACGGGGCGGGCGGGACGGCCATGGTCCCGGTGACGCGGCGGCTGCTCGCCGACAGCGAGACCGCCGTCGGCGTCTACCGCAAGCTGGCCGGGGACCGCCCCGGCACCCTGCTGCTCGAGTCGGCCGAGCAGGGCAAGCGCTGGGCCCGGTACAGCTTCGTCGGCGTGCGCAGCGCGGGCGTGCTCACCGAGCGGGGCGGCCGCACCCAGTGGCTCGGGGACGACGTGCCGGGGATCACCGACGATCTCCCGGCCGACCCCCTCGACGCCGTCCGGGTGATGGCGCGGCGGCTGCGCTCGCCCCGCGCCCCGGGGCTCCCTCCGCTCACCGGTGGCCTGGTCGGCTACCTGGGCTACGACGTGGTGCGCCGCCTGGAGCGGCTGCCGGAGACGAGCACCGACGACCTCGGCATGCCGGAGCTGGCGATGATGCTGGTGACCGACCTGGCCGTGCTCGACCACGCCGACGGGTCGGTACTCCTGATCGTGAACGCGCTGCGCGGGGCGGGCGGGCAGGACGCCGCCGGCTACGACGCCGCCGTCGCCCGGTTGGACGACATGGCCGCCGCCCTCGTCGCGCCGTCCGCCCCGGCGGTCGCGGTGTTCGAGCCCGCCGACGCCCCGACGGTGCGCAGCAACCTGGCGCCCGGCGCCTACGAGGAGGGGGTCGAGCGGATCCGCGAGCACATCCGGGCCGGCGACGCCTTCCAGGTGGTGCTCGCGCAGCGGTTCGAGCTGGAGACCGAGGTGGGGGCGCTGGACCTGTACCGGGTGCTGCGGGCGACGAATCCGTCGCCGTACATGTACCTGCTGCGGTTCGCCGGGCAGAGGACGCCGTTCGACGTCGTCGGCTCCTCGCCGGAGGCGCTGGTGACGGTCACCGGCTCCTCGGCCGTCGTCCACCCGCCGGCCGGTACCCGCCCGCGCGGTGCCACGCCCGAGGAGGACGTGCGGCTGGCCGACGGGCTGCTCGCCGACCCCAAGGAGCGGGCCGAGCACGTGATGCTCGTCGACCTCGCGCGCAACGACCTGGGCCGGGTCTGCGTGCCGGGCAGCGTCGAGGTGCCCGATTTCATGCGGGTGGAGCACTACAGCCACGTCATGCACCTGGTCTCCACCGTCGCCGGCCAGGTCAGCCCCGGGTGCGACGCCCTGGACGTCTTCGACGCCACCTTCCCGGCCGGCACGGTCTCGGGGGCGCCGAAGCCGAGCGCCATGACGATCATCGAGACCCTCGAGCCGACCCGCCGGGCCCTCTACGCCGGCACCGTCGGCTACCTCGACGCCAGCGGCGACATGGACATGGCGATCGCGATCCGGACCGCCGTCCTGCACCAGGGCCGGGCCTACGTGCAGGCCGGCGCCGGCGTCGTGGCCGACAGCGACGCTGCCGCCGAGGAGGCCGAGACGCGGCACAAGGCGCGGGCGGTGCTCTCGGCGATAGCCACGGCCGAGGGCCTGCGGGAGCTGCGGGGCCGGGAGGACGGGTGAGCCCGACGGCGCACCGCCGGGAACTCGCCGCCGCGGTGCTCGCCGTCGCGGCGGCCGGCGCGCTGGCGCTGTCGGCGGCCGGCCAGCGGTGGGCGCAGGTCACCGCCGAGCGCCGGGCGCCGCTCCCACCCGTGACCGGGATGCTGTCGGGCGGCGACGCGGCGCCGCTGATTCCCGCGTCCGGGCTGGTGCTCCTGGCCGCGGCCGTGGCTCTCCTGGCGGTGCGGGGCGTCGGCCGGGTCGTCGTCGGGCTGCTCGTGGCCGCCGCCGGGGCGGCCCTGGTGCTGTCGGGGCTGCGCGTCCTCGCCGGGGGAGTGCCGGACGCCGCCGCGGACCTGCCCGGGCTGGGCGGAGGTCAGCTGAGCGCCACGACGGTGGAGGTGTCGGCGACCTGGCCGGTGCTCGTCCTCGTCGCCGGCCTGCTGGCCGTGGCGGCCGGCGGACTGGCCGCCGCCCGCGGTCGGGCCTGGCCGGCCATGGGACAGCGTTACGAGCGCAGCCCCGCAGCGAGGCGGTCGGCGGAGGACCGGGCCGACGACGCGTGGAAGGCGCTGGACCGCGGCGAGGACCCCACCGACGTGCCGCCCGGGCGCCCCGTATAGCGCAACCGGACGAGCCCGGCCACCCCACCCCGGACCGGAGCGTGTCCGGAGCGCCTCTAGAGTGATCTCACCCATCCGCCCGGTGCGGGATCGACGTACGAGAGGCAGCGGCGCCCATGCGCAACCACGGGACCTCGGCCGAGGCTGCGAGGACGCCGTGAACGTGCTCGACGAGATCGTGACCGGCGTCCGCACCGACCTCGCCGTGCGCGAGGCCGCTACGCCGCTCGACCGGATCAAAGCGGCGGCGCAGGCCGCCCGGCCGGCGCACGACGCCCTGGCCGCCCTGCGGGCCCCTGGCGTCGGGGTCATCGCCGAGGTCAAGCGCCGCAGCCCGTCCAAGGGCGACCTGGCCGACATCGCCGATCCGGCGTCGTTGGCCCAGCAGTACGCCGCCGGTGGCGCACGGGTGATCTCGGTGCTCACCGAGGGACGCCGCTTCGGGGGATCGCACGCCGACCTGGCCGCGGTCCGGGCGGTGGTCGACGTCCCGGTGCTGTGCAAGGACTTCATCGTCAGCAGCTACCAGGTCCACGAGGCGCGCGCCTATGGCGCCGACGTCGTCCTGCTGATCGTCGCGGCGCTCGAGCAGAACGTGCTCGTCGGACTGCTGGAGCGGGTCGAGTCCCTCGGCATGACGGCGCTGGTCGAGGTGCACACCGAGGCCGAGGCCGACCGCGCCCTGGCCGCCGGCGCCTCGGTCATCGGCGTCAACGCCCGCGACCTCACCACCCTCCAGGTCGACCGGTCGACATTCGAGAAGATCGCCCCCGGGCTGCCGTCGGAGGTCGTGAAGGTCGCCGAGTCCGGTGTCCGCGGCCCGCACGACCTGATCAGCTACGCCGCCGCCGGGGCCGACGCGGTGCTCGTCGGCGAGGGCCTGGTCACCGCCGGGGACGCCCGCCAGGCGGTGGCCGACCTGGTCACGGCCGGCTCGCACCCGGCCACCCCGCGCACCACCCGCTGAAGAAGGACCCTCCTCCACTGCTCGCACACTCGCGGCGGGCCCCTGCGGGAGGGCCGACAAGGCCGGAAACCGTCGTACCCCTTGCCTAGCGTGGGGTCATGTCGTCGGGTGTCGGGTTCGCGGTCGGGGTGACCGTGGTGCCGGTCGACCAGGCCCCGTTGCCGTGGGAGATCGACGATCCCGACCCGGTGCGGTGGGCGGAGCCGTTGGGTGCACGGCTGCCGGCCCACCGGTCGGCGGCGGAGGTGGCCGTGCTGCTGCAGCAGATCGCGGTGGCCGAGGCCCAGTTGGCGGCGTTGCGCTTGGAGCTGGTGATGGATCTGGCCGCGGCCCGCCCGGCGCCGGGTGATCCGCGCCCGGGTGGGGAGCGGGCCGGTGAGGTGCGACCGGCGGGGACGAGTGAGTTCGTGGCCGACGAGCTGGCGATGGTCCTGAACTGCAGTTGGACGGCGGCGGTGACGCTGCTGGGCCAGTCCGAGACGCTGACCACCCGGCTGCCGGCCACCCACGTCGCCTTGCGGGTCGGTGAGCTGGACTGGCCGCGGGCCCGGGCGATCGCCGAGGAGCTCCGGGCCACGGCTCCGGAGGCCGACCCGGCGGTGGTCGAGGCGGTCGAGGCCGCGGTGCTGCCGGGTGCGGCGGAGTCGTCGGTGCGCCGGCTGCGGGAGGCGGTGCGCCGGGAACTGCTGGCCCGGGACGCGGAGGCGGCCGACCGGCGGCGGGAGCGGGCGCGGCGCGGAGCGGATGTGACGGTCCGCCCGGTCGGGGACGGGATGAGTCTGCTGGCGATGCTCCTGCCGCAGCAGGACGCCAGGGCCTGCCGGAACGCGGTGGATCAGCACGCTCCCACCGCGAAGGACGCCGGTGACCCTCGCCCGATCGGCATGCTCCGCGCCGGCGCGGCGGCCGATCTGATGCTGCGCCCCTGGGACGACAACCGGCCGGCGGTGACCGCGCAGCTGACCGTGGTGGCTCCGCTGGAGGCACTCACAGTCGGGGCGTTCCTGGACAAGGGCGCCACGTTGCCTGCGGCCTTCGTAGCGCCCGGTGCTCTCGCGCACACGGGCGAGGTGGACGGCGAGCCGATCACCGCAGCCCACGTCCGCGAGCTCCTCGAGCAGTTGGACGCCATCTGCCCGGGCGGGCTGCAGGCACCGACCGGCGGCAGCCTGGACATCGCGATCACCGATGCCACCGGCGCGCTGCTGGCCGTGACCGGCCGCACCGAACTGCAGCGGCTGGCCCGCCGCGGCTGCCCCGACCACCCCGACACCGGATGCGGTTGCCCGCTGCTCGCCCGGCCCGGCGCGGTCGACCGGTACCGCCCCTCGGCTGCTCGGCAGCGATTCCTCCGCGTGCGGGACCGCACCTGCCGGCACCCCGGCTGTAGCGTGCGCGCCGGCTGGGCGGACCTCGACCATGTGATCGCCCACGCGGACGGCGGCCCGACCAGTTGCGAGAATTTGTGCTGCCGCTGCCGGCGGCACCACCGGCTCAAGACGTTCGCGCCGGGCTGGCGGCACGCGATGACCCCCGACGGGGTGCTCACCGTGATCACCCCGAGCGGCGTGACCCGGATCAGCCGACCACCCGGCTTCCACGTGCTGACCGGACCACCCGCACCACCACCCCCGGAACCGGCCCTGGCGGATGACCCACCACCTTTCTGAGGCGGCGAGGGACGAGGTGCGCACCGGTCCGGTGGCATCGGGCAGACCCCTGCGCCGATCGGGGCGCCGGGCGCGGGACACTGTGTTCATGACGACCACCAGCCCGCCGCAGCCCGGAGAACTCTCCCTCCCGGCGCGCCCGGGCTGGCCGGACGCCACGGGGCACTTCGGGGTCTTCGGTGGCCGCTTCGTGCCCGAGGCGCTGATCGCGGCGCTCGACGAGCTCACCGAGGCCTACGAGGCCATGCGCGTGGACCCCGCCTTCCTCGCCGAGTTCGCCCGGCTGCAGCGGGACTACACCGGCCGGCCCAGCCCCGTCACCGAGGTGCCGAAGTTCGCCGAGCACTGCGGCGGCGCCCGGGTGCTGCTCAAGCGAGAGGACCTCAACCACACCGGCTCGCACAAGATCAACAACGTGCTGGGCCAGGCGCTGCTCACCAAGCGCATCGGCAAGTCCCGCGTCATCGCCGAGACCGGGGCCGGCCAGCACGGCGTCGCCACGGCGACCGCTGCCGCGCTCATGGGGTTGTCCTGCACCGTGTACATGGGCGAGGAGGACACCCGCCGGCAGGCGCTCAACGTGGCCCGCATGCGACTCCTGGGCGCCGAGGTCATCCCCGTGACCACCGGGTCCCGCACGCTCAAGGATGCGATCAACGAGGCGTTCCGCGACTGGGTCACCAACGTGGAGACCACCAACTACGTGTTCGGCACCGTCGCCGGGCCGCACCCGTTCCCGGCGATGGTCCGCGACTTCCAGCGGGTCATCGGCGACGAGGCCCGCGCCCAGGTCCTGGAGCGGGAGGGCCGGCTGCCCGACGCCGTCCTGGCCTGCGTCGGCGGTGGGAGCAACGCGATCGGCATCTTCACCGCCTTCGTGCCGGACGAGGACGTGCGGTTGCTCGGCCTGGAGGCCGGTGGCGACGGCGTGGACACCGATCGGCACGCGGCCACCATCACCGGCGGGACGCCGGGTGTGCTGCACGGGGCCCGCTCGTACCTGCTGCAGGACGAGAACGGCCAGACGATCGAGTCGCACTCCATCAGCGCCGGACTCGACTATCCCGGCGTCGGCCCCGAGCACTCCTACCTGCACGACATCGGCCGGGCCGAGTACCGCCCGGTCACCGACGCCGAGGCGATGGAGGCGTTCGCGCTGCTCTGCCGCACCGAGGGCATCATCCCGGCGATCGAGTCCGCGCACGCGCTCGCCGGCGCGATGCAGCTCGGCCAGGAGATGGGGACGGGCGCGCTGCTGCTGGTCAACCTCTCCGGCCGCGGCGACAAGGACGTCGAGACGGCATCCCGCTGGTTCGGGCTGGGCGACCGCGAGGAGGTCGACCCCGGCCCGGGGCTCGACACCGACCAGCAGCCCACCGAGGGTGCGGTCAGCAACGACGAGGCCGTGCGCGGCGACGAGGCGGGGAAGCAGGCATGAGCGCGCTCGAGGACCGCATCGGGGCCGCAAAGGCCGAGGGGCGTGCGGCGCTGGTCGCCTACCTGCCGGTCGGCTATCCCGACGTCGACGGGTCGATCGCCGCCATGGTGGCCGCCGTCGAGGCCGGCGCCGACGTGATCGAGGTCGGCGTCCCGTACAGCGACCCCGGCATGGACGGCCCCGTCATCCAGCAGGCGGTCGACGTCGCCGTCCGCGCGGGGGTGGGCATGCGGGACGTGCTCCGCGCCGTCCGGGCGGTGGCCGACGCCGGCGCCGTCGCCGTGGTGATGAGCTACTGGAACCCGATCGAGCGCTACGGCGTCGACCGCTTCGCCACCGACCTCGCCGCCGCAGGCGGCGCGGGTGCGATCACCCCCGACCTGATCCCCGACGAGGCGGGGGAGTGGATCGCCGCCAGCGACCGCGCCGGTCTCGACCGGGTCTTCCTCGTGGCGCCGTCGTCCACCGACGCGCGGCTGGCCACGACGGCGGCCGCGTGCCGCGGCTTCGTCTACGCCGCCTCCACCATGGGCGTCACCGGCACCCGGGCGACCGTCGGCGACGCGGCCGAGACGCTGGTGGCCCGCACCCGCCAGGCGGCGCCGGACCGGCACGTCTGCGTCGGGCTGGGGGTCTCGGACGGCGACCAGGCGGCCGAGGTGGCCGCGTTCGCCGACGGGGTCATCGTCGGCTCGGCCTACGTCCGGGAGCTGCTCGAGGGCCGCGGCGCCGCCGGGGTGCGCGCCCTGACCGAGGACCTCGCCGCGGGCGTCCGGCGCGCGGGGGTGCGGGCGTGATGGTCCTGGCCGCCATCCCGAGCCCCACGCAGGGCGTCTGGGAGCTCGGCCCGTTCCCGATCCGCGCGTACGCGCTGGCGATCATCGCCGGCATCGTCGCCGCGGTCTGGCTCACCCAGAAGCGCTGGGTCGCCCGGGGCGGGCGGGCTGAGGACGTGCTGGACATCGCCGTCTGGGCGGTGCCGTTCGGCATCGTCGGCGGCCGGATCTACCACGTGATCTCCAGCCCGCGCCCCTACTTCGGTGAGGGCGGTGACCCGCTGCGGGCCTTCGCCATCTGGGAGGGCGGGCTCGGCATCTGGGGCGCGGTCGCCCTCGGCGGCGTGGGGGCGTGGATCGCCTGCCGGCGCCGCGGCATCCCGTTGCCCGCCTTCGCCGACGCGGTGGCCCCCGGCCTGCTGGTCGCCCAGGCGATCGGGCGGTTGGGCAACTGGTTCAACAACGAGCTCTACGGCGGCCCCACCGACCTGCCGTGGGCGCTGACGATCTACGAGTGGAGCGGGGGCCGGGCGGTCACCGGGGCCGACGGCGAACCGGTGGTGCTGGGCACCTTCCACCCGACCTTCCTCTACGAGCTGCTGTGGAACCTCGCGGCCGCGGCGTTCGTGATCTGGGCCGACCGGCGGTTCCGGCTCGGCCACGGCCGTGCCTTCGCCCTCTACGTCGCCTCCTACTGCCTCGGCCGGCTGTGGATCGAGTTGATGCGGACGGATCCGGCCGAGACGTTCTTCGGCGTCCGGGTCAACGTCTTCACCGCCGTCATCGTGGGGCTGCTGGCGATCGGCTACTTCGTCTGGCAGCGCGGCCGGCCGCGTGAGGAGATCGACCGCTCGGACGCGGCGGCGGAGCGCTCCCAGGAGGTGACCGGTCGCCGGGCAGACGCCCGGCAGGCGCCCGCCCGTGAGAACGATCACGAGCCGCCCGCCCCCACCTGACCCACTGCTCCACCGCTGGTCCGGCCGCGGATCGCGGCGCCCCGGACAGCCGGGCATGGCGTGAGTTCGCTCATGTCGCTGCCGCGGTACCGCTGTGTACCCTTCGGGCTGACCCGCCGGCGATCCTGGCCGGGTCGTCGTGTCGGAACCGGGCCAGCGCTGCCCCGCGGACGACGGCCCGCCGGCAACAACCGGTGGGCTCGCGCCACCACCGGCCGGGGCACCTGTTCCCGCCGGCACCCGCGCTCCGCACGTGCCGCCATCTCCGCCGCCCTTGACCTCCGGCCCGGGCCCCGCCCCCCGTCCGACCTCCCCCAGAGGGACGACGGTGCGCCGACGACGGGAGTGACATGACCGACCTTCCCGCCTCCGCCCCCGCGGCAGTGCCCTTCTCCGCGGTGCCCGCCGCTGTGCCCTTCTCCGCCCTGCCCGCCCCCACCGGCCTGTACGACCCGGCGAACGACAAGGACGCCTGCGGTGTCGCCTTCGTGGCCGACGCGCGTGGAAGACGGAGCCGGCGCATCGTGCAGGCCGGCCTCACCGCGCTGCACAACCTGGACCACCGGGGTGCCGCGGGTTCCGAGCCCAACTCCGGTGACGGCGCCGGCATCCTCACCCAGATCCCCGACGCCCTGCTGCGCGCCGGCGTCGGGTTCGACCTGCCGCCCATGGGCGAGTACTCGGTGGGCATCGCCTTCATGCCCGTCGACGAGCGGGAGCGGGCCGCCCGCGTCGAGGACATCGCCCGCCTGGCCGAGGAGGAGGGGCTCACCGTCCTGGGCTGGCGCGACGTGCCGGTCGACCCCGACGGCGCCGATCTCGGCCCCACCGCGCGCGCGGTCATGCCGCACTTCGCCCAGCTGTTCGTGGCCGAGACCATGGGCGCCCGGGCGGACGAGACCGCCTTCGGCGGCAACAAGGTGTGCAACGGCGTCACCCGGCTCGAGCGGCGCTCCTTCGTGCTGCGCAAGCGGGCCGAACGCGCCGCCGTGGACGCCGGCAGCTCCCTCTACATCACCTCGCTGTCGTCCCGGACGATCACCTACAAGGGCATGCTGACCACCGACCAGCTGCCGCTGTTCTTCCCCGACCTGCGCGACGAGCGCTACGAGTCGGCGATCGCACTGGTGCACAGCCGTTTCTCGACCAACACCTTCCCGAGCTGGCCGCTGGCCCACCCGTTCCGGTTCATCGCGCACAACGGCGAGATCAACACCATCAAGGGCAACCGCAACCGGATGCGGGCCCGCGAGGCGAAGCTCGCCACCGAGCTCTTCGACGGCCCGGCCGGCCCGGCGTCGGAGCTCGGGCTGGAGCGGATCTTCCCGGTCACCGCGAGCGACTTCAGCGACTCGGCGACCTTCGACGAGGTGCTGGAGCTGCTGCACCTGTCGGGCCGGTCGCTGCCGCACGCGGTGTTGATGATGATCCCCGAGGCGTGGGAGAACCACGACGAGATGGACCCGGCCCGCCGGGCGTTCTACCGGTTCCACTCCTCGATCATGGAGCCGTGGGACGGGCCCGCCGCGGTCTGCTTCACCGACGGCACGCTGATCGGCGCCGTCCTCGACCGCAACGGCCTGCGCCCGGGCCGGTGGTGGCACACCAAGGACGACCTGGTCGTCATGGCCAGCGAGGTCGGCGTGCTCGACATCCCCGCCGCCGACGTCGTCGCCAAGGGCCGGCTGCAGCCGGGCCGGATGTTCCTGGTCGACACCGCCTCCGGGCGGATCGTCTCCGACGAGGACGTCAAGGGCGCCCTGGCCGCCGGGCAGCCGTACGACGACTGGCTGCACGCGGGGCTGGTGCACCTGCCCGCGCTTCCCGAGCGCCGCCGGTCCCGGCCGAGCCACGAGTCGGTCGTCCGGCGTCAGACGCTGTTCGGCTACACCGAGGAGGACCTGCGCCTGCTGGTGACGCCGATGGCGGCCAGCGGTGCCGAGCCGATCGGCTCCATGGGCACCGACACCCCGATCGCGCCGCTCTCGGACCGCTCCCGGCTGCTCTACGACTACTTCGGGCAGCTCTTCGCCCAGGTCACCAACCCGCCGCTGGACGCCATCCGCGAGGAGCTGGTGACCAGCCTGGGCCGCACCTTCGGCCCGGAGCAGAACCTGCTGGCGGCCACCCCGGCGTCGTGCCGGCAGGTGCACCTGCCGTTCCCGGTCATCGACAACGACGAGCTGGCCAAGATCCTGCACATCGACGACGACGGCGACCTGCCGGGCTACGCCGCCGTCCGGATCACCGGCCACTTCGACGTCAACGGTGGCGGCACAGCACTGGCCGAGGCGATCGAGCAGCTGCGCAGCAAGGTCAGCAAGGCAATCTCCGCCGGCGCCCGCATCATCGTGCTCTCCGACCGGGACTGCGACGAGCAGCGCGCGCCGATCCCGTCGCTGCTCATGACCGCCGCGGTCCACCACCACCTGGTGCGGGAGAAGACCCGCATGGAGGTCGGTCTGGTCGTCGAGTCCGGCGACTGCCGCGAGGTGCACCACGTGGCACTGCTGCTGGGCTACGGCGCGGCCGCGGTGAACCCCTACCTGGCCTTCGAGTCGATCGAGGACCTCATCCGCGACGGCGCCCTGACCGGCGTGGAGCCGGCGCAGGCTGTCCGGAACATGGTGAAGGCGCTCGGCAAGGGCGTCCTCAAGGTGATGAGCAAGATGGGCATCAGCACCGTCGGCTCGTACACGATGGCGCAGATCTTCGAGGCCGTCGGTCTCTCGCAGGACCTCGTCGACGAGTACTTCACCGGCACCTCGGCCCCGCTGGGCGGCGTCGGCATCGACGTGCTCGCCGAGGAGGTGGCGATGCGCCACCGCCGGGCCTACCCGGAGAACCCGACCGAGCGGGCGCACCGCACCCTGGAGACCGGCGGCGAGTACCAGTGGCGCCGCGAGGGCGAGGTGCACCTGTTCAACCCCGAGACGGTGTTCCTCCTGCAGCACGCCACGCGGTCGCGGCAGTACGACGTCTTCGAGAAGTACACGCAGGCCGTCGACAAGATGTCCGAGGACGCCGCCACCCTCCGCGGGCTGTTCACGCTGAAGACCGGTGTCCGGCCCCCCGTGCCGCTCGACGAGGTGGAGCCGGTCAGCGAGATCGTCAAGCGGTTCAACACCGGCGCGATGAGCTACGGCTCCATCTCGCAGGAGGCCCACGAGACCCTCGCCATCGCCATGAACCGCCTCGGCGGGCGGTCCAACACCGGTGAGGGCGGCGAGGACCCCGACCGCTTCACCCCCGACCCGAACGGCGACCTGCGCCGCTCGGCCATCAAGCAGGTGGCGTCGGGCCGGTTCGGCGTCACGAGCGAGTACCTGGTCAACGCCGACGACATCCAGATCAAGATGGCGCAGGGCGCCAAGCCCGGCGAGGGCGGTCAGCTGCCGGGCGGCAAGGTCTACCCGTGGGTGGCCCGCACGCGGCACTCCACGCCGGGTGTCGGTCTGATCAGCCCGCCGCCGCACCACGACATCTACTCGATCGAAGACCTCAAGCAGCTGATCCACGATTTGAAGAACGCCAACGACGCGGCACGGGTGCACGTCAAGCTGGTCGCCGAGGTCGGCGTCGGGACGGTCGCGGCCGGCGTCAGCAAGGCGCACGCCGACGTCGTCCTGATCTCCGGGTTCGACGGCGGCACCGGCGCCGCCCCGCTGACCTCGCTCAAGCACGCCGGCTCCCCGTGGGAGCTGGGCCTGGCCGAGACCCAGCAGACGCTGCTCGCCAACGGCCTGCGCGACCGCATCGTGGTGCAGGTCGACGGCCAGATGAAGACGGGTCGCGACGTCATCGTGGCCGCGCTGCTGGGCGCCGAGGAGTTCGGCTTCGCCACCGCGCCGCTGGTGGTCTCCGGCTGCGTGATGATGCGGGTCTGCCACCTGGACACCTGCCCGGTCGGCGTGGCCACGCAGAACCCGGAGCTGCGCAAGCGGTTCACCGGGCGCCCGGAGTTCGTCGTCACCTTCTTCGAGTTCCTCGCGGAGCAGGTGCGGCACCACCTGGCCGAGCTGGGCTTCCGGTCGATCGACGAGGCCGTCGGCCACGCCGAGCTGCTGGACACCCGCCAGGCGGTCGACCACTGGAAGGCGGCGGGCCTGGACCTCGCGCCGATGCTGGTGGTCCCCGAGCTGCCCGAGGGCACGCCGCGCCGCGCGGTGCGGGGCCAGGACCACGGCCTCGACGTCGCGCTGGACCAGACCCTCATCCAGCTGTGCGAGGGGGCGCTGCTCGACGCCCGGCCGGTGAGCCTCGAGCTGCCGGTCCGCAACGTCAACCGCACCGTCGGCACGATGCTGGGTTCGATGGTCACCCGTCGCTTCGGCGGCGAGGGCCTGCCCGAGGGCACGATCGACCTGACCTTCGGTGGGTCGGCCGGGCAGTCGTTCGGCGCGTTCGTGCCGCGGGGCATCACCATGCGGCTGTTCGGTGACGCGAACGACTACGTCGGCAAGGGCCTGTCGGGTGGGCGGATCATCGTCCGGCCCTCCCGCGAGGCGTCGTTCGCCGCGGAGGACAACGTCATCGCCGGCAACGTCATCGGGTACGGCGCCACCAGCGGGGAGATCTTCCTGCGCGGGCGGGTCGGCGAGCGGTTCTGCGTCCGCAACTCCGGGGCGCTCGCGGTCGTCGAGGGCGTGGGCGACCACGCCCTGGAGTACATGACCGGTGGCCGTGCGGTGATCCTCGGGCCGACCGGTCGCAACGTCGCCGCCGGCATGTCCGGTGGCATCGGGTACGTGCTGGACCTCGCCCGTCACCGGGTGAACAGCGAGATGGTCGACGTCGAGCCGCTGGACGGCGAGTCCGCGCAGTGGCTGCGCGACGTGCTGGTCCGGTACGCGGCCGACACCGAGTCGCCGGTCGCCGCGGCGCTGCTGGCCGACTGGGGCCGCTGGTCCGGGCAGTTCAGCGTGATCATGCCGCGCGACTACCGGCGGGCTCTCGAGGCCCGGCGGGCAGCCGAGGCGGCGGGTGTTGATGTGGATCGAGCAGTGATGGAGGCGGCACGTGGCTGACCAGACCGGTTTCCTGAAGTACGAGCGCGCGCTGCCGCCGCGCCGGCCCGTCGAGCTCCGGATCATGGACTGGAAGGACGTCTACAGCCTGCGGCAGAACGGCGAGGACCCGCTCTTCCCGACGGCGGAGGTGCGCACCCAGGCCGCCCGCTGCATGGACTGCGGCATCCCGTTCTGCCACCACGCCTGCCCGGTGGCGAACCTGATCCCGGAGTGGAACGACCTCGCCCGCCGCGACGACTGGCACGACGCGATCGAGCGGCTGCACGCGACCAACAACTTCCCGGAGTTCACCGGGAAGCTGTGCCCGGCTCCGTGCGAGGGCTCGTGCGTGCTGAACCTGCAGGAGTCCCCGGTCACGATCAAGCAGATCGAGTGGGAGATCATCGACCGGGCGTGGGACGAGGGCTGGGTGGCCCCGCAGACTCCCGCCGAGCGCACCGGCAAGAAGGTCGCCGTCGTCGGCTCCGGGCCGGCCGGCCTCGCCGCCGCCCAGCAGCTCACCCGGGCCGGGCACGACGTGACCGTCTACG
The DNA here is from genome assembly GCF_000284015.1 of Blastococcus saxobsidens DD2. NCBI lineage: Bacteria > Bacillati > Actinomycetota > Actinomycetes > Geodermatophilales > Geodermatophilaceae > Blastococcus > Blastococcus saxobsidens. The sequence continues at coordinate 2,189,097 of NC_016943.1, forward strand.
AGCGGGCCGACCGGGCCGGCGGCCTGCTGCGGTACGGCATTCCCGAGTTCAAGATGGAGAAGTCCGTCCTGGACCGGCGGCTGGACCAGATGCGCGCCGAGGGCACCCGGTTCGTCACCGATGTGGACGTCGGTGGCGCGGGGGAGAACGACCTCTCTCCCGAGCAGTTGCGCGGCGAGTTCGACGCCGTGGTGCTCGCCGGCGGCGCGACCATCGGGCGCGACCTGCCGGCGCCCGGCCGGGAGCTGGCCGGGATCCACCTGGCGATGGAGTACCTGCCCTACGGCAACCTGCAGGCGCTGGGCGAGCTGGACGACCCGCCGATCAACGCCCACGGCAAGCACGTGGTGATCATCGGTGGCGGCGACACCGGGGCCGACTGCCTGGGCACCGCGCACCGGCAGGGTGCGGCCTCGGTCGCGCAGTTGGAGATCATGCCGACCCCGCCGGACCGCCGGGACCAGGGCGCCAACCCCTGGCCGACCTACCCGATGATCATGCGCGTCTCCAGCGCGCACGAGGAGGGCGGCGAGCGGCTGTACTCGGTGAACACCGAGCGATTCCTGGGCGACAGCGCCGACGGCACGGAAGGTCGCGTGCGGGCCCTGCTGCTGCACGAGGTCGAGCGCGTGGACGGCCGGTTCCAGAAGATCGAGGGCAGCGAGCGCGAGCTGCCGGCCGACCTGGTCTTCCTCGCCATGGGATTCACCGGCGCCCAGCGTGACGGCCTGGTCGACGCCCTCGGTGTGGAGGTCGACGGCCGCGGCAACGTCTCCCGTGACGACGAGTTCATGTCCACCGTGCCCGGGGTCTTCGTGGCCGGTGACATGGGCCGCGGCCAGTCGCTCATCGTCTGGGCCATCGCGGAGGGCCGTGCCGCGGCCGCCGCCGCCGACACCTGGCTGACCGGCGAGTCGATGCTGCCGCGGCCGGTCACCCCGACGGCGGTCGCGCTGCGATAACACTGTCGTCCTACCGGACGACACCGCGGTGACATGGCGGTCCTCCGGACCGCACCGCGGCCAGGTGCCGTCCCCGACCGGCACGGAGCCCAAGCCCCGTGTCCCGGTCGGGGACCCTCCGGGCCCCGCGACCGGTCCACACCGCGACGCGGAGCCCGGTCCCGGTGTGCTCGGACCCACCCCACTACCGTTCACTTCATGTCCCGCCGCGCCAAGATCGTCTGCACCCTGGGTCCCGCCACCAGCTCCGCGGAGCAGGTGAACGCCCTCGTCGAGTCGGGGATGGACGTCGCCCGGCTCAACTTCAGCCACGGGTCGCACGAGGACCACGCCTCCGCCTATGCGCTGGTGCGGGAGGCGTCCGACCGGGTGGGTCACGCGGTGGCCATCCTCGCCGACCTCCAGGGCCCCAAGATCCGTCTCGGCACCTTCGCCGACGGACCGGTCACCTGGGTCACGGGCAGCCAGATCTGCATCACCGTCGAGGAGGTGGCCGGGACCGCGGAGCGGGTCTCCACCACCTACAAGGACCTCGCCAACGATGTCCGCGTCGGTGACCGGCTGCTGGTCGACGACGGCAACCTGTCGCTGAGCGTGGTGCGCGTGGAGGGCCCCGACGTCTTCTGCCTGGTGGTCGAGGGCGGCACCGTCTCGAACAACAAGGGGCTGTCGCTGCCCGGCGTCGCGGTCAGCGTGCCGCCGCTGTCCGACAAGGATGAGCGGGACCTGCGCTTCGCCCTCCACCTCGGCGTCGACTTCATCGCGCTGTCCTTCGTGCGCTCGCCCACCGACGTCGCGCTGGTGCGGGATGTCATGCGGCAGGAGGACATCTACGTCCCCGTCATCGCCAAGCTGGAGAAGCCCGAGGCCGTCCGGAACCTCGACGCGATCGTCGAGGCCTTCGACGGCATCATGGTCGCCCGCGGCGACCTCGGTGTGGAGCTGGCCCTGGAGCAGGTGCCGCTGGTGCAGAAGCGGGCGATCCAGGCCGCCCGGGAGCGCAACAAGCCGGTCATCGTGGCCACCCAGATGCTCGAGTCGATGATCACCAACTCCCGGCCGACCCGCGCGGAGGCATCCGACGTGGCCAACGCGGTCCTCGACGGCGCGGACGCGGTGATGCTGTCGGGCGAGACCTCCGTCGGGGCGTACCCCATCGGGGCGGTGCGGACGATGGACCGGATCATCCACGCGGTCGAGAGCGACCACCTGTGGGTGCCGGAGCTGGTGCGCCGGTCGCGGTCCCGCTCGGGGGCGATCGTGCGGGCGGCCCGGGACATCGGGGAGTCGCTGGACGTCAAGGCACTGGCGACCTTCACGCAGACCGGCGAGACCGCCCGGCGGCTGGCAGCCCTGCATCCCCGCCAGCCGCTGCTGGCCTTCACCGTCGACGCCCGCGTGCGCAGCCAACTGGCGCTCTCGTGGGGCGTGGAGACGTTCCTCGTTCCCGCGGTGGAGCACACCGACGACATGGTGGCCCAGGTGGACTTCTCGCTGCTGTCGATCGGCCGGCTGAAGGTGGACGACCGGGTCGTCGTCGTGGCGGGCAGCCCGCCGAACACCGTCGGCTCGACCAACCTCATCCGCGTGCACGAGGTGGGTACCGACTCGTGAACGAGGGCGCGGAGGCCACCCAGGCGGCGGCGCTCCTGTCGGTGCTCGACCTGACCGAGCGGGAAACGGACGTGTTCGTCGGGCGGACCCCGACCACCGAGCGGCAGCGCATCTTCGGGGGGCAGGTCGCCGGCCAGGCGCTCGTGGCCGCGGGGCGCACCGTCCCGGTCGAACGCGGCGTGCACTCGCTGCACTCGTACTTCCTCCGGCCCGGTGATCCGACCGAGGAGATCCGCTACTCGGTGGACCGGATCCGGGACGGGCGCTCGTTCACCACCCGGAGGGTCATCGCCTGCCAGCGGCGCAACGGCGAGGACGTCGCCATCTTCGCGCTCACCGCGGACTTCCACGCGGGGGAGCCCGCCGTCGCAGAGCATGCACTCCCGATGCCGGCCGTGCCCGGCCCCGAGGACCTGCCGGGCACCGACGAGATCGTCGCCCGGCACGGTGGGCAGGCGGCCTGGATGGCGGCGATGGGCCGCGTCGTCGAGCAACGCTTCACGCGAGACCCGTTCGCGGCGCCGCCCAAGGCGCCGCCGGACACGCAGACCTGGACCTGGTTCCGCGTCGCCGGGGAGCTGACCGACGATCCGGTCGTGCAGGCCGCGGCGCTGACCTTCGTGAGCGACCTGACCCTGCTGTCGGCGGGGTTCGCCCGGCTCGGTGGGGGCTGGCCGGACTTCGTCGGCGCCAGCCTCGACCACGCGGTGTGGTTCCACCGCCGCGTCCGCGCCGACGACTGGCTGCTCTACGAGACCGACAGCCCTGCGGCGTCGTCCGGGCGGGCCCTGTGCTTCGGGCAGGTCTGGTCCGCCGACGGCACGCATGTGGCCACGGTGGCCCAGGAGGGGCTCATCCGGTCCCTGGACCGCTGAGCGCCCGGCGGGCGGTCAGCTGCGCCCACCCGTGGACTCGGCAGCGTCGGCGACGGCCTGCCCGTCCGAGTGGACCTCGGCGGCCTGGGGAGCCCCGGCCTCGAGCTGCTCGGTCGCCGCCCCTCCGGCCTCGCGCTGATCGGCGCCAAGCTGCTCGGTCTCCTCGGCGCCCGCCTGGTCCGACCGCTCCTGCTCCGCCCGGGCCCGGTCGCGCTCGGTCTCCGCGCGTTCCCGGTCCGCCGCGCGTGCGGCGGCCTGCTCGGCGGCCTGGGCGGCGAAGTCGGCGGCGAGCCAGTCGTGGCCCTCCACGAGCAGGGTCCAGACCCGCTCGACGTGCGCCCGCGTCGTGGCCGGCGAGCCGACGGCCACCCGCAGCACCGGCTCCCGCCCGACGGTGGTGTGGGTCAGGAAGACCTCGCCGCCGTCGTTGAGCCGGTCCAGCAGCGTCATCGTCGCGACGTCGGCGTCGACCCCCTCGGGCCAGCGGGGCTTCAGGCAGACCAGCGACAACGGGTGCGGCGCGACGACGTCGAACCGCTCGTCGGCCTCGGCCCACCCGGCCAGCTCCTGCGCCATGGCGACGTGCGAGCGGATGTGCGCCCGCAGCCCCTCGGCGCCGTACCAGCGGACCACGAACCAGAGCTTCAGCGCACGGAAGCGGCGGCCCAGCGGGATCTGCCAGTCGCGGAAGTCGACGACCGCGCCGGCGTCCGTGGCCGCGTTGCGCAGGTAGTCGGGGAGGATCGAGAGCGCGCCGGTGAGAGCCGCGCGGTCGGCGACCCAGAAGAGCGTGGCGTCGAACCCCGTGAGCAGCCACTTGTGCGCGTCGGTGGTGTAGCTGTCGGCCCACTCGACGCCGGCCTGCAGCTTCCGCAGTTCCGGCACGACGGCACTGACGCCCGCGTAGGCGGCGTCGACGTGCAGCCAGACGCCGTACTGCCGGCAGATCGGCCCGATGGCCGCGAGCGGGTCGACGGCGGTGGTCGAGGTGGTGCCCACCGTGGCGCAGACGAGGACCGGCCGGTAGCCGCGGGCGACGTCCCGCTCCAGGCGCGCGGCCAGCGCGCCGGGGTTCATCGCGAGGTCGCCGCCGACCTCCACGATGCGGACCGCATCGGTGCCGAGACCGGCGATGCGCACGGCCTTCTCCATCGAGGAGTGGGTCTCGCTCGAGACGTAGACCGTGGCGCGCTCGGGCTCGACGCCCTGGCGGACGGTCGCGCCGCCGCTGGCCCGGTGCAGGGCCGCCAGGAGGGCGACCAGGTTGGCGCCGGAGCTGGAGTCCTGGACGACGCCGCCGCCGGTGCCCGAGGAGCGGAAGGACTCCGGCAGGCCGAGGAGGTCGGCCAGCCAGTCCATGACGTGCTGCTCCAGCTCGGTGGCCGCGGGGCTGGTCACCCACGACATGCCCTGCACGCCCAGCCCTGCCGAGACCAGGTCGCCGAGCACCGACGGGCCGGAGGTGTTGGCCGGGAAGTAGCCGAAGAAGCCGGGGTGCTGCCAGTGCGTGACGCCGGGCACGACGACGCGGTCGAGGTCGGCCAGGATCGCGTCGAACGGCTCGCCCTGCTCGGGGGCGGACGCCGGAAGGGAGTCCCGGACGTCGCCGGGGGAGACCGGCGAGCGCACCGGGAGGGAGCCGATCCGCGTCCAGTAGTCGGCGATCCAGTCGACGATCTCGTGCCCGTGGCGCCGGAACTGCTCGGGGGTCATGTGCGGGGCAGGCTCGGTCACGGTGCCACCGTATTGGGTCGGCTCCGCCCGTCGCGGGTGCCTCCCGGGAGGGGCGTCCGGTCAGGGCCGGGGGATCGGCAGTTCCCTGCCGCCGTCGATGAAGAGGCGGGCGCCGGGCCTCGTCGCCGCGGCGATGCGTCGCACGACCCGGGCACCGGCGTCGGGGTGCCGGCCGTCGAGGGCGCCGACGCGGACGGCGAAGACGATGTCGAACGGTTCGTCCCGCGGCTCCAGGACGAAATCCTCGGCAGCGACATGCCGGACGCGCAGCCGCCGCGTGGCGAGGTGTTCGGCTGATGCGGCCGCCGCCTGGGCGACGGCCGTGACAGACCGGTCGATGGCCAGGACATGACCGGTGACGAGTCGGTCGGCCACGGCCCGCGCGGCTGCCCCGGGGCCGCAGCCGATCTCCAGGACACGGGAGTGCGGCTGCACGGGCAATGCGTCCACGACTGCGGCGAGACGGGGCGACAGGCCGGCGGGCACGGTGCGGAGGTCAGCCGTCGCCACCCGGAAGCAGCCGAGCCCGCAACGGTCGTCGTCCGGTAGGACGACGATGAGCACAGTGCCCCCGGTGCGACTCGAACGCACACTGCGCGGGTTTTGAATCCGCTCCCTCTGCCGATTGGGGTACGGGGGCGCGCCGGGGAGGCCCGGCTGCGCGAGAAGCCTAGCGGGGCGGTGCGCGGTCCCCGACGTCGATAGGGTCTTCCGACGTGAGCAGTGACCCGGTCCGCGTTCTGATCGCCGAGGACGAAGCCCTGATCCGGCTCGATCTCAAGGAGATGCTGGAGGAGGAGGGGTACACGGTCGTCGCGGAGGTCGGCGACGGGCAGCAGGCGATCGACCGCGCCGAGGAGTTGCGTCCCGACCTGGTCATCCTCGACATCCAGATGCCGGTGCTCGACGGGCTGTCCGCGGCCGAGCGGATCGCCTCCGCGCGGATCGCGCCGGTCATCGTGCTGACCGCCTTCAGCCAGCGCGAGCTCGTGGAGCGCGCCCGCGACGCCGGGGCGATGGCGTACCTGGTGAAGCCGTTCTCCAAGAACGACCTGGTGCCGGCCATCGAGGTGGCCCGGGGACGGTTCGCGGAGATGGCCGCCCTGGACGGCGAGGTACGCACCCTCGAGGAGCGGCTCGAGACCCGCAAGGTCGTGGAGCAGGCGAAGGGTCGGCTCATGACGGACCGCGGTATGACCGAGGCCGACGCCTTCCGGTGGCTGCAGCGCACGGCGATGGACCGGCGGACGAGCATGAAATCGCTCGCCGAGGCGGTCCTGTCCGGGAGTGCGACGTCGGACGGCGGCTCCGACTGACCCGGCTGGAGGGCCCTTGGGGGACTGTCGCAGCGACCCGTGAGTGCGCTGTCACGCAGTGTGGCGGTAGCTGTACCTGTTCGCGATCGAGGTCACGACCTCATCACGGTCCCTCCGCGCCCGGGTGCAACCCCGTGGTGGGCGGCTAGGTTCTGCGCACCGATCGGCGTCCGATCGGCGGTTGTCGCGCATGCGCACCGGCCACGGACGCACTGATGACACTGGGAGTTGCTTGATGCGCACTGGCAAGAATGCCCGCGGCATCGCCGTGACCGGTGCCGCCCTGCTCGCCCTCACCGCGTGCGGCGGCGGCGACGAGGGCGGCACCCCTGCCGCCGAGGGCGGCGACGGCGGCGGCGGCGAGAAGCTGGTCAACGTCTACGGCACCGACGGGAACATGGGCAACGCCCTGGGCGAGTCCTTCACCACCGAGGGCGCCCTCGCCGGCATGTCGGGCACCACGCCCCTCACGTCGCTGTCCTCGGACTTCACCGACCGGCTCATGGCGATCGACCCGAATCTGCAGGACTTCAACTACGCCGGTGAGACCTACGACGCGATCATCGTGAGCGCGCTGGCCGCCCTGCTGGCCGGCAGCACGGAGCCCACGGAGTTCGCCCCGTACATCAACGGGGTGACCTTCGGTGGCGAGGCCTGCGAGGACTTCGCCTCCTGCAAGTCGATCATCGACGCCGGCGGGAACCCCGACTACAACGGCGTCTCGGGGCCGCTGGCCTTCACCGAGCCCGGTGAGCCGGCGGTTGCCAGCTTCGGCATCCTCCAGTTCGGCGAGGACAACCAGATCGACTCCGACGCGACCGAGTTCGAGCTCGCCGGTGACGAGGACGCTGCGGCCAGCGACGAGGGGCCGGCTCCGGCGCCTCCGGGCACCACGTCCGACGACCCGCTCGTGATCGGCACGCTGCTGCCGCTCACCGGCAACCTGGCGTTCCTCGGCCCGCCGGAGGTCGCCGGTGCCCGGCTGGCCGTCCAGGAGATCAACGACTCCGGTGGCGTGCTCGGTCAGCCGGTCCAGCTGGTCGAGGGTGACTCCGGCGACGCCTCCACCGACACCGCCTCGCAGACCGTCGACCGCCTGCTGCAGCAGAACGTCGACGTGATCGTCGGTGCCGCGTCCTCCGGGGTGAGCCTCACCGTCATCGACGCCATCACCCGCGCCGGTGTGGTCCAGTTCTCGCCGGCCAACACGTCGGACCAGTTCACGACCTACGACGACAACGGGCTGTACTTCCGGACGGCTCCGCCGGACACCCTGCAGGCCCGGGCGCTGTCGGACCTGATCATCAACGACGGCAACAACACCGTCGGGATCATGGCGCTGAACGACCCGTACGGCACCGGTCTGATGGAGAACACCGTGGAGAACCTGCAGGCAGCGGGTCTGTCGGAGGACAGCATCCAGACGCTGACCTACGACCCGCAGGCGGCGAACTTCGACTCCGAGATCCAGCAGATGGTCGAGTTCAACCCCGACGCTCTGGTGGTGATCGGCTTCGAGGAGTCGGCGCGGATCATCGAAGGCCTCAACGCGGAGGGCATCGGCCCGGCGCGCGACTGAGGTCGCCCGGCCGTCCCGCGTCACCATGGTGACGCGGGACGGCTGACCGTCGGTCACAGTGGCCCGGCACCCCACGGGGTGCCGGGCCACTGTGCCGTCCGGGGCCGGGCGGCAGGACCCGGCGGGACCGCGGATCGGGCACGACCCAGCGCGGGCGGAGGTGCGAGCGCCCGCCAGGAACGTCTCAGCGGTGGACCACCGGGCGGAGAGCCCCAGGTGCCCTGTCCGGCCGTAGGGCCCGCAGAAGGCTCCGGCGCCGCCCCCGAGAGGGGACGACGCCGGACGCTGCGCGGAGTGGAACCGGTCAGTGGGCCTTGGCCAGCGTGCCGAGGTACAGCTCGATGACCTTGGGGTCGTGCATCAGGGATTCCCCGGTCGCCGTGTAGGCGTTGCGGCCCTGGTCGAGCACGTAACCCCGGTCGCAGATCTGCAGGCAACGGCGGGCGTTCTGCTCGACCATGATGATCGAGACGCCCGTCGCGTTGATCCGCCGGCAGCGGATGAAGACCTCGTCCTGGTAGGCGGGGGAGAGGCCGGCGGAGGGCTCGTCGAGCAGCAGCACCGACGGTTCCATCATCAGCGCGCGGCCCATGGCCACCATCTGCCGCTCGCCACCGGAGAGGGAGCCGGCCTTCGTCCGGCGCCGCTCACCGAGCATGGGGAACAGGTCGGCGACGTAGTCGAAGCGCTCCTTGAAGCTCTTCGGTCGCAGGTACACGCCCATCTGCATGTTCTCCTCGATGGTCAGCGAGGGGAACACGTTGTTGTTCTGCGGGACGTACCCCACACCCAGCGACACGAGGCGGTGTGCGGGCGCCGAGGTGATGTTCTCCCCGCGCAGCATCACCGAGCCGGAGCGCACCGGGATGAGCCCGAACAGCGCCTTGAGCAACGTGGACTTGCCGGCACCGTTCGGCCCGATGATGCCGACCAGCTCGCCGTCGTTGAGGTAGAAGTCGCACTCGTTGAGGATGTTGACCCCGGGCAGGTAGCCGGCGACCAGCTCGTCGGCGCGGATCAACGCGTCGCCGGACAGCCGGACGTGCTCCCCGCGGGTCGCCGCCTTCTCGGCCGGAGACAGGTCACCGGCCGTCCCGGCAGGCGTCGGCCCGCGGTCCGCTGCCCCCGCGTTGTCGCCCTGGTCGACCGGTCGGTCGAACTCGTACTCCGGATCCGTGCTCTCGCGCGGGTCCTTGCCCTGACCGGGATCGATGGTCATCGGTCCGTCCCCTTCTGGTTGGTCCGCTCGCGGCGCGGGGTGTCGCCGTCCGCGTTCTTCTCGCGGGAGATGGCCGCGTCGGCCTCGACGAGGGCCTGGTCCTCCTCCTCGACGGTCAACGGCGCGTCGTGGTGCGCGCCGAGGTAGGCGTCGACCACGGCCTGGTTCTGGCTGATCGACTCGGGGGGGCCCTCGGCGATGACCTGGCCGGCGGCCATGACGACCACCCAGTCGCTGATGTCCTGGACGACGTCCATGTCGTGCTCGACGAAGACCACCGTCATGCCCTGTTCGCGCAGATCCTTGACGTGCCCGAGCAGGCTCTGGGTCAGCGCCGGGTTCACCCCGGCCATCGGCTCGTCGAGCATGACGACCTTGGGATCGCTCATCAGCGCCCGGGCCATCTCCAGCAGCTTGCGCTGCCCGCCCGACAGGGTGCCGGCGAAGTCGTCCTTCTTCGTGTCCAGCTTGAACCGGTGCAGCAGCTCCATGGCCTTCTCGGTGTTGGCCTGCTCCTGCGCGCGCCAGATGCCGGGTACCAGGGCCCGGAAGAAGCCCTCGCCCTTCTGCCCCTGGGCGCCGAGCAGCATGTTCTGCAGCACGGTGAGCCGGGACAGCGCCTTGGTCAGCTGGAACGTGCGCACGACCCCCAGCCGGGCCACCTGGTGCGACGCCAGCTTGCCGAGCGGGCGGCCGTCGAACGACCACGAGCCCCCATCGGGCTGGTCGAACCCGGTGAGCAGGTTGAACAGGGTCGTCTTGCCGGCCCCGTTCGGCCCGATCAGCCCGGTGATCCCGCCGCGCTGGATCTCCAGGTGGTCGACCGAGACGGCGGTGAGACCGCCGAATGTGCGGACGACGCCGTCCACCACGATGGCGGGGTCGGGCTTGGCGACGCCGACCTCCCAGGGCAGGTCGCGGAGGGCCGCCTGCGCCAGTCGCTGGGGAGCAGCGGGAGCGCCGGCCGCGGAGCTCGCGTGCGCGCCGCTGGTGGGAGTGGGATCAGCGGGCATCGAGCATCACCTCTCGTCGGTCACCGAAGATGCCCTGCGGCCGGAAGATCAGCAGCAGGATCAACCCGAGACCGATCAGGACGAACCGGATCTGGGCCACGTCGGTGGCCGACAGCAGGTCCTCGGGGATGACCCCGTTGCCGATCAGCGTACGCAGCCCGGTGTCGGCGAACTGGACGATGAAGTACAGGATGATCGCGCCGATGACGGGACCGAGCACCCGGGCCGCCCCACCCAGGATGAGCGCGGCGTAGGCCAGGAACGTGTTCGCGTTCTGGTACTGGTCCGGGGTGGCCGATGCCGTTCCGACCGCGTACACCATCCCGCCGAGCGCACCGAGCACGCCGCCCAGCACGAGGGCCTGCATCTTGTAGACGTAGACGTTCTTGCCCAGGGCGCGGACGGCGTCCTCGTCCTCACGGATCGACTTGACCACCCGGCCCCAGGGGCTGCGGACGAGCAACCACACCAGCAGGCAGGCCAGCGCCACCAGCAGCCAGCCGACGAACGTGACCCACAGGTCCGCTCCGCTCCAGCGGGTGCCCAGGATGCTGTAGCGCCGGCCGGTGTCCCAGGGGGCCAGCTCGACGAACGGGTCGCTGAACCCGGACAGCCCCCGGGTGCCGGCGGTGATCGGCGTCGCCGAGACCGACCGGAAGGTCAGCCGGAGCCCTTCGGCCGCGGCGATGGTGGCGATCGCCAGGTAGTCGGCGCGCAGCCGCAGCGTCGGGATGCCCAGCAGCAGGGCGAGCACCACGGCGGCCGCGATGCCGATGAGCACACCCACCCAGAAGGGGAGCCCCCACTGCGCCACGGAGATCGCGATCCCGTAGCCGCCGAGCATGGCGAAGGCGATCTGGCCGAAGTTCAGCAGCCCCGTGTAGGCGAACTGGATGTTGAGCCCGATGGCGAGCAGCGCGAAGAAGACGGCCTGGAAGCCGATCCCGGCCTTGAGTGCGACGGCGAGTGCGTCGAGGAGTTCAGCCATGGCTCAACCAATCCGGGCCCGGCTGCCGAGGATGCCCTGCGGCCGCACGATGAGGATGACGATCAGGAGCAGCAGACCGCCCACGTACTTCATGTCGTTGGGGATGACCAGCGTCGACATCTGGACGAAGACGCCGACCACGATGCTGCCGATGAGGGCGCCGTAGGCGGTCCCGAGGCCACCCAACGTCACGCCGGCGAACATGAGCAGCAGGAGCCGGAAGCCCATGTCCCACTGGACCTCGTCGGAGAGCCCCAGCAGGACGCCGCCCAGCGCGGCGAGCGCGCCACCGACCATCCAGACCACCAGGATCACCCGGTTGACGTCGATGCCGGAGGAGGCCGCGAGGTCGCGGTTGTCCGAGACGGCCCGCATGGCCTTGCCCATCTTGGTCCGCTGCAGCATCAGGGCCACGAGGACGAGGACCGCCAGCGCCACGATCATCGACGTGAGGTCCTTGTTGGTCATCGAGAAGGCGCCGTAGTCGACGGTGCGCTGGCCGCGGTAGTCGGCGAAGGCGTTGGAGCGGCCGCCGTAGATGACCTGGTAGAGGTACCGCAGCAGCAGCGACAGAGCGATCGAGATCACGAGTGCGGCCACCAGGCCGGTGCCCCGGCGGCGCAGCGGTCGCCACAGGGCCAGTTCGTTGAGTGCGCCGATGCCGGCGCCCACCAACATGGCCAGGAGGGCCGCGGCGATCAGCGGTACGCCGCCCCCCACGTTGATGAACCAGGCGACGATCGCACCGATGGTCACCAGCTCGCCGTGCGCGAAGTTGACCAGCCCGGTGGTGCCGAAGATCAGCGAGAGCCCGATGGCCGCCATGGCGATCAGCAAGCCGAAGCGGAGGCCGGAGACGAGCAGTTCGACCCAGCGGATGGAGCCACCGCCGGAGTTGCGGCTGCCGTCGTTGAGCCCGATGAGGACGCCCTGTTCCCGGCCCTCGTCGACGGTGACGGTGCGGGTGGTGGCGCTGTTCAGGGTGACCCCCTCGGGGAGGTCGCCTTCGTCGATGGTGACCGTGTAGTCGCCGGGACCGGGCAGGTCCACCGACCACCGGCCGCTCTCGTCGGTCTCCACGGTGTCGACCTCGGCCCCCGAGGCCTCGGCGACCTCGATGGAGACGCCCTCGATGGGACCGCTCACGCTGGTCTGCAGGGTGCCGAAGAGGCGCTCGCCGGGGTCCTCGGCGGCGTGCGCGGCGCCCGGAACCAGGGCGGTGAGCCCGGCGACGAAGACGCCGACCAGCAGCAGTCGGAGCGCGGTCAGACCGCTGTGCGGGGGGCCGCCGGGGCGTGGCCGAGCCCCCGCTCTCGCGGGCCTGCTTCGTCGACCGTGCCGGCGGACACGGTCCGTCGGGTGCGTCACTCGACCTCCTCGGCGGGTTCGTTGAGGAGGGAACCTAACGTAGTTGTGCAGGCCAGCCGCCCTCGAGCACCGAGCTGTGACCTTTCTGCGACACGCGGTCCACTCGTTCGTGGCCGCGACCGACGTCGGCTCAGCCCTTCTTCGACGCGTTCGGGGTCATGCAGGTCAGTCGCGCGGTGGCGGTCTGCCGGCCCTGCTCGTCGGTGACGTCGATCAGGAAGGTGGACAGGGTGCGACCACGGCGGACGGGGGTGCACACCGCCGTCACGACGCCGGACGTCGCCGCGCGCAGGTAGCTCACGTTGAGCTCGATGCCGACCACCTGCCGGTCGGGACCGGCTCCCACGGCCGCAGCCGTCGACCCGATCGTCTCGGCCAGCGTGCAGGTCGCACCGCCGTGGAGCAGGCCGAAGGGCTGTTCGTTGCCGGCCACCGGCATCGTCGCGACCAGCCGGTCGGGGTTCCAGTCGGTGATCCGGACGCCGAGCTTGTCGTCGAGCGGGCTGCTGATGCCGTCCGGCAGCCAGGCCGGGGGAGGGGTGGTCACTCCGGCACCGTAGCCAGTCGCCGGGGCCCGTCCTGTCGGCGGGCGCACCTAGGATCGGCAGCGATGTCCGCTCCGGTGAGTACCCCCAGCGCCCCGCCGTCCGCCGTCCCCACCAGCTCGGCGCCGCGCCCGCGGCTGCTGCTGCTCGACGGGCACTCCCTGGCCTACCGCGCGTTCTTCGCGCTGCCGGTGGAGAACTTCTCGACCACCACGGGGCAGCCGACGAACGCCGTCTACGGCTTTACCTCGATGCTGATCAACATCCTGCGTGATGAGCGGCCCAGCCACCTCGCCGTGGCCTTCGACGTCGGCCGGAAGACCTTCCGGAGCGAGATCTTCGCCGAGTACAAGGCCAACCGCGCCGAGAGCCCGACCGACTTCCGCGGGCAGGTCAGCCTCGTGCAGGAGGTGCTCGGCGCGCTGCGCGTCCCGGTCATCACCGCCGAGGGCTACGAGGCCGACGACGTCATCGCCACCCTCACCGTGCAGGCGGCGGAGCAGGGGATGGACGTGCTGATCGCGACCGGCGACCGGGACGCGCTGCAGCTGGTCAACGAGCACGTCACCGTCCTCTATCCGCGCAAGGGCGTCTCGGACATGACCCGCTTCACGCCGCAGGAGGTCGAGACCAAGTACGGCCTGTCTCCCGCGCAGTACCCCGACTTCGCGGCGCTCCGCGGCGACCCGAGCGACAACCTGCCCAGCATCCCGAGCGTGGGTGAGAAGACCGCGGCCAAGTGGGTGCGCGAGTACGGATCCCTCGACGCGCTGGTAGACCAGGTCGACACGGTCAAGGGCAAGGTGGGGGAGAAGCTGCGCGAGCACCTCTCCTCGGTGCTGCAGAACCGGCGGCTGACCGAGCTGGACCGTGCGGTGCCGCTCGAGCTCGGGCCGCAGGACCTCGCGGTGCAGTCGTGGGACCGCAACGAGGTGCACACCCTGTTCGACAACCTGCAGTTCCGGGTGCTGCGCGACCGGCTGTTCGCCACGCTCACCAGCGCGGAGCCGGAGGTCGAGGGCGGGTTCGACGTCACGGTCGACGAGGTCGCCGCCGGCCACCTGGGTGCCTGGCTGGACGCGCACGCGCGCACCGGGCACACGGGTCTGATCTTCCGTGGCACGTGGGGCCGGGGCACCGGTGAGCTGACCGGCCTCGCGCTCGCGGCGGGCGACGGCGCCGCCACCTTCGTCGACGTCGGCCCCGACCTGGACGCCGGTGACGAGCAGGCGCTGGCCGCGTGGCTCGCCGACCCGACGGTGCACAAGGTCGTGCACGAGGTGAAGGGCCCGCTGCTGGCCATCTGGGCGCGGGGCTGGGAGCTCGACGGGGTCATCAGCGACACCGCGCTGGCCGCCTACCTGGCGCTGCCGGGTCAGCGGTCGTTCGACCTGGGCGATCTCGCCGTCCGGTACCTCCGGCGCGAGCTCAAGGACGCCGTCGAGCCCGAGGGGCAGCTCACCCTGGACGGCCTCGGCCCGAGCGAGGACGACGTCGCCCGGGAGGCCGCGCACGCCGACGTGCTCAAGGCGGTCGCCGTCAACGACCTGTCCGACGAGCTGGAGCAGGTGCTCGGCCAGCGGGGCGGAGGCCACCTGCTGGGCGAGATCGAACTGCCGCTGACCTTCGTGCTGGCCCGCATGGAGCAGCGCGGCATCGCCGCCGACCTCGACTTCCTGCACGAGCTGCAGAAGGAGTTCGCCGACGGCGTCGCCGCGGCGGCCGCCGAGTGCTACGCGGTGATCGGCCGGGAGGTGAACCTCGGCTCGCCGAAGCAGCTGCAGGCGGTGCTGTTCGACGAGCTGGGTCTGCCGAAGACGAAGAAGAACAAGACCGGCTACACCACCGACGCCGAGGCGCTCACCACGCTGCTGGCCTCGACCGGGCACCCCTTCCTCGAGCACCTCCTGCGGCACCGCGACGTCACCCGGCTGCGCACCGTCATCGACGGGCTCATCCCGATGGTCGACGACGTCGGTCGCATCCACACGACGTTCCAGCAGACGATCGCGGCGACCGGCCGGCTCTCCTCGACCGACCCGAACCTGCAGAACATCCCGATCCGCACGGCCGAGGGCCGCCGGATCCGGCAGGCGTTCGTCGTCGGCTCCGGCTACGAGTCGCTCATGACGGCCGACTACAGCCAGATCGAGATGCGGATCATGGCGCACCTCTCCGGTGACGAGGGCCTGATCGAGGCGTTCACGTCGGGGGAGGATCTGCACTCCTTCGTCGCCTCGCGGGCGTTCGACATCCCGATCTCCGACGTCGACCCGGAGATGCGCCGCCGGATCAAGGCGATGAGCTACGGGCTCGCCTACGGGCTCTCGGCCTACGGCCTCGCGCAGCAGCTCCGGATCACCCCCGAGGAGGCCCGCGGCCAGATGCACGCCTACTTC
The DNA here is from genome assembly GCF_000284015.1 of Blastococcus saxobsidens DD2. Classification (NCBI taxonomy): domain Bacteria; kingdom Bacillati; phylum Actinomycetota; class Actinomycetes; order Geodermatophilales; family Geodermatophilaceae; genus Blastococcus; species Blastococcus saxobsidens. The sequence goes on from NC_016943.1 coordinate 2,204,709, forward strand.
GAGCGCTTCGGCGGGATCCGCGACTACCTCGACGGCGTCGTCGACGAGGCCCGGATGACCGGCTACACCGAGACGACGCTGGGCCGTCGCCGCTACCTGCCCGACCTCACCAGCGACAACCGGCAGCGGCGCGAGATGGCCGAGCGGATGGCGCTCAACGCGCCGATCCAGGGCTCCGCGGCCGACGTCATCAAGGTCGCGATGCTCGGCGTCGAGAAGGCCATCGCCGCCGAGGGGCTGAACTCCCGGATGCTGCTCCAGGTGCACGACGAGCTGGTGCTCGAGGTGGCGCCAGGGGAGAGGGACGCGCTGGAGACGCTGGTGCGCCGCGAGATGGCCGGTGCGGCGGAGCTGTCGGTGCCGCTGGAGGTCTCGGTCGGCGTGGGTGCCAGCTGGGACGCCGCCGCGCACTGACCTGGGGCCACCACCGGTCCCAGATGTGTCGATCCGCCCCGCGGCGGACAAGACGGGACCCATGGCCTCCTCTCGACTCCCGGCTCCCGGTGACCCCGCGGTTCCCGCCTGGCTGGCCAGGTCGGCCGCGGTGGGTGGCCGGCTCCTGGTCCTCGCGGTACTGCTCTGGCTGGTCGCGGGGTTCGCGGTCAAGGTCACCTTGCCCCTGGTGGCCGTGTTCGTCGCTCTCCTGCTGGCGGGCGTGCTCGCACCCGCCGTCGAGTGGGCGCAGCGTCGGGGTGTTCCGCGCGGGGCGTCCGCCGGCGTAGCCGTGCTCCTGCTGGTCGCCGTCCTGGTCGGTGCGGTGGCGGCGCTCGGCACGCGGATCGCCGGGCAGCTGCCCCGGCTGCGCGACCAGTTCCAGCAGGTTTCCTCCGACCTGTCCCAGCGGTTCGGCATCGACCTGCCTAGCTTCGGCGCCGGTGGCGGCGGCGGGTCGTCCGGTGGCGGGACCAGCGCCGGTGACCTGCTGGGACCGGCGCGGACGGTGGCCGAGGTCCTCATCGCCGCGTTCCTCGTCGTGGCGCTGACCTACCTGTTCCTGCACGGCGGCCCGGGCATGTGGCGGTGGCTGCTGGGCAAGTTCGGGGGACGCCTGCGGGATGACGTCGACGCTGCTGGCAGGAGTGCCTGGACCACGGTGGGCGGCTACGTGCGGGGGCTGACGATCGTGGCGCTGTTCGACGCGGTCGGCATCGGCATCGGGTTGCTCCTGATCGGCGTCCCGCTGGCCCTGACCCTGGCGGCGTTGCAGTTCCTCGCCTCCTACATCCCGACGATCGGGGCGTTCGTCGCCGGCCTGGTCGCGGTGGTCGTGGCGTATGCGTCGAGCGGACTGGGCACCGCAACCCTCGTCCTGGGGCTGATCGTGGTCGTGCAGCAGATCGGCAACTCCGTGATCGAGCCCTACGTCATGAAGAACCGGCTGCCGCTGAACGCCGCGATGGTTCTGATCGCCGTCACGGTCGGCGGGGTCCTGTGGGGCCTCGCCGGTGCACTGCTGTTCGTGCCTCTGGCCGCAGCGGTCGCGGCCGCCGGTCACGAACTGTGGGAGCGGCACGGGCGGCGGCCGATCGCCGGTGGCTGATCGGTCAGCCGGGCTTCCGGGCGACCAGGATCAGGGTCCCGGGGACCAGGGCCCCGCGTTCGGGGGACCACTGGCCCCAGTTCTCCGTGCGGCCCGGGGTCCACTCCGGCTCCAGCAGGTCCTCGAGCACCAGACCGGCGCCCACGACCGCCCGCACCCAGTCGCCGACGGTCCGGTGGTGCTCCACGTAGACCGTTCGCCCCGAGTCGTCGGTCTCCACGTAGGGCGTGCGGTCGAAGTAGGAGGAGACGATCCGCAGGTCGTCGGGGTCGGGGGAGTCGGGGAACGGCCAGCGCATCGGGTGGTTCACCGATGCGACGAACCGCCCGCCGGGCCGCAGCACGCGCGCCACCTCCCGCAGGGCGCCCTCGACGTCGGCCACGAAGGGCAGCCCGCCGAACGCCGAGCAGGCCAGGTCCATGCTGCCGTCGGCCAGCGGCAGCGCGCCGGCGTCGGCCTGCAGCAAGGGGACCGCGATGCCGGTCGACCGGTTGAGCTCAGCAGCGCGGGCGAGCATCCCCGCGGAGAGGTCGAGAGCCACGACGTCGGCGCCGGCCGAGCGCAGCCACCGGGAGCACGGGGCCGAGCCGCAGCCGATCTCGAGCACCCGCCGGCCGGCGACGTCCCTGAGCAGGTGCCCGTCGGCCTCCCGCAGGCCCTCCGGGCACCACAGGAAGTCGGCGTCGCCCAGGTCCGAACCGTGCTCGGCCAGGTACGCCGGGGCCGCGGCGTCCCACCACAGGCGGTTGGCGCGCACCGATTCGGCGGAGTCGGCGGAGCGGCGGGCGACCCCGCCCGCGGCCGGATAGCCGTCGCTCGCGAGCGGCAGCGGGGACGACGGCGGGGGCTGGGTCATGGCGCGCCGATGGTGACACGCCGCCGGGGGAAGAGGACCGGTCGCACCCAGGTGGACCGCAGCGTCCCGGCGTCCGTACCATTGAGGAGCGCCAGAGGTCTGTCGTGCTCTTCCCCTCCGGGGGACGCCCGCGTCGGTTCTCCCCGCTGCACCTCCCCGCGGTCCGACAGCCGCGGGTCGTCCTGTCCCTACGCATAAACCGTCCGGAGCAACCAACCACATGACCTCCACTCAGGTCCGTCCTTCCAGCACCCCCCAGGTCGCCATCAACGACATCGGTTCCGCCGAGGACTTCCTCGCCGCCATCGACCTGACGATCAAGTACTTCAACGATGGCGACATCGTCGAGGGCGTCATCGTCAAGGTGGACCGGGACGAGGTGCTGCTGGACATCGGCTACAAGACCGAGGGCGTCATCCCCTCGCGCGAGCTCTCCATCAAGCACGACGTCGACCCGAACGAGGTCGTCAAGGTCGGCGACGAGGTGGAAGCCCTGGTCCTCCAGAAGGAGGACAAGGAAGGGCGGCTGATCCTCTCCAAGAAGCGCGCACAGTACGAGCGCGCCTGGGGCACGATCGAGGCCAAGAAGGAAGCCGACGAGGTCGTCACCGGCACCGTCATCGAGGTCGTCAAGGGTGGCCTCATCCTCGACATCGGCCTGCGCGGGTTCCTCCCCGCCTCGCTGGTCGAGATGCGACGCGTCCGCGACCTGCAGCCCTACGTGGGCCGCGAGCTCGAGGCGAAGATCATCGAGCTCGACAAGAACCGCAACAACGTCGTCCTCTCCCGTCGCCAGTGGCTGGAGCAGACGCAGTCCGAGGTCCGCAGCGAGTTCCTCAACAAGCTCGCCAAGGGGCAGGTCCGTTCGGGTGTCGTGTCCTCGATCGTCAACTTCGGTGCGTTCGTGGACCTCGGCGGCGTCGACGGCCTGGTGCACGTCTCCGAGCTGTCCTGGAAGCACATCGACCACCCGTCCGAGGTCGTCGAGGTGGGCCAGGAGGTCACCGTCGAGGTTCTCGACGTCGACCTGGACCGGGAGCGGGTCTCCCTGTCGCTGAAGGCGACGCAGGAGGACCCGTGGCGTCAGTTCGCCCGCACGCACCAGATCGGTCAGGTCGTGCCGGGCAAGGTCACCAAGCTTGTCCCCTTCGGTGCGTTCGTGCGCGTCGACGAGGGCATCGAGGGCCTGGTGCACATCTCCGAGCTGGCCGAGCGCCACGTGGAGATCCCGGAGCAGGTCGTGCAGGTGGGCGACGAGATCCTGGTCAAGGTCATCGACATCGACCTGGACCGCCGTCGCATCTCGCTCTCGCTCAAGCAGGCCAACGAGGGCGTCGTCGGCGACGAGGAGCAGTTCGACCCGGCCGCCTACGGCATGGCCGCCTCGTACGACGAGCAGGGCAACTACATCTACCCCGAGGGCTTCGACCCGGAGACCGGCGAGTGGCTCGAGGGCTACGACGAGGCCCGCGAGACGTGGGAGCGGCAGTACGCCGAGGCCCAGACCCGCTTCGAGGCGCACCGCAAGCAGATCGCGGCCGCCAAGGAGGCCGACGCCGAGGCTGCGGCCGGCGGTAGCTACTCCAGCGACGACGTTGCCGGCCCGGACGCCCCGGCGACCGGTGGTGGCGGCGGCGGCGGCGGCGGCACGCTGGCCAGCGACGAGGCTCTGGCCGCGCTGCGGGCCAAGCTCGCCGGCGGTGAGTGACCAGGTAGCCCGGCGCTGATCCAGCGCTGAACGCCGGAGGCCCAGGACCCGTCAGGGTGCTGGGCCTCTGGCGTTTCCGGGCCGGGGATCTCAGGTGTGCGACCCGGTCACCGACGGACGGACACGACCAAGGGCCCGTGGACGACGTCCACGGGCCCTTCCGTCAGCGGGGCGGCACCGACCGGCCGCAGGGCGCGACGCCGGCGGTCGGTGCGGCCGGACTCAGAGGCTGAGGATGATGGCGAACGCCGTGCGGGGGCGGCCGCCGGAACCGGCGAGGAAGCTCCACGTGTGGCGCCCGGTGGTCGGCGTCTGGAACATCCACCGCAGCAGCGAGCTGCGGTGGGCGATGGCCGGCCGCTGGAACTGCATCCGCTCGCGGACGGCGGGGATGTCGGCGCAGCGCACACCCGTGGCGGCACCGAGCCGGTGCCGTCCGGCGGCGCGGGACGACGGGGATGCAGCGCTGGTGTGACGGGACATGTTCTGGGTCTGCCTCTCTGGGCGGGGAAGATCGCCGGTGCAGACGTTAACGGTGGGGCCCGTGTGACTACTGCGACGCGCCGTGCCCGTCGCGTCCGCGTTATCGCTCTGTGACCTCAGCCCGGGTGCTCGCTACTGTCCGTACGTGCTGACGATCGGACTGACCGGTGGAATCGGCTCGGGGAAGAGCACCGTGGCGCGGCTGCTCGCCGAGCGTGGGGCCCTCGTGGTGGATGCCGACCGCATCGCCCGGGAGGTGCTCGAGCCCGGTACCCCCGGCCTCGCGGCCGTGGCCGCCGAGTTCGGCGGTGGCGTCCTGGCTGCCGACGGCTCCCTCGACCGGGCGGCTCTCGCCGCGATCGTGTTCGCCGCCGAGGACGCCCGGCGGAGGCTCGACGGGCTGGTGCATCCCCTGGTCCGGCAGCGGTCCGCCGAGACGATCGCCGGCGCACCCGCGGACGCCGTCGTCGTCAACGACGTCCCGTTGCTGGTCGAGACCGGTCGGGCAGGCTCCTACGACCTCGTGCTCGTCGTCGAGACCGACCTGGAGACCCGCGTGACGCGGCTGATCGAGCGCGGCCTGCCCGAGCAGGACGCCCGGGCGCGGATCGCCGCCCAGGCGACCGACGAGCAGCGGCGTGCGGTCGCCGACGTGGTGGTGGACAACAGCGGGACCCCCGAGGCATTGGCCGAGCAGGTCGACCGGTTCTGGCGCGAGCGGGTCGTTCCGGCGCGTGGCTGACGCGGATTCGCTCCTGCACCGGCGCCGGCGCGCGCGGGAGGACGTCTCACGGGCGCGGTTCCAGCTGCGTCTGCAGATCGGGCTCGGGTTGCTCTGGGTGGTGCTGGCGGTGCTGCGGTGGACCGAGGACGACGGGAGCGACTGGCTGGACTGGGGCTGGACGGTCCTCTCGCTGGCCTACCTCGGCGTCGGCCTCGCCTGCTGGCGCACCTTCCGGCGGGAACGGGCGCAGCGGCGACGCTGGTCGGGATCGACCTGCGACCGGTCACCGAGGCGACTCTCGATCGGCTGGTGGTGGCGGCTCGGGACGGGGCCTCGCCCGGCGAGGTGACACCGCCGATCACGCCGGGGGAGGAGTGGACGGCCGAGCGGATCGAGTGGCTGCGCACCCTCCACCGCGAGCGACGTGCAGGGCTGGACGGGCCGGCGCAGGAGGCCACCTGGGCCGTCATCGAATTCGTCGGTGACGGGGGTCGGGACGCCGAGCGGGTGGTCGGCGCGGTGCGGCTGCGGCGGGCCGGGGAGCCAGGGGTGCTGGAGATGGAATTCTGGCTGGTCCGGGACGCCCGCGGCAGGGGCGTGGGACGGGAAGCGGCACAGCTGGTGGTCGAGCGGGCACGGGAGGCGGGTGCCGTGGTCGTGCGGGCGGAGGCGACGAGCGCGAACGGCGGGGTGCTGGCCCTGCTGCGGGCGGTCGGCTTCGGCACGGTGGTCGACGGCGAGCGAATCGTGGCGGAGCGCGATCTCCGCGGCCACGCGACCGGCGATCGGACCTGAGAACGGCAGAACCCCAGGCGCCTGGCCGGCGTCCTGGGGTGTGCGTGTGGTGGGCGATACTGGGATCGAACCAGTGACCTCTTCCGTGTCAGGGAAGCGCGCTACCGCTGCGCCAATCGCCCGTTCCGGCCTCGCGACCGGACCCTCCTCCGCGCTCGTGCTCCGCGGAGGAGACGAGGTGGAGACGGGATTTGAACCCGTGTAGACGGCTTTGCAGGCCGTTGCCTCGCCTCTCGGCCACTCCACCGCACGCGGGCGCCAGTCTCTCGACCGACGCCCGAGGTTCCGAGCGGACGACGGGATTCGAACCCGCGACCCTCACCTTGGCAAGGTGATGCTCTACCACTGAGCCACGTCCGCGTTACGGAAAGAACTCTAGCGGACGTCCGGAGGGGGGTCGAAGGGGGGTCCCCCGATCGCCGCCCACGGCCTGCCGCCTGAGCTCTCCGCAGGTCAGCGCCCGGGCGCGTCCGGTCCGCCGTTGGACAGCAGGGCGTCCAGCTCCTGGTCCAGGTGCAGCAGCCCGGTCTCGGACCCGGTGGGCACCAGGGCCTCGGTGTGCCGCAGGAAGGCGGCGACCGTTCCCCGGGAGAGTTCGAAGAGCGCCTCGCCCGAGGGCGCGCGCAGGTGCAGGAACAGTACGTCCGCGGTCGCGTGCGCCGGCCAGACGCGCACGTCGCCGTCGCCGGCGGGGTGCTCGAGGCCGGCCTGCAGCAGCTCGCGGCTCACCAGCCATGCGATGCCCTCGTCGCCGTCTGCCGGGTCCTGCTCGCCCGGGTCGCCGAAGGCGATGCGCACGGCGAACGGATCGGCCGGGTCGTAGCACAGCAGTGCCGGTACCTCGGTCCAGGACTGGGGGCCGATCAGCTGAAGAGTGATGGGGGAGATGTGGCCGGGCATCCATCGGCTCGTCATGTCAGGTCAACGACCGGCGGCGGGAGAAGTCACGAGTTCGGGCATGTGGTGTCACACCCGCATCATGCGCCACAGCGGCCCCATCGAACCGGATGGCTGGTTCCGGACGAAGGCCCCGTGTGACCATGGGAGCCGTGAGTCGACCGGTTCTCCGGCCGGAGGACGGCGTCGGTGACGTCGAGATCCTCCGGCGCATCCGCGCCGGTGACCGCGGTGCCGTCGACGAGCTGTACGAGCGCTTCCGGCGGCCCGCCTTCGCGCTGGCCCGCCGAATCCTGGCCGACGACGGCCTGGCCGAGGACGTCCTGCAGGACGTCTTCCTCGGCGTCTGGCGCGATCCCGGGGCCTACGACGGCGCGCGGGGGAGCTTCGCGTCCTGGCTGCTCGCCGTGGTGCACCACAAGGCGGTCGACGCGGTGCGCCGCGAGGAGTCGCAGCGACGGCGCCAGGCCCGCGCCGAGGACCAGGCGGTCCTCGATGCTCCGGTCGCCACCCGGGACGTGGAGGACGACGCGTGGTCCCGGGTCGTCGCCGAGCAGGTGCGATCGGCGCTGAGTGTCCTGCCCGGACCGCAGAAGGAGGCCCTGACGCTCGCGTACTACGGCGGCTACACCCAGCGCGAGGTGGCCGCGCTGACCGGTGCGCCGCTCGGCACGGTCAAGACGCGGATGCTGGCGGGGATGCGCCGGCTGAAGTCCGAGCTCGGCGGGCTGTCCGGCCCGGCGGGTGGGGGAGCGCTGAGCGACGACGCGCCATGGGACGGGACACGATGACCGCGGAACACGCGTTCGACGCACTGGCGGTCGGCTGGGCGCTGCACGCGCTGGAGCCGGACGACGAGGCGGACTTCGCGCGCCACCTGCCCGGGTGCGGGCGATGCCTGCGCACCGTCGCCGAGACCTCCGAGGTGATGGCCGCCATGGCGCGGGACCTGCCGGCAGCGGAACCCTCGCCGGAGCTGCGTGCCCGCCTCCGCGCCGCCGTGGACGAGACCGAGCAGGTGTCGCCGGTGGCCGCTGCAGCTCCCGCCGGACCGCGACGGAGCGCGACGGAGCAGGCAGGACCACGGCCGGTGCCACGCCGTGCTCCCTGGCGGCCCGGTGTGCGGCCCCGCGCGCTGGTGGCAGCCGCGACCGCCGCGGTCGTGGGGCTGGGGGTGTGGGTGGCGGTCCTCGTCGAGGCGCGCGACGACCTGCGTTCGACCGTGGCGGCCCAGGAGGACGTCGTGGCGGAGCTGACCCGGCCGGGGCGGGCGACCATCACGCCACTCACGTCCGGGGATCGCCAGGTGGCCACGGTGGTGTCCCGCGACGACGCGCTGCAGGTGGTCACCGACGGGCTCGAGCCGAACGACACGGCGTCGACGACGTACGTGGTGTGGGGGCTCGGCGAGGGTGATCCGGTGGCTCTCGGCACGTTCGACGTCATGCGGTCACAGATCGAGGTTCGGGCCGTAGGCTCCAGAAGGACCGGCGTCGACGCCTTCCCCGGCTACGGGATCAGCATCGAGCCCGGTCGGCAGGCTCCGTCGTCCCCGACGGAGGTCGTGGCGATGGGGGAGGTGGCCAGCTGAGCGGCTCGGAGACCGCGACGCCGTCGGTCGCACATGCCCAGCCGGAGACCGCCGACGAGCGGCGCGCCCGCTATGACTCCGACGAGGTCCACAGCCTCCGCGAGCGGGTGGCCGCGGCGCGTTGGCGGCGGCGCCTGGCCACCCGCCGGAGCCTGAACCACGGCTACCGCGTCGGCGTCGGGATCGTCGGTGCCCTGATCGTCGCGGCGGGTCTCGCCACCATCCCGCTGCCGGGCCCCGGGTGGCTGACGGTGATCGCGGGCCTGTTCGTGCTGGCCACCGAGTTCACCTGGGCCGAGCGGCTGCTCGAGTTCACCAAGCACCACGTCAAGCGCTGGACCGACTGGCTCGCCGGGCGGCCGGTGTGGCTGCGCCTGCTGATCACCGTCGCGACGGCGGCGTTCGTCTACGGCGTCCTGGTGGCCACCCTGCACATGACGGGGGTGCCCGACTGGGTGCCGGGGTGGGTTCCGCTCTGGCGGTGACGGTCTGGCACAATCGACGACGTACCGGGCGATTGGCTCAGTGGTAGAGCGCTTCGTTCACACCGAAGAGGTCACTGGTTCGAACCCAGTATCGCCCACCGGTACGAAGGCCCGGTCCACGTCCGCGGACCGGGCCTTCGGCGTTCCAGGGGTCCGGCGTCAGCGGCCGTAGTCGACGAGTCGGACCATGCCGTCCTCCATGTGGTGGTGGTTGTGGCAGTGGAAGAGCCACCGACCCGGATTGGTCGCCAGGAAGTCGATGCTGACCTCCCCACCGCGCGAGGGCACCGCGACGGTGTCCTTGACCGGGCCGCGTCCGCTGGGCGTGCGCACCTGGAAGTGATGACCGTGCAGGTGCATCGGATGCCACTTGGCGCCGGTGTTCCGCAGGTTCAACCGCACCCATTCGCCGTCGGCGACCGGGAGCGGATCGGCGTCGGGGTAGCTCTGGCCGTTGATCTCGGTGCCCTCCAGCGTCAGGTCGAAGACCCGGTCCGGGCTCCCGGTCGGGACCGGCAGGGGCTCGGTCGCCAGGAGCTCGTCGTACCCGGCCAGCCGGCCGTCGAGCTCGGCGGGCCTGCTCTCGGCCGGCGGCGTGGCGGACGCCGGGCTCCCGGTGTAGCGGAGCACCGCCCGCCCCTGACCCGGCCGGCCCTCGGGCTGCACGCCGATCTGCCACGTCCCGCCGCGCTGCCGGAGGTCGACCAGGACGTCGTAGCGCTCACCCATGCCGAGGCGCAGGGCGTCCACGGTCACCGGCTCCACCGGCATGCCGTCGGTGTGCGTGATGGTGAGGGGATGGCCGGCGATGGCGAACCGGAAGCCGGTGTCCGCGGCGACGTTCATCACCCGGAGGCGCAGCCGGTCACCCGGCCGCCCCTCCACCACCGCCGGATCCTCCGGCGGCCGGCCGTTGACCAGGAGGAAGGGGTACCGGCGGCCGCCGAAGGAGACCACCTCCCGGGCATCGGGCACCGCCGGCGTGCCCGGTTCCCCACCGGCGTGGCCGCGGTGCTCGTCGACGCCGTCGGCCCAGTCGTCGAGCATCAGGGTGTGCTCGCGGTCGTAGGCCAGCGGCTCGTCCCGGGGTTCCACGACCAGCGGCCCGTAGAGCCCGCGATCGAGTTGCATGCCGACGTGCGCGTGGTACATGAACGAGCCCGGCACCGGCGTCCGGAACTCGTACAGGAACTCGCCGCCCGGTGCGATCGGCCGTTGCGTGACGCCCGGGACGCCGTCCATCGCGTTGGGCGGGGCCAGCCCGTGCCAGTGCACCGTCGTGTCGTCGGGCAGCCCGTTCTGCACGCGCACCCGCAGCAGCTCCCCGGCCCGGAGCCGGATCTCCGGGCCGGGGACCGTGCCGTACCCCCAGGTGCGGGCCCCGGTGCCCGCCAGGTCCAGGGTCATGGGGCCGGGCCGCAGGGGGAGTGCCGGCGGGCCGGATGCCGCGGGGGCGCCGCATCCGGTGATCGCGGCCAGCCCGGCCACCGCCGACCCGGCCAGGAAGCTCCGGCGGGTCAGCGGCAGCTGCGGGCGGGTCACTCGACCTCGAACTCCGCCAGCATCCCCAGGGCCACGTGCGGCGGGCCGCTGCCCTCGGTGTCGTGCGTCGTGCCCTGGGGGACGAAGCAGGCGGCGGCGTAGCGCCCGGGTTCCATCTTCAGGAACACGGTGTCGGACCCGCCGGGGTGGGCGAAGGCGGCGCCGGTGAACTGGATCATCGACTCCGATTCCTCCGGCGGCAGGGCGGCGATCTCCTCCACCGGCATGGACACGTCGTCGTTGATCCGGACGATGCCGATCTCGTGCAGCTCCTGGCCCTCGTTGTGGAACGTCACCGACACCGTTCCGGCCGGCACCGTGTCGGGGATGCCCTCGTACTCGTAGTCCACCCCGGTGGCCTCGATGCGCTCGTAGTCGCACTCGGCGAGCATGTACTCGTCGATGGCATCGTCGGCCGCCATGTACTCGTCGCTGTCGAGCGCCGACATGTCACCGGCCAGCGCCTCCCGCACCGCGGCGACCGCGGTGCGGACGTCCTCCTCGACCTCCGACGGGGCGGTTCCCTCCGCGTGCGCCAGCAACGGCTCCACCTCGGCGCCGAACTCCTCCAGCGCCGCCTGCGCCTGCTCCGGCGGCATGGTCTCGTCGATCGGTGGTGCGCCGGCGAACGAGGCCTCTACGTCCACCGATGCCGCGCAGAACTCCGCCGGATCAGCGACGGCGGCCTCGGACGTCGCCGTCGCCTCGGACGTCGCCGTGGCCTGGGCGTCGCCCGCGGTCTCGACCGGGCCGTCGTCGGACCCGCAGGCGCTCACCGCGGCGGCGAGCACCAGCGCCGCACCCCCCGCCGACCAGCGGCGGAGCCTCCTCGTCGTGCCCATCGGTCATCCCAGCCTCTCTGGTCGGTGGACGGCGGCCGGCGCGGTTGCCGATCGCGTCGGACGGTGCAGAGTTGCGAGGTCGGGCGTTCTGTGGTGGGGGTCGGAGCGCGGCGCGCGGGAACGGCTGGGCCGGTGCCGCGATCCCTCACGATCCGTCTCCCCGGGAGTCCGCTGGGTGCGCACGAGCGCGCGGCGGGCCTCCGGGAGCACCATGGAGGGGTGAGCGCGCAGCCCGACCGAGCGGCCCGGCTGCAGCTCGTCCTCGACCGGGACGGGCCCAGCTGCGTGTGGTGCGGGCGGGCCTTCACCCCGCAGGTGCGGCCGACCACCGAGCACGTCGTGCCGCGGGTCAAGGGCGGGCCGTCGTGGCTGGAGAACGAGGTCGCTGCCTGCGGTCGCTGCAACGGGGAGCGCGGGCACCGGACGCCGGTGGAGTGGCTGGAGGAGTGCCGTCGGCGGGGCTGGCCCGCGGACGGACACCGCCTCGAGCGGGTGCTCACCGCGCTGGGCGAGGCGATCGCCCGCACCGGTGGCCAGCGCCGGGCCCGGCCCTACCTGGACGCGCAGCTGCGCCGGCTGCGCCGCCTCGGAGCCGCCGCCTAGGGTCGGGGCCGTGACGACGACCGGCCGGGTGGCGAGGATCTGGATCTACCCCGTGAAGTCCCTCGGGGGCACCGCCCGCGACCGCGTGCACCTGGCGCCGGCGGGGCCGGAGGGGGACCGGGCGTACACCGTCGTCGACGCCGCCAGTGGGGAGGTGGTGCGCGGCAGGCACGCTCCCGGCCTGGCCGAGGTGACGCCCAGCGGGGATCCGGACGCCGACGGGCACACGGTGGCCGAGGTGCTCGGCCGGCCGGTCCGCGTCGAGCCCGCATCCGGGGGATCGGGCGCCGACGTCGCCGCGGTGCACCTGGTGTCCCGGCAGGCGATCGACCGGGCCGCGGTCGGCGACGTCCCCGAGGGCTGCTCGGCCGACGATCCGCGCGCCAACGTCCTGCTCGAGCTGCCCGGCGACAACGAGCGGAGCTGGGTGGGCCGCACGGTGCGGATCGGGTCGGCGGAACTGCACGTCACCCGCACCCCGAAGCACTGCCTCGGCGTGTACGCCGAGGTCCGGCAGCCCGGCGACATCGCCGTGGGCGATCCGGTGAGCCTGCTCGGCGACTAGCCTCCGGGCGTGCCGAAGATCCGCCGCACGGACGTCGTGCTGGTGCTGCTGCCCTTGATGGCCTCCTGCTCGACGCAGGCCGACGGTGAGCAGGTGCCCCCGGCTGCAGCCGCTTCGGCGGCGCCGGGCACCTCCGCCGCTGCCACGTCCACCAGCCCACCGCGACCGCCATCGCCACCGCCACCGCCACCGCCGGAGACGGTCACCCTGGTGGCCACCGGGGACGTCCTGATCCATCAGGACGGCGCGCTCACCGCCGGCGCGGCCGTGGAGGGCGGTGGCTACGATTTCGAGGACGTCTTCGCGCCGGTCGCCCCGCTGATCCAGGCGGCCGACCTGGCCATCTGTCACCTGGAGGCCCCGGTCGCCCCGCCGGGTGGTCCGTTCCGGGGCTACCCGCGATTCGTCGCCCAGCCGCAGATCGTGGAGGCGCTGGCCGGGGCCGGGTACGACGTGTGCTCCACGGCGTCCAACCATTCGCTCGACGACGGTTTCGACGGCTTGACCCGGACCCTCGACGTCCTCGAGGCGGCCGGTGTGGCGCACACCGGCACCCACCGCAGCGAGCAGGACAGTCTCGAGCCCACGATCGTCGATGCCGGTGGGGTCCATGTCGGGCACGTGGCGGGGACGTTCAGCCTGAACGGGATCCCGCTGCCGGACGGGCGGCCGTGGGCGGTCGACGTGGTCGAGGTGCCGGACGTCGAGCCGATGCTCGCCGCGGCCGCCCGGGCCCGCGCCGCCGGGGCGGAGATCGTGGTGGCGAGCCTGCACTGCTGCGCGGAGTACGACCACGACCCCACCCGGGCGCAGGAGCAGGCCGCACGGACGCTGCTGGCCTCACCGGACGTCGACCTCGTCCTGGGGCACCACGCGCACGTCGTGCAGCCCTTCGAGGAGTTCGACGGCGAGTGGATCGCGTACGGGCTGGGCAACCACCTGGCCGAGCAAGCGACCCTGGGCTACGCCACCGAGGAATCGGTGATGGCGCGGTTCACGTTCACCCGCGAGTCCGATGGCGGGTTCACGGTTTCCGTGGCCGAGGCTGTTCCGCTGCTCATCGACCGTCGTGCTGACGGGCTGCGGATCGTGCCCGCCGACCCGGTGACCTTCGATCTCGTCGCTGGGGTGCTCGACCGGCGAGGGGCGACCGCGGATGGGCTTGCCGTCGTTCCCGAGTGAGGTCGGGCCGCGCACTAGGCTCGGTGTCCTCGCCCACCCGCCGATCCTCTGGAGCGTCTCCGTGTCGACCCCGCCCTCGCCAACCGCCGTCGGCCCGATCCGGGTGCCGGCCGGGACGACGGCGCAGCAGGCGCTCAAGGACGCCGGCGTGCCGCTGAAGGGCCCCGATGGCGCGGTGGTCGTCCGTGACCTGGCGACCGGCGACCTCAAGGACCTCGCCTGGGCGCCGGACGCCGACGCCGAGGTCGACCCGGTGCCGGCCGCCAGCGCCGACGGCCGCGCGGTCATCCGGCACTCCACCGCCCACGTGCTCGCCCAGGCGGTGCAGGACCTCTTCCCGGGCACCCGGCTGGGCATCGGCCCGCCGGTCGAGAACGGTTTCTACTACGATTTCGACCCCGAGCGCCCGTTCACCCCCGAGGACCTCACGGCCCTCGAGAAGCGGATGCAGGAGATCGTCAGAGCCGGCCAGCACTTCTCCCGCCGCGAGATCAGCGACGCCGACGCCCAGGGCGAGCTCGCGCACGAGCCCTACAAGCTCGAGCTCATCGGTCTCAAGGGCGGTGCGGGGGAGGCAGCCGAGGGCGCCGACGTGGAGGTCGGCGGTGCGCAGCTGACCATGTACGACAACCTCGACGCCCGCGCCGGCGACCGGGTGTGGACCGACCTGTGCCGCGGGCCCCACCTGCCGCGCACCAGCAGCATCCCGGCGTTCTCGCTCACCCGCAGCGCCGCCGCGTACTGGCGGGGCAGCGAGAAGAACCCGCAGCTGCAGCGCGTCTACGGCACCGCCTGGGAGAGCAAGGACGCGCACAAGGCCTACCTCGAGCACCTGGCCGAGGCCGAGCGCCGCGACCACCGCCGGCTCGGCGTCGAGCTGGATCTCTTCAGCTTCCCCGACGAGATCGGCTCCGGCCTGCCCGTATTCCACCCCAAGGGCGGGGTGATCAAGCGGGAGATGGAGGACTACGTCCGGCGCCGGCACCTCGAGGAGGGCTTCGACTACGTCGGCACCCCGCACATCAGCAAGAGCGGGCTGTTCGAGACCTCCGGGCACCTCCCGTACTACGAGGAGACCATGTTCCCGGGCATGGACCTGGACAACGCGAAGTACTACCTCAAGGCCATGAACTGCCCGATGCACAACCTGATCTTCCGGTCGCGGGGGCGGTCCTACCGCGAGCTCCCGCTGCGGTTCTTCGAGTTCGGGTCGGTCTACCGGTACGAGCAGTCCGGCGTGGTGCACGGCCTGACCCGGGTGCGCGGCTTCGCCCAGGACGACTCGCACAGCTACGTCACCCCCGAGCAGGCGCCGGGGGAGATCCGGCACCTGCTGCACTTCGTGCTCGGGCTGCTGCGCGACTTCGGCCTCGACGACTACTACCTGGAGCTGTCCACCCGCGACGACTCCGACAAGTTCATCGGCTCCGACGCGGAGTGGACGGTCGCCACCGCCGTCCTCGAGGAGGCGGCGAAGGAGACCGGCCTGGAACTGGTGCCGGATCCGGGCGGCGCGGCGTACTACGGCCCGAAGATCTCCGTCCAGGCCCGGGACGCCATCGGCCGCACCTGGCAGATGTCCACGATCCAGTACGACTTCAACCAGCCGGCCCGCTTCGGCCTGGAGTACACCGCGGCCGACGGCGGGCGCGCGCAGCCGGTGATGATCCACTCGGCGAAGTTCGGGTCGATCGAGCGGTTCTTCGGCGTCCTCACCGAGCACTACGCCGGCGCCTTCCCGGCCTGGCTGGCCCCCGTGCAGGTGGTGGGCATCCCGGTCACCGACGAGCAGGTGCCCTACCTGCGCGACATCGGCCTGCGGCTGCGCGAGCGCGGGCTGCGCTTCGACCTCGACGACTCCGATGACCGGATGCAGAAGAAGATCCGGACGGCGAGCAAGCAGAAGGTGCCGTTCGTGCTCATCGCCGGGGCCACCGACGCCGAGGCGGGCGCGGTCTCTTTCCGCTACCGCGACGGCGGCCAGCGCAACGGCATCCCGGTCGACCAGGCGGTCGCGGAGATCGCGGCCTGGGTCGCCGCGCGCAGCAACGCCGACCCGACCGCCGAGAACGCCACGGTCCGCCGATGAGCGCCCCGGGAAGGGGAGGCGACGGCACCGAGCCGTACCGGGTGGCCGTGTCCTCCGACGACGGCGGCCCGACCGCGGTGTTCGAGCACCTGTGGACCCCGTACCGGATGGCCTACATCCGCGGCGAGGGCAAGCCCACCGGCGCCCACGACTGCCCGTTCTGCGTCATCCCCACCCTCGGTGACGAGGACGGGCTGGTGGTGGCCCGCGGGACGACGGTCTTCGCCGTCCTCAACCTGTACCCGTACAACGCCGGCCACCTGATGCTGGTCCCGTACCGGCACGTGCCCGACTACACCGACCTCACCATCGAGGAGGTCGCCGAGCTCGGGGCCTTCACTCAGACGGCGATGCGCACCATCCGCACGGTCGCCGGCGCGCACGGGTTCAACATCGGCATGAACCAGGGCTCGGTGGCCGGCGCGGGCATCGCCGACCACCTGCACCAGCACGCCGTCCCGCGGTGGGGCGGGGACACCAACTTCATGCCGGTCGTGGGCCTGACCCGCGTGCTGCCGCAGGTGCTGCGCGAGACCCGCGACCTGCTCGCGGCCGCCTGGTCCGACCACGCCGGGTCCTCCGCCCACCCCACCACCCCGACGGAGATCTGAGTGCTCGGCGTCAACGCCCGCCCGGTGGTGGCCAAGGTGGTGAACCCGCTGGCCGTCCGCCTGGCCCGCGCCGGGGTCACGCCGGACATGGTCACGGTCACGGGCACCGTCGGCGCCGTCGCCGCGTCCGTGGGCCTGATCGCCACCGGTCACCTGTTCTGGGGCGCGTTCGCCGTCACGGTCTTCGTGCTGCTGGACATGCTCGACGGCGCGCTGGCCCGGCTGCGCGGTGGCGGATCGGTGTTCGGTGCGGTCCTGGACTCCACCGGTGACCGGGCCGCGGACGCCGCCATCTTCGGCGCGCTCGTCTGGTGGTACTCCGGTGCCGGCGACAACCGCCTGCTGGTGCTGCTGGCACTGCTGTGCCTGGTGCTCGGCGTGCTCACCTCCTACATCAAGGCCCGCGCCGAGGGCATGGGGCTGTCCTGCGACGTCGGGGTGGTGGAGCGCACCGAGCGGCTGATCCTGGTCCTCGTCGGCACCGGTTTCACGGGCCTCGGCATCCCGTATGCCGTGGACGTGGCGCTGTGGGTGCTGCTCGTCGGGAGTGCTGTCACCGTGGGGCAGCGCGTGCTGGCGGTGAAGCGCGCCGCTGCGGGCCGGGGGATCGGGTCGTGAGCGGCTCCCGCCAGGACCTGCAGGCGCGGCTGCCCGACGCCGGTTACGCGGCCGGCTGGCGGGCGGTGCGGATGCTGCCCGAACCGGTCGCGCGCCGCCTGTTCGAGCGGGCCGGTGACTGGGCCACCCATCGCGAGGGCACCGGGGTCCGGCAGCTGCGGGCCAACCTGCGGATCGTCACCGGCGGGCGGCTGGGCGAACCCGAGCTGGACGACCTCACCCGCCGCGCGATGCGCTCCTACGCGCGCTACTGGCAGGAGGCCTTCCGGCTACCCACGCTCGGGATCGAGCGGATCCGGCGGGACACGGAGGTTCCCGGTGCGGAGCTCATCCGACGGGCACGCAGTGCGGGCCGCGGCGTGGTGCTGGCCCTGCCGCACAGCGGCAACTGGGATTCCGCCGGTGCCTGGCTCACCGATTGGCTCGGCGGCCCGTTCCTCACCGTGGCCGAGCGGCTGCAGCCCGAATCGCTCTACCGGCGCTTCCTGGAGTACCGCGAATCCCTCGGCATGCGGGTCGTCCCGCTGACCGGCGGGCCGCGGCCGAGCTCGGAGGTGGTCCGTCAGTGGCTCGCCGACGGCGGGGTGGCGTGCCTGCTGGTCGACCGGAACCTCGGTGGCGGTGGCGTGCCCGTCACCTTCTTCGGCCGTCCCGCACTGATGCCGAGCGGGGCCGCCCTGCTGGCGGCTCGTACCGGTGCCGCCCTGCTGCCCGCGGTCGGCCGGTTCGACGGCGCCGGTTGGCGGGTGCAGGTCCACCCGGAGGTGCCCGTGGCCGACAGGTCCCGCACCGGGGCGACCGTCGCCATGCAGGGCGTCGCCGACGCGTTCACCGCCGGCATCGCCGAGCGGCCCGAGGACTGGCACATGCTGGGCCGCATCTGGCCCGACGTGCCGCCCGACCCGCCGCGGCGGGGCCGGGGAGTGACCGCCTGATGCGCATCGGCCTGGTCTGCCCGTACCGGTGGGACGTCCCCGGCGGCGTCCAGTACCACGTCCGCGACCTCGCCGAGACGCTGCGATCCATGGGTCACCACGTCGAGATCCTCACGCCGGCCGAGCGGGAGGAGTCGCTCACCGACCCCTGCATCACCTTCGCCGGCCGCACCGTCCCGGTGCCCTACAACGGCTCGATGGCCGGACTCCAGTTCGGCCCGGTGTCAGCCGCCCGGGTGCGGCGCTGGCTGCGTGACGGGCGGTTCGACGTCGTCCACGTGCACGAGCCGGCCACGCCGTCGGTGTCGCTGCTGGTCTGCATGATCGCCACCGGGCCGATCGTGGCGACCTTCCATGCGGCGACGACCCGGTCGAAGTGGCTCGCCGCTGTCGGCCCCATGGCGCGGCCGTGGCTGGAGAAGATCAGCGGCCGGATCGCCGTCTCGGACTTCGCCCGGCGGGTGCAGGTCGAGCACCTCGGCGGCGACGCGGTCATCCTGCCCAACGGGGTGCACGTGCCGTTCTTCGCCGATGGGCCGGGCCTGCCCGGTCATGGCGGCGCCGGCCACCCGCCGACGATCGGCTTCCTCGGCAGGTACGACGAGCCGCGCAAGGGGCTGCCCGTCCTGCTCCGCGCCCTGCGCTCCGTGGTCGAGGAGCACCCGGACGTGCGGTTGCTCGTCGCCGGCCGGGGCGACGCCGGCGAGCTGTGGCGGCTGGTGGGGGAGGAGCTGCGTCCCTCCGTCACGCTGCTCGGTGAGATCTCCGAGGCGGACAAGGCCGCGCTCCTCCGCTCGGTCGACGTCTACTGCGCGCCCAATCTGCTCGGCGAGTCGTTCGGCGTGATCCTCATCGAGGCGATGGCCGCGGGGGCGCCGATCGTCGCCAGCGACCTGGACGCGTTCGGGCGGGTGCTGGACGACGGCGCGGCCGGTGTGCTCGTGCCCCGTGGGGACGCCGCCGCCCTCGGCCGGGCCCTGTGCGACCTGCTCGCCGACCCGGAGCGCCGCGAGGCGCTCGCCGCCCGGGGGGCGGAGGTGGCCGCGCGCTACGACTGGCAGGTCCTCACCCGGCGCATCCTCGCCGTCTACGAGACCGTGCTGCCCCCGGGGGGCGGAGTGGTGACGGCGGCCCCCGAGGACGACTTCCCGGCGGTGCCGCCGACGGGCACCGCGGCGCGACCTCCCCGCATCCGGCGGGTCCGCCGCTAGCCTCGACCCCCGTGACGTCCCTGGACTGGTTGCTGCTCGCTGCAGGGATGCTCGTCGTGCTCGCCGTCTGGGCCGGCTGGACCCTCACCCGGCTGCGGCGGCTCCGGGTGAGGGTCGACCGCGCATGGGCGACGCTGGACGCCCAGCTCCAGCGGCGCGCCGGCCTGGCCGAGGAGCTGGCGCGGCACCATCCGGCCGCGCTCGGCGATGCGGCGGCGGGGGCGCTGGCCGCCGCGGTCGCGCAGGCGCGCGCGGCCGGTCCCGGCGACCGCGAACTGGCGGAGAACGCGCTCGGCCGCATCCTGCGCGAGCTGCCGCCCGAGCTGCCGGGAGTGCCGACGGCGCTGCGCACCGACCTCGCCGGAACCCAGACGCGGGTGGCGCTGGCCCGCCGGTTCTACAACGACGCCGTCCGCGACACCCGGCAGCTGCGCGGACGTCGGTTCCCGCGTTGGACGGGCCTGCACCGGTCCCGGCCGCTGCCGCGCTACTTCGACATCGACGACCGGGTGGCCGCTGTGACCAAGGACGCCGACCCGGCGGGCCGCCGGGCGGGCTGACCCCCGTAACGTCGTGCGTCACTCGACTCGTCTACGCGAAGGCGGACACCCGTGGCAGCGAACTCCGACCAGGCGAAGCCCGCCACCGGCACCGACCGCGTGAAGCGCGGCATGGCCGAGCAGCTCAAGGGCGGCGTCATCATGGACGTCGTCACCCCCGAGCAGGCGAGGATCGCGGAGGACGCCGGCGCGGTCGCCGTCATGGCGCTGGAGCGGGTGCCCGCGGACATCCGGGCGCAGGGCGGCATCGCGCGCATGAGCGACCCCGACATGGTCCAGGGGATCATCGACGCGGTCTCCATCCCCGTGATGGCCAAGGCCCGCATCGGCCACTTCGTCGAGGCTCAGGTGCTGCAGTCGCTCGGCGTCGACTACATCGACGAGTCCGAGGTGCTCAGCCCCGCCGACGAGGCCCACCACATCGACAAGCACGCGTTCACGGTGCCGTTCGTCTGCGGCGCCACCGACCTCGGCGAGGCCCTGCGGCGCATCGCCGAAGGGGCGGCGATGATCCGCTCCAAGGGGGAGGCGGGCACCGGCAACGTCGTGGAGGCCACCCGGCACATGCGGGCGCTGCGCGCCGGCATCAAGCGGCTGGGCACCCTGGACGAGACCGAGCTCTTCGTCGCGGCCAAGGAGCTGCGCGCCCCCCACGACCTGGTGGTCGAGGTGGCCCGGCTCGGTGCGCTGCCGGTCGTGCTCTTCACCGCCGGCGGCATCGCCACCCCGGCGGACGCGGCGATGATGATGCAGCTCGGCGCCCAGGGCGTGTTCGTGGGCTCCGGCATCTTCAAGTCCGGCGACCCGGCCCAGCGCGCGGCGGCCATCGTGCAGGCGACGACCTTCTTCGACGACCCCGACGTGATCGCCAAGGTGTCCCGCGGCCTGGGCGAGGCCATGGTCGGCATCAACGTCTCGACGCTGCCCGAGAGCGAGCGGTACGCCACCCGCGGGTGGTGACCGGGCGGGTGGGGGACGGCACGGTCGGCGTCCCTGTCGTCGGGGTGCTCGCCCTCCAGGGCGACGTCCGCGAGCATGTGTCCGCGCTGCGCGCCGAAGGCGCCGACGCCCGTCCCGTCCGGCGTCCGGAGGAACTGGCCGACGTCGACGGGATCGTGCTGCCCGGTGGTGAGTCGACCACCATGGCCAAGCTCGCCGCCCGCTCCGGGCTCCTCGAGCCGCTGCGCGAGGCGCTGCGGGCGGGCCTGCCGGCCTACGGCACGTGCGCCGGCATGATCCTGCTGGCCGACCGCCTGGTCGACGCCCCGCCCGGGCAGCCGACGGTGGGAGGCCTGGACATCACGGTGCGCCGCAACGCCTTCGGCCGGCAGGTGGACTCGTTCGAGTCGGGGGTCGAGCTGGCGGGCGTCGACGGTGGCCCGTTGCAGGCGGTCTTCATCCGGGCGCCGTGGGTCGAGGAGGCCGGACCCGGGGTCGAGGTCCTCGGCCGGGTCGTCGGCGGTGCGGCCGACGGTAGGATCGTCGCGGTCCGCCAGGGGAACGTGGTGGCCACCAGCTTCCACCCCGAACTGACCGGGGACCGCCGGGTGCACGCGCTGTTCGTCGACGTCGTGCGTCGACATCTGGCCGAGCAGGCCGGCAGCGTTCAGAGCGAGCACGCCGGGGACGAGAGGGGATATACGCCGTGAGCGGCCATTCCAAGTGGGCGACGACCAAGCACAAGAAGGCCGGGATCGACGCCAAGCGCGGCAAGCTCTTCGCCAAGCTGATCAAGAACATCGAGGTCGCGGCCCGCACCGGCGGCGGCGACCCGGCCGGCAACCCGACGCTCTTCGACGCCATCCAGAAGGCCAAGAAGAGCTCGGTGCCCAACGACAACATCGACCGGGCGGTCAAGCGCGGCGCCGGGCTCGAGGCCGGCGGCGTCGACTACCAGGGCATCACCTACGAGGGCTATGCCGCGGGTGGTGTCGCCGTCCTCGTCGAGTGCCTCACCGACAACAAGAACCGGTCGGCCATGGAGGTCCGCACCGCCATGACGCGCAACGGCGGCTCGATGGCGGACCCGGGCTCGGTCTCCTACCTCTTCTCCCGCAAGGGCGTCGTCGTGGTGCCGGCCGCCGGCCACACCGAGGACGACGTGCTGATGGCCGTGCTCGATGCCGGCGCCGAGGAGGTCCGGGACCTGGGGGACACCTTCGAGGTGGTCAGCGAGCCCGGCGACATGGTGGCGGTGCGGACCGCCCTGCAGGAGGCCGGCATCGAGTACGACTCGGCCGACATGGGTTTCCTGCCCAGCGTGCAGGTGGAGCTGGACGCCGACGGCGCGGCCAAGGTGTTCAAGCTGATCGACGCCCTCGAGGACCTCGACGACGTGCAGAACGTCTACGCGAACTACGACGTGTCCGACGAGGTCATGGAGCAGGTCACCGCCGACGCCTGACGGCGTGTTGCGGTGCCCGCGCGTCGGCGCTGCCGGTTAGCCTCGGTCGAACACCAGTTCGGCTGACGGGAGAGTGACCATGCGGGTGCTCGGTATCGACCCGGGCCTCACCCGATGCGGGTGGGGAGTGGTCGACGGTCGTCCCGGCGCGCGGCCGACGGCGGTGGGCGTGGGCGTCGTCCGCACCATGCCGGAGCTCGACGTCGAGCTGCGGCTGCTGGAGCTGCACACCGCGGTCACCGCGCTGCTGCGCGAGCACCGCCCCGACGTCGTGGCCATCGAGCGGGTGTTCACCCAGAACAACCGGGGCACCGCCACCGGCACCGCCCAGGCCGCGGGGGTCGCCGCCCTCGCCGCGGCCCAGGCCGACCGGCCGGTCGCCTGGCACACCCCCAGCGAGGTCAAGGCAGCCATCTCCGGCAACGGCCGCGCGGACAAGGAGCAGGTCACGCTCATGGTCACCCGGGTCCTCGGTCTCGCCGCCGCGCCCAAGCCGGCCGACGCCGCCGATGCGCTGGCACTGGCGGTCTGCCACGCCTGGCGCGGGCCCGCGCAGCAGCGGCTGCGCAGCGCCGCGATCGCCGGCGGCCTCGGGGCCCCCGTCGTGCAGCGGACGCTGCCGCGCTGGCAGGGGGTGGCGGCCCGATGACCACCCTGGTGTCAGGCGTGCCCCTACGCGGCCGCAACCGGCAAGGGTGCACGGAGGTGGCCCCGTGATCGCCAGTGTGAGTGGCCGGGTCGCCGCGGTCAGCCCGGACGGCGCGGTGGTCGAGGTCGGGGGGATCGGCCTCGCGGTGCAGTGCACCCCCGGCACGATCGCCCGGCTGCGGGTGGGCGAGGCTGCCCGGCTGGCCACCAGCCTCGTGGTGCGGGAGGACTCGCTCACCCTCTACGGCTTCGCCGACGACGACGAGCGCCAGCTGTTCGAACTGCTGCAGACGGCGAACGGCGTGGGCCCGCGGCTGGCCCAGGCCGTCCTGGCCATCCACCCGCCGCGGGAGGTCCGCCGCGCCGTCTCGACGGCCGACGTCAAGGCGCTCATGCAGGTGTCCGGCATCGGGAAGAAGGGCGCCGAGCGGCTGATCCTGGAGCTGCGCGACCGGCTCGGGTCCACCAGCACCGACACCACGCTGGACGCGCCCGCCGGGCTGTCGCAGGTGACGCCGGTCGCCCCGTGGCGGGACCAGCTCTCCTCCGCCCTGGCGGGTCTCGGGTGGTCGGCCAAGGAAGCGGAGGGCGCAGTGGCCGAGCTCGCCCCGGTGGCCGACGCGCAGATCGCCGCCACCGGCGGTGTCGAGGTGGCCGTCCTGCTGCGGCAGGCGCTCCAGCTGCTGGGCAGGTCATGAGCGCGCCGTTCGACCGGTCCCTGACCGGCGAGCTCGCCGATGACCTGGCGCCGGAGTGGTCGGTCTCGCCGCAGGCCGGTGACGAGGAGCGGGTGGTCGAATCGGCCCTCCGACCGCACTCGCTGGACGACTTCATCGGCCAGCCCAAGGTGGCCCGTCAGCTCGCGCTGGTGCTCGAGGGGGCCAAGCGGCGGGGCCGCACCCCCGACCACGTCCTGCTCTCCGGCCCGCCGGGGCTCGGCAAGACGAGCCTGGCGCTGATCATCGGCTCGGAGCTGGGCACCTCGGTGAAGATCACCAGCGGTCCGGCCATCGAGCGGTCGGGCGACCTGGCGGCGATGCTGTCCAACCTCGCACCCGGTGACGTGCTGTTCATCGACGAGATCCACCGCATCGCCCGCCCGGCCGAGGAACTGCTCTACATGGCGATGGAGGACTTCCGGGTCGACGTCGTCGTCGGGAAGGGCCCGGGGGCGACGGCGATCCCGCTGGAGATCAACCCGTTCACGCTCGTCGGTGCCACCACCCGCGCCGGGCTGCTCACCGGCCCGCTGCGCGACCGGTTCGGCTTCGTCGGGCAGATGGAGTTCTACGAGCCGGCCGACCTGCAGCGGGTGCTCGCCCGCAGCGCGGCCCTCCTCGGGGTGGAGCTGACCGACGAGGGGTCTGTCGAGATCGCCGGGCGGTCCCGCGGCACCCCGCGGATCGCCAACCGGCTGCTGCGGCGGGTGCGCGACTACGCCGAGGTGGAGGCCGACGGCCGGGTCACCCGGGCGGTGGCCGAGGCGGCGCTGGCGCTCTACGACGTCGACCACCTGGGCCTGGACCGGCTGGACCGGGCGGTGCTCGAGGCGCTGGTCGGAAAGTTCGGCGGCGGTCCGGTCGGCGTCGCCACCCTCGCCGTCGCGGTGGGGGAGGAGCCGCACACCGTCGAGGAGGTGTGCGAGCCGTTCCTCGTGCGCGCCGGGCTCCTGGCCCGGACGCCCCGCGGCCGGGTGGCCACCGAGGCGGCGTGGCAGCACCTGGGCCGCCCGGTGCCGCGGGGCGGCGTCCCCCTCGGTCGGGTCACAGCAGACCCACCGGTCCCGGGGTCGTCGTCACAAGCTCTGTTCGACGCCTAGACTCCTGACCGCTGGCGCGCAACTCGCAGGCCGGGCCGTGCGCGTCCCGCCTGGTGGCCGCGCGTGCCGGCACCGACGTACCCGAGCGGTCCCGTCCCGGACCGAACCCCACCGCGGAGCACCAGACGCGGAAGAGAGGCACACCTGTCGTGGAGTACTTCCCGCTGATCATGCTGGCCGTGCTGGCCGTCGTCCTCTTCGTGCTGCCCGCCCGGCAGCGCAAGAAGGTGCAGGCGCAGACCGCCGCCATGCAGGCCTCCCTCGAGATCGGCACGCCGGTCATGACGACGAGCGGTCTGCACGCGACGGTCGCCGGGCTGGCCGAGAAGACGATCGACCTGGAGATCGCTCCCGGCGTCGTCGTGACCTTCGCCCGCCAGGCGATCCTCGAGATCCGCCGCCCGGCCGACGCGGCGACGGCGGTCGACGACCCCTCGCGCCCGGCCGACGGCACCGTCTGAGCCGGAGGACCTCGGTGGCCAACCGCTCGCTCCCCGCGGGGCGCTACTTCGGCGCCTTCGCGCTGATCCTCGCCCTGCTCTACGGGCTCGTCTTCTTCACCGGAGACACCCGCACCCCACAGCTCGGACTCGACCTGCGGGGTGGCACGACGGTGACCCTCACCGCACGGACGCCCGACGGTGCGGCGCCGGCCCCCGAGGACCTCGAGCTGGCCCGCCGCATCATCGAGCAGCGGGTCAACGGCCTCGGCGTCGCCGAGGCCGAGGTGGTCACCGAAGGTGACTCCAACATCGTCATCTCCGTCCCCGGCGACGACGGCGAGCAGGCCCGGGAACTGGGTGCCACCGCCCAACTGCGTCTCCGGCCGGTGGTCCAGGGTCCCGCCCCGGCCGCGCCGGCCGAGGAGCCGGCCGAGGGCGAGGAGCCGGCCGAGGGCGAGGAGCCCACGGACACCGACGGGCCCGTGGAGGATCCGGCGCTGCCCGACGAGAACGCCCCCGTGGTCACCCAGGAAGAGGCCGCCGCGGCCTTCGCCTCCCTGACCTGCGCGGCGGAGAACATCACCGGCGACGTCGCCCGGCCGGACTCCTTCGTGGCGGCGTGCAGCACCGACGGCACCGTCAAGTACCTGCTCGGTCCCACGCTCATCGAGGGCACCGAGATCGATGACGCCGGCGCCGCCACCGACCCCACCGACGGCAGCTGGGTGGTCCTGCTGGACTTCCGGTCCGAAGGGCGCGCGACCTGGGCGGCCTACACCGCCGCGAACATCGGCTCCAACGTCGCCTTCACCCTGGACGGCCGGGTCATCTCCGCGCCGACCATCCAGGCCGCCATCAACGGTCAGACCACCATCTCGGGTGACTTCGACCAGGAGTCGGCCACCGAGCTGGCCAACCAGCTGCGCTACGGCGCGCTGCCGCTGTCCTTCACCCAGGCGACGGCGCAGTCGATCTCCACCGAGCTGGGCGAGGAGCAGCTGCAGGCCGGCCTGATCGCCGGTGCCCTCGGCATCGCCCTGGTCTTCGTGTACGCGCTGATCTACTACCGGCTGCTGGGGCTGGTGATGATCGCCAGCCTCGCGCTGTCGGCGGTGGTCGTGTACGCCTGCCTGATCATCCTGGGCCGGGAGATCGGGTTCACGCTGAGCCTCGCCGGCATCGCCGGGTTCATCGTCTCCATCGGCATCACCGCCGACTCCTTCGTCGTCTACTTCGAACGACTCAAAGACGAGATCCGCGAAGGCCGCTCGCTGCGGTCGGCCGTTCCGCGGGCCTGGGTCCGCGCGCGGCGCACGATCCTGTCCGCCGACGCGGTCAGCTTCCTGGCGGCGGCGATCCTGTACGTGCTGGCGATCGGCGACGTGAAGGGCTTCGCCTTCACCCTCGGCATGTCGACCGTGCTCGACCTGATCGTCGTCTTCCTCTTCACCCACCCGCTCATGGCCGTGCTGTCCCGGGTCAAGGGCTTCGGCAGGAACCGGTTCTCCGGGCTGGGGCGCGTCGAGCACACCCGCCGCCCCGCGGGGGCGCCGGACCGCGGCCGGGAACTCGTCGGCGCCACCAGCGGCAACGGCCGCCAGGACAGGAGCACCTCATGACCCGCCCGACCGACTCCGAGGACCTGGCGCCGGAGCAGGGCGGCACCGGCGAGGAGGCGCTGGCCGACGTCGGGTTGCTGGACGACCCGGGTGACGACGGCGCGCCCGCGGACCCGGCTCGGGCCGGTGGCCGCCGCGCCGGGCTGGCGCACCGCCTCTACAACGGCGAGGCCGGTCTCGACGTCGTGGGCCGCAGCCGCCTGATCTACAAGGTCACCGCGGTCGTGGTGCTGCTCTGCATCGCCTCGATGGTGTTCCGCGGGTTCAACTTCGGGATCGACTTCGAGGGCGGGAGCAGTTTCCGGTTGCCCGGCACCGAGGCGCAGCTCGAGGAGGCCCGCACGGCGGCGGAGGACGCCGGCGCCGAGGTCGCCACCGCCCAGGTGGTCGGTGGCAACACGCTGCTGCTGCGTACCGAGCAGCTCGACAACGACGCCGAGCGCGTCGTGGTGAACGCGCTCGCCGAGGCGGCAGGCATCGCGCCGGACGACGTGAGCCCCGAGTCGGTGAGCGCCGAGTGGGGTGGCGACATCACCCAGCAGGCGCTCGTGGCGCTGGCCGTCTTCCTCGTCGCCGTCGTGCTGTTCCTGGCGGTGCGCTTCCAGCCGAAGATGGCGGTCGGCGCCATGGCGGCGTTGGTGCACGACATCGTGGTCACCGCCGGCGTCTACTCGCTGATCGGCTTCGAGGTCACCCCGTCGACGGTGATCGGCTTCCTCACCATCCTGGGGTTCTCCCTCTACGACACCGTGGTGGTGTTCGACAAGGTCGACGAGAACGTCCGCGACCTGGAGGACAGCGCCCGCATGACGTGGGGTGAGGCAGCCAACCTCGCGGTGAACCAGACGCTGATGCGGTCGATCAACACCTCGGTGATCGCGCTGCTGCCGGTGGCCGGGCTGCTGTTCGTCGGCGCGGGCATCCTCGGGGTCGGCACGCTCAAGGACCTCGCGCTGGTGCTCTTCGTCGGCCTGGCCGCCGGCACCTACTCGTCGATCTTCCTGGCCACGCCGATCGTCGCCGACCTCAAGGAACGCGAGCCCGCCCAGGAGGCGTTGCGCCGCCGGGTGCAGGCCCGCCGGTCGTCGGCCGCGCGCGCCGGCGGTGGGTCGGCACCGGCCGGCCCGGTGGCCAGCGCCCGCCGGCGCCGTCCGGCCGGTGGGGTGGCTCTGGCCGACCTGCCGGAGAGCGTGGCCGCCGACGTGGTCGTCGAGTCCCCGGACACCGTGCGGCCGGAGCCGGTGCGGGGCGCCACCGCCGCACCCCGCCCGGGCGCCCGTCCGAACCGGCCCGTCGGCCGGACCGGGCCCGCCGGCAAGCGGCGCCGGTGACCGGCATCCCGGCCCGGCAACCGATCGACGAGCTCATCGCCGGCCTCACGGTCGACGTCCCCGACCATCCCGAGCCCGGCATCGTGTTCCGGGACCTCACCCCGGTCTTCGCCGACGGGCCGGCCTTCCGCCGGGTGGTCGACGGCCTCGCCGCGCCGGCGCACTCGGATCCGCGGGCCGCGGCGCTGGCCGACGCCCGAGCGGGGGAGCGGGCGTTCGACGTCGTCGCCGGTGTGGAGGCCCGAGGCTTCCTCCTCGCCGCTGCGGTCGCCCTGGACGCCGGGGTGGGCGTGGTGCCGGTGCGCAAGGCCGGGAAGCTGCCGCGCGAGCGCATCGCCGCCGATTACGCGCTGGAGTACGGCATCGCGACGCTGGAGCTGCACACCGACTCCGTCCGTCCCGGCCAGCGGGTGCTGGTCGTCGACGACGTGCTGGCCACCGGCGGCACCCTCACGGCGGCGATCGCGCTCGTGGAACAGCTGGGCGGGGTGGTCGCGGCCGTGGCCGTGGTCGTCGAGCTGGCCGCCCTCGGTGGTCGGGAGCGGCTGGCGCCGCACACCGTGCACGCCCTCTGGACCACCTGACCGAGGGAGGCCGACCGGCCGGCGGGGCGCCGGGTGGCGCACCTGGCGGCTAGCATGGGGAGGGTTCTTCCCTCCTCGAGCCCGCAGGAGTCGCCGTGGCCTCCGATGTAGCCGCAGACGCGGCTCCCGCGCGGCCTGGCACGGTCACCGGGCCGCCGGGAACCGACGACGGTCCACCGGGTGACGCCCCGGTGCGCAGCCCGCTGCCCGAGCGCCCCGTGGTGCGCCGGCCCGACGACGTCGCCGCCGAACCGCTCGACCCCGAGTCCGGCGCGCCGCGGCGCCGGGTGCGCGACCGCCTGGCCCGGCGGATCGTCGCGGGGCAGCGCAGCGGGCTGGTCCGGCCGGTTCTCGAACCGCTGGCAGCGCTGCACCGGCAGAGCCACCCGAAGGCCGATCTGGTGCTGCTGCAGCGGGCCTACGACGTCGCCGAGACGGCGCACGCCGCGCAGAAGCGCAAGAGCGGCGACCCGTACATCACCCACCCGCTCGCCGTCGCCACGATCCTCGCCGGGCTCGGCATGGACACGACCACGCTGATCGCGGCCCTGCTGCACGACACGGTGGAGGACACCGGCGTCACCCTGGAGACGATCACCACCGACTTCGGCTCGGAGGTCGCCCACCTCGTCGACGGCGTCACCAAGATCGACAAGGTGAAGCTGGGCGACGCCGCCCAGGCCGAGACGATCCGCAAGATGATCGTGGCGATGTCCCGCGACCCGCGGGTGCTGGTCATCAAGCTGGCCGACCGGCTGCACAACATGCGCACGCTGCGCTTCCTCCCGCCGGAGAAGCAGGAGAGGAAGGCGCGCGAGACGCTGGAGATCCTCGCTCCGCTGGCCCACCGGCTCGGGATGAACACGATCAAGTGGGAGCTGGAGGACCTCGCGTTCGCCACGCTGTACCCCAAGCGGTACGACGAGATCGTGCGGCTGGTCGCCGAGCGCGCACCCTCGCGCGACACCTACCTGGCCGAGGTCACCACCACCGTCAACGACCAGCTGAAGGCGGCCAAGATCGAGGCGGTCGTCACCGGCCGGCCGAAGCACTACTACTCGATCTACCAGAAGATGATCGTCCGCGGCCGCGACTTCACCGACATCTGGGACCTGGTGGGCATCCGGATCCTGGTCGACTCGGTGCGGGACTGCTACGCGGCGCTGGGGATCATGCACGCGCACTGGCAGCCGGTCCCCGGCCGCTTCAAGGACTTCGTCGCCATGCCGAAGTTCAACATGTACCAGTCGCTGCACACCACGGTGATCGGTCCGCAGGGCAAGCCGGTCGAGCTGCAGATCCGTACGCACGACATGCACCGCACCGCCGAGTACGGCATCGCGGCGCACTGGAAGTACAAGGAGAAGGCGCGGGCCGGCGGCAAGCCGAGCGCCGGGGAGTTCGGAGCGCCGCCCAAGGCAGGCACCCCCGACGACATGCTCTGGCTGCGGCAGCTGCTGGACTGGCAGCGCGAGGCCCAGGAACCCGGCGAGTTCCTGGAGACGCTGCGGTACGACCTGGGTCCGCAGGAGGTGTTCGTCTTCACGCCGAAGGGCGACGTCGTCAGCCTCCCCGGTGAGTCGACGCCGGTGGACTTCGCCTTCGCGGTGCACACGGAGGTCGGATACCGCTGCATCGGGGCGCGGGTGAACGGCTCGCTGGTGTCCCTGGACAGCAAGCTGAGCAACGGTGACGTCGTCGAGATCTTCACCTCCCGGTCGCCCAACGCCGGCCCGTCGCAGGACTGGCTGTCGTTCGTCGGCTCGTCCCGGGCGCGTACCAAGATCCGGCAGTGGTTCACCAAGGAGCGTCGCGAGGACGCCGTCGACGCGGGCAAGGAAGCGCTGACCCGCGCGATGCGCAAGGCCGGCCTGCCGCTGCAGCGGCTCCTCGGTGGGGAGGCGCTGTCCACCCTCGCCAAGGATCTGCACTTCGCCGACGTCACCGCCCTCTACGCGGCGGTGGGGGAGAGCCAGCTCTCGGCCGCCTCCGTGGTGGAGAAGCTCATGGCGGCCCTCGGTGGGAGCGAGGGCGCGGCCGAGGACATCGCCGAGACCGCGATCCCCACCCGGCGCCCGGTGGCGCGGCGCTCGGCCAGCGGTGATCCGGGCGTCATCGTCCACGGCATGACCGACGTCTGGGCCAAGCTGGCGAAGTGCTGCACGCCGGTTCCCGGCGACGACATCCTCGGCTTCGTGACCCGCGGCGGCGGGGTCAGCGTGCACCGCACCGACTGCACGAACGCCGCCGACCTGCAGCGCAAGCCCGAACGTCTGGTCGAGGTCGGGTGGGCGTCGTCGCCGGGCTCGGTGTTCCTGGTCGCCATCCAGGTGGAGGCGCTCGACCGGCACCGGCTGCTCTCCGACGTCACCAAGGCGCTCGCCGACGAGCGGGTCAACATCCTGTCGGCGTCGGTGCAGACCAGTCGCGACCGCGTGGCCATCAGCCGGTTCACCTTCGAGCTGGCCGATCCGGCGCACCTCGGCGCGGTGCTGCAGACGGTGCGCAACGTCGACGGCGTCTTCGACGTGGAGCGCGTCACCGCGTGACGACAGTCGCGGGCCCTGGGCGGCGCACGCCCTCCCGCATCACCCCCTGACGATCAGGTCACCTGGTCATCAGGGCTCCTGGCTCACGTCCGGTGGTGAGCCAGGACCCCTGCAGGTGAGCCAGGAGGGGCGGCGGCCCGCGCGGCGACGGGGCGGGAAGGGCGTCGCCGGTCAGCCGACGACGGCCATGTCCTCGATCGTCACCGGGATGTTCGGGGCGCCGTCACCGGGGCCTTCGGCGCCCTGGACCCCGCCCGCGGCGACCTCGTCCAGGACCGCGAGGCCGGCCTCGTCCACGGTCCCGACGACGGTGTACTCGGGCGGCAGCTCGGTGTCGACGAAGGTCAGGAAGAACTGGCCGCCGGTGCTGTTGGGGGCCGCCGTCTTCGCCATGGCGATCGTGCCCCGCGGGTAGGTGGTGTCCGGGGTGACCTCCTCGGCGTACTTGTAGGTGGGGCCACCCGAACCGGTGCCGGTCGGGTCGCCGCACTGCAGCACGCCGAAGGTCTCGGAGTCGACCAGCCGGTGGCAGGAGGTGCCGTCGTAGAAGCCCTGCTCGGTGAGGTAGGTGAAGCTGGCCGCCGCGCAGGGCGCCGTCGCCCGGTCCAGGGTGAGCGTCAGGTCGCCCTGGTTCGTGCTCATCAGCAGGGCGGCGGTGCCCTGGGTCGGGGTGGCCTCGGGGTTCGGCGGGGTGCCGACGTCGGTCAGGTTCGGGTTCCCCGACTCGTCGGGCAGGTACTCGCAGGTGACGGTCCCGTCGGCGTTGGTGGTCCGCGCCGCCGGCGAGCTGGTCGCCGGCGTCTCCGCCGTCGGCGTGGTGGTACCGGCGGCCTGGTCGTCGCCGCCGTCGTCCCCACCGAGGACGCCGGTGATCAGCAGTGCGGCTCCCGCCACGACGACGACGGCGAGCGCGGTGAGGAGGATGCCCAGGTTGCGTCGCCGCTTCTTGGCCAGCTCGGCGCGGCGCTCCAGCTGACGCTGCAGGTGGCGCTGCGCGGCTTCGCGACGCTGCTTGTTCGTGGGCACGGGGGGCGGACTCCTCGGGCGGGCGGCGGTGGCGGCCGGACAGGGACGCGGGCGTGCCGCGTCCGGCCGGTCCGGTCCGGTCGGGGAGGGAGTCTAGGCGGCGGCGCTGGGAGTTCCCTGGCAGCGCCGGATGCTCCGGGTGGCGCCGCGTAGCCTGCACGGGTGCTCATCCGCTCGTTCCCCGCCGGCGCCTTCGGCACCAACTGCTACGCCGTCGCCTCCGGCCCCGGGCAGGAGTGCGTCGTCGTCGACCCCGGCATGGACGCCGTCGAGCCGCTGGCCCGCATGCTCGCCGAGGACGGTCTCAAGCCGGTGGCGGTGGTGCTCACCCACGGCCACCTCGACCACACCTTCTCGGTGCTTCCGGTCTGTGAGGGCTACGACATCCCCGCGTACCTGCACCCGCAGGACTTCGGCATGCTCGCCGACCCGGGTCGCTGGCACGGGCCCCAGCTCGCCCCGCTGATCACCGGCGTGCAGCTGCCCGACCCCTCGGAGGTCAGGCCGCTCGACGACGGCGCCGTGCTGTCGCTGGCCGGGGTCGACCTCACCGTCCGGCACGCCCCCGGGCACACCCAGGGGTCGGTGATGTTCTCCGTCGACCTCGGGGAGGCCCCGGGCCTGCTGGCCGGCGACGTGCTGTTCGCCGGGTCGGTCGGCCGGGTGGACCTGCCCGGCGGGTCGTGGGACGCGATGCTCACCTCCTTGCGCGACGTCGTCCTCCCGCTGGACGACGAGACCGTCGTGCTGCCCGGCCACGGCCCGGCGACGACGATCGGCCGCGAGCGAGCCACCAACCCGTACCTGGCCGAGGCGGCCCAGGCGCCGAAGGGGCGCGGGCTGTGAGCGGCGGGCTGACCGCGCCGAAGGGCACCTTCGACACCCTGCCGCCGGACTCCGCGCGGTTCCTGGCCGTCCGCGACACCCTGACCGCACCGCTGCGGCGGGCCGGGTACGGCTACGTCGAGACGCCGGTGTTCGAGGAGACCGCGGTCTTCTCCCGCGGGGTGGGCGAGTCCACGGACGTGGTGACGAAGGAGATGTACAGCTTCTCCGACCGTGGCGGCCGGTCCCTCACGCTGCGCCCGGAGCTCACGGCGGGGCTGATGCGGGCGTTCATCGAGCACCGGATGCACGGCGGCGCGCTGCCGGTGAAGCTCTGGACGGTGGGCTCTGCGTTCCGCTACGAGCGCCCCCAGGCCGGGCGGTACCGGCACTTCACCCAGGTGGACATGGAGGCGCTGGGCGTCGACGACCCGGCGCTGGACGCCGAGGTGGTGGCGCTGGGAGTGCAGGGCTTCCGCGACCTGGGGCTCACCGACTTCGAGCTGCTGCTCACCTCGCTGGGCGACACGACCTGCCGGCCGCAGTACCGCGAGCTGCTCGTCGCCTACCTGGACAAGCTGGACCTCGACGAGGAGACCCGGCGCCGGGCGGCGATCAACCCGCTGCGGGTGCTCGACGACAAGCGGCCCGAGGTGCAGGCCCAGCTCCACGACGCCCCGCTGATGGTCGACCACCTCTCGGACTCGACCAGGGCGCACTACGACGCCGTCCGGCAGCACCTCACCGACCTCGGGGTGACGTGGACCGAGGCGCCGAAGCTGGTGCGCGGGCTGGACTACTACACGAAGACGACCTTCGAGTTCGTGCACGACGGGCTCGGCGCACAGTCGGCCATCGGGGGCGGCGGCCGCTACGACGGGCTGTCCGCCGCACTCGGCGGGCCGGACGTCTCGGGCATCGGCTACGCCGTCGGCGTGGACCGCACGCTGCTGGCCGTGCAGGCCGAGGGTCTTGACATCGGCGCGGTCGCCGGCGTGCAGGCCTTCGTCGTGCCGCTGGGCGCCGAGGCCAAGCGGCTGGCCGTCCGGCTGGTCGGGCAGCTGCGCCAGGCCGGCGTCGCGGCCGACACCGTCTACGGCGACCGGGGACTCAAGGGCGCCATGAAGGCCGCCGACCGGTCCGGGGCCTCGCACGTCGTCGTCGTCGGCGAGCGGGACCTCGCCGAGGGCGTCGGCCAGCTCAAGGACCTGCGCACCGGCGACCAGCGGGCCGTTCCCGTGGCCGAGCTGTTCGAGACGGTGCGTGCGAGTGTGGAGGGATGAGTTCTTCGATGGAGCAGCGACCGCTCGGTCGGACCGGGGCCGACGTCAGCGTGATCGGCCTGGGCACGTGGCAGCTCGGCGGTGACTGGGGCGACGTCGATGACGAGGCGGCCGGTGAGGTCCTCGACGCCGCGCTCGACGCCGGGGTGACCCTGCTCGACACCGCGGACGTCTACGGCGACGGGCGGTCGGAGGTCCGGATCCGCAAGGCACTGGCCCCGCGGTCGGAGCGGCCCTTCGTCGCCACCAAGGCCGGCCGGCGCGCCGACCCGTTCGAGGCCGCGCAGTACACGCCTGCGAACCTGCGGGCGTGGGTGGACCGCTCGCGCCGCAACCTCGGCGTGGACACCCTCGACCTGGTGCAGCTGCACTGCCCGCCGACCGCCGTCTACTCCGACCAGCGGGTCTACGACACCCTTGACGGGTTCGTGGCCGACGGCTCGGTTGCGGCCTACG
Source organism: Blastococcus saxobsidens DD2 (assembly GCF_000284015.1). NCBI lineage: Bacteria > Bacillati > Actinomycetota > Actinomycetes > Geodermatophilales > Geodermatophilaceae > Blastococcus > Blastococcus saxobsidens. Next base: position 2,239,533 of record NC_016943.1, read on the forward strand.
GCGTCTCGGTGGAGACGGTGCAGGAGGGGCTGACCGCCCTGCAGCACGAGGGCGTGGCCACCATCCAGGTCATCCTCAACATCTTTCGGCGCAAGCCGCTGGAGGAGCTGCTGCCCGCCGCGCAGCAGGCCGGCGTCGGCATCCTCGCCCGCGTGCCGCTGGCCAGCGGGCTGCTGACCGGGAAGTACGACGAGTCGACGACCTTCCCGGCCGACGACCACCGGAACTTCAACCGCAACGGCGAGGCCTTCGACGTCGGGGAGACCTTCGCCGGGGTGCCGTTCGAGATCGGCGTCGAGGCCGCCCGCGAGGTCGCGGCGATCGCCGGCGACGCCGTGCCGACCGCCGCGTTCGCGCTGCGCTGGGTCATCGACCAGCCCGGCGTCACCACCGTCATCCCCGGGGCGCGCAACGTCACCCAGGTCCGCGGCAACGTCGCCGCGGCGACGATGGCGCCGCTGTCCGACTCCCAGCTCTCCGACCTCGAGCGGCTGTACGACGAGCGCATCCGCGCGCACGTGCACGACCGCTGGTGAACTCCTTCTCCTACGAAAGGCACTGACCGTGCTCCGCACCCACGACGCCGGAACGCTGCGCGCGTCCGACGCCGGCACCACCGTCACCCTCGCCGGCTGGGTCGCCCGCCGCCGCGACCACGGGGGTGTGGTCTTCCTCGACCTGCGCGACGCCTCCGGGTACGTGCAGGTCGTCGTCCGCGAGGAGGAGGCCCACCACCTGCGCAACGAGTACTGCGTGCTGGTGACCGGCGAGGTGCGCCGCCGCCCGGAGGGCAACGAGAACCCGGAGCTGCCCTCCGGCGAGATCGAGGTCGCCACCTCGTCGCTGCAGGTGCTGTCGGCCTCGGCGCCGTTGCCGTTCCCCATCGAGACCGACCAGGCCGCCGGGGACGACGTCCGCTACAAGTACCGCTACCTCGACCTGCGCCGCCAGGGCCCGGCGAAGGCCATCCGGCTGCGGTCGGAGGTGAACCGGATCGCGCGGGGCGTCATGGCAGAGCACGGGTTCGTCGAGGTGGAGACGCCGTCGCTGACCCGCTCGACCCCGGAGGGCGCCCGCGACTTCGTCGTCCCCGTCCGGCTGCAGCCGGGCAAGTGGTACGCCCTGCCGCAGTCCCCGCAGCTGTTCAAGCAGCTGCTGATGATCGGTGGGCTGGAGCGCTACTACCAGATCGCGCGCTGCTTCCGGGACGAGGACTTCCGGGCCGACCGGCAGCCGGAGTTCACCCAGCTGGACTTCGAGATGAGTTTCGTCGAGCGCGACGACGTGCTGGCGATCGCCGAGGACGTCGTCCGGTCGCTGTGGCGCGAGCTGGCCTCCTACGAGGTGCCCGAGATCCCGCGGATGACCTACCGCGAGGCCATGGACCGGTTCGGCTCCGACAAGCCCGACCTGCGCTTCGGCATCGAGCTCACCGAGCTCACCGAGTACTTCGCGAGCACGCCGTTCCGTGTCTTCCAGTCGCCCTACGTCGGCGCCGTGGTCATGCCCGGCGGCGGGTCGCAGCCGCGCCGGGCGTTCGACGCCTGGCAGGACTGGGCGAAGTCGCGCGGCGCCAAGGGCCTGGCCTACGTGACCATCGCCGAGGACGGCACCCTGGGCGGTCCGGTCGCCAAGAACATCTCCGACGCCGAGCGCGCGGGCCTGGTGGAGGCCGTCGGCGCGAAGCCCGGTGACTGCGTCTTCTTCGCCGCCGGCGCACGGCGGACGTCGCAGGAGCTGCTGGGTGCCGCGCGGAACGAGATCGCCCGGCGACTGGAGCTCATCGAGCCGGGCACCTGGTCGTTCCTGTTCGTCGTCGACTTCCCGATGTTCGAGGAGACCGAGGACGGCGACTGGACCTTCATGCACCACCCGTTCACCTCGCCCACGCCCGAGTGGCGGGAGCGGTTCGCCGAGGACAAGGGCGCGGCGCTGTCCGACGCCTACGACATGGTGATCAACGGCAACGAGGTCATGAGCGGCTCGGTGCGTATCCACGACGCCGACCTGCAGGAGCGGGTGTTCGAGACCCTCGGGATGTCCCGCGAGGAGGCCCGCGAGCGGTTCGGCTTCTTCCTCGAGGCGTTCGCCTACGGCCCGCCGCCGCACGCCGGCGCCGCGCTGGGCTGGGACCGGCTGTCCGCCCTGCTCTCGGGGGTGGACTCCATCCGCGAGGTCATCGCGTTCCCGAAGACCGGGGCCGGCTACGACCCGCTGACCGGTGCGCCGACGCCGATCACCGAGGCGCAGCGGACGGAGTCCGGCATCGACGCGAAGCCCGACGAGCCGGCGCTCCCCGGCGAGCCCGGTGCCCCGGGGCCCACCGACCCGACGCGCTGAGCCGGCCCGTCGTCGAGCATGTGCGACGGCTCGACGGTGTGCAGCAATGTGCAGGAAGCCTCTCGGGTTGCCCATCGGCGCACACCGTCGCAGTGCTCGGTCGACGGCCTCGCCGGTAGGTTGCCGGGTATGCCATTGCGTGCCCGCACCCTCCTCGGTCCCGGCCCCTCGAACCCGTACCCGGAGGCGCAGGTCGCGCTGGCCCGGCCGCTGCTGGGACACCTCGACCCGGTGTTCCTCCAGATCTTGGACGAGACCTCGGACCGGCTGCGCCAGGTCTTCGGGACGGCGAACCGGCGCACGCTGCCGCTGTCGGCCACCGGCTCGGCCGGCATGGAGGCGGCGTTCGTCAACACCGTGGGCCCGGGCGACGTCGTCGTCGTCGCGGTGAACGGCCTGTTCGGGCAGCGGATGGTCGACGTCGCCGGCCGCTGCGGCGCCGAGGTGGTCCCCGTCGACCACGAGTGGGGTCAGCCGGTCGACGCCGGCCGTGTCCTGGAGGCGCACCCGTCGCCGAAGCTGATCGCCGCGGTGCACGCCGAGACCTCCACCGGTGTGCTCTCGGACCTGGCGCCCCTGGCCGCCGGAAAGGGCGACGCGCTGCTGCTGGCCGACTGCGTCACCTCGCTCGGCGGGATCCCCGTGGAGCTGGACGAGTGGGGCGTGGACCTCGCCTACTCGGGCTCGCAGAAGTGCCTCGGCGTCGCGCCCGGGCTCGCGCCGTTCACGATCAGCGACCGGGCCTGGGAGCGGCGGATCGAGAAGCCGCAGAGCTGGTACCTCGACCTCGGCATGCTCGGCGGGTACGCGGGTGAGGCCGCCGGGTCGGGTGGCCGCACCTACCACCACACGGCGCCGACCGGGATGGTCGTGTCGCTGCACGCCGGGCTCGGCCGGATCCTCGAGGAGGGGCTGGACGCGGTCCACGCCCGGCACGCCGAGGCCGGCCGGCTGCTGCACGAGGGCCTCGCCGAGCTCGGCCTGGAGTTGTTCGCGGCCGAGGGGCACCGGCTGCCGGAGCTGACCACGGTGACGGTGCCCGAGGGTGTCGACTCGGCCGCCGTCCGCAAGGAGCTGCTCGAGCGCTACGACCTCGAGATCGGCGGGGGAGTGGGCGCCTACGCGGCGACCGTCTGGCGGATCGGGCTGATGGGTGCCAACGCGACGCCGGACAAGGTGGCGCTCGTCCTCGCCGCGCTGAAGGAGACCCTCGCCCGCTGATGCCGGGGCGCCACGCCGGCCCGCGCGGCGCCCCGGAACGACGTGGCGTGCGGCACACTCCCGCACATGCTGTACGCAGGAGTTCCGCACCGAGAGGCGTCGGCCGGCCGGTCGTTCCGGACGCTGCCGCCGTGGGCGCTGGGCCCCGTGGCGGCGCTCGGGTGGTGGCTGGTCGGGTTCTTCCCGTCGCTGCTCGAGGACGTCCTCACCGACCACCCGGCCCAGGGCTGGCCGGTGGTGTACCTGCTGGCCTCCCACTCCGGCATCCTGTGGATGGGGGCGTTCTGGGGCGGGATCGTGGCCGGACTGCTCGGCCGGCTCGCCCGCCCGGGGCGACGTCGGACCGCGGTGGCCGCTACGGGCGCCGGCGTGGCCTCGGCGATGGCGCTGACGCTGCTGCAGGTGGGGCTGTTCATCGCCGGCCAGCCGATACCCTTCGGCGCCGACCGGGTGATCGCCGGCCTGGGCTTGCTCACGGTCGTCGCAGGCTGCGTCGGCTGGGCGCTCGGCTCGGCCTGGGTGTTCGGTCGGATCGGGCTGGGCGTCGGCCTGGCCGCGCTGGCCACTGCCGTGACCGGCTGGCTCAGCGGGCTGCAGCTCGCGCTGCTGAATGCGACCCAGGCCGACCACCTGCTCGCCCTCGACTGGCGCTGGAGCCAGTGGGCGGGGGTGGTGGTGCTCGCGGCGGCCCTCGTGGTGATCGGCGCCCGTCCGGCGGCGAGGCTGGCGTGGTGGGCGGTGGTGCTGGTGGGCGCCTGGTTCGTGGAACCGGCGTCGACCGCGGCGGTCCACCTGGAGATCTACCTCCGGGGGGCCGTGCCCGGCATGCCCGGCTTCCCCGAGACGCTGCCCGAGGCCCTGGCCGCGGCGGCGCAGACCTTCTGGCAGGTCGCGCAGCCGGGCCACCAGCAGCTGGTCGCCCCCTGGATCGCCGCCGTCGTCGTCGCGGCCCTGGTGTGCGCCGTGCGGCCGCGCCTCTCCGCCGGCCGGGCGACGACCACCTGAGCACGTCGTCGGCCCCCCGGCCGAGGGGGAGTAGCGGTCAGGCGGCGTCCAGCCGGGCGAGCTGTTCGGGGGACAGCTCCAGGTCCGCGGCGGCAGCGGAGTCGACGATCGACTCCCGCTGGGAGGCGCCGGGGATCGGGACGACGACGTCGTTCTGCGCCAGGTGCCAGGCGAGCGTCAGGCGGTACACCGACACGCCCAGCTCGTCGGCCGCCTCGGCGAACGCGGGGGAGCTCGACCCCAGCGACCCGGCGGCGCTCACCCCGCCGAACGGGCTCCACGGGAGGAAGGCCAGCTCGTGCTGCGCGCAGTGGGCGAGCTCGTCGGCGGAGTGCCGCCAGCCGGGGGAGAACTGGTTCTGCACGCTGACCAGCGCGTCGCCCACGATGGACCGGGCGACGTCGATCTGCGCGATGTCGGCGTTGGAGATGCCGACCATCCGCACCAGCCCGTCGTCGGCCAGCGTGCGCAGCGCCCCCATCGAGTCCTCCCACGGCGTGGCCGGGTCGGGGCGGTGGAACTGGTAGAGCCCGATGGCGTCCACGCCGAGCCGGCGCAGCGAGGCCTCGCAGGCTCGCCGCAGGTAGGCGGCCGACCCGTCCAGCTCCCAGTCGGTGCCGCGCCGGGTGTGCCCGCCCTTGGTGGCGACCAGCACGTCGGCGGCACCCGAGCCGTAGGACCGCAGGGCGTCGGCCACCAGCGTCTCGTTGTGCCCGAACTCCGCCTCGTCCCGCGAGTACGCGTCGGCGGTGTCGACCAGCGTGACCCCGGCGTCGAGGGCGGCGTGGACGACGGCGACGGCGTCCTCGGGGGTGGGCCGGTCCTCCTTCGTGGACAGCGGCATCGCGCCGAGTCCGATCGCGCTGACGGTCAGGTTCCCGATGCGTCGCTGCTGCACGGGGACCGTCGTGCCCCGCGGGTAGCGTCACGAACCGTGAACGGACAGGCGCGTGAGCATCGCAGCGAGGCGGCCGGCGACAGGGAGGGAGCATCGCAGCGAGGAACGAACGAGGAGCGGACTGACCGCGGAGGCGGCCTGGGCATGGGAGCGAGGAGCGGAGCGCGCCGCGGGAGTGAACCGGCGGTATGACTTCGTTGTTCGACGAGCCGGGCGACGACGGCCCCACCGCCGTCGACCCCGGCGCGCCGCTGGCGGTGCGCATGCGGCCGCGCTCGCTCGGGGAGGTCGTCGGCCAGCAGCACCTGCTCGGTGACCGCGCCCCGCTGCGGAGGCTGGTCGAGTCCGACGAGCCGATGTCGCTGGTGCTCTACGGCCCGCCCGGCACCGGGAAGACCACGCTGGCGCACGTCATCTCGCTGGCCACCAAGCGGCAGTTCGTGCAACTCTCCGCCCTCGACGCGGGGGTCAAGGAGGTCCGCGCGGTCATCCAGAGCGCCAGGCGCGAGCTGACTTACGCCGGCCGCCGGACCGTCCTGTTCATCGACGAGGTGCACCGCTTCTCCAAGACCCAGCAGGACTCGCTGCTCAGCGCGGTCGAGGACCGGATCGTCAGCCTGATCGCGGCCACCACCGAGAACCCCTTCTTCTCCGTGGTCAGCCCGCTGCTGTCCCGCAGCCTCGTGCTGGCCCTGCAGCCGCTCACCGACGACGACGTCCGCTCCGTGCTGCACCGGGCGCTGGCCAGCGAGCGCGGGCTGGGCGGCACGCTCACCCTCAGCGCCGAGGCCGAGGACCACCTGGTGCGGGTGGCCGGCGGCGACGCGCGCAAGGCGCTGACCGCGCTGGAGTCCGGCGCCGGGGCGGCCCAGGCGGCCGGCGCCCCGGAGATCGACCTCGCCACCCTGGAGACGGCGGTGGCGCAGGCCGCGGTCCGCTACGACCGGCAGGGCGACATGCACTACGACATCGCCAGCGCCCTGATCAAGAGCATCCGCGGCAGCGACGTCGACGCCGCACTGCACTACCTGGCCCGCATGGTCACCGCGGGGGAGGACCCGCGGTTCATCGCCCGGCGGCTGGTCATCTCCGCCAGCGAGGACATCGGCATGGCGGACCCGACGGCGCTGCTCACCGCGGTCGCCGCCGCCGACGCCGTCGCCTTCATCGGCATGCCCGAGGGGCACTTCCCGCTGGCCCAGGCCGTCGTCCACCTGGCCACGGCCCCGAAGTCGAACGCGGTGACCACGGCCATCGGCGACTCCATGGCCGACGTCCGGGCCGGCCTGGGCGGGCCGGTCCCGCCCGGTCTGCGCGACGCCCACTACGCCGGGGCGAAGAAGCTCGGCCACGGGAAGACCTACGTCTATCCGCACGCGCACCCCGACGGCGTCGTCCCGCAGCAGTACCCACCCGACGCGCTGGTCGGGAAGGACTACTACCGGCCGACGGCCCGGGGTGCGGAGGGCCCGATCGCCGCGCGGCTGGGCCGGCTGCGGGAGATCGTCAGGCGACAGCTCCGGGAGCGATCGCGGTGAGGCGGGCGCCGACAGGGAGTGAGCATCGCAGCGAGGAACGAGCGAGGAGCGGAGCGACCGCGGAGGTGCCCTGGGCAGCGAGCGAGGAGCGGACCGGGGCGCGGAGCCTGACCGAGGACATCGTCAGGCGCTCCCGGTGACTCCCCGCCGGGCGGCGGACGTCGGCCCGGGCCCGCGACTACTGTGACCACTCCGGGCCGCCGCCCGGTCATCGCACGTCATCGAGAACAGGAGACCCGCGTGTCCGCAGGAGAGTGGGCCGGACTGATCGCCGCCCTGGCCTTCGTGCTGCTGGTGGTGCTCGTGGCCATTCCGCTGCTCAAGCTGGGGCGCACGCTGGACGAGACGACGCTGACCATCCGCCAGGTGCGGGAGCAGAGCGCTCCGATCCTCGGCCAGGCCAGCACCACGGTCGCCCACGTGAACAGCAACCTGGAGCGGGTCGACGACATCACCGGCAACGCCGCGAACGTCTCCAGCAACGTCGCCGCCCTCACCAGCGTGGTGGCCGCCACCCTGGGCAGCCCGCTGATCAAGGTGGCCGCGTTCAGCTACGGCGTGCGCAGCGCCGCGAAGAAGAAGCGGGAGGGGCAGGCGCTCGCTGACGCCGCCCGCCGCGACAAGGAGGCGCGTCGCTCGCGCCGGGCCGCCCGGCGGGCCGCCTGATGCGCCGGCTGTTCTGGCTGGCGATGGGCATCACCATCGGCGCCCTGGTCGTCCGCAAGCTCTCCGCGGCCGCCGAGAAGATGAACCCGGCCGGCATCGGCGCCTCGATCGCCGAGGGTCTGCGCGACCTGGCCGATGCCATCGGCGACTTCGGCGCCGACGTCCGCGAGGCGATGTCCGAGCGCGAGCTGGAGCTGCGCGCGGGCACCGGGCTGGACGCGCCGCTGCCCGCGCCGGGCGATGCCTCGCTGCGGCGCGGCGCGCACGCCGCCGACCTCTGACCCCCCGGCCGGGCACCGCAGGCCGCCCGGCCCCGCAGAACTGAGTAGACGATGCAGACCGCCGAGATCCGCCGCCGCTTCCTCGAGCACTTCGCCGAACGCGGGCACACCGTCGTCCCCAGTGCCTCACTGGTGTCCCCGGACCCGTCGCTGCTGTTCACCGTCGCCGGCATGGTGCCGTTCATCCCGTACCTGACCGGCCGGGAGCCCGCGCCGTTCCCGCGGGCCACGAGCGTGCAGAAGTGCGTCCGCACCCTCGACATCGAGGAGGTGGGCAAGACCACCCGGCACGGCACGTTCTTCCAGATGAACGGCAACTTCTCCTTCGGCGACTACTTCAAGGAAGGCGCCGTCCGGCACGCCTGGGAGCTGATCACCGGGCGGGTGGAGGACGGCGGGCTGGGTTTCGACCCGGACCGCATGTGGGTCACCGTCTACCTCGACGACGACGAGGCCGCCGACGCCTGGCACCGGATCGCGGGCCTGCCCGTGGAGCGCATCCAGCGGTTGGGCAAGAAGGACAACTACTGGCACACCGGCGCTCCCGGCCCGGGGGGGCCGTGCTCGGAGATCTACTTCGACCGCGGTCCGGAGTTCGGTCCGGACGGCGGCCCGCTGGTCGACACCGCCGGCGACCGGTTCCTGGAGATCTGGAACCTCGTCTTCATGCAGTACGAGCTCACCGACGTCCGCAGCAAGGAGGAGTTCACGGTCGTCGGCGAGCTGCCGAAGAAGAACATCGACACCGGCATGGGCCTGGAGCGGGTGGCCTACCTGCTGCAGGGCGTCGACAACATGTACGAGATCGACGAGGTCGCGCCGGTGCTGCGCCGGGCCGCCGACCTCGCCGGTGTCGTCTACGGCGACGGGCGGGATGGGCGGGGGAGTCAAGAGCGCGACGTGCGGCTGCGCGTGGTCGCCGACCACGTGCGCAGCGGCCTCATGCTGATCGGCGACGGCGTCACCCCGGGCAACGAGGGCCGCGGCTACATCCTCCGCCGGCTGCTGCGCCGCGCCGTCCGCTCGATGAAGCTGCTCGGCGTCGACGCGGCGACGCTGCCCGAGCTCCTGCCGGTCTCCCGCGACGCGATGAGCGCCAGCTACCCCGAGCTGGCCACCGACTTCGCCCGCATCTCCGCCGTCGCCTACGCCGAGGAGGAGGCGTTCCGCCGCACCCTCGCCTCGGGGACGGCGCTGTTCGACACCGCGGTGTCGCAGGCGAAGCAGGCCGGCACGCCCAAGCTGTCCGGCAACCAGGCCTTCTCGCTGCACGACACCTACGGCTTCCCCATCGACGTCACCCTCGAGATGGCCGCCGAGCAGGGCGTGACCGTCGACGAGGAGGGCTTCCGCGCGCTCATGAAGGAGCAGCGCGACCGGGCCCGCGCCGACGCGCGCGCCAAGCGCACCGGGTCGGTCGACGTCCTGGCCTACCGCCGGCTGCTGGCCGAGCACGGCCCGACCGACTGGCGCGCCTACGAGACCTTGCACACCGACTCGCGCGTGCTCGGGGTCGTCTCCGAGGGCGAGGACGAGGGGGTCCGCCCGGCCGGTCCGGGCGACATCACCCGCGTGGTCCTGGACCGCACGCCGTTCTACGCGGAGTCCGGCGGCCAGGTCGCCGACGCGGGCATCCTGACCTGGGACGGCGGGCGCGCCGAGGTGATCGACGTCCAGCGACCGGTGAAGGGGCTGGTCGCGCACCAGGTGCGAATCCTCGAGGGGGAGCTCCGGGATGGCGCCGAGCTCACCGCCGAGGTGGACCGGGAGTGGCGCCTCTCCGCCTGCCAGGCCCACTCGGGCACGCACGTGGTGCACGCCGCGCTGCGGCAGGTGCTCGGCCCGCAGGCGCTGCAGTCCGGCTCGTACAACCGGCCCGGGTACCTGCGGCTGGACTTCGCCTGGCAGGGCGCGCTCACCCGGCAGCAGCGCGCCGACATCGAGGACGTCGCCAACGCCGCCGTCCGCGCCGACCACGCCGTGTCCGCCTCCTGGATGACGCTGCCCGAGGCCCAGGCCTTCGGCGCGCTCGCGCTGTTCGGCGAGACCTACGGCGAGCAGGTGCGCGTCGTGGAGATCGGCGGCCCCTGGTCGCGCGAGCTCTGCGGTGGCACGCACGTGCGCGGCAGCGCGCAGATCGGCACGCTCGCCCTGACCGGCGAGTCCTCGGTCGGCTCCGGCTCACGGCGCGTGGAGGCGGTCGTCGGGCTCGAGGGCTTCCGCTACCTGGCCCGCGAGCGCGACCTGGTCCGCCAGCTCGCCGAGCTCCTCAAGTCGCCGCAGGACGGTCTGGTCGACCGGGTGAGCGGCATGGTCGCCCGCCTGCGCGACCTCGACCGGGAGCTCGCCGACCTGCGGGCCCAGCAGAACCTCGCCGCGGCGGGGGACCTGGCCGCCTCGGCCGAGGACGTGGGCGGGGTCGCCGTCGTCACCGGGTCGCCGGCCGGGCTGGGCGGCGGTGAGCTGCGGTCCCTCGCGCTCGACGTCCGGGGCCGGCTGGCCGCCGACCGGCCGGCGGTCGTGCTGCTGGCCTCGGAGTCCGGTGGCAAGGTGGCACTCGTTGCCGCGCTCAACCCGGCCGCGGTCGCGCAGGGGCTGTCGGCCAACGACGTCCTGAAGGCGGCCTCGGCTCCCGTCGGCGGTCGCGGGGGCGGCAAGTCCGACGTCGCCCAGGGGGGCGGCACCGATCCCGCGGGTATCCCCGCTGCGTTGCAGGCAGGCGTCCAGGCGGTCGCGACCGCCACTGGGAGGTAGACCATCGTGTCCGGATCCGAGCACAACCCCGAGGACACCGGCCCCGTCGGCCGGCGGCGCCGGGAGCTGCCGGCCGTGCCGCCGGCGCGTCCCCGGCCGTCCACCGGTGAGCAGCCGACCTACCACCCGACCACCGAGATCGACCTCAGCCAGGGCTTCCCGCCGGTCAAGCACGAGACCACGGAGATCGACCTGAGCGGTGGCTGGCCGCAGCACCTCAAGGTGCCGCCGCGCCGCCCCGGCGCGACCTCGCGGCGAGGGCGGGTGCTCGGCATCGACGTGGGTACCGTGCGGGTCGGCGTCGCGCTGTCCGACGTGACCCGCACCCTCGCCAGCCCGCTGGAGACCCTCCGCCGGGCGAAGAGCAGGACGGACCTGGACCAGCTCGTCGCGCTCGTCGCGGAACACGAGGTGACAGAGGTGGTGGTGGGAGAGCCGGTGCATCTGTCGGGTGCCGCCGGCACGTCTGCCCAGGATGCTGCCGATTACGCACAGGAACTGGCCGACCGCATCCCGGACGTGCCGGTGAACCTGATCGACGAGAGGCTCTCCACCGTGACCGCAGCCAGCCAGCTCCGCGAGGGCGGCATCGACAGCCGGCGCCAGCGCGGAGTGATCGACCAGGCGGCGGCCGTGGTCATCCTCCAGCAGTATCTGGACAGCCGGCGGGCGAGCTCATGACCGCGCCCGGCGGGCTGCCGCGGCGAGGCAGGCACTCCTTCGACGGGGCCCTCGGTGGGGGTTCCTCGTCGTTCCGGACGGGCCCCGGTGCCTCCGCCGGCCACGGCTTCCCGCCGGGTCTCGGGCGTGGGACCGCACACGAGGACGCCACCGGTCCGATGGTGGAACCGGCCTGGTGGTCTTTCGGCTCGACCGACGACCCCGGTTCCCCGCTCACCGCGCGGCACGGCGGCGGGGACGAGCACGGCTACGGCAGGCAGCACCCCTCGGCACCGCTCCCGCCGCTGCCCACGGGTGCCTGGGACCGGCTGCGCCCGCGACCGGAACCGGGTGATGACGACGCGACCGTGGCCGCGCCGCGGTTCGCCGGGAAGCCCGACGACGAGTTCCCCGAGGACGACGCCCCCACGACCGGTGGGCCCCTCTGGGACGAGGAGACCGGCGGGCTGGACGTCATCGGCGCCAACGTCGACGAGGACCGACCGCGCCGCCGCGGGTTCCGCCGCGGCCCTGGCGCGGCCGTGCCGCCGGCGCCGGTGGTGGACGGGGCAGCCGCTCCGGAACCCGGGGTGGCGGACGCCCCGGCCGGACACGACGGCGACCTGCTGGACACCTCCGGCGCGGGCGGGCACGACCCGGTCGCCGACGACGAGATCCCGGTGGAGCCCTACGACTCGCGCAGCGACCGGCGCCGGCGCCGGCGGCCGTTCGCGGTGGTCCTGGCCCTGTTGGTGCTCGGCGCCCTGGTCGCGGGGATCGTGATCGGCGGGCAGCAGCTGCTCTCCCTGATCAACCCCGCCGCGCAGGACTACACCGGCGCCGGCACCGGCAGCATCGACGTGCGCGTCCAGGAGGGCGACACGCTCAGCGACATCGCCCGGACGCTCGCCGACGCCGACGTCATCGCCTCCACGGGACCGTTCGTGAGCGCGGCGGAGGCCAACCCCGAGGCCACCGGAATCCAGCCCGGCGTCTACACGCTGCGGCTTCAGATGAGCGGCGAGTCGGCCCTGGAGATGCTGCTCGACCCGGCCTCGCGCCAGGTCTCGCGGGTCACCGTGCCCGAGGGGTTCACGGTGGAGCAGATCCTCGCCCGGCTCGCGGAGGAGACCGGGACCCCGCTCGAGGAGCTGCAGGCGGCGGCCGACCCGGCCGTGCTGAGGCTGCCCGCGTACGCGGGTGGCCAGCTCGAGGGCTTCCTCTTCCCGGCGACGTACGACTTCGAGCCCGGCACCACGCCGCAGCAGATGCTGCAGCGGATGGTGGACACGTTCACCGAGGTGGCCGGCCGGCTCCGGCTGGAGGAGCGCGCCGCGGCGCTGGGCCTGAGCCCCTACGAGGTGGTCACGGTCGCGTCGATGGTGCAGTCGGAGACGCGGCTGGACGAGGAGCGGGCCGACGTCGCCCAGGTGATCTACAACCGGCTCGAGCAGGGCATCCGGCTGGGAATCGACGCCACGCTGGCCTACGGGCTGGACAAGAGCGGCAACGAGCTGACCGTGACGGACCTGGAGACCGACAGCCCGTACAACACCCGGACCCGCGCCGGGCTGCCGCCGACGCCGATCAGCTCGCCCGGCGAGGCCAGCCTGGAGGCGGCCCTGGCCCCGACGAGCGGCGACCTCCTGTACTACGTGCTGGAGTCCCAGGAGGGATCCCACTTCTTCACCAGCGACTACGCCGAGTTCCAGCAGGCCCGCCAGCGGTGTGCCGACGCCGGACTCGGATGCGGTGGCTGAGCCGCGGCAGCGGGCGGCGGTCCTCGGCCGGCCGGTGACCCACTCCCTCTCCCCGCTGCTGCACCGCGCGGCCTACGCAGGGCTGGGGCTTCCCGACTGGACCTACGACGCGCTCGACGTCGGCGCCGAGGACGTCGCTCCGCTGCTCGCCGGTCTCGGCGAGGAGTGGCGCGGTTTCTCGGTGACCATGCCGTGCAAGCGGGCGGCCGTCGACGTCGCCGACGTGGTGGAACCGCTGCCGCGGCTGCTGCAGGCGGCCAACACCCTGGTCCGCACCGACGCCGGCTGGCGAGCCGAGAACACCGACGTGACCGGCGTCGGCATGGCGTTGCAGGTCGCCGGCGTGGAGCAGGTGGACCACGCGGCGATCCTCGGGGCCGGGGGGACGGCGGCCGCGGCTGCCGTGGCCCTGGCGTCGCTGGGGGCGGAGCAGGTCGACCTGGTCGTCCGGGATCCGGCGCGGGCCGGTGACGTGCGGCGGGTGCTGGACACCCTGGGGGTGCGGACCCGCGTCTTCCCGCTGGACGGGGCCCGCGTCGACGCCCCGGTCGTGGTGAGCACCGTGCCGGTCGGTGGTCAGCCGGCCGTGGCGGCGCTGGACTGGCACAGCGGGCAGACGGTGCTCGACGTGCTCTACGCGCCGTGGCCCACCCCGCTGGCCGAACGGGTCACCGCGGCGGGCGGCACGGTCATCGGCGGCCTCGAGGTGCTGTTCTGGCAGGCCACCGTCCAGGTGGAGCTCATGACGGGGCAGTCCGCGCCCCTCGGCGCGATGCGCGCCGCCCTCGACGCCCGCTGAGGGCCGCCGTGGACGTCGCCCGACCGGTCCTGGTCAGCGCCGCGCTGATCGGTGGGCTGGCGCTCGGCCCCTGGCTCGCGCGGACCGCCGCGCGGCTCGCCGCCCGCGACGCCAGGGCGACCGCGCCCCCCGCCGCCGCCGCACTGGCGACGGTGCTGTTCGCCGCCGGCATGGCCGGTGCCCTGCTGCTCGGCGGGCTGCGCCCGGCGACCCTCGCACTCGCCTGGGGGGCCGGCGCTGCGGTCGTCCTCGCGCTGGTCGACCTCGCCGTCCACCGGCTGCCCGACCGGGTCGTCCTGCCGGCGCTGGCGGTCTGCACCGCGGCGCTGCTGGTGGACGCCGTCGTCCTGGGCACCTGGACGGCACTCGCGCGGGCGGTCGCGGCCGGTGCGGCGGCGGTCGTCGTCGCCGGCGGGGCCCGGCTGCTCGCTCCGGCGGGCCTCGGCTTCGGCGACGTCAAGCTGCTGGGGCTGATCGGCCTGGTGCTGGGCTGGTTCGGCTGGGGGATCCTGCTGGCCGGGCTCTTCCTGGGGCTGCTCACCGGTGCGCTCGCCTCGGTCGCCCTCGTGGCCGGCGGCCGGGCCGGCTGGCGGAGCGCCGTCCCCTTCGGTCCGCCGCTGCTCCTCGGTGCCGTCCTCGGCCTCCTGGTGGGCGGCGTCCCACCCCCTTGAGCCATGCCGGCGGAGCGGCTCCCGGTCGCCTGGCAGAATCCCCCGCATGTTGCGCTGGCTGACCGCCGGTGAGTCGCACGGCCAGCAGCTCACCGCCATCCTCGAGGGCCTCCCGGCCGGGGTCGAGGTGCAGACCTCCGACCTGGACCTGCAGCTGGCCCGTCGCCGGCTGGGGCACGGGCGGGGCGCCCGCATGTCCTTCGAGCAGGACGTGGTCGCCCTCACCGGCGGCGTCCGGCACGGCCGTACCCAGGGCGGTCCCATCGCGGTGCAGGTGGGCAACACCGAGTGGCCCAAGTGGCAGACCGTGATGTCCGCGGACCCGGTCGACGCCGAGGTGCTCGCCGGCCAGGCTCGCAACGCCCCCCTGACCCGGCCGCGCCCCGGTCACGCCGACCTCGCCGGCATGCAGAAGTACGGGTTCGACGACGCACGACCCGTCCTCGAGCGGGCCAGTGCGCGGGAGACGGCGGCCCGGGTGGCGCTCGGCGCGATCGCCCAGGCGTTCCTGCGCCAGACCGTCGGCGTCTCGGTGGTCAGCCACGTGGTGGGCATCGGTCCGGTCGCGGCCCCCGACGGGATCGTGCCCGGTCCGGACGACAACCCGCGGCTGGACGAGGACCCGGTGCGCTGCGCCGACCCGGCCACCAGCGAACGCATGGTCGCCGAGATCGACGACGCCCGGAGGACCGGGGACACCCTCGGCGGGGTCATCGAGGTCGTCGTCCACGGACTGCCCCCGGGGCTGGGCACCCACGTGCACTGGGACCGCCGGCTCGACGCCCGCCTCGCCGCCGCGCTCATGGGCGTGCAGTCGGTCAAGGCGGTCGAGGTCGGCGACGGGCTGGAGACCGCCCGCCGCCGGGGCTCGGTGGCCCACGACGAGATCGTGCTGGCCGACGGCGGCACGCGGGTGCAGCGGCTCACCGACCGCGCCGGCGGCATCGAGGGCGGCATGACCAACGGCGAGGTGCTGCGCGTCCGCGCCGCCATGAAGCCGATCAGCACCGTGCCCCGGGCGCTGCAGACCGTCGACGTCGCCACCGGTGAGGCGGCGGTGGCCATCAACCAGCGCAGCGACGCCTGCGCAGTGCCCCGCGGCAGCGTGGTGATGGAGGCGATGGTCGCGCTCGTGCTGGCCGACGTGGTGCTGGAGAAGTTCGGCGGCGACTCCGTGGCCGAGACCTGCCGCAACGTGCAGGCCTACCTCGACGCGCTGCCCTACCGATGAGCTCCCCGGCACTGGTCCTGGTCGGCCCCCCGGCGTCCGGCAAGACGACGGTCGGTACGGCCGTCGCCGCCGCGCGGAGCCTCCCGTTCCGGGACACCGACCGGGACGTCGAGGTCGAGACCGGCACGACGATCGCCGACCTGTTCGTGCAGCAGGGCGAGCCGCACTTCCGGGCGCTCGAGGAGCGTGCCGTGGCCCGCGCGCTCGCCGAGCACGCCGGCGTGCTCGCTCTCGGCGGCGGGGCCGTGACCAGCGCCGCCACCCGGGAACTGCTGATCGCCTACGGCGGCGCCGGCGGCACCGTGGTCTGGCTGGACGTGGACGTCTCCTCGGCGGCCCGCCGGGTCGGGCTGTCCCGGGACCGGCCGCTGCTGGCCGTGAACCCCCGCGCCATGCTGCGCGCCATGCTCGAACAGCGTGCCCCGCTCTACGCGGAGGTGGCCACCCACCCGGTCACCACCGCCGGGCGCGCGCCGGAGGAGGTCGTCGCCGACGTGCTCGCCGTCCTGACGCAGGAGACCGCCCGGTGACCCGGCGCGTCCCCGTCGCGGGGGAGAAGCCCTACGAGGTGACCATCGGCGCCGGCGCGCAGCGGGAGCTCGCGCTGGTGCTGGCCGGCACTCCCCGGGCCGTCGTCGTCCACGCGCCGCCGCTGGCCGCCGCCGCCGGGTCCGCCGTCGAGATCCTGCAGACCGCGGGCGTGGCCGCCGAGGCGCTCGTCGTCCCCGACGGCGAGGCGGCGAAGACCGCACAGGTCGCCGCCGCGATGTGGGACGAGTTCGGCCGGCTCGGGCTGACCCGCTCCGACGCCGTCGTCGGGATCGGTGGGGGCGCGGTCACCGACCTCGCCGGCTTCCTGGCCGCCACCTGGACGCGTGGCGTGCGGTTCGTGACGGTGCCCACCAGCGTGCTGGGCATGGTCGACGCGGCCGTGGGCGGGAAGACCGGCATCAACACCGCGGCCGGCAAGAACCTCGTCGGTGCCTTCCACCCTCCCGCCGCCGTGCTCGCCGACACCGACCTGCTGGCCGGGTTGCCGGAGGCGGAGTTCCGGTCCGGGATGGCCGAGGTCGTGAAGTGCGGCTTCATCGCCGACGGCGAGATCCTGCGGCTCCTGGACGCCGACCCCACGGGCCGCCGGGACATCGAGGAGCTGATCGAGCGCGCGGTCCGGGTCAAGGCCGACGCGGTGGGGGAGGACCTCTACGACACCGGTGTGCGCGAGTTCCTCAACTACGGGCACACGCTGGCCCACGCGATCGAGCGGGTGGAGGACTTCGGCTGGCGGCACGGCGAGGCGGTCGCGGTCGGCCTGGTCTTCGCCGCCGAGCTCGCCGGGCAGGCCGGCCTGCTGCCCGCCGCCGAGGTGGCGCGGCACCACGGCCTGGTCGCCGCCATGGGCCTGCCGACCCGGTACGCCGGCGACTGGGGCCGGCTGCAGCAGGTGATGCGCGTGGACAAGAAGGCGCGTGGCGCGTCGCTGCGGTTCGTCGTCCTCGAGGGCCTGGGCAACCCCAGGATCCTGACCGACCCCGACCAGGCCTGGCTCGACGCGGCGTGGGCCGCAGTATCGGAGACGGCATGACCATCCAGGTGTTCAACGGCGCCAACCTCGGCCGGCTCGGCACCCGCGAGCCGGAGATCTACGGAACGACGACCCACGCCCAGCTGGTCGAGCTGCTGGGGACGGCCGGCCGCGAGCTCGGCGTCGAGGTGCAGGTGCGCCAGACCGACGACGAGGGCGAGCTGCTGCGCTGGATCCACGAGGCCACGGACGCCGGGCACCCGATCGTGATCAACCCGGGCGGCTGGACGCACACCTCGGTGGTCCTGCACGACGCGATCGCCGCGGTGAGCGCGCCGGTGATCGAGGTGCACATCAGCAACATCCACCGCCGCGAGGAGTTCCGCCGGCACTCCTACGTGTCCCGGGTCGCCGACGGCGCCATCGTCGGGCTCGGCGTGCACGGCTACGTGCTGGCGCTCCAGTGGCTGGTCCTCCGGGGCCTGTCGTGACCCCGGCCGGGGCGGAGGGGCGGGTGGCCAGCAGGGTGGAGGAGCGGGTGGCCAGCGCAGCGGCGCGGCGGGACGCGCTCCGCGCCACGGCGGCCGAGCGGGGGCTGGACGCCGTCCTGGTCACCCACCTGCTCAACGTGCGGTACCTGACCGGCTTCACCGGTTCCAACGGCGCCCTGCTGGTGCGCGCCGACGGCAGCGGCGACCTGCTGGGCACCGACGGCCGGTACACCACCCAGGCGGGCGCGCAGGTGCCCGACCTCGAGCTGGTCATCGACCGGGGGACCGTGCCGGCGCTGGCCCGTGCCGCCGTGCGTCGGGGGGTGGCCCGGCTGGGCTACGAGTCGCACGACCTCACCGTCGACGGGCTGCACGGGCTGGAGCGGGTGCTCGCCGATGCCGCGGCCGGCCGACCCGTGCCCGAACTCGCCTCGGTGCGCCGGGCGGTCGAGGCCCAGCGCGCGATCAAGGACGACGGCGAGATCGCGGCGCTGCGCCGCGCGTGCGCCGTCGCCGACCAGGCGCTCGCCGAGCTCGCGGGCGAGGGGGCGCTGCGGCCGGGCCGCACGGAGCTGGAGGTCGGCCGGGAGCTCGACGCCCGGATGCTGCGGCTCGGCGCCGAGGCGCCGTCGTTCGAGACGATCGTCGCCACCGGCGCCAACTCCGCCATCCCGCACCACCGGCCCGACTCGACGGTGCTGTGCGAGGGGAACTTCCTCAAGCTCGACTTCGGCGCGACCGTCGACGGCTACCACTCCGACATGACCCGCACGCTGGTGCTCGGCCACGCGGCCGACTGGCAGCGGGAGGTCTACGAGCTGGTCGCGGCGTCGCAGGCGGCCGGCCGGGCCGCGCTGGTCGTGGGCGCAGACGTGGTCGCGGTCGACTCCGCCGCCCGGGACGTCATCGTCGGGGCAGGTCACGGCGACCACTTCACGCACGGTCTGGGGCACGGTGTCGGCCTGGAGATCCACGAGGCGCCGGGCATCGGCCAGCTGGGCGCAGGTACGCTGGCCGCCGGCATGGCCGTCACCGTGGAGCCGGGGGTGTACCTACCCGGCCACGGCGGTGTCCGGATCGAGGACACCCTGATCGTCACCGACGACGCGCCCGAGTTGTTGACCCTCACGAGCAAGGAACTGCTGGTTCTCTAGATGGCTACCACCAACGATCTCAAGAACGGCATGGTCCTCAACCTGGACGGCCAGCTCTGGGCCGTCACCGAGTTCCAGCACGTCAAGCCGGGCAAGGGCGGCGCCTTCGTGCGTACCACGCTGAAGAACGTCCTCTCGGGCAAGGTCGTCGACAAGACCTTCAACGCCGGCACCAAGGTGGAGACGGCGAACGTCGACAAGCGGTCGATGACCTACCTCTACAAGGACGGCGCCGACTTCGTCTTCATGGACGGCGACACGTTCGACCAGATCCCGGTTCCGGACCAGACCCTCGGTGGCGGCGCGGACTACCTGCTGGAGAACACCGAGGTCACCGTCGCCATGCATGACGGGAACCCGCTCTACGTCGAGCTGCCGGTCACGATGGAGCTCGTCGTCGAGCACACCGACCCGGGGCTGCAGGGCGACCGCTCCACCGGTGGCACCAAGCCGGCGACGCTCGAGACCGGCGCGCAGATCCAGGTGCCGTTGTTCATCAGCACCGGCGAGAAGCTGAAGGTCGACACCCGCGACGGCCGGTACCTCGGCCGCGCCAACTGAGCGCCGTTCCGATGATCTCCATCCGACCCCTCCGCTGATGGCCGCACGGAGCAAGGCGCGCAAGCGGGCCGTCGACGTCCTCTACGAGGCCGACGTCCGCGGTCGCGACCGGCTCGAGCTGCTGCGGGAGCGGGTCGCCGACGGGAACCCGCCGGTGCCCGACCACGCCGTCCGGCTGGTCGAGGGAGTCGACCAGGAGGCTGCGCGCATCGACGAGCTGATCGAGGCGCACGCCGCCAACTGGTCGCTGGACCGGCTGCCCGACGTCGACCGCGCCATCCTCCGGATGGCCACCTACGAGCTGCTCTGGGCCGACGACGTCCCCGACGCGGTGGTCATCGACGAGGCGGTCGAGCTGGCCAAGGCCCTCTCCACCGACGACTCGCCGGGTTACGTCAACGGCGTGCTCGGCGCGATCCTCGCCGCTGAGGTCCCCACGGCCTGACGACCGGCGACGCCTTCCGGGGACGTCACTCAGCCCGGTGTGACGGCCGGGTCGAACCAGCGGAGGCCCGGGAAGCGGCTGAAGCCCCGATCGGCGGTGGCGAGCTGGGCGCCATGGGTGAGGGCGACTGCGGCCAGATGGGCATCCGGGACCAGGTTGCCCCGAATCCCGCGGTCCTCGCCGGCGAGGCGAGCGAGCAGCTCCCAGGTCTGGTGACCCGGACGTATCCAGCGGGCGCGCGCGCCCTGCCGGAGCCGGGCCACGAAGTCCAGGGCCACATCCACAGGAGCCGGGTCGGTCAGGAATCGTGGGTTGGTGACGATCCGGAGGAAGCCGGCGAGTACGGGGTCGTGCAGCGCCAGTTCGTCGGCGCCATCGACCACTCGCCCGAGCCAGTGCGCGTAGACCTCGTGCTGTTCGGCCTCCCGGCGGAAGGCATACACCAGCACGTTGACGTCCGGAAGGATCATCGAGATTCGTCCAGCGCGGCCCACACCGCGTCACGATCCCCGAGGTCGACCAGGAACTCGCCGTCCGGGCTGCCGTAAGCCGGTAGCGGGCTGCGTGGTGCGGAACACGGGCGGCTGTCCAGAAGAAGGCGCAAGGCCTCCTCCACCAGGCTGGTCGTCGTCCGCCCGCTTGCGGCGGCCCGGGCCCGCACCTCCTCGAGCAACCCGTCGGGAAGGTTCATCGAGGTTCGCATGCATACGAGCATACGAGTCAGGTCATGGATATGCGCCCGCACGGTGTGCCCGGAGGATGACGGTGTCAGTGCAGGTCGCGTCGGGCGAACAGCCAGACGCCGACACCGACGATCACCGCGGCGAACGCACCGACCACCAGGCCACCCTGCAGGTTGGTGACCAGGTAGGACGGCGGTTCGCTCATCCCCGACCCCATGGCGCTGTAGTCGTACACCCGGAGGCCGTCGGGGAGGACCAGGGCGATCGCATTGATGGACAGCAGCCACCGGTCCAGCGTCGGGTCGTAGATCCGCAGCGCGTTCTCCAGGATCGCGAAGTAGACGAAACCGACCCCCAGCGACGCCCCGGTGTTGCGCACGAGGTTGGCCAGCCCGAAACCGATCAGCGAGATCAGCACCACGAGGAGCACCGATCGGCCCTGCGCGGCCAGCAGGTCGGCCCAGAAGCCGTCCTGCGGCTCCTGATCGTTGCCCACGAGAGTGCTCAGGATCCACGCCATGAGCAGCCAGCCGGCCTGTGCGGCGACCCCGATGGCCGCCGCCGCCAGCGCGAGGACGCCGATCTTGGTGCCCATCACCCGCAGCCGGCTCGGCACCCAGAAGAGCAGCGCCACGATGGTCCGGTGCGACCACTCGGCCCCGATCCACGTCGCCCCGATCAGGAAGGCCAGCACGGCGGCGGCCGCCGCGAAGGCCATGGCGCCGGCCGGGCCGGTCGCCGCGAAATCGAAGGGCGCGGTGTCGAGGTAGTCCTCGACCCGCCAGGTGGATGTGTCGAGGGGTGGTCCGCAGAAGACCTCGGGGTCCTGCCCGGCGTCCTCGGCATCCCTCGCGCAGTCCGCCCGCCAGGCCTCCTCGCCGGCGATGAACTCCTGCATCCGCTCCCGGGCGTCGGCGTAGTCGGCCTCGGTGGGGGCGCCGAAGGTGAGCAGGCCGATGCAGACGGCGGCCAGCCAGCCGATGACCGACAGCCCGAGGAGCACCTGGATGAACCGACGCGCACGGAAGCGGTGCAGCTCCGCGCGGAACAGGCTGCCGGACCGGTGGGCCGCTCCGGGCTCGGGCGCGACGGTCGGCTCCTGGGTCATCGCGCTCATGCCCGCTCCCCGGTGATGGCGAGGAACGCGCTCTCCAGGTCGGGGGTCACGCGGACCAGCTCCTCGAGGTAGTGGCCGTGCTCGGCCAGCAGGCGGGTGATGTCGCCGGGCGCCGGTGCTCCGTGCACCAGGATCTGCCCGTCGGGCGCCGGCGAGACGGAGAAGCCGCCGCCGGCGAGGACGGCGGCCGCGGCCGCCGGATCCGGCACCACCACGCGTACGTCGGCGGCCCCGGCCTGCGTCAGCACCGACGACACCGGCCCCGCGGCGACCCGGCGGCCGCGGGCGAGGATCGTCACCGAGTCGCAGACCTGCTGGATCTCGGCCAGCAGGTGCGAGGACACGAGCACGGTCGTCCGGCCGTCGGCACCGAGCCGCCGGATGAGTTCGCGGACGTCGCGGATGCCGGCCGGGTCGAGGCCGTTGCTGGGCTCGTCGAGGATGAGCAGCCGGGGGGACTTGAGCAGCGCCGCGGCGATGCCGAGCCGCTGCTTCATGCCGAGGGAGTAGCCCTTGAACCGGTCATCGGCGCGCTCACGCAGGTCGACCAGTTCCAGGCACTCCTCGACGCGCTCCCGGGGAACCCCGGCGGTCTCGGCCAGCAGCCGGAGGTTGCGTCGCCCGGAGAAGCCGGGGAAGAACAGCGGCGTCTCCACGAGCGCGCCCACGTGCCCGACCACCCCTGGGAGGCCCGCGGGCACCGGCTCGTCCAGCAACCGCATCTGGCCGGCACCGCCGTCGATGCCGACGAGCCCCAGGAGTGCCCGGATGGAGGTGGTCTTGCCCG
The DNA here is from genome assembly GCF_000284015.1 of Blastococcus saxobsidens DD2. NCBI lineage: Bacteria > Bacillati > Actinomycetota > Actinomycetes > Geodermatophilales > Geodermatophilaceae > Blastococcus > Blastococcus saxobsidens. The sequence goes on from NC_016943.1 coordinate 2,262,120, forward strand.
AGCCGTTCGGGCCGAGGAGGCCGTGGACGCCGCCGGACTCGACCGTCATGTCCAGGCCGTCGAGGGCCTTGAGCGACTGGCCGCCCCGTCCGCGGTAGGTCTTCGAGACCCCCACCATCTCCACCGCCGGCATGCGGACCTCCCTGGGTTCCGGATCAGGCGCCCGGGTGCGAGCACCCTGGCACAGCCGGCATCGGCGGAACAGATTCTGGCGCGCGTGTCGGAACCGTGCGGCCCCGTAACTTGCTACCGGTTCCGGACGACGCCACGAAACCCAGCTCGGGGCACCGGGCGTCCGGCCCGGGAACGACGACGGGCCCCTGCCGGATCGGCAGGGGCCCGTCGCGAGCGAGCTGGGGCCTTCTTCAGCGCGGCGAGCGCCGGCGGTCGCCCCACGAGTCGTCGACGTCCTCCTCGAGGTCCTCGTCACCACCGCTGCTGATGATCCCCTCCATGCCGGGGGAGAGGACGCCCCACTCGATGAGCCGGGTGGTCAGCTCGTCGGGGCTCATGTCGTAGATGATCGCCAGCGACTTGAGGTCCTCGGCCCGGATCGAGAGCACCTTGCCGTTGTAGTCGTGCCGCTGGGCCTGGATGGTCGAGGCGTAGCGGGCCAGGGGCCCGGCCTCGTCGGCGGGCAGCGAGCCCAGCGACTCCAGGTTCAGCACGATCTTGTTCGTCGAGGTGACCGCGGAGCTCGGCCGGGGGTCGGGCAGCAGCTCCGACACCGGGACGCCGTAGAAGACGGCCAGTTCGGAGAGGCGCTGCACGGTGACGGCGCGGTCGCCTCGTTCGTAGGAGCCGACGACGACCGCCTTCCAGCGGCCGTGCGACTTGTCCTCCACACCCTGCAGGGACAGACCCTGCTGGTTGCGGATCGCGCGGAGCCGGGCGCCGAGGGCCCGTGAGTAGTCGGTGCTCATCGCTGTCTGCTCACTGTCCGTCGTCTCGGATGGGGGCTGGTCGTCACGCAGCGTACTTGCCGAGCCGGGATTCCAACAGACGGGCTGACACGAGCGGTGGACGCCGGTGCTCGGCCACCACGGTGGGTGTGCGACGCCCCGCCGCGTGGGGGGTCCGGCGCGGTGCAGTACCGTCGAGCCCGGTCCGACCACTCCTTTAACGACCCGTCCAGTGAGGCGGGGAAGGAGGCCTCATGGCCCGCACGTCCGAGCCTGCCCGGAGCACGACTCCCGGCGGCACCCCCGGCACCCTGCTCTCCTCCGCCGACGTCGCCCGCGTCGTCGACCGCATGGCACACCAGCTCATCGAGCGGGCCGCGACGATCGATCCGGGATCGGCGGACGGCGGACTCTCCGATCTCGTCCTCGTGGGCATCCCGACGCGGGGTGCCCCGCTGGCCCGCCGGCTGGCGGCCCGCATCGAGGCCTTCACCGGCACGGCGGTCGACGCCGGCACCGTCGACATCACCCTGTACCGGGACGACCTGCGGCTGCGCGGCGTCCGGGCGCTCGAGCCCACGGTCGTGCCGCCCACAGGCATCGACGACCGGCTGGTCGTCCTCGTCGACGACGTCCTCTTCTCCGGCCGGTCCGTGCGCGCCGCGCTGGACGCGCTCCGGGACCTGGGCCGCCCGCGCAGCGTGCAGCTGGCCGTGCTGGTCGACCGCGGTCACCGGGAACTGCCCATCCGTGCCGACTTCGTCGGGAAGAACGTGCCGACCTCGCGGAGCCAGCAGGTGAAGGTGCACCTGGCCGAGATCGACGGGAGCGACGAGGTCGTCGTCCTGGACGGGGACCGAGCATGAGGCGGCACCTGCTGGAGGCCGCCGACCTCGACCGGGCCGACGCGACGCTCGTGCTGGACACCGCGGCGCAGATCGACCAGGCGCTGGCCGGCCGCGAGGTCAAGAAGCTCCCCACCCTGCGCGGCCGCACCGTGGTCAACCTCTTCTACGAGGACTCCACGCGCACCCGCATCTCCTTCGAGCTGGCGGCGAAGCGGCTCTCGGCCGACGTCATCAACTTCTCGGCCAAGGGCAGCAGCGTCTCCAAGGGCGAGAGCCTCAAGGACACCGCGCTGACGCTGGAGGCCATGGGCGCCGACGCCGTCGTGGTCCGGCACTGGGCCTCCGGGGCGCCGCACCGGCTGGCGCACTGGGTGCGCGGCAGCGTGGTCAACGCCGGTGACGGCACCCACGAGCACCCCACGCAGGCGCTGCTGGACGCCTACACGATCCGGCAGCGGCTGGGCCGCCTCGACGGCGTGCGGGTGACGATCGTCGGTGACGTGCTGCACAGCCGGGTGGCCCGGTCCAACGTCGGCCTGCTGCACACCCTCGGTGCCGAGGTCACCCTGGTGGCGCCCCCGACGCTGCTGCCGGTGGGCGTGGGCAGCTGGCCGGCCGAGGTCGGCTACGACCTGGACGCCGTCCTGCCCAAGAGCGACGTCGTGATGATGCTGCGGGTGCAGGCCGAGCGGATGAACGCCTCGTTCTTCCCCAGCGCCCGCGAGTACAGCCGCCGCTACGGACTCGACGCCCGGCGCATGGCCGTGCTGCCCGACGACGCGATCGTCATGCACCCGGGCCCGATGAACCGCGGCATGGAGATCGCCGCCGAGGTGGCCGACTCCGTCCGCTCCACGATCGTCGAGCAGGTCGCCAACGGGGTCTCGATCCGGATGGCCGTGCTCTACCTGCTGCTCGGAGGCTCACCCGCATGACGAACTACCTGATCAAGGGCGCGAAGCCCTACGGCGGGGAGTCCGTCGACATCCTGATCGAGGACGGCCGGATCGCCGCCGTCGGTGGGCCGCTGCCCACCACGGGCGCCGAGGTCGTCGAGGCCGCGGGCCTGGTGGCGCTGCCCGGGCTGGTGGACCTGCACACCCACCTGCGCGAGCCCGGCCGCGAGGACGCCGAGACGGTCGAGACCGGCAGCCGGGCCGCCGCCCTCGGCGGCTTCACCGCGGTGCACGCGATGGCCAACACCGACCCGGTCGCCGACACCGCCGGTGTGGTGGAGCAGGTCTGGCGGCTGGGCCAGGAGGCCGGGCTGGTCGACGTCGTCCCCGTCGGGGCGGTGACCGTCGGGCTGAAGGGCGAGCGGCTGGCAGAGCTCGGCGCGATGGCCGACTCCGCCGCCCGCGTACGGGTCTTCTCCGACGACGGGCACTGCGTCGCGGACCCAGCGCTCATGCGCCGGGCGCTGGAGTACGTGAAGGCCCTCGACGGCGTCGTCGCCCAGCACGCCGAGGAGCCGCGGCTGACCGTCGGCGCCCAGATGCACGAGGGCGACCGATCGGCCCGCCTCGGCCTCACCGGCTGGCCGGCCGCTGCGGAGGAGGCGATCATCGCCCGCGACGTGCTGATCGCCGAGCACGTCGGCGCGCGGCTGCACGTCTGCCACGTGTCGACGGCGGGGTCGGTGGAGATCCTGCGGTGGGCGAAGTCCCGCGGCGTCCAGGTGACCGCCGAGGTCACCCCGCACCACCTGCTGCTCACCGACGCCTGCGCGGAGAGCTACGACCCGGTGTTCAAGGTCAACCCGCCGCTGCGGACCGATGCCGACGTCGAGGCACTGCGGGCGGGTCTGGCCGACGGCACGATCGACGCCGTGGGCACCGACCACGCCCCCCACGCGGTGGAGGACAAGGAGAGCGAGTGGGCGGAGGCCCGGCCCGGCATGCTCGGGCTGGAGCAGGCGCTCTCGGTGGTCATCGAGACGATGGTCGAGCCGGGCCGGCTGGACTGGACCGGCGTCGCCGACCGCATGTCGGTGCGCCCGGCGGCCATCGGCCGGCTGGACGGGCACGGCCGTCCGCTGGCCCCCGGGGAGCCGGCCAACCTGGTCCTCGTCGACCCGGTGGCCCGCGCCACCGTCGACCCGGCGGCGCTGGCCAGCCGCAGCCGCAACAGCCCTTACGCCGGCCGGGAACTCCCCGGCCGGGTGGTCGCGACGTTCCTGCGCGGGACGCCGACCGTCCTGGACGGAAAGGCAGTTCGTTGACGCACCCGCTTCCCGGCGGCGAGATCTGCACGCTCGCCCCCACCAGCGCCCCGAGGGGGACCACTGTGCAGATCTCGCAGGAGAGCGGGGTGGCCCGGTGACCGGCGCGATCCTCGTGCTCGAGGACGGCAGGACGTTCCGGGGCGATGCCTACGGTGCGACCGGGACGACGGTCGGGGAGGCGGTCTTCGCCACCGGGATGACCGGCTACCAGGAGACGCTGACCGACCCCAGCTACGCCGGTCAGATCGTGGCCATGACGGCGCCGCACATCGGCAACACCGGCGTCAACGACGAGGACGACGAGAGCCGCCGCATGTGGGTGGCCGGCTTCGTCGTCCGCGACCCCGCCCGCCGCCCGGCCAACTGGCGGGCGACCGGCACCCTCGACGAGGAGCTCAGGGCCCACGGAGTCGTCGGCGTCAGCGGCATCGACACCCGCGCGCTCACCCGGCACCTGCGCGACCGCGGCGCGATGCGGGCCGGGATCAGCAGCGAGCTGGACGCCGACGCACTGCTGGTCAGGGTCACCGCCGCCGAGCGCATGACCGGGGCCGACCTGGCGCCGACGGTGAGCACGCAGCAGCCCTACGTCGTCCCGGCGGTGGGGGAGAAGCGGTTCACCATCGCCGCCCTGGACCTGGGCATCAAGACCGCCACGCCGCGGCACCTGGCCGCCCTCGGCGTCGAGACGCACGTGCTGCCCTCGACGGCCACCGCCGAGGAGCTGCTCGCCGCCGGCCCGGACGGCGTCTTCCTCTCCAACGGCCCGGGCGACCCGGCCGCCGCCGACTACGCCGTCGCCGCGGTGCAGGGCGTGCTCGACGCCCGCCGGCCGCTGTTCGGCATCTGCTTCGGCAACCAGATCCTCGGCCGCGCGCTGGGCCTGGGCACCTACAAGCTGCGCTTCGGCCACCGCGGCCTCAACCAGCCGGTGCTCGACCGGGTGAGCGGCACGGTGCGGGTGACCAGCCACAACCACGGCTTCGCCGTCGACGCCCCGCTGGACCGGCCCACCGACACGCCCTACGGCCAGGTCGAGGTCAGCCACGTCGGGCTCAACGACGACGTCGTCGAGGGGCTGCGCTGCCTGGAGGCGCCCGCGTTCAGCGTGCAGTTCCACCCGGAGTCGGCGGCCGGGCCGCACGACGCCGCGCCACTGTTCCAGCGGTTCGTCGACCTCATGGAATCGGCTCGCCGCGGGGACGCGCACGCCGGTGGACCGGCACCGCAGGTCCAGGACAGCACCGGGGAGAAGATCTGATGCCCAAGCGCACCGACATCGAGCACGTGCTGGTGATCGGCTCGGGGCCGATCCTGATCGGGCAGGCCGCGGAGTTCGACTACTCCGGCACCCAGGCCTGCCGGGTGCTGCGCGCCGAGGGCCTGCGGGTCAGCCTGGTCAACAGCAACCCGGCCACGATCATGACCGACCCGGAGATCGCCGACGCCACCTACATCGAGCCGCTGACGCCGGAGTTCGTCGAGAAGGTCATCGCCAAGGAGCGCCCGGACGCGCTGCTGGCCACGCTCGGCGGTCAGACGGCGCTCAACATCGCCATCGGGCTGTACGAGAACGGCGTCCTGGAGAAGTACGGCGTCCAGCTCATCGGCGCCGACGTCGACGCGATCAACCGCGGCGAGGACCGGCAGCTGTTCAAGGACATCGTCCGGTCCATCGGCGCCGACGCCCCGCGCTCCACGGTCTGCGGGACCGTCGACGAGGCGCTCGCCACCGCCGAGGAGGTCGGCTACCCGGTCGTCATCCGCCCCAGCTTCACCATGGGCGGGTTGGGTTCCGGCATCGCCACCGACGAGTCGATGCTGCGCCGCATGGCCGCCCACGGGCTGGCCGACTCCCCGGTGCACACCGTCCTCATCGAGGAGTCGGTGCTGGGCTGGAAGGAGTACGAGCTGGAGCTGATGCGCGACCGCGGCGACAACGTGGTCGTCATCTGCTCGATCGAGAACATCGACGCGATGGGCGTGCACACCGGCGACTCGGTGACCGTCGCCCCGGCGATGACGCTGACCGACGTCGAGTACCAGCGGATGCGCGACGTCGGGATCGCGGTGCTGCGCGAGGTGGGCGTCGACACCGGCGGCTGCAACATCCAGTTCGCCGTCCACCCCGGGACCGGGCGGCTGGTCGTCATCGAGATGAACCCCCGGGTCTCCCGGTCCAGCGCGCTGGCGTCGAAGGCCACCGGCTTCCCGATCGCCAAGATCGCCGCGAAGCTGGCCATCGGCTACACGCTCGACGAGATCACCAACGACATCACCGGCGTCACCCCCGCGGCGTTCGAGCCGACCCTGGACTACGTCGTGGTGAAGATCCCGCGGTTCGCCTTCGAGAAGTTCCCCGGCGCCGACCCGCGGCTCACCACGACGATGAAGAGCGTCGGCGAGGTCATGGCCATGGGCCGCAACTTCACCGAGGCGCTCGGCAAGGCCATGCGTTCCACCGAGACGAAGGTGGCCGGCTTCTGGACCGGGGAAGTGGAGACCCGGTCGGCCGAGGAGCTGCTGGAGGCGCTGCGCACCCCGGTCGACGGCCGGCTGTACCTGGCCGAGCAAGCCCTCGCCACCGGCGCGACGGTCGAAGACGTAGCGGCGGCAAGTGATTTCGATCCATGGTTCGTCGACCAGATCGCCCTGGTCCGCGAGGTGGGCGAGGCCGTGCAGGAGGCGCCGTCGCTGACCGAGCCGCTGCTCCGGCGGGCCAAGCGGCACGGGCTGTCCGACCGGCAGATCGCGGCGCTGCGGCCGGAGCTGGCCGGGGAGGACGGCGTCCGCACGCTGCGCTGGCGGCTGGGGGTACGGCCGGTCTACAAGACCGTCGACACCTGCGCCGCGGAGTTCGCCGCGCGCACGCCCTACCACTACTCGTCCTACGACGAGGAGACCGAGGTGCAACCCCGCGAGAGGCCGGCGGTGCTGATCCTGGGCTCGGGACCCAACCGGATCGGGCAGGGGATCGAGTTCGACTACTCGTGCGTGCACGCGGTGATGGCGCTGCAGGACGCCGGCTACGAGGCGGTGATGGTCAACTGCAACCCGGAGACCGTCTCCACCGACTACGACACCGCCGACCGGCTGTACTTCGAGCCGCTGACCTTCGAGGACGTCCTCGAGGTGGTCGAGGCCGAGCGCGCGGCCGGTCCGGTCGCCGGGGTCATCTGCACCCTCGGCGGGCAGACCCCGCTGGGCCTGGCCCAGCGGCTCAAGGACGCCGGCGTGCCGGTGCTGGGCACCTCGCCGGAGGCGATCGACGACGCCGAGCACCGGGGGGCCTTCTCCCGCGTGCTCGCCGACACCGGCCTGCTGGCGCCCAAGCACGGGACGGCGACCACGTACGCCGAGGCGCAGGAGATCGCCGCAGGCATCGGCTACCCGGTGCTGGTCCGGCCGTCCTACGTGCTCGGTGGCCGCGGCATGGAGATCGTCTACGACGACGCCACGCTCGAGGCCTACATCGCCAAGGCCACCGACGTCAGCGTCGCCCACCCGGTGCTGGTCGACCGGTTCCTCGAGGACGCGGTGGAGATCGACGTCGACGCGCTCTACGACGGCACGGAGCTGTACCTCGGCGGCGTCATGGAGCACATCGAGGAGGCCGGCATCCACTCCGGTGACTCCGCCTGCGCCCTGCCGCCGATCACGCTGGGCTCGGCGGACCTGCTGAAGATCCGCGCCGCCACCGAGAAGCTGGCCGGGCGGATCGGCGTGCGGGGCCTGGTGAACGTCCAGTACGCGATCAAGGACGACATCCTCTACGTCATCGAGGCGAACCCGCGGGCCAGCCGGACGGTGCCGTTCGTCTCCAAGGCGACGGCGGTGCAGCTGGCCAAGGCCGCGGCCCGCATCGCCGTCGGGGAGACGATCGCCGGCCTGCGCGGGGCCGGCGTGCTGCCCGCGACCGGCGACGGGACCGACCTGCCCGCGGACGCGCCGATCGCGGTGAAGGAGGCGGTCCTGCCCTTCCACCGCTTCCGCACCGTCGAGGGTCACGGCGTCGACACCGTCCTCTCCCCGGAGATGAAGAGCACCGGCGAGGTCATGGGGCTGGACGACGAGTTCGGCACCGCGTTCGCCAAGTCGCAGGCGGCGGCCTACGGCTCGCTGCCGGTCGAGGGCACGGTGTTCGTGTCGCTGGCCAACCGGGACAAGCGCTCGGCGGTCTTCCCGGTCAAGCGGCTGGCCGACCTCGGCTTCCGGGTGCTCGCCACCGCCGGCACCGCGCAGGTGCTGCGTCGCCACGGGGTCGTCTGCGAGATGGTCGGCAAGTTCAGCGAGGGGCCGGGGAACGTCGTCGAGGCGATCCTCGCCGGGGACGTCGACATGGTGGTCAACACGCCGTTCGGCTCACCGGGGAACAGCGGCCCCCGGCTGGACGGGTACGAGATCCGGACCGCCGCGGTGAGCTCCGGCATCCCGTGCATCACCACGGTGCAGGGCCTCGCCGCCGCCGTCCAGGGGATCGAGGCGCTGCGGCGCGGGGACGTCGGCGTCCGCAGCCTGCAGGAGGTGCACGCGGCGCTGGCCGGCGGCACGCACGGGGGGCCCAGCACGTTCGCCGGCACCCCGGCGTGACCGTGGCGTCGGCGCAGGACACCGTCCGGGGGCTGGGAGCGGACCTGGCCGCCCGGGGCCTCCTGGCGGACCTGCCGGCGGCCTTCGTCGCCGGCGTCACCCGGTTCGCCCGGCCGCCGCAGCCGGAGCTCGACTCGCTCGCGACGGCAGCCGACGGACTGGCGGCCCGGCTGGCCGGCGGGAACGCCGGGGATGGCGACCTGCCGCTGCTCACCCGGGTGCTGTACTTCGCCGGGCACGCCGACGTGCTCGCCGGGGCGGGCCTGCCGGTGCCCGGGTACGACGTCCTCGGCGGCTTCCGGGAGAACCTCGCCCGCCCGCTGGGTCCGCGGCTGCCCGAGCGACCGACGGCGGACGGACGGCGCTGGCGGGTGCTCGGCCGCTCGGTCGGCTTCCCGATCGGCGTACCGGCCTGCGTGCTCAACGGCAGCGAGGCGTGGGTGCGGCACAACGTGGCCAACGGCTGGTCCGTGCTCACCTACAAGACCGTCCGCGGTCGCGAGCACCCGCCGAACGAGCAGCCGAACTGGACGTTCGCGCCCCGGGAGACCGCGAGCCTGCCGCCCGGTGCGGTGGCCGACGTGGTCTCCGACCCGTGGGACTGGGTGGCGCCGGGGACGCCGGAGGTGAGCACGGTGAACTCGTTCGGGGTCCCCTCGCCGGCGCCGGAGGAGTGGCTGGGTGACCTGGAGCGCTCGCTGGTCGCGGCCGGCGAGGACGGGCTGCTCCTGGTGAGCGTCATGGGCGAGGGGAACGGCACCGACCTGGTCGACGACTTCTGCCGCACCGCACGGATGGCGGAGGAGGCCGGTGCCCCGGTGATCGAGCTGAACCTGTCGTGCCCGAACACGCTCAGCGCCTCCGCGGGCGGGGTGAAACCCCCGCTGTGCCTGGACGCCGACGCGACCGTGGCCGTGGTGGAGGCCGTGCGGCGGGCGCTGGACGACCGCACCGGGGTGGTCGCCAAGCTGTCCTGGCTCGACGAGCAGCAGCTGGCCGCGCTCGTCCCGCGCCTGGCGCCGCTGGTCGACGGCATCGCCGGGATCAACACCCTGCAGAGCCGGGTCCGCCGCAGCGACGGCGCACCCACCTTTCCCGGCCGCGAGCTGGCCGGGCTGTCCGGCGTCGCCGTGCGCGACTCCGCGCTCGACTTCACCCGGCGGCTGGTCGCTCTCCGCGCGGCCGGCGGCGTGCACTTCGACGTCCTCGCGATGGGCGGCGTCACCGACCCGGCGTCGTTCGAGGCGCTGTTCGCCCTCGGCGCCGACGCCGTGCAATCGGCCTCCGGAGCGTTCGCCGATCCGTTCCTCGCCCGGCGCTGCATCGCCGCGCTGGGGGAAACCCTGCCGCGTGCCGTGGAGGTCCCGTGACCGAGCTTGCGAGGTCACGCATGGGCACAGCACCGCCGGGCGCGGGTTCGACGAGCGTCAGCGAGGAGGACTCGTGATCGTCCCCTTCGGGCAGCGCCTGGCGGCCGCGGTCGCCGAGCGGGGCCCGCTGTGCGTGGGCATCGACCCGCACCGGGAGCTCCTCCTCGACTGGGGCGTCGGTGACGACGTCGACGGGCTGCGCCGCTTCACCGATGCGGTGGTCGACGCGCTCGCCGGATCGGTGGCCGTGCTGAAGCCGCAGCTGGCCTTCTACGAACGGTTCGGCTCGCGCGGGCTGGCGGTGCTCGAGGACGCGGTGGTGAGGGCCCACGAGGCGGGCGCCCTCGTGCTGCTGGACGCCAAGCGTGGCGACATCGGCTCGACCATGGCCGCCTACGCCGACTACCTGCGCAGCGACCACCCGATGCAGGTGGACGCCATGACCGTCAGCCCCTATCTCGGGCCGGAGTCGCTGCGGCCCGCCGTCAGCACCGCGACGAGGTTCGGCGGGGGCCTGTTCGTCCTGGCCCGCACCTCGAACCCGGATGCGGGCGCCTTCCAGCACGCCGTGCTGTCCGACGGGGCCCGTCAGCGGTCGGTCGCGCAGGTCGTCGTCGACACGGTCCGCGGCTGGAACGCCGCGGACGGGTTCGTCGGCGATCCGCCGACGGCCCTGGCGCCGTCCGTGGACGCCCGCAGCGGGTGGGGCCCGTCCACGGGGTCGTTCGGCGTCGTCGTGGGTGCCACGCTGGACGCGCTCGACGTCGACCTCGACGGTCTCGGTGGGCCGGTCCTCGCCCCCGGTCTCGGCGCGCAGGGCGGCTCGGTGAGTGATCTGCGCCGACTGTTCGGCGCGGGCACGGCCGTCGTCGCGACCGTCTCCCGCGACGTCCTCGGCGCCGGCCCCGACCCGGCCGCGCTGCGGACGGCCGCCGCGCGCTGGGCGGAGGCGCTGGCGACGTGAGCCGCCGCCGGTCCGGTCGGCGTGCGACGCCCACGACCGACTGACCACCCGACCGGCGTGGGGCAAGACCCGTTTCCGGGCCCCTATGCTGGGCCATCGTGACGACGACGGGGCCGACGAGCGTGGCGGACGCCGTGGCCCGTGCCGACGAGGTGGCGCAGACGGTCGCGGGTCCGCTCGCGGACCGCACCGACTCGGGCGTCTGGCCGGCCGAGGCGATCCGGGCCCTGCAGGCCGCCGGGCTCGGTGGCCTGGCCGCGCCCCGCTCGGTCGGCGGAGCGGGTCTCGGACTGCGCGGCGTCGCGGCGGTGTGCGAGGTGCTGGGCCGGGTGTGCGCCTCGACCGCGCTCTGCTTCGGGATGCACTGCGTGGCCACCGCGGTGCTCGCCGCGAAGCCGACCGAACGGCAGCGCACGGAGTTCCTCGGCGCGATCGTGGCAGGGGAGCACCTGACCACCCTGGCCGTGTCCGAGCCGGGCACCGGTGCCCAGTTCTGGCTGCCGCAGACCCGGATGACGCGCGATGCGGCGGGGCTGCGGATCACCGGTGAGAAGTCGTTCATCACCAACGGCTCGCACGCCGACTCCTACGTCCTCAGCACCGTGGCGGCCGATCCCGAGGCGCCCATGGGGCAGTTCTCCTGCGTCGTGGTGCCGGCGGGGGCCGACGGCCTGACGTGGGGCGGCGAGTGGACCGGCATCGGGATGCGGGGCAACTCCTCCCGGGGCCTGCGCCTGGACGACGTCGTACTGGGGCCCGACCACCTGCTCGGTGCCGAGGGCGACCAGATCTGGTACGTCTTCGAGGTCGTGGCGCCCTACTTCCTGATGGCCATGGCGGGCACGTACGTGGGCGTGGCGCAGGCCTCGCTGGACGAGGCGACCGGCCACCTGTCCCGCCGGGCGCACGCGCACACCGGGCGACGACTGGCCGGTGAGCCGATCCTGCAGCACCGGCTGGGGGTGCTGTGGGCGCAGGTGGAGCGCACCCGCCGCCTGGTGCACTGGGCCGCCGAGGAGGGCGACTCCGGCGGCCCGACGGCGCTCCCAGCGCTCACGTCGGCCAAGGCCGAGGTGGCGCAGTGCGCCGTGGAGGTGACCAACGAGGCCATGACCCTGGTGGGCGGCATCGGCTACCGCGACCGGTCACCGCTGGAGCGGCACCTGCGCGACGCCCGGGCGGCCGACGTCATGAGCCCGACGACCGACATCCTGCGCACGTGGACGGGCCGGGCCGTGCTGGGCCTGCCGCTGCTGGGCGAGTGAGCGGCCACGGCGAACCCGGCCGCTGCCTCCTCGTCGACCTCTCGGCGGCCGAGGCGGCGCTGCTGCGGAGGCTGCCGGGGCAGGACAGCGCCTCGGTGGTCGAGCTGGACGCCCGGCTGACCGGCGTTGCGGAGCCGGTGGACCTGGTGGTGATCGGCTCGCTGGCCACCGCGCCCCTGGCGCTGGTCCAGCGGGTGCACCGGCTGGTGCCCGACGCCGGCGTCGCCCTGCTCACCGACGACGTCGCCGGCATCCGCGGGCAGGCCTCCTACGCCCCCGGCGTGCCCCTCGACCTGCTGGTCGTCTCCGCCGCCGAGGACGACCTGGTGGAGCAGCTGGACCGGCTCCGGCGGTCCACGGGCGACCGACGCCGGCACGCCGCCGTCCTGGCCGCGGTGGTGCGCCGTGCCGCTGCCGCCGACGGCCGTGCTCCCACCATCCCGGCGGCCGTCGGGTCGCTGCTCGAGCACGCGCCGATCGCGGTGCTCGTGGCCGCCCCCTCGGGTGAGCTGCTGGGGTGGAACCGTCGCGGCGAGCACCTCCTCGACCTGCGGGAGGCGCGCACCGGCCGTTCGGTGGACACCGTCATCCCCGGCGCGGTCGCTTTCATGGCTCCGCTGGTGTCCGGGGCCGGGGCTGCTGGGGGTGCGGATGCCGCGCCGGCTCCGCTCGAGGTGCGGATCGCCGGGAGGGTCGACGTCGAGCTGACCGCCGTGCGCAGCCAGACCGACGACGGGCGGCCGGTGGTGCTCCTCCTCGCCACCGACGTGACCGCGCACCGGCAGGCGGAGCGGGAGCGGGACCGGCTCGCGTCCCAGGTCCAGTTGCTCGCCCGCGTCTCCGAGACCCTCGTCGGGTCGCTGGACGTCGCCGAGTCGCTGTCCCGGCTGGCCGACGTGCTGGTCCCCGCGCTGGCGGACTGGACGAGCATCCAGTTCCGTCCGGAGCGGGACCAGCTCGCCGCCCTCGCCGTCCGGCACCGTGATGCCTCCCTCGCGGCCGTCGCCCGCCGCGTCGAGGCCCTCATCGCGCGTAGCGGGGTCGGCAGCGAGGCCAGCCGGCGCGCGGCCGCCGGGGAAGCGGTCCTGTTCCCAGCCGTCGCCCCGGCCACCCTCGACGACCAGGTGCCCGACGCCGACCTGCGGTCGCTCGTGACCCAGCTGGGGACGGGCAGCGTGCTCGCCGTCCCCGTCCCCGGCCGGGGTGGAGTGCTGGGCTCGCTGCTGCTCGCACGGGCCCCCGGCAGCCCGGGCTTCGTGCGCGACGACATGTCCCTGGCGACCGAGATCGGGCGCCGGGCCGGGATCGCGCTGGACAACGCCCGGCTCTACGCCGCACAGCGCCACGTGGCCACCGGGCTCCAGCAGAGCCTGCTGACCGAGCCGCCGGAGCTGCCCTTCGCCGACATCGCGGTGCGTTACGTGGCCGCCGCGCGGGAGGCGCAGGTCGGGGGCGACTGGTACGACGCCTTCCGGCAGCGACGTGGCGACCTCACGGTCGTCATCGGCGACGTCGTCGGTCACGACACCCGTGCGGCGGCGGCCATGGGACAGCTGCGATCACTCGTGCGCGGCATCGGCTTCACCACCGCCGGGACGCCGGCGCAGGTGCTCACCGCCGTCGACGAGGCCGTCGACGGCCTCGAGCTGTCCACCATCGCGACCGCCGTCCTGGCCGAGCTGTCACCGCGGGAGGACGGCGGGGCCGTGCTGCGCTGGTCGAACGCCGGCCATCCGCCGCCGGCGCTGCTGGGCCCCGACGGGCGGGCGCGGCTGCTCGACTACGGCACGGGGCGGGCGGACCTGCTGCTGGGGGTGGATGCGACCAGCGCGCGGCACACCGAGGAGACCACGGTGCCGGCCGGCGCGACCCTGCTGCTCTACACCGACGGGCTGATCGAGGCCCGCGACCACACCATCGACGACGGGCTGGCGCTGCTGCTGGAGATCCTGGAGCGCCACGCGCGCGACGGGCTCGACGACCTCTGCGACGCGGTGCTCGGCCGGATGGTGCCGCAGGGCGGGCAGGACGACGTGGCCGTCGTCGCCGTGCGCCCACGGCCGGCCGAGGCGGGGCCCTGCGGCTGAGGCGGATCGGACGACGTGAGCCCCGCGGCCCAGCGGTCGGCGTGTCGTCTCGTCGGCGTGTCGGGGCGGGTTCCCGCAGCTGGGCAGGCAGGTGTGGCCACGGAACGGGTCCGTCTACATACCGACTCTGACCTGCGGCGATCACGCGGAGTGGTCAGCCGGATCACCTGAGTGTGACGGTGCCTCCCCGGGTCCGGCGTGCGGCCCCGCAGGGGGTGTGTGACCAGCGGATTTGCCCTGGACCACCGTGACCGAGAGGCTCGGTCGCGAGGCGCACCACGTCTCGACGTACCGAACGAGCGCCGGCCCTCGCACGGCCGGCGACGACACGATTGGGTTGCACCATGCCCCTGCCTGACCTGTCCCCGGAACAGCGGGCCGCCGCCCTGGAGAAGGCGGCCGCAGCCCGCAAGGCGCGTGCTGAACTGCGTGAGCGACTCAAGAGCAAGGGCGCCACGGTCGGCGACGTCCTCAAGCAGGGCGAGACCGACGAAGTGATCGGCAAGATGCGCGTCTCCGCCGTCCTGGAGTCCCTGCCGGGAGTCGGCAAGGCGCGGGCTGCGAAGATCATGGAACGCCTGGAGATCTCCCCGACGCGGCGCGTGCGGGGTCTGGGCGCCAACCAGCGGCGGGCCCTGGAGGCCGAGTTCGGCAGCGACCAGGTGGTCGCCGAACAGGTCCCCGTCGACGGCGCCGTCTGAGGAGCCGCCGGCACCGCTGACGACCCGGGCGAGGACGACGAGTGGCTGCAGCGACATCGGCACGGCTGACCGTGCTCTCCGGACCCTCCGGGGTGGGCAAGGGCACCGTGGTCGCCGCGGTCCGGCAGCGGCACCCCGATGTGTGGGTGTCGGTGTCGGTGACCACTCGTCGTCCTCGCGTCGGTGAGGTCGACGGCGTCCACTACCACTTCGTCGAGGACGCCGAGTTCGATCGCCTGATCGCCACCGACGGGCTGCTGGAGTGGGCCGAGTACGCCGGCAACCGCTACGGCACCCCGGTCGCTCCCGTGGCGGCGCAGCTGGCCACCGGCCGGCCGGCGCTGCTGGAGATCGAGCTGCAGGGCGCCCGGCAGGTGCGGGCCCGGGCACAGGAGGCGCAGCTGGTCTTCCTCGCCCCGCCTTCCTGGGGGGAACTGGTCAGCCGGCTGGCCGGCCGCGGGTCGGAGCCGGCGGCCGTCCAGGAGCGCCGGCTGGCCATCGCGCAGGCCGAGCTCGTCTCGTCCGGGGAGTTCGACGTGGTCGTCGTCAACGACGACGTGGCCCGCGCTGCGGACGAGTTGGTAGGCTTGCTGACTGCGCCGTCACCCAGCCTCTGTCCGGGCGGCAGCGCCCACGAGTGAGCGGCCGGCCGGCCGGCCGCCGCCCACTCCCGCCGAACGATCGAGGAGACCCGCCCGCCCGTGTCCGGAGTCGCACCCGCCCCCGAGGGCATCACCAACCCGCCGATCGACGAGCTCCTCGAGCGCACCAGCAGCAAGTACGGGCTGGTCATCTTCGCCGCCAAGCGCGCGCGCCAGATCAACGCCTACTACAGCCAGCTCTCCGAGGGCCTGCTGGAGTACGTCGGCCCGCTGGTCGACACCGCGCCGCAGGAGAAGCCCCTGTCGATCGCGCTGCGCGAGATCAACGAGGGCCTGCTGGCCCACACCGCCGGCGAGAACTGAAACGCCCGTCCGCCGGCCGGCGGGCACCCGCTTTGTGATGACGCCCCCGGTCCGTACCGGGGGCGTCGTCGTGTCTGCGGCAGGATGACCGCATGAGTCGGATCGTCCTGGGCGTCAGTGGTGGCGTCGCCGCCTACAAGGCGGCGCTGCTGCTGCGGGCCTTCACCGAGGCAGGGCACGACGTCCGCGTCGTCCCCACGCCCGGGGCGCTGCACTTCGTCGGCGCCGCGACCTTCGAGGCGCTGTCGGGCAACCCGGTCACCACCGACGTGTGGTCCGACGTCCCGGAGGTGGCGCACGTCCGGATCGGCCAGGAGGCCGACCTCGTCGTCGTCGCCCCGGCCACCGCCGACCTGCTGGCCCGGGCCGCCACGGGGCGCGCGGACGACCTGCTCACCGCCACGCTGCTCACCGCGCACTGCCCGGTGGTCTTCGTCCCGGCGATGCACACCGAGATGTGGCTGCATCCGGCCACCCAGGACAACGTCGCCACGCTGCGCCGGCGGGGGGCGGTCGTGCTGCCCCCGGCGATCGGCCGGCTGACCGGACCCGACTCCGGTCCCGGCCGGCTGCCGGAGCCCGCCGACATCGCCGCGCTGGCCGGCGTCGTGCTCGCCGGGGGTGCCGCGGCGCTGCCGAGCGACCTCACCGGGCGGCGGGTGGTGATCAGCGCCGGCGGAACACGCGAACCGCTGGACCCGGTGCGCTACCTGGGGAACCGCTCCTCGGGCAAGCAGGGGTGGGCGCTGGCGCGGGTCGCCGCCGCCCGCGGGGCCGAGGTGGTGCTGGTGGCGGCGAACGTGGAGCTACCGGCGCCCTTCGGCGTCCGCGTCGCCCCGGTGGGGACGGCCGAGGAGCTGCGGGCCGCCATGCTCGCCGAGGCAGGGGCAGGGGAGGCGGTCGCCGACGTCGTGGTGATGAGCGCCGCGGTCGCCGACTTCCGGCCGGTCAGCGTCGCCGCCACCAAGCTGAAGAAGGGCGCGGCCAGCGAGCCGAGCGCGATCGAGCTCGCCCGCAACTCCGACGTGCTGGCCGAGCTGGTGACGAAGCGGCCGCCCGGTCAACTGGTCGTGGGCTTCGCCGCCGAGACCGGCGACGACGACGCCGACGTGCTCACCCATGCCCGCGCCAAGCTGGCCCGCAAGGGCTGCGACCTGCTGGTCGTCAACGACGTCTCGGCCGGGCAGGTGTTCGGCCGAGCCGACAACGCCGTCGTCGTGCTCGGTGCCGAGGGCCCGGACACCGAGGTGCCGCACGGCAGCAAGGACGCCGTGGCCGCCGGCATCTGGACCGCCGTGAGCGCCCGGCTGGCCCCGCCGGCCGGCGCATGACGGACGCCGCGGTGCCGTCCGCCGGAGCCCGCCGGTAACGTGCACCCAGGTGCTCCGCACGGACGTCGCGCAGCACCCCGTCGTCCACCGTCGCGCTGCCGCCACCCGGCCACCGCTCACCCACCCACCGTCCCAGGGAGTTCCGAGTGCCACGCCGTCTCTTCACCTCCGAGTCGGTCACCGAGGGCCACCCGGACAAGATCGCCGACCAGATCAGCGACTCGATCCTGGACGCGATGCTCACCGAGGACCCGCGCAGCCGGGTCGCGGTCGAGACCCTCATCACCACCGGCCAGGTGCACATCGCCGGTGAGGTGACCACCGCCGGCTACGTCGACATCCCGGCGATCGTCCGGGAGACCGTCCTCGGCATCGGCTACGACTCCTCGCGCAAGGGCTTCGACGGCGCCTCGTGCGGCGTCAGCGTGTCGATCGGCGCCCAGTCGCCGGACATCGCCCAGGGCGTCGACACCGGGTACGAGGCCCGCACGGGCGCCAGTCCCGACGACGCGATCGAGCGCCAGGGTGCCGGCGACCAGGGCCTGATGTTCGGCTACGCCAGCGACGAGACCCCCGAGCTGATGCCGCTGCCCATCGCGCTGGCGCACCGGCTGTCCCGCCGGCTGTCGGCGGTGCGCAAGGACGGCTCGGTGCCCTACCTGCGGCCCGACGGCAAGACCCAGGTCACCGTCGTCTACGAGGACGACCGGCCGGTCGCCGTCGACACGGTGGTCGTCTCCTCGCAGCACGCCGAGGACATCTCGATCGAGACGCTGCTGACCCCCGACATCGAGGAACTCGTCGTCGAGCCGGAGCTCGCGGCGCTGGGCCTGCCCACCACCGGCCACCGGCTGCTGGTGAACCCGACCGGCAAGTTCGTCATCGGCGGCCCCATGGGGGATGCCGGCCTCACCGGCCGCAAGATCATCGTCGACACCTACGGCGGCATGGCCCGGCACGGTGGCGGCGCGTTCTCCGGCAAGGACCCGTCGAAGGTCGACCGCTCCGGCGCGTACGCCATGCGCTGGGTGGCCAAGAACGTCGTCGCGGCCGGCCTGGCCCGCCGCTGCGAGGTCCAGGTGGCCTACGCGATCGGCGCCGCCCACCCGGTCGGCCTGTTCGTGGAGACGTTCGGCACCGGCACGGTCGCCGACGAGGTCCTGGAGAAGGCGATCACCTCGGTGTTCGACCTCCGGCCGGGTGCGATCGTGCGCGACCTCGACCTGCTGCGGCCCATCTACCGGCCCACCGCCGCCTACGGGCACTTCGGCCGCGCCGACCTCGACCTGCCGTGGGAGCGCCTCGACCGCATCGAGGCGCTGCGCTCCGCCGTAGGGGTGTAACGGGCTCGTCCGCCGCGGGCTCGGGGCCGGATCCGGGACGGGGCCGCGGGACTGTCGGTGGGAGCGGGGAGACTGGTCCGGTGCAGGTCGCCCGGGTCGTCGTCGATGTCCCGCTGGCCCACCTCGACCGGCCGTTCGACTACGCGGTGCCGGAGAAGTTCGCCGGCACCGTGCAGGCCGGCTGCCGGGTGCGGGTCCGGTTCCACGGCCGGCTGGTCGACGGCGTGGTCTGGGAGCTGGGCGACACCACCGACTTCACCGGCACCCTGCAGCTGCTCTCGCACGTGCCCTCCGGGGAACCGGTGCTCACGCCGCAGGTCGCCCGTCTGGTGCGGGCCGTCGCCGACCGGTACGCGGGCACCGCGAGCGACGTCCTCCGCCTCGCCCTGCCGCCGCGCCGGGCCGCCGCGGAGAAGCGGCTCTCGCCGACGCCCGGTGAGCTACCCGGTCCGCCGGACCCCGCCGGATTCGCCCGGTACCAGGCCGGGCCGGCGCTGCTGACCGCGCTGGCCGAGGGTCGTCCCGGGCGGGCGGTGTGGACCGCCCTGCCCGGCGAGGACTGGCCCACCCGGCTCGTCGAGCTGTGCCGCGCCGCGCTCTCCGGCCGGCGCGGCGCCCTGGTGGTCGTGCCCGACGGCAAGGACCTCGACCGGCTCACGGCGGCGGCCGAGCGGCTGCTGCCCGCCGACTCGTTCACCGTGCTGCGTGCCGACGACTCGCCCGAGAAGCGCTACCGCCGCTTCCTGGCCGCCTCGCGGGGGGCCGCGCAGGTCGTGCTGGGCACCCGGGCAGCGATGTTCGCGCCGGTCCGGGACCTGGGACTGGTGATCGTCTGGGACGACGGCGACGACCTGCACTCCGACGACCACGCGCCCTACCCGCACGCCCGCGACGTGCTCGTCCAGCGCGCCTGGCTGGACTCCTGCGCCGCGGTGGTCGCCGGCACCACGCGCACCGCCGAGGCCGCGCTGCTGGTCGAGTCGGGGTGGGCGCACGAGCTCGTCGCCGACCGTGCGGTGCTGCGGAGCGCGGCGCCCCGCGTGCAGGCGCTCGGGGACGACTTCGAACTGGCCCGCGACCCGGCCGCCCGCACCGCCCGCCTTCCGTCGCTGGCGTACGAGGCGGCCCGCAAGGCGCTGGCCGCCGGCGCGCCCGTGCTCGTGCAGGTGCCGCGCCGGGGATACGTGCCGTCCCTGTCCTGCGCCCGCTGCCGGGCGCCCGCCCGCTGCGGGCAGTGCGCGGGACCGCTGGGCATCTCGCCGCGGCCGGGCCCGGGTGGAGCCCGGATCCCGGCCTGCCGCTGGTGCGCCCGCCCGGCGGCCACCTTCGACTGCCCGCACTGCCACGGGACGAAGCTGCGCGCCGCGGTGGTGGGGGAGTCGCGCACCGCCGAGGAGCTGGCCCGCGCCTTCGCGGGCACGACCGTCCGGACCTCAGGAAGCACCTCCGGCGTGCTCGCCTCCGTTCCGGCCGGCCCCGCGCTGGTCGTGGCCACCCCCGGCGCCGAACCCGTGGCCGACGGCGGCTACGGCGCCGCGCTCCTGCTGGACTCGTGGGCGCTGCTGGGCCGCGCTGACCTGCGCGCGGGGGAGGAGACCCTGCGCCGGTGGACGAACGCTGCCGCCCTCGTGCGTCCGGCGTCCGCCGGAGGGCTGGTCGTCGTGGCCGCCGACGCCGCGCATCCCGTCGTCCAGGCGCTGGTGCGCTGGGATCCGGCCTGGCTGGCCGAGCGCGAGCTGGCCGACCGGCGGGAGCTCGGCTTCCCGCCCGTCACCCGGATGGCGTCGCTGGTCGGGTCGCCGGCCGCGCTGGCCGAGTTCCTCGCGGCCGCCCGGCTGCCCGCCGACGCCGACCTGCTCGGCCCTGTGCCGGAGCGACCCCGGCCCGGCCAGGACGGTGAGCGGGAGCGCTACCTGGTGCGGGTGCCGCGCACCGAGGGGGCTGCCCTGGCGCACGCGCTGGCAGAGGTGCAGGGCGTACGGAGTGCGAAGAAGACTCCCGAGCACGTGCGGGTGCAGCTCGACCCGCTCGACCTGGTGTGAGGACCCGCGTGAAGACGATCGGCCTGCTGGGCGGGATGAGCTGGGAGAGCAGCGCGCTGTACTACCGGCTGCTCAACGAGTCCGTGCGCGAGCGGCTGGGCGGGCTGCACTCGGCGCGCTGCATCCTGCTGTCGGTGGACTTCGCCGAGATCGAACGGCTCCAGGCGGCGGGGAGGTGGATCGAGGCGGGCGCTCTGCTGGCGGCCGACGCCCGCGCGCTGCAGGCAGCCGGAGCCGATGTGGTCGTCCTCTGCACCAACACGATGCACACCGTGGCCGGCGCGGTGGCGGACGCGGTCGACGTGCCGTTCCTCCACATCGGGGACAGCACCGCCGAGGCGGTCACCGACGCGGGGCTCACCCGCGTCGGCCTGCTGGGCACGCGCTACACGATGGAGCAGCCGTTCATGGTGGACCGGCTGGCCGCTGCCGGCCTGGAGGTGCTCGTCCCGGGCGCGGCGGACCGGGAGCTGGTGCACCGGGTCATCTACGAGGAGCTCGTCCGCGGAGTCGTCCGGGACGAGTCCCGGGGGGCCTACCGGGAGGTGGTCGACCGGCTGGTCGCCCGCGGGGCCCAGGGCGTGGTGCTCGGCTGCACCGAGATCGAGCTGCTCATCGGGCCGGACGACGTCGACGTCCCAACCTTTCCGACGACGGCGTTGCACGTGGCCGCGGCCGTCCGGGCCGCGCTGGCGGGAGGCGGGCCGGCGGCCCGCCTACGATCGACGGGTGAGCGTGACCCCGATCCGGCTGTACGGCGACCCGGTGCTGCACCGGCCGGCGGCGCCGGTCGTCGACTTCGACAGGGAGCTCGGACAGCTCGTCACCGACCTGACCGACACCATGCTGGCCGCCGGTGGCGCTGGTCTGGCCGCGCCGCAGATCGGCGTCGCGCTGCGCGTCTTCACCTGGTACGTGGACGGCGAGGTCGGCCACCTGGTGAACCCCGACGTCGCTGCGGTGGGGGAGGAGGAGCAGGACGGGCCCGAGGGGTGCCTGTCCATCCCCGGCCTGCGGTACGACTGCCGCCGGCACCTGCACGTGGTCGCCTCCGGCTGGAACCTGCACGGCGACCCCGTCCGCGTCGAAGGGTCGGAACTGCTGGCCCGCGCCATCCAGCACGAGACGGACCACCTCGACGGCGTCCTGTTCGTCGACCGGCTCGACGAGGTGGCCCGGGCGGCGGCGCTGGGCGAGATCGCCGAAGCCGCGGGGGCCGGCATGGGCGCCTACCTGCCCGTCCCGGCCCCGGTCGTGAAGGTCAGTCCGCATTGAGGCTGCTGTTCGCCGGCACCCCGGCCCCCGCCCTGCCCTCGCTGGAGGCGCTGCTGGCGTCCGACCACGAGGTCGTCGCCGTGCTCACCCGTCCCGATGCCCGCTCCGGCCGTGGCCGGAAGGTGAGCCGTTCCCCGGTGGCCGAGCGCGCCGACGTGGCGGGCATCCCGGTGCTGCAGCCGCGGTCACCGCGGGAGCCGGAGTTCCTCCAGCAGCTGGCCGACCTCGCCGTCGACTGCGCGCCGGTCGTCGCCTACGGCGCGCTGGTGCCGCAGGCCGCCCTGGACCTGCCGCGGCACGGCTGGGTCAACCTGCACTTCTCCCTGCTGCCCGCCTGGCGCGGCGCGGCACCCGTGCAGCACGCGATCATGGCCGGCGACGAGGTCACCGGGGCGTCCACCTTCCTCCTGGAGGCGGGGCTGGACACCGGTCCGGTGTTCGGCACCCTCACCGAGGCCATCGGGCCCCGCGACACCGCGGGAGACCTGCTCGACCGGCTGGCCCGCAGCGGCGCCGGCCTGCTCGTGGCCACGCTGGACGGCATCGCCGCCGGCGTGGTCGAGCCACGGCCGCAGCCGGCCGACGGCATCAGCCTGGCACCGAAGGTCGAGGCCGCCGACGCCCGCGTCGACTGGGCGCTGCCCGCGCACGTCGTCGACCGGCGGGTCCGCGGCGTGACGCCGGCGCCCGGGGCGTGGACGACGTGGCGGGGGGAGCGCTTGCGGCTGGGGCCGGTCTCGCCGCTGCCCGGCGGCCCGTCGCCGGCCGCCGGCGAGGTGCTGGTCGACTCCGGCAAGGTCTACGTCGGGACGGGGAGCGGTGGCGTGCTGCTGGACCTCGTGCAGCCGGCGGGCAAGCGGATGATCCCCGCCGCCGACTGGGCCCGCGGCGCGCGACCGGCGCCGGGCGAGCGGCTGGGGGGCGAGTGACCCCCGCACCCCGGAAGGGCGGCCAGGGCCGGCGCCGGCATCCCGCGACGCGGCGTCCGGTCCTCGACGGTGCCCGGCTGACCGCCTACGACGTCCTCGACGCCGTCACCTCCCGGGAGGCGTTCGCCAACCTGCTCCTGCCGCAGCTGCTGCGCGAGCGGCAGCTCGACCCGCGGGACGCCGGCTTCGCCACCCAGCTGGCCTACGGCGCGCTTCGTGCGCAGGGCACGCTCGACGCGATCCTGACCGGGCTGGTGTCCCGCCCGCTGGCCGAGCTCGACCCGCGGGTGCTGGACCTGCTCCGGCTGGGCGCCTATCAGCTGATCGACCTGCGGGTGCCCTCGCACGCGGCCGTCGACACCACGGTGGACCTCACCCGCGGGATCGTCGGTACCGGCGCCTCGGGCCTGGTCAACGCGGTGCTGCGCAAGGTGGCCGCCGGCGGGGACCGAGCCGCGTGGCTCGAGGCCCTGGGGGCCGAGGGCGACGAGCGACTGGCGCTGGCCACCGATCACCCGCGGTGGATCGTCGACGCCTGGCGGGACGCGCTCGGCGGGGACGACGACCTGGAGTCGGCGCTGCTGGCCGACTTCGCCGCGCCGGAGGTGCACCTCGTGGCACGGCGCATGGACCGCGGTGAGCTGGTGGCCGAGTCGGGGGGCGAGCCCGGCCCCTGGTCGCCGTACGCCGTCCGGCTGGGCGGGGGAGACCCCGGCCGGCTGGCGTCGGTGCGGTCCGGCCGCGCGGCCGTGCAGGACGAGGGCAGCCAGCTCGCCGCACTGCTGCTCCTCCGTGCGCCGATCGAGGGCCGGGAGACGGCGTGGCTGGACATGTGCGCCGGTCCGGGGGGCAAGGCCGGACTGCTGGCCGCGACGCGCCCCGAGGGTGTGCGTCTCACCGCCGCCGACCGGGCGCCGCACCGCGCGGAGCTGGTTCGCCAGACGCTGGGCGACGAGCAGGACACCGAGGTGCTGGCCGCCGACGGCACGCAGCCGCCGTGGGCGCCCGGCTCGTTCGACCGGGTGCTCCTGGACGCACCTTGCACCGGTCTGGGCGCGCTCCGTCGGCGCCCGGAGGTGCGCTGGCGACGGACGGCCGACGACGTCGCTCCGCTGGCCGAGCTGCAGACCCGGCTGCTGGACAGCGCGCTGCGATCGGCCCGTGTGGGGGGCGTCGTCGCCTACGTGACCTGCTCGCCGCACACCGCCGAGACCACCGACGTGGTGGAGCGGGCGGCGCGGCGTGACGACGTCGAGGTGCTGCCGGTGGCCCCGCTCTTCCCCGAGGTACCGGACATCGCGCGGGGTGACCACGGGCAGCTGTGGCCGCACCGGCACGGCACCGATGCCATGTTCATGGCGCTGCTCCGCCGCACCCGCTGATCCGCTGGTCCGCCGATCCGCACGTGTCGGTCCGGGTTCCTGACGACGCGCGACCCGCGCGGTACGGTCGCCGACCTCGTGCTGCAGCGTGAGGTCGGCGACCCCGCGGCGAGGACGGCGGGCCGGTTGCCTGCCCCGGGGCCCCGGCCGGGAGGCGGCACGCCGGTGATCGCGATCCGCCTAGACTCCGCGGACGTGTCCCGGCAACCGTTGATCGCGCCCAGCCTGCTGTCGGCGGACTTCGCCCGCCTCGCCGACGAGGTGGTCCGCGTGGCCGACGCCGACTGGCTGCACGTCGATGTCATGGACGCGCACTTCGTCCCCAACCTGACGCTGGGCCTGCCGGTCGTCCGGGCGATCCAGCGGGTGAGCCCGGTGCCGCTGGACTGCCACCTGATGATCGAGGACCCCGAGCGGTGGGCTCCCGGGTACGCCGAGGCAGGGGCGCGGAACGTGACCGTGCACGCCGAGGCCTGCACCGATCCGCGTGCCGTCGCCCGCGACATCCGGGCCGCCGGCGCCCTGGCCGGCCTGGCGATCAAGCCAGGCACCCCGCTGGCCGACCACCTCGACGTGCTGCGCGACTTCGACACGCTCCTGGTGATGAGCGTCGAGCCCGGTTTCGGCGGCCAGTCCTTCATCGCCGACGTGCTCCCCAAGGTGCGGGAGGCCCGACGGCTGGTCGACAGCGGTGAACTGACCCTGCTGGTCGAGATCGACGGCGGCATCAACGCCGACACCATCGAGCAGGCCGCCGAGGCCGGCGTCGACATGTTCGTCGCCGGGTCCGCCGTCTACGGGGCCGACGACCCGGCGACCGCGATCGCCGCCCTGCGGGCGCAGGCCGCCGCGGCGATGCCGGGATGACCGGCACCGCCGCGGAGGCCCGTGCCAGCGTCCCGGCGCACGAGTCCAGCGCCGGCGTCCCGGCGCACGAGTCCAGCGCCGGCGTCCCGGCGCACGAGTCCAGCGCCAGCGTCCCGGCGCACGAGTCCAGCGCCATGGCCCGTGCCCGCGAGCTCGCGACGACGGTGCTCGGCACGACCAGCCCCAACCCCGCGGTCGGCGCGGTGGTCCTCGCCGCCGACGGCACCGTTGCGGGCGAGGGTGCGACCGCCCCGCCCGGCGGTCCGCACGCCGAGGTGCGCGCGCTGGCCCGGGCCGGGGAGCGGGCCCGCGGCGGCACCGCCGTCGTCACCCTCGAGCCGTGCGCGCACACCGGCCGCACCGGCCCGTGCGCCGACGCTCTGCTGGCCGCCGGCATCGCGCGCGTCGTCGTCGCCGTGCCCGAGCCGACCGAGCTCGCCGGCGGGGGAGCCGACCGGCTCCGGGCCGCCGGCGTCGACGTCGTCGTGGGCGTCGAGCAGGAGGCCGCCGAGCGCGGTGCGCTGGCCGGCTGGCTGACCGGTGTCCGCGAGCAGCGCCCGTACGTGGTCTGGAAGGTCGCGGCCACCCTCGACGGGCGGGTCGCCGCGGCCGACGGCAGCAGCCGCTGGGTCACCGGCCCGGAGGCGCGCGCCGAGGTGCACCGGCTGCGGGCGGGCTGCGATGCCGTCGTGGTCGGCGCGGGCACCGCGCTCACCGACGACCCGCAGCTCACCGTCCGCGACGCCGACGGCCGGGACGCCGACCGTCAGCCGCTGCGGGTGGTCGTCGACCGCCGGGACCGGCTGCCGGCCACCGCCCGGATGCTGGACGACGCCGCGCCCACCCTGGTGAGCCACGCCGCGACGCCGGCGGAGCTGCTGACCGAGCTGTTCGCCCGCGACGTCCGCCGGGTGCTGCTCGAGGGCGGCCCCACCCTGGCCGCGGCCTTCCTGCGGGACGGGCTGGTGGACGAGGCCGTCGTCCACCTCGCCCCGAAGCTGCTGGGTGCCGGGCCCTCCCTGGTCGGCGACCTGGGAATCAGCGGGATCGGCTCGGCGCTGTCCTTGTCGGTCGCCGATCTCACCCCCCTGGGCGGGGACGTGCAGATCCGGCTGCGCCCCACCCGGCACACTGGTGGGGGCACCCGCACCGGCGGGGACGGCACGGACGGAGGCAGCTGAGGTGTTCACCGGCATCGTCGAAGAGGTGGGCACCCTGGCCGGCCGGGAGGAGCAGGGCGACTCCGCCGTCCTCCGCATCCGCGCCCGCACCGTCCTGCAGGACGTCTCGCTGGGCGACTCCATCGCCGTCAACGGCGTCTGCCTCACCGTCACCGGGGTGCAGCCCGACGCCGACGGCGCCGGGATCTGGACCACCGACGTGATGGCCGAGACGCTGCGCCGCAGCAGCCTCGGCTCGGTCACCGACGGCGCCCCGGTCAACCTCGAGCGCGCGGTCAGCCCGCACACCCGGCTCGGCGGGCACATGGTGCAGGGGCACGTCGACGGCGTAGGCCGGATCGTCTCCCGCACGCCCGGCGAGCACTGGGAGGTCGTGCGCGTCGCGCTGCCGGCCGAGCTCGCCCACTACGTCGTCGAGAAGGGCTCCGTCGCCGTCGACGGCGTCTCCCTGACGGTCAGCGCGGTCAGCGCCGTGGCCGACCCCGAGCCCTGGTTCGAGGTCAGCCTCATCCCCACCACCCTCCGCGAGACCACGCTCGGCGCGCGCGCCACGGGGGAGCCCGTCAACCTGGAGGTCGACGTGATCGCCAAATACGTGGAACGTCTGCTGGAGGCACGTCGATGAGTGAGCCCCGTACCCGGCTGGACTCCATCGAGAGCGCCATCGCCGCCATCAAGGACGGTCGGCCGGTCGTCGTCATCGACGACGAGGACCGCGAGAACGAGGGCGACCTGATCTTCGCCTCCGAGCTGGCGACCCCCGAGCTGGTCGCGTTCATGGTCCGGTACACCTCCGGCTACGTCTGCGTGGCCGTCACCGAGGCCGACGCCGACCGGCTCGACCTGCCGCCCATGCACCGGGTGAACCAGGATCGGCTCGGCACCGCCTACACGGTCACCGTCGACGCCCGCGAGGGAGTCACCACCGGCATCTCCGCCGCCGACCGCGCGCACACCATCCGCACCCTGGCCGCCGCCGAGACCACCTCGGTCGACCTCGCCCGGCCCGGCCACGTCGTGCCCCTGCGGGCCCGCGACGGCGGCGTGCTGCGCCGCCCCGGCCACACCGAGGCCGCCGTCGACCTGGCGCTCCTGGCCGGGATGCGTCCCTCCGGCGTGCTCTGCGAGATCGTCAGCGAGAAGGACCCAATCGGGATGGCCCGGAGCGAGGAGCTGCGGGTCTTCGCCGACGAGCACGACCTCTGCCTGGTCTCCATCGCCGACCTGATCGCCTACCGGAAGCGCTTCGACAAGCTGGTGGAGCGGGTGGCCGAGGCCATCGTGCCGCTGGCCCCCGGCACCTTCACCGCCGTCGGCTACTCGAGCTCCTACGACGAGCGGGAGCACGTCGCCTTCGTCTACGGCGAGATCGGCGCCGGCGAGGACGTGCTCGTGCGGGTGCACTCCGAGTGCCTCACCGGCGACGTGTTCGGCTCGCTGCGCTGCGACTGCGGCCCGCAGCTGCAGGCGGCGCTCGCCGCCGTCGCCCAGGAGGGCCGCGGGATCGTGCTCTACATCCGCGGGCACGAGGGCCGGGGGATCGGGCTGCTGCACAAGCTGCAGGCCTACCAGCTGCAGGACATGGGCGCCGACACCGTCGACGCCAACCTCGACCTCGGGCTGCCCGCCGACGCCCGGGACTACGGCACCGGCGCGCAGATCCTGGTCGACCTCGGCGTGCACACCATGCGGCTGCTCACCAACAACCCGGCCAAGCGCGCCGGGCTGGAGGGCTACGGGCTGCGGGTGCTCGGCCGGGTGCCGCTGCCCAGCCACGTGACCGCGGAGAACCTGGGCTACCTGCGCACCAAGCGCGACCGCATGGGCCACCTGCTGGACATCATCGAGCCGGAGACCGAGTCGGGCCCGGCCGACGCCCCGGGGGCCACGACGGTGCCCGGCACGGACGTCCCGCTCGGCCAGGACGAGCAGCCGGCATGAGCGGCGCGGGTGCGCCGCAGGTCGGCGCGGTCGACGCGGCCGGGCTGACGCTCGGCATCGTCGCGACCACCTGGCACGCGGAGCTCACCGACACGCTGCTGGCCCGGGCCGTCGAGGCGGCGAAGGCCAGCGGGATCCCGGCCCCGACCGTCGTGCGGGCGCCCGGCGCCGTCGAGCTGCCGGTGGTCGCCCAGGCACTGGCCGAGCGGCACGACGCGGTGGTGGCCCTCGGGGTCGTCGTCCGCGGCGGCACCCCGCACTTCGAGTACGTCTGCGACGCCGTCACCGCGGGGCTCACCCGGGTGGCGCTGGACGCCGGCAAGCCGGTCGGCAACGGCGTCCTGACCTGCGACACCCAGGAGCAGGCCCGCGACCGGGCCGGCCTCCCGGGGTCGGCCGAGGACAAGGGCTGGGAGGCGGCGATCGCCGCCCTGGCCACGGCCCTCACCCTGCGCGAGCTGCGGGGACCCCAGCAGCGGCAGACCGGCTTCTCCGTGACCCCCGCCGGCCGGGAGGCCCGTTCGTGAAGACCTTCGACACGCTGTTCGCCGAGCTGGCCGAGAAGGTGGCGGCAGGTGACCCGGCCTCGGGCACCGTCACCGCCGTCCGCGACGGGGTGCACGCGGCCGGCAAGAAGGTCGTCGAGGAGGCCGCCGAGTCCTGGATGGCCGCCGAGCACGAGGGCGCCGACCGCACCGCCGAGGAGATCAGCCAGCTGCTCTACCGGGTGCAGGTGCTCATGCTGGCCCGGGGCCTGACGCTCGACGACGTCTACGCTCACCTCTGATCTTCCCGACCCCGCACCCCGACCCGAGGAGTTCCCGCACCGTGCTGCGCATCGCCGTGCCCAACAAGGGCGTCCTGAGCGAGCCGGCGGCGGAGATGCTCGCCGAGAGCGGCTACCGCCAGCGCCGTAGCACCAAGGACCTCGCCGTCCTCGACCCGGAGAACGACACCGAGTTCTTCTACCTGCGGCCGCGGGACATCGCGGTGTACGTGGCCGCCGGCACGCTGGACGTCGGCATCACCGGCCGCGACATGCTCCTGGAGACCGCCCCGGCCGACGGCGAGGGGCCGGCCGCCGTCGAGGTCATGCCGCTGGGCTTCGGCCACTCGTCGTTCCGCTTCGCCAGCCCGGTGGAGTCGGACATCGAGCGGGTCGACCAGCTGGCCGGCAAGCGGATCGCCACCGCGTACCCGGTGCTGCTCCAGCGCTTCCTCGACGACGCCGGGATCAGCGCGGGCGTGGTGAAGCTCGACGGCGCGGTGGAGACCGCCTGCCGGCTCGGGGTCGCCGACGCGGTCTGCGACGTGGTGGAGACCGGGACGACGCTGCGGGCCGCCGGGCTGCACATCATCGGCGACCCGGTGCTCACCAGCGAGGCCGTCCTGGTGCGGAGGCAGGGCGCCGAGGAGATCCCCGCCGTCGCCCAGCTCCGGCGTCGGCTGCGGGGCGTCCTGGTGGCCCGGCAGTACGTGATGCTGGACTACGACTGCCCCAACGACCTGCTGGAGAAGGCCACCGCCGTCACCCCCGGGATCGAGGGGCCGACGGTGAGCCCGCTGCAGACGCCGGGGTGGTCGGCGGTGCGGGCGATGATCGCGCGCACGGAGACCAACCGGGTGATGGACGAGCTGTGGGAGCTCGGCGCCCGCGCGATCCTGGTCACGAGCATCCACGCCTCGCGGATCTGAACGCCGTGCCCGCCGGGCAACTTTTCGCCGCCTCCGTTCGTCGGACCGTCATGCGACGTCTGCTGCCCCTGCTGCTGTTCGCGTCGGCGGTCGTGCTCGGTGGCTGTGCCTCGGCCGACCCCGAGCCTGACGGGACCGGCGGTGCGGTGGCGGGATCCGGCGGCGCCGTCCCCGACACCGGGAGCGGCTCGGGGATCTCCCAGGCGGAGAACGACCTGCGGATCGAGGTCGACCTCGGCGACGGAGTGGCCCCGCAGACCTGGACGCTCACCTGCGTCGGGTCCGTCGAGGGCACCCACCCCCGGGCCGCAGACGCCTGCGCGCACCTGGACGGCATGACCGAGCCCTTCGCGCCGCTGCCCGAGGATCTGGTGTGCACCGAGCAGTACGGCGGCCCGCAGACCGCGCACATCACCGGTCGGTGGCGCGGCGAGCCGGTCGACCTGGAGCTGTCCCGGGTGGACGGCTGCCGGATCTCCCAGTGGGACTCGTTCGGTCCCGTCCTGCCGGTGCCCGTGGGCGTGGAACCGCTGGGCTGAGCCGCGGAGTCAGCGCTCGCGCGCCGTGCGGTCCACGAGGTCGATCGCCGTGGACAGGCCCAGGGCCATCGCCCGGCCGCTGGTCGAGCCGGTGGCCAGCAGCCGCTCGATCGCCGGCGCCAGCGGTCGCTCGCCGACCAGTCCCTGCAGCACCCCGGCGTACTCGCCGCTCACCCGGCCGGCGGACGCGTGCCGGAGCAGCGCCCGGGACAGCTCGGTGGTGCGGCCGGCCGCCAGCGAGCAGACGCCGGCGGCGAACCGCTCCGCGGCCGGATGCCCGAGCAGCACCAGCCCCGCGATGGTGCCGGCCATGACGTCGTCCCCGGCCGGGGTGAGCCCGGGGCCCAGCCCGATGAGCCGGGTGGCGGTCCGCAGCGCCGCCTCCAGGTCGGCCCGGCGCACCGCTCCGCGCAGCGCGGCCAGCGGGCCGCCGGGACCGGTGGGCAGTCCGGGCAGGGTGAAGGCGCTGTGCGGCATGCCGTCCCCGTAGAGCGTGTTCCGCAGCTGCCGGACGCCCTCGGGCAGCAGCGCCGGGCGTCCCCCGGGCAGCCGGGGACGGGGGTTCCACCAGGCAGCCGCGCTGACGGCCAGTTCACCGATGACGATCCGGCCGCCGCCCACCTCCGCGGGCGCACCGGGGGGCAGCCCCACCAGCGGGCGACCGTTGCTGGGCCGGAAGAGGACACAGCCCAGCGGCAGACGGGCGGCGTCGCTGGTCAGCACACCGACGACGTCGCCGCCCCGCTCGCCGGTGACCTGGACGTAGACCGCGGCCGGCCCGGTGAGCAGGACGCGCGCCGGGCGGACGGGCCCGCGCAGGAGGTCGGCGACGCCGGTGCTCGCCGCGGCCGGTACGGCGGACGCGCACTTCGCGGCGGGGGCGGTCCGGGCGGTGGCCCGGGCCGATTCGCGGGGGAGCGGGATCGTGGGGACGCCGGCTCGGGCGGCGTGGCCGTGCAGTGCAGCCTCGCCGCGGCTGATCCGGACTTCGGTGTCGTCGATCGCGCGCATGGGTCGCCCTCCACCCGTCGGAACGAACGGACGCCGGCGGATCGACGCTCCGTCGCTCGATCCACCCCCTCACGGGGACGGTGCGCGGCGTCCCGGGGGAGCGCCTACCATCCAGCGAGCGGGTGGATCGGGTCGAACCTAAGCGGCGCGTCGCACGCCCTCTTATGGCGGATGTCGCCAAGAATAGGGTGCGGCGTCCAGGGACACCTGACAGGATCCTGCGGTATGGCACCCTGGATGACGACGGAGAAGGGGATGCCTCGTGACCCAGAGTGACTCGGCGCTCGTTGCCTCTACTCACGGTAATGGAACCGCGCCGTTCCGTCGCAATTGGGCCATGGACGAGTCGCCCCGCGCCGAGCCCCGCGACGACCGGACCAGCTGGCAGCAGCGCCTCGGCCTGACCGTGGAGGAAGCCCTCGGACTGCCCGCGCTGTCCGGCTGCACCGTGGCGGCCGGAGCGGCCGGGCTGGCCCGGACCATCCGGCACATGGTGGTCGACGACCCGGCCGAGCCGTTGGCGGCCGCCGGGCCCGGCGTCCTGGTCGTGCTCGGTGCGCGCCTCCCGCCGGCCGATCCGGCCAGCTACCGGGCACTGGTCGACCGGCTGGACTCCCTGGGCACGGCGGCGCTCGCCTTCCGGCGCACCGACGGGCCGCCGGCCGTGCCCGGCGAAGTGCTGGCCGAGGCCGACCGGCGGGGCCTCCCGGTGCTCGCGCTGCCGCCGACCACCCGGCTCGACGAGATCGTCTCCGAGGTCCTCGGCACCGTCGTCGCCAAGCAGGGCCAGGCGCTCGAGCTGTCCTCCCGCATGGACGACGAGTTCATCGGGGTCGCCCTCACCGGTGGCGGCCTGGCCGAGGTGACCCAGCGGCTGGCGGTGATGCTGGAGGGGGCCGCCGTCCTGGGTCTGGGGCCTGATCGCGAGGTCGTCACCAGTGCCGGGCCCGCGGACGACGTCGCCGAGATCAGCGACTGGTTGTGGCTGCTGGACGCCGCCGCCGACGACGCCCTCGCCACCATGGCGCCCTCGCTCCGGCTCTCCGGGGTCCGTGCCGACCAGACCGTCGTGACACCCGCCGACCTCGACGCCGACCTCTCGCCCGCGGACGGCATCCTGCTGGTCCCCGGGCACCACGAGCTGCCCGGTGGCGTGGGGGAGTACGCCGTGGCGCCGATCATGGCCGGTGACCAGCGGCACGGCTGGCTGGTCGCCGTCCACCGGACCGGCGCGATGCTCCTGGGTGCCGGCGGTGTGCTGGAGCGCGCCGCGGTGATCGCCGCGCTGTCGGTGATCCGGCTGCAGGCGGTGCACTCGGTCGAGCTGCGCTTCCAGGGCGACCTGGTGCGCCGGCTGGTCGGCGGAGCCGTCGGGCACACCGAGCGGACGCTGGCCTACACCCGCTCGTTCGGCTGGCGGCTGGACGGCCCGGTGGCGGTGCTGGTGACCGCCACCGAGACGGTCGCCGACGCCGTGGCCACCCCCACGCGGGCCCTGGACGTGCTGGACCGGCTGGCCGACGGGTGGCGGGCCGCGCTGGAGTCCGAGGTGGCCGGCGCCGCCGTGGCGGGGCTCGCCACCGAGATCGTGACGCTGCTGCCGCTGGACGGGCGCACGCCCGAGGAGCTCTCCGCGCTGGTGGCCGCCGTCACCTCACGGGTCAACGGCCGGCTGCGCCGGGTGGGCCGGCTGCTCGGCACCGGCATCGGCCGTCCCGCCGGCTCGCTGTCCGAGCTGGCCGAGGCCCACCGCCAGGCACAGCGCGCGCTGGGCGTCGGGCAGGAGATCCACGGCGGGACGGCGGTGACGCACTTCGACCAGCTCGGGGTCTTCCGGCTGCTGTCGTTGATCCCGGACAGCTCCGAGCTGCGCTCCTACGTCGACGAGGTGCTCGGCCCGCTGGCCGACGCGGTCGACGCCGACTCCGCCGACCTGCGCGAGACCTTGCGCGTGCTGCTGGAGACCAACCTCAACGTCGCCGAGTCCGCCCGCCGGCTGCACTTCCACTACAACACCATGCGGTACCGGATCGGCAAGCTGGAGCGGATGCTCGGGCCGTTCACCACCGATCCGACGCTCCGGCTGAACCTGCTGCTCGCCCTGCACGCCGCCCGCATGCGCGGGCTCGACCAGCCGGCGCGGCCGCCCCTGGACGCGGGCATGGCCCTGGGTCCGGACGACGGGCTCGACGCGCTGCTCTGAGCACCGGCGTGACTGCTGCCGTCGACGCGCTCGTCGCCCGGATGACCGACCTGCTCGACCCGCTCCAGCGTGCCGCCGACCCGGCCCGGCACTTCCTCGGTACCTATCTGCGGACGACGCGCGCGGTCGGAGCGGCTCTGGACGCCGGGGTGTTCGAGGATCCCGGGTGGGTGTCGGACTGGGACGTCGACTTCGCCGAGCTGTACCTCGATGCGCTGGAGGCGCACCGGCACGACCCGGCCGAGGTGCCCGGGCCGTGGCGGCTGGCCTTC
The DNA here is from genome assembly GCF_000284015.1 of Blastococcus saxobsidens DD2. Taxonomy (NCBI): domain Bacteria; kingdom Bacillati; phylum Actinomycetota; class Actinomycetes; order Geodermatophilales; family Geodermatophilaceae; genus Blastococcus; species Blastococcus saxobsidens. The sequence continues at coordinate 2,296,047 of NC_016943.1, forward strand.
GGGGCCGACCCCGCGCTCCCGCCCGAGGCGCACGTGCTCCTGGGCATGAACGCGCACATCAACCTGGATCTGCCGCAGTCGCTGCTGCGGGTCATCCCACCGCGGGACTTCGCCGACGCAGGGGTGCTCGCGCGCCGGCACCGGGACCACGAGCGCATCGACGGCGTCCTGGCCGCCCGGGTGGCCGCGGAGGACCTGGCGCTGGAGCGGGCGGGTGGTCGCCGGACCCGGTTCGACCGCGTGCTGGGCCCGGTCAACCGCCGGGCGAGCCGGCTGTTCCTGCGGGAGTCCCGGCGCAAGGTCTGGGCCAACGCCTCCGCGCTGCATGCGGCCCGGGTGGAGGGGGCCGAGGCCTACGCGCGCCGGCTCGCCGAGCTCGAACGGGCGGCCACCGACCGGGTGCGGGACCTGCTGCGGCCCGGCCCGGTGCTCGTCCGGCTGGCCGTCCACGGCTTCGGGGTCACCCTCGGGTGAGGCGCCGTCGCGAGCGGGAGGCGCCGTTTCCGGAGGCGGGGGCGTGCCTCGGGGGAGAGGGTGGGGCGGTGCGCCGCACCGGGCGGCGCGAAGGAGGATCCGCATGACCGAGCCCGCTCGTCCACTCGCCGGGAAGGTCGCCCTGGTGACCGGGGCGTCCTCGGGCATCGGTGAGGCCACCGCCGTCGCGCTGGCCGCGGCGGGCGCCGCCGTCGCCATCGGCGCCCGGCGCACCGACCGGCTGGACGCGCTCGCCGGCACGCTGCGGGACAGCGGCGCCACGGTGCTGCAGCTGGCCCTCGACGTCACCGACGAGCAGGCCTGCGCCGACGCCGTCGCCCGCACCCGGCAGGAGCTGGGGAGCCTGGACATCCTGGTGAACAACGCCGGGGTCATGCTGCTGGGCACCATCACCGGCGCCGACCCCGAGGACTGGCGGCGGATGATCCAGACGAACGTCATGGGCGTCCTGTACATGACCTCCGCGGCGATCGACGGGATGCTCGAGCAGGGCTCCGGCGACGTCGTGAACATGTCCAGCGTCGCCGGCCGGACCGCCCGCAAGGGGGCCGGCGTCTACAACGCCAGCAAGTGGGCGGTGAACGCCTTCAGCGAGTCGCTGCGCCAGGAGGTCACCGGCCGGGGAGTGCGGATCTCCCTCGTCGAACCCGGCGCGGTCACCACCGAGCTCACCTCGCACATCACCCAGCCCGAGGCGAAGGCCGCCTCGGAGAAGATGCACGCGAGCATGCGCCCGCTGCACGCCGACGACATCGCCCGGGCGGTCTGCTACGTCGTCAGCCAGCCGCCGCACGTCGCGGTCAACGAGGTGCTCGTCCGCCCCACCGACCAGGAGCGCTGAGTCTCGGCCCGGGCGCCGTCCTGGCTCACCTGGTGGGGTCCTGGCTCAGCTCCGACGGTGAGCCAGGACCCCTGATGACCAGGTCACCTGATCGTCGCGGGGCTCAGTCGCGGAAGACCTCGATGTCGGCGCCCATCTCGACCAGCCGCTCGTAGAGCTGCTCGTAGCCGCGGGCGATGATGTCGACGTTGCGCAGCACCGACGTGCCCTTCGCCGCGAGCATGGCCAGCAGGATGCAGACCGCGGGGCGCAGGGCCGGCGGGCAGACCACCTCGGCGCTCGACCACCGGGTGGGGCCGGTGACCAGCACGCGGTGCGGGTCGAGCAGCCGCACGTCGGCACCGAGCCGGGTGAGGTCGGAGAGGTGGATCGCCCGGTTGTCGTACACCCAGTCGTGGATGAGCGTCGCCCCCTGCGCCTGCGCGGCGATCACCGCGAAGAACGGCAGGTTGTCGATGTTCAGGCCCGGGAACGGCATCGGGTGGACCTTGTCGATCGGCGCGTGCAGCTCCGACGGCCGGATGGTGACGTCGGCCAGCCGGGTGTGCCCGTTGGCGGCCAGGTACTCCGGCGACAGCTCGAAGCGCAGCCCCATCTCGGCGAGCACCGCCAGCTCCACCTGGAGGAACTCCACCGGCGCCCGGTCCACGGTCAGCTCGGAGCCGGTGACGATGCCGGCGGTCAGCAGGCTCATCGCCTCCACCGGGTCCTCGCTGATGGTGTAGTCGACGTCGGCCTCGAGGACCGGGCGGCCGTGCACGACCAGCGTCGTCGTCCCCAGGCCCTCGATGCCGACCCCGAGCAGCTGCAGGTAGAGACACAGGTCCTGCACCATGTAGTTGGAGCTGGCGTTGCGGATGGTCGTCGTGCCATTGGTGCGGGCGGCCGCCAGCAGCGCGTTCTCGGTGACGGTGTCCCCGCGCTCGGTGAGCACGATCGTGCGGTCGGCGGCGGCCGGACCGTCGACGGTCGCCCGGTACTCCCCGGCGTGCGCCTCCACGTCGAGACCGAACGGGCGCAGCGCGATCATGTGCGGCTGCACGGTCCGGGTGCCCAGGTCGCAGCCGCCTGCGTAGGGCAGCCGGAAGGTTCGGGCCCGGTGCAGCAGCGGACCCAGGAACATGATGATGCTGCGGGTGCGCCGGGCGGCATCGGCGTCGACGCCGTCCAGGTCCAGCTCGTCGGGGACGACGAGAGTGAGGTCGTGGCCGTGCTCGTCCCAGGTCGCCGCCACGCCGATCGACCGCAGCACGTCGAGGATCCGTTCGACCTCCACGATGCGCGACACGTTGCGCAGGGTGGTCCGGCCGCGGTTGAGCAGCGCCGCGCACAGCAGCGCGACCGCGGCGTTCTTCGACGACTTCACCGCCACTCGGCCGCGCAGTGGGTGCCCGCCGGTGACGCGCAGGTGCGCCGGCCCCGCCGGGCCGAGGCTGATCAGCTCGCTGTCCAGTGCGGCCGACAGCCGGCCGAGGAATTCGAGGGTGAGGTTCTGGCTGCCCTGCTCGATCCGGGCGACGGCGCTCTGGCTGGTGGCCAGCCGCTCGGCCAGCTGCTGCTGGGTCAGCCCGCGGTGCCGCCGCGCGTCCCGGACGAGGGCTCCGATCCGTCGCATCGCGTCATCGGTCGGCAGGTCGGTCAGCGTCACCGGTCCACGCTATCTCACATGTGAGATGGTGGCCGACGCCACACTGCGCGCGCACCGGGGACCGTCCCGCCCGGAGGTGGTGGCCGGCGAGGACTGGTGCGCCGGGGAGCCGGCCCGGGCACACTGCACGCATGGAGGTACTGGTCACCGGCGCTACCGGCCGGCTGGGACGGGTGCTGGTACCGCAGCTGCGGGACGCCGGGCACGGGGTGCGGCAGCTGTCCCGCCGGGGCGCCGGGCCCGGCGGGGTCCGCGGCGACCTCGCCACCGGCCGGGACCTGGGACCCGCGCTGGCCGGTGCGGAGGTGGTCGTCCACGCGGCGAGCGATCCGCGCGGGAACCCCTGGGAGGTCGACGTCGCCGGTGCCCGGCGGTTGGTGGAGGCCGTCGACCGGACCCGGCTGCGGCACCTGGTGCACGTCTCGATCGTCGGGGTCGACCGCGTCCCGCTGAGCTACTACCGGGCCAAGTACGCCGCCGAGCAGGTACTGCTGGCCTCCGGTCTTCCGCTCACCGTCGTCCGCATCACCCAGTTCCACGACTTCGTCGACGAGCTGCTGGACACCGCCCGGCGCGGGCGACTCCTCCCGGTGCCCATGGGATGGCGCGCGCGGCCGGTGGACGTCGCGGACGCCGCCGCGCATCTCACCGGGCTGGTGGACGCCCCGCCCACCGGCGGGGTCGTGGAGTTCAGCGGCCCCGAGGAGCTCTCGGTGGCCGATCTGGCCAGGTCGTGGGCGGCTGTGCGGGCGCCCGGCGCCCACGTGCTCGCCACCCCCGTGCCGGGCCGGCTGGGGTCGGCGCTGCGGGACGGGGGTGCCCTCCCGGTCCGTGGCGAGCACGGCCGGCGCACCTGGGCGGAGTACCTGCGCGGTTGAGGAGGGCTGTCCCTCCTGGGGCATCCGCAGATGCTCCTGCGGATGGGGTGTCCGCGGCCGTCGGACCTCGTCGCGACAGGGACGGCGCGCAGCGGCCGGCGTCCGGTGCCCGACGTGCTGCGCGTCGGGACCGGCGGCTGAGGGGCCGTCAGTCGCGTCGGCTCGTGGTGGCCCAGGGATCCTCGGGGTCGATGCCGTCGCTCTCTCCGGCGCCGTCGTGCCGCCGGGTGGCCGTCTCCAGGGCAGTGTCGCGCGCACGGGCCTGCTCGGCGCGGCGCGCCTGCTCCCGTGCGCGCTCGGCCCGCAGCGACGTCGAGTCGGGGGCCTCCTCGCCACGGCGGTCGACCCACCACAGCGCGATCCCGGTGAGTGCGAGGGCGAGGGGGAGGGGATAGGCCGCGGCCCGCTCGGTGCCGCCCTCGCCCAGGTAACCGGTCACACCGGCCAGGAAGAAGATCGTCCCCGCGATCGCGACCATGCCCAGCAACACCACGGCCGTGCCGAGCGCCTCCGAGTGCGGTCGGACGGCGTAGGCGAGGGCCACCAGACCGAGCCCGCCTCCCAGGAGGTAGAGGACGGCGCCGATGGCGTGCATCGTGCCGTTGCCGTCGGTGGGGAAGACCCCGACCAGCAGCACTCCCAGGGCGGCCGCGCCGAGCAGTGCCGACACCGCCCGGCCCGCGCCACCGCGCAGCGCCGGGCGCAGCAGCAGGGCGCCGCCGAGGATCAGCACGGCCTGCACCACGAACGAGGCGTTCATCAGCTGCCGGGCGGGGGAGTCGCTCGCACCCAGAGTGCTGATCACGTCGCCGACCCGCGAGTACCGGGCGGTGTAGCGGGCCTCGGCCAGCGCTTCCACCACGAAGAACTGCAGGGTCAGCAGCCAGGCCAGGGCACCCCAGCGGAGACGAGTGGCAGTCACGGCACCCATGGTCCCAGGTCGTCCCCGGGGACCCGGGCGAGGACGGCGGCGAACTGGCCGGCGGTCAGCCGGGGCACGACGGGCACCTCGGGCGGCCCGCTCCCGGAGCGGTTCCGTCGGGAGCGCGCCGCCCGCGGGCCACGGCGGTCAGTCGGTGGCCGAGTGCTGGTCGGCGCCGGCCGGGTTCGCGTCGTCGGACCCCACGGCCTGGCGCTCGTGCTCCGTGCGGTGCTCGAGGGCCTCGTCGCTGAGGTGCGGGTCCTTGGCGTGCTCCTGCCGGTCGCGCGGGGCCGACTCCTGCGGCTCGATGACGTCGTCGAGGGTCGGGCGGTCGTGGGACTCGGTCATGGTGGCGTCCTCCGGGTCGATCGGGATGCGGTCGACAGAGGCCATAGCCGTACGCGGCGCCCCCTAACCGGGCGGTTGATCACCTCGGCTCGAGCCGGGCCGCCGGCAGCCAGGACTCGACCAGTGCCGGCCCGTGCGGACCGGCCACGGCGTAGGTCACCCGGCCCTGCCAGCCGCCCTCGCGCTGCTGCCACTCCACCAGCAGGCCGGGCCACGTGCCCGGGGCCTCGGGTGGGTCGTGCACCCAGCAGTGCCGCCCCTCGGTCGCCTCGCCGGCCGGCCGGGGAACGGGATCGGAAACCGTTTGCCGGACGCCCGAGTCGAGCGCGCGCTCGCCCAGCGACCGGCGGCCGGAACGTCCTGGGTGCATACCGCCGGCCATGACGGGCAGTCTGCCACGCGATCGAACATATGTTCGGGTCGACACGTCGTGGGCTGATCCGCTGCAGGCCCGCTCGGCCGCGGCACCCCGCTCGGGGTGCCGTGCCGGTCGCGTCCCGAGGCGGGAATCCGTGGTCAGTCGCTGTCCAGGCCTTCCGTCAGGGTGCGGGCCACCGTCTCCAGCAGCGGGTGCGCCGGCAGGTCCTCGACCAGCACGGGCAGCGGCAGCGACCAGTTGGGTCGGTCGCCGGCGCCGGGCATGTTGGGCCGCCGTTGCTCGCCGACCGCGTCGTCGAGCGTGGCCGACAGCAACAGGGACGGCGCGGTCGCCAGCAGCGCATGCGCCTCCTCCACCGCCTGCTCCACCGTCGCGTCGTCGGAGAGCCCCGGGAGGTGCTCCAGCAGTGAGGTGCGGCCCCGCTCGAGCTCGTCGTCGGTGCCCGTGCCGTGCTCGCGCTGCTCGTCGACGTCGGCCTCGGTCCACAGCCCGGCCACGGTCGGCAGGTCGTGGGTGGTGATCGCGGCCATCGCCTCGGCCGGCCACTCCGAGGGCTCGTCGTCCTCGAACCACAGCAGCCGGTAGGAGAGCACCCCGTGCTCGGCCATCGCCTCGCGGACCCCCTCCTCGACGGTGCCGAGGTCCTCCCCGACCACCAGGGCCTGCGCCCGGTGGCTCTCCAGGGCGACGATGTTCAGCAGGTCCTCGGCGGGATAGCGGACGTAGGCACCGTCGGCGGCGCCGCTGTCGGCGGGCACCCACCACAGCCGGAACAGGCCCATGACGTGGTCGATCCGCAGCCCGCCGGCGCCGGCCATGGTGGCGCGGATGGACTGGATGAACGGCTCGTAGTCCGCGTCGCGCAGCCGCCACGGGATCAGCGGCGGGGACCCCCAGTCCTGACCGGCCGAGTTGAACGCGTCCGGCGGTGCGCCGACGCTCACGCCGTCGGCCAGCACCTCCTGCCACGCCCAGGCGTCGGCGCCGCCGCCGGCGAAGCCGATCGGCAGGTCCTGGATGACGGTCATGCCGTCGGTGGCGGCGGTGAACTGCAGCTCCAGCGCCCACTGCAGCCAGGCGTGGAACGCGACGACAGCGCCGTGCTGCTCGGCATAGGTGGTGACGCCGGGGCCGTCGGGCCGGCGCAGCTCGGCCGGCCAGGTGTGCCAGTCGGCGCCGTGCGCCTCGGTGATCGCGGCCCAGGTCGCCCAGTCCTGCAGCGTCTGCCCCTGCGCCTCGCGCCAGCGCACGAACGCCTCCCCACCGCCGTGGGCGAAGAAGATCCGCATGAGCACTTCGCGCTTGCGGGCCCAGATCGCGTCCCGGTCGATCAGCGGCCCGTCGGAGAGCGCGCGGCCGGCGTCCTCCTCCAGGTCCACGGCGTCGGCACCGGGTACCTCGCTCACCCGCAGGTAGATCGGGTTCTGGAACCGGCGGGTGGCCGGCAGGTAGGGGCTCGCCTCCTGCTCCTGGATCGGTGCGACGGCGTGCAACGGGTTGATCAGCACGAACCCGGCGCCCTGGTCGGCGGCCATCCGCCGGATGGTCCGGAGATCGCCGAGATCGCCGATGCCCCAGCTGTCCCGGCCACGGGCGGCGTAGAGCTGCACGGTCCAGCCCCACGCGCGGTCCTCGGGCAGCCAGCAGCGGCCCGGCGAGACGATCAGCCGCCGCCGCCGGCCCTCGGGCGACTGCAGCCAGTGGTAGCCGAGCGGGAAGCCCGCGGGCAGCTCGCCGTCGATGTGCCGCACCTCGCCGTCCTCGCAGACGACGTCGGCCTCGTCGACCTCCAGCGCGTCGCCGGGCCGGGCGACGATGGGCGCCCGGTCGTCCAGATCCGCGGGTGGCTCCCCGATGACCGCCCGCAGCGTGTCGATGGTCGTCTGGGCTACCTGGTGCTCCGCGTCGAGCGCATCGATCCAGCTCGCATCGATGCCCCAGTCGTCGGTGGTCGGCTTCGCATTCACCGGTCGATCCTCGCCGGGGTGCGGTGCGCCCGCAGTTCGGGCCGGCGTGGTCCAGGTCTCCTCCGGTGGGCTCCCGCCACCGCGGTGGGGGATGCTGCGGGTCTGCCTGGGACCGCGCCTCGCGGGTGGTGCGCTCCTCGACCGGGAAAGGAGGCGGTGTGCCGTCGCTGCAGCTCGACCTCCCGCTCCGCATGGACCTCGACACCAAGAGGTCCCTGGCCAGGCAGATCGGATCGGTCTACGCCGAGGTGATGGAGGTCCGGCCCGAGTTCATCACCGTCTCGATCCACGACCTCGGGCCCGGTGGCGTGTGGCGGTGCGGGCCGGAGGATCCCGAACCGGCGGGACTGGTGATGTGCGACGTCCGCGCCGGCCGGCCGGTCGCGACGCGGGAGATCCTCGCCCGCCGGATCGTCGACGTGTGCGTCCGGATCTGCGGTCTGGAGGAGCGCCGGCTCAAGGTGGAGTTCACCCAGCACTCCGGGGACGAGATGTTCCACCCCCAGTTCGGTGGATTCGCCCCGGACTGGGCGCCCGACGCGGGGCAGGGAGCCGGCTGAGCGGACCGCCACCGGACGCGCGCCCCGAGGGCGACGGCCGCCCCGGGCGTGCGGGATCAGGCCACGACCTCCCGCACGGCCTCCTCGTACCAGGCTGTCGGGAGCAGCCACCAGCACCTGCGGGATGATCCGCTCCCGGAGCAGGCCGCCCTGTGCGTACCGCCCGGTGGAGGTGAAGCCGTACCCGACCACCTGCTTCCCGTCGCGGATCTCGTGGGGGAGAGCGCCAGGACGCTGACGGTCATCTTCGAGAAGTTGATGAACGCGTCGGACATGTCCGCTTCGATGGGGACGGTCTTTCTCGCGGACGTCGACGATGCGCACGGACTCCGACCTCTCTGGACGACGGGGCCGTCGGTGCGTGGCCCGCGGCGTGGACGGCGAGCCCACGACGAAGGCTGGCGGGGCGCCGGGGACGGATGCGGTCAATTCGTGACCCACTCGGCGACCGGACGGCTGGCACCGGCTCCCTGCGGGGCACACTGGCCGCGTGAGCAGGCCCGACCTCCCGCTGCGGCGGCGTTCCCGGCCGACGAGCCTGGCCCGCCAGCTGCTGGTCCTGCAGGGCCTGGTGGTCGCCGTCATCGTCCTCACGGCGACGGCCATCGCCTACGTCAACGCGCAGCGAACGGCGCAGCACGACGCCGAGGTGCAGGCGACGGCGATCGTGGCCGCACTGGCCAACTCGCCCCTGGTGATCGACGAGGTGACCGGTCCGCGGCCGACCGAGGTGCTGCAGCCCTACGTGGAGGCGGTGCGCAGGGACACCGGCACCTCGTTCATCACCGTGTTCGCCCCGGACCGGACGCGCTACACCCATCCCGACCCGTCCCAGATCGGCCGGTCGTTCATCGGCACGATCGAGCCGGCGCTGGCCGGCCGGACCTTCACCGAGACGTACACCGGCACCCTGGGGCCGTCGGTGCGGGCCACGGGACCGATCATCGATCGGGACGGCGACATCGTCGGGCTGGTCTCGGCAGGGATCACGCTGGACGAGATCGGGGTGGATCTCGCCCGTGCGCTGCCCGGGATCCTCGGCACCGGGCTGGTCACCCTCGCCGTCGGGGGTACTGGCAGCTGGCTGATCAGCCGGCGGCTCCGGCGGCAGACGCGCGGTCTGGGGGCCCCCGCCCTCGCCCGGATGCTCGACTACTACCAGGCCGTCCTGCACGCGGTGCGCGAAGGGCTGCTGGTCGTCGACGGGGACCGGCGGGTGCAGCTGGTCAACGACGAGGCGCGCCGCCTGCTGTCCCTCGACGCCGACACGAGCGGGCGGCACGTCGGCGAGCTGGGCCTGTCCGAGGACCTCACGGAGACGCTGTGGCGGCAGCAGCAGACGGTCGACGAGGTGCACGTGAGCGGGGGCCGGGTGCTGGTGGTCAACCAGGTGCCGGCCCGCGCCTCGGGGACCTCGGCCGGCGTCGTGGTGACCCTGCGCGACCACACCGAGCTGCAAGCGCTCACCGGCGAGCTGGACAGTGTGCGTGCGTTCGCGGAATCCCTGCGGGCGCAGGCCCACGAGGCGGGAAACCGGCTGCACACCACGGTCTCCCTGATCGAACTGGGCCGGGAGCAGGACGCCGTGGAGTTCGCCACCGCCGAACTCGCATCGGCCCAGCGGCTGACCGACCGGGTGGTCGACGCCGTCGAGGAACCGGTGCTCGCGGCGCTGCTGCTGGGCAAGTCCGCGACGGCGCACGAGCGGGGGGTGCGGCTCGAGATCGACCCGGGCACCGCCGTGGCGGCGACCGGCATCCCCAGCGGCGAGCTGGTCACCATCGTCGGGAACCTGCTCGACAACGCCATCGACGCCGCGCTCGCCGGCGAGCCTCCGCGCGAGGTCCAGTTCGCCGCCTGGGTCGACCACGACCGCCTCGAGATCCGCGTGGAGGACAGCGGTCCGGGTCTCACCGAGCAACAGGTGCCGCGGGTGTTCGAGCGGGGGTGGACGACCAAGGAGGGCGGCGACATGCCTGCCGGGGGGCCCGGACGGGGTCTCGGCCTGGCGCTCGTCGCCCAGGCGGTCCGTCGCAACGGAGGGTCGGTCACCGTGCGGCCGGGACCCGGAGCGCAGTTCGCCGTCTCGTTGCCGGTCCGCACCCCCGCGGAGAGCACGGCGTGATCCGGGTCCTGGTGGTGGAGGACGAGCCGGTCGCCGCCGAGGCGCACCGCACCTACGTCGACCGCACGGCCGGGTTCAGCACCGCCGCGGTCGCCGGCACGGGGGCGCGCGCCCTCGACGCGCTGGCCCGCATGCCGGTGGACCTGGTGCTGCTGGACATGAACCTGCCCGACACGCACGGCGTCGAGCTCTGCCGGCGGATCCGGGCCGCCCGCCTCGACGTCGACGTCCTCGCCGTGACCTCGGCGCGGGAGCTGGCCACCGTGCGCGCTGCCGCGGCGCACGGAGTCGTCGGCTACCTGCTCAAGCCGTTCACGTACGCGGCGCTGCGCGACCGGCTGCGGGCCTACGCCGACTACCGCGACCGGCTGCCCGCGGACGGCGACGCGACGGGCCAGGAGGACGTCGACCGGGCACTGGAGGGCCCCCGACCGCAGCGGCAGGCGTCGCTCCCGAAGGGCATGCATCCCCAGACCCTCGATGCCGTGGTGGCCGTGCTCCGCGCCGCCGGCGGGCGGTCCGCCGCCGAGACGGCCGCCGAGACGGGCACCTCCCGGATCACCGCCCGCCGCTACCTCGAGTACCTCGCCGAGACCGGGCTGGCCACCCGCACCCCCCGCTACGGCGGAGCAGGACGGCCGGAGACCGAGTATCGCTGGCGGTAGCCGTGTACAGAATGGACGAAATGTCGTTCAGGTCACACGGGTGGTGCAAGGTTCACGCGTCCGGAACCGGTCCGCGATCTCGAAGGGTTCCCTCCATGTCCCTGCACCACCTCAACGACGCCCTCGCGCGCCCGCGCTCGGCTCGACCCGGCGTCGGCCGGTACTCCCGCCTGGCCGGCCTGGCCACTGCCTCCCTGGTGCTCGCCGCCTGCGGCGGTGGGGGCGGTGCCGGCGGTGAGGAGGACCCCGCGGCCGCGGAGGCCTTCCCGGAGGACGACATCACCTTCGTCGTGCCGTTCTCGGCCGGTGGGCCGACCGACACGGTGACCCGCCTGGTCGCCGAGCCGATCGCCGAGGAGCTGGGCGGCAACGTGGTCGTCCAGAACGTCGAGGGTGCCGGCGGCACCATCGCGGCCGGCCAGGTCGCGGCGGCGAACCCGGACGGCTACACGGTGCTGATGCACCACATCGGCATGTCGACCGCGCCCTCCCTGTACGCCGACCTGCCGTACGCGCCGCTCGAGGACTTCGAGCCGCTGGGCCTGGTCACCCAGGTGCCGATGACGATCGTGGCGCGCAGCGACTTCGAGCCGCAGACGATGGAAGAGCTCGTCGAGTACGTCCAGGCGAACGCCGGCGACATCACGCTGGCCAACGCCGGCATCGGTGCCGCCTCCCACCTGTGCGGTCTGCTCCTGCAGGAGGCCCTGGGCGTGGAGCTGACCGAGGTCCCCTACGAGGGCACCGGCCCGGCGCTGCAGGACCTGGTGGCCGGCGAGGTCGACCTGATGTGCGACCAGACCACCAACACGACCGGGCAGATCCAGGCCGGCCAGATCAAGGCCTACGCCGTCACCACGCCCGAGCGCGTCGAGGCCCTCCCCGACCTGCCCACCACCGAGGAGGCCGGGCTCGAGGAGCTCCAGGTCGGCGTCTGGCACGGCTTCTACGCCCCGGCCGGGACGCCGGAAGGGATCCAGGAGAAGCTCTCCGCGGCGATCCTGACGGCCCTGGAGGACGAGAACGTGATCAGCCAGCTCGGTGAGCTCGGTGCTGCTCCGTACAGCCAGGAGGAGGCCACTCCCGAGGCGCACCGTCAGCTCCTCGAGAACCAGATCGAGCTCTGGCAGCCGATCATCGAGGCGGCCGGCGTCTCGGCGGACTGACCGACGAACTGACCCACTGGTGGCGGTGGGGCGGCCGCGGCCGCCCCACCGCCGTCCTGGATCCAGGAGGGACCTCGCTGTGAACATGCACGGGGCCCGCAAGGACCTCCTTGCGGGCGCGGTGTTCGTCGGCTTCGGGTTGGCGTTCGCCATCACCGCCAGCACCTACGAGGTCGGCAGCGCACTGCGCATGGGGCCGGGCTACTTCCCGCTCGTGCTGGGCAGCGTGCTGGTGCTGCTCGGCATCGCCATCGCCGTCAAGGCGTTCGTCGCCCGTGAGGGCGACGACCTCGGACCCGTGCCGTGGAGGGCACTGGTCCTGCTGGTAGCCGCTCTCCTCTTCTTCGGCTACACCGTGCGGGGGCTGGGGCTGATCCCGTCGATGCTGGTGACGGTTTTCCTGACGGCGATGGCCGGGCGCAACGCCCGCGTGATCCCGTCCGCGGTGGTCGCCGCCGCCCTGACCGCCCTGAGCATCCTGATCTTCGTCATCGCGCTGCAGCTGCGGCTGCCGTACTTCGGCTTCTGGCTGCAGGGCTGATCGGCCGATGGACATCCTGCAGAACCTCGGCCTCGGGTTCGAGACGGCGTTCACGCCGATCAACTTGCTCTTCGCGTTCATCGGGGTCGCGCTCGGCACCGCGGTGGGAGTGCTGCCGGGCATCGGTCCGACGGCGACCATCGCCATGCTGCTGCCGATCACCTTCGGCTTCGAGCCGGTCACCTCGCTGATCATGCTGGCCGGCATCTACTACGGCGCCCAGTACGGCGGGTCGACCACCGCCATCCTGATCAACCTGCCGGGTGAGTCCTCGGCGGCGGTGACCGCGATCGACGGGCACCAGATGGCCAAGCAGGGCCGGGCCGGCCCGGCGCTGGCCACGGCCGCGCTGGGCTCCTTCTTCGCCGGGACGGTGGGCACGCTCGCCCTGGCCCTGTTCGCGGTCCCGATTTCCAAGGCCGCCCTGTTGTTCGGGGCGCCGGAGTACTTCTCGCTGGTGGTCCTGGGGCTCATCGCCTCGATCGCCCTCGCGCGCGGGTCGGTGCTCAAGGCCTTGGCGATGATCGTGCTCGGGCTGCTGCTCGGCACGGTGGGTCAGGACCTCGGCTCCGGCACCCCGCGGTTCACCTTCGGCCTTCGCGAGCTGTACGCCGGCCTCGACTTCGTGGCCCTGGCCGTCGGCCTGTTCGGCGTCGCGGAGATCCTCCGCAACCTCGAGGGGGACATCACCCGCAGCGTCATGGTCAAGAAGGTCAAGAACCTCTGGCTCACCAAGGACGACTTCCGCCGGATCCGGGGCCCGGTGCTGCGCGGCACCGGCCTGGGCACCGTGCTGGGCGTGCTCCCGGGCGCAGGGCACGTGCTCGCCTCGTTCGTCTCCTACTCGGTGGAGAAGCGGGTGTCCAAGCGCCCGGAGGAGTTCGGCACCGGCGCCATCGAGGGCGTCGCCGGCCCGGAGTCGGCGAACAACGCCGCTGCGCAGACCCAGTTCGTGCCGCTGCTGACCCTCGGGCTGCCGGTCAGCCCGATCATGGCGCTGCTGCTCGGCGCCTTCATCATCCAGGGGATCGTGCCCGGCCCGAACGTCATCACCGACGAACCCGAGCTGGTCTGGGGCCTCATCGCGTCGATGTGGATCGGCAACTTCTTCCTCGTCCTGCTGAACCTGCCGCTCATCGGGCTGTGGGTGAAGATGCTGACGATCCCCTACCGGATCCTCTTCCCGGCGATCATCGCGTTCGCGTCGATCGGCACCTTCTCCATCAACCGCAACCCCTTCGACGTCTACGCGATCGCGTTCTTCGGCGTCCTGGGGTACATCCTGATCAAGCTCGGCAACGAGCCGGCTCCGCTGCTGCTGGGCTTCGTGCTCGGGCCGCTGCTGGAGACCTACCTGCGCCGCGCGCTGATCATCTCCGACGGGGACCCGACCGTCCTCGTCACCCGGCCGATCTCCCTGGTGCTCCTGCTCCTCGCCGTAGGCGCCTTCGCGCTGGCCGTGCTCCCGTCGGTGCGCCGCAAGCGCGAAGAGGTGTTCGAGGAAGAGGACTGATCGCTTCCGGCAGGTCGCCGGCGACCTGCCCGCTGCGGCCGCGGGGTCAGGTGATCAGCGCCAGCCAGAGCGGCAGGGTGAGCAGCGCGGCCGTCGTCGCCGCGGACACCTGGGCGGCCACGAAGGTGCCGTTGCCGTTCATGCGCGCGGCCAGCACGTACGACGCCGTGGCGGGCGGGACGGCGGCGAAGGCGAGGACGACGAACCGCTGCTCGCCGTCCACGCCGAGGAGTGCGCAGAGCCCGAAAGCCACCGCCGGCACGGCGAGAAGCTTGACCGCCCCCAGGTAGCCGGCCATGAGCCGCTGTCCGCGCGGCAGGCCGCTCAGGCGAAGCGCGGCGCCGACCGCCAGCAGTCCCAGCGGCACCGCCGCGGCGGCCAGCCGGGAGAGCGTCGCGTCGACCGGATCGGGGAGCGTCAGCCCGAGCAGGTTGCCGCTCAGGCCGGCCACGGTGGCGATGATCAACGGATTGCGGACGACCGCACCCAGGACGCCGAGACCGCGTCCGCCGCCGGCACCACCGGGCGCGCTCCGGGCCAGCGCCGTCACCGCCAGGACGTTCACCAGCGGGACGGTGACGCCGAGCAGGACCCCCATGAGCGCCAGGGCGGCCACCCCGAGGTCGTCGACCAGCGCCAGGGCGATGAACGTGTTGAACCGGAACGCCGTCTGCCACCCCGAGGCCGCCGTCATCCGGTCGACGCCCGGCAGCCACCGGACCACCGCTCCGAGGAGGGCACCGGCTGCCGTGGCGCCCAGCGCGGCCAGGACGACCCCGCCGGAACCGGCGGCGGCGAGGTCCGCCGACAGCGTGGTGCGGAAGAGAAGGACCGGGAAGAGGACGAAGTAGACCAGGCGCTCGAGGTCGACCCAGAACTCCGGTGACCGCCAGGCGAACCGGCGCAGCAGCAGGCCGATGAGGAGGAGGGCGAACTCCGGCAGGACCAGCGCAGCCGCGTTCACCGCTGGAGCGTAGCCAGCCGCAACGGGCGGCCCCGGACGCCCGCCGGTGCCCGGACCGGCGCCACGGACGACCGGCCGCCGCTGACCGGCCGGGACCACCCGGAACGGTGTCCCTCGGCACATCGCGGTCGCCCACAGCCGGAGGACGCGGCGCGGCATCACCGTGCGTGACGAGCTCGCCGGGGCGGCGTCCCGGGCATGCGGGGACGGTGCGCCTAGCGTGGCGGGCGAGGTGATGAGTCATGAGTGAACGCAACGGAAGCACGGCCGCCGGCACGGGGACCGCGGAGATCCCGATCGTGCGGCCCGCCGGCCCGGAGACGGCAATGACGGCGACGCCCCCTGCGGCCGAGCCGGTCGCCGCGCCGGCAGCGGCACCGGAGGCCGAGAAGGCGGGGGAGGCGCCCGCCGGCGAGGGCGACGTCGTCCCCGGCATGCACGCCACCGCGCCGGTGAGCGTCCGGCCCAAGCCGCGCATGCCGCGCCGCGGACCGCTGACGGTCATGGGCCCGTGGGCTCCGGTCGCCGGGGGGCTGCTCGGCATCCTTCTGGGGATGATCGCCGTCCTCGTGCTCGCCGGTGCGGCGACGGGCTTCGAGGACCGGCTGGCCCTGGTCTTCGTCGTGCTCGGTCTGGGCATGCTCGGCAGCGCAGGGGTCCTCTTGGCCGACGAGGTGCGGATGATGCGGCAGCGGGCCCGCGACGCCGTGGTCCGGCCGGCGTACGTGGAGGTCACGGCGGGCCTGCTCAACGGCCTGACGCCCGGTCGCCTGCTCCTGCTGGCCAGCGGGTTCGTGTTCTTCCTGGCGGCCTACGTCAGCCGGTGAGCCGGCGCCCTCGCCGGGTGGGTCAGGCGTAGGCGTCGACCGCGAGGTAGACGGCCAGCCCGAGCCCGGCGAGGGCGATGACCCGCCGCAGCGCCGTCTGGGGTGCCACGCGCACGATGCGGGGCCCCAGTCGGCCACCGAGCAGGAAGCCCACCGCCAGGGGCAGTGCCGCCGACCACGCCACCGAGGCGAAGAGGACGTACCCGAGCGCGGCCACGGCGTTCGCGACGCCCAGCACGACGTTCTTCATGGCATTGCCGCGCGGCAGGCCCTCTCCCGTGGCGAGCAGGTACATCGACAGGATCAGCACACCGGCCGCGGCGCCGAAATAGCCGCCGTACACCGCCACCGCGAAGGTGCCCAGCGAGAGCCACCAACCGTCCCGGTGCGGCCGCAGCTGCCGCTCCCGGGCGCCCTCGGCGGCCAGTTCGCGGGGCGGCCGCTGGATCAGGATGGCCGCAGAGGCACCGCCGATCAGCCACGGCACGATCAGCTCGAAGGCCTCGGGCGGCGTGCGCAGGAGCAGCACGGCGCCCGTCGCCCCGCCCAGCGCCGCGGCCAGCATCAGGGGCAGGAGCCGTCGTCCCTGCCCGGCGAGCTCCGGCCGCGAGGCGCTGACCGACCCGACGGCGTTGCTGACCAGCGCGACGGTGTTCGTGATGTTCGCCGTCACCGGCGGCACCCCGGTGGCCAGCAGGGCCGGGTAGCTGATCAGCGAGGCCAGCCCGGCGATGCTGCCGGTGAGCCCCGCCCCGACGCCGGCGAGCACCAGGAAGACGAACTCCCAGGGGCTCACCTTCGCTGCTCCGCAGGGGAACCCGGGCCTTCGGCGCTCACCCTCGCTGCTCCGCAGGGGAACCCGGGCCTTCGGCGCTCACCCTCGCTGCTCCGCAGGGGAACCCGGGCCTTCGGCGCTCACCCGGTCACCAGCACCACGATCGCGACCAGCCCGAGGGCGACGATCGCCGTCCGCAGCACCGCGGCGGGCAGCCGCCGGCCGTAGCGGGAGCTGACCGCGCCGCCGGTCAGCGAGCCCACGGACAGCAGCGCGGCGGCCCACCAGTTGATGCGGTCGCTGGCGACGACCACGTAGGTACCGGCGGCGACGGTGTTGACGGCCAGCGTGAGGACGTTCTTGAGCGCGTTCAGCCGCTGCAGCGGCTCGCGCAGGAGCAGGCCGAAGATGCCGATCTGCAGCACGCCCTGGCTGGCGGCGAAGTAGCCGCCGTAGGTCCCGGTGAAGTACGCGCCGGCGAAGCAGGCGGCGAGCCGGCCACCCCGGACCGGCGGAGCGGTGCCGCCGGCCGGCCGCGCCGGAAGGCTGCGCTGGACCAGCGGCTGCAGGACCACCAGCAGGACGGCGAGCCCGATGAGGACCGGAACGATCGCCTCGAAGGCCGCGGCGGGCAGGTTCAGCAGCAGGAAGGCCCCGGTGAGCGCGCCGAGGATCGAGGCGGGCAGCAACCGCAGGAGCAGACGCCGCTGGCCGCGCAGCTCCCGGCGGTAGCCGATCGAGCCGCTGAGGTTCCCGGCGACCAGGCCCAGGGAGTTGCTGATGGTGGCCGGCACCGGCGGGAGCCCGACGGCCAGCAGCACCGGGAAGCTGACCAGGGTGCCGGACCCGACGACGGCGTTGATGCCACCCGCCGCGAAGCCGGCCGCGGCCACCGCGAGCATCTCCCAGCCGGTCATGTGGACATCGCCCGGAAGCGTCGCACGCCGGCGGCCCGGGCCGCCGCTGCAGGCGTGTCGATCAGCTCACACCCGGCGATCCCGCCGTTCCGACCAGGGCCGGGGGGCCGGCTGGGGTCGCCGTGGCGACGGAAACTGGGTAGGCAGAACCCCATGACCGTCCTCGGGTTCCACAACTCGCACGAGCAGGTCCACCCCGCGGAGCTGCTGGCAGCGGTCCAGCACGCCGAGCAGGTCGGCTTCACCGCGGCGATGTGCTCCGACCACCTCACGCCCTGGAATCCGCGCCAGGGGGAGTCGGGCTTCGCGTGGTCCTGGCTGGGTGCGGCCATGGCGACGACGTCCCTGCCCTTCGGCGCGGTGAACGCACCGGGCCAGCGGTACCACCCGGTGATCGTCGCCCAGGCCATCGCGACCCTCGGCGCCATGTTCCCCGGCCGGTTCTGGGTGGCGCTGGGCAGCGGGGAGGCGATGAACGAGCACGTCACCGGTGACGTGTGGCCCCGCAAGGACGTCCGTGACGCCCGGCTTCGCGAGTGCGTCGACGTGATCCGGCGGCTGCTGGCCGGCGAGGAGGTCAGTCACGACGGGCTGGTCACCGTCGACCGGGCGGCGATCTACACGCTGGCCGATCCCCAGCCGGCGCTCGTCTGTCCCGCGGTCAGCGTGGCCACCGCCCGCAACGGCGCCGACTGGGCCGACGGGCTGGTCACCGTCAACCAGCCGCACGAGAAGCTGCGCGAGATGATCGCCGCCTACCGTGACGCCGGCGGGCAGGGCACGCTCGCCATCCAGGTGCACGTGTCCTGGGACCCCGACCCCGACCGCGCGCTCGGCCTCGCGCACGAGCAGTGGCGCAGCAACGTCTTCCCGCCGCCGTTGTGCTGGGACCTGGACAGCCCGGAGGCGTTCGAGCAGGCGAGCGCGCACGTGACGCCCCAGGACATGCATGCCGTGGTCCGGATCTCCGCAGACCTCGGGCAGCACGCCGCCTGGATCTCCGAGTACCTCGACCTGGGGTTCGACGAGGTCTACCTGCACCACGTCGGCGTGGAGCAGCGCCCGTTCCTCGATGCGTTCGGGAACCGCGTGCTGCCGCAGTTCGACCTGGCGCGACCCGGCCCCGTGGCGGCGATCGATCCACCCGGACCGGCGGCCAACCGTCGTCCGCACGTCGACCCGGTGCCGGCGCCGTGAGGCGATGACATGAGAATGGGCGACACGAGTGACCTGTGGTGGAAGAACGCGGTCGTCTACTGCCTGGACGTCGAGACCTTCATGGACTGGAACGGCGACGGCATCGGCGACTTCGAGGGGCTCGCGCAACGTATCGACCACCTCGCCGACCTCGGCGTCACCTGCCTGTGGCTGATGCCCTTCTACCCGACCGCCGAGCGGGACGACGGCTACGACATCACCGACTTCTACGGCGTCGACCCGCGGCTGGGCACCCACGGCGACCTGGTCGAGGTCATCCGCACGGCCAAGGACCGCGGCATGCGGGTCATCGTCGACCTCGTGGTCAACCACACCTCCCGCAAGCACCCGTGGTTCCGGTCCGCGGAGGCGTCCAAGGACTCACCGTTCCGCGACTTCTACGTCTGGCGGTCCGATCCACCGCCGGACACCAGCAAGGAGGTCGTGTTCCCCGACCAGGAGGACAGCATCTGGACGCTGTCGGAGAAGACGGGGGAGTGGTACCTGCACCGCTTCTACAAGGAGCAGCCCGACCTCGACGTGACGAATCCGCGGGTGCGCGACGAGGTCGCCAAGATCATGGGCTTCTGGCTGCAGCTCGGGCTCGACGGCTTCCGGGTCGACGCCGTCCCGTTCTTCCTGGAGACCGCCCGGGCCGACGACGGCGCGTTGCCCGATCCACACGGCTACCTGCGGTCGCTGCGCTCGCTGGTCGGCCGCCGGTCGGGCAGCGGCATCCTGCTCGGCGAGGTGAACCTGCCGTTCGAGCAGCAGCTGGAGTTCTTCGGCGGGACGGACGGCGACGAGCTGACCATGCAGTTCGACTTCATCGGCATGCAGGCGCTCTACCTGGCGCTGGCCCGGCGCGACGCCGGGCCGCTGGCCACCGCGCTGCACGACCGGCCGGCGCTGTCGCCGGACTCGCAGTGGGCCACCTTCGTGCGCAACCACGACGAGCTCACCCTCGACAAGCTCTCCGACGACGAACGGGCCGAGGTGTTCGCCGCGTTCGGTCCGGAGAAGCGGATGCAGGTCTACGACCGCGGGCTGCGGCGCCGGCTGCCACCGATGCTGGACGGCGACCCGCGGCGGGTGCGGATGGTCTACAGCCTGCTGTTCTCGCTGCCGGGCACGCCGGTGCTCTTCTACGGGGAGGAGATCGGGATGGGGGAGGACCTCGATGCCGAGGGGCGGCTCGCCGTCCGGACGCCGATGCAGTGGACCTCCGGGCGCAACGGCGGGTTCTCGGTGGCCGACCCGGGGAAGCTGCCCGGCCCGGTGGTCGACGGCGGTTTCGCGCCGGAGTACGTCAACGTCGCCGACCAGCGCAACGACCCCGACTCGCTGCTGTCGTTCATGAAGCTGCTGATCCGCCGGTACCGCGAGTCCCCGGAGCTGGGCTGGGGCGGCTTCCAGGTGCTGGAGCAGCCCTGCCCCGAGGTCCTGGCCCACCGGTGCAGCTGGGACGACGGCTCACTGGTGGCCCTCCACAACCTCTCCCCGGAGGCCCGAACGGTGCCGCTGACGCTGGCGGGATGCGACTCCTCGCACCGACTGGTCGACCTGTTGCAACCGGGCGGCGCGCCGGTCTCCGACCGGGGCACGGTGGAGATCCCGCTCGAGGGCTACGGCTACCGGTGGCTGCGCGTGGTGGCGCAGGACAGCCGCCGGCTGGTCTGACGCCGTGGTGCTCCCCGCGGCGGGCGCAGGTCAGGCGATGGCGGTGACGCGGGCGAGGACGTCGTCGTCGGGCGGGCGGTCGCGGTAGACCAGGCGGACGGAGTCTCGACGTGCCGGAATCCAGCCCGTCAGTCCTTCCGGCCGGCGTCCAGGAGGCGGATCACCGCCGTGCCCTCCTCGTCGGAGGCCTCCAGGTCGACCTCGGCGTCGAAGCCCCAGTCGTGGTTGCCGTCGGGGTCGTCGACGATCTGCCGCACCCGCCACAGCCGCGGGTCCGCCTTGTCCCAGATCAGCAGCGCCGGTCCGCGGGCGTCGGCGCCGGTGTTCACCGCGTCGTGCTCGGCGAAGTAGGCCTGCACCACCTCGCCCCAGCGGTCGGCGTCCCAGCCGGCGCCGGCGTCGAGCTCGCCGAGGTCGTACCAGCGCCGCCGGCCCCACAGCTCCACCCGGCGGAAGAGCGCGTTGCGCACCATCGCGGTGAACGCGCGCTCGTTGCCGGTGAGCGGCCGGGGCCGGGCGGGGACCGACACCGGCTGGTCGAGCGGCTGGTCGGGCGAGGTGAGCTGCTCCCACTCGTCGAGCAGCGAGGAGTCGACCTGGCGCACCAGCTCGCCGAGCCACTCGACGAGGTCGCTGACCTCCTCGGTCCGCGCGGCCGCGGGCACGCCGGAGCGCAGCGCCTTGAACGCGTCGGAGAGGTACCGCAGCACAGCCCCCTCGGCGCGGGTCAGCCCGTAGGTGTTCACGAACTCGCGGAAGGTGAAGGCGCGCTCCCACATCTCCCGGACGACCGACTTCGGCGACAGCTGCCCGTCGGCGGCCCACGGGTTGCTCTGCCGGTACACCTCGAACGCGTGGCCGAGCAGCTCCTCCAGCGGCTTGGGGTAGCTGATCTCCTCGAGCAGCTCCATCCGCTGGTCGTACTCGATGCCCTCGGCCTTCATCTGCGCGACGGCCTCGCCCTTGGCCTTGTTCAGCTGCGCGGCCAGGATCTGCCGCGGGTCGTCGAGGGTCGCCTCGATCACCGACACGACGTCGAGCGCGTACGTGTCCGACTCGGGGTCGAGCAGGTCGATCGCGGCCAGCGCGAACGTCGACAGCGGCTGGTTGAGCGCGAAGTCCGGCGGCAGGTCCAGCGTCAGGTCGTAGCGGCGGCCGTCGGGCTCGGGCTCGGGCAGCCGCTCCAGCACGCCGGCCTGCAGCAGTGACCGCGCGATGCCGATGGCGTCGCGGATCAGCTTCAGCTGCTTCTTCCGCGGCTCGTGGTTCTCGGTGAGCAGCCGGCGCATGGCCACGAACGGGTCGCCGGGCCGGTCCACGACGTCGAGGACCATCGCCGTCGTGACCCGCATGTGGCTGGTCAGCTTCTCGGGTTCCCCCTCGACCAGCCGGTTCATCGTCGACTCGCTCCACGGCACCATGCCGTCGGGGACCTTCTTGCGCACGAGCTTGCGCCGCTTCTTCGGGTCGTCGGCGACCTTCGCGAACTGCTTGAGGTTCTCCACCTCGTGCTCCGGCGCCTCGACCATGACCGTGCCGGCGGTGTCGTAGCCCGCGCGGCCGGCGCGGCCGGCGATCTGGTGGAACTCGCGTACCTGCAGCAGCCGGGTGCGCGTCCCGTCGTACTTCGACAGCGCGGAGAAGACGACCGTGCGGATCGGCACGTTGATGCCGACGCCGAGGGTGTCGGTGCCGCAGATGACCTTGAGCAGACCGGCCTGCGCCAGCTGCTCCACCAGCCGCCGGTACTTGGGCAGCATGCCGGCGTGGTGGACGCCGATGCCGTGGCGGACCAGCCGCGACAGCGTCGTCCCGAAGGCGGAGGAGAACCGGAAGCCGCCGATCATCTCGGCGATCGCGGCCTTCTGCTCCTTGGTCGCCACGTTGACGCTCATCAGCGCCTGGGCGCGTTCCAGCGCCGAGGCCTGCGTGAAGTGGACGACGTAGACCGGTGCCTGCTGGGTGTCCAACAGCTCCTGGATCGTCTCGTGCATCGGCGTCGTCGCGTAGTAGTGGTGCAGGGGCACCGGGCGGACGGCGTTGGCGACCAGCGCGGTCGGCCGGCCGGTGCGGCGGGTGAGGTCCTCCCGCAGCGACGTGACGTCGCCGAGGGTGGCGCTCATCAGCAGGAACTGCGCCTTCGGCAGCTCCAGCAGCGGCACCTGCCAGGCCCAGCCGCGGTCGGGGTCGCCGTAGAAGTGGAACTCGTCCATGACCACGAGACCGATGTCGGCGTCCGCTCCTTCGCGCAGCGCGATGTTCGCCAGGACCTCGGCGGTGCAGGCGATGATCGGTGCACCGGCGTTGACCGACGCGTCGCCGGTCAGCATGCCGACGTTCGCGGCGCCGAAGATCCCGCAGAGCGCGAAGAACTTCTCGCTCACCAGGGCCTTGATCGGCGCGGTGTAGTAGCCGCGCCGCCCGGCGGCCAGCGCCGCGTACTGCGCTCCGGTGGCCACCAGCGACTTGCCCGAGCCGGTCGGCGTCGCCAGGACGACGTTGGCACCGCTGACCAGTTCGATCAGCGCCTCCTCCTGCGCCGGGTACAGCGCCGTGCCGCTCTCCTCGGCCCACGCGGCGAAGGAGGCGAACAGCTCGTCGGGATCGCCGCCCACCGCACGCAGCGCGGTGAGGTCGGCGGGGTCGCCGAGCAGGGGAAGAGCGGTGCTGGCCCGCGGTGCCGTCGTCATCAGGCCTACCAGCGTGCCTGACGCCGCTCACCTTCCCGCGACCGCGGCTGTCAACCGCTCCGTGTCCCGCGAAGATAACGATCCGGTAACGGACACTCGTGTGCTGTGGAACACAAGTCGATGCAGGGAGAAGGTGAACAACAGGTGAACGAGAGGTGGCAGGTCGATGCGCGGTAGCGAGTGCCCGGAGTGCCGGTGGGTTCCGGTGGTGGACGCGTCCGGTCGGCGTCGGCTGGAGATGCGCTGGGAGCTGCCGGTGGCGCCGCCCGCGGCGTCGACGCTGGTCCGCGCCGCCTGACCGCACGACGCAGGTTCCCCGCCGTCCCGCCGGGGTAGGCGCGCGGAGGACGGTCCCGGTGAGCACAGCCCGGGCCGCCTCGGAAAGCGCACCGGAGGAGAACCATGTCGTCACCCCGTCCCGAGTCCCAGCCCGCCCAGCAGCAGAGCGTTCCCGGCGCCCTCGGGGAGATGGACCCCAAGCCCGACCACGGCGAGGAGAGCTACCAGGGCTCCGGCCGGCTCACCGGCAAGGCCGCCGTCATCACCGGCGGCGACAGCGGCATCGGCCGCGCCGTGGCCATCGCGTTCGCCCGCGAGGGCGCCGACGTCCTCATCTCGTACCTGGACGAACACGCGGACGCGCAGGACACCGCCAAGTACGTCGAGCAGGCCGGGCGGACATGCGTGCTGGTGCCCGGCGACCTCGCCGACCGCTCGCACGCCAGGACGATCATCCCCAGGGCCGTCGAGGAGTTCGGCCGCGTCGACATCCTGGTCAACAACGCGGCCTTCCAGATGTCGCACCCGTCGCTCGAGGAGATCTCCGACGAGGAGTGGGACCACACCCTGGCGACGAACCTCTCCGCGATGTTCACCCTCACCAAGGACGCGATCCCGCACATGCAGCCGGGGGCCTCGATCATCAACTCGTCGTCGGTCAACTCCGACAACCCGAGCCCGAACCTCATCGCCTACGCGATGACCAAGGCGGGCATCGCCAACTTCACCGCCAGCCTGGCGCAGATGTACGGCGAGAAGGGCATTCGCGCCAACAGCGTCGCGCCCGGCCCGATCTGGACGCCGCTGATCCCGTCCACCATGCCCGGGGAGAAGGTGGAGAGCTTCGGCGGCAACACGCCCCTGGGCCGGGCCGGCCAGCCCGCCGAGCTGGCGCCGGTCTACGTCCTCCTCGCCAGCGACGAGGCCTCCTACGTGTCCGGCGCCCGCGTCGCCGTCACCGGCGGCCGGCCCATCCTCTGACCGCCCCGATGATCAGGTGACCTGGTCATCGGGGGTCCTGGCTCACTACCGGTGGTGAGCCAGGACCCGGAACGATCAGGTCACCTGATCATCATCGTGATCGCGGCGATGTCTGCGGGGCGGACGCGACAGCAGCCGCCGACCAGCCGTGCCCCGGCGGTGGTCCAGGCGACGGCGTCGTCGGCGGCGACCCCGGGGGGCCCGGCCCACCGGCGGGCGCCCGCGTCCCAGGTCTCGCCGCTGTTCGGGTAGGCCACCACCGGCTTGCCGCTCGTGCCGGCGGCCAGCACGGCCGGCCGGACGGCGTCGGGCGCGGTGCAGTTCACCCCGACGGCGACCACCTCGGCGACGTCCGCGGCCATGGCGAAGACGTCGGCCGCGAGCTCGCCGCGCCGGGTCCGCGCCACTCCGGCGGCGTCGACGACCGTGGTGAGCGAGAGCCACACCGGGACGCCCAGTTCCTGCGCCGCGAGCAGCAGCGCCTCGGCCTCCGCCGCGGCAGGCACCGTCTCGCAGGCCAGGACGTCCGCGCCCGCCTGCGCGAGCAGCTCCATCCGGGGCCGGTGGAAGGCGCACAGTGCGGCGACGTCCATCTCGGCCACGTAGCCGCCCGTGTACTCGGAACCGTCGGCCAGCATCGCGCCGTACGGGCCGACCGACCCCGCCACCCACCCGGTTCCCTGCCCGTCCCGGGCGAGCGCGACCGAGGACGCGATCAGCCGCCGGGCAACGTCGGCGTCCACGCCGACGGCGGCGAAGCCCTCGACGGTCGCCTGGTAGCTGGCGGTCGTGGCCACCTGGGCGCCCGCCGCGGCGAAGGCCGCGTGCGCGGACACGATGGCCGCCGGGTCGTCGCGCAGCAGCCGCGCCGACCACAGGGCGGAGGAGACGTCGTGGCCCCGCGACTCGAGCTCGGTGGACAGGCCACCGTCGAGGACGACGGGCCCGGTGGCGAGAGCGTCCGCGAGGGAAGGCATGCCGCCGATCATCCCGCGGTACTGCAGGCCCATGGTGTTCATCTGGCGCAGTGGCTGGGGTCCGCGGCGTCGACGGCGGCGTCCCCGCTACGGCGGTGGTTACCGCGGGCACTACGCCGGCCACGACCGCCGCGGGTACGGGCCGCCGGCCGGTTACGGCTACGGCCGGAGGAACGACTCCTGCCTGCGCGACCTGCTCTTCCTCAACACCGGTTGCTGCCTGGCCAACGCGGTGGGCTGCGGGATGGAGCTGCTCTACGTGGCCCCGCGGTCGCTGCCCGCCGTCCGGGCCGGTGCCCGGGGGCGCGGGCTCGGGGCCGGCCTGGCCTCCGCGGTCCGCTTCTACCAGCGGGAGATCAGCCCGAAGCGCCGACCGTGCTGCCCGTTCACGCCGACGTGCTCGACCTACGCGGTGGAGGCGTTGGAGACCCACGGTGCCCGGCGTGGCTCCTGGCTGACGCTGCGGCGGCTCCTCCGCTGCCGCCCGGGTGCGCGGGGTGGCCCGGACCCGGTCCCGGCCGGCTGAACGCTGCCCACCGGGCAGACTGTGCCGGTGCCCATGACCGACGACGCCTCCGGTGACCTGCCCGTCACCGGCTCCGTCGTCGTGCCCGCGGGAGCCCTGTCGTGGCGGTTCTCCCGCTCGTCGGGGCCCGGCGGCCAGGGCGTGAACACCGCGGATTCACGGGTGGAGCTGTCGGTGGCCCCGCTCGAGCTCCCGGGCCTCAGCGACCCGCACCGCGCCCGCCTGGCCGCGCGGCTGGGTGACCGGTTGGTCGACGGCGTCCTGACCATCGCCGCGAGCGAGCACCGCCAGCAGCTGCGCAACCGGCAGGCCGCCCGCGAGCGGATGGCCGCGGTGCTGCGCGCCGCCCTGGCCCCGCCCGCCCCGGCCCGCCGCCGCACCAGACCCACGCGCGGCTCGCAGGAACGGCGGATCCAGGCCAAGAAGCAGCGGGGCCAGCTGAAGAAGCAGCGCGGCTCCTGGGACTAACTGAGCGAGAGCGGCTCGCGCACCAGCACCCACAGCGGCAGCTCGTCGTCGGTGGTGCGCGTCGTCTCGGTCACCTGGAAGCCGAACCCCCGCAGGAACCGCACGTTCGCCCAGCTGAACACGGCGGCGGCGGCCGGTGTCTTCTCGGTGTCGCAGCGGACGAGCACGGGCGCCAGCACGGCTGCGGCCATTCCCCGGCGCCGGGCCGAGGGGCGGACCCCGAGGTGGCGGAGCCACCAGTGCGGGCCGTCGGGCCGGGCGGCGGTCACGAACGCCTCGGTCTCGGCGACCACGCGGGCCCGGGAGGCGGCCAGGTACGGCAGTTCCCGGGCCAGCGCCGCCCGGACGTCGTCGGGCAGGGGGCGGGTAGCGGGCACCCCGGTCGGGGGCTCCCACACCGCGACCGCGCTGAGGTCCTCGGTCACCCAGGCCGTGCCCGTGGAAACCCCGCGGTGCCCCGCGTCCAGTTCGTGCAGCCGGGTCAGCCGCTGCATCCGGCCGTCGTCGGGCAGGGCCCAGCGGGTCCAGCGCGAGTCGGCCAGCGCCACCGTGAGGGTGGCGGCGATCCGCGGGACGTCCCGCGTCTCGGCGAGCCGGACGTCGGGCCCCGGATCGTCCGGATCGTCGATCCGCCGGATGGTGGGTCCCTGGGTCACCCCGGCATTCGACCACGGTCCCGGCACGCGAACGGGGGGCGCCCCGGGCAGGGCGGCCCCCGTCGGGGTGCGTGGCGGTTCAGACGACGTCGAACCCGGCGCGGTCTACCTTGCGGTGATACCGCTCACCGAGCTTGCCACCCAGGATCGCGCCGAGCAGCGTGAGCAGCAGGACGGCGACCAGCGTGATGATGCCGGCGGTGGTGGCGGTGCCCTCGTCGATCGGGATGCGCGGCAGGTTCAGCTGCTGCAGCACGTTGTACCCCGAGCCGAGGACCAGCCCGAGGATCGCGAGCGCGAGAACGACGAGCAGCCCGGTGACGAAGACGGGGATGCCCTGCCGGACGCCGTCGAAGCGCGCCATACGGCCGGCGACGTAGCCGCCGGCGAGGTAGGCGAGGAAGAGGACCACCAGCAGCACGATCCCGCCGACGATGCCGATGGTGCTCGCCTCCGCGGCGGCCTCGTCGGTGGACGGGACGCCCTGGGTGAGGCCGAGGGCGACGCCGGCGGCGCTCAGCAGGGCGATGAGCAGCACCGCCAGGCCGTTGGCGGAGAGCCAGCCGAAGAACGCCGCTCCCCACTTGATGCCGCCGTAGCGGGAGTGCTGTGCGTCGACCGCGTCACGGGCAACCCCCTGGGTGAAGTGCGCCCCGTCGGGGCGGAGGCCGGCGTCGTCACCGGATGCGGAAGCTGGTGCGGACATGGCGGGAACTCCTCGGAGCGGGGCTGGGCAGGCGGCGGACGCCGACTGGGGTGGGGGTGCGCCGGGGCCGCGCATCCGGTTCGCGCAGGTGCGCCCGGATGCGCGGCCAGGGAGTGCCGGCGGGTCAGGCGACGCGGTGCGGTGCCGTCACCGTCCAGCTCGATCTGCTCCTTGCGCACCTGCTCGTCGACCGTGGCCTGCTCGGTGACGGTCTCGGTGTCGAGGCGGACGCGCTCCACCGGCACGGCCTCCTTCTGCACGACCGGCCGCTCACCGTGCAGGACGACCTCGTGCTCCTCCTCCGAGATCGCCGGGCCGTCCAGGGCGTTGCCGACGTCGGCGTCGGTGATCGGCTCGCGCTCGACCCGGACCTCCTCGTGGGTCACCGGGACGGTCTGCGAGACGGTCTGCGAGACGACGTGCTTGCGCAGCCGGGCGCGACCGCTCTCCACGCGCTCGGTGCCGACCCGGAGCTGCTCCTCCGAGCGGGTCATCGCGTTGTCCGTGGTGGGGCCGGAGGTGTTGTGACCGACCGCGCCGCGTGCGCTGGTGTCGGTCGGGGTGTCGGTCGAGGTGTCGGTGATGACCGGGGTGGCGGTCTCGGCGGTCTCCAGCCCGTAGTAGCGGTAGAGCTCGCTCTCCTCGGCGGGTGAGAGGTGGCCCTCCGAGTCGATGTGCGGCGCGTTCTTGACCTTGTCCTTGTCGTAGGGCATGCGCAGCTCGCCGCCGGAGATGTCCGCGCTGGCCAGGGGCACGAAGGCCTCCTTGGTGCCGAACAGGCCGGTGCGGACGGTGGCCCACTCGGGGCGGCCGGTCTCGTCGTCGAGGTAGACCTCGCCGACGGTGCCCAGCTTGCCGTCCGGGCCGACGGCGGTGCTGCCGATGACGGCGTTCAGCTGCTGCTCGGTGATCATGCGCAATGGCTCCCGGGGATGGGTGATGTGGAGGGGGGCGCCGTCCCCGGCAGGTGCTTCGGGGACGTGGCCTCCACATCGGTGCCCGCGGATTTACGCCGTGGACAAGCCGCGCCGATGAGCTCGGCGAGCGTGGCCGTCAGGCGCGCGGATCCCCGCGGCGGGGGGTGCGCGACTCCCGGAGGACCACCTCGAGGCGCCCGAGCAGGTTCTCCAGGGCCTCCTCGAACTCGGCGGCGGACTCGTCCAGCGAGAGGAGTGCCTCCAGCCGCACCACGGTCGGGTAGTCGCCGAGGTCGGTGGCCTCCGCGGAGTCGTGCACGCCGTCGGGATGGTCCTCGGGGCCGATCTTCACGCCCTTCTGGGAGACCTCCAGCAGCAGGTGGCCGAGCAGGAAGCTGGAGTAGGCGCGATACGCGGAGACGGCCGCCTCCTCGGTGAAGCCGCTGTCGATCATCGCGTCGAGGAAGGACTCGACCCAGCGCAGGCTGCGCAGCGGCGGGCGCACCCACGGGGCCGCCGGAGGACGGGTCGCGACCAGCGGGAAGACCTCCGGGTGGGCCAGGGCGATCCGCCGCAGGCCGTGGGCCAGCCGCTGCAGGTAGTCCTGCCATCCGTGCGAGGCCGACAGGTGCACGTCGGGATCGCCGTACAGCTCGTCGATGACGGCCTCGACCACCCCGTCGAGCAGCTGCTCCCGGCCCGGCACGTAGCGGTAGAGGGCCATGGCCTCGACGCCGAGGTGGGCACCGAGCCGGCGCATGGTCAGCGCGTTTAGCCCGTTGCCGTCGATGAACTCGATCGCCGCGCCGAGGATGCGGCGTCGGTCGAGTCCGGCCCGGCCGGCTCCCGGCGGTGCGGCCGGGATGGTGGCGGCCGCTCCACCGCGGCCCTCGGGGCTGTCGGGATCGGCGGTCGGGTCCGGCTCGGTCATCGTCCTCTCCCTCCGTCGGCGCGATCTGCAGGTGAGCATGCTCCCCGCGGGTTCGGCCGACGTCGGTACCGGCCCATCCGGCCTCTACT
Organism: Blastococcus saxobsidens DD2; assembly: GCF_000284015.1. Lineage (NCBI taxonomy): Bacteria > Bacillati > Actinomycetota > Actinomycetes > Geodermatophilales > Geodermatophilaceae > Blastococcus > Blastococcus saxobsidens. The sequence goes on from NC_016943.1 coordinate 2,325,675, forward strand.
GCGACGAGGGTCGCTCGGCCGGGCGGGCGCGGACGTGCATCCGCTCACCCTGGGGGCCGACCAGGATCAGGGTCTCCGCGGGCTCGGCGAAGGGATTGGAGAAGGCGTGCGGCACGCGGGTGTCGAACTCGACCACCTCGCCGGGGCTGAGCACGAAATCGCGGGGGCCGAGCAGCAGCCGGATGCGGCCGGAGAGCACGTACAGCCACTCATGTCCCTCGTGGACCTTCTGCTCGGTGTTGCCGACCTGCCAGCGCGGCGGGAACAGCTGCTTGTAGGCCTGCAGTCCGCCGGCCTGGCGGGTCAGCGGCACCATCGTCATGCCGTCGTGCTCGATCGGGTGCCCGTGCACCCGTGGATCGGTCGGCGCCGGGACGTCGACGAGCTCGTCCAGGGCCACGCCGTAGGTCCGGGCCAGCGGCAGCAGCAACTCCAGGGCGGGACGGCGACCGCCGGACTCGAGCCGGGACAGCGTGCTCACCGAGATGCCGGTCTCCCTGGCGACGTCGGTCAGGGTGGCCCCGCGTTCGGTGCGCAGCGCCCGCAGGCGGGGGCCCACGTTCTGCAGGACGTCCTCGTCGGCCATGGCGCCCAGTTTGCCATCCCGGCAAGGGCAGTTGCCGGGGTCGCGGCTCTAGGTCGACAGTGCCCGCATGGACGAGCGGTACGACGTGGTGGTCATCGGAGGCGGCGCGGGGGGGCTGAGCGGGGCGCTCACCCTGGCCCGGGCGCGGCGGAGGGTGCTGGTGGTGGACGCGGGTGAGCCCCGCAACGCCCCGGCCGGGCACGTGCACAACTACCTGAGCCGGGAGGGCACCCCGCCGGCCGAGCTGGTGGCCATCGGGCGCGGCGAGGTGGACAGCTACGGCGGCAGGGTGGTCGCCGGGCGGGTGAGCGCGGTGCACCGGGAGGACGACGGGTTCCGCGTCGAGCTGGACGGCGGCGCCTCGGTACGCGCCCGGCGGCTGCTGCTGGCCACCGGCCTCACCGACGAGCTGCCCGACATCCCGGGCGTGGCCGAGCGGTGGGGAAGCGCGGTGCTGCACTGCCCGTACTGCCACGGCTGGGAGGTCCGCGACCGGGCCGTCGGCGTGGTGGCCCGCGGGACGCTCGGGGTCCACGGCGCGCTGATGTGGCGGCAGTGGACCGAGGACGTCGTCCTCTTCCTGCACACCGGTGCGGAGCCGACGGCCGAGGAGCTCGAGCAGCTGGCGGCCCGGGGCGTCCGCATCGTCCGCGGCGAGGTGGCCGCCCTCGATGGGAGCGCCGCCGTCCGGTTGGCCTCCGGGGAGGTGGTCGAGCGCGACGCGGTCGTCGTCGCTCCGCTGTTCACCGCCAACGCCGACCTGCTGTCCGGCCTGGGCGCGACAACGGTGCCGCTGGAGATGCAGGGCACGGTGATGGGTACCCACCTGCCCGCCGATCCGACCGGGCGCACCGACGTCCCCGGCGTCTGGGTGGCCGGCAACGCCGGTGACCTCAGCGCGCAGGTGATCGTCGCGGCGGCCGAGGGGCTCCGGGCCGGCGCCATGATCAACGCCGACCTGACCGCCGAGGACACCCGGGCAGCCGTGGCCGCGAAGCCCAGCGTGGCGGCATGAGCGAGCCTGCGAGCGCACCAGGAACACAGCCGCCCGCGCGAACGCGGCCGACGGGTGCCGGCGAGGAGGGCTCGTGAGCGCGTCGGACCGGGAGTCCTACGACGAGATGTACCGGTCGGCCCCGGCGGTCTGGAGCGGCCGGCCCAACCGGCAGCTCGTCGTCGAGGGGAGCGATCTGCAGCCCGGCACCGCGCTGGACGCCGGCTGCGGGGAGGGCGCCGACGCCCTGTGGCTCGCCGAGCGGGGCTGGCGGGTGACCGCCGTCGACTTCTCGCCCGTCGCGCTCGAGCGCGGCGCCGCGCAGGCGAACGTGCGGGGGCTCGCCGACCGGATCGGGTGGCGGCACGTCGACCTCGACGAGTGGGTGCCCCCGGCGGGTAGCTTCGACCTCGTGACGGCGCACTACCTGCACGCGCGCGGAGCCGACCGCACGGCGCTGTTCCGCCGGCTCGCCGCCGCGGTCGCGCCGGGTGGCACGCTCCTCGTGGTCGGTCACCTGATCACCGCGGCCACCGGCTCCGGACACCAGCACCAGGCCGAGGCCCACCACCAGCACGACCCCGACCTGTTCTACACCGCCGAGGACGTCGCGGCGGTGCTCGAGCCGGGGGAGTGGGCCGACGTCGTCACGGAGAACCGGGACCGTGACCCGGGGGCGGTGGAGCGGACGGGCAACCCGGTGCCGGACACCGTGCTGGTCGCGCGGCGGTCAGGAGCGCGGTAGCCCCAGGTCGCCCAGTGCGGCAGCGACGGCCTCGTCCCGCAGGACCTCCAGCACCAGCAGCCGGTGCAGCAGCACCCCGCGGCGGGTCAGCCGGAGGTCGGCGGGGCGCAGCCGGGGGAGCGCCGCACCGCCCGGACGGGGCTGGGCCGGCGGCGGGTCGAGCAGCCCGGCCCGCTGCAGCTCGGCGACGTCCTCCCGGGCGCCCCACGCCGTCCAGGCGCGTGGTTCGTCGTCCAGCGGCGCCATGGGCAGCGAGATCCGGTCGCGACGGCCGACGGCGGCCAGCAGCGCCAGTTGCCGCCAGCTCAGGCCGTCGGTGAGCCGCAGCGCCCGGCCGACGAGCTCGGCGTCGAGGTCGGGGGAGACCGCGACCTCGGCCAGGAGGTAGCCCAGGTGCCGCACCCGTCGCTCGTCGGTGGACCGCCGTGCCGCGGCCACCACCGCCTCGGTCAGCGCCTCGGCCGCCGGCCGGCTCCCCGGTCGCGGGGTGAAGTAGCGGTCGATGCGCACCGGCCGACCTGCGCGGTGCGCGGTGGCGGCGTACTCCACGGCGAAGGCGAGCGCGGCGCCCGCGCGGACCCGCTCGCGGCCGACGGAGATCCCGGCGGCGTCCTCGGCGGCCGTGCGGAGGACGGCGACGAACCGCTCGTCCACCTGCACCCGCGCCGTCGCCGGCTCGAAGACCACCCCGGCGGCGGCCTGGCTCATCGACCCGGCGACCGGGGTGCCGGCCTCGATCAGGGCGCGTCCGGCGGACGGCGTCCCGACGGCGGGCTGCTCGGCAGGTTCCTCGGCGGCAGTCACCCGGCGATCTTCGCCGGTTCCCCGGCCGTGGTGCGAGCGGGTCGGCCGCGGCCTCACCACAGCGGGGCACCCGGGCCCAGGACGCTCGCGCTCCCCGCTGTCGGAGGGCGGTGCCACGATCGGCGCATGGCGATCGAGGTGCGTCCGGCGAACGACTTCGGCGACGTCGCGACGATGGTCGGGCCCAAGCGGCCGGACGCGAACGTGTGCTGGTGCCTGAGCTACCGGATCCCGTCGAAGGAGAACCTGGCGCTCGCCGGCCCGGCCCGCGGGGAACGGGTCCGACAGCTCCTGCGGGAGGACCCGCCGCCCGGCGTCCTCGCCCACGACGGCGCCGAGGTGGTCGGCTGGGCCGCGGTCCATCCGCGGGCGGGCACGACCTTCGCCCGCAACCGGAAGATCCCGCGGATCGACGACCTGGCGGTGTGGTCGCTGTGGTGCGTCCGGGTGCGGTCCGGGCACCGCGGACGGGGGATCGCCCACTCCCTGGTCGAGGGCGCCGTCGAGTTCGCCCGGGAGCGCGGCGCACCGGCGATCGAGGGCTACCCGGTCGACAACGACGGCGCGAAGGTCGACCTCACGATGGCCTACGTGGGCACGCGGAAGCTGTTCGAGCGGGCCGGGTTCCAGAAGGCGGCCGACACCACCTCCGTGCTCAACGGCTTCCCTCGCGTGCTCATGCGGCTCGACCTGCGCTGAGGCACGGGCGATCGGCGTCCTCGAGTGGGGCCCGGAGGGCTCCGCGAGGAGGACGCGGATGGGCTCAGCGCGGGCCGGGAAGGCACGTGGCCGCGGTGTCGGCCGGAGGCCGACGGATCACCGAGCGTCGAGGCGGTAGCCGCGCTCACCGACGGTCTCCACCAGCGGGACCCCGAGGGCGGCGCGCAGCCGGCTCACCGTCGAATCGAGCTCGTGGCCGTCGCCGCCGGGCCGCGCGGTGCCGAGGTCGGGCCCGGCGATGACCCGGCCGGGCTGCCGGGCCAGCTCGCGCAGCACGGCCAGCGGTCCGGGGGCGAGTTCCACCAGGTGCCCGTCGACGACGGCGGCGTGGCCGCGCACCTGGAGGGTGTGCGCACCGATCCGCAGCACCGGGTCCCGGCCGGACAGCCGCGCGACGACCTCACGGCGAGCGGCCCCAGCCGCCCCCGCTCCGGGTGGGCGTAGGGGATGCCGGCCGCCTCGAGCGGGCCGCCGGTGACCGTGCCGACGGCGACCGCGAGCACCCGGCCGTCGAACGCGGCGACGAGGGCCGCCCGCTGCCCCAGGTCCTCGGCCGTCCGGAGGAGGCTCGCGGCGGCCGGGGCGCTGGTGAAGGTCACCGCGTCGACCTCGCCGGCGACGACCATCCCGACGAGGCGGTGCAGCGGGGCGACGTCCTCGGGCGGCAGCCAGCGGTAGACCGGCACCGGCAGCACCTCCGCGCCGGCGTCCCGCAGGCCGGCCACGAGCTCGCGCAGCGGGTCGCCGTGCAACTGGACGGCGACGCGCCGCCCCTCCAGGGGGCCCTCGGTCCCGGACAGCAGGTGTTCCAGCACCCCGGCGGAGGACTCCGACTCCGGCGACCAGGCGTCGACGAGACCGGCGCTCCGGACGGCGCCGCGCGCTTTCGGGCCGCGGGCGAGCACACGGGACCCCGACAGGTGCTGCACGAGGGGCAGGTCCCAGGCGTCGGCGGCCTCGAGCCAGCCCCGGAAGCCGACAGCGGTGGTGGCGACGACGAGGTCGACCGGGGCGGTGAGCACCCGACCGGTGGCCGCGAGCAGCTCGGAGTCGTCGGCCAGCGGCACGATGCGGATCGCCGGCGCGTAGACCACACGGGCGCCGCGGCGGTCGAGGAGCGCCCCCAGCTCCTCCTTGCGCCGGGCGGCCGTCACCGCGACTGTGTAGCCCGCCAGCGGCAGGTCGATCGCCGGTTCCTCGCCGGTGTCGCTCACGTGTCCCCCTCGGGTGCGCTCGGTCCCATGGTCGGCGCTCCCGCGGCACCCGGGCGGGTCGCCGCGCTCACACGCCACCGTCCACCAGGACGTCGGCCCGGCCGCGGGTGCCGTCGCGCCCGAAGTGCGCGGACTCCGTGCGCTGCCACCGGTGCCACTCGCCGGCCAGGTGGGCGCCGTCGCGCGCGATGCCGCGGGCCAGCCGCAGCGCCGGGTCGGCGTCCACCCATACGCGCAGGCCGGCCCACGGGTCCACGCTGCGCGAGGCGCTGCCGCAGCCCTCGACCACGAGGACCTCGGGAACCGGGAGGGCCGTCACGTCGGGGGAGAACCGGCCCGCCACCCAGTCGAACCGGTGGTAGGCGCCCGGCATGCCTTCGCTGAGCGGTCGGAGCACCCCGGCGGCCAGGCGGGCCGTCGCACCGGTGAGCGTCCAGCCGGCATACAGGTCGTCCATGTGCACCGCGACGGCACCGGGCAGCGCCTCGGTCAGCCGTGCGGCGAGCGTGGTCTTGCCCGAGCCGGCCGGCCCGTCCACGCACACCAACCGCGTGCCGCCCAGGCGGGGGGAGGCGGCGAGCACCCGCCGGGCCAGTGCGGCTGCGGTCAGCGGGGTCGGAGCGTCCACGTCGGGACGGCTCCGCCGTCGCTCCGGACCAGCCCGCGGCTGGCGAGCAGCCGCAGGTGGGCGTCGGTCTCGGTGACGGCGAAGATCCGCATCCGCCGCTCGTACTGCTCCCACGGCCGGGACCACGTGAGGTGGGCGGCCAGGTCCCACGGCGTCGAGCCGGGGTGCTCGCCGATCGCCGCGAGCAGCTCGGTGAGCCGCGTCTCGTGGTGGGCGGTCAGCGAGTCGACGCGGTCGGCCAGCCCCCGGAACCGCCACTCGTGCGCCGGCAGGACCTCGGTCGGCTCGAGGTCCCGGACGCCGGCCAGCGAGTCCAGGAAGGAACGGAGCGGATCGGGCTCGCCCCGGTTCGTGCTCGACACGTTCGGGCTGATCCGGGGCAGCACGTGGTCCCCGGAGAAGAACAGCCCGGTGCGCTCCTCGGCGAAGCAGAGGTGGCCCGGGGTGTGCCCGGGGGTGTGGACGGCGCGCAGCGACCAGCCGGGGAAGGCGGCGTGGTCGCCGTCCTCCAGCAGCCGGTCGGGTACCGCCATGCGCAGGAAGCCGGACAGGTTCTCCGCCCCGCCGACGTCGGCCAGGGCGTCCGCGCGGGGTGCGCCGAGCCCCACCAGGAACTCGATCTCGGCGGCGACGGCGTCCTCGGCCGACGTGCGGCTGAGCTTCTGGACGGCGGAGGCGTCGGCCGGGTGCATCGCCACCCAGGCGCCGCTGGCCTCCCGTACCCGGGCTGCCAGGCCGAGGTGGTCGAAGTGCAGGTGGGTCACCAGCACGCCGCGGACGTCGTCGACCCCGCCGCCGATCGCCGCCAGGCCGTCGGTCAGGGCGGTCCAGCTCGCGTCGCTCTCCCAGCCGGTGTCGATCAGCCCCAGCCCGCCGCCGTCCAGGGCGAACGCGTAGACGCTGACGTAGCGCAGCGGGTTGTGCGGGATCGGGACCGGCACCGACCACAGGCCGTCCCGCAGCCGTTCCACCGGTGGGAGGGTGCGTGACTGCCAGGCGGCGTGCTGGGCGGTGCCGGTGATCTCCACGGTCCCGCACTCTGCCAGCCGGGCGCGGCGCCGGTGCTGACACCATGGGGTGCGTGAGCGGTTCCCCCGATCCCGACCCCGTCCCCGCGGTCTCCGCCGTGCCCCGCCGGCTGCGCCGGCTGCTCGTGGTGCTCGCGGGTGTGGTCCTGGTCGTGGCGGTCGTGGTGGCGCTCTCCCTGCCCTCGACGCAGAACACCGTGGTCGACTACGGGATCGTCGACCAGGTCGCGATCGTCGGCCTGGGTCTCGCGCTCGCCGCCGGTGTGGTGTTCCTCGGCCGGTCCCGGCTGGACGCCGATGCCGCCGGCGTCCGCGTCCGCAACCTCGTCGTCCACCACGAGGTGCCGTGGACGTCGGTGCGGGCGGTCCGGTTCGATCGGAAGGCCGCCTGGGGTTCGCTGCTGCTGGAGAACGGCGACGAGACCTCGCTGCACGCCCTGCAGGCCGTCGACGGCGAGCGGGCGGTGCGCGCCGTGGAGGGGCTGCGCGCGCTGCACGCCGCCGCCCGGGCGAACGACCCCGTCCGGCCGCCGCTGCTCTACGACGACTGAAGAAGGACCTCGTCCTCCTCACCCCCCTCGCACGCTCGGGGAGGGCCCCGGGGCGAGGCCGCTCCAGTACGTCACCAGGCTCGGGGAGGGGGGAATGACTCGCGGGCCCGCAGCGCTGTACCATGGGCGTGCCTCCCGCTACATCGAGGCGCGTGAACCACCAGCGGCCCCGCCCCGGGCCGTTGATCCAAGAGGAGCCCGCTCCCACCTGACGCCGTCCAGGCGCCCAGGTCCCGGTTCGCGAGAACCGGCCACCGGCCGGGAATCGCGTACGCACGAACCCTGACCGGGGTCGTGCACCACCGGCGAGTGGGCCCCGTGAGCAGACGCTCGCGGGGCCTTCTGTGCGTCGGTACCCGGATGGGCCAGCGACTCCTCCCATGCAGCAGCAGAGGAGAGGCCATCACCGAGCCCCGCATCAACGACCGCATCCGCGTCCCCGAGGTCCGCCTGGTCGGTCCCGAGGGCGAGCAGGTCGGCATCGTGTCGATCGGCGAGGCGCTGCGCCTGGCCCAAGACTCCGAGCTCGACCTGGTCGAGGTCGCCCCCATGGCCCGGCCGCCCGTCGCCAAGCTCATGGACTACGGGAAGTTCAAGTACGAGTCCGCCCAGAAGGCCCGCGAGGCCCGGCGGAACCAGGCGCTCACCGTCATCAAGGAGATGCGGCTGCGCCTGAAGATCGACCCGCACGACTACGAGACCAAGAAGGGCCACGTCGAGCGCTTCCTCAAGAGCGGCGACAAGGTCAAGATCACCGTGATGTTCCGTGGCCGCGAGCAGTCGCGCCCGGAGATGGGCTACCGCCTCCTTCAGCGGCTGGCCGCCGACGTCAGCGAGCTGGGCGTCGTCGAGTCCAACCCGAAGCAGGACGGCCGGAACATGGTCATGGTGATCGCTCCACATCGGAACGCTCAGGCCCTGCAGCAGGCGGCGCAGTCCGCCAAGGGCCGGGAGGCCAAGGCCAGCGAGCAGGAGACGGAGCAGGCGCCCAGCGCCTGACCTCCCTTCCGCAGGACCGCACCACCGAGACCACCGGGTGCGTGCGGCAGCCCCGTGCTGCCGCACGACCCGCATGAAGACGACCAGGACAGGCGAGGACATGCCGAAGCAGAAGACCCACAAGGGCACCGCCAAGCGGGTGCGCGTCACGGGCACCGGGAAGCTCATGCGCGAGCAGGCGAACAACCAGCACAAGTTCGAGCACAAGTCCGGGACCCGCAAGCGCCGGCTCGACCGCGACCAGGTCGTCTCCCCGGCCGACGCCAAGAACCTCAAGAAGCTCCTGGGCATCTGAGCGTCCCTCCACTGACCTTGAGAAAGACAGGAGCACTTCCGTGGCACGCGTGAAGCGGGCGGTCAACGCCCAGAAGAAGCGCCGGACGACGCTGGAGGCAGCCAGCGGCTACCGCGGTCAGCGGTCGCGGCTGTACCGCAAGGCCAAGGAGCAGATCCTCCACTCGGCCACCTACAACTACCGCGACCGGAAGGCCCGCAAGGGTGACTTCCGCAAGCTGTGGATCACCCGGATCAACGCCGCGGCCCGCCTGAACGACATGACCTACAACCGGTTCATGCAGGGGCTCAAGCTCGCCGGCATCGAGCTGGACCGTCGTGTCCTGGCCGAGCTGGCCGTCAACGAGCCGGCCGCCTTCGCCACGCTGGTCGAATCCGCCCGGGCAGCGCTCGCCGCGAACCCGCAGGCGACCGGCTCTCAGGCCGCCTGATCCCGGCCACCCCCGAGTGCGACGAACTCGTGGTCATCGCGCGCTGATGGCCACGAGTTCGTCGCATTCGGCGCACGGGGACCTGCTGACCGAGCGGTCCGGCCGCGTGGCCGCCGCTCGGAAGCTCACCCGCCGCGCCGGGCGGGAGGCCGCCGGGCTGTTCCTCGCCGAGGGCCGGCAGGCCGTGGTGGAGGCATTGGTTCGACCCGACGGCGTCCGCGAAGTGTTCGCCACCGAGGCCGCCGCGGTCGGTCACCGCGATCTGCTGGCCGGGACGACGGTGCCGGTCCGGCTGGTCACCGAGAAGGCGGCCGCCGGGCTGTCGGAGACGGTGACCCCGCAGGGGCTGGTGGCCGTGTGCACGCTGCGCGACGTCCCCGCCGGCTCCCTGACGGCGGCGCCGCCGCGGCTGGCCGTGGCACTCGCCGAGCTCGCCGACCCTGGTAACGCGGGAACGGTGCTCCGGACGGCGGATGCCTGCGGGGCCGGCGCGGTCGTCTTCGGCGCGGGTTCGGCCGACCCCTACGGCGGGAAGGCGGTGCGCTCGAGCGCCGGGAGCCTGTTCCACGTCGACGTCGTCCGCGGCGCCCCGCTGGAGGCCCTGCTGCCGGCGCTCCGCGCCGCCGGGGTCACCGTGCTCGCCGCCGACGGCGGGGGAGAGGCGCAGCTGCCCGAGCTGGCCGATGACGGCCGTCTCGCCGGACCGGTCCTGTGGCTGTTCGGCAACGAGGCCCGTGGGGTGCCGGCGGAGCTGGCCGCCCTGGCCGACGCGCGGGTGCGCATCCCGATGCGGGGCCGGGCGGAGAGCCTGAACCTCGCCGCGGCCGCCGCGATCTGCCTCTACACCACCCAGCTCGCCCAGGGCTGAGGCGTGCGTCCGACCGGGTCGCAGACCTTCCTGGCGGCCGAGCCGAGCAGGCGCGCCGGCAGCGCCTGGCGGTCGACGGGCGCCTTGGAGGTGAGCCGGTCGGGGCCAGACGGAAGGATGGTGGTCACCGGCGAACTCCCCAGGACGTCGAGCGCGGCTGGAAAGAGAAGGTAACTGTCACCGTGAAAGACACCCAACGAGTCGTCGAAGCGCCGGCGCCGGCACCGACCGACGGACGCCGCTCCCGGTGGACCGAGCACCGCCGTGCCCGGCGGGAGGACCTCGTGGGCGCGGCGGTGGAGGCCGTCCGGCTCGCCGGCCCGGAATTCTCCGTCGACGACGTCGCCCGCAGCGCCGGCGTCTCGAAGACGGTGATCTACCGCTACTTCAGCGACAAGGACGAGCTGATCGACGCGGTGCTCGACCGCATCTCGCAGGCCGTCCTGCTGCCCCGGCTGCTCGGTGAGCTGGCTGCGGACCGCACCGACGACCGGGCGCAGCTGCGGGCGGTCATCGCCGCCTTCGTCTCGCTGATCGAGGACGAGCCGGCGCTCTACCGGTTCGCCTATGCGCAGGCCGGTCGCACCGGACGGGCCGACCTCGTGGCGGCCACCGAGCACGCCGTCGCCACCGCCCTGGGCGGCATGCTGACCCGGCGGCTCGTCGCCGCCGGCCGGCCGGCGGACGGGGCGATGACGTGGGCGTACGGGGTCGTCGGCATGGTGCAGCTGGCCACCCACTGGTGGTCGGCCGCACGGACCGTCTCCGCCGCCGACCTGGTCGACCAGCTCACCGTGCTCGCCGACGGCGGCCTGGGCATGCTGCTCCCACCGCGGAGTTGACCGAGGAGGCTCCCTGAGCGAACCCGAGGGCTAGGAGGGCGAGGTCACCGGCACGGTCGACGGCGCGGAGGCACGCCCCGCGCGCGCCGCCGACTTCCGTGCGTACATGTCGACATCGGCGCTGTGCAGCAGGGCCGCGAACTCCTCGCCATCACGGGGGTAGACGCCCACCCCGACGCTCGCCCGGACGACGACCTCCCGGCCGTGCAGCTCGATCCCGGCGCCGACCGCGGCCGACAGATCGTCGGCCACCCGCCGCGCTTCGGTCGCGGCGCTGTCGGGGTCCAGCCCGGTCAGGGCGACGAGGAACTCGTCACCGCCGAGCCGGGCCAGCAGGTCACCCCGACGCAACCGCCCGCGCAGTGTCCGGGCGACCACCTGCAGCAGCTCGTCGCCGGCTGCGTGCCCCAGTCGGTCGTTGACCACCTTGAACCCGTCCAGGTCGACGAACAGCAGCGCCACCGTGTCCGAGCGGCTGCGAGCGTTCCAGATGGCGGTCTCCACCTGCTCCTCCAGCCGGCGACGGTTGGGCAGCCCGGTCAAGGGGTCGGTGTAGGCCAGCTCCTCGATGCGGGTCAGGCACGCCCGGTTGCGGTCCCGCTCCTGGAGCAGCGCCCGCTCGGCCTCGATCCGCGCCGTCACGTCGTGCTGGACCCCGATGTAGTGCGCCAGGGTGCCGTCGGTGTCGAACACCGGGGCCAGGTGGACCTCGTTCCACCACGGCTGCCGGTCCGGACCGCGGACGTTGAGGACGGTCTCCCGGCACTCCTCGCCCCGGTCGATGGCCGCACGGATCCGGGTGACCGCCGCGGGGTCGGTGTCCGGCGACTGCAGGAAGCGGCAGTTGCGGCCCAGCACCGCTGCCCTCGGGAGGCCGGCGAGCTGCTCGAACGCCTCGTTGACGTAGACCAGCGGCTGGTCGGGCAGCCGCATGTCGGCGATCGTGACCCCGCTCGTGGTGGCGGCCATCGCGCTGCGCAGCAGGGCGTCGGCGTCGGCGTCCACCGGCGTCCGGCCCTCCGGCCGGGGAGCCGGCCGGGCCGGGCGTGCGGGAGCGGCTGACGCGGGTACGGCAGTGCGCGGGGCGACCCGGCCGAGCAGGATGCGGGCGGCGCGGACGGCGACGTCGCGGTCGTAGGTGAGGGCGTACTCGAACTGCCGCTGCAGGTCCGGCCCGGTGGTCCCGAGGTCGCGGGCCAGGAGAGCGACGCTGAAGTGCGGGGCCAGGACGACGACGTCCCACTCGCCTCGGACCGGGTCGTCCGCGGACAGGTCGGTGCCCCGCAGTCCGGGCAGCGGCTCGGCCGGGAGTCCCTCGCCGAGGGCGCACACGAAGCCGGTGCGCTCCACCAGGTCGCGGTAGCGCTGCATGGTGGAGGGGGTGAAGTGGCGCCCCTCCTGGAACGTCGCGGTGACCACGCAGGTCTCGCCGAGGCGCATCGCCTCGCGCTCCAGCTGCTTGCTCAGCTCGATCAGCAGCGCCTTGGGGGCCTGGCGCAGGATCGTCCCTGCGGGCAGGCAGCCGAACGGCGAGGCGGGGGAGCCGTCGACGGTGCGGTCCGCCACCGGCGGTGGCAGCGACCCCGCCGTCCGGGCGGCCGCGGGCGTCGGCGCCGGGCGGCCGAACAGCCACCCCTGCCCGAGGGTGGCCCCGAGCGCCCGTGCCATCGCCAGGTGGTTCTCGTCCTCGATCCCCTCGGCGAGCACGGCGGCGCCGGTGGCCTGGGCGTAGGCGTTGACGGCGTTCATGATCTGCGCGATCGCCGGGCCGGGGCGCTCCTGCACCAGCCGCAGGTCGAGCTTGACCACGTCCGGGCGCAGCAGGGGCATGAACGCCAGCGACATGGCGTCGGCGCCGACGTCGTCCAGGGCGATGCCCCAGCCCAGCTCCCGCACCCGGGCGACGGTGCGCAGCAGCTCCGCGGGGCGGGTGGCCAGCGCCCGCTCGGTGATCTCCAGGACCACGCGCAGGCCGCCGGGCGCCGAGTCGGCGATCGCCAGCAGGTCGTCCAGCGGCGCGGTGTCCAGCACCTCGGGTTCCACGTTGACGAACAGCGCCAGCGGGGCGGGCAGACCGTGCGTCGCCGCGCCGGTGAAGGCGGCGATGCGACAGACGCCGTCCAGCTCGGCGAGCAGGCCGGCCTCCCGCGCGGCGGCGAAGAGCAGATCGGGCCGCTCCAGCGGCCCCTCCGGCCCGCGGGCGAGCGCCTCGTAGGCGACCACGTCGCCGGTGTCGAGCTCGACGATGGGCTGGAAGACGCTGCGCACCCCGCCAGGCAGCAGGGCTGCGGTCAGGGCGGGGTCGGGCGTCGGGCGCACGGGGTCCACGGCACGGGGATCGGCCGGGGAGCCGGGCGGCGTGAGCCGGAGCGGGGATCTCCACTCCTCCGGGGGAGGTCAGCCCGGCAGCGTGATGAGGACGACGGCGCCCGCCGCGGCCGCCAGGCCGGTCAGCTGGGCGGGCACGAGGCGCTCGCGGAGCACCAGCTGGGCCAGCAGCACCGTGCTCACCGGGTACAGGGAGGCGAGCACGCCGGTGATGGCCAGCCGGCCGCCTTCCTGGGTGGCCAGCAGGAACAGCGCGTTGGCCGTCATGTCGCCGAGGCCGGACACCAGCACCAGGGGGAGCGCAGCCCGGTTCGCGCTCAGCGACTCGCGCCGGCCCAGTGCGACGGAGACCACGAGCAGCACCGAGGCGACCCGCGCCGCCACCAGCGGGGTCAGCCCCGCAACGGCGGAGGTCCGGTCGAGCAGCACGAAGAAGAAGCCGAACGCGACGCCGGCGAGCAGCGCCGGGACCATGCTCGACGGGCGGGCGGCTTGCAGCGCGGCGAGACCGCCCTCGGCGGACACCAGGGCGATGGCGACCAGGGCCAGCGCGATACCCGCTGTCGCCCACGGGCCGATCCGGTCGCCGCCCAGAAAGCCCACCAGCACCGGCACGGCGGCGGCGGTGACGGCGGTGACCGGCGCGACCACGCTCATCACCCCGTCGGCGAGCGCGCGGAAGTACATCAGCAGGCCGGCCGCCCCGGCCAGCCCGGCGACACCGCCCCACCCGACGTCCGCCGCGGACACCGGGCCGCCGACCCAGGGGAGCAGGACCAGCAGCGCGACGAGGCCGGCCAGCTGCGACAGGGCGACGACGCCGAACACCGAGGTCCTGCGGCTGGCCAGTCCGCCGAGGAAGTCCGCGGCGCCGTAGACGACCGCCGACGCCAGGGCCAGCACGACCGCCACGCGCACCCCCGCCTGCTCCCTGTTGATCAGGTCACCTGATCAACAGGGATCCTGGCTCGGCGTCGACCGTGAGCCAGGACCCCGTGAGGTGAGCCAGCATCCTTGGCCTTGGCGGCCGCGCGTTCCGCGCTGAAAATGTGTGTCGGGTCGCCCGCCGACGCCGGTTGTCCCTGATCGTGGGAGGTCGTGAGCCAGCAGGGTGCCGAGGGCTGCGCCGTGGGCGCTTCCTTGTCGCTTCGAGCACGCGGATCAGATTGCTCGTCCTGCCCAGCAGTCCTCGCGGGCGGCCCCCCGAGGGGTCGGTGAGAGCGAGGAGGTCATGGTGCTTCAGGAAGATCAACAGGTCGAGGAGATCGTCGCCCGGGTGGCGGCGCTGGATATCGGCAAGGCCGAGCTGGTGTGCTGTGTGCGGGTGCCGCATCCGACCCGGCCGGGCAAGCGGATGCAGGAGGTGGTCACCTATCGCACGATGACCCGCTCACTGCTGGTGATGGCCGACCGGCTGGCCGGGCTGGGCGTCAGCGAGGTGGTCATGGAGGCCACCAGCGACTACTGGAAGCCGCCGTACTACCTGCTCGAGGCCCGCGGATTGAACCCGAAGCTGGTCAACGCCCGCGACGTCAAGCACCTGCCCGGCCGGCCCAAGACCGACAAGCTGGACGCGGTGTGGCTGGCCAAGCTGGCCAAGCTGGCCGAGCGCGGCATGCTGCGGCCCAGCTTCGTGCCTCCGCCGGAGATCCGCCGGCTGCGCGATGTCACCCGCTACCGCGCCGATCTGGTCGAGGTGCGTACCGCGGAGAAGCAGCGGGTGGAGAAGCTGCTCGAAGACGCACAGATCAAGCTGTCGGTGGTGGCCAGCGACATCTTCGGCGCCTCCGGGCGGGACATGCTGGCCGCGCTGATCGCCGGCACCCGCGACCCCAAGGTGCTCGCCGCGCTGGCCCGGGGCCGGATGCGCGCCAAGCTCACCGACCTGGAAGAGGCGTTCACCGGCTACTTCACCGATCACCACGCCCGGCTGCTGACCACGATGCTGGCCCGCATCGACGGCCTCTCAGCCGACATCGCCGAGCTCGAGGTGATGATCGAGGGGATGGTCGCCCCTTTCACCGACGCGGTGGCGAAGCTCGATGAGATCCCCGGCATCGGCCGCGTCGCCGCCAGCGCAATCCTGGCCGAGATCGGCCTGGACATGAGTCGGTTCCCCACCGACGGGCACCTGTGCGCCTGGGCCCGCTTCGCCCCCGGCACCAAGGAATCGGCCGGCAAGAAGAAGGGCGCCGGCAGCACCGGCCACGGAAACCGCTACCTGGCCAAAGTCATCGGCGAGGCCGTCGCCGGCGCGGCGAAGACCGACACCTTCCTCGGCGAGCGATATCGCCGCCTGGCCCGCCGCCGCGGCGGGAAGAAGGCCATGGTCGCCGTCGGCCGCTCCATGCTGGTGATCATCTGGCATCTGCTGTCTGATCCCGACGCCCGATTCGTCGACCTCGGCTCGGACTTCCACGCCAAACGAACCGACCCCGACCGGCGACGCCGCGCTCACGTTCACCAGCTCGAAGCCCTCGGCTACACCGTCACCCTCACCCCAGCCGCCTAACCCCACAAGCGTTCGCCCGTCCCCGACTCGGCGCAGCCCCAAGGCCGAGCCGTCGGTTCCGTTCGCCCGTACCCCAGTCATTTTCGGGTCAGGACGCGGTTGCCGGCGACGCCGCGCCATCGTCGCACCGGGAACCCGGGCGCGGGCGGGGCGGGTGGCCGGGCAGAATGGCGTCCCGTGTCTGGCGCCAACGATCCCTACGACCCCAAGCAGGTCGCCGCGCTCTCTCCCGAGGCCCTCGACGACGCGGTGCGCGCCGCGCTCGAGGCGTTCACGGCCGCCGGGAACCTCGAGGCGCTGGCCGCCGTCCGCCCGGCGCACCTCGGTGACCGCGCGCCGGTGCTCCTGGCCCGCCGGGAGCTCGGTGCGCTGCCGCCGGCCGCCCGGTCCGACGCCGGCAAGCGGGTGAACGCGGCCCGGGTCGCGATCACCGACGCCTACGCGGCGCGGCTGGCCGAGCTGGAGGCCGAGCGCGACGCCCGCGTGCTGGCCGAGGAGCGGGTCGACGTCACGCTGCCCTGGGACCGCCACCCGCGCGGGGCCCGGCATCCGGTGACCACGCTCATGGAGCGGATCGGCGACGTGTTCGTGGGCATGGGCTACGAGGTCGCCGACGGCCCGGAGCTCGAGGCCGAGTGGCTCAACTTCGACGCGCTCAACATCGGCCGCGACCACCCCGCGCGCACGATGATGGACACCTTCTTCGTCGCGGGTGGGCGGGACCAGGACGAGGATTCGGGCCTGGTCCTGCGCACGCACACCAGCCCGGTGCAGGCGCGCACGATGCTGTCGCGCAGGCCGCCGATCTACGTCGTGGCGCCGGGGCGGGTGTACCGGACCGACGAGCTCGACGCGACGCACACCCCGGTCTTCCACCAGGTCGAGGGGCTGGCCGTCGACCGCGGGCTCACCATGGCGCACCTGCGCGGCACGCTCGACCACCTGGCCCGCCTGCTGTTCGGGGCCGACGCCATCACCCGCTGGCGGCCGTCGTACTTCCCGTTCACCGAGCCCTCGGCGGAGTTCGACGTCTGGTTCCCCGAGCACCGCGACGGCCCGCGCTGGGTCGAGTGGGGCGGCTGCGGGATGGTCAACCCGCGGGTCCTCGTGGCCTGCGGTGTCGACCCGGAGGAGTTCTCCGGCTTCGCGTTCGGCCTGGGCATCGAACGCGCCCTGCAGTTCCGCTCCGGCGTCGGCGACATGCGCGACATCGTCGAGGGCGACATCCGCTTCACGAAGGCATTCGGAGTCGATCAGTGAGAGTCCCCATCGGCTGGCTGGCCGAGTACGTCGACGTTCCCGCGGGAACGTCCGTCGAGGAGCTCGACGCGACCTTCGTGCGTCAGGGCCTCGAGGTCGAGGGAGTCCACCGCCCCGAGCAGGTCACCGGCCCGCTCGTCGTCGGCAAGGTCCTGGTGATCGAGGAGCTGACCGGCTTCAAGAAGCCGATCCGCTACTGCCGGGTCGAGGTGGGGGAGGCCGTTGCCGGGGATGGTGGGCGGGGCGGAGTAGTCGGCATCGTCTGCGGCGCGACCAACTTCGCCGTCGGTGACACCGTCGTGGTCGCGCTGCCGGGTGCGGTGCTGCCCGGCGGCTTCGCGATCGCCGCGCGAAAGACCTACGACCACATCTCCGACGGGATGATCTGCTCGGTCCGCGAACTCGGCATCGGCGAGGACCACGCGGGCATCCTCGTGCTGGGCGGCGACGGCGCCGACGTCCCCGCCCCCGGCACGCCGGCCGGCCCGGTCACCGGGCTGGACGACGTCGTCGTCGAGCTGGCCGTGACGCCGGACCGCGGCTACTGCCTGGCCATGCGCGGCATCGCCCGCGAGATGGGCACCGGCCTGGCGACGACGTGGCGCGACCCGGGGTCGGTCTCGCTGCCGGCCTGGTCGGGCGAACCCGCGTGGCAGGTGACCGTGGCCGACACCGACCGCTGCGACCGGTTCTCGATGCTGGCGATGGAGGGGCTGGACCCGACCGCGCCGAGCCCGTGGTGGATGCGCCGCCGCCTCGCCCAGGCCGGTGTCCGCAGCATCTCGCTGGCCGTCGACGTCACCAACTACGTGATGCTCGAGCTGGGCCAGCCGATGCACGCGTTCGATCGCGACGCCGTCACCGGCCCGATCACCGTGCGGCTGGCCCGCGAGGACGAGCAGCTCACCACTCTCGACGGCACCGTCCGCGCCCTCTCGGCCGACGACCTGCTGATCACCGACAAGACCGGGCCGATCGGCCTGGCCGCCGTCATGGGCGGGGCATCCACCGAGATCGGCGACGGCACCACCTCGGTGCTGCTGGAGGCCGCGCACTGGGAGCCCACCGGCGTCGCCCGCACCGCGCGCCGGCACCGGCTGCCCAGCGAGGCGGCGAAGCGGTTCGAGCGCGGGGTCGACCCGGAGATGACTGTCGTCGCGCTGGCCCGCGCCGCCGAGCTGCTCGCCGAGTACGGCGGTGCGCGGGTGGTCGGCGGGCTGGTCGACGTCGACACCCGCGGGCCGGTCCCGCCGATCCCGCTGGACGCCGGCAAGCCATCGCGGGTCGCCGGCGTGGCGTACCCGCGCCCGCGGGTGCTGGAGCTGCTCGAGGCGGTCGGCTGCACGGTCGACGGCGACGGTGACGCCCTCCGGGTGACCCCGCCGCCGTGGCGCCCCGACCTGACCGACCCGGCCGACCTGGTCGAGGAGGTCGTCCGGCTCGGCGGCTACGACGAGATCCCGTCGGTGCTGCCGACGGCGCCGCCCGGGCGGGGGCTCACCGACACCCAGCGCCGCCGCCGCAGCGTCGGCCGGGCGCTGGCCGAGAACGGCTACGTCGAGGCGCCGTCCTACCCGTTCATCGGGGCTGCGGCGCTGGACATCCTCGGTGTCGCCGATGACGACCCGCGCCGCCAGGTGGTGCTGGTGCGCAACCCGCTGTCCGAGGAGGAGCCGGCGCTGCGCACCACGCTGCTGCCCGGCCTGCTCACCACGCTCGCCCGCAACCTGTCCCGCGGGCAGCGCGACGTCGCGCTCTTCGAGCACGGCGCCGTCTTCCCCGGGGGTGTCCGTTCCTCCGCCCCGCTGCCCGGCGTCGAGCGGCGTCCGGCCGCGGGCGAGCTCGCCGCGCTGCTGGGTGCCGTGCCGGACCAGCCCTGGCACGTCGCCGTGGCGCTGGCCGGCAACCGGGAGCCGCGCGGCTGGTGGGGCGCGGGCCGTCCGGCGGTGTGGGCCGACGCCGTGCAGGCGGCCCGCCTGGTCGCCGCCGCCGCCGGTGCGGAGCTGGCCGTGCGCGCGGGGGAGCGTGCGCCGTGGCACCCGGGCCGGTGCGCGGAGCTGCTCGTGGGTGAGACGGTGGTCGGCCACGCCGGCGAGCTGCACCCGCGGGTGTGCGCCGCGCTCGACCTGCCGCCCCGGACCTCGGCGATGGAGCTGGACCTCGACGCGCTGCCGCCGGCCGAGGTGCCGGTGGGCCCGCCGATCTCGGCGTTCCCCCCGGTGCTTCTCGACCTCGCGCTCGTCGTGGAGGACGACGTCCCGGCCGCCGAGGTGGCCGCCGCACTGCGGGCCGGGGCGGGGGAGCTGCTGGAGTCGCTGCGGCTGTTCGACGTCTACACCGGCGCACCGGTGCCGGCGGGGTCGCGCTCGCTGGCGTACGCGTTCACCCTGCGGGCGCCGGACCGGACGCTCACCAGCGAGGAGGCGACCGCCGTGCGCGACGCCGCCGTCGCCGCGGCCGCCGCGGCGACGGGGGCCGAGCTCCGTGGCTAGCCTGTCCGGTCAGGTCGCCCTGGTCACCGGCGCCTCGACCGGGATCGGCCGGCACCTGGTCGAGGGGCTGGCCGCCCGCGGCATGGCGGTCGCCGGCGTGGCCCGCACCGAGGACCGGCTGCGCACCGCGATGGCAGAGGTCGCCGAGGCCACCGGCGCCCGCACCCTCGCCGTGGCCGCTGACGTCACCGGCCGTGCGTCGGTGGAGGCCGCCGTGGCCGAGGTCGTCGCCGAGCTGGGCCAGGTGGACCTGCTGGTCAACAACGCCGGGCTGATCGACGAGTTCGAGGTGCCGGTGTGGGAGGCCGACGCCGACCAGTGGTGGGAGGTCGTGTCCAGCCACATCCGCGGCGCCCAGCTGACCATTCGCGCGCTGGTGCCGTGGATGGTGCTGCGCAACCGCGGCCGGGTGGTCAACATCGCCAGCGGCATGAGCACCCGGGCCAACCCCGACTACTCGGCCTACTCGGTGGCCAAGACGGGGCTTCTGCGGCTCACCGAGTCGCTGGCCACCGCGTTGGAGGGCTCGGACGTGCGGGCCTTCGACGTCGCCCCCGGCGTCGTCGACACCCCGATGACCCGCTCCATGCACATGTGGCAGGGCTTCACCGACTGGACTCCACCGGAGCGGGTGGTCGAGCTGGTCGCCGCGATCGCCGCCGGGGAGCTGGACCAGTGGTCCGGCCGGTTCCTGCGCGCCGGCGCCGACGACCTGGAGGACCTCCGCGCAGTGCCGCCCGAGGGTGCCGCCCGTCAGCTCCGCCTGCGTCCCCACGGCGACACGGACCCGCTCGGCTGACCCCGTCGGATATCCGGATGAGCAATCATGCATACCCGTGTATGGTCATGCATCATGAGCGCAGGGCAGACGTGGACGGTCGGGGTCACCGGCGCCACCGGTTACGCGGGAGGAGAGGTGTGCCGGCTGCTGGCCGGGCACCCGAACCTCCAGCTGGCCGGGGTGCACGCCAACTCGAGCGCCGGCCGACGCCTGGGTGAGCTGCAGCCCCACCTGCTGCCCTTCGCCGACCTGGAGGTGCAGCCGAGCGACGCGGCGAGCCTCGCCGGCTACGACGTCGTCGTCCTGGCGCTGCCGCACGGGGAGTCGGCGGCCATCGCGGCCCAGCTCCCGGCCGACACCCTGGTCATCGACTGCGGTGCCGACCACCGGTTGAACGACCCGGCGGCCTGGGTGCGCTGGTACGGCGGCGAGCACTCCGGCAGCTGGCCGTACGGGCTGCCGGAGCTGCCCGGCCAGCGGGAGCAGCTGTCCGGCGCCACGCGGATCGCCGTCCCCGGCTGCTACCCGACCTCGGTCACCCTCGCGATGGCCCCGGCGGTCGCGGCGGGTCTCATCGAGCCGGACGTCGTCGTGGTCGCCGCGAGCGGGACCTCGGGCGCCGGCAAGTCGCCCAAGCCGCACCTGCTCGGCAGCGAGGTCATGGGCTCGGCCAGCGCGTACGGCGTCGGCGGGGTGCACCGGCACACGCCGGAGATGATCCAGGGGCTGTCCCAGGTCGCCGGCGAGCCGGTGGGCGTGAGCTTCACGCCGACCCTGGTGCCCATGAGCCGCGGCATCCTCGCCACCTGCTCGGCGAAGCTGAAGCCGGGCGTGGACGCCGAGGCCGCCCGGGCCGCCTACGCGAAGGCCTACGCCGACGAGCCGTTCGTGCACCTGCTGCCCGAGGGCCAGTGGCCCACCACCGCCCAGGTGCTCGGCGCCAACACCGTCGCGCTGCAGATCGCCGTCGACGCCGACGCCGACCGGCTGGTCGTCGTCGCCGCCGTCGACAACCTCACCAAGGGCACCGGGGGAGCGGCGATCCAGTGCGCCAACCTCGCCCTCGGCCTGCCCGAGACCACCGGCCTGCCGGTCGTAGGAGTCGCGCCGTGAGCACCACCGCCCCCGAGGGGTTCTCCGCCGCCGGCGTGGCCGCCGGGCTCAAGTCCTCGGGCGCCCCCGACGTCGCCGTCGTCCTGAACACGGGGCCGGACGACGCCGCGGCCGCCGTCTTCACCACCAACCGCTTCCCGGCCGCGCCGGTGCTCTGGAGCCGCCAGGTCCTCGCGGGCCGGCGGGCCCGCGCGGTCGTCCTCAACTCCGGCGGCGCCAACGCCTGCACCGGCCCCGAGGGCTTCTCCGACACCCACGCCACCGCCGAGCACGCCGCCGCGCAGCTGGGCATCGGCGCGATCGACGTGGCGGTGGCGAGCACCGGTCTGATCGGCGTCCGCCTGCCGATGGCGAAGCTGACCGCGGGCGTCACCGCGGCGGCGGAGGCCCTCTCCGAGGAGGGCGGAGCCGACGCCGCCCGCGCGATCATGACCACCGACTCGGTGCCGAAGACGACGGCGCAGCAGCGGGACGGCTGGACCGTGGGCGGCATGGCCAAGGGCGCCGGCATGCTCGCGCCCAGCCTGGCCACGATGCTCGTCGTCCTCACCACCGACGCCGCCGCGGACCCGGACGTCCTGCAGCGGGCGCTGAAGCAGGCCACGAGCGTCAGCTTCGAGCGGGTGGACTCCGACGGCTGCCTGTCCACCAACGACACGGTCATCGTGCTGGCCAACGGCGCGAGCGGCGCCACGCCGACGGAGGAGGAGCTCACCGAGGCCCTCACCGCGGCGGCGACCGATCTGGCCATGCAGCTGCTCGCCGACGCCGAGGGCTCCACCAAGGACATCGCGATCACGGTCCGCAACGCCGCCACGGTCGAGGACGCGCTCACCTCCGGCCGGGCCTGCGCCCGCAACAACCTGCTCAAGACGGCGCTGTTCGGCAACGACCCCAACTGGGGCCGGGTGCTCGCCGCCATCGGCACCACCGACGCCGCCTTCGAGGCCGACCAGGTCGACGTCACCATCAACGGCGTCACCGTCTGCCGCGGCGGCGCGATCGGCGATCCGCGGGAAGGCGTCGACCTCACCGGCCGGGAGATCACCATCGACGTCGACCTGAGGGCCGGCGCCGAGCAGGCCACGATCTGGACCAACGACCTGTCCATCACCTACGTGCACGAGAACTCGGCCTACTCGACATGAACCAGGACCCGACGCCCCCCGACGTCCGGATCGACGAGCCCACGCCCCAGCCGCGGCTGCCGCGCACGGTCGGCACCCGGCGGGTCATGCGGCGGAACGACCCCGAGGGCGACGCCGCGAAGGTCGCCGTCCTCACCGGGGCGCTGCCCTGGCTCAAGGAGTTCCACTCCCATGTCGTCGTCATCAAGTACGGCGGGCACGCCATGGTCGACGACGCCTGCCGCCGGGCCTTCGCCGAGGACATGGTCTTCCTGCGGACCTGCGGCATCCTGCCGGTCGTCGTGCACGGCGGCGGCCCGCAGATCAGCGCCATGCTCACCCGGCTCGGCATTCCCAGCGAGTTCCGCGGGGGGCTGCGGGTGACCACCCCGGAGACCATCGACGTCGTCCGCATGGTGCTCACCGGCCAGGTCGGCCCCGACATCGTCGGGCTGATCAACCAGCACGGCCCGATGGCGGTCCACCTCTCCGGCGAGGACGGCGGGCTGTTCACCGCGGAGCGGACGACGGCGGTGGTCGACGGAGAGCCGGTCGACGTCGGCCTGGTCGGGGACGTCGTCGCCGTCGACACCACACCGGTCGCCGCGCTGCTGGACGCCGGCCAGATCCCGGTCGTGGCCAGCGTCGCCCCGGACGCGGACGGCGTCGTGCACAACGTCAACGCCGACACCGCGGCGGCGGCGCTGGCCGCGGCGCTCGACGCGGTGAAGCTCGTCGTGCTCACCGACGTCGAGGGGCTCTACGCGAACTGGCCCGACCGCGACTCGCTGGTCCAGCAGATCGACGCCCGGGAACTCTCGGAGGTCCTTCCGGAACTGGACTCCGGGATGGTGCCGAAGATGGCCGCCTGCCTGCGGGCGGTCGAGAGCGGGGTCAAGCGGGCGACCGTCATCGACGGCCGGACGCCGCACGCCCTGCTGCTGGAGATGTTCACGACCGAGGGCACCGGGACGATGGTCGTCCCTGCCTCGCCGATCCCGAAGGAGGGCACCGCACCATGACGCGCACGGAGGAGCTGGCCCGCCGCTGGTCGGCGGTCATGATGAACAACTACAAGGCGCCGCCGGTCGCGCTCGAGTCCGGCGCCGGTGCCACCGTCACCGACATCGACGGCCGGGAGTACACCGACCTGCTCGGCGGGATCGCGACGACGATCCTCGGCCACGCGCACCCCACGGTCGTCGAGGCCATCACCACCCAGGCGCAGAAGCTCGGGCACGTCTCCAACCTGGCGATGCACGAGCCGGGGGTGCTGCTCGCCGAGCGGTTGCTGGAGCTCGCCGGCCGGCCCGGCCGGGTCTTCTTCTGCAACTCCGGCGCCGAAGCCAACGAGGCGGCCTTCAAGCTGAGCCGGCTCACCGGCCGCACCCAGGTGATCACCGCCGAGGGCGCGTTCCACGGCCGGACCATGGGGGCGCTGGCCCTCACCGGCCAGCCGTCGAAGGCCGCCGCGTTCGCGCCGCTGCCCGGCGGGGTCTCCTACGTGCCCTACGGGGACGGCGGGGCGCTGGCCGGGGCGGTGGGGGAGAGCACCGCGATGGTGCTGCTCGAGCCGATGCTCGGGGAGGGTGGCGTGCTGCCCGCCCCCGCCGGCTACCTCGCCGGCGCAGCGTCGGCGGCCGCCGGCGCCGGCGCGCTGTTCGCCGTCGACGAGGTGCAGACCGGCATCGGCCGCACCGGCCACTGGTTCGCCTCCCAGGCCGACGGCCTGCAGCCCGACGTCATCACCCTGGCCAAGGCGCTCGGCGGCGGGCTGCCCATCGGGGCGATGCTCGCCTTCGGCGACGCCGCGGACCTGCTGACGGCCGGCTCCCACGGCTCGACCTTCGGCGGCAATCCGATCGCGGCCGCCGCGGCGCTGGCGGTGCTGGACACCATCCGCGACGAGGGCCTGCTGGAACGCGCCAAGGAGCTCGAGCACCGGTTCGCCGCCGGCATCGAAGGGCTCGGCCACGCCGGCATCAGCGGAGTCCGGGGGAGGGGCGCGCTGCTCGGTGTCGTCCTCACGTCGGACGTCGCCGCCGCGCTCGAGTCGATCCTGCGCGCCGCCGGCTTCCTCACCAACGCCGTCGCCCCCGACGTGCTGCGCCTGGCCCCGCCCCTCGTCCTCACCGACGCCCAGGTGGACGCCTTCGTGGCGGCTCTCCCTGCGGCCCTCGACACCGCTCTGGAGACGGCTCCGTGACCCGGCACTTCCTCAAGGACGACGACCTCACCCCCGACGAGCAGGCCGAGGTCCTGGCGCTGGCCGCCGCGCTCAAGCGGAGCCGGCACACCGCGGAGGCCCCCACCCCGTTGCGCGCGGCCAACGGCGCACCACGCGGAGTGGCGGTGCTGTTCGACAAGCCCTCGACCCGCACCCGGGTGTCCTTCTCGATCGGTGTGGCGGAGCTCGGTGGCTACCCGCTGGTCATCGACGCCGGCAGCAGCCAGCTCGGCCGTGGTGAGTCGATCGAGGACACCACCCGCGTGCTCGACCGCCAGGTCGCCGCGATCGTCTGGCGGACCTTCGGCCAGGAGCGCATCGACGCCATGGCGGCGGTGAGCCGGGTCCCGGTGGTCAACGCCCTGACCGACGAGTACCACCCCTGCCAGATCCTGGCCGACCTGCAGACGGTGATCGAGCACAAGGGCTCGCTGGCCGGCCGGGCGATGACCTACCTCGGCGACGGCGCCAACAACATGGCGCACTCCTACCTGCTCGGCGGCGCCACGGCCGGCATGCACGTGCGGATCGGCTGCCCGGAGGCGTTCTCTCCCGACCCCGAGATCTTCCTGCGGGCGGCGGGCATCGCGGCCCAGACCGGAGGATCGGTGGAGTGGACCGCCGACGCGGCGGCCGCCGCCGACGGCGCCGACGTGCTGGTCACCGACACCTGGGTGTCGATGGGCCAGGAGGAGGAGTACGAGGCGCGGATCGCGCCCTTCCGGCCCTACGCGGTCGACGAGGGCGCGCTGGCCCGCGCCGCCGGCGACGCCGTCGTCCTGCACTGCCTGCCCGCCTACCGCGGCAAGGAGATCGCGGCCGAGGTGATCGACGGCCCGCAGAGCGCGGTGTGGGACGAGGCCGAGAACCGGCTGCACGCTCAGAAGGCCGTGCTCGTGTGGCTGCTGGAGAACTCGTGACCGTCGGCCGGCCCGCTCACCGCCGCGCAGCGCTCCCGCGGCGCCGGCGGCGATCGTGAGCTCCGCGCTCAGCCGCTCGGCCCGCCAGGCCCGCATCCGCGAGCTGATCGAGGCCCAGCCGGTCACCTCGCAGACCCAGCTCGCCGCGCTGCTGGCCGAGTCCGGCGTCGAGGTCACCCAGGCGACGCTCTCCCGAGACCTGGACGAGCTGGGCGCGGTGAAGCTGCGTGGTTCGGACGGCGCTCCGGCGTCCTACGTGGTGCCGCCGGAGAACGCCCCGCTGCGCCCGGCGCAGACCGCGCCGGCCCGGCTGACCCGGCTGCTGGCCGACCTGCTGACCGGCTCGGAGGGGAGCGCCAACCTCGCGGTGCTGCGCACGCCCCCCGGCGCCGCCCAGTTCCTGGCCTCGGCGCTGGACAAGGTCGGCCTCCCCGACGTCCTCGGCACGATCGCGGGGGACGACACTCTCCTGGTCGTCTCCCGCGAGCCCGACGGCGGTCCGGCGCTCGCCGCCCGCCTCCGCGCGCTCGCCCAGCGCACCCCCGCGATCTACCCCGAGCTGAAGTCCGACCTGGAGGAGAGTTCACCGTGAGCCCCGCCGACCCCACCCCGGCCTCGCAGACCCGGCTGTGGGGTGGCCGATTCGGCGGCGGTCCTTCGGAAGCGCTGACAGCATTATCGAAGTCCACCCACTTCGACTGGGCGCTCGCACCGTTCGACCTGGCCGGCTCCCGGGCGCACGCCCGCGTGCTGCACCGGGCGGGACTGCTGACCGACGACGAGCTGACCTCGATGGTCGGGGCCCTCACCGAGCTGTCCGCCGAGGTCGCCGCCGGCACCTTCACGGCAGTCCAGGCCGACGAGGACGTGCACGAGGCGCTCGAGCGGGGCCTCACCGAGAAGCTCGGGGGCCTGGGCGGCAAGCTGCGGGCCGGGCGCAGCCGCAACGATCAGATCGCCACCGACCTGCGGCTGTACCTGCGCCACCACGTGCGCACGCTGGTCGGGGAGCTGGCCTCCCTCCAGGAAGCGCTCGTCGGGCTCGCCGAGCGCTACCGCGACGTCGCAGCCCCGGGTATGACCCACCTGCAGCACGCCCAGCCGGTGCTCTTCGCCCACCAGCTGCTGGCGCACGCACACTCGATCGCCCGCGACGTGGACCGGCTGCAGGACTGGGACCGGCGGACCGCCGTCAGCCCGTACGGCTCCGGGGCGCTGGCCGGCTCGTCACTGCCGCTGGACCCCGACGCCGTCGCCGCCGAGCTCGGCTTCGACCGGGCGACGGACAACTCGATCGACGGGGTCAGCGACCGCGACTTCGCCGCCGAGTTCTGCTTCGTCGCTGCGCTGATCGGGGTCCACCTCTCCCGGCTGGGGGAGGAGGTCGTGCTGTGGACGTCGACCGAGTTCGGCTGGGCCACGCTCGACGACGCGTGGGCGACCGGGTCGTCGATCATGCCGCAGAAGAAGAACCCCGACATCGCCGAGCTCGCCCGCGGCAAGTCCGGCCGGTTCGTCGGCAACCTCACCGGGCTGCTGACGATGCTCAAGGGGCTGCCGCTGGCCTACGACCGCGACCTGCAGGAGGACAAGGAGCCGGTCTTCGACTCCATGGAGCAGCTGCTCCTCCTGCTGCCGGCGGTCACCGGGATGATGGCGACGCTGACCCTCCGTCCGGAGGTGCTCGAGGCCGCGGCGCCGCAGGGGTTCGCCCTGGCGACCGACGTTGCGGAGTGGCTCGTCCGGCAGGGAGTGCCCTTCCGGTCGGCCCACGAGATCTCCGGCGCGATGGTGGCCTACTGCGAGCAGCGCGGGCTGGAGCTCGACGAGCTCACCGACGAGCAGCTGACCGAGGTGGCGCCCGAGCTGACCCCGGAGGTGCGCTCGGTGCTCTCCGTCCGTGGTGCCCTGGCCGCCCGCCAGGCCCGCGGGGGGACGGCGCCCGAGCGGGTGGCCGAGCAGCTCGAGTCGCTGACGGAGCTGGCGCGGCAGCACACCCGGTGGGCGTCGGCGTCGCCGGTGGCGGCGGCGCTCTGAGCCGCGGATGAGCTCCGTCCCGTCGTCCGTGCCGGAGCCGGGTCCCCTCGTCCGCGGGGAGGACCTGCTCGGGCCGGTCGACGTCGTGGCGTCGGCGCTGCTGGGCTGCTGGGTGGTCACCGACCGGCCGGACGGCCGCGTGGCGCTGCGGCTGACCGAGGTCGAGGCCTACTCCGGCGAGGGTATGGACCCCGCGGCGCACTCGCACGGCGGGCCGACCCCCCGCTCGGAGATCATGTTCGGCCCGCCCGGCCGGCTCTACGTCTACTTCAGCTACGGCGTGCACTGGTGCGCGAACGTCGTGGTCGGCCCGGAAGGGCGCGGGTCGGCGGTGCTTCTGCGGGCCGGCGAGGTCGTGGTGGGGGAGGAGCTGGCCCGCCGGCGCCGACCCGCCGCCCGCGCCGCCCGCGACCTGGCCCGGGGGCCGGCCCGGCTCACCCAGGCCCTCGGCATCGGCCCGGACGACCGGGGAACCGATCTGCTCGACGCCGGGAGCAGCGTCCGGCTGCACCGGGGCGAGCCGCCGGCCGGCGTGTCGGCGGGCCCGCGGGTCGGCATCACCAAGGCGACGGAGCTGCCGTGGCGGTTCTGGCAGACCGACGCCCCGTCGATCAGTCCGTTCCGGGCAGGCGGCAAGCCGCGGCGCAGGCGCGCCGGGCAGGATGGACCCTCGTGACCGACGTGATCGAGGACCTGCACCGCCGTGGGCTGATCGCCCAGAGCACCGACGAGTCCGCCCTGCGGGACCACCTCGCCGACGGGCCGATCACCTACTACTGCGGCTTCGACCCCACCGCCCAGAGCCTGCACGTGGGCCACCTCGTGCAGTTCATGGTGCTGCGGGCTCTGCAGCGCGCCGGTCACCAGCCGGTCGTCCTGGTCGGTGGGGCCACCGGGCTGATCGGGGACCCCCGGCCGTCGGCGGAACGCCAGCTCAACGACCCGGCCGTCGTCGCCGGGTGGGTCGAGAGCATCCGCCGCCAGGTGGCGCCCTTCCTGGAGCTGCCGGCCGAAGCCGACGGGCTCCGCGCCCCCGTCTACGTCGACAACCTCGACTGGACCGTGCAGCTGTCGGCCATCGACTTCCTGCGGGGCCTGGGCAAGCACTTCCGGGTCGGCAAGATGCTGGCCAAGGAGGCCGTCTCCGCCCGGCTGAACTCCGAGGCCGGCATCAGCTACACCGAGTTCAGCTACCAGATCCTCCAGGCCAACGACTACCTGGAACTGTTCCGCAGGCGCGGGGTGACGCTGCAGACCGGCGGCTCGGACCAGTGGGGGAACCTCACGGCCGGCATCGACCTGATCCGCCGGACCGAGGCCGTCGCCGTGCACGCCCTCTCCACCCCGCTGGTGACCAAGTCCGACGGCACGAAGTTCGGGAAGTCCGAGGGCGGCACGGTCTGGCTGGACCCCGTGCTCACGTCGCCGTACGCGTTCTTCCAGTTCTGGCTCAACGCCGACGACGCCGACGCCCGCACGTGGCTGCCGCTGTTCTCGGAGCGGCCGGCCGACGAGATCGAGGCGCTGATCGCCGAGAGCGTCGAGCGACCGGCGGCCCGGACGGCGCAGCGTGCGCTCGCCGAGGATCTGACCCGGCTGGTGCACGGACCCGACCAGCTCCGCCAGGCAGAGGCCGCGGGACGGGCACTGTTCGGCAGGGAGGAGCTGGCCTCCCTGGACGCCGGCACGCTGGCGGCCGCGCTGCGGGAGGCCGGCAGCGTCACCGTGCACGGCGAGTTGCCGACCATCGCCCAGTTGCTGCAGCAGACCGGCCTGGTCAGCAGCCTGTCGGAGGCCCGCCGGACGGTGAAGGAGGGCGGGGCCTACCTCAACAACGAGCGGGTGACCGACGCCGAGGCCGTGCCTGCCGCCGATGTGTGGCTGCCCGGTGGCTGGCTCGTCCTGCGCCGGGGGCGGCGCTCGATCGCGGGCGTGCAGCGGGCCGACTGACCTCGGCGCGCAGACAGGTGGCCGTCCGCCCCTGCCCCGTCGTGGGGGGCGTGGCGGGCGTCACGGGGGGTGGGTTTGACCGGGCCTGGGGGGCGGTGTAACTTTCTCTTTGCGCCGCGCGGCCCGCAAGGGCCGCCGGACCAGCCCCCGGTAGACGGGCTGCTGGAAACCGGCGTAGAGTTGGACAGCCAGCCAGGGATGAAGCCCGGAAGGGCCGATTTTCTGCGCGTCCGCTCCTTGAGAACTCAACAGCGTGCCGAAAGTCAGTGCCAAGTAATACCCCGTGCCATGGCTCTTGTGGTTGTGGCAGGGATTCCTTTGGTTGATTGATATCGTGAGTGTCAGCTCGCGGTTCTCAGCTGCGATCAAATCATCTACGGAGAGTTTGATCCTGGCTCAGGACGAACGCTGGCGGCGTGCTTAACACATGCAAGTCGAACGGTGAACTCCGCTTGCGGGGGGATCAGTGGCGAACGGGTGAGTAACACGTGGGCAACCTGCCCCCGGCTCTGGGATAACTCCAAGAAATTGGGGCTAATACCGGATATGACCGCTGACCGCATGGTCTGGTGGTGGAAAGATTTATCGGCTGGGGATGGGCCCGCGGCCTATCAGCTTGTTGGTGGGGTAGTGGCCTACCAAGGCGACGACGGGTAGCCGGCCTGAGAGGGTGACCGGCCACACTGGGACTGAGACACGGCCCAGACTCCTACGGGAGGCAGCAGTGGGGAATATTGCGCAATGGGCGGAAGCCTGACGCAGCGACGCCGCGTGGGGGATGACGGCCTTCGGGTTGTAAACCTCTTTCAGCAGGGACGAAGCGAGAGTGACGGTACCTGCAGAAGAAGCACCGGCCAACTACGTGCCAGCAGCCGCGGTAATACGTAGGGTGCAAGCGTTGTCCGGAATTATTGGGCGTAAAGAGCTCGTAGGCGGTTCGTCGCGTCGGCTGTGAAATCCCGAGGCTCAACCTCGGGTCTGCAGTCGATACGGGCGGACTTGAGTTCGGCAGGGGAGACTGGAATTCCTGGTGTAGCGGTGAAATGCGCAGATATCAGGAGGAACACCGGTGGCGAAGGCGGGTCTCTGGGCCGAAACTGACGCTGAGGAGCGAAAGCGTGGGGAGCGAACAGGATTAGATACCCTGGTAGTCCACGCCGTAAACGTTGGGCGCTAGGTGTGGGGCTCATTCCACGAGTTCCGTGCCGCAGCTAACGCATTAAGCGCCCCGCCTGGGGAGTACGGCCGCAAGGCTAAAACTCAAAGGAATTGACGGGGGCCCGCACAAGCGGCGGAGCATGTTGCTTAATTCGATGCAACGCGAAGAACCTTACCTAGGCTTGACATGCACGGAAATCCTCCAGAGATGGTGGGTCCGTAAGGGCCGTGCACAGGTGGTGCATGGTTGTCGTCAGCTCGTGTCGTGAGATGTTGGGTTAAGTCCCGCAACGAGCGCAACCCTCGTTCTATGTTGCCAGCACGTCATGGTGGGGACTCATAGGAGACTGCCGGGGTCAACTCGGAGGAAGGTGGGGATGACGTCAAATCATCATGCCCCTTATGTCTAGGGCTGCAAACATGCTACAATGGCTGGTACAAAGGGCTGCGATACCGCGAGGTGGAGCGAATCCCAAAAAGCCGGTCTCAGTTCGGATTGGGGTCTGCAACTCGACCCCATGAAGTTGGAGTCGCTAGTAATCGCAGATCAGCAACGCTGCGGTGAATACGTTCCCGGGCCTTGTACACACCGCCCGTCACGTCACGAAAGTCGGTAACGCCCGAAGCCGGTGGCCCAACCCTTGTGGAGGGAGCCGTCGAAGGCGGGATCGGCGATTGGGACGAAGTCGTAACAAGGTAGCCGTACCGGAAGGTGCGGCTGGATCACCTCCTTTCTAAGGAGCACTGGCCGCCCACTCAGCTCCGCTGGGGTAGTGGGTGGTCCAGAGCTGCGCCCACATCGTGATCGGTGCCCATCTGCGGGTGCCGGCGTGTGTGTGGGGTGGTGCTCGAGGGTGGAACGCTGACCAGTTCGGCCGGCAGCTGCTGCTGCCCCTAGTACGGCGTCACCTTGCGGTGGCGTGTGGAGCGGGGTGTCGGTGGGTGGGTCCGGTCGTAGGCACGCTGTTGGGTCCTGAGGGAACGGGCCGCCCCGCGTGCGGGGTCGGGTTGTTGTCCTTGTGTCAGGGCCGGTCTGCATCTCGTACCACCGATGCCCCTTGCGGGGTGGGTCGGGTTCGGCGGGGTCGGGTGACCGGTGGCTGGTCGTACGTTGAGAACTGCACAGTGGACGCGAGCATCTTTTGACTCTGATTAGCAGAGTTTCGAGTGTGTAGGCCCGCTCATCGATGTCCTTCCGGGCGTGTGGTGGGTGGGATTTTTGTGTGGCCAAGTTGTTAAGGGCACACGGTGGATGCCTGGGCACCAGGAGCCGATGAAGGACGTAGGAGGCTGCGATAAGCCTCGGGGAGCTGTCAACCGAGCGTTGATCCGAGGATGTCCGAATGGGGGAACCCCGCACCAGTCATGTGGTGTGACCCGCGCCTGAACACATAGGGCGTGTGGAGGGAACGTGGGGAAGTGAAACATCTCAGTACCCACAGGAAGAGAAAACAACAGTGATTCCGTGAGTAGTGGCGAGCGAAAGCGGAAGAGGCTAAACCGTTTCCATGTGATAGCCGGCAGGCGTTGTGGAGGCGGGGTCGTGGGACAGTTCAGTCACTCCTGCCGGGGTGGCGGGGAGTCATAAAAGACTTGTGTTAGTGGAAGGCCTCTGGAAGGGGTCGCCGTAGAGGGTGAGAGCCCCGTACACGAAAACCGAGTCTCTCCCGAGCTTGTTCCCAAGTAGCACCGAGCCCGTGAAATTCGGTGTGAATCTGGCGGGACCACCCGCTAAGCCTGAATACTCCCTGGTGACCGATAGCGGACAAGTACCGTGAGGGAAAGGTGAAAAGTACCCCGGGAGGGGAGTGAAATAGTACCTGAAACCGTGTGCCTACAAGCCGTGAGAGCCTTATGCCCTTCGGGGTGGGGGTGATTGCGTGCCTTTTGAAGAATGAGCCTGCGAGTTAGTGGTACGTGGCGAGGTTAACCCGTGTGGGGTAGCCGTAGCGAAAGCGAGTCCGAACAGGGCGATCTTCAGTCGCGTGCTCTAGACCCGAAGCCGAGTGATCTACCCATGGCCAGGTTGAAGCGCGGGTAAGACCGCGTGGAGGACCGAACCCACCAGGGTTGAAAACCTGGGGGATGAGCTGTGGGTAGGGGTGAAAGGCCAATCAAACTCGGTGATAGCTGGTTCTCCCCGAAATGCATTTAGGTGCAGCGTCACGTGTTTCTTGCCGGAGGTAGAGCACTGGATGGCCGATGGGCCCCACAAGGTTACTGACGTCAACCAAACTCCGAATGCCGGTAAGTGAGAGCGTGGCAGTGAGACTGCGGGCGATAAGGTTCGTAGTCGAGAGGGAAACAGCCCAGATCATCGGCTAAGGCCCCTAAGCGTGTGCTAAGTGGAAAAGGATGTGGGATCGCAGAGACAACCAGGAGGTTGGCTTAGAAGCAGCCACCCTTGAAAGAGTGCGTAATAGCTCACTGGTCAAGTGGTTCCGCGCCGACAATGTAGCGGGGCTCAAGCACACCGCCGAAGCCGTGGCATTCACATGATCGCCCGCCGGTACCTCTCGAAGGTGCCGGCCAGGTGTGTGGATGGGTAGGGGAGCGTCGTGTGGCGGTGGAAGCGGCGGAGTGATCCAGCCGTGGACGCCACACGAGTGAGAATGCAGGCATGAGTAGCGAGAGGGGAGTGAGAACCTCCCCCGCCGGAAGACCAAGGGTTCCTGGGCCAGGCTAATCCGCCCAGGGTGAGTCGGGACCTAAGGCGAGGCCGACAGGCGTAGTCGATGGACAACGGGTTGATATTCCCGTACCCGCGAAGGAACGCCCATGCTGAACCCAGCGATGCTAACCCACCGACGCCGGTGCGCCCACTTGTGGGCACGCCGGGGAAGCTGGGGACCCGGACTGGTAGTAGGCAAGCGATGGGGTGACGCAGGAAGGTAGTCCTACCGGTGAGTGGTAGTACCGGGGCAAGGGTGTGGCCCGTGGGATAGGTAAATCCGTTCCACACGAGGGTGAGACCTGATGCATAGCCGATTGAGGCGAATTGGATGATCCTATGCTGCCGAGAAAAGCCTCTAGCGAGTTCCGAGCGGCCCGTACCCCAAACCAACTCAGGTGGTCAGGTAGAGAATACCGAGGCGATCGAGCGAACTGTGGTTAAGGAACTCGGCAAAATGCCCCCGTAACTTCGGGAGAAGGGGGGCCATCGATCGTGAACCGCTCTTGCAGTGGGGAGCGGTGGGTGGCCGCAGAGACCAGTGAGAAGCGACTGTTTACTAAAAACACAGGTCCGTGCGAAGTCGTAAGACGATGTATACGGACTGACGCCTGCCCGGTGCTGGAACGTTAAGGGGACGGGTTAGCCGCAAGGCGAAGCTCAGAACTCAAGCGCCAGTAAACGGCGGTGGTAACTATAACCATCCTAAGGTAGCGAAATTCCTTGTCGGGTAAGTTCCGACCTGCACGAATGGCGTAACGACTTCTCAGCTGTCTCAACCACAGGCTCGGCGAAATTGCACTACGAGTAAAGATGCTCGTTACGCGCGGCAGGACGGAAAGACCCCGGGACCTTTACTATAGCTTGATATTGGTGTTCGGTTCGGCTTGTGTAGGATAGGTGGGAGACTGCGAAGCGGGCACGCCAGTGTTCGTGGAGTCGCCGTTGAAATACCACTCTGGTCGAATTGGATGTCTAACCTCGGTCCGTGATCCGGATCAGGGACAGTGTCAGGTGGGTAGTTTAACTGGGGCGGTTGCCTCCCAAAATGTAACGGAGGCGCCCAAAGGTTCCCTCAGCCTGGTTGGCAATCAGGTGTCGAGTGCAAGTGCACAAGGGAGCTTGACTGCGAGACCGACGGGTCGAGCAGGAGCGAAAGCTGGGACTAGTGACCCGGCACCGGCATGTGGAAGCGGTGTCGCTCAACGGATAAAAGGTACCCCGGGGATAACAGGCTGATCTTCCCCAAGAGTCCATATCGACGGGATGGTTTGGCACCTCGATGTCGGCTCGTCGCATCCTGGGGCTGGAGTAGGTCCCAAGGGTTGGGCTGTTCGCCCATTAAAGCGGTACGCGAGCTGGGTTTAGAACGTCGTGAGACAGTTCGGTCCCTATCCGCCGCGCGCGTAAGAGACTTGAGAAGAGCTGTCCCTAGTACGAGAGGACCGGGACGGACGAACCTCTGGTGTGCCAGTTGTACCGCCAGGTGCACTGCTGGTTAGCTACGTTCGGCAGGGATAACCGCTGAAAGCATCTAAGCGGGAAGCTCGCTTCAAGATGAGGTCTCTCACCGGGTCAACCGGGTAAGGCCCCCGCCCAGACCAGCGGGTTGATAGGCCGGAAGTGGAAGCACCGCAAGGTGTGCAGCTGACCGGTACTAACAGGCCGAGGGCTTGACCACACAACACCTACACTCAGGTGCTCTGTGACAACGGGTCAACACGAAGATGTCACGCGTCCACTGTGCGGTTCTGAACGCACGAACCAGACCGGTTCGTACAGGTTCACAGAGTTACGGCGGCCATGGCGAGAGGGAAACGCCCGGCAACATTCCGAACCCGGAAGCTAAGCCTCTCAGCGCCGATGGTACTGCCCTGGAGACGGGGTGGGAGAGTAGGACGCCGCCGGACATACTTCACCGAACGGGGGTCAGAGCACACGCTCTGACCCCCGTTCGTTTTTCCATTTTGCTGCCGGCCTGTGTGGTCGCGTGCGGCGTCGAGCGAAGAGGTACCGAAACACATGACTGGTCCGCGACGCGGTTCCGGCGACGCCGGTTCACGCCGGGGTTCCGGCGATGGAAGCCAGGCATCCCGAGGGGCGCGTCCACAGGGCGCCCGTGGCTCGACACCGGCCGGGGGCCGCCGCGGCGGGTCGAACACCGACCGACCCGGCGGTGAGTGGCAGAGCCGTCGACCGCAGGGTGACCGTCCGCGCGGAGACTGGCAGGACCGCCGTCCCTCCGGAGAGCGCCCGCAGCGTTCCGACCGGCCGCAGGGGGAGCGTCCCGACCGTCCGTCGGGTGACCGCCCACAAGGAAGTTGGCAGGGTCGTCGGCCGCAGGGCGACCGTCCGCAGCGGTCGGATCGGCCGCAGGGTGACCGCCCCGGTTGGCAGGACCGTCGTCCGCAAGGTGACCGTCCCCAAGGTGGTTGGCAGGACCGCCGGCCCTCGGGCGACCGTCCGCAGCGGTCGGATCGGCCGCAGGGGGAGCGTCCCGGTTGGCGGGACCGTCGTCCGCAAGGTGACCGTCCCCAAGGTGGTTGGCAGGACCGCCGCCCGTCCGGTGACCGTCCGCAGCGGTCGGATCGGCCGCAGGGGGAGCGTCCCGGTTGGCAGGACCGTCGTCCGCAAGGTGACCGTCCCCAAGGTGGTTGGCAGGACCGCTGCCCGTCCGGCGACCGTCCGCAGCGGTCGGATCGGCCGCAGGGAGAGCGTCCCAACCGTCCGTCGGGTGACCGCCCACACGGAAGTGGGCAGGATCGTCGGCCGCGGGGCGACCGCCCGCCGCGGTCGGACCGGCCGCAGGGTGACCGTCCCCATCGGTCGGACCGTCCGCAGGCGAGCTGGCAGGACCGCCGGCCCTCGGGCGACCGTCCGCAGCGGTCGGATCGGCCGCAGGGGGAGCGTCCCAACCGTCCGTCGGATGACCGCCCACACGGAAGTGGGCAGGATCGTCGGCCGCGGGGCGACCGCCCGCAGCGGTCGGACCGGCCGCAGGGTGACCGCCCCAACTGGCGGGACCGCCGCCCGTCCGGTGACCGTCCCCAGCGTTCGGACCGTTCGCAGGGTGACCGTCCCCAGCGGTCGGACCGTCCGCAGGCGAGCTGGCAGGACCGCCGTCCCTCGGGCGACCGTCCGCAGCGGTCGGATCGGCCGCAGGGGGAGCGTCCCGGCTGGCAGGACCGCCGGCCGTCCGGTGACCGTCCGCAGCGGTCGGATCGGCCGCAGGGGGAGCGTCCCGGCTGGCAGGACCGCCAGCCGTCCGGTGACCGTCCGCAGCGGTCGGATCGGCCGCAGGGTGAGCGTCCCGGCTGGCAGGACCGCCGGCCGCCGGTGTCACCCGGGCCGGAAATTCCCGAGTGGGCCGATCCACGGCAGCTCGACGCGTCGATTCGAGCCGCCCTGCGTGGCCTGGACGCGCGGAACTCGGCGCAGGTCGCGGGGCACCTCGTGGTCGCCGGCAGCCTGGTCGACGAGGATCCAGAGACGGCCCTCGTGCATGCTCGGGCCGCACGGGACCGCGCATCGCGGCTCGCCGTGGTGCGGGAAGCAGTCGGAGTGGCCGCGTACCACGCCGGGGACTTCGCCGAAGCGGCCCGAGAGATCCGTGCCTACCGACGCATGAGCGGCGACGACGGTTACCGCGCGGTCCTTGCCGACTGCGAGCGTGCGCTGGGCCGGCCCGAGGTAGCGCTCCGGCTCGTCGCGGAAGCGCTCGCCGATGGGGTGGACGCCGAGGAGGTGGTCGAGCTCCGCATGGTGGAGGCCGGTGCGCGCAGTGACCTTGGAGAAGACGCGGCTGCGCGGCTCGTCCTGGAGTCGGCCCTGGGCGGGCGGCCGGATTCGGAGCGCCTGGACACGGATGACGCCGGTCAGCTGCGGTTGGCGGCTGCCTACGCCGAACTGCTCCGGGCCCAGGGCGACACTGAGCGCGCCGACCACTGGCTGGCGGCCGTGGCAGCGGTCGACCCCGAGCTGGCCGGCGAGGAGCTCGGCGTCGAGTTCAGCGACATGCTGGAGGAGGAGCTGGACGACCCGACCGGCCGCGAGCCGGAGGGGTCGTTCGTCGAGGATCCTGAGCTCGAGGGCCCCGTCGACGACGGCACGGTCCTCGAGGGCGCGAACGACGAAGGGGCGGCCACTGAGGCCCCGGACAGGGCGCCTGACAGTGACGAGGGGAGCGCCGCCGGATCCGCTCACGAGGCGGATGGGGAGTCCTCCGCCAGCTTCGACGAGGAGGTCGAGGCAGAGGTCGCCGAGTTGCTGGGCGAATCCGGGCCCTCGGGCACCTCAGCCGGAGATCCTGGGAACTGACCTCTGACAGGGACGCCGCGCCCATCCACATGCGGGCGCGGCGTCCACAGATGGGGCCGGAGTGCCCCCGGTGCTCCCCGGACGAGCAAGGCTGCAGGCATGACCGTGGCTGTGATCGATCGCAACGACGTGGTTCTGCGGGGGCGGATGTCCGCGCCGGCGGAACTGCGGACCCTGCCCAGTGGTGACCCGCTCCTGACCTTCCGGCTGGTGGTTCGCCGGCCCGTCCCGCGGGCCCGCGGCCAGTCGGTCGACGTGCTCACCTGCATCACCTACGACCGTGGTCTGCAACGGCGGGTCGCGGTGTGGCAGCCCGGTGACGTCGTGGAAGTCGAAGGGGCCCTCCAGCGACGTTTCTGGCGGACCGGCTCCGGCACGGCCTCGATCTGCGAGGTCAACTGCCGGCGTGGTCGGAAGGTCCCTCGATCCGCCGCGCGGACGGCGGAGGAGACGGCGTGAGCGGCGTCCGGTGAGCCGATCACCCGTCGAGCGGCCGGAGCACCAACCCGGTGCGGGGCTTCGGGACGAACAGCGTCGACTTCCGCGGCATCCGTGCGCCGGCACGGGCGACGGTGGCGACGTCGGTGGGGGACGGCGCGCGGAGCAGCACCGCCACCCCCGCCTGCGCCACCGCGGTCTCCACCGCCTCTTCGAGGCCGTGTGCGATGAGCACGGAGTCGACGGTGTCGGGGCGCCCCCACAGGTGCTCGATCAGCCCGTGGTGGGCGAGCACCACGTCGAGGTCCTGCCAGGCCGGCGGGGCCCCGGCCGGGACGGCGGCACGGACGTCGGCGGACGCTCCGGTCAGCCGCACCAGGCGCCGGCCATCGGTCAGGAGCAGTCCGCGCTCGGCCGGGTCATCGAGCCACGACCTCGCGGCCGCGACGACCGCCGCCGGTCCGGTTCCGTCGACGGGTATCTCGGCTGTGACGAAACCTCGGCGTGCGGCCTCGACGGCGGTCGGGAAGGGCAGCGCGGGAACCACCCGGTGGATCGGCTGCACCCGTAGGCCGCCGGGTCCCATCGGCGTGACCAGCGCCAGGACAGCGTCGGTGCCCGACGCGCATCCCCGTGCGCGGGCGTTGGCCCGCGCCGCGGCGAACCGGTGGTGCCCGTCGGCGATCACCGCGCCCGTCCGGCTCAGGGCCTCCACCACGGCATCGATGACGACGGGGTCGGTGGCTCGCCAGAGCCGGTGCACCACCCCGTCGGCGTCTCGGACCTCCATCGTCGCCGGCGCCTGCCGGAGGGCATCCGCGACCAGCACGACCGAGGGCTCGGGATCGTGCGCCAGCACGATCGGCTCGAGATCGGTGCGTGTGGCCGCGAGGAGCGCACGCCGGTCGTCCACCGCCCGGGGATAGGTGTCCTCGTGCGGAAGGACCGCCGCGGAGCCCTCCGACGGCAGTGTCACCGCGCCCAGCCAGCCCACGGTGGCCGGGACCCCGTTCGGCGGCTGCAGTTCGTACAGCCACAGCGCCGCCTGGTCGTCCCGCTCGAGGACGTCGTCGCGCTCCCAGGCCCGCAACGTCTCCGCGGCAAGCTTCGCCGTGGCGCCCGCGGCGCTGTC
The DNA here is from genome assembly GCF_000284015.1 of Blastococcus saxobsidens DD2. Taxonomy (NCBI): domain Bacteria; kingdom Bacillati; phylum Actinomycetota; class Actinomycetes; order Geodermatophilales; family Geodermatophilaceae; genus Blastococcus; species Blastococcus saxobsidens. Next base: position 2,364,842 of record NC_016943.1, read on the forward strand.
CGCTGCATCCACCCGGGGCAGGATCAGACGCACGATGTTGTGCGGGTGGGCCTCGGCCAACTGCTCGCGACCGGCCGGGGTCACCAGGTCGTAGGCTGGCGAGCTGACCCGCGCCAGGTGGTCGTGGTCGTGCTCTCGATAGGTCAGCGCCCGGAAAGGCCGGACCTCCAGCCCTGGGCCGGACCGAGGAGCTCGAAGGCCTGCCGACGACGGGAGCACGACGAGAATCGTAGGAGCGGCCCTGGCGTCGGCGTCCGGGCACCGTCCGGAGATGCCACCGACCCGGCGCACCGGGCCGCGGCCGAGCGACGAAAAGGGGGAGCGGTGTCCGAGGCCAGACGTCCCGAGGATCGCCCCGGGAGTTCCGGCGCTCCCGACGGCGGTGTCTACGAGTGGTACCGGCGCGGTTTGGCCCTGCTGGAGGAGCGGCACCCCGACGCGGCTGCCACCCTGCTCGCCCGCGCGGCGGAGGCCGAGCCGGCGTCGCGCAGCATCCGCGAGGCGCTGGCCCGGGCCCAGTACGACGCGGGCCGGTACGGCGAGGCGATGGCCAGCTTCGCCGCTCTCATCGCCGCCAACCCGACCGACGACTACGCGCAGTACGGCCTCGGACTGGCCGCGGGCCGCGCAGGCGACCTCCCGGTTGCCGCCGAGCACCTGGCGCTCGCGGCCGCGATGCGCCCCGAGCTGGCCCACTACGGCCGGGCGCTGCGCGAGGTGCGCGCCCGCCAGAACAGGAGATCGGCGTGAGCGGTCAGGCCCCCACCGCGGCGGATCAGGGCCTGGCGGCTGGTTGCCCCGAGCCGCCCAGCGCGCGGTACGACGTGGCGCTGCTCGACCTCGACGGTGTCGTCTACGTCGGCCCCGCGGCGGTTCCGGGGGTGCCCGCAGCGCTGGCCGCCGCGCGGTCGGCCGGCATGCGTCTGGGGTTCGTGACAAACAACGCGGCGCGCACGCCCGAGGAGGTCGCCGCTCACCTGACCGAACTGGGCGTGCCGGCCGGACCCGCGGACGTCATCACGAGTTCCCAGGCGGCCGCCACCGTGGTGGCCGGGCTGCTCGGCCCCGGCGCGCGGGTGCTCCCGGTCGGGGGCCCCGGCGTGGCCGCCGCCCTGGCAGCGGCGGGTCTCACCGTCGTGGCCGGCGCCGGGGACGAGCCGGAGGCGGTCGTCCAGGGGTATGGGCGCGAGGTCGGCTGGGGGCAGCTCGCCGAGGCGGTGGTCGCCGTCCGCGCCGGTGCCCGGCACGTGGCCACCAACGCCGACGCCACCATCCCGTCGCCGCGCGGCCCGTTGCCGGGGAACGGCGCCATGGTGGGCGTCGTCCGTGGCGTCACCGGGATCGAGCCGCTGGTCACCGGTAAGCCGGATCCGGCCATGCACGCCGAGTGCGTCCGCCGCACCGGAGCCCGTCGGCCCCTCGTGGTGGGCGACCGGCTCGACACGGACATCGAGGGTGCCCGTCGCGCGGGTGCCGCCAGCCTGCTGGTCCTCACCGGCGTGACCGACCCGGCCACACTGCTGGCCGCAGGCCCGGCGCACCGGCCCGACCTGCTCGCCCCGGATGCGGCGGGGGTGCTGCAGCCTCACCCGGCCGTGACGGCGGGCAACCGGACATGGCGGTGCGGGCGGTGGTCGGCCCGCCTCGCCGAGGGCGCCGGCGCGCTCCAGCTCGCCGGACCGGACGGGGACGGGACCGCAGCCGACGAGAGCCCGACGGACGGACTCGACGGTCTGCGTGCGCTCTGCGTCGCCCACTGGACGGCACACCCCGACGGCGGCGCCCCCGCCCGGGTGGTCGCCACGGGCGCAGCGGCGGCAGGGGCGCTCAGGCGCTGGGAGCTGGACCGGCCGGCTGCATGCTGACCGGCTGCGCGGTCACAGCAGCTTGCGCAGCCGCAACAGGTCCCGCAGCCCCGCCTCGAGCTTCACCCGGCCACTCGCCCACGCTGGTCCGAATGCCAGCCGGCCGTCGGTGAGCGCGACCAGGTCATCGCTGGCCATCGTCAGCCGGATGTCGGCCTTCGGGACACCCGGGCTGTCGTCGACGGCGTGCAGATCCCGCACGGAGCCCGATCTCAGCCGGCCGAGGACCACCTGGTCGAGGTCGGTGAGCCGGCACGACAGACTGCGGTCCAGCCCCGCCGCCGCGGGGTTGGCGGCGAGATCGCCGAGGATTCCCTTCAGGGCGGTCATGCACTGATCCATCGTGGCCACGCGGGCGGTCTCCCTGGGGTCGGCAGCGGTCCGGACGTCCCGACGCTATCGCGCTGATCCGTCCGGGCCGTCCGCGTCCGCCCCGGCCGGTAACCTCCGCAGGAGACGCCGCAACGGGCACCAGTCCTGCCCGCGCCGGGCCACCCGTCCCGGCTCCCGATGTCCCGCCGACCCCGAGAGGCGCACATGACCGAGCCGAGCGCGTCGCGACCGGTGCCGGGGCCCTACCGGCCCGCACCCGTGCCGCCGCCGGTCCCAGGTCGTGACGCGGCGCCCGATCCCACGCCCGATGTGCGCCCGCCCGCTGCCGCGGCCGACTCCGCACCGGCCGACCCCGGTGACCCGGAGCGAGACGCGGGCAGCGAGACCCCGTTGGCCGACCTGGGCGGGCTTCCGGTGGCCGAGCACGTCGCCGTCTTCGAGACCGAGCACGCGCGCCTGCAGCGTGAGCTCGGCACGATCGACCGACTCTGATGGCCCGTCGCAGCCGACTGGACGCCGAGCTCGTCCGGCGCGGCCTGGCCCGGTCCCGTGAGCACGCGGTGTCCCTGATCGCCGAAGGACGCGTCGCGATCGCCGGGCAGGCGGCGACCAAGCCGGCCACCGGGGTCGAGCCGGGGACTCCCGTGGTCGTCCGCACCGACTCCGACCAGCCGTCGTGGGTCTCCCGCGGGGCCCACAAGCTCCTCGGCGCGCTGGAGGCCTTCCCCGTCGCAGTCGAGGGGCGGCGCGCGCTGGACGCCGGGGCGTCCACGGGCGGCTTCACCGAGGTGCTGCTGCGCCGCGGCGCGGCGGAGGTGGTCGCCGTCGACGTCGGCTACGGGGAGCTCGCCTGGTCGCTGCGCACCGACGACCGGGTGCGGGTGCACGAGCGCACCAACGTCCGGACGCTCACCCCCGAGGCGATCGACGGGCCGGTCGACCTCGTTGTCGCCGACCTGTCCTTCATCTCGCTGCGCCTGGTGCTGCCCGCGCTGGCCGCCTGCGCCGGGCCCGATGCCGATCTCCTGCCGATGGTCAAACCGCAGTTCGAGGTGGGCCGCGAGCGGCTGGGCGCCGGGGGAGTGGTGCGGGACCCGGAGCACCGGGCGCAGGCAGTGCTGGAGGTGGGACGTGCCGCCCAGGCCCTGGGCTGGGGCACCGCCGGGGTGGTGGCCAGCCCCCTGCCGGGTCCCGCCGGGAACGTCGAGTTCTTCCTCTGGTTGCGGTCCGACGCCGGGCCGATCGAGGAGGACACCGTTCGTCGAGCAGTCCAGGAGGGACCGCAGTGAGCAAGCCGAGCACCGGTACGCCGGAGGAGCAGCGGGACCGGCGGGTCCTGCTGACCGTGCACACCGGACGGCGGGACGTCGTGGCACTCGCCCAGACCTCGGCCGCCCGGCTGATCCGCGGCGGGATCGGGGTGAAGATCCTCGAGGACGAGGCGCCGGATCTCGACATCCCCGGCGCCGAGGTGGTGCCCTGCGACGAGTCCGCGGCCAAGGATGCCGAGATCGTCATGGTCTTCGGCGGCGACGGGACCTTCCTGCGCGCCGCCGAGCTGGCTCGCTACACCGACGCCGCGCTCATGGGGGTCAACCTCGGGCGGGTCGGCTTCCTCGCCGAGACGGAACCCGAGGCGGTGGAGGAGACCCTCTCCGCGATCGAGGACTGCGAGTACTCCGTCGAGGAGCGGCTGGCCATCCGGGTCGACGTCCTGGACCGTGCCGGCACGGTGGTCGGTGGCACGTGGGCGCTCAACGAGGTGTCGGTGGAGAAGGCCGAGCGGTCCCGCGTGCTCGACGTCGTCATCGCGATCGACGGCCGGCCGCTGACCAGTTTCGGCTGCGACGGCGTGCTCTGCGCGACGCCCACCGGGTCGACGGCCTACGCCTTCTCCGCCGGGGGACCGGTCGTGTGGCCCGACGTCGAGGCGCTGCTGCTGGTGCCGACCAACGCCCACGCGCTGTTCGCCCGCCCGTTGGTGACCTCGCCGAACTCGGTCCTCACGGTCGCGGTCCCCGCCGACGGCAACCGCGCCCGGGTGTCGGCGGACGGGCGGCGGACCGTGGAGGTGCCCGACGGCGGACGGGTCGACGTCCGCCGCGCCGGCCGGCCGGTACGGATCGCGCGGGTGCACTCCGCGACCTTCGGCGACCGGCTGGTGGCCAAGTTCGGGCTCCCGGTGCGCGGTTTCCGCGACGCCCGGCACGCCGGGCCTGGCCACGAGCTGTTCACCAGCCGCAACGTGCTCGACCGCGAGGTCGTGGACGTCGACGGTCTGGACGCAGGCGGGACGACCCGGGAGGTGAGCGGTGGCGGCACGTACGACGACGCCTGAGCGCTCCTCCGCGCCGACCGGCACGGCGCCTGCGGGGCGGCTGTCCGAACTGCGCATCCGCGGCCTGGGAGCCATCGACGACGTCACCCTGGAGCTGGGCCGCGGCCTGACGGTGGTCACCGGGGAGACCGGCGCCGGCAAGACCATGGTCGTCACCGGGCTGACGCTGCTCTTCGGCGGCCGCGCGGATCCCGGGCGGGTGCGGGCGAGCGGGCGCGCGGGGGTGGAGGGCCGCCTCGAGCTGCCGCCGGATTCCCCGGCCTGGGCGCGCGCGACCGACGCCGGAGCCGATCCGGACGACGACGGCAGCCTCATCCTGGCCCGCACGGTGAGCGCGGAGGGCCGGTCCCGCGCCTTCCTCGGTGGACGCAGCGTGCCCGTCGGCGTCGTCGCGGAGCTGGCCGAGAGCCTGCTGGCCGTGCACGGCCAGACCGACCAGTTGCGGCTGTCGCGCCCGGCCGAGCAGCGCCGGGCGCTCGACCGCTACGCCGGGCCGGTGCACCTGGCCCTCCTGGAGGGCTACCGGGAGGCGTACCAACGCTGGCGGGCACTGGCCGCCGACCTGGAGCGCCGGCACGGTCAGGCGCGGGAGCTGGCGCAGGCCGCTGACGTGCTCCGGCACGGGCTCGAGGAGATCGCCGCCGTCGCGCCGGAACCGGGGGAGGACGAGGCGCTCGACACCCAGGCCAAGCGGCTCGCCGACGCCGACGCCCTGCGCGCCTCGGCCGACGAGGCCCGCGCGGCGCTGATCGGTGACGTCACCGGCGACCTCGGCGGCGGCGACCTCCCGCAGGACGCGACCGCGGCGCTGGCGATCGCCGAACGGGCGCTGGCCGGCTCCGACGACCCGACGCTGATCCTGCTGGCGCAGGACCTCGCCGACGCCGTGGCCGTCGTCTCCGACGTCGCCGGGCAGCTGGCCGGCTACGTCGCCGACCTCGACGCCGACCCCGGCCGGCTCGCCGAGGTCCTCGACCGCCGGGCCGCGATCACCGCGCTGGTCCGGAAGTACGCCGACGCCGGGGCCGGGGCGGCCGGGGTGCTGGCGTGGGCGGAGGACGCCCAGCGCCGGCTCGCGGAGCTGGACGTGTCCGACGAAGCGCTCGAGGCCCTCACCGCCGAGCGGGACGCCGCTCGCGCCGAGGTGGAACGGCTGGGCGCCGAGGTCTCCGCAGGACGCCGGGCGGCCGCCGACGGTTTCGCCGCCGAGGTCGGCCGCGAGCTGGCCGGGCTGGCGATGAAGAGCGCGCGGGTCTCGTTCAGCATCGACAGCCATCCCGACGAGCCCGGCCCCGAGGGCATCGACGAGGTGGCGCTGCTGCTGGCGGCGCACCTCGGTGCCCCGTCCCGCCCCGTCCACAAGGGGGCGTCGGGAGGCGAGCTGTCCCGGGTGATGCTGGCGATCGAGGTCGTCTTCGCCGGAGCCGACCCGGTGCCGGTCATGGTGTTCGACGAGGTCGACGCGGGTGTCGGTGGGCAGGCGGCGGGGGAGATCGGCCGGCGGCTGGCCCGGCTGGCCCGTGACCACCAGGTCGTCGTCGTCACCCACCTGGCGCAGGTGGCGGCGTTCGCCGACACCCACCTGGTCGTCGACAAGTCGCCGGACACCGGCGCGGGCGTCACCGCCACCGACATCCGCTCGGTGGAGGGCGAGGACCGGGTCCGGGAACTCGCCCGGATGCTCTCCGGACTGGCCGACAGCGACACCGGTCAGGCGCACGCCCGCGAACTGCTGGCCGTCGCCGCGGCCGGTCGCTGACCGCTGGTCGCCAGGTCGGGTGACAGGGGAGTGCCGCGGTCGGTGCCGGGGTAAGGATCGTCGGTGACTTGCTTCTCCTCCACCGACGAGTCCGCGCACTACGGCCTGTCGGTGTGCATGCTGCTCAGCCAGTACCGCGACCAGCTGGGATGGCTGGAGGAGGGCGTCGACGAACTGGGTACCGGTGACGCGACCGCCATCGCCGACGTCGTGCGGGCGCTGCCCGGCCTGCGGGTGCGCAGCTACGACGTCAGCGCTTCGTCGGTGGGGGTTGCGCGCGCGAACATCGCCGACCGGGGCGTGGCCGACCGCTACACGGTCGAGCTCGGTGACTTCTTCGACCAGGCGGATTCCGCCGGCGGGCCACAGGCGTCGACGGTCATCTCCAACCCGCCCTACATCCCCGCGCCGGACCGGGACATCCTCATGCCGGAGCTGTGGGGCGGCGTGCGGGGCAACGACCTGGTGCTGCAGTTGCTCAAAGCCGGCTACACCAACGTCGTCTGCGCGCTGGCCAGCTACTCCGACCCGGAGGCGACCGTGCGCACGGCCCAGGACCTCGGGTACCGGGTGGTCAACTTCCTGGCCATGGGGCTGGACTTCGGGCCCTACAGCTCCGAGCCCAAGGTGGCTGAGCACATCCGCCACCTCTGTCGCGAGGGGCACGGCTGGGCCGGGGAGGACGGCTACATGGTGGCCGTCGCGCTCGTCACCCGGGACCCGCACCTCCTTGGTGACCGCGCCGACCAGCTGTTGCACTCGCTGCAGCTCTGACCCGACGAACGGCTGCCCTGACGAGCGGGGCCCGGAGGGTCCCCGAGGAAGGGCAGGAAGGCCGCGGCACGAACGGGACCAGGCCGGGTGCCGCGGAACGAGACGCGAGCCGCCCCGCGAGGCGTTCCGACGAGTGGGGGCCCGGAGGGCTCCCCGAGGAGGAACAGGGAGGGGCTCAACGCATCAGGGGAACGGCTCCTGGCCGCGGTCGTCGTCCGGAGGACGACAGAGTTATCGCTTTTTGGCATAGCCGGCGAGGCCGAACTGCAGCAGCGCCAGGCCGCGGCGGCCCTGGCGGCGGAGTTCGGCCGACAGCTCCGGTCCGCTCACGCCGGCCAGCACCCGGTCCCGCGCCAGCTCCAGGAGCGACGCGTACAGGCCGAGCACGGCGTGTGCGGCCAGCCACGGCTCGATCTGCCCGGGCTGAGCGCCGGTCTCCTCGGCGATGAGCTCGGCAAGTGAGCCGGTCAGCTCGCCGAGGATTTCCCGCTCGCGGATCTGCAGCGTCCGGCTGCCCCGGATGACCTGGGCCATCGCCGCCACACCGTCGGCCGCCGCGGGCGAACCCAGCAGGCTCACCGCGCCGACGACGAAGCTGCCGGCCGCCGCGGAAACCGACTCCCCGGCCGGGCGCCGGCGCACCGCGTCCAGCAGCGCCGCCCGCATGGGCGGGTCGGCCTCGAAGACCAGCCCTTCCTTGACCGGGAAGTGGTTGAAGACCGTCTTCTCGACCACGCCGGCCCGCTGGGCGATCTCCACGACGCTCACCGCGTCGAAGCCCCGCTCGGTGAACAGGTCGCTGGCGGCATCGACGATCCGGTCGCGGGTCTGCTGGCGGCGGCGCTCGCGGATGCCGGAGCCCCGCCGTGCCCGTCGGCCCCGGCCCGGCCCGGCCGCGTCACCCTCGGTCACGCCGTCGGCGACCGGCGCCTCGGCGCGACCGGTGGGCCGAGCGCCGGGGGCGGGGGAGTCGGCGGCCCCCGGCTCCTCGTCGCGGCGGGGTTCGCGGTGCACCGGCAGCGGGACCGGCGGCGGGGGCGCGGCCCGGGTGACGGGCGGAGCCACGGGAGGCGCGGCCGGCGGAACCGGTTCGGCGTCCACCGGGGGCGCGGAACGGCCCAGCTCGGGGTGGGGAACTGCGCGGATCACGGCACCGCCGACGGGCGCCGGGGCGTCCGCCTCCGGCGCCGGAAGGGATGCTGCGGTCGTCAGGGCCCCGGCCACTCCAGTCACACGCGCAACGTTAGTCACAACTCGGTAACGGTCCGGCCGACGCGCTGAACCGGTGGCTGCCGGCGTGTCGGCCGAACGTGGTGTCGGACACGGTGCGTGACCGGAGCGTCGCCGAGGCGCGTCGGAGGGCCGGGCGGCTCCGCGCGCGTGGCAGCATGCGGTGTCATGCGCATCGGCACCGTTCGCCGCGGCCGGGCACAGGACACGGGGCCCGGCGTCGCCGGCACCGTCCGTCTGGACCGCCGCACCAAGAACTTGACGAAGCGACTGCGCCCCGGTGACATCGCCGTCATCGACCACGTCGACATCGACCGGGTCAGCGCCGACGCGCTCGTCGGCTGCCGGGTCGCGGGGGTGGTCAACGCCGCACCCAGCATCTCCGGCCGGTACCCCAACCTGGGTCCGGGGATCCTCCTCGACGCGGGCATCCCGCTGCTCGACGACGTCGGCCGGGACGTCTTCGCCAAGATCAAGGAGGGCGCCGAGGTCCGGCTGGACGGCAACCGGCTCCTCGACGAGCAGGGCACCGTCGTCGCCGAGGGCACCGCCCACGACGCCGAGACGGTGGCCGCCGCCATGGCCGATGCCAAGGCCGGTCTCTCCGTGCAGTTGGAGGCGTTCGCCGCCAACACCATGGAGTACATGAAGCGCGAGCGCGCGCTCCTGCTCGACGGTGTCGGCGTCCCCGACGTCGCCACGTCGATCGAGGGCCGGCACGTCCTCGTCGTCGTCCGCGGCTACGACTACAAGGAAGACCTGCACGCCCTCCGCTCCTACATCCGCGACTACCGCCCGGTCCTCATCGGCGTCGACGGCGGCGCGGATGCGCTGGTCGACGCCGGCTACTCGCCGGACATGATCATCGGCGACATGGACTCGGTGAGCGACGACGTCCTCCGGTGCGGCGCCGAGGTGGTCGTCCACGCCTACGCCGACGGTCGCGCCCCGGGACTGGCCCGCGTGCAGGACCTCGGCGTGGAGGCCATCACGTTCCCCGCGGCGGCCACCAGCGAGGACATCGCCATGCTCCTGGCCGACGAGAAGGGCGCCACGCTCATCGTCGCCGTCGGCACCCACGCCACGCTCGTCGAGTTCCTCGACAAGGGCCGCGGGGGCATGGCCTCGACCTTCCTCACCCGCCTGCGCCTGGGCGGCAAGCTCGTCGACGCCAAGGGCGTCAGCCGTCTCTACCGCAGCCGCATCTCCACCACCGTCCTGGTGATCATGGTGCTGGCCGCCCTCCTGGCGATCGGCGCCGCGCTCGCCGTCTCCGCCGTCGGCCGGGTGTACGTCGACCTGCTGCTCGACCAATGGAACAGCTTCGTCTTCTGGCTGGAGAACCTCTTCTCGTGATCGACTTCCGCTACCACCTGGTGTCGCTGATCGCCGTCTTCCTGGCCGTGGCGCTGGGCATCGTGATCGGCACCACCGCCCTCAACGAGCCGATCCAGGCAGACATCGAGGGACAGGTCGCCGACCTCGAGCAGGACAAGCGAGCCCTCGAGGACCGCACCCAGGAGCTCGAAGGCCAGCTGGAGAGCAGCCAGGCGTTCGAGGAGGCCGTCGGCCCGGTGCTGGTCGACGGCACCCTCGCCGACCGCAGCGTCGTGCTCGTGCCCACCAACGAGAGCGTCACCGCCGAGACGGTCGAGGAGATGACCGCGCTGGTGGACCAGGCCGGCGGTTCGGTCACCGGTGTGGTCCGCCTGCAGCCGGAGTACAGCGACCCGGCCACCGCGTCAGCGCTGCAGAGCTACGTGACCGGCTCCGGGCTGCCCGCGGGCATCCAGCTGCCCGAGAGCGGCGACGCCGCGACCCTCGTGGCGTCGCTGCTGTCGCAGGTGCTCATGATCCCGCCGGGTGGTCCGGTTCCCGACACCGCCGCCCTGTCCTCGGTGCTCGCCGGGCTGACCGCCCTCGACGTCCTGGTCCCCGAGGGGGCCTCGGTGGCGCCGGCCGAGCACGCGATCGTGCTCACCGGCAGCGGGTTCACCGGGGACAACGCCGACCAGCGCAACGCCGCGCTCGTCGAGCTGGCGACGGCGCTGGACGCGCGCGGAGCCGGTGCGGTCGTCGCCGGGGACGCCCCGTCGGCCCGCGAGAACGGCCTGATCGGCGTGCTCCGGGCCGACCCGGCCCTGGCCGCGGCCATCTCCACCGTCGACAACGTCGGCACCGTCCTCGGCCGGATCAGCACCGTGCTGGCGCTGGGCCAGGAGTCGCTCGGCACGTCCGGGATGTACGGGACCGGCGAGGACACCCAGCCGGTCCCGCCGCTGCCCGCCGCCGCGCCGTGAGGTCCCGGCACCTCGCGCGCACCGCACTGACCGGCGCCGTCCTGGGCCGGGTCGCCCTGGCCGCGGCCACCGCGCTCACCGCGCGGCCGGCCGGCCGGCCGTGGCGACGCACCAACTACGCGGGCCGGCCGGTCAGCCTGCTCGGTGGCCCCGCGCTGGCGCTGTCGGCCACCGCGACGGCGGTGCTGGGTGCGCCGGCCGGGACCCGTGCCGCGGCGGCGGTCGTCGGCACCGTCTCCGGTCTGGTCGGCGGCTACGACGACCTCGCCGGCGCCCGTCCGGAGCAGGCCCGCGACAAGGGCCTGGCCGGCCATCTGCGTGCCCTGCGGGAGGGCCGGGTCTCCGCCGGCGCCGTCAAGGTCGCCGGGATCGGCACCGCCGCCGCCGTCGCCGCCCTCCTCACCCGGAGCCGCGACCGCGGCGCCGGTGCGCTGATCGACGGCGTGCTCACCACCGGGCTGGTGGCCGGCTGCGCCAACCTGCTCAACCTCCTGGACCTGCGTCCGGGCCGCGCGGCCAAGGTCGGGGCCCTCGCCGGCCTCGCCGGTCTCGGCGGACCCGCCGGCGGGCTGGTCGCGGGGCCGCTGGGCGCCACGCTCGCGGTGCTGCCCGACGACCTGGGGGAGCGGATCATGCTGGGTGACTGCGGCGCCAACGCACTCGGCGCGCTGCTCGGACTCCGGCTCACCGAGCTGCCGTCCCGGCCGGCGCGGGCCGCCGCACTGGCCGTGGTCACCGGGCTGACGCTGGCCAGCGAACGGGTGAGCTTCACCCGCGTCATCGAGGCCACGCCCGGCCTGAGGGAACTGGACCGCCTCGGTCGCCTGTCCCCGTGAGCGACCTCGCGAGCTCACCAAAAGGCAGAGCAACGCCGCGGACACGGCCGACGAGCTGGGGACACCTCCCGCTTGCGGGGGACAGCGAGGAGAGTCCGTGAACGCCCGGCGGGTGGCGGGCGGGGTGGCCGGGGCTGCCGCGCTGATCGCGGTGCTGACCGTGCTCGCCCGGACGGCGGGGTTCGGCCGCACGCTGGTCTTCACCAACACCGTCGGCGCGGACAGCACCGGTGACGTCTACCTCGCGGCCAACAACGTCCCGAACATCGTGTTCGAGGTCGTCGCCGGCGGCGCACTGGCCAGCCTCGTCGTCCCCATGCTGGCGGGCGGCATCTCCGCCGGCGACCGGGACCAGGTCCGGCGCACCGCATCGGCCCTGCTCGGCTGGACGCTGCTGCTGCTCGTGCCGCTCGCGGCGCTGCTCGCGCTGCTCGCCGAGCCGATCGCGCGGCTGCTCCTCGGCGGCGGCGACGAGGCCGAGGTCCAGCTCGCCGCCCGCTTCCTCCTGGTGTTCGCGCCGCAGGTCGTCCTCTACGGGATCGGCATCGTGCTCGCCGGCGTGCTCCAGGCCCACCGGCGCTTCGCCGGTCCGGCGGTCGCGCCGCTGCTGTCCAGCCTCGTCGTCGCGGCGGCGTACCTGCTCTTCGCGGCCATGGGCGGGGCCCGGGACACCACCGACCTGTCGACGCCGGCCGAGCTGGTGCTCGGGATCGGGACGACGCTCGGCGTCGTCGTGCTCAGCCTCAGCCTGCTGGTACCGATGCGCGGGCTGCGGCTCGGGCTGCGGCCGGCGCTGCGCTTCCCGGTGGGTGCCGCACCGCGCGTCCGGCGGCTGGCCCTGGCCGGCGTCCTGACCCTGGCCGGGCAGCAGCTGCTCGCGGCGGTCGCCATCCGGCTGGCCAACGACGGCGCACCGGACGGCACCCAGGTGGTCTACGCCGCCGGGCTCACCGTCTTCCTGCTGCCGTGGGCCGCGCTGGCCGTGCCGCTGGCGACGTCGGTCTACCCGGCGCTCGCCGAGCGCGCGGACGGCCGGGACGAGGCCGGCTACCGCCGCGTCCTCGCGCCGGTCGTGGTGCTGACGGTCGCCGCCTCGGCCGTCGCGACGGCCGCCCTCGTCGCCGCGGCCGGCCCGATTGCCCGCGTCTTCCTGTCGGCGGAGTCGGCCCGGGAGGTCTCGGCGCTGCGGGACACCGTCGTCGCCTTCGCCCCCGGCCTGCTGGGCTACGGCCTCGTGGCCGTGCTGACCCGGGCGCTGTACGCCCGGGGCCTGTGGCGGTCCCCGACGGCGTGCGTGCTGGGCGGCTGGCTGCTCGCCGTCGCCGCCGACGTCGTCCTCGCCCGGGCCCTGCCTGCAGCCGACCGCGCGCTGGCGCTGGCGGCGGGGCACACGCTCGGGGTCACCGTCGCCGGGGTGGGCCTGCTCTGCGTGGTGACGCGGGTCGCCGGTCCGGCGGCGCTGCACGGACTGGGCCGCAGCGGCCCGGCAGCCCTGCTGGCCGCCGTGCTGGCCGGCGGCGCCGGCAGCTGGCTGGCGCGGGCGCTGGGCGCGGACCCGGTGCCCGAGGGCAGCGTCCTGGCCACGGTGGCCACCGGTGTCCTGGTCGGGGGCACCGTGCTCCTCGTGGCTGTGGCGGTCATGATGGGGACGGCCCGCGCGCAGCTCGTGGGTGCGTTCCGGGAGTTGCGGTCGACGGGCGAGCAGGAGGTGCGCGGTGGCTGAGCCGCCCCTGCGGGACCGCCGGATCAGCGAGGTGCTGGCGACCAGCACCGGCGGGGTCGGTACCCACGTGCGCTCGCTGCTGCCCTCGCTCGTCGACTCCGGGGCCGCCGTCCAGGTGTGCGGGCCACGGGCCACCGACGACCTGTTCGGCTTCTCCGGGCGCGGCGCGTCCTTCACGGCGGTGGAGATCTCCGCCGGCCTCTCGCCGGTCGCCGACGTCCGGGCCGTGCAGGCCCTCCGGCGCGCGGTCGCCGGCAGCGATCTGGTGCACGCCCACGGGCTGCGGGCCGGTCTGGTCGCCGCCGCGGCGCGCCGCCTCGGGAACCGGTCCACCCGGCTGGTCCTCACCCTGCACAACGCCCTGCCCGAGGGCGGGGGGCTGCGCCGGCGGCTGCTCGCGCAGGCCGAACGGGCCACCGTGCGGGCCGCCGACGTCGTTCTCGCCGCATCAGGGGACCTCGCCGGGAACGCCCGCCGGCAGGGTGCCCGGGACGTGCGGCCGGCGCCGGTCTCGGCGCCCCCGCTGCCGGCGGCGACGCGGACCCGCGTCGAGGTGCGCGAGGAGCTGGGCATCGTCGACGACCGGGCCCTGGTGGTCGCGGTCGGGCGGCTGCACCCGCAGAAGGGGTACGACGTGCTCCTGGATGCGGTCGCCCGCTGGTCGGCCGACCAGCGGCTGCGCCCGGCACCGTTGGTGGTCGTCGCCGGCGACGGTCCGCTGCACGACGAGCTGGCCGACCGCATCCGCACCGATGCCCTGCCGGTGACCCTGCTCGGCCGCCGCGACGACGTCGCGGACCTGCTGGGCGCCGCCGACCTCTGCGTGCTGCCGTCCCGCTGGGAGGCCCGGTCGCTCACCGCTCAGGAGGCGCTCCGGTCCGGCGTCCCGCTCGTGGCCACCCGCACCGGTGGCCTGCCGGAGCTGCTGGGCACGGCCGCCGAGCTGGTCCCGGTGGGCGATGCCGGTGCGCTGGCCGAGGCGGTGGTGCGGGTCCTCTGCGACAGCGCGCACGCCGCCGACCTGGTCGAGGCCGGACGGCGGCAGGCGGCCACCTGGCCCGACGAGGAGGCCACGGCCGCCCAGCTGGTGGCGATCTACCGCGAGCTGCTGGGGCCACCGGCCCGACCGGGCCCATGACCGGCCCGGCCGTGCGGGCGCTGCACCGGGCGGTGGCCCTGCTTCTGCTGGCACTCACCGCCCTGGTCGGTCTGCCGGCCACCGCCGGCGCCGACGAGCCGTTCGCCGCCGACCGCGTCGTCGTGGTCGGCGTACCGGGGCTCACCTGGGCCGACGTCGACCCGCAGGCCACGCCGCAGCTGTGGGCGCTGGCGGAGGAGGCGGCGATCGGTGCCATGTCGGTGCGGGCCGCCCGCTCCACCAGCTGCCTGCTCGACGGCTGGGCCACCCTCGGCGCGGGGAACCGGGCGCGGTTCCCCGGCACGGACGAGGGGCTGCCCCCCGTGCCGCTCCCCACCGTGCCGCTGCCCGACGGCGGCGCGGCGCCCGGCGGCGACCCGGCGACCGGACAGGAGGAGGACGGCGGGGACGGCGCAGGGGAGGCGGCGGCCGAGGAACCGCGGCTGGACACCTCGCTGACGCGCTGCGGCCTCCAGGAGCGGGTCGCCGGGGTCGCCCTGGGAGAGCCGCTGGCCACCGTCGCCCGGATCGCGGAGGACCCGGGCACCGTGCGTTTCGGTGCCGAGCCAGGAGCGCTCGGTGCAGCCGTCGGCTGCGCCGGGGTCGTGGGCCGGGCCGCCGCCCTGGCGGTGGCCGCGCCCGGGGTGCGGCTGACCACGGAGCGCACGCTGCCCACCGACGGGGCGGAACTCGCCGACCTGCTGACCGGTTGTCCGCTGACCCTCGTCTCGCTGGACCAGCTCACCGACGCCGGCGTGCCCGGCCCCGTGCCCACCGACGACGGCACCCGGCCCGAGCCCCGGGCTGCGGCGCTGACCCGGATCGACGAGTCCCTCGGCCGGCTGCGGGCCGCCGTGGAGGGTCTGCCGGGGGAGACCCTGTTCGTGCTCGCCGGGATCTCCGAGGTCAACGACGGCCGGCCGCAGCTGCACGTGGGCATCGCGCAGGGCCCGGGTCTCTCCGACGGCTGGCTGACCTCGGCGAGCACGGGCCGGGCGCCGTTCGTGCAGCTGATCGACGTGGCGCCGACCGTGCTGCGGGCGCTGGGCATCGATCCGCCCGCGTCGATGAACGGGCAGCCGATGCGCAGCACGGACGAGCGGCCGCAGCTGGCCCGGGCCGTGGCGGAGCTGGAGCGGGTGAACGTCGCCGCGTACACCCACTACCGCAACACCGGGGGGTTCTTCTGGACCTTCGTGGCAGTCGGCGCGGTCGTCGTCCTCCTCGGGGCGATGGTGGTCAGCGGCGGCCGGCGGCTGCACCGCCTGCGCTCCTGGCCGTGGGCCCGGCCCGCGCTGCGGCTGCTGTGCCTCGCGGCCGCCGCACTCCCGGTGGCGACCTACCTGGCGGGGATCGTGCCGTGGGAGCGCACCGGCGCGCCGTTGGGCACGCTGATCGCCTCGGTGGTGGTCGCCGACGTCCTCGTCACCGTGGTGGCCGCGGGCGGGCCGTGGCGGCGGCGCCGGCTCGGTCCGCCGCTCGCCGTCCTGACGGTCACGCTGGTCACCCTGCTCGCCGACGTGCTCTCCGGTTCGCGGCTCGAGCTGAACGCACCCCTCGGGTACGACGCGATCGTGGCCGGGCGGTTCACCGGCTACGGCAACCTGAGTTTCGGGCTGCTGTCGGTGAGCGCGCTGACGGTGACCGCGGCGCTGGCCACGGCGGCCGGCCGGCGGGTCGCCCCCGAGCGCCGGCGCGGCCGGGTCGCGGCCGTGGTGCTCGGCGCCGGCCTGCTGACCGTCGCCGTCGTCGGGGCCCCTACGCTCGGCCGCGACTTCGGCGGGGTGCTCGCCGCCCTGCCCGGCTTCCTGCTGCTGGCGATGCTGCTGACCCAGGTGCGGGTGACCGTGGTCCGGCTGGCCGGGATCCTCGCCGCAGCCGTCGTCGCCGTCGGGACCGTCGCCGTGCTCGACTGGCTGCGGCCGGCGGGGGAGCGGACCCACCTCGGGCGCTTCGTCGAGCAGCTGCTCAGCGGTGAGGCCCTGACGGTCATCAGCCGCAAGGCCCAGGCCAACGTCGGCATCCTGCTGGGCAGCCCGCTGGCGTGGATGCTGCCGGTGGCGCTCGTGGCCGCGGTCTGGTTGCTGCGTCCGGGCGGCCCCCTCCGCAGCGGTGCGGATGACACGCTCCGCGGGCCGGGTGGGCTGAGCCCGGCGGACACCGCCGTCCTGCGGGCCGCACTGCTGGCCAGCGCGCTCAGCCTGGCGATCGGCGCCGCGGTCAACGACTCCGGCGTCGCCCTCCCGGCGACCGCCGCCGCGCTGCTCGTACCCTTGTTGGTCTGGCTGGTGGCCGCCCCGGGGGAAGGCACGCCCGGGGGCGGGGAGTCCGCGGATGGCGCTGCCCACTCCGACCCGGCTGACGGCGCCGGCCGTGTTACGGTCGTCTCCCGTGGATCGACCGTCTGGAATGCGTGATCACGGCCTTCTGCACAACTCCCAGCCGACGAAGTTCGTCTTCGTCACCGGCGGTGTTGTGTCCTCTCTCGGCAAGGGGCTGACAGCGAGTTCGCTGGGCGCCTTGCTCTCCAGCCGTGGCCTGCGCGTCACGATGCAGAAGCTCGACCCCTACCTCAACGTGGACCCGGGCACGATGAACCCGTTCCAGCACGGCGAGGTGTTCGTCACCGAGGACGGCGCGGAGACCGACCTCGACGTCGGTCACTACGAGCGGTTCCTCGACATCGACCTCTCCGGCCGCGCCAACGTCACCACCGGCCAGGTCTACTCGGACGTCATCGCCAAGGAGCGCCGCGGCGAGTACCTCGGCGACACCGTGCAGGTCATCCCGCACATCACCAACGAGATCAAGGCGCGCATCCTGGATGGCGCCGACAGCGCCGAGCGCGTGGACGTGGTCATCACCGAGATCGGCGGCACGGTCGGCGACATCGAGTCGCTGCCCTTCCTCGAGGCCGCTCGCCAGGTGCGCCACGAGATCGGCCGGGACAACTGCTTCTTCCTGCACATCTCGCTGGTGCCCTACATCGCCCCCTCCGGTGAGCTGAAGACCAAGCCGACGCAGCACTCCGTGGCCGCGCTGCGCAGCATCGGTATCCAGCCCGACGCGTTGGTCTGCCGGTCGGACCGGGAGATCAACGAGGGCCTCAAACGCAAGATCAGCCTGATGTGCGACACCGACCCCGAGGGGGTCATCTCCTGCCCCGACGCGCCGTCGATCTACGACATCCCGAAGGTGCTGCACCGCGAAGGCCTCGACGCCTACGTCGTCCGCCGGCTCGGGCTCCCCTTCCGTGACGTCGACTGGACCGTCTGGGGTGACCTGCTCGCCCGGGTCCACGACCCGAAGCAGACCGTCACCATCGCGCTGGTCGGCAAGTACATCGATCTGCCCGACGCCTACCTGTCGGTCACCGAGGCGCTGCGCGCCGGCGGCTTCGCCCACCGCAGCCGGGTGCAGATCCGCTGGGTGCCCTCCGACGACTGCGAGACCCCGGAGGGCGCGGAGAAGACGCTGGCCGGCGTCGACGGCGTCTGCATCCCCGGCGGGTTCGGGGTGCGCGGGATCGAGGGCAAGCTGGGCGCGATCCGGCACGCCCGGGTCAACGGCATCCCGACGCTCGGCCTGTGCCTGGGGCTGCAGTGCATGGTCATCGAGACCGCCCGGAACCTGGCCGGCATCGACGGTGCGAACTCCACCGAGTTCGACCCCGAGACCCCCGCCGCGGTCATCTCCACCATGGCCACCCAGCTCGACGTGGTCGCCGGCCGGGGCGACATGGGCGGCACCATGCGGCTGGGCAGCTACCCGGCGCACCTGCAGAAGGGCTCGGTCGCCGCGGCCGCCTACGGCGCGACGGAGATCACCGAGCGGCACCGGCACCGCTACGAGGTCGCCAACGCCTACCGCGACCGGCTGAGCGAGGCCGGCCTCGTCTTCTCCGGCACCTCGCCCGACGGGACGCTGGTGGAGTTCGCCGAGCTGCCCCGCGGGACGCACCCGTTCTTCGTCGGCACCCAGGCCCATCCCGAGCTGAAGAGCCGGCCCACCCGGCCGCACCCGCTGTTCGCCGCCTTCGTGCAGGCGGCCGTCGACTACCAGGAGGCCGCGCGGCTGCCGGTCCCGGTGGACGAGGGCCAGCAGGTCGGCGTCTGATGGCCGTCGAAGACGACGGGCGAGCGAGCATGCAGAGAGGCGGCCGCCGACAGGGAGTGAGCATCGCAGCGAGCGCCAGCGAGCGAGGAGCGGAGCGACCGCGGAGGCGGCCTACGGCTCCGAGCGAGGAGCGGAACGAGTCCGGAGTCGAGCAATGAGCACCGACGGGCACGACTACCGGGTGCTGGGCAGCGAGACGGTCTACGAGGGGCCGATCATCTCCCTCTACCGCGACACCGTCGCGATGCCGGGCGGGAACGAGAGCACCCGGGACGTCGTCCGGCACGTGGGTGCGGTCGCCGTCGTCGCCCTCGACGACCAGGGGAACGTGGTGCTGCTCCGGCAGTACCGCCACCCCGTGGGCGGCTACCTGTGGGAGCTGCCGGCCGGGCTGCGGGACACCGACGGCGAGCCGCCCTTGGAGACGGCGAAGCGGGAGCTGGCCGAGGAGGTGCAGCTCGCCGCGCAGCGGTGGTCGCTGCTGACCACCCACTACAGCAGCCCCGGATTCTGCGACGAGATGGTGCTGGTCTACCTGGCCGAGGAGCTGACCGACGTGTCGCGCCCGGACGGGTTCACCGTTGAGCACGAGGAGGCAGACCTCACCGTCGAGCGGGTGCCGCTCGCCGACGCGGTGCAGCGGGTCTTCGACGGCGGCATCCGCAACGTCGCCGCGGTGGTCGGGGTGCTGGCCGCCGCCCAGGCCCGGACGGCGAGCCCGCGGCTGCGGCCGGTCGACGCCGGCTGAGCCCGGCGGCATCGCCCCACCGATAACCGCCTTCTCGCGCATGCGGGCGCTCGTGACCAGCCCCATGACCGCCGTCGCGCATGCGGGCGGCACCACCCGGAATGTCACGAATCGGCGCTGGAGGCGGGACGTGGCGGTGCGGATGCCTACACTCCGCGCGAGGCGCGCCCCGACCGGGCCGTCCGTGCCGCGCGGGAAGGAGCCCCGTCACCCTCGGGGCCCTGCCCGCCAGACAGACCGGGAGTGTGCGAGATGCAGGTCGGGGTCCCCCGAGAGGTGAAGAACCGGGAGTACCGGGTGGCGCTGACGCCGGCCGGGGTGACCGAGCTGACGCGGGCCGGGCACTCGGTGCTGGTCGAGCAGGGCGCGGGGGAGGGCTCCTCGATCCCCGATGCGGACTTCACCGCGGCCGGGGCCCGCATCGTGGCGTCCGCCGACGACGTGTGGGCCGACGCCGACCTGCTGCTCAAGGTCAAGGAACCGGTCGCCGAGGAGTACGGCCGGCTGCGGGCCGGGCAGACGCTGTTCACCTACCTGCACCTGGCCGCCTCCCGCGAGTGCACGGAGGCCCTGGTGGCCTCGGGTACCACCGCGATCGCCTACGAGACGGTGCAGGCCGCCGATGGCGCGCTGCCGCTGCTGGCCCCGATGTCGGAGGTCGCCGGACGGATGGCGCCGCAGGTGGGGGCGCACTGCCTCGAGCGCGCCCACGGCGGGCGCGGGGTCCTGCTGGGCGGGGTCTCGGGCGTCTACGCGGCGAAGGTCGTGGTCATCGGGGCCGGTGTCTCGGGGATGAACGCCGCCGCCATCGCCCTGGGCATGCAGGCCGAGGTCGTCGTCATGGACCGCGACATCGACAAGCTGCGGGCCGCCGACCGGATCTACCAGGGGCACCTGCAGACCGTGGCGTCGAACGCCTACGAGGTGGAGCGCGCCGTGCTCGACGCCGACCTGGTGATCGGGGCGGTGCTCGTCCCCGGTGCCAAGGCGCCGACCCTGGTGAGCAACGAGCTGGTCTCGCGGATGAAGTCCGGATCGGTGCTCGTGGACATCGCCGTGGACCAGGGCGGCTGCTTCGAGGACACCCGGCCCACCACCCACGACGACCCCACCTTCCGGGTGCACGAGTCGGTCTTCTACTGCGTGGCCAACATGCCGGGCGCGGTGCCCAACACCTCCACGCACGCCCTCACCAACGTCACGCTGCCCTACGTGATGGCGCTGGCGGCCGAGGGCACGGCGGCGGCCGTGCAGCGCAACCCGGCGCTGGCCCACGGCGTCAACGTCGTCGCCGGCGGCGTGGTGCTCCCCGAGGTGGCCGAGGCGCACGGGATGGACGCCGTACCGCTCCAGGAGGTCCTCCTCTGACCAGCGCGCTGTCCGCCGGTCCCGACGTCGAGCGGGTGGTGACCGGCTACCTGGACCACCTGACCGTCGAGCGGGGCCTGGCGCAGAACACCATCGCCTCCTACCGGCGCGACCTTCGGCGCTACACCGAGTACCTGGCGGCGGCCGGGGTGCGGGGGCTGCGGGAGGTCGCCGAGTCCGACGTCGCCGGCTTCCCGGCCGCGCTGCGGCGCGGGGACGACGACCATCCGCCGCTGTCGGCGACCTCAGCGGCGCGGGCGGTGGTCGCCGTCCGGGGCCTGCACCGGTTCGCCCTCCTCGACGGCCTGGTGGGGAACGACGTCGCGCACGAGGTGCGCCCCCCGACACCGGCCCGGCGGCTGCCCAAGGCGATCCCGGTCGAGTCGGTGGTCGCGCTGATCGAGGCGGCGGGCTCCCTGGAGGGCCCCCGGGGAGTGCGGGACCGGGCGCTGCTGGAGCTGCTCTACGGCACCGGCGCCCGCATCTCGGAGGCGGTCGGGCTGGCCGTCGACGACCTGGACCGCGGGCAGAGCACCGTGCGGCTGGCCGGCAAGGGCGGCAAGGAGCGGGTGGTCCCGGTGGGCAGCTACGCGCTGCGGGCCATCGAGGACTACCTGGTGCGGGCCCGCCCGGCGCTGGCGGCGAACGGGACGGGCGGCGTCCGTGGCGGCGCGCTGTTCCTGAACGTGCGCGGCGGCCCGCTGTCCCGGCAGAGCGCCTGGTCCATCCTGCGGACGGCGGCCGAGCGGGTCGGCGGGATCGAGCCGTCCACGATCTCGCCGCACACCCTGCGGCACTGCTTCGCCACCCACCTGATCGACGGTGGTGCCGACGTGCGCGTCGTCCAGGAGCTGCTCGGGCACGCCTCGGTGACCACCACGCAGGTGTACACCCTGGTCACCGTCGACCGGCTGCGCGAGGTCTACGCCACGAGCCATCCTCGCGCGCTGACCTGACAGTTTAAGGCGGCATGGTTCGTCAGAAATTGCGGGCAGCTCGGCTTGAGCGGTCACACTGGTTGGCATTCGTCGCCATGTCGACACGTCGACGGCGTGCCGCCTTGGGAAGAAGTTTCCGGCTCCCTAGCGTCCTCATCACCCGAGCGGACAGGACGGCTGGCCGCACCCGGAACGTCCGGACGGGCACGAGCTGGAGGCGACTACCCATGGCGATCCGAGCGGACGCGGCCTCTGCCGTCGCGCGGCCGCACGACACCGACCCCGAGATGGGGGCGGCCGCGCTGCGACAGGACCCGGCGAAGGCGCGTCAGCGTCGTCTGCCGGACCCCAAGCCCCTGACCCAGCACGGGCCCGCCCGCGTCATCGCGATGTGCAACCAGAAGGGCGGCGTCGGCAAGACCACGTCGACGATCAACCTGGGTGCCGCGCTGGTGGAGTTCGGCCGCAAGGTGCTGCTCATCGACCTCGACCCGCAGGGCGCCCTGTCGGTGGGCCTGGGTGTGCCGGCGCAGAACATGGACCGGACCATCTACAACGTCCTCATGGAGCGGCGGACCAGCCTGCGTGACGTGCGGGTGCCCACCGACATCCCCGGTCTGGACCTGGTCCCCAGCAACATCGACCTGTCCGCCGCCGAGGTGCAGCTGGTCAGCGAGGTGGCGCGCGAGCAGACCCTGCTGCGCGTGCTGGCCGACATCCAGGACGAGTACGACTACATCCTCATCGACTGCCAGCCCTCCCTCGGGCTGCTGACGGTCAACGCGCTCACCGCCGCCCAGGGCGTGGTGATCCCGCTGGAGTGCGAGTTCTTCTCGCTGCGCGGCGTCGCACTGCTGGTCGACACGATCGACAAGGTCAAGGAGCGGCTGAACCCCTCGCTGGAGATCAACGGCATCCTCGCCACCATGTACGACTCCCGGACCGTGCACTGCCGGGAGGTCTTCAGCCGGGTCGTCGAGGCCTTCGGCGACACCGTGTTCCAGACCGTCATCCAGCGGACCGTGCGGTTCCCGGAGACCACGGTCGCCGGGCAGCCGATCACCACGTGGGCGCCCACGTCCTCGGGCGCCGCGGCGTACCGCGACCTCGCCAAGGAGGTGCTCGCACTGTGATCGAGCCCGGGAGATCACCGATGAGCACAGCACGCGGCGGCACGTCCGCGACGAGCGCCAGTGAGGAGCAGTCGTGACGCGTCGACCGGTTCTCCCCGGCGCCTCGGAGCTGTTCCGGCGCACCGACACCACGCCGTCGGCCTCGGAGGTCACCGAGCTGCCGAGCCTGCCGACGCCGGCGAGCTCCCCGGCGCTGCGCAGCGGCACAGGTGCCCGCCGGTCCGGCGACCCGGCCGAGACGGCGGCGCCGCTGACCCTCGTGCCCGGCGGCGCCGAGCTCGCCGACGACCTCGCGGCCTTCCGTGGCTCGGCGGATCAGCCGGGCCCCGCGCCGGTGCTGCAGTCGAGGGTCGCCACCCGCGGACGCCCTGCGCGCCGGACGGAGCGCACCAAGCACGACGAGAAGATCACCGTCTACATCTCCGCCGACGAGCTACTGGCGCTGGAGTCCGCGCGGCTGACGCTCCGCGCCCACCACGGGCTGGCTGCCGACCGCGGTCGGATCGTCCGCGAGGCCATCTCGGTCCTGCTGGCCGACCTGACCGAGCGCGGTGAGGACGCCGTGCTGGTCCGCCGGCTCCGGGGGCGATGACGTCGTCCTCCGTCGACAGGGCAGAGGAAGCTATGCATGTGGACGCAGCCCCGCACCCACATGCATAGCCTCCTCTGCCTGGACGCCGGTGTGGGCGTGCAGGCTTACCCTCGGCGTCCGTGAGCGAGAACGCCGGAGCGGTTCCGGCGGCCGAGCCGGCCGCCGGGGCCGCTCCTGGCCGCTTCACGGTCAGGCTGACCAACTTCGAGGGTCCGTTCGACCTGCTGCTGCAGCTGATCGGCAAGCACAAGCTCGACGTCACCGAGATCGCGCTGTCCACGGTCACCGACGAGTTCATCGCCCACCTGCGGGCCCTGGGCGACGAGCTCGACCTGGACCAGGCCAGCGAGTTCCTCGTGGTCGCCTCCACGTTGCTGGACCTCAAGGCCGCGCGGCTGCTGCCCACGGCGGAGGTCGACGACGAGGAGGACCTCGAGCTGCTGGAGGCCCGGGACCTGCTGTTCGCCCGGTTGCTGCAGTACAAGGCCTACAAGCAGGCCGCCGCGTTCCTCCGCGAGCGCGAGGCCGACGCGGTCCGGCGGTTCCCGCGCCAGGTGACGCTGGAGCCGCGCTTCGCCGACCTCGCCCCCGACGTGTCGCTGGACCTCACGCCCGCCCAGTTCGCCGCGCTCGCTGCCCGGGCGCTGGCGCCGAAGGTCCCGGAGCAGGTCAGCGTCGCGCACCTGCACGCGCCGGCGGTGAGCGTCGCCGAGCAGCTGCTGCTGGTCCGCAACCAGCTGGTGCGCTCGGGCACGACCAGCTTTCGGGCCCTGACCGCCGACTGCGGGCACACCCGCGAGGTGGTCGCGCGGTTCCTGGCGCTCCTGGAGCTGTACCGCCAGCAGCGGGTGGTGTTCGAGCAGTTGACCCCACTGGGGGAGCTGCACGTCCGCTGGACCGGTGAGGCGGTGCCCGACCCGGCCGCCGTGGCGTCCGACGACCCCGACGAGGAGTACCGGTGACCGACGAGCGCCCCGACCAGGAGCGTGCGCCCATCTCCTGGGACGCGCTGGCCGCCGAGCTGGCTGCCACCCGCGAGCAGGCCGAGGAGCGGGGGGACGCCGATCCGGCGACATGGGACGCCGTCGCCTCGGCGCTGGCCTCCCGCGTCGGTGAGCGCCCGGTCACCGACGGACCGGTCCCGCTGGTGCCGGACGAGGACGAACTGCCGCTGGCCTCCCGGGCCACCGAGGTGGAGCCGCAGCCGCAGCCCGAGCCCGAGCCCGAGCCGCTGGAGCAGCTGGACCCCGGAGAGCTGCGGGGTGGGCTGGAGGCGCTGCTGTTCGTCATGGACGACCCCGTGGACGAGGCGACGCTGGCCGCGGCGCTGCGCTGCCCGGTGGACCAGCTGCGTGCCGGGCTGGCCGACCTGGCCGCGGGGTACGACGAGCGGTCGGCGGGCATCACGCTCCGCCGGGCGGGGGAGGGGTGGCGGATCTACACCCGTGAGGAGTACGCGGGCGTCGTCGAGCGCCACCTGGTGGAGGGGCAGCGCAGCCGCCTCACGCAGGCCGCCCTGGAGACCCTCGCGGTCATCGCCTACCGGCAGCCGGTGACCCGCGCCCGGGTGTCGGCGATCCGTGGCGTCGGTGTGGACGGGGTGATGCGCACCCTGCTCAGCCGGGGCCTCGTGCACGAGGTGGGTAGCGACCCCGACAGCGGGGGCGGGCTGTACGCCACGACGCCGCTGTTCCTGGAGCGGCTCGGGCTCAGCAGCCTGGCCGAGCTGCCGGAGCTGGCACCGCTGCTCCCGGAGACGGCCACGATGCTCCAGGAGCACCCCGACGCCTGAACCGGTTCCGGGCGGACGGGCCACTTCCGGCAGGTGGGAGACTGGACGCGATGAACACCGCGACCCCGAACGACGACAGCACCACCGCGGCCGGCGAGGGCTGGTCCGACGACATGGAGCTGGCCCCGGTGCACCCGGGCGAGCGGCCGGCGGCCGACACCGGCGACGACCGGCAGGGGGAGCGGCTGCAGAAGGTCCTGGCCCGGGCCGGAGTCGCCTCGCGCCGCGTGGTCGAGGACATGATCGACGCCGGGCGGATCAGCGTGAACGGCGCGCAGGTGCGCGTGCAGGGCATGCGGGTGGACCCGATGCGCGACAAGATCGCCGTCGACGGCGTCCGTCTGGAGATCCGGGACGACCGCGTCAGCTATGCGATGAACAAGCCGCCGGGTGTCCTCACCGCGATGAGCGACGACCGCAACCGCCCGACCGTCGGCGACATGGTGGGTGACCTCGCCCCCGGGCTGGTCCACGTGGGCCGGCTGGACCAGGACACCGAGGGCCTGCTGCTGGTCACCAACGACGGCGAGCTGGCCCACCGCCTGGCGCACCCGCGCTACGAGGTGCGCAAGACCTACCTGGCCCAGGTCTCGGGATCGGTGCCGCGCGACCTCGCGCGCCGGCTCCGGACCGGGATCGACCTGGACGACGGCCCGGTGAAGGTCGACTCCTTTCGGGTGGTCGACACCCACGCCGGGCAGTCGGTCGTGGAGGTGGTCCTGCACGAGGGGCGGAAGCACATCGTCCGCCGGCTGCTGGCCGCGGTCGGGCTGCCGGTGTCGCGGCTGACCCGCACGGCCGTCGGCCCGATCGAGCTGCGGGCCATGCGCTCGGGCACCATCCGCAAGCTCAGCCGCCAGGAGCTCGGTGCGCTGCAGGAGCTCGTCGGCCTGTGAGGCCGGCGACCCCGCAGGACGGTGGCGCGGCTTCCCTAGACTCGGCAGGGGCGTGCGGCGATCCGCGGGCCGACACCGATCGAGGAGAGTGCATGGCCGTCCGAGCCGTCCGGGGCGCGACACAGGTCGAGGCCGACGACCGGAACCAGGTGCTCGAGGCCACCCGTGAGCTGGTCCACGCGGTCATGGCGCGCAACGACCTGCGCTCCGAGGACCTGATCAGCATCCTGTTCACGGCCACGCCCGATCTGGTGTCGGAGTTCCCCGCCCTGGCGGCGCGCGAACTCGGTCTCGGGGACGTGCCGCTGATGTGCGCCACCGAGATCGCGGTGCCGCACGCGCTGCCGCGGGTGCTCCGGCTCATGGCGCACGCCGAGACGCCCAAGGACCGCGCCGACATCCAGCACGTCTACCTCCGGGGCGCGGTCGCGCTCCGGCGGGACATCGCCCAGTGAGTGAGCATCGCAGCGAGCGACGGAGCCGACAGGAGAGTGAGCATCGCAGCGAGCGCCAGCGAGCGAGGAGCGGAGCGACCGCGGAGGCGACCCGTTCCAGAGCGAGCGAGGAGCGGAGCGAGCGGGCTGCGCAGCAGGACAATGGCAGTGCCCAGTGAACGAGTGGGCGCAGAGAGCAGTGAGTGAGCAGATGACCTTCCGCGGCCAGGTGACCCTGGACGGACCGTCGGGGACCGGCAAGTCCAGCGTGGCGCGTGGCGTGGCCGCCCGCCTGGGTGCCGCCTATCTCGACACCGGCGCCATGTACCGGGCGGCCACCGTCGCGGTGCTCGACGCCGGCGTCGACCCGGCCGACGCCGACGGGGTGGCGCGCACGGTCGCCGGGGCCCGCATCGAGGTGGGCACCGACGCAGCCACCGAGACGGTGCGGGTCGACGGTGTCGACGTCGCCGCCCGCATCCGGGGCGCCGAGGTGACCCGTGCCGTCTCCGCCGTCTCCGCCGTGCCGGCGGTGCGCCGCCGGCTGGTCGACCAGCAGCGTGCCCTCGTCGCCGCGGCCGGCACCGTGGTGGTGGAGGGGCGGGACATCGGGACCGTCGTCCTGCCCGACGCGACGCTGAAGATCTACCTCACCGCCGCGCCCGAGGCCCGTGCCCAGCGCCGGGCCGCGCAGTTGGGCATCCGCGAGCAGTCGGAGATCGTCGAGCTCGCCGCCGACCTCCGCCGCCGTGACGAGTTCGACAGCAGTCGGGCCGACAGCCCGCTGCGCCCGGCTGCCGAGGCCATCGTCGTCGACAGCACGGAGCTGGACCAGCAGGGTGTCGTCGACCGGGTGGTCGCGCTCGCCGAGTCGGCCGTGGGTGTGGGGGAGCGGGCGTGACCGACGAGCACACCGGGCCACTGCCCGTCGTCGCCATCGTGGGGCGGCCGAACGTGGGCAAGTCGACCCTGGTGAACCGCTTCCTGGGCCGGCGCGCCGCCGTCGTCCAGGACACCCCCGGCGTGACCCGGGACCGGATCGCCTACGAGGCGCTGTGGAACGGCAAGCGGTTCACGGTCGTGGACACCGGGGGATGGGACCCTCAGGCCGAGGGGCTGGGTGCCTCGATCACCCGCCAGGCCGAGTACGCCATGAAGACGGCCGACGTCATCGTGCTCGTCGTCGACAGCCAGGTGGGCGCCACCGAGACCGACCTGGCCGCCGCGCGGGTGCTCCGGCGCAGTGACCGCCCGGTGATCCTGGTGGCCAACAAGGTCGACGACGAGCGCAGCGAGGCCAACGCGGCCGAGCTGTGGTCGCTGGGCCTGGGGGAGCCGCACGCGGTCAGCGCCCTGCACGGCCGGGCCAGCGGTGACCTGCTCGACCTGGTCCTCGACGCGATGCCCGAGGCGCCGCGCGAGCAGGACGAGGAGGGCGGACCCCGGCGGGTGGCCCTGGTCGGCCGGCCGAACGTCGGCAAGTCGAGCCTGATCAACCGGCTGGCCAAGGAGGAGCGCTCCGTCGTCGACTCCGTCGCGGGCACCACCGTCGACCCGGTCGACTCGCTCGTGAGCCTCGGTGGCGAGGAATGGCGGTTCGTCGACACCGCCGGGCTGCGCCGCAAGGTGAACACCGCCAGCGGGATGGAGTACTACGCCAGCCTGCGCACCGAGGGTGCCATCCAGGCCGCGGAGGTCGCGGTCGTCCTGCTGGCCGCCGACGAGGTCATCAGCGAGCAGGACCAGCGGGTGATCAGCCAGGTCGTGGACGCCGGGCGGGCGCTGGTCATCGCGATCAACAAGTGGGACACCCTCGACGAGGACCGCCACTACCAGCTGAAGCGGGAGATCGAGCGGGAGCTGTCGCGGGTCAAGTGGGCCACGCGGGTCAACATCTCCGCCGCCACCGGCCGGGGCGTCAGCAAGCTCGCCGACCACCTGCGCGCGGCGCTGGCCTCGTGGGAGACCCGGGTGCCCACCGCCGAGTTGAACACCTTCGTGCGGTCCCTGGTGCAGGAGACGCCGCCGCCGGCCCGTGGCGGCCGTGCCCCGAAGATCAAGTACGTGACCCAGGCGGACATCCGCCCGCCGCGGTTCGTCGTCTTCTCCACCGGCTTCCTGGAGGCCGGCTACCGCCGGTTCCTGGAGCGGAAGCTGCGCGAGCAGTTCGGCTTCCACGGCACCCCGATCGAGATCTCGGTGAAGGTGCGCGAGGGCCGGGACAAGGACGGCAAGCGCGGCTGACCACCGTCGGACCCGGCCGGGGCGGTGCGGTAATCTTCCCGGGCGGTCGTCGCGCGGCCCGGAACTCCGGACAGGCGGGCGGCACGCGGGCTGTAGCGCAGCTTGGTAGCGCACCTGACTGGGGGTCAGGGGGTCGCAGGTTCAAATCCTGTCAGCCCGACAGTGGAGCCGCAGGTGAAGGCGGGTCGGCCGGTAAGGTCGGCCCGCCTTTCGCGTGAGTACAGCAACGGACACAGCAACGCGGCTGCGGTACAGCAACGGCCGCCCTCGCAGCGCCCTGATCAGCCGTCTCTGCGTCGAGCTCTGCACGACGTCGCTCCGGCCCGGCCGCGAGCGGGCCGTGCCGACCCGCGGTCGAGCGCTCCCGGTGTCTCGGTCACCCGGGCTCACTCACTTGCCGCTGCCGCGGACCTGCGTGTAGTCGGTCAGCCGGTCCTGGCCCGTTCGGTACGGCCTGTGTCCGGCGCGCCGGGTCCGTTCACGGCAGCCGCATGTGCCCGGTGCCACTGCTGCACCCAGGCGCGGCCGTAGTCGTTGCCGTGCGGGGTGCGCAGCACGGTGTGGATGTGGAAGGGCTGTGGGGTGTCGTAGTCCAGGAATACGCCGCAGTGGTGGTCTAGTTCGGCGATAAGGACCGGTGACTGGAGCCGGTAGTAGAAGACGTCTCCTGGCTCGGACCCGCCGATCCAGGCGAACCACGCCTCGTCGAGGTGCTGCTCGATCTCCCGCATGCGGGCCTGTCGCGGCCCCTCGGGGAGCAGCCGGACGAACGTCTCTGCGATCGCCAGCGCCGTCTTCCGCGCCGGGGGCGGCATGTCGGCGACCCGGATTCCCTCGAAGGGGATCACGCGGTTGTCCTGGAAGGCGCCGGCCAGGTGCCGCTCGTCACCGGGGTGCACCCGCCCCAGTGGCATGGCTGGGTCGACCATCTGCTCGTACACGGTGGCGGCTTGCCGCTGCTCCTCGGGCAGGGCGGCCATCAGCGCGGTGCCGAGGGTGATGCGGTCGGCGAAGACGTCGGCGAGGCCGGCGTGCGGGCCCTCGTCGATCTGGTCGGGCTCGGCGCCCAGGAACACGGGGGAGACGGCCATCCGGCCCTCGACCACGAGGCAGTTGAGTGCGCAGTGGTGGCCGAACAGCTGCCAGCCCCACGGGGCACGGGCGTCGGGGACGCCGTAGAGGGCGATGTTGTAGCTGAACTCGTTGAGCACCGTCTCCAGGTCGACGATCCCGCCGAGGAACCCGTTGATCAGCATCATGGCGTGGGCGAGCTCGTAGCCCTCGGGGGAGAGGGAGGCGCGCATCAGCGCCAGCGCCTTCTCCCGCACCTCGGCCGGCTGCAGGTCCAGCCGCAGGCCGGTGTCGAACTGCATGAACTCCGGGTTGGCCCAGGTCTGCCATTCGACGGCGTCGACAGCGAAGCAGATCCGCTGCCGGCCCTCGTCGTCCAGGACGGCGAGCAGGTCGTGCGCCGCTGCAACCATGGCCTCGACCGGCGCCTCCTCGCCGGGACGGGCCGGCTCGAACGGGTACAGCCCCTCACGAAGCGTCCCGTCCTCGGTGACGCCCCGGAACTCGTTCCGGTACAGCGGGGTCCAGCCCTCGACGAGCCCGCCGGTGAACGTGTCCGGCGTCCGGGCGTGCTCCCGGTAGACGTAGGGGCCCATGCCGCGGACCCCGGCCAGCCGCGGGTGGTCGTGCGGGAAGAGGTACTGGCGGTACTCGCCGGGCATCGTGTCAGGCCTTCCGGGCGTCGTTCGCGACGATGGAGTTGGTGAGGACGCCGAGCCGGTCGACCTCGACCTCGACGACGTCCCCGGGCTGCAGCAGCCACGGTGGCGTCCGGCCGTAGCCCACGCCGGCCGGCGTGCCGGTGGCCAGCAGGTCTCCGGGACGCAGGGTGAACGTCCGCGAGATGAGGGCGAGCGTGTCGCCGACGGTGTAGACCATCTCGTCGGTGCGTGCGTCCTGCACCGTCTGGCCGTTGACGCGGGTCTGCACGCGCAGCCCGTCGCGGAGGTCGCCGACCTCCGCGGCGGGCACGATCGGGCCGAGCGGGCCGGAGCGGTCGCCGTTCTTGCCGAGGATCCACTGGCTGGTCAGCTTCTGCGCGCGGCGGCA
The DNA here is from genome assembly GCF_000284015.1 of Blastococcus saxobsidens DD2. Lineage (NCBI taxonomy): Bacteria > Bacillati > Actinomycetota > Actinomycetes > Geodermatophilales > Geodermatophilaceae > Blastococcus > Blastococcus saxobsidens. The sequence continues at coordinate 2,395,520 of NC_016943.1, forward strand.
GGTCAGGTCGTTGAACGCCGAGTAGCCGACGACGGCGGCCAGTGCTTCCTCCGGGGTGGCGTCGACCAGGGGGGCGCCGACGTAGGCCATCACCTCGCCCTCCCAGTCCAGGCCGTCCTCCTCCGAGGGGACAGGCACCTCTGCGCCGCCCACGGTCAGCGACTGCGTCCAGCGCGCGAAGAGCGTCGGGTACGGCGGTACGCCCTCCCCGGCGAAGGAGCCCTCGGCGACGTGCTTGAGGTAGTTCAGCCCGATGCAGATCACGCGGGCGCCGGGCAGCACCGGGGGTGCGAACTCGACGTCGGTCGCCGGCACCGTCGCCCCGGCGGGCTCGCGGGACAGGAAGCCCGGTGCGTCGGTCCAGAACTCCTCGAGCCCGGCGACGACGGTGATCTGTGCGCCGTCCTCGGACAGCGATGCGACCTCGATCGCGCCGCCGTCCCGGCGGATGCCGGCGATCCTCATGGCTGGACTCCCTCAAGTGTTGGATGGCGCTTCAGGCGGGCTACCGTCGCGTGCAAGCCGGGCGGACGAGCCCGTAGCCCGCCTGACGGGTTACTTGAGGTTCTGGTACTCCTTGGCCACAGCGTCGTAGACGCCGAGGTCCACGAGCCCGCCGTCGACGGGGAAGTCCGATCCGGTGATGAAGCGAGATCCGTCACCGGCGAGGAAAAACACCAGGGGTGCGACGTCCTCGACCTCCGCAGCACGTCCCAGGGGGGTGAAGCGAGTCATGGCCTGAGGGAAGGCGGTGTCTCCCGGGACCAACGCTGTGTTGACGATGCCAGGGTGGATCGCGTTTACCCGGATGTTCCAAGACGCGAACTCCATGGCCGCCACCTTCGTGACCCCCCGCAGCCCCCACTTGCTCGTGGAGTAGGCCGCGGAGAAGTGCCCCGTCATCCCGGCGGCCGACCCCACGTTGACGATCGAACCGCCGCCGCTGTCCCGCATCAGTGGCGCCAAAGCTCGCATGGCCAGGAACGGGCCCACAAGGTTAACGGCCAGGACGTGCTCGAAGTCGTCGCGCGTGGTCTCCATCATCCCGAAGCGGAATGCCACTCCAGCATTGTTGACGAGGACGTCCAGGCGCCCGTGACGATCGCGTAGGTCGTCGGCCAGAGCTCCCCACGCCTGCTCGTCGGTGACGTCAAGCCGGATGAACTCGGCGCTACCGGGTGCAGAAGCGCCGATGTCCTCGGCCAATGCCCGTCCCGCTTCCTGCAGGTCGGTGATGACTACGTGGGCGCCGTGTGCGGCCAGGAGGCGCGCCTCAGCTGCGCCTTGGCCCTGTGCGGCCCCGGTGATGACGGCGACTCGGTCCTTCAGGGCGTCCATGGTTTCTCCTTGGTAGGAACTGGTGTGACCGACGCGGCCACCCCTTCGAATCCCGTTCGACCGGATGGTGCTTCTGCTGACTCAGCGCCGCAGTAATCATGTAGGGCTGGCGTGTAGCCGAGCGGCCACCCAAGCGATCGGCTTACGCGATGCACCGAAGCCCTGCCTACTTGCGCCCGTGATGCATGACCCAAATGCCGCGGGCAGGCGTCGTTCCAGGGTTCCTGAAGAGATGGGGGACCGTCGAGTCGAACCCGATCGCTTCGCCCGCGTGCAGGACGAAGACATCGAATCCGAGAGTCACCTCCAGCTCGCCCTCCAGCAGGATGCCGTACTCGTAGTCGTCGTGACGGAGCATGCGGCCGTCCATGGTGGAGCTGCTGCCCGGGGGATAGACGAGCTCGATGAAGTCCAGCTCGTCGGACTTGCGGACGAGCTGCTCCCAGGAGACGCCGGACTCGAGCACCAGCCGACTTCGCTGACCGGGCGTCGTGACGGAGAACCGTAGTGGCTCAGGGGATTGCTCCCCCCAGGTGACAGCCGGGAAGCCCGGCTTGCCGCGGGGAAGCAGCCCAGCCTCCTCCGAGGAGAGGTCGGATGACCGTGTCGAAGCGGGTGAGCGCTCTTCGGGCTGCCGCGTCACAGGGGCGGCTTCTGCCGGGAGCGTGGCGCCGCCATGCTCATCGAAGAGCCGGTCGATGGATACCCCGAGCAGGCGAGCCAACGAGAACAGTGTGGCGACGGATGGCTGAGACTTGCCGTTCTCGAGTTGCGACACGAAGGACGCCGAGACGCCGAGCTGTCGAGCCACCTCCCGGAGTGACAGGTTCGCCTGTAGCCGTGCGTGCCGCAGCCGACCACCCAACGTTTCCGCGGGATCCATCTCCGCCGGGGCATCCGGTCCCGCGCTGGTGCTCATGCTGGTTCCCCTGTCGCTGACGGTGATTTTTCGATTATCCATCGCATTCGTGACGCTCGCGCCAGTCACGGGAGGCCCCAGCTCATCCCCATGGGGAGATGGCGGTCGGCAGCTGGGATCTGTGGCGGAAGTGGAAACGCGTCGGTGGCACTGCAGTTGCTGCGCGCCGTAGCCGGAACGCAAGCAGGTTCGCCGCCGCAACGCTCCGTGGCCCTCATGGCGCCTGTTTCCACCGACCCTTCTCCTCGCTTGCTGTAGATGCGGACGTCGCCGGAGGGCGGCCCAAGCCCGGCGTCTATGTCATGCCTCCGGTCCGCGGGCCGACCGACACGGGAAGCACCGGCCCTGTGGATCTTCGCTGCCCCGTTCGGCGAGACCGCTGAGCAGCTGTGGTCATGGCACCCATGAGGACCACCCACTCCTCGTCCCCCCAATCCTCCGGTTGGCCTCGTGCCAGTCTGCTGCTTAACACTGGGATGCGCTGCTTAACGGTCAACCGACCCCCCTGGCGCGACGGCGGGCTCCTTCAGGGGGCCTGTATCACCTGAATGTGCCACATCATGGGGCCCGAAAAGATGTTTGTGAAGTGCTTGTGAACACTCGTCTTCGTCTGTACGGTCGGACATCACTGCGTGACGCCGGTCACTACGCACCGGTTACATCCACATCACCGGAGGAGGCGGAGGCAATGGCCCTCGACGCACCAGCGCGGCCCGCCGTCAAGGCGGGGCCTCGATTCACCGTGTCCCGCGGCATGCTCACCGTCACCGTCGCGGTCGCGTTCCTCTTTTTTGCGAGCGCTCTCGTGGCGCCGACGAGCATCAGCCGCGGCGCACTGCTCGGCATGCTGCCCTTCGCCGCCGTGCTGGCGGTCGCCGCGATCGGGCAGACACTGGTGGTCCAGCAAGGGGGCTTCGACCTCTCGGTACCCGGAGCGATCTCACTGGCCGTCGTCATTTCGACGCACCTTCCGAACGGCGACGACAGCGGGCTGCTTCCGGCCCTCGGCCTCGGTCTCGTCGTGGCGGTCGCGGCGGGGATCGGCAACGGTCTCCTCATCGGGCGCCTGGGCCTGAACCCGATCGTTGCGACACTCGGGATGAACGCGCTCCTGTACGCCGGCGTGCTCGGCATATCCGGCGGCGCTCCCCGACGCACCACCGAGCTGCTCCGCAGCGCGACCGGCGGTCTGACCCTCGGCATCCCGAACTCCGTCTACGTGGCGGTCGTGGTCGTGGTCGTGGCCGCGGTCGCGATGAAGAAGACCGCCGCTGGACGTCGGTTCGAGGCGATCGGAGCCAATCCGCATGCGGCCCGGGCCACGGCTCTGCCGGTGACCCGGCACCGAGCCGGCGCGTACGTGTGGGCGCAGATCCTGTACTGGATGGCCGGCGTGATGCTCGCCGGCATCATCGCCCAGCCGACGGCCTTCCAGGGCGACAGCTACCTGCTGCCCTCCGTCGCGGCCGTGGTGCTCGGTGGGACATCGCTGCTCGGCGGCCGCGGATACCTCGTGGCGACGGCGGTTGCCGCACTATTCCTCAGCCAGCTGGGCCAGTTCGTCCTGGCGCTCGGCGTCTCGTTCGCCTTTCGCACCCTCGTGGAGGCGGCGGCCCTGACGGTCGGGGTCGCTCTGTACAGCCTCGACTGGCGGGGCCTCCGCAACCGGTTCGGGCAGAGAAGACCTATCTCCGCCTGAACCGCCTGACCCACCGCACCACTGCACGACCGTCCGCCGTCCCTCGCACGACTCGGAGAGGAATCCTCCTGTGAACCGACCCAAGTTCCCTGCCAAGCCCCTCACGCTGCTCAGCGTGGGTGTCCTGACACTCGCCGCCTGCGGTGGTGGCTCCGACGACACGCAGGCCGCATCCGGCGGCGCTGCCGCCAACGGCGACGTGCCGTCCTGGTGCGGCCCCGACGAGATCGTCCTCGGCATGACCGATGGCTTCGGCGGCAACAGCTGGCGGCTGATCACTACTGCATCGGCCCGCGCCGAGGCAGCCAAGTGCCCGAGCGTGGCCGAGTTCCAGTACGCGGACGGCCAGGGCGACACCCAGAAGGCCATCGCCGACATCCAAGGCATGGTCGCGACCGGCGTCGACGCCCTCGTCTCTTTCCCGGACGCCGGTGAGGCGATGCTGCCCGCTCTCCGGTCCGCCAAGAATGCCGGCGTCGTCACCGTGCCGTACCGGGTGGACCCGGGAGGCGAGCCGGGAGAGGACTACGACGCCTTCATCGGCAGCGATTTCGAGGAGGCGGGCCGGCTCTGGGGTGAATGGATCAAGGAAGTCCTCCCAGAGGGAGGCAACGTCCTCTTCCTCGGTGGCCCTCCCGGGAACAGCCAGAGCCTGGCCGAGGCAGAAGGCCTCCACGAGGTGCTGGACCCGACGGGCAAGTACACGTTCATCGGCGAGCAGCCGTTCGAGGTGACCAACTGGGACCCTGCAGAGACGCAGCAGGTGCTGACCTCCGCGATCGCGCAGAATCCGGAGATCGACGTGATCGTCTCCGACTTCGGCCCCTCGCTGGTCGGCGCGCTCCCCGTGTTCGAACGGAGCGGTCGGTCCATTCCGGCCATCGCGACATCGGACGGCAACGCCCTCGCGTGCTTCTGGGAGGAGAACCAGGAGGCCAACCCCGACTTCGAGCTCTTCACCGTCTCCACGCAGAACGACCACTCGCGGCTGGCCATCCAGCACGCCGTCGCCCGTGCGACGGGCGGAGAGGTGCCGGCGGATGACGTCTATCCGTCCACGGCCTTCGAGAACTCGCTCACCGGCAGCCCCAACCCGGTGACCTGCGAGCCGGAGCTGCCGGGCGACATCTACCTGTCTGCGGAGATGCCGGCCGAGGAGCAGGCAGACGTCATCGAATGACCCGAAACGGCCCGGTGCACCGGTCGCGGAATCCGCGTCGCCGGTGCACCGGCCGGGCTGGACTCCACCCCCTCGACCCCGAAGGACCCCTGGTGACAGAGCAGAAGGAGCAGGCGCCTGTCGCGCTGGCGCGGCCGACGATGATCCTTTCCGGGATCTCGAAAAGCTACGGCGCCGTCTCCGCCCTCAGCGACGTCTCGATCGAGCTCCTGCCGGGAGAGGTCCACGCGCTCCTCGGCGAGAACGGCGCGGGGAAGTCCACGCTCATGGGCGTGGCCTCCGGTACGACCCAGCCCGACACGGGGACGGTCGAGGTGGGCGGCGATGTGATCTCCGCCCTCGACCCGGCGATGGCCGGCCGGCTCGGCATCGCGATCGTCCACCAGCACCCAGCCGTGCTACCCGATCTCACGGTTGCGGAGAACATCCGGGTCGCCGTCCCGCGAGAACACCTGCAGTTCGCCGGGGACGAGGCGTCGGCAATGAGGCAGCTGCTCTCCGACGTGGGGTCCACCGCTCACCTGGAGGACCGCGTCGCCGGTCTGAGCGTCGCGCAGAAGCACCTGCTCGAGCTCGCCAAGGCGCTCGCCCTGCGTCCGAAGCTGCTGATCCTCGACGAGCCGACCGCCCCGCTCGGTCAGGATGCGGTCGACCTGCTCTTCGACCGGGTCCGGACCGCTGCGCGGTCGGGCACGGCGGTCGTCTACATCACCCACCGTCTGGCCGAGGTCCGGGAGCTGGCCGATCGGGTGACTGTGCTCCGGGACGGCCGCAACCGCGGAACGGTCGCGGTCGGGGACGTCACCGACGACGAACTGCTCGCCATGATCGTGGGCCGGGAGCTGGAGTACACGTTCCCGCCCAAGCACCGCATCCGCGAGGACGAAAGGCCGGTCCTCGACGTGCGCGGTCTCACCGGGGACGGCTTCTCCGATGTCTCGTTCAGTGCCGGCCGCGGCGAGATCATCGGCATCGCCGGTGTCGTCGGGAATGGACAGGAGGGCCTGCTCCGGGCCTTGGCCGGCCTGTCCCGGTTCGACGGCGACGTCCGGATCGGGGAGGACGACTTCTCGGTGCGGCGCCTGCACGACTCCTCGGCTTACATGCCGGCTGACCGGCACCACGAGGGCCTGATGATGACGATGTCGGTGCGGGAGAACGCCGCCGTCGCCGGGCTCGAGCGGTTCCGCATCGGTCGGTTCGTCAGCCGCCGCCGCGAGGCGGAACTCGTCGGCGCGGAATTGACCGGCCTCAACGTCAAGGCGCCGTCGATGGAGGCCCCGGTCACCGCGCTCTCCGGTGGCAACCAGCAGAAGGTCGTGATGGCCCGCGCGCTGCTGTCCCAGCCGGCCATCCTGCTCGCCGACGAACCCACCCAGGGCGTCGACGTGGGTGCGCGGTCGGAGATCTACCGGATCCTCCGCGAGGTCTCCGGCGCAGGTGTGCCGGTGGTGGTGGCGTCGTCGGACGCCAAGGAGCTCGAGGGGCTCTGCGATCGCGTGATCGTGCTCTCCCGCGGGCACGTGGTGGCGACCCTCAGCGGCGAGGAGGTCACCGAGGAGCGCATGGTGCACGCCGCAGTCGCATCCACCACCCTCAAGAAGGAGGACCAGGAGCGGGAGGCCAGCTCGGCGCGCTTCTCCTCCCTCCGCCGCCGGCTCGAGGGGGACTACGCCCCGGTGGCGATCCTGGCCGCCGTCATGGTCGTCCTCGCCGCCTACATCTACTCGCAGAACGACCGGTACTTCCTTCCCTTCAACATCACCTCGGTGACGTTGCTCGTCAGTGCTCTCGGCTTCATCGCACTGGGCCAGACGATCGCGCTGATGGTCGGGGGCATCGACCTCTCGGTGGGGCCGCTGGCCGGCTTCCTGGTCGTGGTGGGCTCGTTCTTCCTGCTCGACGAGTCCTCGGGCGCCACCATGGTTCTGGGACTCCTGCTCATGCTGGGTGCCGCGGCGCTGACGGGAGCGGTCAACGGGTCGCTGATCCGGTTCGGCAAGTTCACCGCCGTCGCCGCGACACTGGCCACCTACATCGCGCTCCAGGGCTTCAGCTTCCTGCTGCGCGACCGGCCCGAGGGGCTGATCAGCCGCTCGGTGACCGACGTCATCACGTACACCGTCGGCCCGGTGCCGGTGGCCTTCATCCTGCTCGTCCTGATCGCCGTCGCCATGGAGTACCTCCTGCGACGCAGTCGCTGGGGGATGCAGCTGCGGGCCGTCGGCTCGAACGAAGAGTCGTCCCGCCGCCTCGGCGTGGCCACCACCCGCACCGTGGTGCTGGCGTTCGTGGCGGTGTCCCTGTTCACGTTCCTCGGGGCGCTGGTCCTGCTGGCCCAGCTGGGCATCGGGGACCCCGCCCAGGGCGTCGGCTACACGCTCAGCAGCATCACGGCGGTGGTCCTGGGTGGCACCAGCCTGCTCGGGGGCCGGGGCAGCTTCATCGGCACCCTCCTGGGAGCCGGGCTCATCGTCCAGCTGCTCAACGCGACGACCTTCCTCGGCCTCACGCAGACCTGGCAGTACATCTTCCAAGGAGGGCTCATCGTCATCGCCGCCGTCGTCTACAGCCAGATCCGCGGTACCCGCCGCAGCGTCGCCCACTGACACGGCGACCGCTCACCCGTTCCACCCGACAGAGAAGGGAGCAGTCCTGTGCGTGCTGCCCGCTACTACGGCAAGGGCGACATCCGAGTCGAGGACGTCACCGAGGCGCAGATCCGCGAGCCCGACGACGTCCTCATCGCACCGTCCTACTGCGGCATCTGCGGGACCGATTTGCACGAGTACGCGGTCGGGCCGATCGTCACCCCGACCACGCCGCACCCGTTGACCGGTGTCACGAACCCGCAGATCCTCGGTCACGAGTTCTCGGCCCGGGTCATCGAGGTCGGTCCGGCGGTCCGGGACGTGCGGCCCGGAGACCGGGTCGCGATCATGCCGGCCATCGTCTGCGGCCGGTGCCGGTACTGCCGGCGCGGCCAGGGTCATCTCTGCGTGCAGTTCGCCTGTACCGGCCTGAGCGCCGAGACCGGCGGGATGGCCGAGCTCGCGGTCGTCAAGGAGTACCAGGTCGCAATGCTGCCTGACGAGGTGTCCGACCTCGAGGGCGCCGTCGTCGAGCCCGCGGCCGTGGCTGCGTACGGCGTCGAGCGCGCCGGCGTCACCGGTGGCGACGTCGTGCTCGTCACGGGAGCCGGGCCGATCGGTGTGCTGACCGCGATGTACGCCGGCGCGGCGGGCGCGTCCTCGGTGATCATCTCGGAGCCGAACGAGAACCGGGCGGCGCTGGCCGCACGGCTCGACATCGGGCACGTCGTCGATCCGACCAAGGGTGAGCTAGCGGACCTGGTCGGCGAACTGACCCATGGCGACGGCGTCGACCTGGCTGTGGAGTGCTCGGGCAGCTCACCGGGACTCGCCAGCTGCGTGACGCTGACCCGCAAGCGGGCGGCGATCGTGCAGACGGGCCTGCACACCAGACCGGCCACCCTCGACGCGATGGCGTTGGCCGAGAAGGACCTGACCCTCTACGGCAGCTGGTGCTGGAACACCACCGACTGGCCGCGGATCATCCGGCTCATCGCCACCGGCCAGTACCCGGTGGCCAAGGCCGTCACGACCGAGATCGCGCTCGACGACGTCGTGCCCCGGGGCTTCGACGCCCTCATCGACCCGCACGGCAACGAGCTCAAGGTGCTCGTCCGCGCCGGTTCCTGACCAGCAGAGAAGGGATGCACCGCCATGACGTCCTTCGGCGACATGCACCACGTCGGGATCACCGTCCGAGACCTCGAGGAGTCGCTCCAGTGGTACGAGCGGGTCTTCGACGTGCAACGGGAATTCGTCGCGACCGGCTCGGGGCCCGAGCTGTCCCGGGCGGTGGGGGTGCCGGACGCCGACCTGAGCTTCGCGTTTCTCCGCTTCGGCAGCTGCGTCATCGAGCTGCTCTGCTACGCCAACGAGCGCCAGGAGACCTTCGATAGGTCCAACGCCGACGTCGGCAGCGCGCACGTGTGCATCGACGTCCCGGACCTGCAGCGGGCCTACGAGAACCTGCGGGCCAAGGGCGTGGAGTTCCTTGCGCCTCCGCTTCCCATCGAGGACGGGCCACTCGAGGGGTGCGCCTTCGCCTACTTCAAGGACCCGAACGGCGTGACGCTCGAGCTCTTCCAGAGCGCCGCGCACGGTCACCCGTGACCGCAGTCCCCACGTCGACGAGCCGCTCCGCCTCACCTGGTGGCACTGGCCGAGAGAGCGAGAACCGATGAACAACCACAGAGCGCTGGTGGTGGGCGCCACCGGCCTGACCGGTCGCAACACCGCCGAGCACCTGGCCGCCACCGGCTGGGAGGTCTACGGCATGTCCCGCCATCCGGGCACGGAGGCCGCCGACGTCCGCCCGGTGGCCGGTGACGCGCTTGATCCGGCGTCCGTCGGCGCCGTGGCCGAGGAGGTCCGGGCCACCCACCTCTTCTACTGCACCTGGCTCCGGCAGGACACGGAGGACCTCAACATCGAGGTCAACGGCGCCATGACCCGGAACACCCTCGACGCGGCAGGTCGGGTCGGCACGCTGGAGCACGTCGCGCTGGTGACCGGGCTCAAGCACTACCTCGGGCCGTTCGAGGCCTACGCCCAGAACCCCGCGCAGCCGCCGTTCCGGGAGAGCCAGCCGCGCCTGGAGTACAAGAACTTCTACTACGACCAGGAGGACATCATCTTCGCGGCCGCGGAGAGGTACGGCTTCCGCTGGTCGGTGCACCGGCCGCATACCGTCGTCGGGTATGCCCTCGGCAACGCGATGAACATGGGCGTCACACTCGCCGTCTACGCGACGATCGCCCGGGAGACCGGGCGGCCGTTCGTCTTCCCGGGGTCCCCGGAGCAGTACGACGGGACGACGGACATCACCGACGCGCGGCTGCTGGCCCGTCACCTCGCCTGGGCTGCCACGTCACCGGCAGGGGCGAACGAGGCGTTCAACACCGTCAACGGCGACACCTTCCAGTGGCGCCGGATGTGGGAGGTCGTGGCCGAGGGGCTCGGCGTGGAGGCCGCGCCCTACTTCGGCCACCCCTCGCCCCTGGTCGAGCAGATGGCCGACGCGCCGGCGGTCTGGCGCGGCATCGCCGAGAAGTACGACCTGGCCGAGCCCAACGTGGACCGGCTCGCCCCGTGGTGGCACACCGACAGCGACCTCGGTCGCACCGTCGAGACGTACGCCGACATGACGAAGAGCCGGGAGGCCGGCTTTTCCGACGTCCAGGACAGCGAGCGCTCGTTCCTGGACCTGTTTGACCGGCTCCGCAAGGCGCGGATCATCCCGGCTCGGTGAGCCCGCAATGAACGTCGAAGGCACTGACGGCTCTCTCGTACGTCGTCATCGCAGTCAGCGGCGGCGAGATCCGGTGCTGATCCCACGTCGCCCCACAACTTCTGACCCCTGCTCTCACTGAGAGGACCGAACCCATGAAGGCCGTCCAGTTCCAAGACGTCGACAAGCTGGCGCTCGCGGAGACCGACACCCCGTCGATCTCGGAAGACGAGGTGCTCGTGACCTCGCGGGCGGTGGGGATCTGCCACTCCGACTTCGAGCTGCTCGAGGGGCGCTACATCATCCCGTTCGACTACCCGATCGTCCCGGGCCACGAGTGGGCCGGCGAGATCGTCGAGGTCGGCCGCGCCGTCACCGACTTCAAGCCCGGTGACCGCGTGGTGGGGGAGTGCGTCATCGGGGAGGACCACTTCGGGTTCTCCATCTCCGGTGCTGCGGCCGAGTACTTCGTGGCCCGGCCGGAGTGGCTGCACCGCGTGCCGGAGGAGCTGACCGACACCCAGGCCGCGCTCGTCGAGCCGTTCAGCTGTGCCTATTTCGCGGCCATGCGGGCGGACAACCTCAACGCCAGCGACACGGCCGTCGTCTTCGGTGCCGGCCCGATCGGGCTGAGCTGCGTGGCCGTCGCCTCGGCGCTGGGTGCCCGGGTCATCGTCGCCGAACCCAACGCCTCCCGGGCGGATCTGGCGCGGCGGCTCGGCGCCGACGAGGTCGTCGATCCGACGGCCGACGGCTTCCTCGACGCGATGCAGGAGCTGACCCGGGGCCAGGGAGCCGACGTGGTGCTGGAGGCCTCCGGACAGCCGGCCGCCATGGCCGCGACGCTGGAGGTGGCCGGTCTCAACGCGCGACTGGTCAACATCGGCATCGACGTCGGCCGCAGCGCGCCGGCGCAGCTCGGTCTCATCCAGTCCAAGCAGCTGCAGATCCGGGGCAGCATCGGTTCCCCGGGGGTGTGGCCGCAGACGCTGCGCTTCCTCGCCCGCACCGGGATCGACCTCTCCCCCATGGTGACGCGTCGTTTCGGTTTGGACGAGGCCCCCGACGCCTACGCCGCCGCCCGGCAGACCGGGGAGAACATCAAGGTGCACATCGAGAACCGGAGTCAGCGGTGAAGGCCCTCGTCCTGCACGCCGCGGGAGACGCCCGGATCGAGGAGCGCCCCGAGCCGCCGGCCCCGGGCCTCGGCGACGTGAGGCTCAGGGTCGTGCGAGCGGGCTTGTGCGGTACGGACGCCACCGAGTTCGCGGCCGGCCCGGTGATGACCCCGTTGGAGAGACGCCACCCGGCCAGCGGCGTGCAGGGGCCGGTCGTGCTCGGACACGAGTTCATCGGTGTCGTCGACGAGGTCGGGTCCGCCGTCGACCGGTTCGCCGTCGGCGACCGCGTGGCTGCCGGCGCCGGCGTGTGGTGCGGCCGCTGCGACTGGTGCCGGCGCGGGCAGACGAATCTCTGCGCGTCCTACTGGACCTACGGCCTGTCCGCCGACGGCGGTCTCACCGAACGCATCACCGTGCCGGCCGCGATGCTGCACCCGATCGCGCCGCACGTGTCCGACGACAATGCCGCTCTCGCGCAGCCGCTCGCCGTCGGCATCCACGCGGTGGACCGCAGCCGCATCCGGCAGGGGGATGTCGTCGTGGTGCATGGGGTCGGCGCGATCGGCTCCTTCATCGTCGCCGGCGCCGTGGCGGCCGGCGCCGGCGCGGTGGTCGCCGTGGATGTGGACGCCGGCCGTTTGCAGGTGGCGACCCAACTGGGTGCCACCCACACGGTCGACGCGACCGAGGCGGACCCGCTGGAGGCCGTGCGGGAGCTGACCGGGTCCTCCCTGGCCGACGTCACCGTCGAGGCGAGCGGACTGGCCGACGGCCTGTCCCGGGTGCAGCGGCTCACCCGGCGAGGGGGCACCGTGCTGCTCGTCGGGCTGCCCAAGAAGGAGGTGTCCTTCAACGCCGTCGACCTGATCCTGCGGGAGATCGACGTGATGACCACTGTCGCGCACGTCTGCGACACCAACCTGCCCGCAGCGCTGGACCTGCTGGCCCAACGCGACCTGGCGTCGTTGCTGGTCGAGAAGGTCGTCCCGCTGGAACACGCCGTGGAGGACGCTCTCGTCCCCATGGCAGAGGGCGCCTCGCGAGGAAAGCTCCTGGTCGACACCGAGGTGACGGCATGAGCAACGGACAGCTCTTCAGCGAGGAACGGTCGGCCGAAGTCGTGGCCGCCAGCTTCGACAAGACCCCGGAGCCGCGGCTGCGGCAGATCTTGACCTCGCTCGCCCATCACCTGCACGCATTCGTGAAGGACGTCGAGCTCACCGAGGAGGAGTGGGGCTTCGCGATCGACTTCCTCACCCGCACCGGGCACATGAGCAACGACGTGCGACAGGAGTTCATCCTGCTCTCCGACGTACTCGGGATCTCGATGCTGGTGGAGACGATCAATCACCGGACCGGCGGGACGTCGACCGAGTCCACGGTGCTGGGCCCCTTCCACATGGTGGAGTCCCCGGAGCGGCAGCTGGGGGACGACATCGCGCTGGACGGCAAGGGCACCCCGTGCCTGGTGTCCGGGAGAGTGACCGGCCCGGACGGCGAACCGTTGGCCGGTGCCTCGGTGGATGTGTGGCAGACCAACGAAGACGGCTTCTACGACGTCCAGCAGCCGGACATCCAGCCGGCCGGCAATCTGCGCGGGCTGTTCACCGCCGACGCCGACGGGCGCTTCTGGTTCCGGTCGGTGGTGCCGCGGTACTATCCGATCCCCGACGACGGGCCGGTCGGGCAACTACTGGCTGCCACCGGCCGGCATCCCAACCGGCCGGCGCACCTGCACTTCATCGTCGCGGCGCCCGGCTATCGGCCGGTGACGACGCACGTGTTCGTCGCCGACAGCCCGTACCTGGACTCCGACGCGGTCTTCGGCGTGAAGGAAAGCCTCATCCGGGATGTGCCGGAGGTCGACGACCCGGCGCGGGCCGCGGAAGCAGGGCTGCCCAACCCGTTCCGGACCCTGACCTTCGACCTCACTCTGCTGCGGGCGGACCAGGCTCCGCCGGCGGCTCAGCCTGCCCAGGCGCAGCCGACCGTGGTGCGAGGAGCGCCGTCGTGATCTGGCCGTTCACGTACCAGGCGCTGCCGATGCGCGTGGTGTTCGGCGCAGGGGCCCTGGCCTCCTTGCCGGAGGAAGTCGAGGCGCTCGGCCTGACCGGGGTCCTGGTGCTCTGCTCGCCGGAGCAGGAGGCGACCGGCCGGGCTGTCGCCGCCGCCCTGGGGAAGCGAGCGGCGGGCGTGCTGCCCGAGGCGCGGATGCACGTGCCGGTCGAGGTCGCCACTCGCGCTCGGGGCGTCGCCCGGGATCTGGGTGCTGACGGGTGCGTGGCCGTGGGGGGCGGGTCGGCGGTCGGCCTGGGCAAGGCGATCGCGCTCGAGCACGGCCTACCGGTGATCGCCGTGCCGACGACCTATGCCGGCTCGGAGATGACCCCGGTGTGGGGGCTGACGGAGGGTGGGCAGAAACGCACCGGGCGCGACGTCCGCGTCCTGCCGCGCACCGTCGTCTACGACCCGGAGCTGACGCTGACCCTGCCTGCCGGCATGTCCGCCACCAGCGGGATGAACGCCATCGCGCACGCCGTCGAGGGCCTGTACGCACCGGACGCGTCCCCAATCATCTCTTTGATGGCCGAGGAGGGCGCTCGGGCGCTGACCGCGGCTCTGCCCCGGGTGGTCGCCGACGGCGGCGATCTCGAGGCCCGTGGAGAAGCGCAGTACGGCGCGTGGTTGTGCGGCGCGGTGCTCGCCGCCACGACGATGTCCTTGCACCACAAGCTCTGCCACACCCTCGGCGGCACCCTCGACCTGCCGCACGCGCAGACGCACACCGTGGTGCTGCCGCACGCGCTCGCCTACAACCAGCCGGCCGCCCCGGACGCGGTCGCTGCGCTCTCCCGTGCTCTCGGCGGCGCGCCGGACCCGGCCCGGGAGCTGTGGGAGCTCGCCGGCCGGCTGGGCGCACCACGGTCACTGGCCGAGCTCGGCATGCGGGAAGCGGACGTCGGACGGGTCGTCGAGCTCGCCGTCGCGAACCCCTACGGCAACCCCCGGCCGGTCACCCGCGACGGCGTCGAGTCCCTGCTGCGTGCCGCGTGGGCCGGGCAACCGCCGCCCGCGCTGCGGCAGTAGGGCGGCGAGGTGCGGCCGGGCGTCACTCCGGCCGCACCGACGCCCGGTCCTTCCCGCGGACGAGCCAGTCGTCCCCGGGCGTCGTACCAGCGTCCCGCTGACAGCAGCGGGGCGAAGTTCGGATCTAGGAGGTTCCGTCATGGAGGTCGGGTTTGCCGGTCTGGGCCGGATGGGGCGCCCGATGGTGCGTCATCTGGCGCTCGCCGGTCACCGCGTCGTCGGGTACGACCCTGCGGTCCCCGCCGGCGCCGTACCTCAGGAGCTGGAGGTCGACGGCGTCGAGGTGGTCGGGGACTCGACCCGGCTGGCCGGGACCGAGGTCTCGGTGAGCATGCTCCCGGATGCCGCAGCCACCGAAGCGCTGCTCGTCGGGGACCGCGGGTTCCTCGCCCACTGCGGGCCCTCGCACGTGCACGTGGTCATGGGAACCGTGGGAGCGGCCGCCGTCCGGGCACTCGCCGAGAAGACGCGCGCGGCCGGCGTCGTGCTCGTCGATGCACCGGTGTCCGGCAGCGTGAGCATGGCGGAGACGGCCACCATCACGGCGATGGTCGGCGCGGACCCCGCGGTGTTCGCGACCGTCCGGCCTCTTCTGGCCGCCATGACGCGGGCGCAGTTCCACACCGGGCCGGTCGGCTCGGGATCGGCCGCCAAACTCGCCGTGAACCTCGCGCTCGCGTCGCTGAACCAGGCCGTGGCGGAGGCACTCGTCGTCGCGAAGGCCGATGGGCTGGACTCCGACGTGTTCTACGACGTCCTCCAGGAGAGCGCCGTGGCCGCGCCGTACGTGTCCTACAAGCGCGAGACGTTCCTGCGGCCGGAGAGCGTCGACGTCGCCTTCCCGATCTCCCTGCTGCAGAAGGACGTCGGGTTGGGCCTGGAGCTCGCCCGCGAGCACAACCTGAACCTGCCCGTCGCGGCCACGGTCGGTCACGTCCTCGAGGACGCCCGCCGAGCCGGGCTGGCCGAGCGGGACATGGCCGAGGTCCTGCTCCTGCTCCGGGACACCAACCAATTGGAGGAACCATGACCCTGCCCGACACGCTCTCGACCAGCGAGATCGACGAACTCGAGGACCGGCGGTACGCGGCGATGGTCGACGCCGACCTCGACGCGCTGGAAGAGCTGCTCAGCGACGACGTGCGGTATGCCCACTCGAACGCATCGGTCGACAGCAAGGCTTCCTACCTGGAACTGCTGCGCAACGGGACGCTGGTCTACCACAACCTTGAGCACACCACCGAGGCGGTCGTGAGCCGACCCGGCGTCGTGATCGTCGGCGGCACGATGTCTGGATCGATCCACATGAACGGGGCGGCCAAGACGCTCAACAGCCGGGTCGCCGCAGTGTGGGTGGCCGAAGGGGAGCGGTGGCGCCTGCTCGCATTCCAGCCCACACCTCTTCCCTCGTGAGCTGTACGGCTTGGGGAGATTGCGGGGCCGGAGCAGCATGCCCGACTGTCGCACCAGGGCCGATGTCCTCGAGGAAGTGATGAGGGCGTCTCCAGGCTGATCCGAAATTTCGAACTGGCGCAATTCAACGCACGAGGCGCCCTTGCCCGCCTGACAGGCGCGCCCTCAGGGACTGGAAGTGGAAGGAAGCGAACATGAGCGGTCGACTCGCTGGTCGCGTCGCATTCATCACCGGCGCAGCCCGTGGCCAGGGCAGAGCGCATGCCATCGCGCTGGCCCGTGAAGGTGCCGACGTCGTGTGCCTGGACGTGCCGGGCGACCTGGAGACGTTGCCCTATTCGCCGGGTACGGCGGAGGATCTCGCGGAGACGGTGGCCGCCGTCGAGGCCCTGGACCGCCGTGCCATCGCCGTGCACGGCGACGTCCGCCGGCAGGAGGACCTCGATGCCGCCGTCGAGCGCGCCGTCGGCGAGCTGGGCGGCCTGGACATCGTGGTGGCCAACGCCGGCATCTGGGGCCTCACCCCGGCATGGGAGATCAGCGAGCAGCAGTGGTCCGAGATGGTGGACGTCGTCCTGTCCGGTCCTTGGCGAACGGTGAAGGCGGCCGCGCCGCACCTGCTCGCCCAGGGCAGCGGCTCGGTTATCCTGACGTCGTCGGTCAACGGACTCGAGGCGGGGCCCAACTTCGCGCACTACACGGCGGCCAAACACGGCGTCATCGGCTTGATGAAGAGCCTTGCCGTGGAGATGGCGCCATACGGCGTACGGTGCAACGCCATCTGCCCGGGCTTCGTCGACACGAAGATGAACGACTGGCAGGGCTGCTACGACATGATGGCCGGCCATCCCGGCGGTACGCCGGCAGATCGCGAGGCAAGTAGCCGCAACTGGAGTGCACTCGCCGGCCGCGCCATGCTGTCGCCCGAGACGATCAGCCGGGCCGTCGTCTTCCTGGCATCGGACGACGCTGCTGACATCACCGGCATCGCACTGCCCGTCGACGGCGGCCACATGGTCCTGCCGAGCTTCAACACCGCCCCTGTCCTGAGTCCGCTGTCCTGGCCGGCCATCACCTCGGCGGGCCACTGACCACGGCAGCCCGGACGGCCGAGGCCAGGCTGAGCATCTCGGTCGCCACCCTCGGCGTATGACCGCCCGGCCCGGGTTCGCGCGGAACGGTGGTGAACGGTGGCCAACCCGTCGAACGTGACTGGAAGTCAAGGGGTCGCAGGTTCACATCTAGTCAGCCCGACAGTGAAACCGCAGGTGAAGGCGGGTCGGCCGTGAAGGCCGGCCCGCCTCCCACGTCCTGGTGCCAGCGTGGTGGCCACAGGGCCGTGTTCCAGGGGATCGCGGCGATCTGTGGCAGTGCCTTCTCGCCTCTGGACCTCGGCCGCCGTACGTCTACCGGGCTCGAGTGGCTCTCAGCCGCACTGGCACATCCGTGGCGAGCAGGGCCGCACGACGTCGGGTGAACAACGCTCGCCGCAGCGGGCCCGCCCGACTGTCACGGACGGTAGGCGTCTCGGCGATGAGCCACGTCGACCACGGTCACCGTTCGGTCGTGGTCGTCGAATCGGTAGACGACGCGGTAGGTGCCGCGACGTGCGCTGTGACGGTCGTCCAGCGGGGGGCGGAGTTGCTTCCCGACCCGATAGGGGTTGTCGAGAAGTGGTCCGACGATGAACTGGTAGGCGGCGGTCGCGACCGCTTCCGGGAGATGCTCGGTGAGTTGCCGGCGCGCGGTGGGGGTGATGGCCAGGACGTGGCGCGCCTGGTGCTCGGTCAACCCTTGGCGTGCCGGCGCTGCATGGCGGCGGCGAGGTCTTCCTGCGTTTCCGCTTCACCGCGGGCGATCTCGGTGTCCGAGGCGCGCAGCCTTCGCATGGCGTCCGCGTCGGCGAGGATCTCGATGGTCTCTTCGAGGGACTCGAGGTCCTCCGTCGCCAGGAGGACAGCGGATGGTCTGCCGTGCACGGTCACGTAGACGCGTTCGTGCTGTCCACTCACCTGGGCGACCAACCTGGACAGATGCGTCTTCGCATCGGCCAGCGAGAACGTCGTCATGGTCAGAAGTATGACCAGAGTGGGCTGCATCGTCCAGCGCTGCGAGCTGGCGGGGCACTGGCGCATCTCTCGGCGCTGGCACTGCAGCACCGGATCGCCGGCTGCAACGCCTGACCAGACCGGGCGCGGTCTGCCGCAGGTCACCCCGCGAGGTCGGGCGCACATCGGCGCGAGGTCGGGAACCTGTTCCGCCGAGCTCACTCGGCCGGCGCAGGGCTCCGTGTGCCAGCGACGCGGATGCGACGTGGGAGTCCGCGCGCCGGCCGGTTCTCCGGCTGCTACCCCTTCGGTGGGACGACGGGAGCCACCCGCCCCACCGCGTCCGAGACCTGTTCGTACGCCCGGCCTACCCGCAGCACCGTCGCCTCGTCGAAGGGGCGGCCGATCACCTGCATGCCGAGCGGCAGGCCGGCGTCGTCGAAACCGACCGGCAGGGTCAGGCTCGGCATGCCGGTCAGGTCGGCCGGCGACGTGAGCCGCACCAAGGCCATGGTGATGTCCTCGGCGAGGCCGTCGGGCCAGGTCGCTTCCATCGCACCGACTCGAGGCGCGGCGAAGGGCTCCGTGGGAGCGACCAGCACGTCGATGTCGGCGAACATGTCGGCCCACGCCCGCTGCATCAGGGTGCGGACCCGCAGCGCCTTGATGTAGTCGGTCGCCAGCACCAGCTCGCCCACTTCGAGGAGAACCCTCGTCTGCTCCGTGTACAACTCTGCCTTCTCGCGCAGGGCGTCCTGGTGGTATGCGCTGGCCTCGGGCATGAGGATCGCCCACTCGGCCGCCAGCACCTGGTCGGCGTAGGGAATCGACACCTCGCGCAGCTCGGCGCCCAACCCTTCGAGCACGCTGATCGCCGCCCGGACCGAGCGGTCGACGTCCTCGTGCACGCGGTCGAAGAAGTAGTTCGACGGCACACCCACGCGCAGCCCGGCGATGCCTCCGTCCAGCCCGGCGGTGAAGTCCGGAACGGGGACGTCGACGGAGCCCGTGTCCGCGCGGTCGAACCCGGCGATCACGCCGAGCACGAGGGCGCAGTCGCGTACGTTCCGGGCCAGGGGACCGACGTGGTCCAACGACCACGACAGTGACGCCACACCACGTCGCGAGACCCGTCCGTAGGTGGGCTTCAGCCCCACGGTCCCGCAGAGGCTGGCGGGGATCCGAATCGAGCCGGCCGTGTCGGAGCCCATCCCCACCATGCAGCTCCCCGCGGCGACCGCCGCGCCGGAGCCCCCGCTCGAACCGCCGGGGATACGGGAGGCGTCCCACGGATTGCGGGTCGTCGGCGTGAGGCCGCCGTAGGCGAACTCGTGCGTGTGGGTCTTTCCGACCATCACCATCCCGGCACCCAGCAGCCTCTCGACCGCTACGGCATCGGTGTCCGGTACCCGGCCGGCGCGGACCGCAGAGCTGGAGGTCGACGGAACGCCGGCAGTGTCATAGAGGTCCTTGACCCCCAGGGGAATGCCGTGCAGAGGCCCGCGGTACATGCCGCCGGCGATCTCGTGCTCGGCCCGGGCCGCGGCCTTGCGGGCGAGGTCTCCGCAGACGTGGGCGAACGCGCCCAGGGTGTCCTCGGTCTGTTCGATCCGGTCCAGAACCGACTCGGTGAGTTCCCGAGGCGACAGGTTCCCGTCCTTGATCTCCCCGGCCGCTGCGGTCAGCGACAACTCGAAGGGCTGCACGGTCAGGCCTCCCAACGGGGGTCGAAACCGATCGCCGGCGGGGTCTCGCCGAGTGGCACGTCGTCGAGTCGGTCGATCAATGCGTAGACCCCCTCCACCATCTGGCCGAACGATTCCTCGCGATCCGAACCGATGTCCAGGCGGGCGATGCGGGCAGCGTGGCCGATCGCGTCACCAGAAAAACGTCGCACGTCCATCGGGCGTCTCCTCATCGACTGGGTGGTGCGCACCTGGACGGGAACGTTGCGTCTGCTGAAATGCACGGCGGGCGGTTCCAGCTCCGTGGAGCGCCAGAGCGACAGGGTGTGGTCCGGCGAAGCTAGCAGCATCGTCGCCGCAGATGGGCCTGCAGAGTCGCCTCTGCAGACGGGCGGGAGTAGCCCGGCGGTCCCGGGCCGAGCACCTCTCCGAGCGTGCGGGCGTCAGCCGCCGTAGAAGCGGAAGACCGGCTCGGCGATGCAGACCGGCTTCGGGATCCCCTCGGCCTCGATGACCGCGGCGACGGTGAGCTGCAGACCGCCGGCCACCTCCTCCACGTCCTTCAACGTGGCGGTCAGCCGAAGCTTCGAGCCGACCGGCACGGGGGAGGGGAAGCGGACCTTGTTCAGGCCGTAGTTCACGGCCATCGTCGCGTCGCTGACGGTGAGCACCTCCGACCACATCGGAATGAGCAGCGACAGCGTCAGGTAGCCGTGGGCGATGGGCCCGCCGAAGGGGCTCTCGGCCTTCGCGCGCTCGACGTCGACGTGGATCCACTGGTGGTCGCCGGTCGCGTCGGCGAACAGGTCCACCCGCTCCTGGGCGATCTGGACCCAGCTGCTGGTGCCGAGCTCCTGGCCCGTGAGCGAGGGCAGTTCGGCCATGGTCGTGGTGGTGCTCATGCGGAGGTCTCCTCGGTGGGTAGGTACCGGCTGCGCAGGTCGGGCTTGCGGACCTTGCCGGTGGCGGTCTTGGGCAGCTCGTCGACGAGCTCCACGTGCTTGGGCACCTTGAACGCGGCCAGGCGATCGCGCAGCCGCGCCCGCAGGTCATCGGCGTCCAGAGCGGCCCCCGGATCCGGGACGACGATCGCCAGCCCGACCTCGCCCCACCGCTCGTCGGGCACGCCGATGACGGCCGCCTCCTGCACGCCGTCGAGCTCCAGCAGGGCGGACTCGACCTCGGCCGGGTACACGTTCTCCCCGCCCGAGATGATCATGTCCTTGTACCGGTCGCGGACGTAGAGGAACCCCTCGTCGTCGAGGCTGCCCGCGTCACCGGTGTGGTACCAGCCGTCGCGCAGCGCGACGGCGGTCTGCTCGGGGTCGTTCCAGTACCCGGCCATGACGTTGGGGCCCTGGACGACGATCTCGCCCACCTCGTCCGGCACCGCCTCCGTGCCGTCGGGCCGCAGTACGCGGACGTCGGTGAAGAACACCGGCTTGCCGGCCGATCCGACCTTGCGGACGGCGTCGGCCGAGGCCAGCACGGTGCAGCCGGGGGCGGCCTCGGTCATGCCGTAGCACTGCTGCATGGTCACGCCCCGGTCCAGCCACGTGCGCAGCGTCGGCAGCGGCACGGCGGCCCCGGCCGCACCGATCGTCCGCAGCGCGGACAGGTCACGGGTGCCGAAACCCGGCTCGCGCGACATCGCGTCGAGCATGGTGGGGACGGCGAAGAACGAGTTGACCCGCTGTTCCTCGATGACCTGCAGCGTCTCCGCCGGGTCGAACCGTCGGACGATGACCGCGCACCCGCCCGCGAGCAGCGCCGAGTTCACGGTGCCGTTCAGGCCGCCGATGTGGAACAGCGGGGCCAGCGCCAGGGTGCGCTCGTCGCTCGCCATGTTGAGGCCGAGCAGCTGGTTCATGGCGTTCCACGTCATGTTGCCGTGGGTGAGCACCGCGCCCTTGGGGCGCCCCGTCGTCCCCGAGGTGTACATGATCAGACACGGGTCCTCGAGCGACACCGGCTCGTCACGAGGCTGCGGCGCGGCACCGGCGAGCAGGTCCTCATAGGGCAAGCAGTCGGTCCCGCAGTCGACCGGCGGTTCGGCCGCGATCCAGTGCCGCACGTCACCGAGCCGGTCGCGCAGCGTATCGGCCAGCCGCCCGTGCTCGCGGCCGTGGACCACGACGGTGCTGCCCGAGTGGGCCAGCACGTACTCCGCCTCGGGCACCGCCAGCCGCGCGTTGAAGGGCACCCAGACCGCGCCGAGCTGGCCGCAGGCGTAGAGCGTCTCCAGCGCCGACGGGTGGTTGCCGCCGGTCCAGGCCACCCGGTCGCCGGCCTGGACCCCGAGCCCGGCGAGCGCCGCCGCGGCGCGGCGGACCCGTTCGGCGAACACCCCGTGCGACGTCGTCGTCCCGTCGAACCAGATCGCGTCGCTCTCCGGTGAGCTCCGCAGCCGGCGCTCCGGCCAGGAGCCGACGCCGGCGTTACGCACCGCGCAGGCCGAGGGCGCGGACGGCGTTCTCCTTCATGATCAGCGGACGGACCTCGTCCTTGATCTCCAGCTGCTCGAAGTCCCGGAGCCAGCGGTCCGGGCGCAGCAGGGGATAGTCGGAGCCGAACAGCACCTTGGTCCTGAGCATCGTGTTGGCGGCCCGGACCAGCTGCGGCGGGAAGTACTTCGGCGACCAGCCGGACAGGTCGATGTAGACGTTGGCCTTGTGCGTCGCGACGGAGATCGCGGCGTCCTGCCACGGCACCGACGGGTGGGCCATGATCACCGTGAGGCCGGGGAAGTCGGCGGCCACGTCATCGAGCAGCATCGGGTCGGAGTAGCGCAGCTTGAAGCCGCGCCCGCCCGGCAGGCCCGAGCCGATGCCCGTCTGGCCGGTGTGGAACAGCGCCGGCACGCCCAGGCTCTCCAGCTCCGCCCACAGCGGGTAGTGCCGCCGGTCGTTGGGCTCGAAGGCCTGGATCGTCGGGTGGAACTTGAAGCCGCGCACCCCGTGCTCCTCGACCAGCCGGCGGGCCGCCCGGACGCCGGCAGCGCCGCGGGCGGGATCGATCGAGCCGAAGGGGATGAGCACGTCGGCGTGCTGGGCGGCGGCCTCGGCGATCTCCTCGTTGGACAGCGTCGGGTGACCGGTGGCCAGTTCGCTGTCGACGGTGAAGATCACCGCGGCCATGCGCTGCGCCCGGTAGTCCTCGGCGATCTGCGGCACCGTCGGGTGGTACGGGTCGCCCTTGAAGTACTTGGACGCGGCGGCGAGCAGCTCGTCGTCCATGGACTTGTGGCCGTGCAGGTCCTGCTCGACGTGCACATGCACGTCGATGGCGACCAGCTCGTCGAGGTTCAGCGTGCTCATCTCGACTCCTCCGGCAGCTGCTGCCCCACGGTCTGCTGCGAGGCGGCGAACCGGTCCGACCAGACCGCCGCGATCGCGTCGGCCGACCAGCCGGCCCCGTCCGCGAACTCGACCACCGCCTCGGTCGGGTGGCTCCACAGCGCCAGCCGGTCACCGCCGATGCCGACGGCCTGCCCGGTGATGCCGGCGGCGGCGTCGGAGGCGAGGAAGGCGACCACGCCTGCCGCGTCCTGGGCGCTGCCGAACCCGAGCTGCTGCCGGGCGAACGTCGGCAGCGGTTCGCCCGCCCTGAGCGCCTCCACGTAGGGCTTGAGGAAGGGCACGGTCTCGGTCATCGAGGTGGCCGCGACCGGCACGATCGCGTTCACCGTGATCTCGGCCCGGGCCAGCTCCATGGCCCACGTGCGGACCATCCCGACGATCCCGGCCTTGGCCGCGGCGTAGTTCGTCTGGCCGAAGTTGCCGACCTGGCCGGTGGGGGAGCCGACGCAGATGATCCGGCCACCCTCGCCCTGCTCGCGCATGCGGACGGCGGCGGCGCGGGTGCAGGTGAAGGTGCCGCGCAGGTGGGTGGTGATGACGGCGTCGAAGTCGTCGTCGCTCATCTTCCACAGCGTCGTGTCGCGGAGGATGCCGGCGTTGTTCACCAGCACGTCGAGGCGGCCGAACTCGGCGACCGCGCGGTCGACGAGGGACTGGGCTGCCGCACTGGTGCCGACGGGCACGACCTCGGCGACGGCGGTGCCGCCGGCGCGGGTGATGGATTCCACGGCCTCCTCGGCGACGGCGGCGTCGACGTCGTTGACCACGACGGACGCTCCCGCGCGGGCCAGCTCGGTGGCGTAGGCCAGCCCGAGCCCCCGTCCGCTGCCGGTGACGATCGCGACCTTGCCGGACAGGTCCACGGGGACCTCCTTCTCCTGGGTGCGGGTGCCGGCCACATCGGGGTCGTCGTCCCGGTGGCGGCCGGTGGGCGCGCCGCGCAGGCGGCGGCTCGTCCAGCCGCGACGCTAGGGCGATATCGTGGAGATTGTCAACGAAACGGGAAGGGCGCCACCATCATGGCTCTGAGCGAGGACCTGGGTTTCCTGCTGTCGCGGGCCAGCGGGCTGGTCGTCCGGTCGACGAACGCTGCACTGGCCGACAGTGGGCTCCGGGTGCGCGCCTATTCCGTGCTGGAGCTGGCCTGCATCCCTCCCGGAGGGAGGTCGCAACGCGTCCTCGCCGAGGTGCTCGGTCTCGACCCCAGCCAGGTCGTCCAGCTGGTCGACGAGCTCAGCTCGGCCGGGCTGGTCGAGCGGCTCCCGTCCCCGACCGACGGTCGCGCCAAGCTGGTGGCCGGCACCCCGCGGGGCCGTCAGGTGCTCGAGCAGGCTGCGGCACTGGCTGCCACCGGCCAGCAGGAGCAGCTGAGCTGCCTGAGCGCGGAGGAGCAGGCCACCCTGCGGTCGCTGCTCTCCCGCGTCGTGCAGTTCCCCGGCTGATCGCTCGCCTCGCGCCCCGCGACACCTAGCCGGGGCTGAACTGCTGGACCTGCGGAACCGTGGTGACCACGTGCACCAGGCCCGTGCCGGACGCCGCTCGCAGCACGTGCTTCATGTCCGCGGGGAAGCGGATGAAGTCCCCGCAGTCGAGACGGTGCGCGTCGTCGGCCGGGCCGGCGACGACGCTCCCCGAGATGACGTAGACGTGGTGGAGGGTGCCCGGGGAGAGGGGCGGCGCCACGTCCCGTGCATCGCTCAGTTCCACCACCGCGGTGTTGACGTCGCCACTGCCGTGGATGTGGTCGAGAACCCGTCGCCGGCCGGAGCCGGCGCGGTCCCAGGTCCCGTCCTTCCGCCGTTGGACGAGGACCGGGCTGCCCCACTCGGTGACCAGCCAGTTCACGCCGACGCCGAGGGCACGCGCCACCCGCAGGAGCGTGTCCACCGTGGGATTGCCGCCGCCGCTCTCGAGGTTGGCCAGGGTCTGCTTCGCCAGGCCTGACTTCTCGGCCAGGGCGCCCAGGCTCAGCTGCCGTTCGCCGCGGATGCGCCGGACGTTGCGGCCGAGCATCTCCAGGTCTCCCATGCGTCCACTGTATTAGACGCCCGTCCATCTTGACCGCAGCTTGTTGGCGTGAGTGGATGATGCGGATCACATTTCTACCCTGGGAGGGGGCCTCCGTGCAGTACGCCGACGTCGCGATCCCGCTGGGCCACGCCTGGTCCTCACCGTTCGCCAAGTGGCAGGGCGCCCTCGCCGAGGTCTCGAGCCTGGACCTGGCGGTGGCGGTGACGCAGCGGGCACTGGCCGACCGCGGCCTGGCCCCCGCGGTGTTCGACGGGGTGGTCCTCGGCTGGACGGTGCCGCAGCGCGACATCTTCTACGGTGCCCCCACGCTGGCCGCGCGCCTCGGCGCGACCGGGTTGTCCGGGCCCATGGTCAGCCAGGCCTGCGCCACCAGCGTCGCGGCCCTGCACGCCGCGGCCGGGGCGGTGGGCGCCGGCGCCGGCCCGCAGCTGGTGGTGGCCACCGACCGCATCTCGAACGGCCCCACGCTGTCCTGGCCGGCCCCGAGCGGCATGGGTGGGGCGCCGGTCACCTCGCACTGGGTGCTCGACAGCTTCGCCCGCGACCCGTGGGCGGGCGCCGGGATGCTCGCCGCGGCCGAAGCGGTCGCTGCCGAGATGAGCGCCGACCGTTCCGAGCTCGACGACCTCACCGCGCTGCGCTGGGAGCAGTACGCCGCGGGCCTCGCCGAGGACCGGGCGTTCCAGCGTCGCTACCAGGTGCCGGTGGAGATCCCGCTGCGCGAGGGCTCTCTGACGCTCGACGCGGACGAGGGGATCCGCCCGAAGACCCGCGACGGCATCGCCGGCCTGCCCCCGGCCGCGCCGGGGGCGCGGCACACGTTCGCCTCCCAGACCCACCCGGCCGACGGGTGTGCCGGCGCGGTCGTCACGACGGTCGCCCGTGCGCGCGAGTTCTCGGGGGAGGGGATCGTCCGCATCCTGGGCAGCGGCTTCGCCCGGGTGGCCAAGAGCCGCATGCCCCAGGCGCCGGTCCCGGCGGCGCGCTCGGCGCTGCAGGCCGCGGGGCTCGACTTCGGCGACGTCCAGGCGATCACCACCCACAACCCGTTCGCCGTCAACGACCTGTACTTCGCCCGGGAGACCGGTGTGAAGGCCGAGGACATGAACACCTACGGCTGCAGCCTCGTATTCGGCCACCCGCAGGGGCCGACCGGGCTGCGATCGGTCGCCGAACTGATCGAGACCCTGCGCCTGCGCGGTGGCGGGATCGGCCTGTTCACCGGTTGCGCCGCCGGCGACACGGGGGCGGCGCTCGTCCTCGAAGTCACCGACTGATGACCACCACCCACCCGGCGAGGCGTCTCGCCACCCCTCCAGGAGACGGCATGACCACCACCTTCTCCACTCCGCGCATCGAGGCGGAGGAAGCCGCGGACGGGCGGCTCCTGCTGCGCTCGACCGAGCCGCTGGCGGAGCACCCCGTCAGCCTCGTGCACTCCTTCCGGGCGCACAGCCAGGCCCACCCCGACCGGCTGCTCGTCGCCGAGCGGGCGGGCGAGTCCTGGGACCGGCTCTCCTGGGGCGAGATGCGCGCTCTCGTCGACCGGCTGGCCCAGGGCCTCATCGACCGCGGGCTGAGCGACCGGCCGGTCATGGTGCTGTCCGGGAACAGCCGGTTCCACCTGGCCGTGATGCTCGCCGGGATGACCGTGGGCACCCCCGTGGTGTCGACGAGCGTCGCCTACTCCCTGCAGAGCGCCGACCACGCCAAGCTCAAGGCGATGGCCGAGGCCGCCGCACCCGGGCTCGTCGTGGCCGAGGACGCCTCGTTCGCCCGTGCCGTCGACTCCGTGCGTGCCGACCGGGTCGTGCTGAGCCGCGACGGCGACGTGGCCGGTTCGGTGCCGCTCGCCGAGTTCGGCGCCGAGCCGACCGAGGAGGTCGACCGGCGGTGTGCAGCGCTGCGCCGCGAGAGCGTGGCCAAGATCCTGTTCACCTCCGGCTCGACGGGGACCCCGAAGGGTGTCCTCAACACCCACGGAATGCTGTCGGCCAACCAGCAGCAGATGCGCCAGGTGTGGCCGTTCCTGGCCGAGGAGCCGCCGGTGCTCCTGGACTGGCTGCCGTGGAGCCACACCTTCGGCGGGAACCACGACCTCAACATGGTCCTGACCAACGGTGGGACGTTGTGGATCGACGACGGCCGGCCGGCGCCGGGGCTGGTCGCGCGCACGGTACGCAACCTGGCGGATGCCCGACCGACCGTCTACTTCAACGTGCCCGCCGGTTACGCCGCGCTGCTGCCGGAGCTGGAACGGGACCCACCGGCGGCCGAAGCCTTCTTCAGCCGGCTGCGGCTCGGCTTCTTCGCCGCGGCTGCGCTGCCCCAGCAGTTGTGGGACCGGATCACCACGCTGGCCGCCCGCCACGGCTCGGACATGCAGATGACGACGTCCTGGGGGCTGACCGAGACCTCACCGGCGGCCACCTCGGCGCACTTCCCCATCACGCGCAGCGACGTGCTCGGGGTGCCGCTGCCCGGGCTCGAGCTGGCGCTCGTGCCGGTGGGTGCCAAGACCGAGGTGCGGGTCCGCGGCGTGAACGTCACCCCCGGCTACCACCAGCGACCGGACCTCACCGAGGCGGCCTTCGACGAGCACGGGTTCTTCCGCACCGGGGACGCCGTGGCGCTCGCGGACGCCGAGGACGTCACGGCGGGGCTGCTCTTCCGTGGCCGGATCGCCGAGGACTTCAAGCTCTCCACCGGCACGTTCGTCAGCGTCGGCACCCTGCGCCCGGCATTGCTGTCGGCGTCCTCGGGGCTGCTCACCGACGCGGTGATCTGCGGGCAGGACGGGGACTGCGTCACCGCGATGGTGTGGGTGCATCCCGACCACGCCGGCCGGGTCGACGAGGACGGCGTTCCGGATGACGCGCTGCGCGCCGACCTCGCCGCCACGATGCATCGACTGGCCGCCGAGGGCGGCGGGTCCTCGCAGTGCGTGGAGCGCCTGCTCGTCCTGACCGAGCCGCCGCAGCTCGACGCCGGGGAGATCACCGACAAGGGCTACGTCAACCAGGCCGCGGTCCGCGATCGGCGGGCGGACCTGGTCGCGCTGCTGTCGGCCGATCCGCGCCCGTCCCGGGTGGTCGTGCGCGCATGAACGCCTCCCGCCCGCTCGCCCGGCGTCCGTTCCTGCGGCAGAGCCGGTCCGGGGGAGACCGTCCGATGCGTGTTGCAGTAGGGACACGGTGCGCCGCCGAGGGGCGCTGCCCGTCCCGGACGCTGGCACGGTGTGGGCGTGGCTGAGGTCTCCGGCTCGAACGTGCCGCTCCGGGCTGCGCCCGCCGCAGGCGACGCCCTCCTCGAGGTGCGTGACCTGCACGTCTCCTACGCCGGTTCCGTGCAGGCACTCCGGGGAGTCTCCATGTGGGTCCCCGACGGCGGCATCGTGGCGGTGCTGGGCAACAACGGGGCCGGGAAGAGCACCCTGCTGCGGGCGATCTCCGGTTCTCTCGGGCGCGAGGGCGGCACGGTCGACTCCGGCAGCATCCTGTTCGAGGGGCGCCCGCTGGATGTCCGCAGCGCGTCGTCCGTGGTCGCGCAGGGCGTGCTGCAGGTCCCCGAGGGCCGACGGGTGTTCGCGGCCCTGACCGTCGAGGAGAACCTCCGGGCCGGGGGGACGGCGGCCCGCGACCCGAAGACCCGCGACGAGGCCCGAGCGCAGGTCTACGACCTCTTCCCGATCCTGCGTGAACGGCGCCGGCAGCGAGCCGGGCTGCTGTCCGGCGGCGAGCAGCAGATGCTCGCCATCGGGCGCGCGCTGATGGGCGGTCCCCGGGTCCTCCTCCTCGACGAGCCGTCGCTGGGCCTCGCCCCGCTCATCGTGGAGCAAATCGGCGACGTGATCACCGAGATCAATCGGCGCGGGACCGCCGTCGTGCTCGTCGAGCAGAACGCGGCCATGGCACTGCGGGTCGCCACCCACGCGTTCGTGCTGGAGGTCGGGCGGATCTCGCTGGAGGGCCCGGCCGCGGAGCTCGCCCGGACCGACGAGGTCCGGGACCGCTACCTCGGCGTCGGGGCCGAGACCTCGGCGACCCCCGTCGCGAGTCGGACTCCCACCGCATCACCGGGGACCTCCGTGCGGGATCTCGTCGTCGAGGGCCTGACCGTCCGGTTCGGGGGCATCAGCGCCCTGACCGACGTCTCCTTCACCGTCACGTCCGGGTCCCTGCATGCCCTCATCGGGCCGAACGGGGCGGGCAAGTCCACCTGCCTCAACGTGCTCAGCGGCGTCTACGCCGCCACGGAGGGCAGCGCTCGCTACGGCGACGACGACCTGACCCGCCTGCCCCGCCACCAGATCGCCGCCCTCGGCATCTCGCGCACGTTCCAGAACATGGCGCTCTCCCCGACCGAGACCGTGCTCGACAACCTCCTCGTCGCCCGGCACCGGCACATGCGGACCGGCTTCGTGTCAGCGGCACTGCGCCTGCCCCGGGCGCGCCGCGAAGCGCGGAAGCACGAGGCGGCGGTGGTCCGGATCGCCGATCTGCTCGGGCTGAGCCGCGTCCTGCACCACCTCGTCAACGAGCTGCCCTACGGCGACCGGAAGCGGGTCGAGCTTGCCCGGGCGCTCTGCGCGGAGCCGGGGCTGCTGCTGCTCGACGAGCCGGTCGCCGGCATGAACTTCACCGAGTCGATGGCGATGGAGGAGGCGATCGGCACCGTGCAGCACGAGTTGGGTATCTCCATCGTCCTCGTGGAGCACGACATGCGGTTCGTCATGGGGCTGGCCGACCGGGTGACGGTGCTCGACTTCGGCAGGCGGATCGCCGACGGCACACCGGTCGAGGTGCAGAGCGATCCCGAGGTCCTCCGGGCCTATCTCGGCGAGCAGCAGGAGGAGAGCCGGTGAGCAACCTCTTCGGCCTGGTCCTCAACGGGCTGTCGCTGGGTGCCATCTACGCGCTCATCGCGCTCGGCTTCGTGATGATCTTCAAGGCCACCCACGTGCTGAACTTCGCGCACGGCTCGGTCCTGCTGCTCGGGGCCTTCGTGGTCGGGACCACCCACGACCGCTTCGGCTTCTGGCTGGCACTCCTGTTCGGTATCGCGGCCGCCGCACTGGCCGCCGTGCTGATCGACGTGGTGATCATGCGAAGGGTCCGAGCGGCCGACCTGGGCACGCTGGCCATCCTGACCCTCGGCGTGGACGTCCTCATGCTGACCGAGCTGACCCGGCAGATGGGCACGTCGATCCTGACCACCGGAGCGCCCTGGGGAACCGACACGATCACGGTGGCCGGCGCGAACATCCCGGTGTCGCGGGTCGTCGCCGCTCTGGTCACCGTGGTCGTGGTCGCGGTGCTCTGGGCGGTGTTCAAGTTCACGAACTACGGCATCGCGATGCGGGCGGCGGCCGCGGACGGTGGGACGGCGGACCTCATGGGGATCCGGCTCAACCGGGTGGCCGCGACCGCTTGGGGGGTCGCCGGGGCGCTGGCCGCGGTGGCGGGGATCTTCCTGACGTCCTTCCCGTCGCCCGGTATCAGCCCCACGGTGGGGCTGGTCGCGCTGGCGGCGATCCCGGCCTGGGTGCTCGGTGGGTTCGACTCGTTCCCGGGCGCGGTGGTCGGCGGCCTGATCATCGGCGTGGTGACGACGCTGTCCGCCGGCTACCAGGGCGACCTGACGTTCCTCGGCCGCGACCTGGCACAGGTGACCCCGTACGCGGTGATGCTGCTCGTGCTGCTCATCCGCCCCTCCGGACTGTTCGGCACGAAGGAGGTCGCCCGTGTCTAGGCCGCAGACGGTCCGGCTGGGGCGTCGGCTGGCGCTCCTGGCCCTCGTCCTCGTCGCTCTCGCCGCTCCGCTGAGCCTGCGCAGCTTCTGGCTGCAGTCGGGCCTGTTCGCGATGGCCGCGGTCATCAGCGCGATCGGCCTGACGCTGCTGGTGGGGCGGTCGGGGCAGCTGTCGCTGGGCCACGCGTTCTTCGTGGCGATCGGGGCCTACGGCTACAGCTATCTGGCGGGGGACCCCGAGTCCACCCTGGCGTCCGGACTGGGCTGGCCGCCGGTCCTCGCCCTCCTCGGGGCGGTGGTGGCCGCCGCTCTCGCCGGCGCCCTGTTCAGCCCGATCTCGGGCCGGTTGCGCGGGATCTACCTGGGGCTGGCCTCGCTGGGGCTGGTGTTCCTCGGTCAGCACATCCTGTTCAACGCCACCCCGGTGACCGGCGGTTACAACGGGCGCAACGCCGAGCCGTTCCGCATCTTCGGCTTCACCTTCGGCGACAGCGCCCCGGCCGACCTGGTCGTCCTCGGCGTGCGGTACGGCCAGCTCGAGCGGCTCTGGTACCTCGGGCTGCTCTTCGTGGCGGTCGCGTGGTGGTGTGCGCACAACCTCGTCCGGAGCCGACCCGGGCGTGCGTTGGCCACCATCCGGGACAGCGAGGTGGCCGCCGGGGTGATGGGCGTGAACGTGGCCCGGTTCAAGGCGGCGGCCTTCATCGTCTCGTCGATGTATGCGGCACTGGGCGGGGTGCTGATGGCCCTGGTCTTCGGCCGCATCGTCCCGGAGAGCTTCGGGTTGCTCATGTCCGTGGAGTTCCTGGTGATGATCGTCATCGGCGGCATCGGCTCGGTCGGGGGAGCGGTCGCCGGAGCCGTGTTCGTCACCCTGCTGCCGCTGGTCCTCAACCGCTACAGCGACCTGCTGCCCCTGCTGGCGCAGCCGGGGACCAGCGGCCTCAGCGCGGCCGACCTGAGCCGGATCATCTACGGCCTCGCCATCATCCTCATCCTCCTCTTCGCCCACGACGGACTGGCCGGCCTCGCGCGCCGGTTGCGGGGCTCCCGTCGCGTGGCGGATCCGGCGACCGATCCCGACCAACCGATGTCCGACCCGTCCACGACCAAGGAGCTGGCCCGATGAAGAGACCACTGATCACGAGCACCTGCCTGGCGCTCGCGCTGGCCGCCACCAGCTGCGGGAAGGCCGAGGAGCAGG
This sequence comes from Blastococcus saxobsidens DD2, assembly GCF_000284015.1. Taxonomy (NCBI): domain Bacteria; kingdom Bacillati; phylum Actinomycetota; class Actinomycetes; order Geodermatophilales; family Geodermatophilaceae; genus Blastococcus; species Blastococcus saxobsidens. Next base: position 2,427,674 of record NC_016943.1, read on the forward strand.
GGGGTGGGGCAGTCGGCGGCGGCGGCGAAGGCGGTGCCACCGCCGCAGCACCGGGCGTCACCGAGGACACGATCACGCTGGGCGCGCTCATGGATCTGACCGCGGTCTTCGCTGCGAACAGCAGGTCGATCCTGCAGGGCGCCAACCTCTACTGGGACTCGGTCAACGCCGACGGCGGTGTCTGCGGGCGCGAGGTCGAGCTCGACGTCCAGGACCACGGGTACGACCCCCAGCAGGCGGTCTCGCTGTACCAGACCATGTCCGACAACGTGCTCGCCATCGCGCCCGTCCTCGGTTCGTCGGTGATCACGGCGCTGCGCCCCTCCTTCGAGGAGGACGACATGCTCGTGGGCATGGCGGCGTGGACCTCCGACGTCCTGCCGGACCCGCGCTTCCAGATCACCGGGACGACGTACGACGTGGAGACGATCAACGCGATCGACTGGTTGACCCGCGAGCACGGGCTGCAGAGCGGCGATTCGATCGGCGTCGTCTACTTCGAGGGTGACTTCGGCGGCAGCTCGTTGCGCGGCGCCGAGTACGCCGCGGAGGAGCTGGGGCTGACCGTCGTCCCGCACCAGATCAAGCCCAGCGACACCGACCTCTCGGCACAGGTGAACGCGATGGCCAACGAGGGGGTCGACGCGATCATCGTCGCGGCGGCGTCTCCCCAGACGGCCTCCATCGCCAGCGTGGCGCAGTCCATCGGGCTCGACGTGCCCATCGTGGGCAACGCGCCTGCCTTCACGCCGAACCTGATGGACACGCCGGCCGGACCGGCGCTGGAGGAGAACTTCTACACCTCGACGTCGATGGCGCCGCCGTCCCTCGACGAGGAGGGCGTGACGGAGTTCCTCACCGCCTACGAGGCGGAGTACCCCGACGAGGAGCCGATCCAGAACGGTGCGATGTACGGCTACGCGTCGGCGCAGATCATGCACGAGGTCCTCATGCGTGCCTGCGAGGAGGACGACCTCACCCGGGAAGGCCTGCTGGACGCGCTGCGGTCGATCACCGACTACGAGTCCGGCGGCACGGTCGCGGGGGTCCTGGACTACTCCGACCCCGCGGTGCCGCCGACCCGCGAGGTGTACATCTCCAAGGCCGACCCGAACGCGCCGGGCGGGCTGACGGCCGTGGGTGAGTCGTTCACCTCCGATCTCGCGGAGGCGTACGAATTCACCGGCTGACCCGCGCCCTGCCCGGTCCCGCCCTGCGGCGGGGCCGGGCGGGGCTGCGCCCCCTCGGCGAAGGGAGGCCGTGACCCGGGGCCGCTCGGAGACCTTCTTGCTGATCGCAGTCTTCCTCGCCGCGCGGTTACGCCGTCGGCGCCGCAGGCCCCCTGGTGGTCGGCGGCCTCTTCGCGGTGACGGGCGGCTGGTCGGTGCCGTTGCTGCTGCTCCCGGGTCGCATCCGCTGAGTCGGCCTCAAGGCGCCCAGGGATATGACAGGAGCGCCGGTCCGGGGTGTTGCGCTCATCATCACGGCAACCGTCCGGCCGGTTGCTTCCGGGCTCACCGCCGGAAGGCTCGCTCGCCGCGGACCCACGTCTCGGCGACCCGCACCTGGTCGATCTCGCTCGAGGGCACGGAGAAGACGTCTCGCTCGAGCACGACGAAGGTGCCCTCGGCGCCAGGCCGGATGACGCCGACCGGCTCGATGGGCGATACCCCTGCTGCGCGTCCGGTGTAGAGCAGGATCGCCTGCGCGACCGTGACCGCCTCGGCCGGGTTGAACGACGCGCCGTTGTGGGCCTGCCGTAGCACCGCCGCCTTGATGGAGACGAACACGTCGTCCGCTTCCGACCAGGCCGTCGCGGGGTGGTCGGACGACAGCGCGGTGGCCGGCACCCGCTCGTAGAACGACCGGATCGGATAGGCGACGGCGAGCTGTTGCGGCGACAGGCTCCGCGCGTAGCTGTCGTACTCGGCGAAGAAGAAGATGGAATGGCTGACCACGCCGAACGACATCCGGGATGCTTCGAGCCGGTCGAGCAACTCGGCGGAGAAGAGCGTGGCGTGCTCGAGCCGGACCGACGGGCGCTCGCCCATCCACGGCTCCTCGTCCCCGACCACGTCGACGACCCGATGGAGTGCTCGGTCGCCCATGGCGTGGATCGCGACCTGAATCCGGTTGCGGCGGGCCCAGGCGACAGCCGCCCGGAGCTCGTCGTCCGAGCAGGTGCGGATGCCGTGGTCGCATGTGCCGGGGTAGGCGTCGTCGGTCCAGGCGGTGCGGTCGGAGTAGGCGCCGTCCATGAGCACCTTGAGGCCGGCGACCCGCATCCGTCCGGTGCGGTCGTCGTTGCTCAGGTCGGGCATGCCGGAGTCGCGAACGTCGGTCCAGCCGTAGTACAGCCCGCACTGGGGGACCAGGCTTGCCTGCTCCGCGTCGCGGTAGAGCCGCAGCGGTTCGGGGACGAAGGTCGCCATCAGGTCGTCGACGGCGACGATGCCGCGCGCCAGGAGGCGTCGGTTCAGCCCGGCCAGACGGGTGACCAGCTCCTCGTGCTTCAGCGGGGGGCGAAGGGCCAGCACCGCGTCGAATGCGGCCCGCTCCGCGAGCAGGCCGGTGAGGGTGCCGGACGCGTCGCGGCCGATCCGCCCGTTCTCCGGATCGGGGGTGTCCGGAGTGATGCCGGCCAGTTCCAGGGCACGGCTGTTGCAGACGACCGAGTGCCCGTCGCAGCGTCGGACGACGATCGGCTGCGTGGCGGAGACGGCGTCCAGGTCCGAGGCGGTGGGCTTGCGCCGCTCCGGATACCGCGACTCGTCGAAGCCGAAGCCTTCGATCCACCGGTCGGTGCCGATGTCGGGGTGGGCTCGCAGCCGGTCGAGAAGAGCCGCCAGCGAGTCGACATCCGGCGGCAGCAGCGGGACCGCGTCGGCCAGTGTGGCGGTGAACGACGGGTGGGCGTGCACGTCGAGGAATCCGGGCAGCACCGTCGCGCCGCCCAGGTCGGTGGCCTCCTCGCCGGTGACGTCGGCGGTGTCCCCGACCCAGCTGAAGGCTCCGTCGGTGATGCGGAAGGCGGAGGCGAAGTCGTCCTCACCGGTGCCGGTGAAGACCTTGCCGTTGACGAAGAGCCGGGTGGTCATGCGTTCCTTCGTGGTCGGCGGTGGGTGGTGTCCGCCGGTCAGCGACTGGTCAGCAGATCCGCGCCGTGGCGCACGACGCCTCCCACGACGGTCGCCACGACCGACAGGTCGCCGATCGTCCCGGGGGCCACGGCGAGCAGGTCGCCGGAGAGGACGACGAAGTCGGCGAGCTTGCCGCGGGACAGCGTGCCCTTGCGGTGCTCGGAGTGGTCGGCGTACGCCGAGCCCAGGGTGTAGGTCCGCAGCGCCTGCAGGGGAGTCAGCCGCTCGGCCGGGTTGAGCACCGTCCCGTCGGGCAGCTGCCGGTTGACCAGTGAGTGGATGCCGAGCAGCGGGGAGCCGTCGACGACGGGGCAGTCGGAGCTGCCGGGCACCTCGATGCCGGCGTCGAGGAAGCTGCGCTGCCGGTAGAGCAGCTCGGCGCGCTCGCGCCCGAGCGCGGTGACGTAGCTGTCGCCGAGCTCGGTCACGAACCGGCCCTGCGGCACCGGTACGACGCCGAGCTGCTTGACCCGCTCGATCTGCCGGTCGTTGGTCAGGCCGCAGTGCTCGATCCGGTGCCGGGGATCGGTGCGCGGGTACAGCTGCTGCGCCCGCTCGTAGGCGTCGAGGACGACTTCGACGGCGGCGTCGCCGATCGCGTGGGTGCCGATCTGCCAGCCCGCGCGGTGGGCGGCCAGGATCCGCTCCGTGAGCACCCCGGCGTCGTCGAGCAGCAGGCCGCGGCCGCCGGGACGGTCGGCGTAGTCGCAGCACAGGGCCGCGGTGCGGGCGGTGAGCGCCCCATCGCTGATGATCTTGACGGCTCCGATCCGCAGCCAGTCGTCGCCGAGTCCGCTGCGCAGGCCGAGGTCGAGCCCCAGCGGGGTGTCGCCGTCGACCTCGTGCAGTGCGGAGATCTCCGGCATGAGGGTCATCCGCACACCGAGCAGGCCCCGGTCACGGGCGATCATGAACGCCGCCAGGTCGCTGGCGCTGTTCCCGATCATCCGGCCGCTGATCCCGGGTTCGGTCACGCTGGTCAGTCCGTCGGCCAGCGCGGCCCGGCTGGCCAGACCTATCGCTTCGACGAACTCCTCGAACGGCTGCGGCCGGACGTGCTCGAAGATCAGCGTCATCGCTCGCTCGGTGATCAGCCCGGTGGGGTCGCCGTCCGGACGGCGCTCGATCCAGCCGCCATCGACGTCGCTGAGCTGCCGAGGATCGGCGAAACCGATCCGGCGGATCGCCCCGGTGCTCGCGATGCCGGCGTGGTGGGAGGCGTGCAGCACCCAGACCGGCCGCCCGCCGGATACCGCGTCCAGGCCTTCCCGCGTGGGGGCGTCGTCGAGCTTGCCGACGTCCAGGCCGGTGGCGAGCACCCAGGCGTCCCGAGCGAGCGTGGCGGCGTGCCGTCCGACGGCGGCGTAGACGTCGTCCAGGGTGCGCACCGCCGCCGGCGACACGTCGCACATCTGCAACTCCTGGCCGCGCGCGGACAGGTGCTGGTGGGCGTCGTGCAGCCCGGGGACGACCGGCGCGCCGGCGAGGTCGACGGTCAGCTCGGCCTGACAGCCGTCCAACTCCTCGTCGAGGCCGACGATGACCCCGCCGACCACGCCGATGGCGGTGGCGGTGGGCCGCTGCGGGTCCAGCGTGGTGAAACGGCCGTTGACGTAGAGCGCGTCGAGCAGCACGGAAGCGGAGTCCTCGGGGTCGTGCCGGGTCAGGCCGGCGAGGGAGCGGGTGTGGCAACGGTGTCCAGCAGCGCGGCGACGTCCACCGGGCCGCCGGCGGCGGCGAACTCGGCCGCCACGGCGGCGCGCAGGACGGGGTCGGACAGGTAGTCGACGGCGGTGAGCGCCAGGCCGATCGCACCGTCGACCACGGCCCGATCGGCCGGGGAAGCGGCGGCGTGCTCGGCGAACGCTGCCGTGTGCATGCCGGCCTCGGCCGGTGCGATGCCCAGCATGGGGTGGATCGCGGGCACCCGGAGGCTGATGTTGCCGAGGTCGGTCGAGCCGCCGCCGCCGCTGGGCAGGCCGTCGGGGTGCACGACTGTGCGGCCCCGGGCGGTGACGTGGGCGGCGTAGCGCCCGGCGAGGGTCGTGTTGGTGCGCACCGGCAGGTAGGGCGGCACCGGATCCCACGCGGCCTCGAGCACCGTGCCGGTGACCTGGGCGGCGCCGTCGAGGATCGCCTGCACCCGATGGGTCAGCTCGAGCAGCCCCTCGACGGTGGCCGATCGCAGCATCACCGTGGCACGGGCGAGGGCCGGCACCACGTTCACCGCAGTGCCGCCCTCGGTGATGATCGCGTGCACCCGATCGGTCTGCGGCATGTGCTGGCGCAGCGCGGCCAGCCCCTGGTATGCGGCCACGACTGCGTCCAGTGCGTTACGCCCCATGTGCGGCGTGGCGGAGGCGTGCGCAGGCACCCCCCGGTAGGTCACCTCGACCGCCCGGCAGCCGAGTGCGGTGAAGTCCGCGATGTCGGGGCCGGCGAACGGGTGCAGCATCAACACCGCGTCGACGTCGTCGAACGCCCCGGCTCGGGCCATGAGCTCCTTGCCCGAGCCGTTCTCCTCGGCCGGGGTGCCGAGCAGGACGACGGAGCCGCCGAGCCCCTTGATGTGCGGCGCGAGCCCGAGGAACGCGCCGACAGCCGTGGCGCAGATGACGTTGTGCCCGCACCCGTGACCGATACCGGGAAGTGCGTCGTACTCGGCCAGGATCGCCACCCGGGGCATCCCGGACCCGGCCATCGCCCGGAAGGCGGTGGGTTGCCCGTGGCAGCCGACCTCCACATCCAGGCCGGAGGCGGCGAGCAGGTCGCGGACGTGCCCCACCGAGCGGTGCTCGGCGAACCCGAGCTCTGCGGCGGCGTGCACCTGGTGGCTGAGTCGCACCAGGCCGGCGGCGGCGCCGTCGATCGTGTCGCGGACGACGGCGCTCACGGTCGGGGTGGCGCCGTCCGCCGGCGGGGTGTGGGTCACGGTCAGCTCGTCGCGCCGTTGATGGTGATCGTGTCGAGCAGGCCGTACTCGATGCCGTAGCTGTTCATGATGTCGGCGTACGTGCCGTCGTCGACCAGCTGCTGGTACGCCTGGGCGAGGACCTCGGTGAGCCCGGAGAGGTCCTTGTTCAGCATCACGCCGACCGGAACCGGGAGCTCCTCGACGTAGGCGATCGTGAGCTCTCCTTCCGACTGCTTGACGGCGTTGATCGCGATCGGCTCACCGGTGACCAGGGCGTCGGCGCGGCCTGCGGTCAGGGACGTGATCGCCGAGACGCTGGTGTCCGCCTGCACCGGGATCGGCGCCGGAAGGCCGGCCTCCTCGCACAGGGTGAGCAGCGAACCCGGGGTCTCCACATCGGTCAGCTGAGCGAGCTGCACGGTGCCGACGGCGGCGACGACCTCGAGGCCGCAGAGGTCCTCGGTGCTCTCGATGCCCTCCGGGTTGCACTTCTGGGTCAACGCGGCACGCGAGCCGGTGCTGTAGTCGATGAAGTCACCGAGCTCCTGACGCTCCAGGGTGTCGGTGAACGCGCCGGCGATGCCGTCGACCTGCCCGGCGCCGTACTCCTGCAGTGCGTTCTGGCTCTGCTGGAAGACGACCTCGACACCGGCCAGCTGACCGGCAGCGCGCAGCAGGTCGGCCTCGTAGCCGCGCTGCTCGCCGTCCTTTCCGAAGTTGATCGGCGGCAGGTCCGGGGCGACGCCGACGACCAGTGGCTCGTCCCGGAACTCGGCCGGCACCTGGTCGGCGAGCGCCTCGTCGGCCTGCAGGGAGAGCAGCTCGGGTGCGGCGAACGGGTCGCCGGAGATGTCCGGGTCGTCGCAGGCAGCGGAGGTGTTCGCCGCGGCTGCCGCGGACTCGGGATCCTCGACCTGGGCGCCGCAGGCGGCGACCAGGCCCGCCGCCAGGGTGAGCGGCAGGAGACGGGTCAGGAAGGTACGGGACGTGCGCATGGCAGAACTCCTCGGGAGCGGAGCAGGGGGGAGGGGTGCGTGGAGCTGGAAGAGGTCAGCGGCGGGTCGCCGAGCGGGCGACCAGCCGCTCGATGCCCATCTGCAACAGGGTCAGTGCTGCGGTCAGCACGAGGTACCAGAAGGTCGCGACGAGCAGCAGCGGCGTCTGCTGCAGGTTGCGGGCACCGATCTCCATGACAGCGGAGAACAGGTCGGTGACCGACGCGAGGATGACCACGGCCGTGGTCTTGGTCATGGCGATGACATTGTTGAAGAACGGCGGGATGACCACCGGCAGAATCTGTGGGGCGAGCACCCGGCGACGGATCTGGCCGGGGGTCATGCCTACCGCGCGGGCCGCCTCCAGCTGGCCGGGTGGAATTGCAGCGATACCACCGCGGAGCACCTCCGCGAGGTAGGCCGACTCGTTGAAGCTCAGTCCGATGATTGCGCCCACGACGGGCGCGACCAGCAGGTTGGTGTCGAAGAAGAGGAACTCGGGACCGAACGGAATCCCCAGGGAGATGACCGGGTAGAGCTGGGCGAGGTACACCCAGAAGATCACCTGCACGATGACCGGCACGCCACGGAAGAACCAGATGTACCAGCCGGCGATCGTTGACAGCACCCGGCTCGAGGACAGCCGCATCCCGGCGATGAGAGAGCCGAGGACCAGGCCCACGCCGACGGCACCGACCGTGAGCACGATGGTCGTCACCAGACCGCTCAGCACCATCTCGTCGAATAGGTACTCGCCGACGACATCCCAGCGCCAGCGTTCGTTGGTGACGACGCTGCTGGCCAGCATCGCCAGGATGACCGCCAGCAGCCCGTAGCTGACCAACCGCCACGGGTGCTTGCGCCGGACCAGTGCCAGATTCGGGGGTGTGGGCTCCGTGCCGGCGGGTGCGGTCGCGGTGGGGACGGCGGTGCTCACGGCGGCTCCGGGTGACGGGAGGGTCTCGGCAACGGTGCGGGCGCTCACTGGACGCGCGCCAGGAACTCACGCGTGCGGGGGTGCGTGGGATGCCCGAAGACCTCGGCGGGCGTGCCGTACTCGACGATGCGGCCGGCGTCGACGAAGGCGACGCGGTCGGCGACCTCACGGGCGAAGGTCATCTCGTGGGTGACCACGATCATGGTCATACCGGCCTCGGCCAGTTGCTTCATGACGCCGAGCACCTCGCCGACGAGCTCGGGGTCCAGCGCGCTGGTGGGCTCGTCGAAGAGCATCAACTGCGGGTCCATCGCCAGGGCGCGGGCGATGGCGACGCGCTGCTGCTGCCCGCCGGAGAGCTGGCGCGGGTACATGCCGGCGCGGTCGGAGAGGCCGACCCGGGCCAGCAGTTCCTCGGCACGACGCCGGGCTCGCGCGCGCGGAACGCCGGCGACGACGACGGGCCCTTCCATGACGTTCTCCAGCGCCGTCCGGTTGGGGAACAGGTTGAACTGCTGGAAGACCATGCCGATGTGCCGGCGCTGAGCGGCGGCCTCGCGCGGAGACAGCTCGTAGCGGCGGCCGTCGCGCAGCCGGACGCCGATCAGCTCGCCGCCCACCTCGATGACGCCGTCGGTGGTCTCCTCGAGACCGTTGACGCAGCGGAGCATCGTCGACTTGCCGGAGCCCGATGCGCCGATCACGCAGACCACCTGGCCGCGCTCGATGGTGAGGTCGATGCCGCGCAGGACCTCGATGGCCCCGAAGGACTTCCAGACGTTGCGAAAGGAGACCATGGGAGCGGTCTCGGTCGACTCCGCCCGGTCGGGCCGGGCCTTCGTCTCTGTCGGCTGAACCACGATGCCACCTGTCCTACCGGGGCCGGCGCCCCGCTCGACTGCGTTGAGGAAGAGTGATGGCGAACACGTCAGACAGTCCAATGCTGTTTCGGCGTCGCCTCCATGCCAATGCGGCATAGGATTGTCACGTGGACCTTCGTCGTGTCGAGCACTTCCTCGCCGTCGTCGACGCCGGCACGGTGACCGCCGCCGCGGAGCAGATCCGGATCGCGCAGCCAGCGCTCAGCCGTCAGCTGCTCCAGTTCGAACGGGACCTGGGCATCCGGCTCTTCGACCGGGCGCGCGGACGGCTGGCGCTCACCCCCGCCGGGCGGGAGTTCGTCCCCGTCGCCCGAGAGCTCATGGCTCACGCCGACCGCACGCGGGCCGCCGCACGGCATCTGGCCGAGGGTGTGCTCGACCGGCTCCTGGTCGCGGCACCCGCGGCGACCATCACCGAGCTGCTGGCGCCCTTCCTCGGCACCCTCGGCCGGAAGGAACCCCTGGTGCTGGTGCGCGAGGTGTCCACGACGCGCGCCTATGCCGCTCTCGAGACGGGAGCCGACCTCGCGATCTCACCGGCGTCGGTGACCGGCTCGCTCGCGCATCTCCGCATCGGCGCAGTGCCGCTGCGTGCCCATGTCGCGCCGGACCATCCCTGGGCGCAGCGGTCCGGGACGGTGGAACTTGCCGAACTCGTCGAAGAACGCCTGTTCCTGCTACCGCAGGACAACGTGTCCCGCGTCGAACTCGACCTCGCAGTGGCGCGGGCCGGCCTGGCCTTCGGCGAGGTGACGGAGTGCGCGGTGGGCCGCGTCATCCAAGCCCATGCGGCAGCCGGGCGCGGGGTCGGTGTCACCACGGACCTGCCCCGGTTCGGAGCTCGGAGCCTGCGGATCGCTCCTCCCGGCGCGTCCGGCGAGCCGCTGCAGATCGTCCTCCATGCCGCCTGGGACCCGACCCACTTCGCCGCAGAGGTCATCGAGTCCATGGCCCGCCGGATCGGGTCCTTCCTGGCCACGGTGGGTCAGGCGGCACGCTGGACCCCTACCTCACACCCCGATCGGTGACAGCGCGGTGATCATGCCGAACAGGTCCTTGGGATCCTCGGGCTCGGCCACCAGGTCGATGTGGGTGACCCAGGCAGTTCCGCGCACGGCGTCGCGCAGGTA